>JAQEWB010000019.1 GCA_027694045.1 Bacillaceae bacterium OF18-1A | reverse complement strand
GTAGGACGTCGCCAAGCAACTAAAAACACAAGTCTTTTGACTTGTGTTTTTTTATTTCCCATGAAATAGGCTGGATTCTGTGAGTAAAAATGCTGAAATATAATAAGGAATTTTTTGAGCGGAAATATTGAGAAACTGATAAATAAATGGATAATCTTCAGAACTGTAACTTCCAAGTAAGTCATACCACCAATCCGTTTCATATCTGGAAATCATGCTTAAATTATAGAGCAATAAGTAATGAACAAGGAGCTCAGGTAATATTGGTTTAGGATTTCTAGGATCAGTCGTAAGTGGTAAATAATAAGTATTAGTAAGATGCTCGTAGTATAAAGGGGTACTATACATAGGATTCCATGATTGAGTAGGTGCTGTAAAAAGCACGGTAGACTCATTAGTTTTCCCAGGTACATATTGTAGTGATAAATGCTTACAAGTTGTTTCCATGTAACGAGAAAACCGCTCTTTAGTCATATGCAGTCGATCTAATATGTTGACTGAAAAGGAGAGCTCATTTTTAGTTGGTGAATCAATCTTATATAATGTTGTTCCTTTTTGACTATAGCGAAATAAATTTTGTAACTCAGGAATTTTCCCCATTAATTCTAACATATTAAACTTTTCTGCTTCTAAGTGTTTCATGTGAAACAGCTGTTCTGCAACATGAGTAAACAACCCATTTTTTTGTATTTTCACTTCATCTTCTAAAAATTGATACCCTTGTTTTTTTCGTTTACGGGTCGTAACACCATGAGCTAAAACGGTAGTTGATTCGGGATAATTCGGATCAATTGTGAGTAAGCAAGCTTTAAACAGTTGACTAATCCCATAAAACAACAACATCGGTTGAATTGAAAAGGGGGCTGCTTTATATAACTCATAATAATTTTTCCCATGCTCTAAGTAATAAATAAAGGGATAACAATTTTCAAAGCTTTTTTTTTCAGCATCTTGTATGGAGGATTTTTCATAACAACGGGCAAGATAACGTTGTACATTTTGAGATGAAAAGAAGAAACTTAATTGCTGCCAAGTACAATGTGTTTGATGCATATATTACGCTCCTTTTATTGTCTAAAAATTCTAACATATATATACGTCCTTGACAGTATTTTAACCAATTGATAAGCTACTAATAATAATTTCTGGTATCATGGGGGGAACAATTATGTGGGAATCTAAATTTGTTAAAGAAGGTTTGACTTTTGATGACGTATTACTTGTACCAGCAAAGTCAGATGTATTACCAAGAGAAGTAAGTGTTAAAACAGTTTTATCTGAAAGCTTACAGCTAAACATCCCGTTAATTAGTGCAGGTATGGATACAGTAACAGAAGCAGACATGGCTATTGCAATGGCTCGTCAAGGTGGTTTAGGAATCATTCATAAAAACATGTCTATTGAACAACAAGCCGAGCAAGTAGATAAAGTAAAACGTTCTGAAAGTGGCGTTATCTCAGATCCTTTCTTTTTAACTCCAGAACATCAAGTATATGATGCTGAGCATCTTATGGGGAAATACCGTATCTCTGGTGTACCAATTGTAAATAATCTAGACGAACAAAAATTAGTTGGTATTATTACAAACCGTGATATGCGTTTTATCCAAGACTACTCAATCAAGATTTCCGACGTAATGACAAAAGAACAGCTAATTACAGCTCCAGTTGGTACAACGCTAGAAGAAGCTGAAAAGATCCTACAAAAGTATAAAATTGAAAAACTCCCTCTTGTTGATAACAGCGGCGTATTACAAGGGCTTATTACAATAAAAGATATTGAAAAGGTAATTGAATTCCCAAATTCAGCGAAAGATAAGCAAGGACGCTTATTAGTTGGAGCAGCAGTTGGTGTAACAGCTGATGCAATGATCCGTATTGATGCGCTAGTAAAAGCACAGGTAGATGCGATCGTCCTTGATACAGCTCATGGACATTCTCAAGGTGTTATTGATAAAGTAAAAGAAGTTCGTGCGAAATATCCATCACTAAATATTATTGCTGGAAATGTTGCTACTGCTGAAGCAACAAAAGCATTAATTGAAGCTGGTGCAAACGTAGTTAAAGTTGGTATTGGACCAGGATCTATCTGTACAACACGTGTTGTAGCTGGTGTTGGTGTACCACAATTAACAGCAGTTTATGACTGTGCAACAGAAGCTCGTAAACATGGTATTCCAGTTATCGCTGATGGTGGTATTAAGTACTCTGGTGATATGGTGAAAGCTTTAGCAGCAGGAGCAAACGTTGTTATGCTAGGTAGTATGTTTGCCGGTGTTGCTGAAAGCCCTGGAGAAACTGAAATTTACCAAGGTCGTCAATTTAAAGTATATCGTGGTATGGGTTCTGTCGGAGCAATGGAAAAAGGAAGTAAAGATCGTTACTTCCAAGAAGGAAACAAAAAACTTGTTCCAGAAGGCATTGAAGGACGAGTACCATATAAAGGACCTTTAGCAGATACAGTTCATCAATTAGTTGGTGGCTTACGTGCAGGCATGGGATATTGCGGAGCACAAGATTTAGAATTCTTACGTGAGAATGCACAGTTCATTCGCATGTCAGGTGCTGGCTTACGTGAAAGTCACCCTCACCACGTACAAATTACAAAAGAGGCTCCAAACTACTCATTATAATGTCTTATATACAAATAGACAGAGATTTGATATCTCTGTCTATTTTTTTTTGATTATGTTAGAATAACGGTTATGTGAGTACATAGATATTGGGGGTAACAAAAGTGAAAGGTATGTTTTGCAAAAGGGTCATTGCATTGGTAGCTGCATTCACATTTATTTGTGGCATGCTTGTACCATATGGTAATGTATCAGCAGAAACAAGCGCACCATTAAATATTGAAGCTGGTGCAGCAATTTTAGTAGAAGCAGATTCCGGGAAGATTTTATATCAAAAAAATGCTGATGAATTATTGGCAATTGCTAGTATGACTAAAATGATGAGTGAATACTTAGTGAATGAAGCTGTTGCGAAAGGAAAACTAAAGTGGGACCAAAAGGTTAAAGTTTCTGATTACGCATATAAAATTTCACAAGATCGTTCCTTATCAAATGTGCCTTTACGAAATGGCGAATCGTATACGGTAAAAGAATTATACGAAGCAATGGCGATTTACTCAGCTAATGGTGCAACAATCGCTTTAGCCGAAGCAGTTGCAGGAAAAGAAGTAGACTTTGTAAAAATGATGAATGAAAAATCCAAAGAATTTGGATTGAAAAATTATAAGTTTGTAAATTCTACAGGCTTAACAAATAAAGATTTAAAAGGTCAACATCCAGAGGGAACAACGCCGGACGAGGAAAATAAAATGTCTGCGAGAGATGTTGCAATTTTAGCTCAACATCTTATTAAAGATTTCCCTAAAATATTAGATACAGCAAAGATCCCGAAAAAAACATTCCGTGAGGGTACTACAGATCGTATTGAGATGTCTAACTGGAACTGGATGCTTGAAGGTTTAGTTAAGAAATACGATGGTGTAGACGGTCTAAAAACAGGTTCAACTCCAGAAGCTGGAGATTGCTTTACTGGGACTGTAGAAAAAAATGGTATGCGTTTCATTTCTGTTGTGATTAAAACAAACTCTCATACAGCACGTTTTGATGAAACGAAAAAATTATATGATTATGGATTTGCTAACTTTGAAATGAAGAAAATGTATGAAAAAGGTACATCGGTAAAAGGTAAGGAAACAGTACGAGTAGAAAATGCAAAAGATAAAGATGTGGCAGTTCAAACAAAACAAGCTGTTTCACTTCCAATGCCAAAAGGAAGCAAAGATATTTATAAAGCGGAATTAAAAGAAGCAAGCAAGGGACAAGAAGCACCTATTAAAAAAGGTGCTGCGCTTGGTCAAATGGTAATCACACCAAAAGATCCGAATGACCCTGGGTTTTTATCTGGTAAGTTATTGCAAGTAGACCTTGTAACAACATCTGCAGTAGAAGAAGCAAACTGGTTTACTCGTTCTATGCGTGGAATCGGTTCATTCTTTAGTGGTATGTGGAATAGTGCTGTTGATACGGTAAAAGGTTGGTTTTAAAAGCTCCTTATTGTAGGAGCTTTTTTTTATTCCTATTTTTCATACCGACTTTATGAAAAAGTAGTAGACAAGCATCTGATAGTTAATGGTAGAATGTAAGAGTATTCTTAATTTTCGCCTTTAACGGGGAAAAGCAATTCACCTAGGGGGGTTTTTGTACATGATAAATGTAACAGGGACAGAACGTGTAAAACGTGGAATGGCAGAAATGCAAAAGGGCGGCGTTATTATGGACGTAATTAACGCTGAACAAGCAAAGATTGCAGAAGAGGCAGGCGCAGTTGCCGTTATGGCATTAGAGCGTGTACCAGCAGATATTCGTGCAGCAGGTGGAGTTTCTCGTATGGCGGATCCAACAATTGTTGAAGAAGTTATGGGGGCAGTATCAATTCCAGTTATGGCGAAATGCCGTATTGGTCACCTTGTAGAAGCACGTGTATTAGAATCATTAGGGGTAGACTATATCGATGAGAGTGAAGTATTAACTCCTGCTGATGAAGTATACCATTTAAATAAACGTGATTACACAGTTCCATTTGTATGTGGTTGCCGTGATATCGGAGAAGCTGCACGTCGTATTGCAGAAGGTGCATCTATGCTTCGTACAAAAGGTGAGCCAGGAACAGGAAACATTGTAGAGGCAGTGCGTCATATGCGTCAAGTCAATGCAGAAATCCGTCAAGTTGCAAGTTTACGTGAAGATGAGCTAATGACATATGCAAAAAATACTGGTGCTCCATATGAAGTACTACTTGAAATTAAACGTCTTGGTCGTTTACCAGTTGTAAACTTTGCAGCAGGTGGTGTAGCAACACCAGCGGATGCAGCGTTAATGATGCAACTTGGTGCTGACGGTGTATTTGTTGGATCTGGTATATTCAAATCAGAGAATCCAGAGAAATTTGCACGTGCAATCGTTGAAGCAACGACTCATTATGAAGATTATGAACTAATTGCAAACCTTTCTAAAGGATTAGGTAATGCAATGAAAGGTATCGAAATTTCGACGTTATTACCAGAACAACGCATGCAAGAGCGTGGATGGTAATTAAAGGAGATCTTTAAAATGGTGAAAATCGGTGTACTAGGTCTTCAAGGTGCAGTTCGTGAGCATATAAAATCAGTTGAAGCAAGTGGTGCAGAAGCTGTTGTTGTAAAGCGTATAGAACAACTTGAAGAAATTGATGGTCTTATTTTACCAGGCGGTGAAAGCACAACAATGCGCCGTCTTATTGATAAGTATGCTTTCATGGAACCTCTTCGCACATTTGCGAAGTCTGGTAAACCAATGTTTGGTACGTGTGCAGGTATGATTCTTCTTGCAAAAACACTTATTGGTTATGAAGAAGCGCATATTGGTGCGATGGATATTACAGTTGAACGTAATGCATTTGGACGTCAAAAAGATAGCTTTGAAGCCGCACTTTCAATTAAAGGTGTGGGGGAAGACTTTATTGGCGTATTTATTCGCGCCCCATATGTTGTGAATGTGGCTGATGATGTTGAAGTACTTTCTACGCATGGTGATCGAATGGTAGCGGTAAGGCAAGGGCCGTTTTTAGCTGCTTCTTTCCACCCAGAATTAACAGATGATCATCGTGTAACAGCATACTTTGTAGAAATGGTAAAAGAAGCGAAAATGAAAAAAGTTGTATAAGTAACTTGCAACTTGTATAAGATTATAGTAAATTGATGGTAACAATTTTATAAAATAAGCGTGTTGATAGGAAATAGTAACAAATGTAGTTTCTTATAGAGAGTCGATGGTTGGTGGAAATCGATAGAAACAGTTTGTGAATCCATCCTGGAATGGAATGTGGAATATCTTTATGATTAGTAAGCATTCCCGGTGAAGAGCCGTTATTTCTACTTGAGAGGAAAGTAGTAATGCTTTCAACTAGGGTGGCAACGCGGGTTAACTCCCGTCCCTTTATATAGGGACGGGAGTTTTTTGTGTTTTATAAAATAAAAGGAGGAGTATATAATGCTTGATATTAAATTTTTACGTACAAATTTTGAAGAAGTAAAAGCAAAATTACAGCATAGAGGCGAAGATTTAACTGATTTTGGTCGCTTTGAAGAGTTGGATACGAGAAGAAGAGAACTGCTTGTTCAAACAGAGGAACTAAAAAGTAAACGTAACGAAGTATCTCAACAAATCTCTGTATTGAAGCGCGAAAAGAAAGATGCGGAAGCTCTAATTGTAGAAATGCGTGAGGTTGGAGATAAAGTAAAAGATCTTGATAATGAACTTCGTACAGTTGAAGAAGATTTAGAAAGATTAATGCTATCTATCCCAAATATTCCTCATGAGTCTGCTCCAGTTGGTGAAACAGAGGATGATAATGTAGTAGCACGTACTTGGGGAGAAGTGAAAGAATTTACTTTTGAACCAAAACCACATTGGGATCTTGCTACAGATTTAGGAATTTTAGATTTTGAACGTGCTGGGAAAGTAACAGGAAGCCGCTTTGTATTCTACAAAGGTGCTGGCGCAAGATTAGAGCGTGCTTTAATTAGCTTTATGCTGGATCTTCACACTGATGAGCACGGATATGAAGAAGTATTACCTCCGTATATGGTAAACCGTGCAAGTATGACAGGAACAGGACAACTTCCAAAGTTTGAAGAAGATGCATTCCGTATTGAAAGTGAAGACTACTTCTTAATTCCAACAGCTGAAGTACCTGTAACAAATATGCACCGTGATGAAATCTTAAATAAAGAGCAATTGCCTATAAGATATGCTGCATTTAGTTCTTGTTTCCGTTCTGAAGCAGGTTCAGCTGGCCGTGATACACGTGGCTTAATTCGTCAGCATCAGTTTAATAAAGTAGAACTTGTGAAGTTTGTAAAACCAGAAGATTCTTATGAAGAGTTAGAAAAATTAACAAATGATGCAGAACGCGTGTTACAATTATTAGAGTTGCCATATCGCGTTATGAGCATGTGCACAGGCGATTTAGGATTTACAGCGGCGAAGAAATACGATATTGAAGTATGGATTCCAAGCTATGGCACATATCGTGAAATTTCTTCTTGTAGTAATTTTGAGGCTTTCCAAGCGAGACGTGCGAATATTCGTTTCCGTCGTGAGCCAAATGGAAAACCAGAACATGTTCATACATTAAATGGATCTGGTCTTGCAATTGGACGTACGGTTGCAGCTATTTTAGAGAATTACCAACAAGAAGATGGTACAATTATAATTCCAGAAGTTCTTCGCCCTTATATGGGAGGAAAAACAGTTATTAAGTAAATTTAAACATTCATCGGTATGAGTGATTGGTAATTATGAGCGTTGTCAGTACTATAATGCAGGAGGGGAAAAGTAAAATTTTCCTTTCCTCATAATTTATTTTAGTAGGGTTGACTAACTGTTTTTCTTTTGATATTATATTTGATGTCAATATGGAGGTATACCCAAGTCTGGCTGAAGGGATCGGTCTTGAAAACCGACAGGCGGCGAGAGTCGCGCGGGGGTTCGAATCCCTCTACCTCCTCCAGATATAATTGACAACAGCGCATATAAGTGGAGATTGGAGAACTCGTTACCAACACGTAACGAGTTTTTATTTTAAAACCAATCATAAAGTATGGTGTAAGGCGATTTTGTCCTTATTACACACTCATATTCCGATGATTATCTTCATAGATATGAAAGGAGTCAACATGGATCTTATTATACAAACGTTTCCTTTAGATGGAAAAACTTTATATTATGTACAATGTCCTGTCTGTAAGAACAATAGAATTTTAAACAGTGGTGCAAATGTATCGCGCATTATTAGCGATGATACATTCCGTAAACTTTGTGGTTGCACTTGTGATGTAAAACAAACTGCGGCAAAAGTAGAGGTACCAAAAAAAGTTAAAAAAGAAGCTGTAAAGAAAGAAGCGGCTCCAAAACGTACAGGTAAAGTATTAACAGCAGTAATTAATGGGAAAGAAATGACTGTTAAAGAGATTGCTGAGGCGTACGATATTAGTACAAGTACTGTTCGTCAGCGTATTAACGCTGGAAAACCTGAGAGTGAAATTATTGCTCCAACAAAGAAGAAGTAATTTAATAGAAAAACCCGTGCGTATGCACGGGTTTTTTATTTTACAAGTTTACGTGTTTGTTTTAAAAAATGACCGATTTTTTTAATGATTGGTTCAATGGAATCGCCATCTTTTAAAATATCGTATTCATTAATGTTTAGTCGTAAAACAGGGCATGAATTAAAGTTATTAATCCAGTTTTCATAACGGCCATGCATTTCTTGCCAATACTCAATTGGTGTTTGTTGTTCCATCGGACGTCCACGTTCTTGAATACGATCGACGATATCATCGAAAGAACCTTCTAAGTAAATTAATAAGTCTGGATGAGGGAAGTAAGGAGTCATGACCATAGCGTCAAATAACCCTTTGTATGTTTCATAATCAGTTTCCGTCATCGTACCTTTTTCGTGATGCATTTTTGCGAAGATTCCAGTGTCTTCATAAATAGAACGATCTTGAACAAAACCGCCACCATATTCAAAAATTCTTTTTTGTTCTTTAAAACGTTCTGCTAAGAAGTACACTTGCAGGTGGAAGCTCCAGCGAGTGAAATCAGCATAGAATTTGTCCAAGTATGGATTAGAATCTACTTTTTCAAATGATGTGCGATAACCTAAAGCGTTAGCTAATGCAGTTGTCATAGTTGATTTGCCGACACCTACTGTTCCAGCGATAGTGATTACTGCGTCATTTGGTATATCGTATTTTTGCCTTAAATTCATTGTTATTTCGACTCCTTTAAGAGAGTATTTTGAAGGGCGGATAGGATGACGTTTAAATCATTGGGATTTTTCACAAAATCCATATCATCTCCATTAAATTTTAGTACTGGGATATCAGGATGATCCTTTTTAAAAGACTCCATTGCTGTTTCATAATCTTTTGTGAGCTGTAGTAAGTAATTTGGATCCATATTTTTCTCGAATTCTCTTCCGCGCATTGCAATTCGTTTTTGTAATGTTTCCAGGCTCGCTGTTAAATAAACGATGACATTTGGCACAGGCATATCTTGCGTAAGGATACGATAGATTTGCATGTACTTATCATATTGAGAATCTTTTAATGTACGGGATGCAAAAATTAGATTTTTAAATATATGATAATCTGCTACTACTGGCTTCCTTTGATTCAAATACTTTATGTTAATATCTTCCAATTGTTTGTATCTATTACAAAGAAAGAACATCTCTGTTTGAAAACTCCATTCGTCGATGTCTTCGTAGAATTTTCCTAAAAAGGGATTTTCATCAACAATCTCTTTTAGTAAGTGGAGTTGCATGTGAGTTGAAATTTCCTTCGCAAGTGAAGTCTTTCCAACACCAATTGGTCCTTCAACCGTGATAAATGGTACTCCGGTCACGCTGTTTCCTCCTTTCAATCAGTGATTTGCCGTGACTACTAAAAACACAAAACAGAATCATTGTAGCACAAGAGGAGAGCAAGTGGGTTAATTTGATATAAAAAGTTAGAAAATAGATATATGTATTAATTAAATTTTAATTGCGATGATGGCATTATATTTGCTTTCAATATAGTTTCCATTATTTTTAAAGCATGCCTATTATCTTGGTCGCTATTAGAGGCAATACAATCCTTTGGTACATACAGTGTATAATTTCGCATATGGGCATCATTAGCTGTAAACAGAATGCATATATTTCCGGCAACTCCTGTTAAAATTAAGTTTTCTATTTTTAAATAACCTAATAGGGAATTCAAAGGCGTTTCATAAAAAGCAGAGTAATGTGGTTTAATAAAAATGTAATCATCAGAACTCGGGGCAATTTTATGAATTATATTTTCACTATACGTATTTGTACAGTGAGTAATAAGTTGATCAATGTCAGATCTCCAAAGTTGATAGTGATCATTAACGTAAATTATTGGATAGCCAAAGGATTTCATTGTTTTCTTTAATTGTAAAATAGGGTTTGTTATTATTTCGCATTTTTGAGCTAGTATAGGCCCGTGTGAAAATTGAAAATCGTTAATCATATCAATAATGAGCAAGGCAGTATTCTTCATATATAATCTCCTCTCTTTTTCTTTAGGGTGGATTGAATTTATAAAAGTTATCCCATATGTAGTAAATGGAAATAGGTGTACTTTATTTATAATGAAAGGACTATGTTATGGAACAAGATCAAGATATTTATTTTATGAAATTGGCAATAGAAGAAGCCAAAAAAGCAGAGGAAATACAAGAGGTACCAATTGGTGCGGTTATAGTGTTAGATGGTGAAGTAATTAGTGTTGCTCATAATTTAAGGGAAACTGAGCAAAGGTCAATAGCTCATGCCGAGTTGCTAGCTATTGATGAGGCTTGCAAAAAACTAGGAACATGGCGTTTAGAAGATGCAACGTTATATGTCACATTAGAGCCTTGTCCTATGTGTGCCGGTGGAATTGTTTTATCAAGAGTGAAGCGAGTTGTATATGGTGCAAGTGATCCGAAGGGTGGATGTGCAGGGACATTAATGAACCTTTTAACGGAGGAACGCTTTAACCATCAATGCGAGGTAGTGCCCGGTGTATTAGAAGAAGAATGTGGTACATTGTTAACAAACTTTTTTAGAGAGCTTCGAAAAAGAAGAAAAGCGATAAAAAAATTAGAGAAAAACGAAGAGAATTAACACATTTGCATTTTATAAAAAAACAAGTTATACTGATAATGCCTTTAATGAAGGCAACCGAATATTGGTTTTAACTTTGCCGTGCTAAGCGGGGAGGTAGCGGTGCCCTATACTCGCAATCCGCTCTAGCGAGGCCGAATCCCTTCTCGAGGTTATGTTGCTGTAAGGTCTGCCTTAAGTAAGTGGTGTTGACGTTTGGGTCCTGCGCAACGGGACCCCGTGAACCTTGTCAGGTCCGGAAGGAAGCAGCAATAAGCGGGTCTTCTCGTGTGCCGCAGGAGTGCCTGAACCGAGCTAACTGCTTGAGTAACGCTTATGGTACGTAATCGACAGAAGGTGCACGGCAGTTATATATGTATACAAAACTCACCTTAATTTAAAGGTGGGTTTTTTGTATAGAAAATAACTTTTGGAATCTATAAACAGAATGGGTTATAATAAGTGAGATAATAACCTTTGAGGGAGGCCGTATTTTCGTGTCATACCAAGCGTTATACCGAACATGGAGACCGCAAAAGTTCGAAGATGTAGTCGGTCAAAAGCACGTGACAAAAACGTTGCAAAATGCCCTTCTTCAAGAGAAAGTTTCACATGCTTACTTATTTTCTGGTCCGAGGGGAACAGGAAAAACAACAATTGCAAAAGTATTTGCAAAAGCAATTAACTGTGAACACGCTCCGGTAGCTGAACCTTGTAATGAATGTCCTTCTTGTTTAGGAATTACACAAGGATCTATTTCAGACGTATTAGAAATTGATGCGGCTTCAAATAACGGTGTAGATGAAATTCGAGATATAAGAGATAAAGTAAAATATGCTCCAAGTGCTGTAGAATATAAAGTATACATTATTGATGAAGTTCACATGCTGTCTATGGGTGCATTCAATGCACTTTTAAAAACCCTAGAAGAACCGCCAGGACATGTTATCTTTATCTTGGCGACGACAGAACCTCATAAGATCCCGCCTACAATTATTTCGCGTTGTCAGCGTTTTGAATTCCGAAAAATATCAGTGAATGATATTGTTGAGAGATTATCAACGGTTGTGACAAATGAAGGGACGCAAGTAGAAGAAGAAGCGTTACAAATTGTTGCGCGTGCTGCTGAAGGTGGAATGCGTGATGCGCTTAGTCTTATTGATCAGGCTATATCTTATAGTGATGAGACCGTTACGACAGAAGATGTATTAGCTGTAACGGGTTCAGTTTCTCAGCAATATTTAGGCAACTTAGTAGAATGTATACGTGAAAATGATGTATCAAGGGCATTGCGTATCATAGATGAGATGATGAGTAAAGGTAAGGATCCTGTTCGTTTTATGGAGGATTTTATTTACTATTATCGTGATATGCTTTTATATCAAACTTCACCACAATTGGAACATATGTTAGAACGGGTAATTGTAGATGAGCAATTCCGTACATTAAGTGAAGAAATGCAACCAGAAGTGATCTATGAGATTATTCATACCCTTAGTAAGGGGCAACAGGAAATGAAGTGGACAAACCATCCACGTATTTTCTTAGAGGTTGTTATGGTGCAACTGTGTCAGCAGTTTATGATGCAAGCAAACGGTACAGATCGTTTACAAGCAATTATGAATAGGATGCAGCAACTGGAGAAAGAGTTAGAACAAGTCAAAAAGAACGGCGTACCAGCTGGTGTGCAATCAGAAGTAAGAGAGACGCGTGCGACGCCAAAACCGGTACGGACAGGAAGTATGAAAATTCCTGTTGGACGTGTAAATGAAGTATTAAAGCAAGCAAAGCGTCAAGACTTAGAACAATTGAAAGCCGTATGGGGCGAGTTGTTAGGAAGACTCAAATCTTATAACAAAGTGGCATTTGCTGTTTTATTAGAAAACAGTGAGCCAGTAGCGGCTTCAGATGATACTTATGTGTTAGCGTTTCAATATGAGATTCATTGTAAAATGGCGAGTGAAAATCGTGAGGCAATGGATACCTTGGAACAAATTCTTTTTGAATTGCTAAGTAAAAGGTTAAATATGATTGCTATCCCGAAAAGCGAATGGGGTAAAATTCGTGAGGACTTTTTACAACGCGAAGGTGGGGATTCTGAAGAAAGCCCAGAGAAAAAAGAAGATCCTCTCATAGAAGAAGCGGTAAAATTAGTAGGGCAGGAACTTATTGAAATAAAAGAGTAATTATTATTAGGAGGAATTTATTATGATGCGTGGCGGAATGGGAAATATGAATAACATGATGAAACAAATGCAAAAGATGCAAAAAGAAATGGCGAAGGCACAAGAAGAGCTTGGCGAAAAAACAGTTGAAGGTACAGCTGGCGGCGGAATGATTACAGTTATTGCGAATGGTCATAAGCAAATTCTTGAAGTGAAAGTTAAAGAAGAAGTTGTAGATCCAGAAGATATCGAAATGTTACAAGACTTAGTATTAGCTGCAACAAATGATGCTCTTAAAAAGGCTGATGAACTTTCAAACTCTACAATGGGTAAATTTACAAAAGGCTTAAACTTACCGGGTGGAATGTTCTAGGAGGATATTGATATATGCATTATCCAGAACCAATATCAAAACTAATCGATAGTTTTATGAAATTGCCAGGAATCGGACCGAAAACAGCGGTTCGATTGGCATTTTTCGTATTAGATATGAAAGAAGATGATGTGTTAGGTTTTGCGAAAGCGCTTGTGAATGCGAAGCGAGATTTAGCATATTGTTCTGTATGCGGACATATTACTGACCGTGATCCTTGTTATATTTGTGATGATTCACATCGAGATCAATCAGTTATTTGTGTCGTACAAGAACCGAAAGATGTAATCGCGATGGAAAAAATGAAAGAGTATCAAGGTGTGTATCATGTGTTACGTGGTGCTATTTCCCCAATGGAGGGAATTGGACCGGAAGACATTAATATCCCACAACTCTTAAAACGATTGCACGACGAAACGGTACAAGAAGTAATATTAGCAACAAACCCTAACATTGAAGGGGAAGCTACAGCAATGTATATATCCCGCCTCTTAAAGCCTACAGGTATTAAAGTAACTCGTATTGCACATGGTCTGCCAGTTGGTGGAGATTTAGAATATGCAGATGAAGTAACTCTGTCAAAAGCGCTAGAAGGCCGCAGAGAAGTATAAGAGGAGAAACAAAAATGTTCTTTCAAAAAAAGGGTAAATTGCGTAAAGAGTATGATGATAAGTTAATTGTACTATTGGAAAAAGTAAAGAATGAATGGTTACGTCAGAAGAGAATGGTTGAACAAAGTGTTGAACCATCTCAAGAAGTACTTTGTTCTTTGAAAATAGCAGAGGCAAAATATTTCTTCTTGTTAAAAGAAGCAAAGCGTCGTCCTGTGAAGATGGAGCAATGGTAAAAGGTTCTGCTTTTTTAAGCGGAACCTTTTGTTTTTTATGTTGGAGTTATTGAGTGGAGGCTATGAAGATGAAATAGCAGGAGTTACATGATAAATGTTCTTTTTTGTTGTCTTGTCCCATACAAATAGATATGTATAGGTCATTCATAAGGAGGAAAAAATGAATTCTACAATTATTATAGTAGGTATTCTTTCTCTTGTTTTTATTTTTCTTGTTTTTGGTGTATCGTCTAAACCGTTACGTTTTATAGGTAAAGCGCTCTTTCATGTTACTTTAGGGATAGCGTTGCTTTTTATTGTAAATGTTATAGGGACATATTTTGATTTTCATATTCCAATTAATATGGGGACAGCAGCGGTAACGAGTTTATTAGGGGTGCCAGGTGTTGCTGCATTAGTAGTAATTAAGCTATATATCATGCCAAAATAAAATTATTTTGGCATTTTTTTAAGAAACTGTTGACTAATGAATGATTAATATGATAAATTAATAAGCGTCGTCAGGAACGAAAGAAAAAAGTTGTTGACAGATTCAATAAGAAATGTTAAATTATAAAAGTCGCTGAAACGCGATGTTGAACTTTGAAAACTAAACGAAACAAACAACGTGAAACGTCAATTTTTATT
>JAQEWB010000018.1 GCA_027694045.1 Bacillaceae bacterium OF18-1A | reverse complement strand
TGCCTGTCACGCAGGAGATCGCCGGTTCGACCCCGGTCGGGACCGCCATTTTATATAAAGAAAAGAACGAAACATGTTGTTTCGTATTTTTTTATTTGTTTTAACAAAAAACTAATAAAGACAGTCAAACTATCCTTAGGAAAACTCCTAAGGACTTTTTTATATATTCAAAACCTGTATAATAAAGAGCAGAGAACATTGTGAATAAAGTAGGTGAAGTCTGTGAGTAAATATGAAGTAACAACAAAATCTTCTGAGGAAACACAAAGATTATCAGAAAAATTAGGTAAACTTGTGAAATCCCAAGATGTAATTATTTTAGAGGGAGATCTTGGAGCTGGCAAGACGACTTTTACAAAGGGACTAGCAAAAGGTCTTGGAGTGAAAAGGGTCGTAAACAGTCCTACCTTTAACATTATTAAAGAGTATAAAGGAAGATTGCCGTTATATCATATGGACGTGTATCGTTTAGCGGAAAGTGAAGAAGACTTAGGCTTTGATGAGTATTTCTATGGTGAAGGAATCACAGTAGTAGAGTGGGCTCATCTAATAGAAGCTTATTTACCGAATGAAAAGTTACAAATTAGTTTATTCCATGCTGGAGATGATACGAGGAAAATCGTGCTCGAGCCAATTGGAGATCGCTATATTAGATTATGTGAGGAGCTATTACAAGATGAAAGTACTAGCAATTGATACTTCAAATTACGTAATGGGTGTATCCCTTATCGAGGAAGGAAACGTGATTGGGGAAATCATTACAAACTTAACAAAAAACCATTCTGTACGCCTTATGCCGGCTGTAGAGCAACTGTTAAAAGAGTGTGGTGTAAAACCGAAAGACTTAACGAAAATCGTAGTAGCTGCAGGACCGGGCTCATATACGGGAGTTCGCATAGGTGTGACGGCTGCAAAAACATTAGCTTGGTCACTTCAAATACCAATTGTGGGTGTATCAAGTTTAGAAGTAGTGGCTGCAAACGGTGCTAATTTCAAAGGGTTAATTTGTCCTTTATTCGACGGAAGACGTGGACAAATTTATACAGGGTTATATACATATGAAGGAGAACAGTTAACTTCAATAGAAGAAGACCGAATTATTCTTATTGTAGATTGGTTGCAAATGTTAAAAGATAGAGGACAACCTGTTCTATTTATCGGTAACGATGTTAAATTGCATAAAGAAACAATTATAGAATATTTAGGTGATCAAGCTGTATTTGCTCCTTTCACTAAAAATAATCCAAGACCGAGTGAGCTAGCATTTTTAGGATTACAAAAAGAAGAACAAGATGTACATGCATTTGTTCCTAGTTATCTTCGTTTAGCTGAAGCTGAAACAAAGTGGTTAGAAAGTCAAAATAAGTAGGGGTTTGCAGAAGATGGATATGATATTTAGAAAGATGGAACTCGATGATATTGCTCAAATTGTAGCTATTGAAGAAGCCTCTTTTTCAACTCCTTGGACTGCAGATGCCTTTCAACGTGAATTAACGATGAATGAACATGCACATTACATTGTGCTAGAAAAAGATGGTCGTGTAATCGGGTATTGTGGATTGTGGATAATTATTGATGAATCACATATAACAAATATAGCTATTTTGCCAGAATACCGAGGTCAAAAGTTAGGAGATGCTCTACTAAAAGCTGTTATTTCCGAGGCGAAAGAGCTAGGGGTAAAGGCGATGACGCTTGAAGTACGTGTGTCAAATGAAGTAGCAAAACAGTTATACAGAAAATACGGGTTTCAAAATGGTGGAATTCGTAAACGATACTATGCAGACAATCAGGAAGATGGTCTCGTAATGTGGGTGAATATATAATGAAAAAAAATACAATTATACTTGGTATTGAAACAAGTTGTGATGAAACAGCAGTAGCGGTTGTTAAAAATGGAACGGAGATCATTGCGAATGTCGTTGCATCACAAATTGAAAGTCATAAACGTTTTGGCGGCGTTGTACCAGAGATTGCATCCCGTCATCATGTAGAAGAAATTACAGTTGTGTTAGAAGAAGCTTTAAAAGAAGCAAACATCACTTTTGATGATATTGATGCAATTGCTGTAACAGAAGGACCTGGTTTAGTTGGAGCACTTCTAATCGGAGTAAATGCAGCGAAGGCAGTGGCTTTTGCACATGATATTCCGTTAGTTGGTGTCCATCATATTGCTGGTCACATTTATGCAAATCGTTTAGTAAAAGAAGTTCAATTCCCGCTATTATCACTCGTTGTATCTGGTGGACATACAGAACTTGTTTATATGAAAGAACACGGTTCATTTGAAGTGATTGGTGAAACACGAGATGATGCTGCAGGAGAGGCATATGATAAAGTAGCTCGTACGTTATCTATGCCATATCCAGGTGGTCCGCACATTGATCGCCTTGCACATGAAGGTAAACCGACAATTGACTTGCCTCGTGCATGGCTAGAACCGGATTCGTATGATTTTAGCTTTAGTGGATTGAAATCGGCAGTTATCAACACTGTGCATAACGCAAAACAACGTGGTATAGAAATTGCGCCGGAAGATTTAGCGGCAAGTTTCCAAGAGAGCGTAATTGACGTACTTGTAACGAAAGCGTCTCGTGCGGCGGAAGCTTATAACGTAAAACAAGTGCTTCTCGCTGGTGGAGTAGCTGCGAATAAAGGGCTTCGTGCCCGTTTAGAAGCTGAATTTGCACAAAAGGAAAACATTGAGCTAATTATTCCACCGCTGTCTTTATGCACAGATAATGCAGCGATGATTGCAGCTGCGGGTACAATTGCATATGAACAAGGAAAACGTGCAACATTGGCTTTAAATGCAAATCCAGGATTAGATATTGAAGCGTAGTTATTCACAAAATTAACCACAGACTGTGGATAAAACCCATATTATCTGTTGATAATGTGGGTTTTATTGTGTATATAAAATGTGTATAACTTTTTTAATAATTGTGGATAATGTGGAAAAGTTATTTTTGGGTTTATATATTAAAGGTGGATATGTGTATAACATTGTGGATAAACTTAATGAGGTCTGACCTTTAAATATATCCTTTTTCGGGAAATAAAATAACAGTGAATATCCGAAAGGTATTTCGAGATAATCTTCTTTTCATTCGCGGATTGATATCGATGTCAAACTTTGTCGGTAAATCGATATCTTTTGTCGAATTGTTGATATATTTCAAGTTATGGTGATTTCTATTAGAAAATAAAAAGGATGTCACATAGTCAAAAAATCTCGACTTATGAGACACCCTTCTAATTTAAATACTTTTATAAATGTAGTTCTTCCCATTCTGCCATACAAGCTTCAAGTTGTTCTTGTAACGTTTGTTTTTTAGTTGTAATTTCACTAGCCTTTTCATAATCGGCATATATTTCTGGTAAGCAAAGCTGATCTTCTAACGCAGCAATTTCTTCTTCGAACTCTACGATACTTTGTTCCAATTCTTCAATTTTTCTAGTGCGTTGACGTTCTAGTTTTTTACGTTCTTTTTCTTCTAGATAATTTAATTTTTCTTGTGCAACTACCTTTTGAACAGGTACGTCAACGGCATTTTCTTGCTGTTCAAGCTCTGCACGTTCAATCATTTCATTTTTCTTTTCAACGTAGTAATCGTAATCCCCTAAATATTCCTGTGCACCTTCTGTTGATAACTCAACAACAGTCGTCGTTACGCGATTAATAAAGTAGCGGTCATGAGAAACGAATAGAAGAGTCCCAGGATAATCAATTAAAGCATTCTCCAAGATCTCTTTACTATTTAAATCAAGATGGTTCGTCGGCTCATCCAGAATTAACAAATTGGATTTTTGCATCATAAGTTTTGCGAGAGCTAATCGAGCCTTTTGTCCACCACTAAGGGAAGATACTGGCTTCAGTACATCATCTCCTGTGAATAAGAAGTTACCTAGTATCGTGCGAATTTCTTTTTCAGGTTGCAGTGGGTATTCATCCCATAGTTCATTTAACACGCGCTTAGAAGATGTTAAATTGGCTTGTTCTTGATCGTAATAACCAACAGATACATTCGATCCGAAAGAAACATCACCATTTAATAACGGTAACTTATTCACAATGGACTTTAATAATGTGGATTTTCCAATACCGTTTGGTCCAACTAAAGCAACGCTATCCCCGCGTGTTAAGCGCATAGTTACATGTTCAATAATTGGGTCTGCATCATAGCCGATAGTTGCATCCTTTACTTGTAACACATCATTTCCACTTTGTTTTTCGATATCAAAATGGAAGGATGCTGATTTCGCATCACCTAATGGTCTAGTCAGTAATTCCATTCTATCTAATTGTTTGCGGCGACTTTGGGCACGTTTTGTCGTAGATGCACGCGCTATATTCTTTTGTACGAAGTCTTCAAGCTTAGCGATTTCATCTTGTTGTTTTTCGTAGCGCTTCATTTCTTGCTCGTATAAAGCTGATTTTAAATCTAAATATTTACTGTAGTTACCAACAAATCGTCTACTCTCTTTATTCGAAATTTCATATACTTGTGTAACGAGTTTATCTAAGAAGTAACGGTCGTGGGAAACGATTAAAATCGCGCCAGGATACCCTTGTAAATATTGTTCAAGCCATGTTAATGTTTCGATATCTAAATGGTTTGTTGGCTCGTCCAAAATAAGTAAGTCTGGTTTCGTTAATAATAATTTACCGAGAGCTAATCGTGTTTTTTGCCCACCACTTAAAGTAGAGATTGTTGTTTGATGCGTTTCAACAGGGAAACCAAGACCGCTTAAAATGGAACGGATATCTGCTTCGTATTGATATCCACCTTGGTCCTTATAGTCTAATTGTAATTGATCATAATCAGCTAATAACTTTTCATATATAGCTGCATTTGAAAAGTTTTCTTCCTTGCCCATCTCTTGCTCTAACCTTCGAAGCTTTGTCTCCATTTGTTGCAAGTGTGTAAAGACGGTTAGCATTTCGTCCCAAATTGTTAAAGATGTTTCTAGTCCAGTATTTTGAGCTAAGTATCCTATGGAGACATCTTTCGGTTTTATAATTTCGCCACCATCATGAGATAATTCACCGGCAATAATTTTTAATAATGTAGATTTTCCAGCTCCATTTCGTCCAACTAATGCGATACGATCTTTCGTTTGTACTTCTAATTTTATGTTTGCGAGAATCGTTTCTGCCCCATATAATTTCGAAAGTCCATTTACTTGTAATAAAATCAATGTTTTCACCTCAAATAATTTCTTAACTTTGCCATGTTTATATTTCTCAATCATACTAAAAATAGTGTATAGTTTAAAATAAAGAGAGAATACTTCTTCTCTTTATTATACAAGGAATTTAATGAGTGCTAAACTTCTGTATTTGATTAAAGCATATGAATAAAGATAGGAAGAGAGGAGAGGTTGTATGGATCAGCAAAAGATTCCACAAGCCACTGCTAAACGATTGCCTCTATACTATCGATTTATCCAAAATTTATCTCTTTCTGGTAAGCAACGTGTTTCATCAGCCGAATTGAGTGAAGCAGTAAAAGTAGATTCCGCAACGATACGAAGAGATTTTTCGTATTTTGGAGCATTAGGGAAAAAAGGATATGGATATAATGTAAATTATTTATTATCATTTTTCCGTGAAACACTTGATCAAGATGATATAACACGTGTAGCACTTATTGGAGTAGGTAATTTAGGGACCGCTTTCTTACATTATAATTTCACGAAAAACAATAATACAAAAATTGAAATGGCGTTTGACGTTAGTGAAGAGAAAGTTGGAACAGAAATCGGAGGCATTCCTGTATACCATTTAGATGAATTAGAAAAAAGATTATCAAATGATATACAAGTGGCAATATTAACAGTACCAGCTACAGTGGCGCAAGCTGTAGCGGATAGATTAGCTGAAACGAATGTGCATGGTATATTGAATTTCACACCAGCACGATTAAACGTATCAGAGAATATTAGAATTCATCATATTGATTTAGCTGTAGAGTTACAAACACTTGTTTACTTTTTGAAAAATTATCCACAATAAAACGCAGAGGAAGCGACCTCTGCGTTTTATTATTGTTTCTTCTTTGTGAATTTAACTAATATAAGGCGAAGTGCCAAATTAAAATCAATTGTCGCCATAACTGCAAATAGTATTGTCCATACATTCCAGATTGTATCTGTCACGTTCGTAATGGCGAATCGTGTAAAGATACATCCAAGAAGGAAGTATAGTGCAGCCATGAACAATGGTGAGTTTCTCATACAAAAAATCCTCCGATAAAGCCTTGCATTTTTTCAGCTTCTTTAATCATTTCTTGAATTTGCTCGTTACTTACTACAATTTGAGCGATTGCAACGAATGTATTCATTGCAACATGAGCTGCAATTGGAACGATAATACGTTTCGTTTTTACATATAAAAAGGCGAATACGAGCCCCATAGCAGTGTATACCAGTAAGTGAGTAAAATCAAAATGAATCGCGGCAAATACAAGGGAACTAATGATGGCCGCAATAAAGAAGTTAAACTTCTTATAAAGTGTACCGAATAAAATTTTTCTAAATACGATTTCTTCTAAGATAGGTCCTATAATAGATACAACAATAAGAAACCAAGGTGTTGTTCTTGCTATATCCATCAGTCTTGCTGTATTTTCAGATCCAGGTTTAATACCTAGTAAATACATTTCAATCATACCTGCAATACTTTGTGAGAAAAATGCTAAGAAGAACCCGATAAAAATCCAGCCAACCGTAGCTGGAACAGAAGAGCGCGTTTTATCCAAATGCCTGTCACGAATATCTGTTCTAAGTAGCCAAAGTACGACACATAACGCAATAAAGAAGCTAATAATTGCCCAATGGCCAGTTATGATTTGCCCTTTTTCCTCGATGGTAAATCCTCTATTATCATAGAGCCCCGTTTTTAAGAGTAGTGGTAATCCTACAATTCCAGATAACTGCATTAAAATGTATGTAACGATAACCCACCAATATTGTTTCTTCAAATGGTTTAACCATCCTTTCTAACTCTAGTGTATGAAATAAGGTAGGAGAACATGTAAACATGCTACCTACGATATAAACTTGTATTCGGATTATATTTTTTTTGTAAATCTGTATTTGAAATTAAAATAAGAGACAGGAAAAAGTTGTTTGTTTAGCGAAAACAACTTAGGGTGTCTTTCATATTGTAACATACGAGTAGTAGAAACAACGATTCATATGGTAAAGCTAGTTGAGAAAGGATTCTATATAGAAAAGTGTATATCGTAATTTGCGAAAAAATTATGATTTTTTTACTTGCAAAAGAAATTGAGATTATTTATTATTATAAGTGTGTTAGCACTCGGGAGACTTGAGTGCTAATAAATAAAATTTACATAACAAAATGAGGAGGTTATCGTTCATGCTAAAGCCATTAGGTGATCGCGTTGTAATTGAGCTTGTTCAAGCAGAAGAAAAAACAGCAAGTGGTATTGTATTACCAGACACTGCAAAAGAAAAACCACAAGAGGGTAAAGTTGTTGCAGTAGGTACTGGTCGAGTGCTTGAAAATGGTGAGCGTGTTGCTTTAGAGGTAGCAGCAGGTGATCTTATCATCTTCTCAAAATATGCAGGTACTGAAGTGAAATACGAAGGTAAAGAGTACTTGATTTTACGTGAAAGTGACATTTTAGCGGTTATCGGTTAATTATATAAATCTTAAAAAATTCAAGGGGGTCAATTATTATGGCAAAAGATATTAAATTTAGTGAAGAAGCACGTCGTTCGATGCTTCGCGGTGTCGACACTCTTGCAAACGCAGTAAAAGTAACGCTTGGACCAAAAGGTCGTAACGTTGTACTTGAGAAAAAATTCGGTTCACCACTTATTACAAATGATGGTGTAACGATCGCAAAAGAAATTGAATTAGAAGATGCATTCGAAAACATGGGTGCGAAATTAGTAGCAGAAGTTGCTAGCAAAACAAATGATGTAGCTGGTGACGGAACAACAACTGCTACTGTATTAGCACAAGCTATGATTCGTGAAGGTCTTAAAAACGTAACAGCGGGTGCAAACCCAATGGGTCTTCGTAAAGGAATCGAAAAAGCTGTTACTGCTGCAATTGAAGAATTAAAAACGATTTCTAAACCAATCGAAGGTAAATCTTCAATCGCACAAGTAGCTGCTATTTCTGCTGCTGACGAAGAAGTAGGTCAATTAATTGCTGAAGCTATGGAGCGCGTTGGTAACGACGGCGTTATTACTTTAGAAGAGTCTAAAGGTTTCACAACAGAATTAGACGTAGTAGAAGGTATGCAATTCGATCGTGGATATGCATCTCCTTACATGATTACTGATTCTGACAAAATGGAAGCAGTTCTTGATAACCCATATATCTTAATTACTGACAAAAAGATTTCTAACATCCAAGAAATCTTACCAGTATTAGAGCAAGTGGTACAACAAGGTAAACCACTTCTAATCATTGCTGAAGATGTAGAAGGCGAAGCATTAGCTACATTAGTAGTGAACAAACTTCGTGGTACATTCAATGTAGTAGCTGTTAAAGCTCCTGGATTTGGTGACCGTCGTAAAGCAATGCTAGAAGACATCGCAATCTTAACAGGTGGCGAAGTAATCACTGAAGAATTAGGCCGTGACCTAAAATCTGCTACAGTTGCATCTTTAGGACGCGCTGGCAAAATCGTTGTAACGAAAGAAAACACAACTGTAGTTGAAGGTGTAGGAAGCACAGAACAAATCGAAGCTCGCATTGGTCAAATCCGTGCGCAATTAGAAGAAACAACTTCTGAATTCGATCGTGAAAAATTACAAGAGCGTCTTGCAAAACTTGCGGGTGGCGTAGCGGTAATTAAAGTAGGTGCAGCAACTGAAACTGAGTTAAAAGAGCGCAAACTTCGCATTGAAGATGCACTTAACTCAACTCGTGCAGCAGTAGAAGAAGGTATCGTTGCAGGTGGTGGTACTTCACTTATGAACGTATACACGAAAGTAGCTTCTATCGTAGCTGAAGGCGACGAAGCAACAGGTATCAACATCGTACTTCGCGCACTAGAAGAGCCAGTTCGTCAAATCGCAATCAACGCTGGTCTAGAAGGATCTGTAGTTGTAGAGCGTCTAAAAGGCGAAAAAGTAGGCGTTGGTTTCAACGCAGCTACTGGCGAGTGGGTTAACATGCTTGAAACTGGTATCGTAGATCCAGCTAAAGTAACTCGCTCTGCACTTCAAAATGCAGCATCTGTTGCAGCTATGTTCTTAACAACTGAAGCTGTAGTAGCTGACAAACCAGAACCAAATGCACCAGCAATGCCTGACATGGGCGGCATGGGCATGGGCGGTATGGGCGGAATGATGTAATTCCGTTTGCCCTGAAAACATCCACTTCTATATAGAAGTGGATGTTTTTTTATGTTTTTTAGAAAAGGAAATTTAATTTCTGTAGAATTTTGTCGCTTTCTCTCTTGACCATATTGATACTTCATTGTTAGAATCTAGGAAGATAATATAAAACGATCCTTCATATATCCTCAATGATATGGTTTGAGAGTCTCTACCGGGTTACCGTAAACAACCTGACTATGAAGGCAGTGTGTCTTATATTTATAAAGAGCGGAGACTATCTTTCTTTATAAAGCCAGACCCCTGCCTTTTCTTTGTTATGAGACTAGAGGCGGAGGACTGGCTTTTTTTATTATATTAGTAATGCTTTTCGCCTAATTGGTGAAAATATTTATATACGAGAACTAACGTTGGGGTGATTATTTTGAAAAAGCAACATGATACAATTATCGTTTTGGATTTTGGGAGTCAGTACAATCAGTTAATAGCACGTCGAATTCGTGAGTTCGGTGTATACAGTGAACTTCATCCACATACAATTACTGCAGAAGAAATTAAAGCAATGAATCCAAAAGGGATTATTTTCTCTGGTGGACCAAATAGTGTATACGGTGAAGGTGCATTACATTGTGATGAAAAAATATTTGAACTAGGATTACCGATTTTCGGTATTTGTTACGGTATGCAGCTTATGACACAACACTTCGGTGGTAAAGTAGAACGTGCAAACCACCGTGAGTACGGAAAAGCTGTTCTTAAAGTAGAGAACGAATCAAAATTATATACGAACCTTCCAGAAGAGCAAGTTGTATGGATGAGTCATGGCGACTTAGTAACTGGTTTACCTGAAGGATTCGTAGTAGATGCGACAAGTGAGTCTTGCCCAATTGCTGGTATGAGCAATGAAGCGAAAAACTTATACGGTGTACAATTCCACCCAGAAGTACGTCACTCTGAGCACGGTAACGATTTAATTAAAAACTTCGTATTCGGCGCATGTGGTTGTTCTGAAGGATGGAACATGGAGAACTTTATCGAAGTAGAATTAGAGAAAATCCGTGAAACTGTTGGAGACAAAAAAGTACTATGCGCACTTAGTGGCGGTGTAGACTCTTCTGTTGTAGCGGTGTTAATTCATAAAGCAATTGGCGATCAATTAACATGTATTTTCGTTGACCACGGCTTACTTCGTAAAGGTGAAGCGGAAGGCGTTATGAAAACATTTAGCGAAGGCTTCCACATGAACGTTATTAAAGTGGATGCAAAAGAACGCTTCATGAACAAGTTAAAAGGTGTAGAAGATCCAGAGCAAAAACGTAAAATTATCGGTAACGAGTTCATTTACGTTTTTGATGATGAAGCTTCTAAATTACAAGGAATGGACTTCCTAGCGCAAGGTACACTTTATACAGATATCGTTGAGAGTGGTACAGCAACTGCACAAACAATTAAATCTCACCATAACGTTGGTGGACTTCCAGAAGACATGCAGTTCAAATTAATTGAGCCTTTAAACACGTTATTTAAAGACGAAGTACGTGTATTAGGATCTGAACTAGGAATTCCTGATGAAATCGTATGGCGTCAACCATTCCCAGGCCCTGGTCTTGGTATTCGTGTATTAGGTGAAATCACAGAAGAGAAATTAGAAATCGTTCGTGAATCTGATGCGATTTTACGTGAAGAAATTATTAAAGCAGGATTAGACCGCGAAATCTGGCAATACTTCACTGCGCTTCCTGGTATGCGTAGCGTAGGTGTTATGGGTGACGAGCGTACTTACGATTACACAGTAGGTATCCGTGCAGTAACATCTATTGATGGTATGACAGCTGACTGGGCACGTATCCCTTGGGACGTATTAGAGAAAATCTCTGTACGTATCGTAAACGAGGTAAAACACGTTAACCGTATCGTGTATGATGTAACGAGTAAGCCACCAGCAACTATTGAGTGGGAATAGAATAAGTAGATTTAGCTAGTGAGAAATCGAGGTAAATGTTGATTTATCAATGTTTATCATGGATTCTTGGTTAGAGAAATTGCTTTTTACGTACAACTATTTATTATCAAAATTAAACTCTCTTTTATTCGTGTATTTTATTACGGATGAAAGGGGGTTTTTTGTTTGTCTAAAATCATTGAACATATAGATGACTTCCGAATGAATCAACAGATTCAAAATAGGAAGCCTGAGTACATTGATCTTTGTACATATCGTTTAAAGCGTTGGCACGATTTTATGGAGAATCAGTTCGGGATTTCAGAAGTAGAAGATGTACGAACGTTACATGTGAAGAGGTATATTCAACACTGTCAACAGTTAGGAAATGAAAAACAAATCACGATTAACGGTAGCTTAGCAACTTTGCGTGTGTTCTTTAACTATTTAGTTGAAGAAGAGTTTATAGATGAGTTTGATAATCCAATGAGGAAGATTAAAAACTTGAAGGAAGAAAAGCGAGTAATTTTCACATTCAGTGATGATGAGGTACAGCGAATTATTAGTGACGTATCAGAAAAAACATATTCGAATGTGAGGGACAAGCTGATTTTAATTGTACTATTCGATACTGGAATCCGTGTAAGTGAACTTTGTAATATAAAGGTTAATGATATATCAACTAAGCACATTTTAATCCATGGAAAAGGTTCTAAACAGCGTCTAGTATATATCAGCAAGGTAATGCGTAGGTATATGCGGAAATACGAGGTGCTAAGGAAAGAACGATTTAAACTAAAATACTCAGATGAGATAGAGGATTATTATTTTTTAGATCAGTGTGCCGAACGATTATCACGTTCAAGGATCAATAAAATCCTAAAGGAACATTGTTTAAATGCCGGTGTAAGGAAAGTGGTTCGCTGTTCTCCCCATGATTGTAGACATTACTTCGCACAGAAGCAATTGCGTAATGGGTTAGATGTTTATAGTTTGAGTAGGCTGTTAGGTCATTTTGACACGCAAATAACAGCAAATTATCTAAAGGGGTTGGATCAGGAGACAATTTTAAATATGGGTAGAATTAAATCTCCGTTGAACGAATTGAAAGTTTGAATGGAGAAAGAGAAGAATAAACAATTTTTCTAAGGGGAAATCACATCAGTATTAAATTATGTTGAAATGAAGCATTACATAAGTTATATGATTTGTATTTATCTTTAGTGAAGCTGTGTGAATAAAAAGCTGTAATAAAAGAAAAAGTCACCTACTGAGAATAGGTGACCGCCAGTTAAAAACTACGATTTTAAAACTAAATAACGGATATTCCGTACATTCAGCACCTCCATTATAATTTTTTAAAAAATATAATGCAAGAGGTTTAGTTTCTTATTGTCTTTTTTAAGCTAGTGTACGGGAATTTCCGAACGAGGAATGACCTAACACTCGTAAAACTTGAACAGGTTAGCTAAGCCAATGTCATAAAATTAAGCGTCCTAACAGATAACGGTTCCTTGTTTACGTTGTTAAGAGTCTAGGTGAGAACGACCACTAACGGTTCGGCTGGTTGCTTGGTGTACTACGGTACAGGTAGCAACGAATAAGAAAAATTATATTAGGTTACGAGTAATTAAGGTTATGTCAGTAGTACAATTCCTTCCCTAAGTTTTTTCAGCATGTTGGACAAGCATGACATGTTAAAAGTTCGTTGCAGATGAAAATCTAGCGTTCAAACAAGGTGATACGATGGAAACCTCAGCAAACTCAGTTCAATTCAGTATTAAAGAACGTCTACTTTTATAGCACTTTGTTTTTTGAAGTGTTATAAAGGTAGTCATTCTTCTGTCCAATATTTCCTAGACAAATCTAGTTAATTCAGCGAAAAGGAAAACCTAAAGTCAAGAGATTCAAATCATTTTAATTACCACTAAATACGGATATTTGTAGAAGAAAGTAACTACTAATCAATTTTATTTGTCCTATTTTATTCTTTTTCTGCAAGTGACTATATGTAAGACAAATCTTACAGGACTATACGGGAAAAGGAGTTTAGATATGTTATTAAAACATTCAGTACAGACAAAAATTAACATCATTGATTCAATTATGGGTAGTGGCAAAACTAGTTGGGCAATACAGTTCATGAAGAACGCACCAGCGTATCAAAAATTTATTTACATTACCCCCTTTATAAATGAGGTAGAACGAATAATTACTTCTGTTAATCGTAACTTTCACCAACCACAAGCTGATTGTAAAGGGGAAACAAAGCTAGAAGATATAAAACGTCTCATCTCAGAAGGTAAAAACATTGTTTCTACACATTCACTTTTTAGAAATATAAATAGTGAAGTCATTGATTTGTTAGACATGGAGAATTACACGCTAATCCTAGATGAAGTTATGGATGTTATTGAACAAGTAGATGTTTCAAAAGATGACTTAAAAATGCTAACAGAAAACGAGGTAATTGGAGTAGATCAAAACGGTGTTGTTCACTGGAAGCAACTTGATTATAGAAAAGGGTACTTTGAAAAATTGAGGAACCTAGCTTATTCAGGGAACTTAATGATGTATGAAGACAAAGCAAATGAACCCAGTGCAGTATATTGGATTTTCCCTGTGGAAATATTTAAGTGTTTTGAGGAAGTTTTTATTCTGACCTATATGTTTGATGGACAGATTCAACGTGCTTATTTTGATTTATTTGGTCAAGAGTATGTGTATCAATCAGTTGTAAAAGAAGGCGATAACTATAAGTTAGCACCATATGTGTCTTTTAAAAATGAAGACCGTTCACATTTGAAGGAACTGATTAACATTTATTATCTTTCACCTAAAGATAAAAAGGATATGAACAAGATGGGAAATAAGCATAATTATTTTAGTGTGTCTGATTTAAAAAAGAAAACTAAAAATAAGGATACAAAGAAAATCATTAGAGATAACGCTTATAACTTCTACCGTAATAAATGTAATGTACCTACTACTGAGGTCATGTGGACTACTTTTAAAGAGTTTAAAGATAGCCTAGCACCTATGGGGTTGAAAGAACACTTTGTAAGTGTAAATGCACGTGCTACAAACCAATTCCAGCATAAAAGGACGTGTATCTATTTAGCTAACATTTACACAAATCCTTTGATAAAACACTTTTTTAATAAGCGAGGGGTACAGCTTAATGGTGATTTATTTGCATTATCAGAACTACTTCAATGTCTTTTTCGTAGTCGTATTCGTACAGGAGAATCAATAAATGTTTATATTCCATCTAAGCGAATGAGAACGTTGTTGGAACAGTACCTCAATAATGAAATTTAATTACTTCCTCTACTTTTATTGCTTAGTAAAGAAACGCTGTAACCCTTGATAACACTGGGTTTCTTGGATATTTCCTTATAAGAAAGATATAAAAAATATTATAAGTATTAAAAGACAATCCCGAATAACACTACAAGGGATAGCCTAAAAAACAGGCTACCCCTCTTCGTGATTATTCAGGGCATACTTTAATAGCTATATAGAATTGTATTATTTCTAGAAATAGTGGTGAGGGCATTTTTTGCCCGAACACGAGGCGTAGCCGAGTTATAGTAAATTATTAAAAGGTTTGAAAGAAGTTTGTTACCAGTGATGTTAAATATACATATTGCTGGGACTATTGTAGTGAAGGGATATGGTTAGCATAGGAGTAATGATATCAATAGTGTTTTCATTACTTGATATAAGTAATAGGAGGAAATGGCGTGGAATTAGAACGATATTCTTTTAATCCATATAAAAAGAAATACAAAGGACATTGGTATTATCGCTGTAATCATTGTAATACGGTTATATATGTTCCTAAAGAACCTGAGGGGGGATATTATACTTGGGACTATTGTGACGAGTATAGCCCGACGGGTTTAATGTTTTGTTCAAAGGAGTGTATAGAAGAAGTTGACCAAGAATATAAGAATAAACGAGGATGGGCATAGTAGCCGATCCTTTTATTTTTTATCATTATATCTTCCCACGAGAATAGCATTGGGAAAGCATTAAGAATTTGAATCATAAAAGGAGATTTATTAGTGAGGAATATAACTTTTTTATTGATCTTATAAAAATTTTATCAATCTGATGTCCTATTATGAAATGAAATTGCAAGTATCTAAATGTAAGGGGCGATAACAAGCCTCTAAAAACAATTACTTGGAGGTAAAGATAATGAGAACAAACGTTAAGAATGGCATTATTTATTTAGGGGAGTTTGCTACAGACACAGCAACTATTCGATTAGGAGACTGTGATATTTTAGGACTACAAATAGAGACAGAAAGTGATGGAGGTTGGTTTTCTGTACTTGGTGAAACGGATGAAAAAGGAATTGTTAAGCGTTTAATTATAGACCTAGAACCAATTGATGAGAGTCCACATGAAGAAGATTATGATAATTGAATAAGAAAAGCGATTTAAAAGGCTAAATTATTTGGAAAGGAAAGGTTTTTATGAATGGTGTTGGATTTAACAACGTAAAATTGACAGATAAGGACGTATATAAAATACTGTATCTAAATAAGATTAAAGATTATCAGCCCTATCAGTTAGAAACAATGTTTCCTGTCACTAGAACAACTATACGAAACATCATAAATGGTAGAAGTCGAAAGGATTGTTACCACGCTTTTATGGGCTATGTGGAAAAACACCCTGAAAAAGTTAATAATTTATTTTCATAGTATCAGATCATTCTCAGATTCAATTTGAAGGGTGTTTTATTTATTTTTAAACGCTTTTCTATTAGGGAGATTTAACGACGCTATACAAGGCAGTATGACGCCTTAAAATGGGTGTGCGATAAATGGGGTTGCACAATGATAGTTTTTTGTAAAATACAGATATGACAAGGGTTTCCACAATGTAAAATATATGCTAGATTGTGCAAATCTCACTTTTTACCGCCGAGTTATCCTTTATACACACAGTCTCAGAGATATTTTTAAATGCACAAATAAGAGGCGATTAGTTCGCCCCTTGCTTTGCTTTAGCGTAAATAGTAGAACGTGGAACGCCTGTCATTTTAACTATTTCATTTACAGACAGTCCATTAGATTCTCTTTCATCATACAACTTCAAAGCCTTTTTAACGTCCTTCTCAGCCTTGCCTTTACGTCCCATATGTGTGCCTTTAGCTTTAGCACGTTCACGACCTTCTGCTGTTCTCTCGTTAATAATATCTCTTTCAAATTCAGCAACTGCACCTAACATAGTAAACATGAACTTACCGCTTGGTGTAGAGAAATCAATTTGTTCTTTGATGAATACTAACGCTATACCTCGTTCCTCTAAGTCCTTAGCAATCTTATGTAAATCAAATGTACTTCTAGCTAGTCTGTCAATCTTATACACAACCAGCTTGTCACCTTCTCTTAAATATTCTAATGCTTTAGCGAGTTCTTCTCTATCAGATTTAGCACCACTTTGCTTTTCCATAAATATTTTCTCACAGCCATATTCTTTTAGCTTTTCCTCTTGTAATTCTAGTGATTGATCCTTAGTTGAAACACGTCCATATCCAATAATAGTCATTATGTAAAACCTCTTTTCGTTGTCTTGAAGTCTAAGTGACTTCTGTGCAACTTATTTTAGACTAACTTTTAGACGTTGTAAAGGACTATTTTTTGGGGAAATTCAAGTGTTTTTTAGACTGTCCCAAACTTTGAACTTATAGACAATCAAAACTCAAGACTTTTGGAGGAGGCTGTTTTGTAGCACAGGGACAAGGGGTGTGTCTCAATCATAAATCCCTATTAAAAGGGCAGGGATAGGTCATGGCACTATATACCGCATACCACTGCTATATACATAGGCATACAGTAGGGCATAGATCCAAGAGGGGCAACAGCAAGGATAGTAAAGCAATGACAGGATAGCAAAGACACCAGGAAGGACAGGGTATAACACACAACATGAGGCGAGGATAAAAGCAAGGGAAAAACCAATGAATGAAGAACAAACAAACGAATAAAGAAAGAACAATGAACAAATAAGTAATGAATGAGATTAGCTAGGATAGTTGCAATGACATATTGCGGTGACGTTGCGAAGTCTATTGCATTTTTATATACGGACACCCCCACCCTATGGGGGGGCGTGGGTGTCTAGGAGACGGTCTACAGTCTGTAAAATATATGCTATAGTTTGTGAAGTTTTTTATGGTGTTAAATGGAATTACCCTTCGTATACCTACAACAAGTTAAACTTTTAGTACGGAGGATTAGGGTTCCACTAAAATTTAAAAATTACTTTTTTAGAAAGAAATCAAAACAGGTTTTATACAATAATTTTTATGTATATCAGTGTTAACCTGTGTATATCAGTGTAATCCAGTGAAACCTCGTATTATCTCGTATTATCTCGTGTAATCTACTAACTTTTAATTATATAAAAATAGGTATTAAAGACGCTGGCGGGGGGATATTAGTAATAGGACGTCCTAATAAATTTGATAGGAGAGATTAAATTGAAAATCCCTCGTCAAAATCCTAATAAATTTGAAGGAGATACATTGACTAAATTGATTAAGAAGGGTGGTAATGGATTTTTATATTGGTACATTTGGAAAGATGGAATGACATTAAAAGTTCATTCTGGTTCTGTTGGAGATATAGGAGAAACAAGAGAAATACAGTTGTCATTATCTGAAAAAGCAAATGAATCAATAGATGAATTAGTTAATCAAAAGATTAAAGAAGGGTTTCGATATATAGAAGAACATGACCTAATTGATCTTTTAGTGGAATATAACTATAAAAAAGATAAAATCGAAGAAATACTAAAAAAAAGACATTCCATGCAAGATATAATTGATGGATGTTTATTTTGGACTGGGAACGGCCATTGTGATGGTGGAGGAATGGGAATGGGGGTTGCCGAAATTTTTAATTATGTAATAGATGTTAAAAAGGCTGCAAAAGAAATTATTAAGGTACTTGAAAATGAAAACTTGGTTGAGGGAGTAAAAATCTCCTATCTTAATCACTTAAATGGTCAATATATTACTTTGTACCCTAGTTGATTAGGACAATAATCATGAAAAGAGTATTGAAATCACTCAATACTCTCTTTTTATTATATAGGGAAGGATAGTAATAGTAACGGGGAAAATATTGTAGAAAGTGGTCAACCGCAAGTCATTAAGCTTTATGGCTGGAAGGGGGTGGTTACGGATTTTGCTATAATTAGATGACCGCTTTTTTAAAATATAATTTTGCGGTGGTTTTGAAAACTTTTTAGGGGGCTTGCTGCCATGACAGAAAATGAGAAGAAATTGTTGGAACAGATATATGAAATGGTAACGGAAATGGCACAGGATGTGAAAGAATTAAAGAGTGAGGTCGCTGACTTTCGTAATGAAATGAAGGGATTCTATTCTGAGTTTTGTAGTAATCAACAAGAAATTATGGGAGGGATCTCTACATGGCAACAGAGAAAGAACTTGAATTAGCAAAACATATACTAGCAAAGTTAACAGAAATTGATAGTAGGTTAGATAAAATAGAGGGTAGTTTAGGTAAGGTGGAGGATAGTTTAGATATGGTGGACAGTAAAACGGATAAGTTAAATGGGGAAACCTCAGCCTCAGTAGAAGGTAAGTTGGACAATTTAAGAGGTGTACATAAAGGACTAAAAGCTACATTCGAACGAGGCTTTGCTGATGTACACAAGGGATTAAGTGAGATAAGAGAAGTAAATAAGAATCGCTGGGAAGGGAAAAAGCAAAAGGGACAATTAAATTAGTCCCTCTCATGTTTCTTGTCATTTAATTTATTAAAATAGTCACCAAAACAATTTAAGTACTCAGTCGGTTTAACCTGTAATGCCTCCTGTTCTGGCTTATGTTTGAGTTTAGTTAAATGTACAAATTCTTGGACAATGCCAGGATTTAAACCTAATGCGGAAGCTATTGTTTTCACCTTTTCGCCTTCTGAAATACGTCTATCTATCTCTTTGATTAGCTTTTCATTACTCAATACCAACTTCTTTTTGCGTGCCATAATAGTTCCTCCTTTAAAATTAGATTTAACTTTGTCCCAATGAGACTGATTTAAAGCCATTCTTGGAAAATGCAAAGTAAGTTAGGTACAAATACCTTACCCTCTCGTTTTTCTTCAATTTGACCAGCTACAAAGCCCGTCATATAAGGCTTTTCACTTTTAACTTTGTCCTAGATAATGCTTTCTCTTGGTTTGTTTACGCAATTCTGATCTACATTCATTTGAACACGTTAAAACATTCTTAGAATCCGTCCTAAATTGCTTATCACAGCCCTTGCAAGTACGGTCATATTTGCCAATAGATTTCTCAACATAAATGATTCCATGCTGTTCTTTGTAGGTTTGTTCTAGTTCCTTATCTGCTGGTAGTACAGATTGTTCAAAGTAATCACAGGAAATACTGCCTTCATACTTTGTAAAGTAATCGCAAGCACCACCAAAAACACAGCCACCGTCTACAAAGTTGGCACATGTACTTTTAGCTAATGATTGAACTTTCTTATGTGTATCTTTATTTAATAAACTCATTTCTCCATATCCCCTTTTAAAACAGAAAACCCAACCATTATTCGGCTGGGTTCTCTTGTTCTTCTTTAGTTTTGCTTTTTTTGAAACGTATAACTGAATGTGGCAATGCGATTACAATCGGTGTGTTACGTTCTGAGATAGATTTTCTAATAGCAATATCATCCAAAGGTGTTGGTTCAACCTTTGGAATCTCTTGTTTCAATCCTTGAGTAATTTTGTCTAGTTGCATTTATTTCACGTCCTTTGGTTGGGTGATGTTAGTTGGGAAATTCCCTGAACAAGCTGTAAAAATGTCTTGTCGATGGATAACAGATTTTTGAGATTCGCTGTAATACAGATTCGTTCTGTCAAATTCGAATAAACGCTGGAAACCTCTATTCGTTTCCATAACTTCCTTATCGTCCAAAAACTCACCAATAGTAGTCATTAAAGGTGCTTGCTGGTTTCTAATTTCCCTAGCGTAATCATAAATAGATTTAATCAGTTCATAACGTACAGAATCGACTATATCATTCACATGAAGTTTGTCCTTCTCTCTCAGGTCTTGTCGATATGTCTCTTTAATAGTTGGTGCGAACTTCTGCTTCAGTGCTGTGAAAGCGTCTTTTAATTGGTCTTGAAGTGATAGAAGTATCTTTACCTCATCATCAATTTTAGTTAGCTGTGTTGATAGATAAATGTAGTCAGATGGATTGTCCTTTGCCACTTCTCTATCAATTAGAGTTTGGGTATGTTGTTCCTGTAACTGTGCCAATCTTTCCGCTAATGCGTCCCCACGCTTTTCTAATACCTCTTTCTCTGCTTCATATTGTTTTAATACTTCTTTGGTAGCTGTAAATAGTTCCATTTCCTCAATAGCTGTATCCACTGCTGAACGGTCAATCTTTAACATGTAATTTCCTCCTTAGTTGATTCCTCGTTGTTGTTTTAATTCAATGATTCTCTTCACTGAAATTAGTTCTAAATTTGATACCGAAAGTTCTTGTAATGCTTCATGGAATTTTGATTGGTAATGGACGCTGAATGGTAGCAAACCGTTTTCCAATCGGCTAAGATCAGCAACGTCCACCTTCATATGAGAATTAAATTTAACCAAAGTAAGGTTACGTAAACGCCTCACTTCTCGAATGTAGCGATAGTCATAATCATGAAAGAAAGGTACATCATCTTTGCTGTACAATGACATATGTTTTCACCTCCAATAAATTTGGGTTTATGGGTAAATAGAAAAAGCATGGTACAAAGACCACGCCTAAACATAGGAGAAAATCCATAACATTATTCACCGTAGGAAACCTATAAGACTTCCCTTACTATTACTTGTCTGTGAGGACTGGGAGTGTAACAGGTGATTAAAGCAAGTTTTTAAAATTTATTTTCAAAATCAATGTCCTATTTCAGTCCTTATTTGCAAGTTCTTAACTGACAAGACATATTCATTGAAAATATTGGACGGATAGGAGTTTTTAAAATCTGTAACATCATCAAGATATAAGGTATTATAGTAGTAGGTTACTTTTTTGGAGGGAATAATATTGCCAACTATTCAATTTAAAGGTAAGAGTCAAGTTAAAAGCCACCATGTTACTGTAAGTTATCATGACTTAATTCCAAATAAAGAGTTAAGCATTACAGAAAATGTGGTATTAAATAACGATAACTTAATTATTCAAGGTGATAATTTAAAAGCATTGAAAGCACTTCTACCTACGTATGCTGGTAAGATTGATTGCATTTATATAGATCCACCATATAATACTGGGAATGAACATTGGGTTTACAATGATAATGTTAATTCACCAATGATTCAAGAATGGCTGGGGAAAGTAGTAGACAAAGAAGATTTATGTAGGCATGATAAATGGCTTTGTATGATGATGCCGAGATTAAATTTATTAAAGGAATTATTACATGATGAGGGTGTTATTTTTATCAGTATTGATTACAACGAGGAACATCATCTTAAAAGCTTAATGAATGAGATATTTGGTGAAGAAAACTATCGTGATTCTATTGTAATAAGAAGAGGGGTAAAAAATGTACAAGCCCAATTCGAAACTATAGATTCTTTATCAAGTGGATATGAATCTATACTAGTTTATACCAAGAATCCTGAACGTAGATTTAACAAAGTATATGCTGAATTAGAAGATGTTCAGGATGGTGGATGGAATAATCACTGGAGAGGTACTGACCGTCCAACTATGCGGTATGAATTATTTGGAATTAAACCTGAAACAGGTCAATGGCGTTGGGGCGAAACTAGAAGTATTGAGGCTAAGGAAAATTATGAGAAACTCGTCAAAGAGTTTAGTGAGAACGATATTGAACTCAGCCAAGAAAATATTGATTCATGGTATTTGAAATATGTTGAAGAGACTGGGGATGAAATAGATTTATTAAGGTTATCAGTCAATGGAAAACCAGAACATTATATACCACCGACAGATAAAAAATTATTAAGCAATCTTTGGTATGACTTAAAACCTAATGGTCAAAATCAACTTAAAGCAATTTTTGGTAAAAAAGTGTTTGATACTCCAAAATCAACTGACTTAATAAAACGGTTGATTAAATTTGCTGTAATGAAGGATGAAGCTTTGATACTGGATTCTTTTGCGGGTTCAGGTTCAACAGGACAGGCTGTTTTAGAGTATAACCAAGAGGAAGGTACTAAGCATAAATTCATCTTAATCGAAATGGAAGATTATGTGAAAGAACTAACTGCTGAAAGAATTAGACGTGTTATTAAAGGTGTTCCTAATGCAAAAAGTAAGGTTTTAAAGGACGGATTAGGCGGAACATTTTCATATTTCGAATTAGGCGAAGCTATCGAATTCGATAAAATTTTAAGTGGTGAAAACCTACCTTCATATGAGAGTTTGGCAAGATACTTGTTCTATATTGCAACAGGAGAGGAATTCAAACCAGAAGTAGTGAATGTAGAGAATAATTTTATTGGGTCGACTAGTAAGTATGACGTTTTCTTATTCTATAAACCTGATTTGGATTATTTGAAAAGCACTTCACTTAATATAGATAAGGCGGACCAAATTGCTTCATTTAAACCAAATAGAAATCGAATAGTTTTCGCACCAATGAAATTCCTTGATGAAGAATATTTGGAGAAATATAAAATTAGATTTGCGAAACTACCTTATGAAATCTATAGTATTAAGGATTGATCTATATGGAATTAAAAGATTATCAGTTAAATGCAATTAAAACTGTTGAAAATTATTTAAACATACTTAGAACAGAAGATGAGGAATTACAAGAATTAAAAGAGGTTAAGCCCAAAATAGCCAGTAAAATAAACGTGCCAAATGAAACTTGGGATAAGCTAGAGTTAAAAAAATATAATAACAAAGTGAACGGATTAGGTGAAAATGTTCCGAATGTTTGTCTTAAGGTACCAACAGGCGGTGGTAAAACGTTACTAGCTACCTATTCAATAGATTTAGTAAATACGCATTACCTTAGAAAGCAAACAGGTTTTGTCTTATGGATAGTTCCTTCTAGTCAAATATACAATCAAACACTAGAAGCACTGAAAGATCGGAATCATCCATATAGACAAAAGTTAGATATATCAAGTGGTGGAAGAACCCTAATAGTTGAAAAATCTGACAGGTTTACACCTCAAGATGTAAATGAAAATCTAGTTGTTATGGTTCTAATGTTACAATCATCGAATCGAAAAACGAAAGAAACATTGAAGATGTTTCAAGATTCAGGAGGCTATGTAGAATTTTTTCCTCCAGAAGATAACGTGTACGAACATAAACAGCTTATTGATGAGTATCCAAATCTTGATGTGTTTGAAGAAATCCATTCTTTATTCCCAACAAGGCAAGTTAAAACCTCTTTAGGGAATGTTTTAAGAGTATTACAACCAATCGTTATTATAGATGAAGGACATAAAGCATATTCCACTGGTGCCCAAAAAACGATTTTAGACTTTAATCCAAAAATTATTTTAGAATTTTCAGCAACACCGAAAAAAGAGAGTAACATATTGGTAAGTGTAAGTGGATTAGATTTAGATCGTGAGGAAATGATTAAACTTGATTTAAATATTATTAACAAGTCAAGTGGTGATTGGAAAGACACTGTTCTTACAACGGTTGAAAAAAGGAATCAACTAGAATCTCAAGCTAACGATTATCGTAAAACAACTGGTAAATATATAAGACCAATCTCTTTAATTCAAGTAGAACGTACAGGCAAAAACCAACAAGATGGAAATCATATTCATTCAGAAGATGTAAAAGAATTTTTAATCAAGCAATGTAATATATCACCTGATGAAATAGCCATAAAATCAAGTGAGAAGGATGATATTGAAGGAATTGATCTTCTATCAGAAGATTCTTCAATCAGGTATATAATTACCAAACAAGCATTACAAGAAGGTTGGGATTGTCCTTTTGCTTATACATTAACAATCTTATCCAAATCAAGTTCTGAAACTGGTCTTACACAATTAGTTGGTCGTATATTAAGGCAACCTTATGCGAAAAAAACAGGTATTCAGGAGTTAGACGAAAGTTATGTATATTGCTATCAACAAGAATCAAGCAAAATCTTAGAAAGCATACGTAAAGGTTTGAAAATTGAAGGAATGGGTGATTTAACCAATCGTGTGACAGGCTTATCTGAGAATAATGATGATTCAACTGATGAAGTTAAACAAAAAATAAAAATGCGTGATAAATTTAAACAATTAAAAGGAAAAATATTTTTACCCAAATTTTTATACGAACAAGAAAATCGTGGTTGGCGTCCAGTTAGTTACGAAATTGATATTTTGAGTCGAATCGACTGGAAAGATATTTGTCTTGATGGTATTAAAGAATTGAAATTATCTGTAACTGAAAAGACAAAAGACGAAGTTTTTCGTGTGGGAATTACGGATGGAAGTGACTTGGTTAACAGGTATGGTTACCAAGAAGAAGTATATTCGGAATCCGAAATAGATATATCTTTAATGACTAGACAAATAACAGATATAGTTCCGAATATGTGGATTGCATTTGAAATATGTAAGAATGTAGTTGATATACTAAATTCATCATATGATAAAAATATTATCAATGCGAATTTATCTTATGTTCTTGAGGAACTAAAAAAGCTGTTAGAAAAAGAAAAAAATCGTCTTGCCCAAATAATCTTTTATGAGTTGATTGATAGTAAAAGAATTCAATTTATTCTAGAGGAACGAAAAGTTTCGATACCTAATCTTGAATATAAAGTAGGTAAAAATGAGAAAAGATTAGTCCGAACAAATGGAGATCCAATAGAAAAAAGTTTAGTGGAACCAGTTGTTGAAAGTGATTTTAACCCATTGGAAAAATCATTTGCACTATGTTTAGATACTCATGAAAAGTTATTATGGTGGTATAGAAATATTGAAAGGGTAGATTACTCTATTCAAGGTTGGCGTAAGCAAAAGATTTATCCGGACTTTATTTTCTCGGATGTAAAACTAAAAGAAAATAACGACTTTTCAACGGTTTATGTTATGGAAACTAAAGGTAAGCATTTGATGGGTAATGATGATACAACATACAAAGAAGATATTTTTAAGCTTTGTAATGATTTAGGTAAGAAAACATCATGGAATGCCTTAGGTCTAGAATTTCAGGATCAAAAGTTTGTATTTCATCTTGTTTCGCAAGAAGAATGGAAAAAGAGTTTGTATAATCTACTTGACTAAAACCTCCAAAACGGAGGTTTTTTGTTACCAAATATTTCCGTGTCATAGTATAATTTGAATGTTAGAAAATATTAGTTTAGGAGGAATGAAAATGGCAACAAGTAAAGCATTAGGTATAGATGATACAAGCGGATTTGAATTTGCCAAAGAAATGTTAAATGGTGATGTGACTGCCGCTATTAACTTCGACAGAATTCAAAAAGATTCTTCTACAGGGCAATATATTATTTTTGAGTATCTGTTATGTGCGGAAAGTCAAACGGTTAATCCATACACTAGTCATCCAAGAAGATATTGGCATAAAAATAGTCGTAAATTTTTACGCCTTTGTGAAATAGCTAGTGACTTGAAGGCTAAGTTATATCTAGTTAACTATGCAAAAAAAGGAACAACCCATGAAGATAAAGTATTGGTAATGGAAGTTGTTTCATCCACTGATGAGGGTATAGAAACAAAAGATACTGAACTTACAAGAGAAGAGTTTAGTCAGTGGTTTAGAAATCTAAATGCCCAGTGTTTATAAAATTAAGAAGTTCTGGTGTTTCCTAATGCCAGAATTTTTTTGTTTATGAATGGAAAGTTTGGAGTTACTATCTCTGAATTGTTTGACGGAGAAAATATACCTTTGCTTGACGAAGTAAGAACAGCCTATATATTAAACTTATTATTTGTAAATTAAATCAAAACGTTCGTGATGTTGAATTAGTAGCTAGTTTCATTACTCTAATATTTGAATTTACACCATAACAAAGAGAGTCTAATGAATTGTCATACATAGTAAAACATGCTACTATTCAAGTAGTAAAATACAATGAATAATAGAATTTCAATTTGATAATAAATAGTAAAAAGCGTACTTACGATTACACAGTAGGTATCCGTGCAGTAACATCTATTGACGGTATGACAGCTGACTGGGCACGTATCCCTTGGGACGTATTAGAGAAAATCTCTGTACGTATCGTAAACGAAGTAAAACACGTTAACCGTATCGTGTATGATGTAACGAGTAAGCCACCAGCAACGATTGAGTGGGAATAGTATTATAATAAAAAGATCCATCTATCGCTTATGTATAGATGGATCTTTTGTATTTTCGCCCCTAATACGAACGAAATTATAAAAAGTTTATAAAAATGTTCGTATTTAAATTGACAAAAACACCTTATCGAGTTAATATGAGTATGTAATTCAAACGAAAAGTGAATATTATGCCGTCGTATAATATCGGGAATATGGCCCGAAAGTTTCTACCTAGCTACCGTAAATGGCTTGACTACGAGGCGTTTGTATAAAGATGAGGGGAAACTTGTCTTTGTTTATAGAACGCTTCCATGTATATGTAATGGGAGCCTTTTTTATTTCTCGGGATAAAAGAGGGCTAGGGTGAAGTACGGCGAGTAATCATATAACGGGGGAAACGTAAGATGAAACGCTATTTTCAGTTTGATGAACTCGGAACAAATTATAAAACAGAGTTCATAGCAGGGTTAACGACATTCTTATCTATGGCTTATGTACTATTTGTCAATCCTGCTACGCTGTCACTTGGGAATGTCAAAGGGTTACCAGCAGGTACAGGAATGGATCCGGGTGCAGTATTCGTTGCCACAGCATTAGCAGCAGCGATTGGTTCGTTAATTATGGGGATTTTCGCAAAGTATCCAATTGCTTTAGCGCCGGGTATGGGAATTAATGCGTTCTTTGCTTATACAGCAGTGTTAACGATGGGGATTCCGTGGCAAACAGCAATTGCTGGAACATTAATGTCAGGTATTATCTTTATTATTCTTACAGCTTCAGGTATTCGTGAAAAAATCATTAATGCAATTCCATCAGAGTTAAAGTTTGCAGTAGCGGCAGGTATTGGATTATTCATTGCTTTCCTTGGATTCCAAAATGCCGGAATTATCGTGAAAAATGATGCTGTTCTTGTTGGGTTGGGGGATTTGACAAAGGGCACAACGTTACTAGCGATTTTCGGAGTTGTTACTACAATTATCTTCATGATTAAGAAAATCAACGGTGCAGTATTTTACGGTATGATTCTTACAGCGATATTAGGAGTGGTAACGGGATTAATTGATACTCCGAAAGCTGTAGTGGGAGCAATACCGAGTCTGGAACCGACGTTCGGGGTGGCGTTAACTCACTTCGGAGACATTTTCACTATTGAAATGGGTATTGTTATTATAACGTTCTTCTTTATCGATTTCTTTGATACAGCAGGTACGCTTGTAGCGGTTGCAAATCAAGCGGGATTAATGAAGAACAATAAATTGCCACGTGCAGGCAAAGCGTTATTTGCAGATGCGATTGCGACTGTAATTGGTGCGATCTTAGGTACATCAACAACAACGTCTTACATTGAGTCATCTGCAGGGGTAGCGGCAGGAGGACGTTCTGGATTTACAGCAGTTGTAACAGCAGGATTCTTCTTACTGGCACTATTCTTCTCGCCATTACTAAGTGTTGTGACACCAGCAGTAACGGCACCAGCTTTAATTATTGTAGGGATCTTGATGGTTTCTTCTTTAGGAGAGATTGACTGGAAGAAATTCGAGATTGCAGTACCGGCATTCTTTACAATCATTTCAATGCCACTTACGTACAGTATCGCAACAGGAATTGCAATCGGATTTATTTTCTATCCAATTACAATGGTTGTGAGTGGTCGTCGTAAAGAGATTCATCCAATTATGTATGTTATGGGAGTTTTATTCGTACTATATTTCATCTACGTTCGTAAATAAAAGGGGTTTTTGAAAGGTCTAGACTGAAGGGGAGTCTAGACCTTTTTTGCGTCTTCAGAAAATCTTAAGGATTTCCGAACGTTTTTCTTCAGAAGTTTTTCTATAATAGAAGTTAGGGATCAAAAAACGATGGGGGGAGATATTGTGGCTGGAGAAACAATACTTGTTGTAGATGATGAAAAAGAAATTAGGAACCTTATTACAATATATTTAAAGAATGAAGGATATAAAGTACTGCAGGCAGGGGACGGAGAAGAAGGTTTACGTATATTAGAAGAAAATGAAGTGCATCTAGTTGTATTGGATATTATGATGCCAAAAGTAGATGGTATTCATATGTGTATGAAAGTAAGAGAAGCGAAAGAAATGCCAATTATTATGCTTTCCGCGAAAACACAAGATATGGATAAAATTTTAGGATTAACAACGGGTGCGGATGATTACGTAACGAAACCATTTAATCCGTTAGAGTTAGTTGCGAGAGTTAAATCTCAATTGCGTCGTTATATGAAAATGAATGGTTTCTCTATTCAAAACGAGGACGAGTTAGAAATTGGAGAGATGACAATAAACATTTCGACCCATAAGGTTATTGTGGAAGGGGAAGAAGTAAAACTAACTCCAAGGGAATTTTCAATTTTAGAATTGTTAGCTCGTAATCCAGGCATGGTATTTAGTGCTGAGCAAATTTATGAGAAGGTTTGGAACGAAAGATCTTTCCAGTCGGATAATACTGTAATGGTACATATTCGAAAAGTGCGTGAAAAAATTGAGGAGAATCCAAGGAAACCTAGATATATAAAAACAGTATGGGGAGTGGGGTATAAGATTGAAAAAGATATTTAATCCATTTACTTATGTGAGGAAAATTCGAGAATTAATTAGAAAGATAGTGAAGAGTGTGAAACGGAGTATAAGAATTCAACTTATTACTGCGTTTACTGCTTGTGCATTATTAGGGCTTTTGTCAGCAAAGGCAGCAGCGCCGTTTTTTGAGAATGCGAATAGGGAGGCTACAATCGATTATCGAGCTGGTATGGAGCGAATTAACCAGGAAGCTCAAAGTGTTGCAAATAGCTCAGTTCATGAAAATAAATTAGAAGCCATATCAAATATGATTGAAATGGAAAACCAAAATTTAGAACAAGGATCTAGAGCTTTAAAAGTGCTGGTTACTGACGAGAGTGGTAAAGTTTTATATAAAACGAAGCAGGCGCAAGAAGAACAAATTGATTTGCATAATACAATTCGTAATGCAACATCATTTGCGATTAATTATTTAAACGGTCGAGATGTATTTGAAAATACGAGAAAAGAATTTTTATCTTTCTCACCTATTACAATAGAAGATAAGAATTTATACATGTTTGTTAGTGGGATTCCAGAAGGTGAAGTAATATATGATACGCAAGAAGGACCGTTTCCGTTTTTCATAGGTGTACTTGTATTTATTTTCTCTTTCTTCTATATAACAAAGAGAAAGATGCAGCAAATTGAAGCGATGGCGCAAGGTGTAAAGGAAATCGAAAAAGGTAATTTAGCGTACCGTATTGAGAAAAAAGGTGAAGATGAGATTGCGTCTTTAACTGAGAATATTAATAATATGGCAGAAGAGCTTATGAATAATATAGAGAAGGAACGTAAATTAGAGAAACAAAAGAATGAGCTTATTACGAATGTGTCCCATGATTTACGTACACCACTTACTTCTATTATGGGGTATTTACGATTACTTAGAGATTCAAAATATGAAAATAAGGAACAACATGATGAATATACGAGAATTGCTTTTGTGAAATCGGAGCAGTTAAAGAATTTAATAGAGGATTTATTTGAGTATACGAAGTTGACGAATGAACAAGTTATGCTAGAAAAACAAGAAGTATGTATAAATGAGTTATTGGAGCAATTAATAGAAGAACTAGTACCGCATGCAGAAGAGCATGGGCTTACGTTCGTTAAGAAATTTCCTGAGGAACGTGCGTATGTGACGATGGATTCGGAAAAGATGGTTCGTGTATTTGATAATTTACTAATGAATGCGATTAAGTATAGTGAAGATGATGGAGAGATAAAAGTTTCCCTGCAAAGACAACGTAGAGATATACAAATTGTTATAGCGAATCATAGTGAAGAGTTTACAAGAGAAGAGTTAGGAAACTTGTTTGAACGATTTTATAAGAAAGACCAATCTAGAAGTAGGGTGACGGAAGGATCGGGACTCGGGTTAGCTATTGCAAAAAGTATTGTTGAATTACAAGGTGGTAGTATTCGAGCGGAATATAAGGATGGTATTATTCGATTTATCGTTACTTTACCTATTATAGAAAAATAATAATTAAATAGAATGATATGTGATAAAAAGACTTATTTAAAAAGAAATAAGTCTTTTTATATTTTTTTAGAAAAACATGTTGACGATTTCATCTTAGAGGTGTAATATAAAACAAGTCGCCGATGACATTAACGTCGCAAGCGACAAACGAAATGAAAAACTT
>JAQEWB010000017.1 GCA_027694045.1 Bacillaceae bacterium OF18-1A | reverse complement strand
AACCGGAAGAACCAAAGGTGACGGAAGAGCCAAACGTATTGGAAAAACCAGAAGTAACGGAAAAACCGGAGATTCAAGTAACGCCAGGTGAAGAAGAAGTTGAAGAAGAGACAATTGAAGACTTGAAAGAAGAAAAACCGGAAGAACCAAAGGTGACGGAAGAGCCAAACGTATTGGAAAAACCAGAAGTAACGGAAAAACCGGAGATTCAAGTAACGCCAGGTGAAGAAGAAGTTGAAGTTGAAACAATCGAAGACTTGAAAGAGGAACAACCGGAAGAGCCAAAGGTGACAGAAGAGCCGAACGTAACAGAGAAGCCAGAGGTAAAAGAAAAGCCGGAGATTCAAGTAACGCCAGGTGAAGAAGAAGTTGAAGAAGAAACAATCGAAGACCTGAAAGAGGAACAACCGGAAGAACCAAAGGTGACGGAAGAGCCAAACGTATTGGAAAAACCAGAAGTAAAGGAAAAACCGGAGATTCAAGTAACGCCAGGTGAAGAGGAAGTCGAAGTTGAAATAATCGAAGACCTGAAAGAAGAGAAACCGGAAGAGCCAAAGGTGACAGAAGAGCCGAACGTAACAGAGAAACCAGAGGTAAAAGAAAAGCCGGAGATTCAAGTAACGCCAGGTGAAGAGGAAGTCGAAGTTGAAACAATCGAAGACCTGAAAGAAGAGAAACCGGAAGAGCCAAAGGTGACGGAAGAACCGAACGTAACAGAGAAACCAGAGGTAACGGAAAAACCGGAGATTCAAGTAACGCCGGGTGAAGAAGAAGTTGAAGAAGAAACAATCGAAGACTTGAAAGAAGAAAAACCGGAAGAGCCAAAGGTGACAGAAGAGCCGAACGTAACAGAGAAACCAGAGGTAAAAGAAAAGCCGGAGATTCAAGTAACGCCAGGTGAAGAGGAAGTCGAAGTTGAAACAATCGAAGACCTGAAAGAAGAGAAACCGGAAGAGCCAAAGGTGACGGAAGAACCGAACGTAACAGAGAAACCAGAGGTAACGGAAAAACCGGAGATTCAAGTAACGCCGGGTGAAGAAGAAGTTGAAGAAGAAACAATCGAAGACTTGAAAGAAGAAAAACCGGAAGAGCCAAAGGTGACAGAAGAGCCGAACGTAACAGAGAAACCAGAGGGAAAGGAAAAACCGGAGATTCAAGTAACGCCAGGGGAAGAGGAAGTTGAAGAAGAAACAATCGAAGACCTGAAAGAGGAACAACCAGAAGAACCAAAGGTGACAGAAGAGCCGAATGTATTGGAGAAACCAGAGGTAAAAGAAAAGCCGGAGATCCAAGTAACGCCAGGTGAAGAGGAAGTCGAAATTGAGACAATCGAAGACCTGAAAGAAGAGAAACCGGAAGAGCCAAAGGTGACGGAAGAGCCGAAAGAGCTAGAGAAACCAGAAGTATCAAATAAACAAGAGGTGCAAAATCAGTCTGAAGTATCATCTAGCAAAGAAAGTGACAAGCAATCAAAATCTCTTCCTCAAACAGGTGGAGTATCAACTGAATCTACATCTATTTTGGCAGGTTTGTTCGCATTAATTTTGGGAACGAAGTTGTTTAGAAGAAGAAAGATGTAATGAGTAGGGTAGTGAATTATAGTAAAAAAAGCGGAGACTAGGAGTCTCCGCTTTTTTTACTATTTTAATGAAAATCCTTCTTCATCAAGGTAAGCTGCAGCTTCACGATACGAGTTAAATGTACCGTCTAAGTTTGTACCTGCGTAAACGTTCCACATATCATCATCTTCTTCGATAAGAGTAAGGATATGGCCGTCTTCGTTGTGCCAATCTTCTTGAAGCATAGGTCCTTTTGGTGTAGCCACTTCTAATTTTTCTGATAGAAGGTCAATTGATTTTTGGATTACTGAACGTAATTCCTCTTCTGAAAACTCACGAATGTTAACCATTCCTCTATCATCTGTTTTATAGCCTTGAATACCGCTTGCATATACAAATCCGTTTCCATTTGGGTGTAAGTGATATACAACGTTCTTTTTATCTAAAAGACTTTCTTCAAAGTGGAAGTTTACACGTTTTAATGATACGTTTTTTCTTTCTAGTTGTGGGAAAGATTCAATAATCGATAATTTTTCTTCAAAAGTTAGCATAGTGCCTCCAAGTATATAGTAAAAGATTTAATTTGTTTATCCCGCATTAACGGGCAGTAAGATCCTTGGGGATCAACTGCCCGTAAAAGCCCGATTGGTGCGGGCTAATAATCAGTGGGGGATAAACAAAATCCCCACTGATTAAAGTTTCACTTTATTATAGCATAGTTATAATGGTTTCCAAAGATAGAGGGAAGATTGTAATTGAATACGTTTACGTCACGAGACTGTAAAAAGTACAATGACGGATGTATCTTTTTAGGTGTACAATGGAACATGGACTTAATATGAAGGTGGTTATTATATGCTTCAAAAAATAGCAAAGGAATGTTTGGCAGGGTTTACTGTTGCGATTGTTGCGTTGCCACTTGCGATTGCGTTTGGTATTGCGGCGACAGGGACGTCTGAGGGCGCACTCGTTGGATTATATGGTGCGATTTTCGCAGGTTTATTTGCGGCGTTATTTGGTGGTACACCAGGGCAGGTTACTGGGCCAACTGGACCGATTACGGTTATTGCGACAGGCGTTATCGCAACGCACGGATTAGAGGCGAGTTTTATTGCTTTTATGATGGCAGGACTTTTTCAAATTTTATTTGGTGTATGTAAGCTTGGTTCTTACGTTCGATATATTCCGTATCCTGTCGTTTCAGGATTTATGAACGGTATTGCACTGATCATTATTTTAGGTGAAATGAAGCATGTGCAAAATAGTTTTTTACTCGTAGTATTGACGATTATTGTTATGATCGTTTCTGGAAAATGGATTAAGGCGATTCCATCTAGTTTAGTTGCATTAGTAGGTGTGACGGCGTTGTTACCGTTATTCGCTTCGGCTTTAGAAGGGCTGACAGTAAAGTTACCGTTCATCGGAAGTCTTTCATTAAATAAAATGATTGAAAAGATCGGAACAATTCCAGAAGCGATGCCGACGCTTCATATTCCATCTCTAAGCGGCACAGGGATAGCGGAACTTATTTTACCAGCGCTTAGTATTGCTTTGTTAGGATCGATTGACTCGTTGTTAACATCGGTCGTAATGGATAATGTGACAGGTACACGTCATAAAAGTAATAAAGAGCTCGTTGGGCAAGGAATCGGTAATGTTATGAGCGGATTGTTTGGCGGATTAGCTGGTGCTGGTGCGACTGTAAGGTCTATCGTTAATATAAGAAGTGGTGGTAAAACAGCACTGTCAGCTTGTATGCATAGTGTGATATTATTCATTTTCATTATGGGACTTGGTTCAGTCGTACAATATATTCCACTTGCTGTATTATCAGGTATTTTAATTTTAACTGGTATTGGTATGTTTGATTGGGAAAGTATGAGGAAAATGCATGTGGCACCAAAAGGTGATGTAGCTGTTATGCTTATTACGATGTTTGTAACGGTGAAGTTTGATTTAATGATTGCTGTTGCATTCGGTATTATTCTTTCTTTCATTATATATGTGGTGAAATGTAAAGAACGTAAAACTTCTATTGTAAAAGAGAAAGAAGCGACGTACAAAATTAAAGGCCCACTTTCTTTCTTGTCTGTAGATCGTGTTTTCTACGCTTTACAAGATGTGAAGTCCCCGGTTGTTTTATGTATGAATGGGGTACGTTATATGGATGTATCAGGAGCGATGGCGTTATTGAATTTCATTGAGCAGTCGGATAAATCAGGAGTGAGAGTCACACTAAGACAAGTACATCCTCATGTTGAAAAAACGTTAGTTACGATGGCGAATGGTGAGCAAAAAGATAAATTGCAGTTTGCGAAAGCTAAAGCTATATAAAAAATACTCTCTTTGGAGAGTATTTTTTATATGTAAAACATCTGTATATTGAGATGTTTTACGTCTGTTGACATTTATTAATCTAAGCAGTATAGTAACCTTTTAGATTAGCAATGTGATATTATGAGAACGTATATGAATTTTGAGATTCCTTTTTGTATTAGAAGGAAGAGCTTTAAGCTGGAGGGAATAATTGATGTACAAACAGTTACCACACGGAGTGAAAATTGGGATTACACGCTCAATTGTTGTTTCTTTTGAGAAGTATATGAAAGAAATTGAATGGAACGAAGCAAAGTTTGATATGCAACAATTTGTTGAACAGTGGAAACAGTATTTATACACAAAATCAACTTGGATGAATAAAGTAGATGACGAGTTGAAAGGGCATCCAGATTTCCATCAAGCATTAGCAGTGAAAGTAAATGAAAAAATTAATGAGCTTATTAATGAAACACCGAGCGAAGAGCAGGTAGAGCAATTAAAGATGAATAAAGTGCAGCATGCAGATGAAATGTGCAAATTAGAAGCTGAATACCATATTGAACGTTTATTAGTAACGAAATAAATTTTATATAAAGAAAAGCCTGTTCAAAGAGGTGTGATGACCATCTTTTTGAACAGGCTTTTTTGTATGAAAAAGAATAAGAGAGGCTGAGCCTCTCTTATTAGTCTTGTGGTACAAATGCTTTCCAAGAAGATAAATCCATATCTTCTTTTAGGATAGATGAAGCAGGGAAGACAAATGACCACGGTTTTGTTGTGTTTGCTTTAATTTCAAGGTTCGGTAATGTGAAAGCTCCTTTAACGACAGTGGCACCAGAAGCATCTTCAATGTGAAGAGGAAGTTGCTCTAGTTGAATATTGTCTTTGCAGCCGTTACGAATAAGAAGTGTTGTATGTAAATCACCATTTTCTTTTCTTGTAGCTTGCAGGCCTAGGAAGTTAATTTCACCGTCACCCGGTGGTGTTAAGTTATCTACGAAATTACGTAAAGCTTCTTTACTTGCTTCAGGTAATTGAGCTTCCCAAGATGGATCTAAATCTAATGCGTGCTTAGCTTCAAGTTCAAACGCTAATTCCCAATCTGTTTGAGATAATGCAGCGTCAGTAATCGTTTCTTGCTCAAATGTAAAGATGAACGGCATGTTTACATTTGCAGGAATTTCTCCTAATGCAGAAAGATTGAATGTTTTGCGTGCACAAAGTTTGTTCTCTTTATTCATAAGAAGTAATGTAACTTCTTCAAAAGAAATAGATTTTGGAACAGTGCTGCGAACAAATACAGCGACGTCATAGCCACCGTCACGTTTTTCAATCTCAATTCCAGATAAAGAAATTTGATATTCTTGTAAAAGTGGCAGTTCTTTATGTAAAAATTGGTAAATGTATTTTTGTTCTTGTGCTACTGCACCCCAGCTTGGGTGGAAGTAAAGTGTTGGTTTTACAGTTTTATTCTCAGTAGTTGTTTCTTCTTGTCCTAATAATTGATTACTAGAGACAGTCGTATCTTTTCCTTTTTTCTTCGCTTTTTTTAGGAATGATAACATAACCTTTCACCTCATTATTGTACGTTTTCAGGAACACCTAAATGTCTTGCAACATAACGGCACATTTCTTTTTCAAAATTACCATATGTGTATAAGAAGATATCCAAACCTTCTTTTTGATAAAGACGAGTAGGGTCTTCTTGTTGATATTGTCTTAGCCCGATGCCTTCTTTTAAGTGAGTCATTGCGTCTAAATGATTTACCCAGTTTTGGTCTAGGAAATGAAGGGCAACATATCGTAGTGACTGTTGTAAATCAGCATGACTATTTAATTCATTTACACGCTCTTTATAAAGCGATAACGTTTCTTGTAAAACGGATTGTAAATCTTCCGGTGAATGGACGTTATTTGCTGATAATGATGGCATGTTTTCTACCGGTAAAATTTCTTCTATGCTCGTTGTTAAACGAGTGAAATCCCATTCTTCTGGAAGCATACCTTCTAAAAGGTATTGTTTAGAAATTGCTTCTACAGCATGATCAATCATTGGAATAACAATTTCAATCATATTTGTATCGTCTTGTAATAAGTTGTTACGTAATTTATAAATAACGTTACGTTGGTCATTTATTACATCATCTAATTTTAAATTGTACTCGCGCATTGCGAAATGGCTACCTTCACAAATTAATTGTGTACGGTTTACGAATTCGTGAACTTTAGAAGTTAGAATGAGTCCGGTTTCATCTGCTTTCAATGATTTGTTGAATTTCTCTACTTCTTCATGTGCGAAACGTTTTAGCATTTCATCTTCTAAAGAAAGGAAGAACTGAGAGCTACCAGGATCTCCTTGGCGACCAGCACGACCTTTTAGCTGATTATCAACGCGGCGTGATTCGTGGCGTTCTGTTCCAATTACATGTAATCCGCCAAGTTCGTGGACACCTTCTCCTAGTAAAATATCAGTACCACGTCCAGCCATATTCGTCGCAATTGTAATTTGCCCCTTTTGTCCAGCAGTTGCGATTAAATCGGCTTCTTGCTCTGCGCTTTTCGCATTTAACAATTGGTATGAAATATTTGCTTCATCTAAGTAACGAGCAACAGTTTCTGAATGTAAGATAGACATCGTCCCAATTAAAATAGGGCGTCCTTGTTTATGATGTTTCAGAACATCTTCACGTACAGCTTTGTATTTTGCATCTGCTGTTACGTATACAACGTCGCTTTTATCTTCACGAAGGACAGGGCGGTTAGTCGGAATCGGAATAACTTGCATGTTGTACACACGGTTAAATTCTTTTTCTTCCGTTTTTGCAGTACCTGTCATACCGGATAATGCTGGATACATACGGAAGAAGTTTTGGATTGTAATAGATGCTTGTGTTTGATTCTCTTCCGTAATTTCTAAACCTTCTTTTGCTTCAAGTGCTTGATGTAAACCATCACTTAAAGAACGACCATCCATAACGCGGCCTGTGAAGATATCGACAAGTAATATTTTTTCATCGTGTACAATATAGTCAACATCGCACTGGAAAGCGACATGAGCTCGTAATGCTTGAATCATATAATGATATAAAGTTTGATGCTCTAAATCATATAAGTTATCAATATCGAATAAATCTTCCGTTTTCGTAATCCCTTCTTCTGTAAAACTAGCAGATTTCGTTTCTGCATCGTACGTGTAATGAAGAGTGTCTTGGAATGATTTAATAACTTTTGCGCATAAATAGTGTAAATCAGAGCTACTTGATTTTTTACCGGCAATAATAAGTGGTGTCTTTGCTTCATCAATTAAAACGCTGTCAATCTCATCGATAATAGCGAAATGATAAGGGCGCTGTACTTGCTCACTTTTTGAAGCAGCCATATTATCGCGCAGATAATCAAAGCCAAATTCTGTTCCAATACCGTATGTAATATCAGCTTCGTACGCAAGTTTCTTTTCAGCAGGATCAATTTGAGGAATATTTAATCCAACCTTTAGACCTAGAAATTCATGAACTTGGCCAATTAATTCTTTATCTCGTTTTGCTAAATAATCGTTTACAGTAATAACGTGAACGCCTTTTCCTTCAAGGGCGCGTACGTATGTTGGGAGAGAAGAAACTAATGTTTTTCCTTCGCCAGTAGGCATTTCTGCGATATTACCTTCTAATAATACAAGTCCACCAATTAATTGCACATCGTAGTGACGTAATCCAAGTACACGCTTTGCAGCTTCACGTACAACAGCGAATGCTTCTACTTTTATGTCATCTACTGTTTTTCCATCTTGGAGCATGCTTTTAAATGTGCTCGTTTTGTGGCGTAATTCTTCATCAGACAAATCAGATATTTTTACTTCCAAATTATTAATTTCTTGAACAAGTTGTTCATATTTTTTTAGTTTTCTCTTTTGAGAATCTCCTAACAGCTTTTTTACCGAATTCAGCATGTTGTAAACACTCCTCTTACTGACAATAGCTACATTATAGCACATGTTTATCCCGAATAAGTAGAAGTAGTAAATTGAAGAAAAAACTGGATAAAAATAAAGCATTAGTGAGCATGATATATTTAAACGCGATAAAGAAAGAGAGTATTCAAGGTATAAGAAATTTGGTATGATATCTAAATGAGATAAAGTGAAATTTTTCAAAAAAGAGAAGAATATAGCTATATCTTGTATGATTTAATATTTATGAACATTATATAATGAAAGAAAAGAGATAGAAGATGAATAAAAGGTTTGTAAAAGGTGCTGCGATTTTAACTATTACAACGTTTCTATCGAAAGTATTGGGGAGTTTTTTTCAAATCCCATTGCAAAATATAGCAGGAGATGAAGTACTTGGAATTTTCCGCCTCGTTTTTCCTGTATATATGATCGCTTTAACTTTATCGGTAGCGGGCGTACCGTTAGCTATATCACAGTTAATCGCTGAACTTCATGAGAAGGATGATAAGGAAGGGATTGCTAAACTATTTACGTCAGCTTCTATTATTGGAGTTATATTTGGAGTACTTGGGTTTGTAATTATTATTACTGGATCAAGTATGTTTGCAAACATGCTTGGTGGACAAGATACGAGGCTCCCATTAATTGTCACTTCATTTGCTCTATTAATCGCACCATATATGGCGGTATATCGAGGGTATTTTCAAGGGTTTGGAGATATGATACCTACTGGAGTGTCGCAAGTAATTGAGCAGTTCATTCGCGTGTTCTTTATGTTAGCAATTGCATACATATTTGTTGCTTGGAATAAAGACAGTGATGTGATAACAGGCGGAGCAATGATTGGTTCTTGTCTTGGAGTAATTACGTCACTTATATATTTGAGATTGAAGTATGTGAAAAGTATATATCGTTATAAAAATAAGACATATTCACTGCAAGATTTTAAAGAAAATGCAAAAAAAATATTGCGTGTTTCGATTCCAATCGCAATCGGAGCATTGTCGATGCCGTTGTTAAATTTAGTTGATTCTGTAACTATTCCACATATGTTGCATGAATCCTCTACAACAATTCAAGAACAATTCGGTATATATAGTCGTGGCTTTGCATTCACACAATTAATTGTCGTGTTTGCTAGTGCGATAGTATTTCCTTTAATTCCGTTGTTAACTGCTGCGTTAACGAAGAAAGATGTAGCTTTAGCAAAAGAGACGATTGAGCGAACAAATGAACTTGCGCATGTGTTAACAGCGCCCATAACAATATGGCTCATGGCACTTGCAGTTCCGCTTAATGTCGCATTGTTTACAGATGCTAAAGGAAGCGGAATGTTAGCTGTTTTAATTGGTAGTTCGTATTTCACATCACTTATGGTATTATCAATAGGAATTTTGCAAGGCATTAATCGTTCGATGCGAGCTGCTTGGATAGTTGTTGGAGCGAGCTTTGTAAAAATCATCTTAAATATAGTACTCGTAAGTAAATTTGGAATAACTGGTGCGGCTTATAGTACACTAATCATATATATTTTGATCTGTGTCATAAATTATGCGTATATTCGAAAAGAGTTAGCTTATTCGATTCATATAGGAAGATTTTTTGCTGTAATTGGAATATCTAGTATAGTAGGTATTGGATTATATACCGTATCTACTTTAATAAATGTAATGGATTCTAGACTTTTTGCAATGATATATAGTGGTTTAGCATTTTGCGTGGCATTATTTATATATGGTGTATGCGCATTAAAGTTGGACTGGATATCCAAAAAGCAAATTCCATTTTTACGTAAGTAAATTTGTCCATAAATGAGTATGGCTGTGATATGTTTGTGAAAGAAATCAATTTCAAGCTATCAGCTTTTCTTATTACAAAGTTGATAGCGATTTGTTGAATGACAAAAAGTTGATTGCGAAATGTTGGAGGAGATTAAGAGTGCGGTTAGTTTTATCAGGATATTATGGTTTTTATAATGTTGGGGACGAAGCAATTTTGCAATCAATTATTAAAGCGCTACATGAAGAGGATCCTACTCTTGAGCTTGTTGTACTTTCGAATGACCCCGACTATACAAGGAAAATGTACGGTGTAGAAGCAGTAAATCGCTGGGATATAAGAGCGATTTATAAAGAAATAAAGAAAAGTAATGGGTTAATTAGCGGAGGGGGAAGTCTCCTTCAAGATAAAACGAGTATTAAAAGTATTTTGTATTACACAGGTATTATGCGAATGGCACGTTTTTTGAAAAAGCCGTATTATATTTACGCGCAAGGAATCGGACCAATTACGAAAAGGCAAAATCGTCTATTAGTGAAATGGCACGTATCAAAAGCGGAGTATATATCAGTTCGTGATGAAGATTCATTTTTGTACTTAAAAGAAATTGGTATTAAGAAGGATATTGAGTTAGTTCCTGATCCGGTATTAGCGTGTCAACCAGAAGGAATGAAGTCGGATTGGCTAAAAAAACATTCCATTCAAGGAAAAGTCATTGCGGTTAGTGTACGATATTGGGATGCAAAAGAAGATTATATGAAGAAACTAGCAGAGACGTTGAAAAAGTTTAAACGTGAAGGCTACCATATTTTATTCGTACCGATGCATGGCCCGTTTGATCAAAATGCTTCACGCGATATTATTAATCTAATGGGAGAGGAAGCTCATATGCTTCCATATAAAATGGATATTCATGAAAAAATCGCGATTTTATCGGAATGTTCGCTTCTAATAGGTATGAGGCTGCATGCGCTTATTTTATCTGCGGTTGCTAATATTCCTATGGTCGGTATTTCCTATGATCCAAAGATTGATTCGTTTTTACAACAAGTAAATCAACCGATTATTGGAAACGTAGACGGTGATTGGACGGCAGAAACGTTATACAACATGATGCTAAAACAATTAGAACAAAAAGAAGATGTACAAGTAAAGTTGGGGCAAAGAGTAGAAGAATTGCGAGAGCAAATCTCAGCAGCGTCTCAATATATCATAAGCGATTTGAATTCAAAAGAGTTCAAAAAAAGAGGAATGGAATCTTAATTTGAGAGGACATCCTCTTTTTATTTTGTACAAAAGAGTTGTAGAGGACTTGCGTTTTGTAGTACAGGAGAAAAATAAAAAATGTCGAAAGAAAAAACTTATTTGTAGAAAAATGTCGAATTTAATAAAAGATTTTAAATATATTCTCATAAAAGAGGAATATAGGGGCTAAGATGTATGTTTATAAATCTTAACATTAATATATAAAGAACATAAGCATTTAGCGATTTATCGTATAGATTACAAGTGGAAAGGTTTGGTTGTTTTTCAAAAATAACGTGAAGAAAAATGTCGAATTTCACTGGAAATATAATGTCGATTAATGTCGTAATATCTTGATAGTTAGATATTGAAATTGTAAACGTTTATCTGCTATAGTTATAAATGGTTATGGAAAGATTATAACAAATGTACTTTTGACGCGTTTTTATCGCAATTTAAAATATTCTGATTTTAGAATCTAATGTTTTAAAATAAAAGTCGAAAAAACTGTTGTTCAAAAATACGAATATTCACTTTTTTGTCGAATTTAGCATTTTTTTATTGGATAAAAATGGTGTATGATTTCTTTATGATTCTATAATGAAGAATATTTATTCTTTATTTAGAATGCTTTAACCACATTTATATCTACTAGTTTCAAAATTAAATAGAATATCTATTTAAAACATTATGGAACTAGTATTACATTCCTGAAGGAGGAAATATATAAAATGGCAAAGACTAACTCTTACAAAAAATTAATCGCTGGTACAATGACAGCAGCAATGGTAGCAGGTGTTGTTTCTCCAGTAGCAGCAGCAGGTAAAACATTCCCAGACGTTCCAGCTGATCACTGGGGAATTGATTCTATTAACTACTTAGCAGAAAAAGGCGCAATCAAAGGTAACGATGCAGGAATGTTCGAGCCTGGAAAAGAATTATCTCGTGCAGAAGCAGCTACAATGATGGCTCAAATCTTAAACTTACCAATCGACGAGAACGCTAAACCATCTTACACTGACGCTCAAGAAGGCTGGGCTGCAAAATACATCGCAGCTGTAGAAAAAGCTGGCGTTGTTAAAGGTAAAGGTAACGGCATCTTCGATCCAAACGGAAAAATGGACCGCGTGTCAATGGCATCTATGCTTGTAGAAGCTTACAACTTACAATCTAAAGTAACTGGTACTCCAGAAACTAAATTCGAAGATTTAAAACCTAGCTGGGGTAAAGACAAAGCTAACATCCTAGTTGAATTAGGAATCTCTGCAGGTACTACAGCTACTACTTGGGAGCCTGAAAAAACTGTAACTAAAGCAGAAGCAGCTCAATTTATCGCTTTAACTGATCAAAAGTTCGGACAAAAAGCAGAAGCTAAAGTTGAGTCTATTAAAGCAATCAACGCTAAAGAAATCGAAGTTAAATTCGGTACTGAAGTTAAAGATGTAACTGCTGCAAACTTTGCAATTTCACAAGACGGTATGACATTTGATGCTCCAAAATTAAGTAAAGATAAAAAATCTGTAATTTTAACAGTAGCTGGAGATAAAAAACTTGAGAACAATGAAGCTTACGTTTTAACTGTTCAAAATGTTAAAACTGTTGACGGTAAAGATGTTCCAAAAAAATATGAAGTTATCTTCTTTAACGATGAAGTAGCTCCAACTGTATCTACAGTATCTACTCCAGATGGAAATGTTAAAGTTGTATTCAGTGAAAAATTAAGCGCAGCTGAAGTTACTGTTGTTATTAACGGTAAAGCAATCAAAGCTACTCCTGTAGACAATACAGTTACATTACCAAAAGCTAAAGTTCAAGATGTAGTTAAAAACGGCGAAGAATTTAGCGTAATCGTAACTGGTGCTAAAGATTTCACTGGTAACACAATGGAAATGTACGAAGGAAAAGCTACTTATAAAGTAGAAAAAGACACTACAGCTCCAGAAGTTAAAGATGTAAAAGTTAAAGAAATTACGGCTGAAGGAGAAGCAACATTAGAAGTTACTTTCTCAGAAGAAATTAGTAAAGACGGTCAAGGTAGAGTGGTAGTTAAGAAAGATGGAAAAGCACTACCTAACACAGAAATCAAACTTGCTGATGATCAAACAAAAGCACTTGTAACAGTACCAGCTGCTCTTAAAGGAACTGAAACATCTGCAGACCTTACTGTTGAATTTATTGGTTACAAAGATACAGCTAACAACGTAGGTAAACAAGTGTCTAAAGAAGTAAAAGTTGCAAAAGACGTTGTAGCTCCTAACTTCGTAAAAGCTGTAGCAGAAAAAGAACAAGATACAGCAGCTACATTTACATTTGATAAAGAAGTAAATGCAGCAACAGCTCAATTCGATAAAAAAGTTGTTCGTATCATTAATCAAGATACAAGCGAAGATGTAACAGCACAAGTAACTGCAACAAAAGTTGAAGATAATAAAAAAGCTATCACTTTAAAATTCCCAGCTGAAGGTAACTATAAAGTTGCAGCTTCAAAAGGATTTATTAAAGATACAGCTGGTAACGAGTCAGCAGCATTCACTACAGAAGTAAAAGTAGCGAAGAAAGAAGTTGCAGGTGAAGTAGATAAAGTAGCTCCAAAAGTAACAAATGAAAATATTGCATTTAATAAAGAGAAGAATACAGTTACAGTGAAATTCGACAAGGTAGTAAAAGGTGGTCAAGGTGCAGATTCAGCTTCTAATGTAAACAACTACACATTAGCTGGTGCTAAATTACCAGAAGGTACATTAATCACATTAGCTGGTGATACTGCAACAATCGAATTACCAGAAACATTTACTTTCGAAAAATCAGAAACAGTTAAATTCACAGTAGCTAACGTTGCAAACAAAGACGGAGTAAAAATGGGTACAACAAACCTATTATTAAAAGTTGAAGATACAAAAGCTCCTGAATTTAAATCAGCTAAAATTACAAACGCAGGTAACAAAGAGATTACTCTTACATTCTCTGAGGCTGTAAAAGTTAACACAAATGATTTCGTAATTGACTTAAACGGTGCGCCATTAACTGTAGCAGTTAAAGAAGCTGACAAAGCAGCAAAAGACGTAGTTGTAACAGTTGAAGACGCAGTTAACTTAGGTAACGGTACAGTAACTGTTAAAGCTAAGCAAGGTACAGAGAAGGTTCCTCATGTATTCACAACTGCTGACGAAGCTGGCAACTTACTTGTTGATTTTAAATCAGTAACAGCAGCTCGCTAATTGAAATTTATTTCAATAGAAAGAGTCCACATTATGTGGGCTCTTTTTTTATATAAATGTACCTTTTGGGATAGATCATACTTGTAAGATTAATAGTTGTTTTTATTGAGAAATAAAATGAACACGCTTTCAAAAATAGATAAATACCCTGTAAATATGTAATTTTTTTGTCGGTTAATATCTTTTTTCGGTTAAAAAATATTGGAATAAAGAGTTAATTTGTCGAATGCTGAAAATTAAAGTCGAATATAGTCTGAAAATTGTATTTATTGTAATAAAAAATTGAGTGAGGGCGTGGAAATATGTGCTATAATTCCAATTGTGTATTTCATATGAAAATATGCATTGTGTAGAAAGGTAGATTTTGGAACGGTTTATACATATATTTCCTTTGAAAGTCTATGAGAACATCTAAATAATAGAATTTATAGACTGAATTATCAGAATGTGTCGAATCTTCTTTTGATAAAGTTCTTGATAACGAAGGAGCTTGTATAGTATGATGAACTTGTTTCAGAAAATGGTATTTAAACCTTATATTAACATTTAACGGTTTGTATCATTTCCTTATGTGAACTACTTTTCATATAGTACTTTGTAGTTTTGCATATGTTTTTATTGTTTTATGGCTTTTCTAACAACTAGTTTTCAAATTACATATGATTATGAAACTAGTAACATATTCCTGAAGGAGGAAAATTATAAAATGGCAAAGACTAACTCTTACAAAAAAGTAATCGCAGGTACAATGACAGCAGCAATGGTAGCAGGAGTTGTATCTCCAGTAGCAGCAGCAGGTAAAACATTCCCGGATGTTCCAGCTGATCATTGGGCAGTAGATTCTATCAACTACTTAGTAGATAAAGGTGCAATCGTTGGTAAACCAGACGGTACATTTGCTCCAGCTGAGTCAATTGACCGTTCTTCTGCAGCTGTAATTTTCACTAAAATCTTAGGATTACAAGTTGATGAAAACGCTCAACCTTCTTTCAAAGATGCTAAAAATATTTGGTCTTCAAAATATATTGCAGCAGTTGAAAAAGCTGGCATCGTAAAAGGTGACGGTAAAGAAAACTTCTATCCAGATGGAAAGATTGACCGTGCTTCTTTCGCTTCTATGTTAGTAAATGCTTATAACTTAAAAGATAAAGTTAACGGTGAGTTAGTTACGACATTTGAAGATTTATTAGATCATTGGGGTGAAGAAAAAGCAAACATCCTAATTAATCTTGGAATCTCTGTAGGAACAGGAAACAAATGGGAGCCAAATAAATCTGTATCTCGTGCGGAAGCAGCTCAATTTATCGCATTAACAGATAAAAAATATGCAAAACCAGATAGCACTCTTGCAAATGTAACAGATGTGAAAATCTCTGAACCTACAAAATTAACATTAACAGGAACTGGTTTAAACAACCTTTCTGCTGATGATGTAACTCTTGAAGGTGACAAAGCACGTGCAATCGAAGTAAATGCTGACGGTACATCTGCAACTGTAACACTTGGTGGTAAAGTTGCTCCAAATAAAAATCTTACTGTAAAAGTAAAAGATCAATCATTCGTAGCGAAATTCGTATACGAAGTTAAAAAATTAGCTGTTGAAAAACTTACATTTGATGATGATCGTGCTGGTCAAGCGGTTGCTTTCAAATTAAACGATGAAAAAGGTAACGCTGATGTTGAGTACTTAAACTTAGCAGACCATGACGTCAAATTTGTAGCAAATAAATTAGACGGTACACCAGCAAAAATCTTTGAAGGTAAAGATGGTAAAAAAGAAGCTACTTCTGAAACAGGTAAACTAGCTGTTGGTATTCCACAAGGTGAATACAAAGTAGAAGTACAAGTTACAAAACGCGGTGGTTTAACAGTTTCTAACACTGGTATTATTACAGTGAAAAACCTTGATACACCAGCTTCTGCAATTAAAAATGCTGTATTTGCAGTAGATGCTGATGCTGATGGTGTTGTAAACTACGGTAGCAAACTTTCTGGTACAGACTTTACTTTAAATAGCCAAAACTTAGTTGTTGGTGAAAGAGCATCTCTTAATAAATTAGTTGCTACAATTGCTGGAGAAGATAAAGTGGTTGATCCAAAAGCAATTAGCATTAAATCTTCAAACCACGGTATTATCTCTGTAGTAAACAACTACATTACTGCTGAGGCTGCTGGTGAAGCTACACTTACTATTAAAGTGGGCGATGTAACGAAAGATGTTAAGTTTAAAGTAACTACTGATTCTCGTAAATTAGTATCAGTAAAAGCTAACCCAGACAAATTACAAGTTGTTCAAAATAAAAAATTACCTGTTACATTCGTAACAACTGACCAATATGGCGATCCATTTGGTGCTAACACAGCTGCAATTAAAGAAGTTCTTCCAAAAACAGGTGTAGTTGCAGAAGGTGGATTAGATGTAGTAACAACTGACGCTGGTTCAGTTGGTACGAAAACACTTGAAGTTACAGGTAATGAAGTTGGCGAAGGTACAGTTCACTTCCAAAATGCTAATGGTGCTACTTTAGGCTCATTATATGTGAACGTAACAGAAGGTAACGTTGCATTCAAAAACTTTGAGCTTGTATCTAAAGTAGGTCAATACGGTGAGTCACCTGATACAAAACTTGACCTAAACGTTTCTAGCACAGTTGAGTATCAATTATCTAAGTACACTTCAGAGCGCGTATACTCTGATGCTGAAAACTTAGCAGGTTATAAAGTTGAATCTAAAAACCCAGCAGTAGCTACAGCTAAAATTGTTGGCGATAAAGTTGTTGTAACTGGTAAAGCACCAGGTAAAGTTGACATCCACTTAACGAAAAATGGTGCAACTGCTGGTAAAGCAACAATCGAAATCGTTCAAGAAACAATCGCTATTGATTCTGTAAACTTCAAACCAGTTCAAACAGAAAACTTCGTTGAGAAGAAAATCAACATCGGTACTGTATTAGAACTTGAGAAGAGTAACCTTGATGATATCGTAAAAGGTATTAACTTAACGAAAGAAACACAACATAAAGTACGTGTTGTAAAAGCTGCTGGTGCAGAGCAAGGTAAACTTTACTTAGATAGAAACGGCGATGCTAAATTTAACGCTGGCGATGTAAAACTTGGTTATGTAACAGTATCTCAAACAAGTGATTCTGCACTTGAAGGCTTCAGTACAGACCTTTACAATACTTTAACTACTAAGTACACTGACAAAGGTACATTAGTATTCAAAGTATTAGGTGAAAAAGACGTTCTAACAAGCGAAATCGGTTCACAAGCTGTACACGTGAACGTGCTTAACAACCCAAATCTATAAGTCGATTATAGATAAAATGAAAAATCAGTGGGGATTCATCCCCACTGATTTTTTTTATAGAAAGAAGCCTCTTGTATATTTTACAAGAGGCTTCTTTCTATTGTTTAAACTTAAACATGTCCCCACTCAAGTTCGAATCACTATACACGAACAATACCATGTTAATGTTGTTGTCTTTCATGTATTGATATACATCCTTTTCGTGATAGTGACGAAGGTCGAGGATGGATGTGTGTTTGAAACTTTGTGCTAAGTGTGGCACGATTGCGTTTGCGAATGAGTCTTTTAGGACTAAGGCGCGTACTTCGTTTGGTGCATTGTTATTTTCGAAGACGATTTCTGGATAGTCGTTCGTGTAATAACCTGCATATGAAGTGATATCATTTTGTTTTTCTACACCGTATATTTCATCTAACTTTTGATACACGTTACCACTTACATCTTTTGCGGTTACACTCGTGAAGTTGAAACTGTCGTTCGGTGTGTAGTAGCATAGTTTTTCTCCGGTTGCATCGATCAGTTGGTATAGCTGATTGTTGAAGCTTCCAACTAAATGTTTATTTGGAGCACACGTACGAGTGTAGTCTTCTTTTTTTATTTCTTTTCCTTTATATATAGAAGATTGTTGCGCGATTGTGTTCATTATATATTGGTAGCCTACGAAAGCGCCGTCCATGTTCCAATGATGATCTGTTTTGAAATACATGTCTTGTATTTCTTCGTTCGTATAGTTCTTTTTAAAGTATTCCATGAGTTTAATTGGCTTTACGTCCGCCGGAAGTTTCGTTAAAAAGTAATTTAAATTTTCCTGTGCATATGTGTGAATATGGGAAGGTAATTTAAATGATAGTGCATTCGTTTTTGACGGTGGTAAAGCAAAGTAAAACTCAATGTTTCGTTCTTTTAAAAACTGAGATAAGTCGTTTATAGCGGGCATGGTTTGATTAATTTCATTATATTTTTTCGTCCATGCTGGGTTTTTTAGAAGCCATTTATCATCAGTTAAAATAATGTCGTTAATGAGTGACTTGTCCATTTTAATTTGAGCAAGTGTATAGTTTTTAATAAGCTCATCTCTTCCAATTAGTTGATCATTTGTGTATGTTTCAAAGTCTTTAAAGAAGCTACCAGTTAAGAGAGCTTCTTTCGTAAGAGATGGTTTTTGAGCGAGCGGCCGATTTTCAACAGGTGAAATGTCTCGGTCTGTTTTGAGTAACGATAATATGCCAAATGAAAAGATAATGGTGAGAAAACCGATAAATAAGACGAGGTTCCCCAATTTTTTCATAATAACTTTTCCTTCCTACATAAAGTGAAACTTTAATCAGTAGGAGATGTTCATCCCCACTAATTGGGCTAAGTTAAAACCTGAAATAAATAAATGGATTATATGTTGAGTTGATCAAGTACATAATCGAAATCATAAATAATGTTAGTAATAATATAGGACGTACAATTTGCATCGTGAATACGTATGCTTTTGGTGCAAGTTCTAGTATGTTTTTCACACGTTTTAAAATTGGTGTCGCTGCGATAAAGGCGATGATAAATATGACAATGTATTCATGTATATATAGCATTGTGTTGTCATCGATGAAAGATGCTCGCTGCATGCCGAACATCGCTTTTAAATATTGGAACGAGTAAGCGAAGTTGTCAGCTCGGAAAAAGACCCAACCAATCATGACGATGAGTAGTACGTATGCATGTTGCAGCGGTTTCCATAGTTTGTTTAATATTTTTTCGAATCCGGCTTTTTCAATTGAAATAATAAAGCCGTAGTATAAGCCCCAGGCGATAAATGTCCAGCTAGCTCCGTGCCATAAACCAGTTAATCCCCATACGATGAAGAGGTTACGATAATTCGCTAGTTTTGAAACGCGGTTTCCGCCGAGCGGGATGTATATATAATCGCGGAACCAAGAGCCAAGTGTAATATGCCATCTTCTCCAAAATTCTGAAATAGATTTAGAGATGTATGGGTAGTTGAAGTTTTTCGGAAAATCAAATCCGAACATTTTTCCAAGCCCAATTGCCATATCAGAGTACCCTGAGAAGTCGAAATAGATTTGAAGGGTGTAGGCGATAATGCCGATCCATGCCGTTCCAGCGCTCATTTCAGATGGTGGTAAGGCAAAGATTTTATCGGCGACAAATCCGACTTGGTTGGCGATTAATATTTTTTTTGCTAGTCCGAGAACGAAAATTTGAATACCTTCTGTGAATCGTTCAAAAGAATGGATGCGCGTTTTAATTTGCTCAGCGACGATATTGTAACGAACAATTGGTCCGGCAATAAGCTGAGGGAAGATAGATATATATAGCGCTAAGTTAAGTGGATTCTTTTGAACTTCTCCATCTTTACGGTAAATATCGATAACATAGGACATCGCTTGGAATGTGTAAAATGAAATTCCAATTGGTAGTGGAATAGGTTCCACATGAATAGATAAGTGTAATACGTTGTTTAAAATGTCTGTGAAAAATGAAATATATTTAAAATAAGACAGTAATAAAATATTTCCGACCACAGCCATAATTAAAAACGTGACTTTCATATTTTTTCGTTTATCATAATGATGCACGAGTAGGCCGAAGCAGTAGTTTAATACGATGGAAAAGAGCATTAAAAGAACGAATCGTGGTTCTCCCCATGCATAGAAAATTAAACTAAATGCCAGTAATACGAAATTACGTAGCTCGGCACGCACTATAAAATAGAAAAATAATACGAGAGGTAAAAAGATAAATAAGAAAACTGAACTACTAAATACCAAAGGACTCTCCTCACTTTTTTCAAAATACATTTCGTGCAAAAAAACCGACATTTCTATTATATATTCTTTTATATAAAAGTGCCTTTAATATTTTATCATGTTAATAATTCGATTAAAATAATTATTCTATATAATAGAAGGAAAGCGGTGTGGAATCCTTTTGACACTCACTATTTGGATAAGATAAGATGAATAAGGTGTGATTTGTTTAGAAGGGAAGAGATGGTGTGTTATTTAACTCATTTGAGTTTATTTTTTTATTTTTACCGATAGCATTTCTTTTATATTTTTTATTAAATAAATTTGGACAAACTACTTTAGCGAAAGCTTGGCTTGTGGCAGCATCTTTATTTTTCTATAGTTATTGGAATGTGAAATATTTGCCGCTCATGTTAGTGTCGCTTATTGTGAACTACTTTATCGGAATGCGGCTTGTGAAATATAAGAGTAAGATTCTTTTAACAGTAGGATTAATATTTAATATTGGAATGCTTAGTTATTTCAAGTACTATGATTTCTTTTTACAAAATGTGAATTCGTTATTTGGAACTCATTTTACATTATTATCATTAACGTTACCGCTTGCGATTAGTTTCTATACGTTTCAGAAGATCGCATTTTTAGTAGATACGTATCGCGGAGAGACGGAGAAATGTCATTTTCTTGATTACGCATTGTTTGTAACGTTTTTCCCGCAGCTTATTGCAGGGCCAATTGTGCATCATGCGCACATTATGCCGCAGTTTGCGGATAGTAGTAAAAAGCGTTGGCAATCAAATTATATCGTTCTTGGGATTTTCGTATTTGCGATTGGTATTTTCAAAAAAGTAGGGATTGCGGACGTATTGTCACCTCTTGTACGTGAAGGGTTTGATGTGCAGCAGTCGCTAACATTTGTGGAAGCGTGGCTTTCATCGTTAGCATTTACATTCCAGCTATACTTTGATTTTAGTGGATATAGCGATATGGCAATTGGTATTGCATTAATGTTTAATATTAAATTACCTCAAAACTTTAATTCACCATATAAAGCGGTGAATATACAAGATTTTTGGCATCGTTGGCATATGACATTAAGCCAGTTTTTAACGAAATATGTGTATATTTCTCTTGGAGGAAATCGGAAAGGGATTACGCGTACATACGTCAATATTATGATTGTCTTTTTAATTAGTGGACTTTGGCATGGAGCTGGTTGGACGTTTATTTTCTGGGGATTCTTGCACGGATTAGCTTCTGTCATTCATCGTTTATGGAGTAAAGCAGGAGGGCGTATGCCGGCCTGGGCCGGATGGCTTGTAACGTTTTTCTTCATTAATATAACGTGGGTATTCTTTAGAGCAACATCGATGCATGATGCAGTGAAAGTGTTGAAAGGAATGTTTGGATTTAGCGGATTCGAGCTAGCAAATAGTGTGTTCCCAACATTTATAATAGAGAAATTGCAATTTTTAAAAGAGTACGGTGTTTCATTTACAGAAGGATATCATGTATCTTTATTAGATCCGAAAATGGTAGCGTACATTTTCGGGGCATTATGTATTAGTTTCTTCTTAAAAAATTCAATTCAGTTAAAAGACTCATTCCGTCCGACACTATGGACAGCGTTATTTACTGCAATATTACTTGTGTATAGTGTGTTGCATTTAACGAGTATTAGTGAGTTTTTATACTTTAATTTCTAGGTGGAGAATATGAAAAACAAACATTGGCTTATTTTCGTTTTTGTATGTGTTGTTGTTCCACTTGCAGGTGTTGGAATATTTAATAGCTATATAGATTCACTTTGGTTATTCCCACAAAAAAATAAGTGGAATGATGTTCAGTTTGGCTTTAATGAGAGGCAACAAAAAACGAACTATATAACATATCGTCCGTTTACTTATGATGGCGTTATACTTGGAAGTAGTAGAACGACTTTTATTGATGAAAATGATTTTATTGGATTAAATGCGTTTAACTATGCGGTAAGTAGTACAGATCCGCGTGAATATGATACATACATTGAATATGCAAAAGAACAAAAAGGTAAGGAATTATCATCAATTGTGATCGGTTTAGATTTCCTTGGAACGAACAAAAATAGAGAAATTGGTTTTGATAAACCAGAAACGTATATTAAACAGGCACAAAGTTTACTCTATCCAATTAAATCGTATGTGAGTATGGACGGGATTACCTATTCTAAAAATACAATTGAAAATTCCATTCATCACAATACAGCTATCGATCGATATAATCGTGAAAACGTAAAGTCGATGCGTGAGTATACGAAAGAAGAGCGCGATGCACAGATTGCGGCGCAAGTAGATAAGTTTAGTAGAGAGATTTATGGCGGGAATTATGAGTATCAAAATATGAAAGAAATATTAGGTACTGTAAAAGCCCATAATCCGAATACGAAGTTTTACATATTTACAACGCCTGTTTCAGAGCCGTTGTTCCGTGCGATGATTCAATCCGGACGATGGGAAGATTATAAAAGGTGGCTCCATGACGCTGTAGATGTGTTTGGTGAAGTACACCATTTCATGTATTTAAATTCTGTAACAAAGAATTTAGATAATTATATGGATGGTCATCATTTTAGACCAGAAATCGGGAAGATGATTGCACATAAAGTTGTGAATGAAGAAGATAGTAATGTGCCGAAAGACTTCGGTATTGTTATTACGAAAGATAATATTGACGAGGTGCTGGAGGAGATTCAGGCGTCGTTTCAATAAAAATATAAAATAGTCACTGAGATTTGATATTTTATCGGAGTTCAGTGGCTGTTTTTTTAGATGCATTAATAGTGAAGGGGAGTGTTGAAAAATGGAAAGCGGAAAAACTAATTATATTGTTGTTAACCCTATAGGTGTTGTAATTTCTGTAATTATGATAATAGCTATATGTTTCGCTGTTATCGGCTTAGTAAAGTATTTCAAAAAAAAATAAAGTGAAACTTTAATCAGTCCTTATCAACCGGGGTGCCTGGCGAATAACGGGATAGAAAAAGTAGAAGACCGAGTCATAATATGATTCGGTCTTTTTTTGATAGGAAACATATGCATTGATGTAGAAATATTAGTTTGGATAAGGGGATTGATATAACTAAGGAGGGGGAAAAATGAGTAACTTCGGATTGTATGGGAAATTTACTATAGAAGAAAGTAATCGAGATGTATTAGCAGATATTTTGTTAGAGGCAGCGGAATCGCTGAAGTCATTGGACGCGTGTGAAGTGTATATTGTAAGTACTTCTAATGATGAACCGAATGCGGTATATGTTTTTGAAGTAGGGGGTAGTGAAGGTGCGCACCAGGCATCGTTAACGTTAGAGTCTACGCAAAATTTAATTAAACGAGCAAAACCACTTATTACCGGAGCGGAAAGAATTAGTACTTTGAATACGAAAGGCGGTAAGGGAGTATTAGGACAAAAAAACGCTTAGAGAATCATTTCTCTAAGCGTTTTTCATCCTACGTTACTCTGCCTCTAAATCAACAATTAAGTAAGCAAGTATAACAACGAAGAAAATACTAACGGACGGTGCTGTTAATACGTGTCCGGACATAAAGCCGATGCCGAGCGATAGGACGAGTGTGCTTGCTAGTAGCATATACTTTACGGTTATGATTTTCTTGAAGTTCGTGATCATGCGAATGAATAGTTTAATACCAAAGTATAGAAGTGGTATGAAGTAAATAAGGAAACCGACAATTCCAAAGGCGAAAAATAGATCGTGGAAGTCCATTTCGATTAATTTAATTTTGATGGTGTAGTTACCGGCGTAACCCATTCCGAATAGTTTTTGTGAGAGTGGTGCGTCTTTATAGTATTGTTTGTATACTTTAAAGAATTTGTCACGGTCACTGTAAATTAAACTTTTTACTTCAGAGTCTGTAAGTTCACCTTTCGCATGTTTCTTTGCATCGTCTGGATTTTCTTTAATTACTTTGCCTTCTTTTCTATCCTTTTCTTCTTGTACGGACTTTTTATATTCGTATATTTGCATGTGGATGCCCATATTTTTTGCGATAGGGGTATGTGGTGTAAGAACGACCAAACCTCCTAATACAATAGCGGCAACGACAGTGTTTACAAGATATGCGAATCCTTTTCCTTCTTTTTTACGGTTCATTATGTATTCAATGAATGAGAATAAGAGTGCTACGCCAAGCGTAAGAACGATTGCACCATATCCTACTTTCGTTCCGACCATAATACTTGCATACATCGCGAGTATCGTTGGAATCCAATAATAGACTTTTGAGAAAGAAGTTGTTTTATGAATCGAATATAAGACAACGATTGGGAACATAATTGCGAAAATGGCACTTAAATCATTTCCAGCAAAGAACCAACCTCTTGAACCGATTTTTGAGTGAGGATAGCTTGGGAAATCTGTACCAGTTTGCATCGATACAATCATTGTGATGCTTAAAATTAACGTTGCATATAAGAAGTATGTAATGATTTTATGAAACGTATATTCTTTATTTTTCAGCTCTTTAAATGCGATAATATATCCAAACAGTAGCACAATTGGATATATGCTCTTTAAAATAAATTTAACTTCTTCTCCAAATGAAACTGGAGATTTAACCATCATATTATTGACAAGACCGATTGCGAGTGCAATCCCAAGTAAACATAAATAGAGAATGTACTTTTTCGCATCTTGTTGTTTATGGTGAAGAAGTAAGTATCCTAATGCAAGAAGCATAAAGGCAAAACGGACGACAATTCCAACTGTTGCGCTCATGTGTAATACATAGATTGAAAACGATGTTAATAAATCTAAGATTGGTTGAAACACAATGAATAGCAGTAGGAAATGCGGGAAGTAGTTATCCGTTTGTTTTAACTTAGTAACCATATGTTCCTCCATTTCTTCATTCCTTTATTTCAGCACCCTTCTATATAATAGGAAGGCGAATGAATCTCTATATTTGTTTTTTACATCAGACTTAAGGATACAACATTTCATTGCAATGGTAAATAGATGAAAAGTATGGATAAACCGACTTTAATTTCTATATTTTTCAACGGAATTGTATGTTTTATACAGGGGAAATACAAATTACGGGATTATTAGACAGAAAATTAAGAAAAAAGAAGGTTTTTTCACCTGCTTTCTATAATTATATAAGTATAATCTTTATGAAGAAAAGAGGGGTATATATAATGGAAATAACGAGTAAAACAGAGTCTGTCGTTGTGAAATATGAAGGCCGCGTTGCAACAGTTATGGTCAATCGCCCAGAGGTGTTAAATGCATTAGATGAGTCAACGTTAAAAGAGTTAGCGCAAAAGTTGAAAGAAGTGGCGGACAGTTCTGCGCACATTGTTGTGTTATGCGGAAATGGCCGTGGTTTTTCTGCGGGTGGAGATATTAAATCGATGCTTTCAAGTAATGATGAAAGTAAGTTTGAAGGGATCATGAATAGTATTTCTGAAATCGTTGTGACTTTATATACGATGCCGAAGCTTGTTATTAGTGCGATTCATGGACCAACTGCAGGTCTTGGGTTAAGTATTGCATTAACAGCTGATTATGTGATGGCAGATATATCATCAGTTATTGCGATGAACTTTATTGGAATCGCTTTAATTCCAGATGGTGGCGGTCATTTCTTCCTTCAAAAGCGCGTTGGTGAAAATATGACGAAGCAAATTATTTGGGAAGGAAAGAAATTATCGGCAACAGAAGCGTTAGATATCGGCTTAATTGATGAAGTAATCGGCGAAGATTTCCAAACAGCTGTGAAGCAAAAAATAAATGAGTGGTTACAAAAACCGATTAAAGCGATGATTCAAACGAAGCAAATTTTATGCGAAGTAAATCGTTCTAATTTAGAACAAACGCTGCAACTTGAAAAACGCGGTCAATACGCGATGAGACAAACAGCGGATCATAAAGAAGGCATTGCTGCTTTTCTAGAAAAACGTTTACCGGTATTTAAAGGGGAATAAAGTGAAACTTTATTTAGTGGGAGAAAGTGCTAACACATTTTAGTATAATTGTGTTAGCACTTTTTTTAAGGAGTAATACATGAAGAAAATTATCGGTGTTATCTTTATTATTTTACTTACATATTATGCTTTGCACAGTACACCATCTCTTGCGGTACGGACTGCATTATTCTTTGAGGGACATCCAACTGTTGCTTTCTCAGGTGAAGTGAAGAAAGAACGTGATGTGAAAAAAGAGGCGATTCCTGATGCGTACCAAACCTTATACGGCGATAAGAAAGAGGAACTAGAGCATTACTTCTTTCCAGTAGTACAGGCGCACGGGTCAGGAATTGATATGTCCAGTGCTTGTGTAAAGAAGAGAGGCTTTTTCTATAAAGCAGAGCTTGGATGTTTTTAAATATTGGAGGGGAAATGATGTCAACTTATAACAAGTTAGTAAGAGATCGTGTTCCAGAGAAGATTTTAATGTCTGGAAAAACGTATACAGCGCAAAAGTTAACAGGTCAAGCATACATACAAGCATTAGCGAAAGTTGGAACGGAAGAGATTCGTGAATTTGCTTCGATGAAGGAGCGTGAACATGCGCTAGATTCTTTGGCGGATGCATTAGAAGTTATCGTCTCATTGGCGCGTGCAGAAGGGGCGACGATTGAAGATGTAGAGCGCCTTCGTAAGCAAAAGGAAATAGAGCGCGGTGGATTCGAAAGAGGAATTTACTTATTAGATGTTTCAGAAGAATAGTTTGATAGAAAAAGGCATAGTGTAACGCTATGCTTTTTTGTTAAAGTGAATTTTATTATAATTTCGAAAATTAAGCTATACCAGTAGAGGTTTTCTAGCAAATTTTGTATACTGAATAGTAGAGAAAATGAGGAGGACACGACAATGGCACATCATACGAAAGAAACGATGGAACTGATTAAAGAGCTTGTCTCTATTCCAAGTCCATCTGGAAATACAGAAAAAATTATTCGCTTTATTGAAAACTATGTAAGTGAGTGGAATGTAGAAACGAAACGTAACAATAAGGGAGCTCTTATCGTTACGGTAAAAGGAAAAAATGATGAACAGCACCGTCTATTAACGGCACACGTCGATACGTTAGGTGCGATGGTGAAAGAAATTAAACCTGATGGTCGTCTGAGACTTTCTATGATTGGTGGATTTCGCTGGAACTCTGTAGAAGGCGAATATTGTGAAATTGAAACGTCAAGCGGTAAGACGTATACAGGAACGATTTTAATGCATCAAACGTCTGTACACGTGTACAAAGATGCAGGGGAAGCAAAGCGCGATGAAAAAAATATTGAAGTTCGTATTGATGAGCGTGTCTTTTCAGCTGATGAAGTACGCGAATTAGGAATTGAAGTTGGAGATTTCGTTTCATTCGATCCGCGCGTTCAAATTACAGAGAGTGGATACATAAAATCACGTCATTTAGATGATAAAGTAAGTGTTGCCATTCTATTAAAATTAATGAAAAGATTACAAGATGAAAAGGTAACATTGCCATATACAACGCATTTCTTAATTTCTAATAATGAAGAAATCGGATACGGCGGTAACTCTAACATTCCAGAAGAAACTGTTGAATATTTAGCTGTTGATATGGGAGCGTTAGGTGATGGACAAGCATCTGATGAGTATACAGTATCTATTTGTGCAAAAGACTCTAGCGGTCCGTATCATTACGCATTACGTAAACATTTAGTAGAGCTTGCGAAAAAGAACAATATTGAATATAAAGTAGATATTTATCCATTCTACGGCTCTGATGCATCCGCTGCGATTCGTGCTGGATTTGATGTGAAGCATGCATTAATTGGAGCAGGTATTGATTCTTCTCATGCATTTGAGCGTACACATGAAAGCTCGATTGCACATACAGAAGCACTTGTTTATGCGTATGTATTATCAGAGATGATTGCAGAATAAGGAAGGAAATAGGCTGCCAAGTAGTAGCCTATTTTTTTTGCTTACAAGAAATTCGACAGGGAAACGAGTTTGAACGACTTGATACAACAAAAAATAGCGTAATAGTATTTTATTTTACAATATTAAGAAAGTAGGTTTACTACATAATTCGAGTATTATAAAATGATAGAGGCGCACTAATTTTTTTTAGTTCGGATTTAACATGATTTGTATATTAAGATTACGCGTTATTAAAAATGATTTTTGAGAGGAGTATTATTTTTTATGAAGTATCGTGCAGTCGCGGCTGGTATTTTGGCCGCAAGTTTATTATCGTCTCCAGTTAGTAGTTTCGCAGCAGCGAAAAAGTTTTCGGATGTTCCTACATGGGCGCAAGAATCAGTTGATTATTTAGTAGGAAAAAAAGCACTTGATGGAAAGCCAGATGGAACGTTTTCTCCAACTGAAGCAGTAGATAAAGGGTCAGCTGCAAAAATATTAGCGGCAGTTCTTGGTTTACCTATTAATCCAAAAGCAAAGCCATCTTTTCAAGATTCACAAAATCATTGGGCAGCACCTTATATTGCTGCGGTAGAAAAAGCAGGTGTAATTAGCGGGGATGGTACTGGGAATTTCAATCCATCAAGCCAAATTAACCGTGCATCTATGGCGACTATGTTAGTGCAAGCATACTCATTAGATAAGAAAATTATTGGAGAACTTCCAACACAGTTTAAAGATTTGGAACCTCACTGGGGTAAGAAACAAGCTAATATTTTAGTAGCTTTAGAGATTTCTAAAGGTAAAGGAACTAGCTGGGACCCTGAAGGAACTGTAACTCGTGCGGAAGCAGCTCAGTTCATTGCGATGGCTGATAAAAATAAAACAAATACATCGAAAAAGATGTATATGAACAGAAACTTTATTACATATCATCAACCATCATTATCATCAGGTATTACTGACGTTCAACATAAGCCACAAATGGTTGAAGTAACAGAACAAAGAGCGGACGGCTGGTTGAAAGTTGTAACAAGTAAAGGTGAGAAGTGGACACCGTTACAAGAAAAAACAGAAAAGATTAATGAAGGTTTTACTACGTATGCAGAAGCTACACACGGTTCTAAAGTGCTAGGTACATATGATGCACAAACAGTAACTGTTATGGAAGAAAAAGATAGCTGGATTCGTATCCGCGTGGGCGCTGGCTTCCAATGGGTTGATAAAAATCAATTAAACCCAGTAAAACAAGGTAACTTCTTAGAAGGTAAAGCGATTATTATTGATCCAGGTCATGGTGGAATTGATTCGGGTAATGTTGGTTATTATGAGAATGAAAGTAAAACTGTATTAGATGTATCATTACGATTACAGAAAATCTTTGAGAAGAAGACACCGTTTACTGTGTTATTAACTCGTGAAGATAATACACGACCAGGAAACACTTCAGGTGAGTCTTTAGAAAAACGTGTAGAATTTGCTAATGCAAATAAGGGCGACATTTTTGTAAGTATTCATGGTAACGGTTCTGACAAAAAGAATGGACAAGGTACAGAAACGTTCTATTATGCAGCACCGGCTAAAGCAACGAATCAAAATACAGAAGAAAGTCGTGTACTAGCAGAAAAAATTCAAGAACGCCTTGTAGCAGCACTTGGAACGAAAGACCGTGGTGCGAAGCCAGATCAGTGGTATGTAATAAAATATAATACAATGCCAGCTGTATTAACAGAATTAGCATTTGTAGATAATAAAAATGATGCAGATAAAATCGTTCCAGCAGCACAGAAACAACGTGCAGCAGAAGCTATTTATCAAGGTATTTTAGATTATTATGAAGTAATGGGTCACAACGTGTCTTCATTCCGTTAATAAATAAAAGAGATTGCCAATTGGTAATCTCTTTTATTTATTAACGTTTCTCTTTATTTCGAGCATGTGATATCATTTAATTTTATCCCGCTTTAACGGGCAGTAAGACCCCCACCTCAAAATTCAGCGGCAGCAAAGAAGTTAGGTGGGGGATCAACTGTCCGTAAAAGTCCGATTGGTGAGGGCTAATAATCAGTGGGGGATGAACAAAACCCCCACTGATTAAAGTTTCACTTTATATGAAGAAGACATTTCAGTAGTTGTGATCATAACAATTTAAAATGATAAAGGATGATAATAGATTGAGTAATCATAGTAAAACACCTGCATGTATATATACGTATGCATTTCGCGAGGAGGAGCGTGCTTTATGTTATTTGGAAATGCGCTCGTTCTTTGGAATGGAGTCTCACGTTAATATTTTAAAAAGTGATGTTAAAATTAATCCGAGTAGAAGTGCGTTTATAAAAGAGCGCGTTGAGGTTATGTATGAAGGAGACGACTTAGAAAGTATTTTAAAGCAAGTGGAACAAATTGATTTGGCGGGGGCGTCATTTAAAGTTATCTTCGTGAAAATCAATGATCTTGTTGGAGAGAATAAAATTGAATATGGAGAAAGACGTCTAATAGAGCGAGACCTCGGCATGCATATTGAAGGAGAAGCTGATGTTCGTAATCCAGAGCGTGTATTCGGGATTGTTCCTCTTGGAGGACGTTGGTACTTCGGCCATTATGTAGAAAGCGAACCAGTTTGGTATCATCACATAAAAAAACCGCATAGTTATTCGACATCTCTTAGCACACGTGTTGCGAGATCAGTTGCAAATATTGCTGTACCAAATCCAGAGGGAGTACGAGCAATTGACCCGTGCTGCGGTATTGGAACAGTGGTAGTAGAAGCACTTTCTATGGGAATTAATATTGTTGGTAGAGATATAAATCCACTTGTTGTTCTTGGAACGAGAAAAAACATCGCACATTTCGGGTTTGAAGGAACAGTAACAAAAGGTCCAATCGAGGAAATTACTGAGAACTACGACGTTGCAATTATCGATATGCCGTACGACTTATTTACGCACGCAACACCAGAAGATCAGCTCTCCATTCTTTCAAGCGCACGCCGCATTGCTAAAAAAGTAGTTGTGGTCACGATGGAAACAATGGACGATATGATCCATGAGGCTGGATTTGAAATTAAAGATCGTTGTATTACGAGAAAAGGAACATTTTCTAGACAAATCCTTGTTTGTGAATAGGAAAGAAAGGTCACCCGGCTGGGTGACCTTTTGTTGTAGTATGATGTGGGGTTAGTTGGTGGTTTGTAGGTAGTGTTTGTCGGAATTTGTCGGTAGGTCGATATTCTGTGTCGAATCGCTGATATATTTAAAAAATCGCCGATATATTGTGTCGAATCGCTGATATATTGGTTCCGTCAAGAAGTCTGTGTAAATGGATAAGGCTGAGTACAT
>JAQEWB010000016.1 GCA_027694045.1 Bacillaceae bacterium OF18-1A | reverse complement strand
GCCCTAAAGGCTGCCTAATGAAACGACCTGTCTAACTTTATGGGGTCAGTTCACTTCTTCAGTCTGCTTTTATCTATTATTAAGGAGATTTTCAATTTAAGATTGCGGTACAGTCATATCACCAGAATGAATACGACCTGATTTTTTAAGAGCAATGTAAAGTATATAAGAAACAGCTACTGGAATGATGATATAAGTGATTACCATCGCTGGGACAACTTCCCATCCTTCGCTGGAAATTAAATTAATTGGTGCGATAAGAGAACTTAATCCAAGACCGGCAATTTCTTTTCCTGCTTCCAGTTGGAAAATGAGTGCCGATACTGGTCCAACTATAGCACTGGCGACGACAGTTGGAACGAGAATCATTGGGTTTTTAGTAATGTTTGGCAACTGTACTTTCGGAGTACAAAGTGCCTGAGCTAATATACCACCTAAATTATTTTCTTTCGCTGAGATTACAGAGAATCCGATAAACTGAGCAACACATCCTGCAAGAGCTGCTCCTCCTGCAACGCCATCTAAGCTAAGCGCAATCGCTAAAGCAGCTGATGACGCTGGAGAGATAAGTAATAGTCCCCAAACTACTGCAATTACGATAGAAGCAATGAACGGACTACCAGCTGAGCTATCTTTAATGAACGCTCCAACTGCATTTAAAACTGGACTAATATTGTGAGATAACCAAATACCTACTAAACCAGAACCTAATATTGCCGCAAACGGAACAAGCATCATATCTAACGCAGTTTTTCCGCTTAAACGTTTACCAATGTACACTGCTAAAGTTGCTGTTAATAATGCACCGATTGGTTCACCTGTTTTAATAATAAGACCTGCTTCAGTAATCGAAATAGATCCAGCACCAATCGCTCCGGCTACCATAGCTGAAAAGATTACAAGTCCATTTGCACCGAGCATAAAAGCAATCCCGGCTCCAATGGCTGGTGCCATAAGTGATTTTGCAACAACTCCGATTGTAATAAGTAACGGAATATCAACAATTCTTCCTATATTTTCAATCAGTAAACCAATTCCGAGGGATACGAAAATACCTTGTGCAATTCCGGCAGAAGCTTTAAACACACGAGACATTATATATTCCTTCATCTGTTTCACCTTCTCCTATAAGTTAGCATCCTATTGTTTGCATATAATCGCGTAACACATCATTTGATTTTGCGAATCGAACTTCTTCATCCTCTGTTAGATTTAGTTCTACAATTTCTTTCACACCATCTCTAGTAATAATAGCTGGTACGCCTGTACAAATGTCATACTCACCGTACTCACCATCTAAAATAGCTGATACAGCAATAACACGGTGGTCATCATTAAAGATTGAGCTTGCAATATAAGCTAGAGAATTTCCGATTCCGTAATAAGTAGTACCTTTTCGTTTATAAATTTCCCATCCAGCTTTTGCTGTCTTCTCAACGATTTCATCTAAATCTATTTCACCGAAACGCTCTTTTTGTTCTTCTAAAATTTGTAGAAGCGGCTTTCCACCAACAGTTACATGTGACCAAGCAACCATTTGAGAATCGCCATGCTCTCCTAGAGAATATCCATGAATACTACGAGGATCTACATGTAACATTTCAGATAAAATTGTTTTTAAGCGAGAAGAGTCTAATGATGTCCCTGTACCGATTACGCGGTTTCTAGGTAATCCAGATAAATTCCACACTTGATATGTAATAATATCAACTGGGTTCGATGCAATTAAGAAAATACCATCAAATCCACTTTCCATTACGCCACCAACGACGCTTTCCATAATCTTTGCACTCGCTCCTAAAGTATCTAAGCGACTTTGTCCAGGTTTTGGTGCTGGTCCTGCTGTAATAATAACGATGTCCATATCTTTACAGTCTTCATAGCTTCCTGCATATACTTTTGTTCTTGTATTTGTAAAGTTAATGCAGTGTGATAAATCCATCGCTTCTCCAACTGCACGTTCATGATTTATATCAATTAACAATAGTTCTTCGCAAATTCCTTGGTTCACAATAGAATACGCACAACTTGATCCAACTAATCCAGTACCGACAATTGCAATTTTTCTTGTATTTCTTTTCATAGCAATCTCTCCTAATTGATCATATCATCTATTTTTTGTGTTCTTTACACTCTTAATTATAGAGATTCCCACGATAGAAACCATGGATACTTTGTGAAATATTGAACAAAGTTTTGTCCTTTTTGTGAATTGTCATATTTAATTTTCGTCATATTTGTTACAACTGAAAAAATATTTATTATATATTTATTGACATGCATATAGCGAAACTTTAATCAATATAGATTTTGTTCATCCCCACCAATTATGAGCCCTCATCCATCGGACGTTTACAATAATAAAAGAGGTAGTCCCCACCATACTATGTGGGACTACCTCCTTCATCATACTATTCCGCACTTAATTGATTTTTTAGTTGCTGCACAATCATCGGATTAGCCGGTGCTGCCGGTTTATAATAACTTTTTTGCTTTGCGTATTCATACATATTACGCTGGCGCGTCTCATCTTGATTACGAATTTGAATTAACGTTTGATGTAACTGTTCATTGTCAGACTGAGAAATATAATTTGCATAACTTGTTAAACTTGCATTTAGCCCTGCTAAATAATCATTTACCATATCTTTTTCATTCATGTCTCTTTTCCTCCTATCCTAAAAAGGTCATTAATTGTTGCTTCGTATTTCTTGCATCTTGCGCATCCTTTTGTAGCATTTGTTTCAACTGCGGATCTGTACATGCCTGTGCATACTGGTCCAACTTGTTAATAATTGTTGCATGTCCACCGATTAAATGACGTAAATTTTCTACTTCAAGCTCTGTTAAATTTTGCATGGAATACTCCTACCTTTCTTTGTTCGTTCACTGTTAGTATTTAGTTCTTTTTGGATTGTATTCATTAAAAAGTGGCCTTACATTCCTTTCATATTAAAATCAATAAAAAACCAGCAGCCAATCGGCTACTGGTTCTCTTTCATCTATTAAACTGTGTAACGCTCATCTTCTAAAATTTTCGCAGCGATTTCACGTTTCTTCGGAATTACGTTAAGTGGTGTGTGGCGAGTTAATTTACGTAATGATGATAACATCATGCGCAGCATGTCGCCGTTTTCAACTGCGATAAGTGTTTCTTTCGCATCTGCTTCGATTTCGTTAAATGCTTCTTGGCAGAATACTTCAGTGTATAACACTTTTTGTTTATTCTTTTCAAGACCAGTTGTTTTGATTGCTTTTTCTGTACGAAGAACAGCTGATTCCATTGCGTATAGATTGCTTACGATGTCAGCGATATTCACAAGAATTTCTTGCTCTTTATCTAATGCTTTACCGTATTTTTGAGCAGCTAATCCAGCTACCATTAAGCCGATTTTCTTCGCATTAGTTACTAAATACTTTTGAAGTGCTAATGGCTCATCGCCTACTTCTTCTGGCATCATCATCATTAACTCTTCTTGTAATTTTTGTGCTTTTTGAAGAAGTGGTAATTCACCTTTCATCGCTTTACGTAAGAACGTACCTGGTACGATTAGGCGGTTAATTTCGTTCGTTCCTTCGAAAATACGGTTAATACGAGAATCGCGGTACATTCTTTCAATCTCGTATTCTGCCATGAATCCGTAACCACCGTGAATTTGAACACCTTCATCTACTGTATAGTCTAATACTTCAGAACCGAATACTTTGTTTAAAGAGCACTCGATTGCATATTCAGCGATAGAAGCTGCTACTGCTTTACCGTCTTTTACTTCTTCTTCAGATAATGTGCTCATGCGGCTTTCGAATAAACCTACTGTACGATATACAGAACTTTCAGCTGCATATGTTTTCGCTGCCATATTCGCAAGTTTCTCTTGAATTAATGGGAAGCGAGCGATTGGTTGTTTGAACTGTTGACGTTGGTTTGCATATTGTGCTGAAATTTCTACTGCACGTTTCGCAGATCCAACTGTACCAACACCTAATTTATAACGACCGATATTTAAAATGTTGAATGCGATAATATGACCTTTACCGATTTCACCAAGTAAGTTTTCTTTCGGTACTAACGCATCTTCTAAAATTAACGTACGAGTTGAAGAACATTTAATACCCATTTTCTTTTCTTCTGGGCTTGTAGATACGCCAGCGTAGTCTTTCTCTACGATAAATGCTGAGAAGTGCTCTCCATCGATTTTTGCATATACAACGAATACGTCAGCAAATGCAGAGTTTGTAATCCATTGTTTTTCACCATTTAATACGTAATGTGTACCTTCTGCATTTAAACGTGCAGTTGTTTTTGCACCTAATGCGTCAGACCCTGAACCTGGCTCAGTTAATGCGTATGCAGCTAATTTTTCACCAGTTGCAAGTAATGGTAAATACTTCTTCTTTTGCTCTTCGTTACCGAATAATACGATTGGTAAAGATCCGATACCTACGTGAGCACCGTGAGTGATTGCAAAGCCACCAGCACGAGAGAATTTCTCTGCGATTAACGCTGAGCTTACTTTATCAAGACCAATTCCGCCGTACTCTTCTGGTACGTCAGCGCCTAATAAACCAAGTTCCCCAGCTTCTTTTAAAAGACGAACTGAACGATCAAATTCATGTTGCTCTAAATATTCAAGCTCTGGAAGAACTTCATTTACGATAAAGTCCTCTGTCGTTTTTGCAATCATTTTATGCTCAGCTGAAAAATCTTCTGGCGTAAACACTTGATCAATCGTAATCTCATCAACTAAAAAGCTACCGCCTTTAACCGCACTTCCTACTGTTTTTTCCATGAAAATTTCCTCCTTCATATTTTCATGAGCCGCTTCTTTCTTTTTGAAAGAAGCTGGCTCTCCCTTTTTTTATAAACCTTTGTTGCTTCCATTCTTTTTTTTAATCCAGTTCCAGTGGCTAGAACAGTCGGTCGTTTCACCCCTTCCTGTGAGGCAAAAAGCGCTTCTTCGTCAGGGCTTCCAACGCCCTCCTGTTCTGAGCGAGCCACTTCCACTTTTTTTAATCCAGTTCCAGCGGCTAGAATGTTCGGTGGCTTCGCTTCTTCCTGCGAGGCAGAGAACGCCTCTACGTCTGAAGCTCCATCCCCCCTCACATTCTGAGCAAGCCGCTTCCACTTTTTTTCATAATCCAGTTCCAGTGGCTAGAACAGTCGGTCGTTTCACCCCTTCCTGTGAGGCAAAAAGCGCCTCTTCGTCAGGGCTTCCAACGCCCTCCTGTTCTGAACGAGCCACCTGCACTTTTTATAGTAATTCAAATACTCCCGCTGCTCCCATTCCGCCGCCGATACACATTGTTACGATACCGAATTGTTCGTTGCGGCGTTTCATTTCGTGAATAAGAGATAGTGTTAGTTTTGCTCCTGTACAGCCAAGTGGATGGCCAAGTGCGATTGCACCGCCGTTTACATTTACTTTTTCTTCATCTAAACCAAGTTCACGAATAACTTGGATCGATTGAGAAGCGAATGCTTCATTTAGTTCGAATAAGCCAATATCAGATAGCTCTAAGCCAGCTAGTTTTAACGCTTTTGGAATTGCAGCGATTGGGCCAATTCCCATTACTTCTGGTGGTACGCCAGCTACTGCAAATGAACGGAATTTCGCAAGTGGTTTCATGCCATCGCTCACTGCTTTTTCACGATCCATTAATAGTACAGATGCTGCTCCGTCACTCATTTGTGAAGAGTTACCAGCTGTTACAGAACCGCGAACGTTAAATGCTGGACGTAATTTACCTAAAATGTCTAGCGTCGTTTCTGCTCTTACACCTTCGTCTTGTGCGAAAATGATTGTCTCTTCTTGCAGTTTGTTATTTGATCCAACAGTACGTAACGTTACATCTACAGATACTGTTTCATCAGCAAAGTTTCCTGCAGCTAATGCTTTCGCAGCACGTTGATGACTTCTTACTGCAAATGCATCTTGCTCTTCACGAGAAATTCCATATTTCACAGCAACTTGCTCTGCTGTATGTCCCATACCCATATAATATTCTGGAGCCGCTTCTACAAGGCGACTATTCGGACGAACGACGTGTCCCATCATCGGAACTAAACTCATTGATTCCGCTCCGCCTGATAATACCGCTTCCGAGTGACCAAGCATAATGCGCTCTGCTCCGTAAGCGATACTTTGTAAACCTGAAGAACAGTAACGGTTAATTGTAATAGCTGGCACATCGTAAGAAAGTCCCGCTAATCCGCCGATATTACGAGCCATGTTTAAACCTTGCTCTGCTTCTGGCATCGCACAACCGAAAATTAAATCATCGATTGGTCCTTCATAATTTGCACGCTTTAACGTTTCCTTTACGACTAACGCCCCTAAATCGTCAGGACGAACTGTTTTTAATGAACCCCTCTTCGCTTTTCCAATTGGTGTTCTTGCTCCAGCAACAATGACAGCTTCTCTCATGAACAATATCTCCCCTCGTTATTAGTTACGTAATGGCTTTCCTTTTACAAGCATGTGCTGCATTCTTGCTTGTGATTTCATCTCACTTACTAAGCTAATAAATGCTTCACGTTCTACATCTAATAAATATTGCTCATCCACTTCTGTTCCGTACGGCACTTTTCCGCCCGCGATGACATATGCAAGTTTCTTCGCAATGTGAAGATCATACTCTGAAATGTAACCAGATAAATGCATTGCTTCTGCACCAAGTGCAAGAGTTGCATATCCTGTTTCACCAACAACCGGTATCTTTTTACGAATCGGTGCTTTATAACCAGCTTCATATAAAGCAAGTGCTTTCTGTTTCGCATCGTATAGTAAGTGATCACCATTCACACTAATACCGTCTTTATCACCTAAGAAGTTATGAGAAATCGCTTCTTGTCCTGAAGTTGAAACTTTCGCCATTGCGACTGTTTCGAACACTTTATTTGCAACTTTTTGCAGATCAAATTCTACGCCGTTTGCCATTTTATTTAAGTGTTTAATGTATAACTCTTTATTACCGCCTCCGCCAGGGATTAAGCCAACACCAACTTCTACTAAGCCCATATACGTTTCACTAGAAGCTTGAATGCTCGCTGCTGGTAAACATACTTCTGTACCTCCGCCAAGCGTCATACCGTATGGTGCTGCTACAACTGGCTTAGAAGAGTATTTCATTTTCGTCATTGCATCTTGGAAGTTTTTCACAACCCACTCAATTTCAAAGTAGTTGTCGTCTTGTGCTTCCATTAAGATCATTGCAAGGTTCGCACCAACGCAGAAGTTCTTCGATTGGTTACCGATAACAAGACCTTTATAATTCTTTTCTACTTCATCAACAGCGTAGTTAATCATTTGCGTAATATCCATACCGATTGCATTGCTCTTCGAATGGAACTCTAAGCAAAGGATGCCGTCACCTAAATCAATTAAGCTCGCTCCGCTATTTTTCTTTAATACACCATTTTTCGCTTTTAATTGCTTAAGAGAAATTGCTTTTTTATTACGCTCGATTAGCTTATATTCGCCATTATCGTAATAATAGCTATCTCCGTTATCATGTTTGTAGAAAGTAGTAAAACCTTTCTCTAACATTTCTTTCACCCAAGCCGGAACAACTACGCCGTTTTCTTCCATCTTTTGAACGGATTTTTCAACGCCAATTGCATCCCAAACTTCAAACGGTCCTTGCTCCCAACCGAATCCCCATTTCATCGCTTGGTCAATTGCAACGATATCGTCAGCAATTTCTTTATGAAGTTTTGCAGAGTATAAAAGAGTCGGTGTAATGATATTCCATAACAACTCTCCAGCGCGGTCTTTTGCATATACAAGCGCTTTCAATTTATTCGATAATCCTTTTTCTTGTTTACTTAACTCGATCGATGCAGCTTTTAATTTTTTACGAGCTTCGTACTCCATCGTTTCTGGATTTAATTCTAAAATTTCTTTTCCTTGTTTTAAGAAGAAGCCTTGACCTGTTTTACTTCCAAGCCATTTTTTATCAAGCATGTCATGCATGAAAGCTGGTACTTTAAATACATCACGCTCTTCTTCTTGTACGTTTTCATATACGTTATTTGCAACGTGTACGAATGTATCTAAACCGACAACATCTAATGTGCGGAATGTTGCGCTCTTCGGACGACCGATAAGTGGGCCTGTTACAGAATCAACTTCTCCAATGCTATAGCCGCGTTTTATCATTTCTTGAAGAGTTACAAGTAAACCGTACGTACCGATGCGGTTTCCAATAAAGTTTGGTGTATCTTTTGCGACAACAACGCCTTTTCCAAGAACGTCTTCGCCAAATAATTTCATGAAGCTCAATACTTGTGGATCTGTTTCTTTCGTCGGTATTACCTCTAGAAGTTTTAAATATCGTGGTGGGTTAAAAAAGTGTGTGCCTAAGAAGTGTTTTTGGAAGTCGTCTGAACGACCTTCTGCCATTTTTTCAACGGAAATGCCTGACGTATTTGAGCTTACAATAGAGCCCGGTTTACGAACAGCATCTACTTTTTCAAATAAATTCTTTTTAATATTTAAGTTTTCAACTACTACTTCAATAATCCAGTCTACTTCAGCAAGACGCTCAAGATCATCTTCTAAGTTTCCTGCTTCAATCAGTGCTAGATTTCCTTTCACTGTCAGAGGAGCTGGTTTTTGCTTTAATAGTTTTTGAACAGCCGTATTACTAAAACGATTTCTCACACTTTTATGTTCTAATGTAAGTCCCTTCGCTTCCTCTTCTTTCGTAAGCGTAGGTGGTACAATATCAAGCAATAATGTTGGAATACCGATATTAGCTAAGTGTGCCGCAATCCCTGAACCCATTACGCCTGAACCGAGAACAGCAGCCTTTTTAATTTGGAACATCCATTTCTCCCCCTATTCTTGAATGAATGCTCATTCAATTTTTCGACATAAGTCGCAATCAATGAGTGAGCCTCTACTAATAAATATATGATACTGTTTAAATTTTCGCAATATATTTATTGATAAAATTTTCTGAAATAAATATTTTTATTTTATTTGGCTATGCTATACATGTGTATTTTCTTCATTTAAATGCACTTTTCCTTTTTTTAATCTGACGAAACTGGAGGAATATATATGGCAAAACTTAAGAAGAACCCTTCAAAAGCTGGTATTAGCGCAGCGAGTGTAACTGGAAACGCAGGTCCACATAATCATGGCGTGGAAAAAGGACGTCAAGGAAATAATCAGCAATACAAAAAGCATAATATGGGCGAAAAATAACGCTATATTTTTGGGCAGAGAACGTGGCATAATGGGTAATGGCTGCTTTTTCTGCCCAATTTATTTGTAACAAATGAGGGAATTATAATGAAACGAACAATAGTTATGATTGTAATGATTGCCACACTATTTACAGGAATGATCTTCTTCTCTTATGCACAAAGACAACAAGATGCAAGAGCTGATCAGCCGAATATTACTGGGCAATATGGAATTACAATCGATGCAGACACAGGTGAAGTTTTATATGGGAAGCGTGAAGACGAACGCTCTTATCCGGCTAGTATAGCCAAAATGATGACAACTCTTCTCTTACTAGAGAATGTAAAAGAAGATGAAGAAATTACAATTACAGAAAACGCAATTAAAACAGAAAGTCAAAGTAAGAAAATTAAGCTTCGTGCTGGGGAAAAATTAAAACGCGATGAGGTATTAAAGCTTATGCTTATCATTAGCGCAGACCCAATCGCAGAGTCAATTGCAGAACATATCGCAGGATCAAAAAATGAGTTTGTGAAAATGATGAATGATAGGGCAAAGGAACTTGGTACAAAACATGCAACTTTCAAAAACGCAAGTGGTGCCGATGCACTTGGAAATAAAGTATCGCCATATGACATTGCTATTATTACGAAAGAAGCATTAAAGTATCCAATTGTTTTAGAATACATGAATTCAACACGTACAACTCTACATACTTCAGAACGCTCTCCAAACATCGCAAACTATGGACGAGAAGAACTATATGATGATCCATATGCAATTGGAAGTAAAAGCGGTCTATCAGCACTCGGAAAATATACAGTCGTAACAGTGGATGAGAAAGACGGTAAACGCGTCATTAATGTTGTATTATCTTCTACCCGCAAGCAACTGTATCCTGATACGAAAAAGATGGCACATTACGCATTTCAGCAATTAAAATAACCAAGGAGTATTTTCTCCTTGGTTATTTTTTAACCATACCTTTTAATACGAACGCAACGTTTGCTGGACGCTCTGCTAGACGACGCATGAAATAGCCATACCAGTCGTTTCCGTATGGTACGTAAACGCGCATTTTGTAGCCTTCTTTTACTAGCTCAAGTTGACGCTCATTACGAATACCGTATAACATTTGGAATTCAAATTGATCCCTTGGAATATTGTGTTCTTCGGCAAGTTTTTTCGTATATTCAATAATCGCTTCGTCATGTGAAGCAATTGCAGTGTAATTTCCATTTAATAAGTGCATTTTAATAATTTTTTTGTAGTTATCATCTACATCTTTCTTATCCGGGAACGCTACCTCTTCAGGTTCTTTATAAGCTCCTTTTACAAGACGTAAATTAGGGTTATAAGCGTTTAAATCCTCAATATCTTTCTCTGTACGATATAGGTAAGCTTGAATAACAGTACCAATATTATCGTATTCAGATTTTAATTGTTTAAAGATATCAATTGTTTTCCCGCAACGTGTGTAGTCTTCCATATCGATCGTAACAAACACACCATTTTCTTTTGCAGCTTCTAAAATACGGCGCATATTGTTCATTACGATTTCATCTGAGATATCTAATCCCATAGAAGTCATTTTTAAAGAAAGTTGTGAATCAAGACCTTCTCTTCCAATTGCACGAATTGCTTCAATCGATTGGTTAGCCATTTCGTTTGCTTCTGCTTCATTATCAACGAATTCACCTAAATAATCGATTGTTACACAAAGACCTTGCTTGTTCAATGCTTGAATTGCAGCTGTTGCTAATTCGATTGTCTCCCCTGCGACAAAACGACCTGCACCAAAGCGTAAACCGTACTTTTTAGCCAGTTTTGTTAGCGCTTTATTTTTTGACAAGAAAAGAAACGAATTTCGCATTAATTGTTCCATGTAATTCACCCCTATGACTGTACTTTATCTGTTTTTTACCCCTCTTCAAAATTATATCACTGTTTAAAATTATTGGATACAAATAATTATTTAGATAATTTACAAAATACTATAAAAACATTTAAAACCCTATATTCTCGCTTCTTAATATGAAGAAAATATTTTTCGACATTTATAAAAATTGAGTTTACTAGGTGAAAAATAAGCATGCCGAAAATATTCGACATGCTTGTAAAACCCTTTATATTCCATCTAAATTATATAAGGATATTAATAAGAAAAACTTAAAGTAACATCTTTATTTCTCATTTCGCTTCTCTTCATTTAGCTTTTTAATATCGGTAATTAACTGTACCATCTCTTCTTTCGCATCTGGATATGTCTCGTTCCAATGCTTCACTAATGCTGGCATCGTCTTCGCTATGTAAGAATACAGTGCCCACTTCTGCACCTGTTCCTTTCGCTCTTCATTACTTTCTCCTAGTAATAGCTCCGTGTATTTCTCTAACAATCCGTCAAATTGTTCGTTAAACTTCTCACTCATCTTATTTCCTCCTATATGAAAAAAGCAGCGAAGATCGCTGCTTTTTCTTATAATTTTGATCGAACAGAGTTTAATTTTTTCTCCATTGTGCTTACTTTATCACGACGATCATCAATACGAATTGTTGTCGCAACGCGCTGTGCACCTTTCGTATATGGAACTTCATGCATTTGTTGAATTACTTCTAGAATGACAGGAAGATCTCCTTCAATGACTGTATTCATCGGTGTTAATTGATACTTCACGCGATCCGCATTTTTCTCAAGCACCTTTTGTACTTCTGCTACATATTCACTAACACTTGGATTACCTGTTCCTACTGGAATAATCGATACATCAACAATTGCCATAGTAACTGCCTCCTATAATCGCTTCTTATATAACCATTGTCTATTTTACCGAAATCCGCATCATTTTACTAATATGTTACTCTGCTACTTTAAATTGCTCGACTAATCTTTCTAAGTCCCTCATATGTTCTGTCAAACTTTCCATCGTATGAGCTACCTTCTCTAAATGATTCACCTGTGACTCAGTTGCAGCATTTACCTCTTCAGAAACAGCCGCACTTTCTTGGCTCGTACTAGCAATTGTGTGCATAACCTCTGTAATTTCACCTTGTTCGCGGCCTATATTATTTACTTCTTCAGCAATTTTTTCAACTGAAGTACTAACTGTATTTACAACTGACATAATCGTACGGAATTCTGTTTCCGCCTCTGTCGTCACTTTATTTTGCACATCGGCAATATCCTTCAACTTACTTACAACTTCTACAACACGTTTTACTTCTAATTGTACATCGCCAATCATCGTTGCGATTTCTCCTGTTGCCTCTTTCGATTGTTCCGCTAATTTCCGTACCTCTTCAGCAACAACTGCAAACCCTTTCCCTTGTTCACCCGCTCGCGCCGCTTCAATTGAAGCATTTAAAGCAAGTAAATTCGTTTGATCCGAAATTCCTTTTATAAGCTCTACAACATTTTGAATCGATCCAACTTTTTGCTCTAACTTACCAGATGCCTCTTCCGTATGAACAACGATTGAAGATGATTCTCCTCTTGTACGAACTAAATTCCGCATCGTATGTAATCCTTGCTTGGACGCTTCTTCTGCTTTACCGGCAACTCCTTTTATTTCACCAACGGAGCTATTCATTTTCTCCATCGACTGCGCCATACTCTCAAGTTGCTCTGAAACGTCATCTACACTATTCGCAAGAGTAGACGCCCCTCCGCTCACATCATCCATTGCACCTGATACTTCTCTACTAGCTGCTACAGTTTCATTCGTTAAATAATGCAGATTATTTGTTGATTGTTGTACTGTTAATACACTATTTTTAATTTTACTTACCATTTCATTCATTTGCCCAATCATATGATTGAAATGATTCGTTAGCTCTCCCACCTCATCTTTACTTGTCACTTCCATTTGCAGCGTTAAATCACCTTCTGCTACTTTTTGAACGTGCTTCGTTAATAATTGCAGCGGTCTTGCTAATCTTCTTGAGAATAAATAAGAAGCTACTATTCCAATTAATAGACTGATGCACGCCATTATAATGACCGTATTTCTCGTACTATGTAATAGCCCATCAATCGTTTGTTTCGGATAAAAGATTCCTATCTTCCATTTCATCAAATCAAATGACTGACTATATGCAACTACATCTTCACCTTTTAATGTAGTGACAGCATATTTTGTTACATCTTTATTTAAACTTTTCATAAGTGGTTCTTTAGAAATATCTTTCCCCACTTTTTCCGGATAAACAAGCGCTATATTTTTATCATTTATAATAAACATTTCTCCACCATTATTATATTGAATATTGTGCAATAGCTTTTGAATTGTCCCTAACGATACATCCATCGCAACAACACCTAATATAGATCCATCTTGAGCTGTAATTGCTTTAGAAACTCCCACACTTAACTTGCCAGTCGTAATTTCATATAAAGGTTGGCCCCACTGAACCTTTTTCACATCAGCCTCTGAATTTTTATACCACGGCCTTGTCGTTGGATCGTATCCTTCTGGTACTTGTCCACCTTCAGCAAGATTGGCACTTAATGTTTTTTTATCTTTCGTACCAATATACAAATCTAAAATACCAGGGTGATTATTTTTATATTCTAAAAACTCTTTCGTTAAAAATGCTTCTTCTTCTGGAGTAACTCCATCTTGAAGCATATTACGGATCATCTCACTGTTCGCATAATATCCCATATCTTCATCAATACTTTGAACAAATGCGGTAAGTTGCTCTGTCACAAGATCCATCGTGCTTTGAGAATATTGATCTAAGGAGCTCACTTCCTTTTCTTTCTGCAATTGATACATAGCTGTACCTGCTATTACAAACATCATAGAAATAAGTACCGAAAATACTACTGCAATTTTTAAACGTAAACTTCTCAACATCTTTCCCCATGCATCCCCTTCTAATTATATTAATCACTATATTAAGTATAATAGATAGAGTTTAAAAATTAAAATTATTTCTTCACATAATCTAATGGGAAAACGATCACCACTTGTGCAAAAACAAATAGTTCATTATCCTTAAACTATACAATCTCATTTGTTCGGAGGTAACTATGTTACAAAAATTCGGTTTCTCACAATATGAAAGCCAAGCTTATGAAGTTGTCGTATCAAGCAATGAACCGTTAGATGCTACAACAATTGTGAAACACTCTGGTGTTCCAAAAGCAAAAATATACGAAGTACTAGCACGCCTAATTGATAAAGGCATGGTAATGGATTCTGTTTCAGAAAAGAAAAAACTATATACAGCTCTGCCACTGAAGCTAGCTATCGAAAAATTAACGACAGAATTCCAATCCAATATTAAAGAACTCGAAACGAATATATCGAAAAAATCATTTACAGACGATCGTGTATGGAGCTTAAAAATGCAATCTTCTATTCGAGTTCAAACGAAAGAACTCATAGAAAGTGCAAAGGAATCAATCCGTATTTCAGCTTGGAATGATACCCTTTTAGAATACCTTCCTTTACTAGAACAAAAAGCAAAAGAAGACGTAAAAATCGAATCCCTTATAGTGGGGAAAGTCGAAACAGATTTAGAAAACATGCATTTTCTAATCCCATCTGAAGAACCTAACGCACTAGAACGCTACTTGCTACTCATCGTAGACGACCGCGAAATTTTATTTGCTGGTGTAGAACAAGAATCCTGGCAAGCAATGAAAACTATGTCACAACCTTTCGTAAAGTTCTTTACGGAATTTTTCTATCACGATGTTGCACTTGCGAAGATTACTGAGAAGCACCTTGGTCTTCTTATGCAAGATGAAGAAATTAAGAGTTTGTTGATGAAGTTGAGATATTAACTAAAAAAGGAGTCTAGTTTTTCACCTAGACTCCTTTTCGTTTTGCTCCTTTATCTCCGTCAACAAATCAATAATTTTCTCATTCTGCTCCACTTGTTTCTCAGAATTTTGGTAGATGAAACGAACCCATCTAAAAAGAAAAATCACAAGAAAGAATGGTATGATCGTAAATAGAAAACCAATGATTGAAAAATCCGTATACATATATATCACCTCGCTATAAATCCCTTCTCCATCCATCTACTAAAACCTGCAAAATTTCACAAATAAAAAGAACCTATCAAACGATAGATTCTTCTTTTACGAACTGAGTAGAACGTCCTCTCGTAATCGAGAAAATCGCACAAAGCAGCGCTAATATAATAAAGCCTCCGCCTACCCAAGCGTTATATATAACAGATGATTTTTCAATAACAACTCCGCCAACTGTTGAGCCGAGCGCAATTCCTAAATGAAGAGCAGAGTTATTTAAACCTTGCTGAATACCAGCTGATTCTGGTGCAATTTCAATTAAATAGTTTTGCTGTGCTGGTGAAATAGCCCAGCTAAGCATACTCCAAAGTCCCATCATAATAATGAATAGTGGGAATGAGAATGTCATCATTGGCAATATGAAAATTGCACATGCAAATACGATAATAATGGAAATAATACTTTTCTTTGATCCCCATTTATCAGCAAGCCAACCGCCGAATCCGCCACCAATTACTGCTGCGATTCCAAAAATAAAGTAAAAGACACTAATCCAGTTTGCTTCCACGTGCATCACATCTTTTAAGAAAGGTGTTAAATATGCATATAGTGTTAAATGACCTGTTAAAAATAAAAATGATGTTAACTGTGCACTGACAATTTTTTTATCTTTTAACGTAGCAAGTTGTTCTTTTATTGATAATACCGATGTCGGTGGTACTTTCGTTAAGAACAATGAAATACAAGCAATTGCCATAACTGTTAAGATCGAAATTAACACAAATGGTGCACGCCATCCGTATGCGTTTCCGAGCACAAGACCGAGCGGCACTCCAAGTACAAGTGATCCGCTAATTCCCATAAAAATAATTCCTATTGCACGCGCACGAAAATGCGGTTCTACTACACTAGAAGCAAGTGTTACCGATAGCGCAATAATTAATGAACCACTCGCCGCACAAATAACCCTTGAAAACATTAACATCCCGTAACTTACACTAAATGCTGAAATCATATTTCCGATCAAGAAAATCGATAACGCCCCAACATACAATTTTTTTCTCTCAATCTTTCCTGTTAATGCTAATAAAACTGGTCCTGACAAAGCAAATACTACTGAAAATATTGTGATAAGCTGACCAGCTGCACTGATTGATACTCCTAAATCAGTGGCAACTAAATCGAGCGTTCCTCCTATAATTAGCTCAACCGTTCCGACTACGAAAGCCGCAATAGCTAAAATATATACACGAAAATTCAAGTCTTTCCCCACGCTTTCTATTTTGGTTACTACCATTATAGTAACCAAAATAGAAAATGGACGCAAGTACAATTTTTTTACAATAAAAAAGGTAGGCGTCTTATACGCCTACCCTTCCATCATTCTGTTTCTTTCTTCTTATTTAAATACCAATACACCGGCAGTCCAGTAAAGACAATTCCAATTGATAAGAAACAACTTACTGGATCGTTAATAATCGCACTACCGATTACAAAGAACGAACCGAAAATCGCTACAATTGGTACAATTGGGAATAACGGTACACTATATGCACGCTCTTTATTTTTATTACGTTTTCTTAAAATGAAGACACCGATAAACGTCATTACATAGAAAATATAAATAATGAATACGGAAATCTCAGATAGCTTATTCGGATCACTAATAAGCATTAAAATAATTCCTAAAATGATTTCAACAGTAATCGCATTTGCTGGTGTTTTAAATCTTGGGCTTTCCTTTGCAATAAACTTAGAAAATGGAAGTTGTCCACGCTCTGCCATAGACATTGGAATACGCGGGAACGTTAAAATCTTTCCATTTAAACAACCGAAAATAGAAACGATAATACCAATACTAATAATTTTCCCACCATACTCTCCAAGTAACATGCCCGCAGCTGTCGCTGTTGCATTTTCACCAAGATCTACAATTTGCGTTGCTGGTAATACATTTAATAAAGCTAAGTTAATTAGTACGTAAGCAGCCGTTACAATTAAAATCCCAACAGTCATTGCTTTCGGTAATAATTTTGTTGGATTCTTCATTTCTCCGCCAATCGAAGCAAGTAAAATCCAGCCGTCATAAGCGAATAACGTCGCTAAAATTGCCATTCCGATACTTTGATTTTCTGATATCGGCACAACTACATTAAAGATATCGCTATTCCCTTTCCAAAAACCTAGCACGACGATTAATACGATCGGAATCATTTTACCGATTGTCGTAACTGTTTGGACGATACCTCCGTATTTTGTTCCCATACTATTTACAACGCCAAGGAACACAACTGTTCCAATTGCAATTGGTAAATTCCATACTTTATCTAAATAGAAAAAATTAATCATTAAAGAGCTAAAATACAAACCTAATGTTCCAATAATAGCTGGTCCATACACAATCGTTTGCATCCAGCCTGATAAATACCCCCAAAAGCTTCCGTAAATCTCCTCTAAATACGTATACAACCCACCATTTTTCGGGATTTGCGCTCCAATTTCAGCTACTGTTAAACCACTTGCTAACGTCAACAGACCACCAATTACCCACGCAAGAATGGCCATATTAGAACTCCCTGAGTAATCTAATACGCTCCCTGGTTTCATAAACACACCAGACCCAATAATTGTTCCTACTACGATAGAAAGTGCAACTGTTAAACCAATTTTGTTCTTCTCATCATGATGCATGCTGCGTATCCTCCTTCCAATTCTAGTGTGATGCAAAAATGAAATAAAAAAACACTCCTCCCTAAAAAAGGGACGAGTGTTATATTCGTGGTTCCACCCTTGTTTCAATTCGCAAAGTAACACACTTCACCAATTTCTCAAGTCTAAATAACGGTTTTTGCCGGCAAGCAATTACTAGATATACGTTCACTGCTGCAGTTCAGAGGTGGTAATCCATTTTTCCGTATTAGGAAGCTCACAGCCAAAGGCTCCCCTCTCTGAGAATCGTAAAAAATTGATCATGTCCTCATCATCACTTCTTGATGTCGAATTTTATAGTTATTGTTCATTATATTGAATTGTTAGAAAAAATCAATATATTTTTTTATATAACATAGGAAATATTTCTCTTCTTATATTATAACAGAAGTTACGAAACTTCTCTAATCCCCTAAAAATGGTATAATATATATAGGAGGTGCACCAATCATGATTGCTGTTTTTTGTATCATCGCTACATTTCTTTCTGTCCTATTCGCTATCATGTACAGACACAAGTATCCTGGTTATAGCATTTTAGCGGTAGCTATTATACCAGCTGTTTCCTTCTACGTATTAGGTAAATATCAATATACGGAAGTATTTATCGGTTTTGCAATCTTCTACTGCTTCTTTGGATACATACTAACAATGAAAAAAATTTTATTGAATCAATAAAAGGGACCGATTTCTGCTGACAGAAATCGGTCCTCACATGTATCTTCCGGTTGCCCACACGAAAGATACAGCATGCCTCAATTATTTCTCATCTTTTTTCATAAAAAACTGGTGATGCGGAATGTCCACATTCAATTCCTCTAACTGTTTCTTTTCATTTTCTAGAATCGCTTTCGCTTTTTCCTTTGTTGCTTCATCTAATCCCGCAAAGATGTCTTCATGCTTCTCTTTCTCTGGAAGTTTCACACCTAATTTTGTTAATTCTTCTTGTGCTTGCTCATGCGTTAACTTCCCAGACTTTTCTTGATCGAAAATCGCTTTTACTTTTTCTTTCGCCTGATCATCTAGCCCTGCAAACTTGTCACCATGCTTACCTTTCGTCGGCAACTTCACACCTAATTTCTTTAATTCCTCTTGCGCTTGTTCACGTGTTAATTTCCCGGATTTCTCTTGCTCTAAAATTGACTTCGCTTTTTCTTTTACCTGTTCATCTAATCCGGCGAACATGTCACCGCGCTTGCCTTTCTCTGGAAACTTCACGCCTAACTTTGTGAATTCCTCTTGCGCTTGTTCACGTGTTAATTTCCCGGATTTCTCTTGCTCTAAAATTGACTTCGCTTTTTCTTTCGTTTGATCATCTAATCCGGCGAACATGTCTTTATGTTTGCCCTTCTCTGGTAGCTTCACACCTATTTCCTCTAGCTGTTTCTTTGTATCGTCCATAATCGTTTTCACTTTTTGTTTTGTAGCATCATCTAAATCCTTTTTCGCCGTTTTTGTAGCTTGCTCAGCTGCCGGAGTATTCGTTGCCGCGAATGCTGTTATGCCAGCTCCTCCTATAATTCCAAATGATAAAGCACCTGCAATCGCTAAATACCCAACTGTTTTCTTCTTCATAGGAAATTTCCTCCTTCATATTTCTAAAGCATGTACACTTTCGTATACAATGCCTATAATAATGTCGGTTTCTTAACATTTCCTTAACGACTTAACAAAAAAACACCGCTCGTAATGAGCGGTGTTTTTCTATGCTTTTTGTAATTGTAATTCTTCACGTTCCATTATTCTTCTTAATACAATTGTTTGCGTCATTGTAAATAAGTTACCTGTTATCCAGTACAACACAAGTCCTGATGGTGCCGCAAATCCCATAAATAGAATCATTGCCGGCATCATAATTTGCTGCATCTTCAGCATCTGTACTTGCTCTCCAGGCGTGATGTTAGATTGGAACACTTTCATTTGAATAAATGTCGTTACAGCTGCAATAATCGGTAATATATGATAAGGATCTGCATGTCCTAAGTTCACCCATAAAAACGAAGATGTGCGAATCTCTTCTGTTCGGCTAATCGCATAATACAAAGCAGAGAAAATCGGCATTTGTATTAATAGTGGCCAGCAACCAGCAAGTGGATTCCAACCGCCTGATTTCATTAGTTCTGACATTTCTTTTTGATACTGCTTTTGTTTTTCAAGATCTTTACCTACATCACCGTATTTTTCCTTTAACTTCTGCAATTCAGGTTGCATTTTTTTCATTTTCGCTTGGCTACGATATTGTGAAACAGCCAATGGAATCATCGCTGAACGAACAACGAGCGTAATGATAATAATAGCAATCCCGAAGCTAGCTCCAGGCATATGATGAGCAACAAATTGGATCATATACGAGATTGGATATACGAAATAATGATTCCAAATCCCGGTACTATGTGAATCTATTGTACCTGCATTACTGCAGCCAGATAAAACAAAAACAAGTAATAATGATAAACTAATGAGCCTAGCTCGGTATGATTTTAACACGTTCATTCCTCCAATGTTTCGTAATTATTTATCGAAACATTGGTGTATACGGACCTACCTCGTCACTCTCTCCACTCGATTCTTGCCTACGGACAGAACGAATCATTCCATATTTATAAAAGATAGAGAAAAGCGGTACATTTCCGGTACCCTCTTCACACGTATCAACTAATTTAAATGCTCTCTGTCTACTGCTCGATGCTTGCTGACGTACAAAGCGAGAAACGTTAGCAAGAAAGAAAACTTCTAATAAACAAAGCGCTGTCGTTACAAACGATATATATAGAATTGCATCCTGCAATAAAAATTCCATCGCTTCACATCCTTAATAAGGTCATTTTAGCACATTCGGCAAACATTCTCTATTTCCTTTTATCGTCAAAAAAGTATTTTGCATATTTTCTCAAGAAAACTATGTTAGAAAACCAATGTATTCGCTTTCTTTAGTATATTCACACGTATCATTGAATAGGTTTAATTTGTTAGAAATTTATAAAATTTTTGCATTATAATAAAACTATTGCCAGTTTTTGAAAAAAGCTTTATTCTCTTCTTGTAATCAAAAACGAATATGGAGATGAAACATACTATGGGTCAACTAGGAGACGCCGATTACGTTCCCGACACCGCCTTTTTATCCTTCCCAGCAGCTAAAACATTTCATCTAGAATTTATCATACAGTTAATTGTTATTTTCATAGCCTCTATTTTGTATGCAATTTCTATGAATATGTTCTTTATCCCGCATAATATGATTAGCGGTGGATTCGCTGGTGTAGGGATGATTATCGGTTATTTAATGCACTACAATATCGGTGCACTTATCTTTTTACTAAACATTCCTCTTCTTATTTTAAGTCACTTTTATTTAGGGAAGAAGACAACCTTTTTAACAGCATACTTTGTCGCTGTATCATCATTAGCGATGAACATTATCCCTGTACACCAAGTTTCAGATGATATTTTACTTTCTTCTGTATTCGGTGGTGTAATCTGCGGAGCAGCATCAGGAATCATATTCCGATTTGCTTCTTCAACAGGTGGATTTGATATTGTTGGATTAATTGTAGCGAAGCATCGAGATATTTCAATTGGAGCTATCATATTTGTATTTAACTTACTCTTACTCGTTGTAGCAGGGTTTATTTTCGGATGGGATATTACACTTTATACGTTAATTAGCCGATTTGTAGTCAGCAAAGTGATCGATGCTGTGCATACGAAACACATTAAATTAACGATAATGACAGTTACAGAAAAAGGCGAGGAAATAAAAAGCGCACTACTACATCACGGCATACGCGGCGTGACAATGGTAGATGCTGTCGGCGGCTATACAAACCATAAGAAAAAAATGATTTACACTGTCGTGACTCGCTATGAGTTAGGCGAAATGAAACGTATTATCCGTCAAGTGGATAACAAAGCATTTATGAATATTACTGAAACAGTTGAAATTGTCGGCCGTTTCAAACGTATATAAAAAAGCGCGAGGAGCTACAACTCCTTGCGTTTTTTATTTTTTACACTTATTACAAAATCAGATAATTCTATTATTATGTCCCTAAATGTGTTATAATGAAAACAGACTCACAAAAAAAGAGTATATAGACTTGGAAGTTTCTCTTATTTTACAAGCAAAAAGAAACGAGAAGTCGGGTATATTTCAAACACCATACACGTAACGGTTTAAAAAACCGATCACTCTTCAATGATCTTTTTATAAAAAGATACGTACAATTAAAATTCACTTCAATATACTATACCTACCTTTTTGACTTCCAAATCATCTTATTACATAAGGAGATGAACATATGAATCAACATATACGATATACAATAGCTGCCTTGTTTGCTATTATCGGCGGAACAATCTGCTTCTGGACAAACACTCAGCTTGGAGAGAATATCATTTTTAATGGAATCGAAACACTTGTAAGCGCTTCAATTTTAGGTGGATACATTTTCTTCCTCTTTAATCCAGAAGAAAATGCGCAAAAAACAATGTTATTAACAATGATCGGAATCGTTGGTGGATGTATTTCCTACTCAATGACAAACTATACATTACCACTTCAATTAAGCTCAGCTTTCTTCCACGGTCTATGGACTTGGTTCATTGCATTCTGCTTAGCAGACGTATTCAACCTATTACAAGACAATGAAGAAGAAAACGGTCGCCACATTGAAAGTAACTCGTAAGCTGGAAGATAGTCTTCCAGCTTTTTTGATTGTTTCGCATACCCTCATCACAAAAATAAAAAGAAGTCACCTCCACGGCAACTTCTTCTCCATATACCCCACTTGGTACTCTACGGAATATATCAGCGATTCTACAAATATATCGGCGATTTCTCCACTTATATCAGCGATTTTTTCATTATATCGGCGATTCGACACAACATATCGATTTAACGACATCTTTCGACACTCGAAACGCCCAACATACCCTATCCCCCAAGTAACTTACTGCCGAACTCAACGATTAAAAAGATAATTAATAGGATCGCGAGTATTTTTAATGCTACGTATGCTACTTTAAAAACAGCATAAATGAGCAAGACAAGCAAAATAATCGTTAAAATTTCCATATGTATTTCCTCCTATCCCTTTCATTCTACTTGTACTTCGTTTTTTATGAAATCGAATAAGATGACATAGAAAAACGAGGATACCTCACCCATCGTAAGATACCCTCTTCTTCAACTGCTCGAACCATTCTCTTTCTAATTGTAAATATCCCATCTCACTTTTCTCGGTACTCTTTAATTCTTGATCTGCTTTCTTCATATAAATATGCGATGCTTCCACATCATCCTCTAAATATGTAACAATTCCTTTTGTGCGGTAATATCCATGCAAATCCATTTTAGTAACGGCCTTTGTATGTTCCTTTGCTTCCTTTACTGACAGACTTTCCATCTGATAAAGAGCTTTATATAAAAGATACCAACTATGAAAACTACCAACGAAAAATTTATTTTCTTTCGTTACAGAAAGCTGAACAATTTGTTCTATATACGGTATCGCTCTTTCCATTCCCTCTTGATCAGCTCGAGCAAAAAAGACAAGCATAAGTCCGCTCATTATTTCTCTTATTCCTTTATTTTCTTTTATTTTTTCCTCACTAAGCTCTATCAATCTCTCATCCCAATGTCTTGGTCTTTTATAGCTAGATAATTCGCTTGATACTTGAATCGTATATAAATGTTGCTTAGATTTTTCATCATCTTTAATTAAGATGAGAAATTGCATGCCATCACTCAAAAATCTCCCTTTTATCGGTACGATTGTAGTGGCAAAAATCGCAAAGTGTATAACAGAAAAATAAAAAAGATAATGATAATAACTCACCATATATATGTAACCGGAAGTAATACCGCATAGTAAACTCGTAATCGGTCCACCTAGAGTCATCCATGCCCATTTCTTTGAAAGGTTCGGTGTCTCTAGAGAAGGCGGTACTAGCATAACTACACCACCAAAGTACGCCCATAATTTATTTTCTCGAATGCGTAATTTCCCCTTTTCTTTTTGCACTGTAATAGGCCCTACTGTCACAAATTTAAACTTCAAGCCGCCTATTAAACCAAATATTATATGGCCTAACTCATGAATGGCTATTACTAACAACGAAACTCCAACTACTGCCCATATATTCAATATTACTTCTAATTTTCCAGCCTGGATTACTCCATATAAAATGGACAAAACTAACGCCGCCGTCATTGAGCCAGCTGGCCTTCTTAAAATATCCACTTTTTTCTCTCCTTAATAGATCATTTTTCTATGCATTTCGTACATATATGTTCCAACATGTAAAAACAAGTGCCATATTTGTATATCGATATGCTTTACCTCTTTTCATTCATTTAATTAAAATTGTAAATAATATCCTTATTTTTATCAATTGGCAAAATAAGAACTAGTTCGTAGAAACTAATACGGAACATTCCCCTTACTGCTAGCAAACTAAATCCTAAAATAAAAAAGGCAGTGCCCACAGCACTACCTTCCTAAATTCTGACATAGAATGGATTCCATATTAACTTGCGTTTTGTAAGAGTGCTCGTTTTAACTGTTTGCGGAAACGAACACCTAGTGTGATTGCTACAATAACAATAACTCCAAAAATGATTTTACCGATATGACCTTCTAACACTCCAAAGATATCGTGTAAGTTCCCACCTAACCAGTAACCACCGATTAAGAAGAATGATACCCAAAATAGAGCACCTGAATAGATCGTAATCGCAAAGCGGCGAAATGGTAAGTTAATGATTCCTGCAAAGTATCCTGTAAAATGGCGTACACCAGGAATAAAGAAACCGATAAAAATTAGGAAGTACCCATACTTATCAAACCACATTCTCGTTAAGTCGATTTTCTTTTGTGTAAGAAATACGTATTTTCCATACTTTTGAACGAAAGGCATACCTAATTTATTTCCTAAAAAGTATTGAATCGTCATTCCAACACTCGTTCCAATAAAGGATAGAATAATCAAAATCGGTAAACTTAAATCACCCTTATGTGCTAAAAATCCCGCATATGCTAATGTTGGCTCTCTCGGAAACGGAAGTGCAATATATTCTAACAGCAATCCGACAAGTACAACATAGTATCCGTATTGCTGAAATAATTCATGAACCCATTCCATGTCATCTCTCCTTTCAATCACGTGCAACTTCTTACTATTATTGTATAAAAAAATTGTCGAAATAACTATCATAATAGCTTACATTTTTATTACATTTTTGTAAGACTCACACTAAATTTTTTTGTTCTTTATTTCTTATTTTTCCAGCTAGCCATTACTTGTGTATCACATTAAAAAACCATTAATATCCATTTTTTTCACACTAGAAAACCCCGTCATTTTGTCCTCAATAAAAAACCACTACAAACTCATATTAACTTCATATTATCTTCATATGCATATTGTAAGATTATATCGGAATTTGTTGAAAAATTTAACCAATATATTTCTAATCATTAACTTGAATAAATATAAATCGCTTTTCGAAATTAAAAAAAGGGTGAGTAAGAATGGAAGCTTATAAAATGCACAATTTTATTAATACAAATGTAGAACCACATCAAAATGAAACCGTTTTTAATTTGCACATATGTGAAACAAATGAATTCGACGTAAGTTTAACGAAATCTACAACACTGTCTTTTGTCGTTTCCAAAAAGAACATTAAAATTGTCACAAGAAAATGGATTAACTCAAATCAAGAAAGCATGATTGGCAAGAGCTATATCATTCCGACGAAAGCTTTTCACTATTTCTTACCAATTATTTCTGAAACTGAAGATGAATTAAATATTCAAGTTCAAAGTTTCGGGCTACAGGGTGAGCTTTTATTAAACGAAAGATTACTTATCGATAAAAACAACAAGCATAATACAAAGATTACTACCTTCTTTGAAACATTAAATGAGAATATAAATCAAGCATTACGAGGATTACAAATGCATTGTATGTAATACTATGAATATAGTAAAAGGAGAATATGATGAAAAAACTATTATTAAGCGCTCTATTATCATTAGGTTTTTTAACACTTCCATTCGCAACTGCTGAAGCAGCTACAACGCAAGATCAACTTATTGTAAATACACAATTAAACAAAATGGATTATTATCAAAATGGAAAATTTATAAAAAGTTTTACTGTCGCTACTGGAAAAACAACAACACCTACGCCTAAAGGTACTTTCCAAATCGTAAATAAAATTAAAAACCGCCCTTATTATACAGGAAAAATTAAAGGTGGCGACCCACGTAATCCACTTGGTGACCGTTGGCTCGGATTAAATATGGCAGGAACTTATGGAACAACTTATGCGATTCATGGAACTAACAATAATCAAGCAATTGGAAAAGCAACAACACTTGGTTGCATTCGTATGTATAACAATGATATCCACTGGTTATTTGAACGTATTCACAAGCAAGCTACCGTTACTGTAAAATAACCTAATAACAAGATTTACGCGCAGCCAAGAACTTTATATCTTGGCTTATTTTATTTATGCATTTACAGTAGCACAACAACTGTATTTACATATATAATAGGAATAGATTGTATTAAACAAATCCCGAACATTGGTAAAAATGGATATTAAAATTATACAGTTATAATATTTTATAAATTTTACAATACATACTATAATAGAACTACTGTAATTCTGAACTATTTAGTGATACGAAACAATCCCCTTGCTACTTGCATAATTCTTTTATGGCGGGGGCTTATTATATGTACAAGCAATCTGAATTATACAAAAAAATGCTGAATTCGAATATTGCAGTAAAAAGCGTTATTTAGGAGGTGTTACTATGACGCATATACTGGTGATTGAAGACAACCCAGATATACAAGAACTCATTCGCGAATTTTTAATGGCACAAAACTTTACAGTTGATGTTGTTGGTGCCGGAACAGAAGGCATTCTTCTTTTCCAAAAAAATTCATACGATCTTGTCCTCCTTGATGTAATGTTACCAGATATAGATGGCTATAGTATTTGTAAAATTATGCGAGGACAATCTGATGTACCAATCATTATGTTAACAGGCTTACATAATGAAGAAAGTGAAATTAAAGGGTTTGAGTTAGGTATTGATGACTATATTACGAAACCGTTCCATTATACTGTATTTATTAAACGTGTAGAAGCTGTATTAAGAAGGGCAGCAACGAAGGAAGCAGAAGCTGCAACTATACTCCAGTTCCATGAATTGATGTTAAATTCTACAGCATATGCCGCTTACGTTCATGGTAATCAAATTGAATTGACAACAAAAGAATTTGAAATTATATATACTTTACTACAAAATCGTGGAAAAGTATTATCGAGAAGTGATTTGTTGAATAAGGTATGGGGCTATGAACATTATGGTGATGTGAGAGTTATAGATACACATATTAAGAACTTACGGAAAAAATTAGGGATTCCTTATATTAAAACGGTGAAAGGCATTGGCTACAAAATCGAAGCGTAGCGAAGGCAACATCACCAAAAATATTTTCATCAAAACCTTATTATTTTGTATTCTTTTATCACTTTGTCTTTATCAAATTATTTATTTTTTAGCTTCAAACTACGATAAAGAACGTTTTGCGAAAGGAAATGGAACACAGATTACAGAAAATGTGGATTCAAACAAACAAAACGACCAAAGTAAAACGAATCAAAATAAAGCTGAGAGAGAGAGGAATATTTTCAATTTCCAATCTTCTACTATAGATTATAAAACACTCTCTACAGCGATCAACCATCTTTTGCAGCCTAGCCAAACTGCAAAAGCAAAAGACAATGCACAAAATATTTCGGGGAAAACTAGCACAACTGCTCCACTTACAGAAGTCGCTAGCAATGATGCTTTACATAAACAACATGCAGCAAGCAAAGAAAACAATGCAGATGATATGCCAAAATTAGCAGATGCACTGCAGCAATTAGCCCCACGTATCGGGGTGACAATGCTTGCATTATCTCTAGTCGGATCTTTAATTTATGCAAAATTAATTGCCAAGCCTTTTCAATATATGAGCGATGCTTTAAAAGATATTATGAATCTTGATTTCTCAGAAAAAAAAGCAATTAATAAAAATGCGGATCAAACAGATTTTAATTTACAAGTAGCCGCTTCACAAGTTCCAAATATCGTGAAGAATTTACATGAAACGAATCAAGATTTAAGAAACGAGCTCAAAAAAGAACAACAATTAGAACAATCTCGTAAAGAATTTATGTCTATGGTGTCCCATGAATTAAAAACACCAATCGCAGCCGTTATGGGACAACTAGATGGTATGATTCATGGAATAGGAGCTTATAAAGATAGAGATAAATATTTAAAACGTTCCTATGAAATGATGCAAGATATTAACATATTAACGGAAAAAATGTCGGAATTATCCAAAATACAAAATCCTCAATTCAAACCGAATTTAGAAGTTATCTCATTGACTCATATTATTGAGGATGTTATGAAGAAAGTAGACTATTTTGTATCTGTAAAACAATTAAACGTTCAATCTAACATTAAACAAGACGTACAAATTTTAGCTGATCCTAAATTTATTCAAACTGCTATTTTTAACATTATTTCAAACGCAATTCATTATACAATCGATCATCAGCATGTATATATAAAGCTTTATGAAAAGCCAAACGGTTACGCATTAGAAGTATTAAATACAGGTTCACAAATCGATGAGGATAAACTTTCCCATTTGTTCGAACCATTCTATCGCGCAAACCCTAGCAAACATGGCTTAGTACAAGGTAGCGGTCTTGGGCTATACATTGTAAAACAAATATTAGATAAACATCAATTTCCTTACGGGATACAAAACACACCTCAAGGTGTAAAATGCTCCATTGTATTCCCGAAAGCAATGTAAAACTTACTACAATTTCATACCCCAAACTCATACTTCCTATGAGTGGCGGAATTTTGTAGAGTATCTTACTCTGTTTCGTTCGCCCGTTATCCTTATCTGGATAGCGGGCGTTTTTCTATGTATGGGCAGTAAAAAAACCTATTGGTGAGGGCTAATTATCAATTTCATTTTATATAAGGAGGATTCTCATGGAGAAATTTAAGTATTCATTACTCGTTTTATTCGGCGCTTGTAGCTACGGCGTGCTTTCAACTATTTTCAAACTCGGATTCAATGACGGATTTTCTGCACATCAACTATTAGGAGGACAATATGTCTTCGGATGGATTGGGCTTCTTCTACTCGTTTTATTCTTTTCACGTCACACAGTAACAAAAAAGCAATTCTTGTCATTATTAACAGTCGGAACAACGATGAGTATGACCGGTATTTTCTACGCTATTTCTGTAGAAGAACTACCCGCATCTATCGCTGTCGTCCTACTCTTTCAGTTCACATGGATTGGTGTAGTCATTGAAGCAATTGCCAATCGAACATTTCCAAGCAGGGAAAAAGTTATATCTATCATTATTTTATTCATTGGTACATTGTTTGCAGGCGGTGTCTTTGAAGGTCTCGGACAAAGCTTTTCCACGAAAGGTATTATTTTTGGTCTATTAGCTGCCGTCTCTTTTTCATTCTATGTTTTTGCAAGTGGGCGTGTCGCTACAGATGTTCCGCCTTATACGAAAAGCTTTCTTATGACAACAAGTGCTACTCTTATCGTATGCCTATTCTTCCCGCCAACCTTTTTAACGGATGGTGCCTTGCAAGCCGGCCTATGGAAATATGCTTTCTTCCTTGGATTATTCGGTGTTGTTGTACCTGTCATTTGTTTTTCAATCGGCGTGCCGAAAGTTGGCACAGGACTTGGTACCATACTAGGAGCAGCTGAATTACCAACAGCTATTATCGCTTCTATTACACTTGTACATGAAGTCGTAACGTTCATGCAGTGGATTGGGATTATTTTTATATTACTTGGCATTTTCACTCCTCAGTTGCTTACGGCTAGGAAAGGAAACAAACATAATAAAATGCATAGTGCATGAGAAAAAGACCTTTCAAATAATGAAAGGTCTTTTTCTCTATCTCACTTTACCGCTCCATATAATTTCTCTACCTCATGCTCAATTTGTTTCACATCAATCCGTTCAAATAGTGGCTGCACGCTATCAATTCTACTTGGCAACGTATGTTGAGGCTCCCAATTTCGTTTCCCAATCGATAATGTGTTTCTAACTCTTTCACTTGAAAATGGTAAAAATGGTTCAAGGAAATTTGCGAAATTAGCGATGAGATACACACAGTTATAAATTGTTTCTTCGCATGAAACTGGATCATCTTCTTTTTGTTTCCACGGTTGCCGCTCATCAAAATATTTATTTGCAAATCGTACTGCATCAAATATTGTCTCTAACGCCACCTTAAATTTAGTTTGTTCGATCGACTCACCTATATTTTTATATAATCCTTCCACCTTATCTTTCAGCTCAACATGAATAGTTCCCTTCGGTACAATGCCATCATAATACTTTTCAATAAACTTTAACGTTCGGTTCACAAAGTTCCCATATGCACCTAACAATTCACTATTATGGCTGTAAATAAATTCACGCCATGAAAAATCAGTATCACGATTTTCTGGTGCATTTATCGTTAAAAAATAACGAATAGAATCTGGATCATAGCGTTCTAATATGTCCGGTACCCATACCGCCCAGTTTTTACTTGTAGATAACTTCCTTTTTTCTACTGTTAAATACTCATTTGAAACAATATGGCGTGGGGTTGCTTCCTCTCCTATTCCAAGTAATACTGCCGGCCAAATGATGGAATGGAACGGTATATTATCCTTCCCATGTACATAATATGTTTTCACATCTCTCCCCCAAAACTCTCGATCATCCCTTCCTGTTTCTTCAGCCCAATGTTTACTCGCTGAATAATACCCTGTCACCGCTTCAATCCATACGTAAACTTTCTTATCTTCATACCCTTCTACTGGAATTGGAACCCCAATTGGTAAATCTCGTGACACTGCCCTATCTTGTAGCCCTTCCTTTACATATCTTTCTGTTAGCTGAATCGCATTGTCGCGCCATGTTCCTGTTTGTTTGGCGTTTTCTACAGCCGTTTTGATTTGCTCCTGAAATGTATGCAATGCAAAATAGAAATGCTCTGTTTCCTGTACAGATGGCGTACTACCACATAACTTACATTTCTTTTCTAACAAATCAAGCGGATCTAAAATAGCAGAACAAGCATCACATTGATCTCCTCTTGCTGCTTCATGACAATGAGGACAAATGCCTTCTACATAACGATCCGGTAAAAATTGCGTACACGTTTCGCAATATGCTTGTTCCACTGTTTTTTTATAAATATAGCCTTCTTCTAATAAACGCAAAAAAACTTTTTGAACGGTTCCATGATGGTGCTCACTATCTGTACGTGTATAGCAATCATACGTAAAACCAAGATCCTGAAAACACCGCTCAAATTCCTCATGATACGTATCAGCAATTTCCTTCACCGTCACACCTTCTTGCTTTGCTCTAATTGTAATCGGTGTTCCATTACAATCACTTCCTGAAACATACAACACATTCTCACCTTTTGCCCGGTAATAACGTGCTATAATATCTCCTGGTAACAAACTAGCAATATGTCCAAGATGTAGCGAACCATTTGCATACGGCCAAGCGCCTCCAATAAAAATACTCATCTTATATTCCTCCTTTAAAATATAAAAAGCCCCGCCCCTATCTTAAAAAAGATAAGGGCGGGGCTGTATAAACAGTCGCGGTACCACCTTATTTCGCCAATTACTCACATAATTAGCCTTAACAAGTACGGAGCTATATGCTCTTATACTGTGGTTTTGATAACGAGTACCAACTCTCGTCGCCGCCTACTATTATCATTTCATAAGTTCAGGACGAAGCTCAAAGGCCATTTTTCAAATGAATATTCTTGCTTCTTCTCAGCTACCGAAGCTCTCTGGAAAGAATGTTTTCATCCTACTTTTCCTTTTCAACGCTTTTATATATAACACGTATTTTACGACTAAATTACAGAAAAATCAAACTTCATTTTTAAAAAACAGGAAATCCCCTCCCCCCGCCGAATAACTATACGTTCACAAAAGGAGTGATAACAATGAATCAAAAACAACTAAGCAAGATAAATGAAAAAAGCTGGAATGCAGCTGCTTATGAAGCTTGGACGAATCGTCATGGATCGCCAGAAGAGTATGCAAAAAAGCTCATGGAAAATCCTGCTCGCGAGGTATCTCATTATTTACCTTACATACAATCGCCAAACGGAAAACGGATTATTAATTTACTCGGGTCCAAGGGGAGTAAGGCCGTTGCTCTTTCCCTCTTAGAAGCTGATGTAACTGTTGTTGATATTTCAGCAAGTAATGCGAAATACGCAAACGAACTTGCTGACGCTGCCGGAGTTTCTATTCAATACATCGTCTCTGATGTACTAGATGTAAACCTCACCGAATCATTTGATATCGTATTACTAGAACTTGGTGTGCTTCATTATTTTTTAGATTTACAACCGCTCTTTACAAAAATCTCTCAACTATTAACACCAGATGGAATGCTCATCCTTCGTGACTACCATCCAATGTATACAAAATTGTTAGGAATAGACCATCCATCCTTTCAAGCAAGTGGAAATTATTTCGATGAAGAACTAATTGAAGATGATGTTGCTTACAATATTCTTCTTACAGAAACGCAGAAAGAATCTGTACCGAAAACAATGATCCGCCGCTGGACGTTAGGAGAAATTATTACAGCCCTCGCAGAAGAACATTTTAAAATCGAAAAACTAGTTGAGGAACACGGGTCTCATCAAAGGTGGGTCTTCCCTTCTACTGCACCGAAAGGAATCGAAGAACGGATACCCGGTCTATATACAATAGTTGCGACAAGATGAAAAAGGGCGCTCCCTGTTTAAAAGCGCCCTTTCTTTCATCATTTATTTATTTTCTTCCTGTAGCTTTTTTTGTTTTTCTACAATTTCTTTCATAAGATTATCAATTTCTTTTGAAGGCTGTTGAGGAGTTGCTTTTATATCTTTTAAAAGTAATTCTACTAAAGGCGTTCCGTTTTCTGCTTCTTTTTGCCAAGACTTATCTTTCCTATTTTTCTCTAGTAGAACGCCTGCCGCTCCGCCTAAATCATATGATTCAGAATCTGCTAAACCATTCATGCGAGAAATATTTAATGGATAATCTTTTTCTATTAAATATTGATATTTTTTGTAAATATCTTCTTTATTTGCATTCATACCAATATTAGAACGAACGTTAACAGCCATATCAAAATAACGTGCCGTACCTTCTAATACATCCATGCCTCTAACTGTTTTATAATCTTCCGCATGATCCTTTTGATACTTATCGAACCAATATTTAGCTGCTTCTAAATGTTCTTTTTCGTTATCCGTGTCGATAACTGCCTTTCTTACATTTGCTAATAATTCAAGGCGAACTTTTCTAGCCTCTTTGTTATTTACAAGGGCCATTATTTTTTCTTGATCGACCTTATCTACTTTCCAATTATCTTGGTAGTGATGGAATTCTTCATGCGTTGAAAAAATAAACAACTGAGACGAAGATGGTAAAGCTTTAAATTCACCTTGATCATATTCATCTTTAAATAAGCCTGGTGCAACTTCTACCTTAATTGTTGGTTTATTATTATATTTCTTTGTCGGAGCTTCATAAGAATAATCTGCCCCACTTGGACTAAAGCGCATCGGTAAATCGTTTGAAGATATTTTCTTAATGTTTTTATCAGTAGAAATAACCCATGCCTCTTCACCACTTACAACAAGCAAATTGTAATCTTTGTAGTTAGCTCCTGTCCAAATTTTATCCAAATCCCCCCATGTATCCCAAACTTGCTGTGCAGTTCTTGTCACATAGCGGTCCATATTCATTTGTTTCCATTCAGCTTGTAAGTCTTTATATGGAAGTTGCTTTGTATCTACGTTCAAAGGAACTTCTTTTGCAGTTGGTTCATAATAAGCGTAATACCCATACCCACCTGCTCCTAAGATTGTCATTGCGCCTAAAGCTGCTAAAAATTTCTTTTTCATATTTTCCTCCCTATATAATTTAAATTCTTTCTTTAGAATATAGGGAAATTACACATAAAACTATTTGTTTTCCTTACGAAAAGCTTACACTTTTGTAAGGGCATTAAGGATTGAAATGTAAAGACGATGTGAGAAGCTCAGTATATGCATGCAAAAAAGGATCCCTTCACGGATAGGATCCTTTTTGCATGCTTACGCATATAAGTTGAGGTTGGAGATTACCATAATTCTGTAGAATAGGACACAAGATATTTCAACATTTCGTCTCTGACTTACGTCGTCAAAAAGGGGTATGACCAACATAACGAAGAGTAATGTTTTAGTTGATACTGATAATCGTTATCAACTAATTAGAAGTATACATGATGTTATTTCGAATTACAATAGTATTTCTTATTTTTATTTAAGATTTTTATAACGAGGTACTACTATTTACAATCTCTCTTTTTTCACTTTAAAATATTTCTTTCTATCTCCTATTTCGTCTGCTATAATTCCTAAAGGAAAGAAGAGAGCTTTATTCCAACCGGAGTAAAGCTTTCTTTCCATTTATCACATTTATTAATTCTAATACTAAGATTTTTAAAAGGAGGCTTTTTATTATATGAATTTTATAAGTATCCGAAAGAAACTTATGTTTATTATGGGAACGATTTGTGCTTTATTTAGCATCGCCTTAGCTTCAATTTTATACTTCACTATTATGGAATCAAATGAAGCTGAAGCACTACAAAAAGAGATTTCCCCTCTCGCAACAGATTTAAAAGAGCGCGGAGATGCTTATCAAGTACAACTCTCTGCTTTAAGAGGTTATTTATTACAGCATGATCAAGTCGAATTAGATAAATTTAATGAGATGAGTAAACTTCTTGAAGATAGAAAAGAACAACTTCTTTCGAATCCTAACATTTCTGAGTCTGTAAAGCGTTCACTCGAATTAGGTTCCAATTGGAGAACATTCATTGAAGAGAAAGTGTTCACTCTTGCAAAAGAACAAAAGTGGGAAGAGGCTTTCCAAGTAGCTTCTACAGAAAATGGAACTGTCTATAAAGTAATTGGTGATTTCACAAATTACAGCAATGAACAAGCAAAATTACGTGAGCAAACTATCGAAAAAATTGATCAATCTGCCCTACTCATCAAATATATTGTTTTCTCATCACTTGTTGTATGTATTGTCGTTGCACTTATATTAGTATGGTGGTTCTCTGGTAAGCTCGTAAAGCCAATTCAGGAAATCGATATTAAGCTAAAAGAATTAGCTTCTCAAGAAGGTGACTTAACAGCTCGCCTACAAGTAAATAGCAATGATGAAATCGGTGCGATTGCATCATCATTTAATACAATGCTCGAAAACTTGCAACATATCATTCAGCGCGTTCAAAAAACTTCTATTGAAGTGCAGTATGCTTCTGATAATATGCTTGAAAAAACAAATACATCACGTGAGGCAACAATAAAAGTTCAAAGCTCTATGTCTAATTTAAATGCAAATATTCAATCGCAAAGTTCTAGTATGGAAGAGAGCTCAACTGCAATGGACGATATGACAGCAAGCGTTCAGCGTATTGCTGAATCTGCTTCTTCTGTAGCCGAACTTGCTGTAGCTACATCTGAACATGCTAACGACGGAAGTACTGTTATCCAAAAATCCGTTTCACAAATGACAACGATACATGAAGCTGTCAATGCTACATCAGAAGTGGTCGAACGTCTAATTACTCATACAAAATACATTGATACAGCTGTACAATCTATTTCTAATATCGCTGAACAAACAAACTTACTAGCTTTAAATGCTTCTATTGAAGCTGCTCGTGCTGGTGAACAAGGAAAAGGATTTGCTGTCGTAGCTGATGAAGTTCGAAAACTCGCTGAGCAATCTAAAACAGCTGCAACTGATATTAACCAATTACTATATCAAATTCAAAAAGACACTGAAACTGCGAGCACTATGATGTCTCACGGTCGTTCAGAAGCATTTGAAGGCATTCATGTCATTCGTGAGGCTGGCACTTCTTTCACAACAATTGTTGAACAAGTAAATAAAGTATCAACTCAAATACAAGACATATCAGCAACTGCTGAGGAGATGGCTGCGAGTGCCGAAGAAATGAATGCATCACTCAATAATATTGCCTCCATTTCTAACGAAGTCTCAAGCGAAACAGCCGCAATAGCACAATCTGCGGAGAAAAAAGTTGTTGTTATGAATGAAATGGCAGTGACTGCAAAACAAATGAAACAAACAGTTGCAGAATTAGATCAACTCGTATCTCATTTTAAAACGGAATAGCTTCTCAAGAAATCTCTCTTCCAAAAGGGGGATTTTTTGAGCTCATTCTCTGCACATTATACACATTTCCGTTATAATGAGAATCGATATCATTAATATGCAGGAGGTGCTACGAATGTCACAACAAGCATTTGAAGAAAAATTATTTGCCAACTTAGAGGCTGTTATTGATCCTGAGCTAGGTGTTGATATTGTCAACCTCGGATTAGTTTACGACGTTACAGCGGATGAAAATAATAATGCTGTCATTACAATGACGATGACTTCTATCGGTTGTCCGATGGCTGGTCAAATTGTATCAGACGTAAAAAAAGTATTATCAACGAACGTACCTGAAGTAAATGAAATAGAAGTTAATGTCGTTTGGAATCCACCATGGTCGAAAGAACGCATGTCACGTATGGCGAAAATCGCATTAGGTATTCGCGACTAAATACATTGAAGGTTTTACGAGAACAAAAAAAGACCTGACATTCTAGTCAGGTCTTTTTCTCTTCTTATTTTACACCTACTGCATCATAAGCTTTCGTTACAGCTTGCACCTCTTTAGAGTTCTTACCATATAAATCTTCTGCCGATTGAAGTGCTGCTTGACGCATCATTTTAAAGTCAGAGTTTGCAGTTAAATATTTCGTAAGAGCACGGTAGTAAATTTTTTCTGTCGCTTCACGACCTACTCCATTTACTTTCACACCGTAATGCGTGCCACCGTCAGACACTAAGTATGCAGCTTTATTGTTAATACTACTGTTAATATGAACGCCGCCATTATCAGCCGTTCCAGTATAACGTTTATTGTAATGATCTGGGTAACCTTCACCTGGTTTTAATGGATTTGGAATAGATGCTGGATCTTTCAGAGAACGAAGTGCATCACCTGGTTTACCAGGTGTATAAATGTCCGCACCTAAATCCCAGCTCTTCTTCTCAACCATAACACCCATAATGTCAGATAACGATTCATTTAGCGCACCTGATTCATTTTTATAAACAAGGTTTGCTGTATGCTCAGTTACAGCATGCGTTAACTCATGACCGATAACATCTAGTCCAGCAGATAATGGAATGAATGTCTTACCATCTCCATCACCGTACATCATCTGAATACCATTCCAAGCTGCGTTATTCCATTTATTCCCTACGTGCACAGACGAAATAAGCTTCGCGCCTTTATCATCGAAAGAGTTACGATTAAATGTCTTTTTGTAATAATCGTATACTTTTCCTGCATTTACATGCGCATCAACCGCTGCTTTGTCATCAAAGAACTTATTCTTACTTTCTACTTCAACCCCTGTATATCCAAGGTATTGCGAGAATATATTAAACCAGTTTTCATCCATATTCTCTGCATTGAACGTATGAACACCTTGTCCACGTTTACCATCGAATAAATGGAATGCACCAGTTTTTTCATTTTGAGCAATTTCAAATGATTGTCTAGCACCTAAAACGCCGTAACCAAAACCAGTAACATTATCTACAGCATTATATTTCTCAATCACATTTCCATTTGTTGCATCAACAAAATAATGCCAGTATCCTGGAGCTGGTTTTGAAATCGATGCCTTAACTAAATATGCAAGATAGTATTTTCCGTCTTTTTCATACACAAATAAATCTTTTTTCACACCATCATAGTTCTTTACTTCACCAATTTCTTTCTCGATGTCTGCCTTTGCAATCGTTTCTGCTTGTTCTGCACTAATGCTTGCAGTCGCAGGAATATTTTTATTATCTAAATTCGGAATAACTTGTCCGAAAAATGCTTTTACGTTATTCTCTTTATCTAACGTAACTGTTTGATCTGAACCATACACAGGAATATTATTATGCTTCTCCACTAATTTCACATGTGTCGTACCAGATTCAGCGTCTTTTTCTTCCCCAACAATATTGAAATGTTTTTCAATATTCCCCGCTAATTTAAACATATCTTTTTTACTCTCTAAATATTGAAAGACCGTCTCTTTTTTATCTAGTCCTTCTGGTGCTTTCCACTCTTCACCTATGTATGCAGGCGTTTTAAATTCTTGATGATATTGAATTTTTTGTTCTTCTGCTTTTGCTGTCGTTGCTCCAAATGCTCCAAATCCCCCGGCGATAACAGTTAACGCTAATGCTGATGAAATGACTTGCTTTTTCACTATAACATTCCCCATTCCCAATAAAGATTTTTGACACTTTTATACAATTCTTACTTTTTCACCCGATACCTCTCCAGAAAAATTGAGAAACATTTTTCAGACAATTCCAATCAAAAAAAGAGGACATCCTATCGGATGCCCTCTTTTTCATACAGTGAGAGTCTTATTCATTCCCCGCTCGTTATTGTTTTTTCAACTCAATTGCTAAGTAATGTGATTGCTCTTTCGCTTCAATATGAATATCTTCTTCTACCGCTTCTACCGCATCACGCATAACAATTGTTTCACCATTTATGACACTGCTTCCTTCAATTTGTACAAGATACAATTGACGACCTTCCTTCACTGGAAAATGAATTTCTTTTCCAGCTTCTAACGATAAAGAATATAAATTCGCATCTTGATGAATTTGAATTGGTGCATCTCCTTCTACTGGAGATACCATATGGAACCATTCATTTTCACGCTTACTCCAATCAAATTTAAACTCGCCGTAATTTGGCTTATGATCAGCACGGTCTGGTAAAATCCAAATTTGTAATAAACGCAACGTTTCATTTCCTAAATTATGCTCGCTATGAAATACACCTGTACCAGCACTCATATATTGAACATGTCCACGCTCAATCGTTCCGCGGTTCCCCATACTATCTTCATGTGTTAAAGCCCCATCTACAACGTAAGAAATAATCTCCATATCGCGGTGTGGATGCATATCGAAACCAGTTTGTGCCGCCACTAGGTCATCATTAATAACACGTAATGCTCCGAAGCTCATATTATTTGGATTGTAGTAATTCGCAAAAGAAAAATGAAAATGTGTATTTAACCAGCCGTGATTTGCTCTACCCATATTTTTATGATCAACTTTTCTAAACATATTTTCACCTCATATTATCTCGGATTCAAGATTTACTTTAAATTTTTTCCACTATAATTTTTTGAGTAATTTTAATAATTGATTTTGTTCTTCTATATTTAAATTATGAAACTGCCCCGCTTGGAACGTTTCTTGAGGCGGAACAATTTCTTCATATAGAGCTCGTCCCTTTTCTGTTAACGAAATATATTTCGTAGTTCCTTCTTGTTCACGATAAATCCACTCCAGCTGCTCCATTTTATTTAAAAGCTGAGTGACATTTCCTTTCGTAACAAATAACTTATTACCAAGCTCTTGCTGTGTTAAACGATCATGCCCTCCAACTTGAGCTAACACATCAAATTGAGCGGCGGATACATTCCACTTTTTCAAATGTTGATTCGTCTCACGAACACTCTTATTATAAAAACGTGATAAACGAAACCATAATAGTAACCCTAGTCTATCTTCTGTTTTCATTTCATCACCTCGCTCATTTGATACTATTAGTTTAGGACTAAACTTTATATAAGTCAACTACTTATTTTTAATAAGTAAAAGGCATAGCGCTATTTCTCCACTATGCTTTACATTAACTTTCTATTTTTATATTCATCTAATTTCCTCTCCGCGAACTTCCTCGCATCTTTCTCAATCCATCTCTCTTCATACGTTTCACTTCCAACAAACAATACATTTTGCTCATGCTGCATCGCATGACGAAATTCATGCAGTAATGTTTTCAGCACTTGCTCGTACTCTTCCCATATACAAACGAAGATTAATTGCTTTTCCTTATGATAAAAACCACCCACCGGGAATAGAAACTCCTCTTCCTCTTCCCCTAATGATAAAAGCACATGATTTGCATCACACGTATCACAAAAAATAACGGGTGTTTTACATACTTCAATAAGCGAAAACAAATCCTCTCTCAACCTTTTGACATCCCAAGGAAGCTCCGAATCCAACACATACCAATTCTCCACCTGTTGATATACATTTTGAAACTGGAGTTCCATTTCTTTTTATTCCCCTTTCCAAGCCCTCTTTTTCTATATATATGCCACAATATGGTAAATATTAAACATACTCTTTTTATCCTTTAAAAATGAAGTGATTTTACATAAATAAAAAAAAGTACAAGAAGCGATTCTCTTGTACTTTTATTCTTCTAAACTTTTGAAGTTTTCGTATCCCATTTAAATATTTTATTTAAGAATTTGTATATATTCTTCGATTCTTTCGTAAGAAGTGGTCCTAAAATGGATAGGATAAGCACATAGAGCGCAGAGAATGGTTTCAATACTGACATTAAACCACCCGCGATTCCGATATTGGCCATAATGATGGAGAATTCTCCTCTTGAAACAATTGTTAGACCAATATTTGTTGATGCTTTATGAGATAATCCAGCTTGCCTTCCTGCAATCATCCCCGCTACAAAGTTTCCGATAATTGTCAGAAGGACGGCACCTAACGTTAACCATATTGCTCCACCTAATGAAAACGGATCGATACTTAATCCGAAGCTGAAGAAGAAAATAGCTCCGAAGAAATCTCTAAATGGAACAACAAGATGTTCAATTCGGTCACTATGCTCTGTCTCAGAGAAAACTAACCCTAAAAGAAGTGCTCCGATTGCTTCTGCAACGTGAATTGTTTCTGAGAAACCAGCGATGAAGAATAAAGAAGCAAACACTACAATAATAAAGATTTCATCTGAACTAATATTAAGCAATTTATTTAATAACGGCGTAGCTTTTCTAGCGACTACAAAGAATAGCAGCATATATCCTAAAGCGATTCCGATTGAAGTGAGTGCCCCTAAGAAGGAAGCATGATCCCCAAGAACTAAGCCAGAAACTACTGATAAATATACAGCAAGGAATATATCTTCGAACATAATAATTCCTAAAATTAATTCGGTTTCATTATTACCAGTTCTTCTTAAATCAACTAATACTTTCGCAACGATAGCACTAGAAGAAATCGTAATAATACCCGCAATAATCAAAATTTCTAGTAGAGGGAATCCCATTATAAATCCGTACAATAATCCAAGTGAAAAGTTAATTAAAATGTAGATCGTTCCGCCAATTGCAATAGAGCGCCCTGATTTAATTAGCTTTTTCATCGAAAATTCTAAACCTAGATAGAAAAGAAGGAATAGAACACCGATTCTTCCAAGGAAGGAAATTACACTTTCACTTTCTATAAACCTGAGATCGATTACACCTAGTGCCGGAGCATGTGGCCCCACTAACATACCAAGGACAATTAGAAATGGAATTACCGAGAATTTAAACTTCCCAGCGATTACTGCCGCAATTGCAACTAAAACTAAAGCTGTACCAACTTCAAAAATTAAAGTATCCATCTAGTCAGTCCCCCTATTTGAAAGTAACTCATTAATAATTTTTTTAATTTCTTCTCTCTCACCTGAAACTACAAGCATGTCACCTTCTTCAATTACCGTTTCTGGCCCTGGATTAAATAACTTTTTCATATTCTTTTTCATAACTGCAATGATTGTTACGCTATATGTTTTTCTTATTTCAAGGTTACCAATTGTTTTTCCGACTGCTGGTGCAGCATTCTCCACTTTAAACCACTCAATCGCTAAACCTTCAAAGACCATCTCAACATTTTCTAATGCTCTCGGCTTATACACCATTCCACCTAATATCGCTGCAATTTGTCTCGCCTCTGAGTCACGTAACGAAATACTTGAGATACTTTCTTCATGGTCTGAATCAAAATGGTACATCTCTCTACGTCCATCATCATGAATAACGATCACCATCTTTTCATTGCCTTTCGTAATGATTTGAAATTTATAACCGATACCTGGAAGTTCACTTTCTCTAATATTCATACTTAGCTCCTCCTCAATATTTTTATTTAAATTTTCTGTTTTTCTGTCTTTTACTCATCTAATTAAATTTAGAAATTATCACCATTCAGCATACCTGTGACTTGGAAATCTTTTATTGTAATAATAAATAGCTCCTAGAAAGATACTTATAAAAACAAATTACTTCTCATTTTCAAATTCTTCACGTTCACTCTCAGTAAAAATTCTTCTTTCTCACTCGAAATTTTACGTTTCAAAATAGAAATAATTCTAAAAGTAATTACGATGTAACTTAATCATAACATAAAATACTTTTAAGTAACATAATTTTTTAGAAAAATTGCTTCTGGTATATTTTTTGCATATAATTTTCTTATTATGAAAAAAAGGAAGTGTATTATATGGTTGATATCTTTAGCAGATTCCTTGAAGTAACGAATAATATTTTATGGTCATATATTCTTATTGCAATGTTAATCGGCTTCGGTCTTTATTTCTCTTTTAAATTGAAATTTGTCCAAATCACTCATTTCCGTGAAATGGTCAGCTTAATTAGTAAAGGGTTCAATCGAAAAGAAAAGAAAAAAGATAGCATCTCCCCGTTCCAAGCATTTTGCTTAAGTGCCGCTGCTCGTATCGGTATCGGGAACTTAGCTGGTGTAGCATTAGCAATTTCAATGGGTGGACCAGGTGCAATCTTTTGGATGTGGTTTATCGCGATTATCGGTGCAGCTACTAGTTTCGTAGAATGTACACTTGCACAAATTTATAAAGTAAAAGATGGAAGCAGATTCCGCGGTGGCCCCGCATATTACATGGAAAAAGGGCTAAACAAGCGTTGGATGGGTGTTTGGTTTTCACTTCTTATTACAGTTACGTACGGATTAATTTTCAACTCAGTTCAAGCAAATACAGTAACAATCGCGTTCGAAAACGCATTCGGACTAGAGCGCACAATCGTAGGAGCTCTATTAGCAGTATTAGTTGCAGTTATTATTTTTGGCGGTATTAAAAGCATTTCACGTATTACAGAAATGATTGTTCCTCCAATGGCAATCGTTTATATTGGCGTGGCTGTTTTTGTCGTTATTAAAAACTTTAATATGTTACCAAGCATTTTTATGGAAATTTTCAACGGCGCATTCGGTTTAGATCAAGCCATCGCTGGTGGTATCGGTGCAGCAATTAAGTACGGAATTCAGCGCGGTTTATTCGCAACAGAAGCTGGTATGGGTAGTTCACCTAACGCAGCTGCAACATCAGATGTATCTCACCCTGCAAAACAAGGTCTTGTTCAAGCATTAGGTGTTTTCGTAGATACATTCTTAGTATGTACATCAACAGCATTTATCGTATTATGTTCTGGACTGTACAAAGGATCAAATTTACAAGGTATTGAATTAACACAACAAGCATTAAGTTCACAAATCGGATCATGGGCAAGCACTTTCTTAGCGATTATTATTTTCCTATTCGCTTTCAGTTCTTTACTAGGAAACTACTATTATGGTGAAACAAATATCGCATTCATTAAAGAAAGTAAAACATGGTTAATGATTTATCGTGTTGCAGTTGTCGGAATGGTATTCTTCGGATCAATCGCTGCCCTTCAAACAGTTTGGAGCCTAGCTGATCTATTCATGGGACTAATGGTATTCACAAACTTAATTGCCATCTCATTCCTGAGCAAATTCGCCTACGCTACACTAGTAGACTATTTGAAGCAAAAGAAACAAGGAAAAGACCCTGTTTTCGTCGCAAGCTCTATCCCCGGCTTACAGAATACGGAATGTTGGGATGGACAAGATGTAGAAGAAAAGAAACAAGCTGTTTAAACATTTAAAAGCGGAAGCGGCTCGTTCAGAATCGCAGGGCACTTCAAGCTCTCGACCTTGAAGCGCTTTTTGCTTCGAGCGAGAGAGCGAAATGACCGGAGATTCTAGCCGCTGGAGCTAGATATAAATAAAAAATCCCTATTACTTCACACAGTAATAGGGATTTTTTATTTACAATCGTTCATAATTTGTTCAAATTAATTCCACCTTGAGGGTTGATTTATATCAATTACTAGATTATAATAATTATAAATTAGTAATTGATATAACATATTCACTCAAAAGGAGATTGATCATAATGAACAAACAAGTAATCGAAGTATTAAACAAACAAGTAGCGGACTGGAGCGTTTTATTCACAAAACTACACAACTTCCATTGGTACGTAAAAGGACCTCAATTCTTCACATTACACGAGAAATTTGAAGAACTTTACACAGAATCAGCTACTCACATTGACGAAATCGCTGAACGCATCTTAGCAATTGGCGGCAAACCAGTAGCAACAATGAAAGAATACCTAGAAATATCTTCTATTCAAGAAGCAGCATACGGAGAAACTGCAGAAGGGATGGTCGAAGCAATCATGAAAGACTACGAAATGATGTTAGTCGAACTGAAAAAAGGCATGGAAATTGCTCAAAACTCTGATGACGAAATGACATCTGACCTACTACTAGGCATCTACACAGAACTAGAAAAACACGCTTGGATGCTACGTGCATTCTTGAATCAATAATACTTAAAAGCGGAAGCGGCTCGTTCAGAACAGGAGGGTGTTGGAACTCCTGATTACGAGGCGCTCTTTGCCTCGAATGAAGGAGTGAAACAACCGACTGTTCTAGCCGCTGGAGCTAGATATTACTTAAAAGCGGAAGCGGCTCGTTCAGAACAGGAGGGTGTTGGAGCTCTTGATTACGAGGCGCTCTTTGCCTCGAATGAAGGAGTGAAACAACCGACTGTTCTAGCCGCTGGAGCTAGATATCACTTAAAGTGGAAGTGACTCTGAACGAGTCGCTTTTTCCTATGAAGTTGTCGCTCGTTTATTGGTACATGAAATTATACCGGCGGTTTTTTCAAATATATCGATCACAACTCGGATTATATGGTTCCGTCAAGAAGTCTGTGTAAATGGATAAGGCTGAGTACATTGGTTTAT
>JAQEWB010000015.1 GCA_027694045.1 Bacillaceae bacterium OF18-1A | reverse complement strand
GTAGGACGTCGCCAAGCAACTAAAAACACAAGTCTTTTGACTTGTGTTTTTTTGTATTGTTAAACAGTATGTAAAAGAAGTAATGGTAATACAAACACGTTGCCCAAAAGTAAATCATATTATATAAGAGATGGATGTATATTTTTCTGTAAATTGTTAAGGACTAGGAGTATGAAAATAAGGGAGGGAAGGTTATGAAATCACAAAGTGAAATTTGCATTGTTTGTGAGACAAAAAGAGAAGAAGGTATACATGTTTATAATAATTTCATATGTTATGAATGCGAAAAAGATATGGTCAATACAGAGACAAATGATCCAAAATATATATATTACTTAAAACAACTTCGAAAATTAGAAGTATCATATTTTTAAATAGGCGTATGCCTATTATTTTTTTTGTTCTGTATAATAGATAAAGAACGAATAATAAGGAAGAGGTATATATGAATCAAAATCGTATGCCTTTATATGAGGCTTTAATCGAATTTAAAGAGAGGGGACCGTTATCTTTTCATGTTCCAGGTCATAAGAATGGTTTAAACTTCCCTCAGGAAGCTAATGGAGGGTTTAAAGGTATATTATCTATTGATGTAACTGAGTTAACGGGATTAGATGACTTACATAGTCCATTTGAATGTATAGATGAAGCTCAACAATTATTAACTGATGTATATGGAGCACAAAAAAGTTATTTTTTAATTAATGGTTCAACAGTTGGAAATCTAGCAATGATTTTGTCTTGCTGTGGAGAACATGATATTGTTCTCGTACAAAGAAATTGTCATAAGTCAATTATTAATGGGATAAAACTAGCTGGGGCGAATCCAGTTTTTCTAGATCCATGGATTGATGAGGCGTATAACGTACCAGTGGGAATCCATAATGAGGTTATTAAGGAAGCAATTGAAAGATACCCCAATGCGAAGGCGCTCATTTTAACACATCCGAATTATTATGGTATGGGGATGGATCTAGAGGCAAGTATTGCTTATGCCCATGTACATAAAATCCCTGTCTTAGTAGATGAAGCACACGGGGCACACTTTTGTTTAGGTGATCCATTCCCAAAGTCAGCGTTAGCTTATGGTGCAGATATCGTAGTTCATTCCGCACATAAAACATTACCTGCGATGACAATGGGATCTTATTTACATATAAATAGTGGCTTAGTGAATGAAGAAAGAGTTTCTACTTATTTGAGTATGCTACAATCTAGTAGTCCATCGTATCCAATTATGGCGTCTCTTGATATCGCACGATTTACAATAGCAGGTATAAAAGAAAAGGGCCATGATGAAATCGTTCAGTTTTTACGGAGATTTAAAGAAGAATTGCATTCTATTCCACAAATAGCTGTTTTGCAATATCCATTGCTAGACGAATTGAAGGTTACAGTACAAACTCGATGTCAGCTATCAGGATACGAATTACAGGCTGTATTTGAAAAGGTTGGTATATATACGGAAATGGCAGATCCATATAATGTCCTATTTATTTTGCCATTGCAAGTAAATGAGGAGTATATGGAAGCCATAGAGATGATTCGAGTGGCATTGCAACATTATGAGGTGAAAGACAAGAGAGACTCTATTCGTTATACTTATAAAGAAGGAATTTCACCTTTACCGTATACATATAAACAACTAGAAGAATACGAAATGAAAGAAGTGTCTATAGAAGAAGCAACTGGGATGATAGCAGCGGAAATGGTAATTCCATATCCACCTGGAATTCCATTGATTATGTATGGGGAAAGAATTACTTCAGAACATAAAGAGCAAATTATGTACTTAGAGAAGGTAGGAGCGCGTTTTCAAGGTAGTACGAAATATATGAAAGTGTATGATATAGAAGGTAGGTTTTAGAATGAAGGGATTATTTGTAACAATTGAAGGCCCAGAAGGTTCGGGTAAAACAACGTTAATTAAAAGGTTATTACCATACTTTGAACAAAAAGAACAAAAGGTAATGGCAACGAGAGAACCAGGTGGTATTGCGATTTCCGAAGATATTAGGACAATCCTACATAAACAAGAATATACGATGATGGAAGCACGTACAGAGGCGCTTCTGTATGCTGCTGCACGTAGACAACATTTAGTAGAAAAAGTTATGCCTGCACTCCATGAGAACTATCTTGTGTTATGTGATCGTTTTATCGATAGTTCTTTAGCTTATCAAGGGTACGCAAGAGGATTAGGCATGGATAAAGTATTTGAAATTAATCGTTTTGCAACAGAGGATTGTATGCCTGGTTTAACAATTTACTTAGATATTGAACCAGAGGTTGGTTTAGCACGAATTGAGAAAGATGCAGGGCGTGAAGTAAATCGATTAGATATGGAAGATATCTCTTTCCATAAACGTGTACGGGAAGGATATTTACAAGTCGTAGAACGTTTCCCAAATCGTATTGTATTAGTAAATGCTGACCAGCCGATGGAAAAACTTATAGAAGAAGTTGTTCAGATTATAGAAGATAAATTGTTATAATAGAAGGAAAGAATGAAATAAGTGAGGTATGCATTATGACAAAGACGTGGGAGCAGCTTTCTGCTATACAGCCCATCGGTGTAAAAATGTTGATGAATAGCATTGCAAAAGAGCGTATATCCCACGCTTACTTGTTAGAGGGAGGAAAAGGAACTGGGAAGTTTGCGACAGCAATTCAAATGGCAAAGAGTTTCCTCTGTTCTCAAATGAATGGAGTAGAGCCATGTCATGTATGTACGAATTGTAAACGAATTGATTCAGGTAACCACCCTAACCTACATATTGTAAAACCAGATGGATTATCTATTAAGAAGCAGCAAATACACGATTTACAAGAAGAATTTTCAAAAACAGGATTAGAAGCAAATAAAAAAGTATATATTATTGAGCACGCAGATCGTATGACTGCCAATGCAGCAAATACACTTTTGAAATTTTTAGAAGAACCAAGCAGTGATACAACAGCTATTTTACTTACTGAACAAAGTCATCAAATTTTAAATACAATTTTATCTCGCTGTCAGGTTGTTACATTTAGACCATTACCTACGGAATCTTTAATTAAAAGATTGCAGGATGAAGGTATTACATCCCCCCTATCGACTCTTGCTGCTCAACTCACAAATAGTTTTGATGAAGCTTTAGCTTTATGTAATGATGAATGGTTTGCACAAGCACGAACTTTAGTGATAAAATTATGTGAAGCACTCGAAAAAGATAAAGACTCTATTTTTTTTGTACAGGAAAAATGGGGAAAACACTTTGGAGAGAAAGAGCAATTACAACAAGGTTTAGATATGTTACTCCTTATTTATAAGGATTTATTATATGTTCAACTTGGAGAAGAAGATCGTCTTGTTTTTCATGAGCAGAAAGAGATGTTTGCATCTTTTTCTTATGCTCAGAAGCGCATTGTATCAGCTCTCTTTAATATATTAGAGGCAAAAAATAGAATCAACGCTAATGTAAATGCGCAGCTTGTGTTCGAACAGTTAGTGTTGCGGTTGCAGGAGGGATGACCGTTTTGTATGATGTAGTAGGTGTTCGCTTTAAGAAGGCCGGAAAGGTATATTACTTTGATCCGAATCAATTCGATATCTCTGAAAACGAGTTTGTAATTGTAGAAACGGTAAGAGGCATTGAGTACGGAAAAGTAGTTATTACCAAAAAGCAAGTTGATGAAAATGACGTTGTATTACCACTAAAAAAGGTTATTCGTATTGCAAATGAAAATGATCGTACTATTGTTGAAGAGAACAAGCATGCTGCAAAAGAAGCATATCAAGTCTGTCAACAAAAGGTAGTAGAGCATAAACTTGATATGAAACTTGTAGATGTAGAGTATACATTCGATCGCAATAAGATTATTTTCTACTTTACTGCGGATGGTCGAATCGATTTTCGTGAACTAGTAAAGGACTTAGCAGCAATTTTTAGGACAAGAATTGAACTAAGACAAATTGGTGTTCGTGATGAGGCGAAGATGCTTGGTGGTATTGGTCCTTGTGGTCGTATGCTTTGTTGTTCTACTTTTTTAGGAGATTTTGAACCTGTATCCATTAAAATGGCTAAGGATCAAAATTTATCATTAAATCCTGCAAAAATCTCTGGTTTATGTGGTCGCTTAATGTGTTGCTTAAAATATGAGAATGATGAATATGAGGCAGCAAAGGAACAACTTCCTGATTTAGATCAACGTATACAAACGCCGCATGGTACTGGCCGTGTTATCGGATTAAATATTTTAGAAAGATTAATTCAAGTGGAACTAGTAGACAAGGAACGGATAGTAGAATATACGTTAGATGAGTTAGTAAATAAAGGGGTCGTTTCGAGTCAAACCACAGATTAATGAGGTGGGTGCTTGTGGAGAAAAAGGATATTTTTGCATCGGTTTCTAGTATGGAAGAGCAAATTGGACATTTATACAAACAGTTGGGGGAATTAAAACAACATCTAGCAGAGTTGTTAGAAGAAAACCAACATATAAAAATGGAAAATGAAAATTTGCGACACCGTTTTGAAGAAGTGCAGAGTAAAGAAAAACAAAAAGCTCAAAAGCGTAAAGAAGTGAAGCCAAAGACGGATATTGGTGAAGGCTACGACAATTTAGCGAGATTGTATCAAGAAGGTTTTCACATTTGCAATCTACACTATGGAAGTGTACGTAAAGAGGGAGATTGTTTATTCTGTCTGTCATTTTTAAATAAAAAGTGAAATTACCTTTCCAATTATAATTGGAAAGGTAATTTTTTATACATGAGAATAGAACGAAATGTAATTTTATATTAGTAGAAAATGAAATAGGGTAGGTTAAAGGTAAGAAAAGGAGTAATGTATGAATTTATATGAAGATGAACGTTTAGATTACTTATTAGCGCAAGATATGAAAATTATACAAAGTCCATCGGTGTTTAATTTCTCTTTAGATGCCGTTTTGCTTGCAGATTTTGCATGGGTGCCAATTCAAAAAGGTAATTTACTCGATCTATGTACCGGTAACGCAGTTGTCCCCCTTCTATTAAGTACAAGAACAAAGGGGACTATAACAGGCGTGGAAATTCAAGAACGCTTATATGACATGGGAATAAGAAGTGTTCAATACAATAAATTAGAAGAAAGAATTCGTCTTATACATGGAGACTTGAAAGATATGCCGGAGAAACTTGGACGTCATCAATATGATGTTGTCACATGTAATCCGCCTTATTTTCAAACACCTCAGGCTTCTGAAAAAAACATGAATGAGCATTTAGCCATCGCTCGCCATGAAATTATGTGTACGTTAGAGGATGTTGTATTTGCAAGTAGCCAGTTAGTAAAACAAGGTGGAAAAGTAGCATTTGTACATCGTCCTGGTCGTTTACTCGACATTGTTACCTTAATGCGTAAATACAAAATTGAACCGAAACGTGTACAATTTGTTTACCCTAAAGCGGGTAAAGAGGCAAATACATTATTAATTGAGGGAATTAAAGATGGAAGGGCAGATTTGAAAATCTTGCCACCACTTTTTGTATATGATGAAAATAATGAATATACGAAGGAGATTCGCTCAATTTTATATGGAGAAGAATAAGCATTGTTTTTATGTGGTAGAATGCTCTGATGGAAGTTATTATGCAGGATATACAAATCATATAGAAAAGCGGATTCAGACTCATAATAATGGTAAAGGGGCTAAGTATACACGTGCTAGGCTCCCTGTCGTTTTAAAATATGTAGAGACGCATGAAGATAAACGTACAGCTATGCAGGCGGAGTATTACTTTAAGCAATTAACGAGAAAACAAAAAGAAGCATATATGCAAAAAGGAGAACGCTATGTGGCAACAAAAAAGCTTTCAACAAAATGAAAAGGGAGTTTTATATTTAGTACCCACTCCTATTGGAAATCTAGAAGATATGACTTTTCGTGCAATCCGAATTTTAAAGGAAGCCGATTTAATTGCTGCGGAAGATACGAGACAAACGAAAAAACTTTGTAATTATTTTGAAATTGAAACACCTGTCATGAGTTACCATGAGCATAATAAAGAAGTAAGCGGAAAGAAAATATTAGATAAATTAGGGGAAGGAAAGAATGTGGCACTTGTTAGTGATGCTGGTATGCCATGTATTTCCGATCCAGGCTACGATATCGTTGTTGAGGCAGTAGCTGAGCAATATCATGTAATTCCGCTTCCTGGGGCAAATGCAGCTCTTACAGCATTAATTGCATCAGGTCTTGAAACAAAGCAGTTTTATTTCTATGGATTTTTAAAAAGAAATAAAAAGGAAAGAAAAGTGGAGTTAGAGAAGTTGCGCTACGTACAAACTACAATGATGTTTTATGAAGCACCTCATCGTTTAGATGACACTTTAATCTCGATGCAAGAAGTGCTAGGAGATAGGGAAATCGTATTATGTCGTGAGCTAACGAAAAAGTTTGAAGAGTTTATCCGTGGAACAATTGAAGAAGCAATTGAATGGACGAAACAAAATGAAGTTCGTGGTGAGTTTTGTATTTTAGTAGCTGGTTCAACAGAAGAGGCAACACCAGAAGAACAGTGGTGGGAATCCATGTCAGTATATAGTCACATCGAGCATTATATAAATGACAAGGGGATGAATTCAAAAGAGGCGATTAAAGCAGTCGCTAAAGATCGAGATTTGTCGAAACGCGATGTCTATCAAACATATCATGTCGATAAAAAATAAGCTTCTCATAATTGAGAAGCTTATTTTGCTGTTTGGATATAATCTTGAAGTTCGTTTAAGATTTGCTCAGCGCCTTCTTTGCTTAAGATGATTTTACCTTCAGCTAAAGAAAGATTACCATCAGATACTTCACCAGTTACTTGGCAAGTCATGTTTGGTTTATATTTTTTTAAGATGATCTTTTCGTCATCAACATAGATTTCAAGTGCATCCTTTTCTGCAATACCTAACGTACGGCGTAATTCGATTGGAATTACTACACGACCTAATTCATCAACTTTACGAACAATACCAGTAGATTTCATAATTCTTTCTCCTCCTAAATAACTAGTTTATAAGTTTCGAGTCTATTTTTTTGATTCGTCATTTTTCGACAAAATACCCTATGGACATATGATACCAATCATTTACATTTCCGTCAATTCTTAAATTCTATATTTTTTAAAAAGATTTATAGATTTCTTACTTCTTATATATAATAGGATGTGAGCAGTTTATATAATTCTTTCACTTTATTTTCTGAAGGATTTACACATTATAAGTTTAGGTTGTATATTTTTTTGAAATATGAGTAATAGATGATAAAGATATCGAGTATTAATTCGTTTGCATTCCACGTTAACAAATGGTAAGATTTCCACTTCGAAATTTGGTTGAGGAAAAGAAGCTACATAGGATCGGGTTGCTCGTGAAAGCCCGATTGATAAGGAATAATAATACACGGGAGAAACAAAACCCCGCGGATTAAAGTTTCACTTTATATATGAGTTTTTGATATACTATTTATAAATACATATGAGGTTATTCGGGAGGTCCAAAACAATGACAGAGGAAAATAAGTCCTTTTATATTACTACCCCAATTTATTATCCAAGTGGAAAATTACACATTGGACATGCTTATACGACAGTAGCAGGAGATGCAATGGCACGTTATAAGCGCATGCAAGGATACGATGTTCATTATTTAACAGGAACTGATGAGCATGGACAGAAGATCCAAAAGAAAGCAGAAGAATTAAATGTTACACCACAAGCTTACGTGGATAACATTGTTGCAGGGATTAAAGAACTTTGGGGAAAGATGGATATCTCTTATGATGATTTTATTCGCACAACTGAAGATCGTCATAAAGATGTGGTCGAAAAAATCTTCAAGCAACTAGTAGATCAAGGCGATATTTATCTTGATGAATATGAAGGTTGGTATTCTGTACAAGATGAGACATTCTATACAGAACATCAATTAGTAGATCCAATTATGGAAGGTGAAAAAGTAGTTGGAGGAAAAAGCCCAGATAGTGGCCATAATGTAGAACTTGTTCGTGAGGAATCTTATTTCTTTAGAATGGGTAAATATGTCGACAGATTATTAAAGTTCTATGAAGATAATCCACATTTCATCCAGCCAGAGTCTCGTAAGAATGAAATGATTAATAACTTTATTAAACCAGGATTAGAAGATTTAGCGGTTTCTCGTACTTCATTTGACTGGGGAGTTCGTGTTCCAGGTAATCCAAAACACGTTGTTTATGTATGGGTTGATGCATTATCTAACTATATTACGGCATTAGGTTATGGAACAGCGAATGAAGAGAAGTATAAGAAATTCTGGCCGGCAGATGTACATTTAGTAGGAAAAGAAATTGTTCGTTTCCATACAATTTATTGGCCAATCATTTTAATGGCATTAGATTTACCTCTTCCGAAAAAAGTATTTGCTCATGGTTGGATTTTAATGAAAGACGGAAAAATGAGTAAGTCAAAAGGAAACGTAGTAGATCCAGTTACATTAATTGATCGTTACGGATTAGATGCATTACGTTATTACTTACTTCGCGAGGTTCCATTCGGATCTGATGGAGTATTTACACCAGAAGGATTTGTTGAACGTATCAACTTTGATTTAGCAAATGACTTAGGTAACTTATTAAATCGTACAGTAGCTATGATTGATAAGTACTTTAACGGAGAAATTCCTGCATATAAAGCAAATGTAACGGAATTTGATGAAACGCTAGTAACGGTTGCAAAAGATACACTGAAAAAAGTAGAAGAAGCAATGGAGAATATGGAATTCTCTGTGGCACTGAGCTCAATCTGGCAATTGGTTAGCCGTACGAATAAATATATTGATGAGACACAACCATGGGTATTAGCGAAAGATGAGAATGATCGTGAGAAATTAGCCTCCGTAATGGCTCATTTAGCAGAAGTTCTTCGTCAAACAGGTATTATGCTTACACCATTCTTAACGGTTGCACCAAATAAGATGTTTGCTCAACTTGGACTGACTGAAGAGTATACATCTTGGGATAGCCTATCTACAATTGGATGTATTCCAGCAGGAACTAAAGTAGAAAAAGGACAACCAATTTTCCCACGTTTAGAAATGGAAGTAGAAGTAGAGTACATTAAAGAACAAATGAAGGGTTCTGCTCCTAAAGTGGAAGAGAAAAAAGAAGAAGAACCAAAAGCAGAAGAAATTACAATTGATGATTTCTTTAAAGTAGAATTACGAGTAGCTGAAGTAATTGAAGCTGAACCTGTAAAGAAAGCTGATAAGTTACTGAAAATTCAGCTCGATTTAGGTACTGAAAAGCGTCAAGTTGTTTCAGGAATTGCAAAGTTCTACTCACCAGAAGACTTAAAAGGTAAAAAGGTTATTTGTGTAACGAACTTAAAACCTGTAAAATTACGCGGCGAATTATCGCAAGGTATGATTTTAGCAGGTGAAGAAAATGGCGTATTGTCATTAGCATCAATCGACCAAAATCTACCAAACGGTACGAAAATCAAGTAATTAAGACAAGAAAAGAGATGTTTCACGTGTAACATGTGTGAAGCGTCTTTTTTCTTTTTACACTCATGATTTTTGCATTAAAATTGCAGTATTGGTATCGTTAAGTTAGAAAGAACGTAGTTTTTCCTTATGATAGAATTGATTTCAATATAAAAGGAGTTATTTATTATGTTGTTTGATACGCATTCACATTTAAACGCTGAGCAGTTTGAAGAAGATTTACAAGAAGTTATTGCGCGAATGAAAGAGGCGGGGGTTACACATACAGTTGTTGTTGGATTTGATGAAGTAACAATTAAAAAAGCGATTGAATTAGCCGAAACCTACGATTTTATTTATGCTGCAGTTGGATGGCATCCTGTTGATGCAATCGATATGACAGAAGACCATTTAGCTTGGCTAGAAGAATTAGCTTCCCATCCTAAAGTAGTTGCAATTGGAGAAATGGGACTAGATTATCACTGGGATAAGTCGCCTAAAGAAATACAGAAGGAAGTATTCCGTAAGCAAATTACATTAGCTAAAAAGGTGAAATTACCGATTATTATACATAACCGCGATGCAACTCAAGACATTGTTGATATTTTAGAAGAAGAGAATGCAGCTGAAGTAGGCGGCATTATGCATTGTTTTAGCGGTAGTGTAGAAGTAGCGCAGCGATGTGTTGATATGAACTTCTTAATTTCGTTAGGTGGGCCAGTTACATTTAAAAATGCTAAAAAACCGAAAGAAGTTGCCGTAGAGATTCCGTTAGAGAAATTATTAATAGAGACGGATTGCCCTTATTTAACACCTCATCCGTTCCGAGGAAAGCGAAATGAGCCAAGCTATGTAAAACTTGTAGCAGAAGAAATTGCGAATTTAAAAGGTATTTCGTACGAGGAAGTAGCAGAAATAACAACTAAAAATGCAAAGGCCTTATTTGGTGTTGAATAAAAAAGAATGGAGAAATCCATTCTTTTTGTTTTGAGAAAAAGGGTAGCAATGATGGAGCAAATAAATATGAATGGGTAAGTGTTACAATAAGAGAAGAGAACAAAGAGATTTTGCCATTCTATTTTTTAAAATGTAAGAATGGGGAAAATAATAATGGAAAAGTCGTCATTTTTTTGTTTTACTAAGTAGAGACGAAACGAGTGTGGAGGCAAGCATGAAAATTAAAGAGATTATCGTTGTAGAAGGTAAAGATGATACAGTTACGATTAAACGCGCTGTTGATGCGGACACAATTGAAACGAACGGTTCAGCAATCGGTGATCATGTTATTGAACAAGTCAAATTAGCGTTGCAAAAACGAGGCGTTATTATTTTCACAGATCCAGATTATCCTGGGGAGCGTATTCGAAAAATCATTTCTGACAAGGTTCCTGGATGTAAGCATGCTTTTTTACCGAAAGAAGAAGCACTTGCTAAAAGGAAGAAGGGTGTTGGAATCGAACATGCTTCTAATGAATCAATTCGCCGTGCTTTAGAGAATATACATGAAGAAATGGAAGCTTACACAAGTGAAATTAGTTGGAGCGATTTAGTCGATGCGGGCTTAGTGGGCGGAGAAATGGCAAAGAGTCGCAGAGAAAGAATGGGTAAGCTATTAAAGATTGGTTATACAAACGCAAAACAGTTACATAAACGTTTACAAATGTTTCAAGTTTCAAAGGAATCATTTGCAGAAGCTTATAAGCAAGTCATACAGGAGGAAAAAAAATGAAAGATATCGCAACGCCGAATCGTACGAAAGACATTGTTGAAAAGTATGGATTCTCATTCAAAAAAAGTTTAGGGCAAAATTTTTTAATTGATACAAATGTATTAAATCGTATTGTCGATCATGCAGAAATTGGTTCTGAGAGTGGTGCAATTGAAATTGGACCAGGTATAGGTGCATTAACAGAGCAATTAGCGAAGCGCGCTAAAAAAGTAGTGGCATTTGAAATTGATCAGAGGTTATTACCTATTTTGGATGAGACGTTAGCTCCATATGGCAACGTTACAGTTATAAATAAAGATGTACTAAAGGCAGATGTACATGAAGTGTTTAATGAGCAATTTGAAGAAGGACAAGATGTAATGGTAGTAGCTAACTTACCGTACTACATTACAACGCCAATTTTATTTAAATTACTTGAAGAAAAATTACCAGTACGTGGATTTGTTGTTATGATGCAAAAAGAAGTGGGAGATCGTTTAGCAGCTAAACCAGGAACGAAAGAGTATGGTTCTTTATCAATTGCCATTCAGTATTACACAGAGGTAGAAACAGTTATGACTGTACCACGTACAGTATTTGTACCGGAACCAAATGTTGATTCTGCGATTATTCGTCTTCTTAAGCGTCCTAAACCAGTTGTAGAAGTGAAAGATGAGACTTTCTTCTTTGAAGTTGTAAGGGCAAGTTTCGCACAACGTCGTAAAACATTAATGAATAATTTATCAAATAATTTAAATGGTTTCCCGAAAGATAAAGAGTTATTGGGTCAAATTTTAACAGAGGTAGGAATTGATCCGAAACGAAGAGGAGAAACGCTATCTATCGAAGAGTTTGCAACATTAAGTAATGCATTAGTTCTTCATAAGTTAGCATAAGAATATGAAAGGGACAGTTCACTTGAACTGTCCCTTTTGTCACCTTTCTTCTCCTAAATTCATACTTTAAAAGCAGGTAAGATGGCCTAATGAGTTTGGAGGTAGGAGAATGGCTTTACATGTTGGAGAATTAGTGGAACGATATTCTCATAATAGGGATATCCTTTTTCGTATTATAGAAATAAAAGGTGAGATAGCCATATTATTTGGAGAGGAAATTAGACTCGTGGCTGATGCGCCACTTGAAGATTTAATTAGTATAGATCAACGAGAACATAAAAAAAGAGTGAAGCGAGAAAAAGAAACAATGGAGCGTACGTATCGTTTGTTTCAACAAGATTATGTATTAATGAAACAAAGGCATGAGCATACTTCAACTGGTGGATACACAAGTGAGGTAAATTACTTTCAAATGCCAGGGCGTGTATTGCATATAGATGGAGATCCTTTATATTTACGTAAATGTTTAGATTTATATAATAAAATTGGTGTTCCTGTACAAGGTATTCATTGTAAAGAAACAGAGATGCACGAAAAGGTAGTAGACTTAATAGATCATTTCCGTCCAGATATTTTAGTTATTACAGGACATGATGCTTATACAAAATCAAAAGGGGTCAAGGGGGATTTAGCGGCATATAGGCATTCAAGACATTTTGTACAGGCCGTTCGAGAAGTACGAAAGAAATATCCATCGTTAGATCAACTCGTGATTTTTGCTGGAGCATGTCAATCGCACTTTGAGGCGTTAATTCGGGCAGGTGCTAATTTCGCTAGCTCACCGTCTAGAATTAATATCCACGCACTAGATCCTGTATATGTTGTTGGTAAAGTTAGTTTTACTTCATTTATGGAGAGAGTAAATGTGTGGGATGTTGTACGTAATACGATTACTGGTGAAAAGGGATTAGGCGGGATTGAAACAAGGGGGATTTTACGAACGGGATTGCCTTTTCAACATTATGAAGAGTGAGCAAGGTACATATGTATCTTGCTTTTTTATGTGAAAGGATTGAATGGTTTGGATAAAAAGGGACAAGAACGTACAGACTACGTAATGATACTTTTACAATATAGTATTTCTTCTATCTATTCAAACGCATGATGCTTTTATAAATAGTATTAGTTGTGAATTGCGGTTAATGATTGGGATAGATATATAGTGCTTTAAGTGTTCAATCTAAATTACAGCGAGGTGTAGCAAAGTATATGTCAAAACGTTTAGATGAAATTAAAAGCGAATTAGATGACCATCTTGGACAACGACTTATGTTAAAGGCGAATAGTGGAAGAAGAAAGACTGTAGAGCAATCAGGTGTACTTGCAGAAACATACCGTTCTGTTTTTGTTGTACAACTAGATCAGCAAGAGGACGCACTGCAACGTGTATCGTATAGTTATGCAGATGTTTTAACAGAGACAGTAGAGTTAACATTTTATGATGAACCCCATAATGAAGTCATTTTATAACTTATGAATCGTTACATATATTTCCATAAATGAAAAGCTATATTATTTTGCATACTAATTATACCGTAGCAAAATAAGGAGGGACTCTGCATTGAGTAGACGAAGAGGTGTCATGTCAAATCAATTTAAAGAAGAGCTAGCAAAAGAGCTTGGCTTTTATGATGTTGTTCAGAAAGAAGGATGGGGCGGAATTCGTGCGAAAGATGCTGGTAACATGGTGAAACGTGCTATAGAAATTGCAGAACAGCAATTAATGAAACGAAACCAGTAGTTGTAAGATACTTTCTATGCTACGGTGGCCGAGGAGAGATTCCTCGGCTTTTTGTAATCTAAAAAGTGCCATCATTTTACATAAGTAGTTTCATTCTGAATGCTTTTCGTTATAATTAGGGAAGTGTCATCGTCTTACTATAAATTTATGGTAAAATAAACGATAAAAGATTGAGTACATAGAGTGGGTGAATAGATTGAAGCTACTAGTGAAAGCGCCAGCAAAGATTAATCTGTCGTTAGATGTACTGGGAAAAAGACAAGACGGATATCATGAAGTGAAAATGATTATGACAACAATTGATTTAGCTGATCGTTTAGAGTTAACGGAATTAGCAGAAGACCGTATTGAAATTTTGTCCCATAATCGGTATGTCCCAGACGACCAACGAAATTTAGCTTATCAAGCAGCGAAATTATTAAAAGAGAAATTTAATGTAAACAAAGGTGTATCTATTACTATTGAAAAAACGATTCCAGTAGCAGCTGGACTAGCAGGTGGAAGTAGTGATGCAGCAGCGACATTACGTGGCCTTAATAAATTATGGAATTTAGGCCTTACAATTGACGAGTTAGCAGAGCTCGGTGCAGAAATTGGATCAGATGTATCGTTTTGTGTATATGGCGGGACAGCAATTGCTACTGGAAGAGGAGAAAGAATTGAGCATATAAAAACTCCGCCTTCTTGTTGGGTCATTTTAGCGAAGCCACATATTGGTGTATCTACTGCTGATGTGTATGGAAATTTAAAATTAAATCGAGTTACACATCCGAATGTAGAAAAAATGGTTGATGTTATAAATGCTGGGGATTATAAAGGGATTTGTGATACAGTTGGCAACGTTTTAGAGGATGTAACATTTAAGATGCACCCTGAGGTTGCCCGTATTAAAGCACAAATGAAGCGATTTGGAGCAGATGCCGTATTAATGAGTGGAAGTGGTCCAACTGTATTTGGTCTTGTGCACCATGACTCGCGAATGCATCGCATTTATAACGGATTAAAAGGATTTTGTGAACAAGTATATGCTGTACGTTTATTAGGAGAGCGAGAAACGCTTGAATAAAGACGTATAATACGTTATGATTTGTTTAGAATATTCGTGATTTGAGGTGAGAGTATGAAAATTAGACGAAGTACAAGATTAGTTGATATGACTTATTACTTGTTACAAAACCCTCGTCAGCTAGTTTCTCTCACTTTTTTTGCTGAAAGGTATCAATCAGCTAAGTCTTCCATTAGTGAAGATTTAGTTATTATTAAGCAAACGTTTGAACAACAAGGGGTCGGCACATTGCAAACGATACCAGGAGCAGCAGGAGGAGTGAAATATATACCATATATAAGTGAAGAAGAGGCGGATCTAATTATCGATGAGCTTTGTAGCTTATTTGAAAATCCAGATCGTATTTTGCCTGGTGGTTATTTATATATGACAGATCTTTTAAGTAATCCTCGCCAAATTAATGGCGCAGGTCGTTTGTTTGCTTCTGTTTTTGCTAGGCAACCAATTGATGCAGTTATGACGGTGGCAACGAAAGGGATTCCACTCGCTTATGCAGTGGCAAATTACTTAGATGTACCAGTAGTAATTGCGAGGAAAGATAATAAGGTAACAGAAGGCCCGACTGTTAGTATTAACTATGTATCAGGTTCTTCTAAAAGAATCCAAACAATGACGTTAGCGAAACGTAGCCTTCCAGAGGGATCAAATGTGTTAATTATTGATGACTTCATGAAAGCTGGCGGAACAATTCAAGGTATGATGAGTATGTTAGAGGAGTTTAAGGCTAACCTTGTTGGTATTGGTGTATTAGTAGAATCTACCGATATTGAGGAACGACTTATTAATAATTTCGTATCATTAATTCGTCTTTCAGAAGTTGATGTGAAAGAAAAAGCAATTCAGGTGGAAAAGGGAAATTATTCACTGGCACCATTTGATGAAGGAATTGTAGAGGCAGAATAGAGTAAAACTTTAATCAGTGGAGAATTCATCCTCACTGATTATTAGTTTTCGCAAATGGTAGGATAAAAAGGTAAAGCGTATAGCTTTATCTTTTTTTATTCTATTTATAACTTATAAAATAGGTGGACAAACTGTCTTTCGTGCACTATTTTTAAAGAGTAAAAATAAAAAGTAAAAGGGTGAAAAGCATGAAGGTTGTTCAAACAAGTAAGGCACCACAAGCAATTGGACCATATTCACAAGGGATTATTGTAAATAATATGTTTTACAGTTCAGGACAAATCCCATTAACGGCAAGTGGTGAACTTGTAACGGGAGATGTAATCGTACAAACAGAGCAAGTATTTCAAAATTTACAAGCAGTATTAGAAGAAGCGGGGGCTTCATTTGATACTGTAGTAAAAACAACAGTATTCTTAAAAGATATGGATGATTTTAATGCTGTTAATGAAGTATACGGTTCTTATTTCTCTACTCATAAACCAGCTCGTTCTTGTGTACAAGTAGCGAAATTACCGAAAGATGTTTCAGTTGAAATTGAAGTAATTGCCCTAGTTAAGTAACTCTTTGTAAGCGATAACCACTATTAATCTCTATATTCAACTTCAATAAAAATTTTTATCTTAAAAATTTTTAAAAAATTAAAGGGAAAATAGAAATTTTGTGGAATTTATACAAATATATCGCTTATTTAGAAAAGGGTGGTGAACACAAGATGGAAGTGACTGACGTAAGATTACGCCGCGTAAACACAGAAGGCCGCATGAGAGCAATTGCCTCTATTACTCTAGACCATGAATTTGTTGTTCATGATATTCGTGTAATTGATGGTAATAATGGATTATTCGTAGCAATGCCAAGTAAACGTACTCCAGATGGAGAGTTCCGCGACATTGCACATCCGATTAATTCTGGTACACGCTCTAAAATTCAAGATGCGGTTTTAACAGAGTATCACCGTTTAGGCGAGTTAGAAGAGGTTGAGTTTGAAGAAGCAGGTGCTTCGTAAAATTCGAATGAAAAGGGCTTTTGAAAGAAAGCCTTATAATTTTGTAGCAAACTCCTGTAAGCATTTACAGGGGTTTGTTTTTTTTTATGACTTTATGTAATTTTCATATACAAATTTAACATTTGTTAAGCGAAAGGAAAGAAACTACTAATTTTTCTCTAAATTATTTTTAAATAGTATAGCTTATTTATTAAAAAAGATACTAAAGAGTAAAACATCGTATAAGAATTATGGTAAAATTTAATAGTTAAAATGTGTTTCTTGAAATATATGATGATTTAGGATAATATCGTTAATGGATAAATAGGTTGCGATGGAGGGTCTATATGTCAAACAGATTTGCAGTGATTCTAGCGGCAGGTAAGGGCACACGTATGAAGTCTAAGCTATACAAGGTGCTTCATCCTGTATGTGGAAAACCTATGGTACAACACGTAGTCGATCAAGTATCTCAATTAGGATTGCAGAAACTTGTGACAGTCGTGGGACATGGTGCCGAAATGGTACAAGAACAGCTAGGAAACGTAAGTGAGTTTGCATTACAAGCAGAACAACTTGGTACAGCACATGCTGTAGATCAAGCTGCAAGTGTACTTGCAAACGAAGAAGGAACAACTTTAGTTATTTGTGGTGATACGCCTCTAATAACTGCTGAAACGATGGAAGCTTTGCTTCAGCAACATAAAGAAGCAGGAGCAATGGCAACGGTGCTAACAGCATACATAGAGGAACCTGCTGGATATGGTCGTATCGTTCGTAATGAAAATGGCCATGTTGAAAAGATTGTTGAGCATAAGGATGCAAATGAAAAAGAATTAGCTATTAAAGAAATCAATACAGGTACGTATTGTTTTGATAATAAAGCTTTATTTGCTTCACTTTCTAAAGTTTCAAACGATAACGTACAAGGTGAATATTACCTTCCAGATGTTATTGAAATTTTAAAAAATGAAGGTCATATTGTATCAGCTTATCAAACAGAGCACTTCGATGAAACGTTAGGTGTTAACGACAGAGTCGCTCTATCGCAAGCGGAAATTATTATGAAAAATCGTATCAACCGAAAGAACATGGTAAACGGTGTTACAATTATCGATCCAAGTAACACGTATATTTCTGCCGATGCTATTATCGGTAGCGATACTGTTCTTCACCCAGGAACAATTATTGAGGGTAAAACTGTAATTGGTTCTGATTGTGAAATTGGGCCGCATACAGTTATTCGCGATAGTGAAATTGGAGATCGTACGACAATTCGTCAATCTACTGTACATGATAGTAAACTTGGTACAGAAGTATCGGTCGGTCCATTTGCACATATTCGCCCGGATTCAGTTATTGGAGATGAAGTACGCGTTGGAAACTTCGTAGAAATCAAAAAAACTGTTTTTGGTAATAGAAGTAAAGCTTCACACTTAAGTTATATCGGGGATGCACAAGTTGGAGAAGACGTGAATCTTGGTTGTGGTTCAATTACGGTGAACTATGACGGTAAGAATAAATTTAAAACTGTGATTGGTAATGGGGTATTTATTGGATGCAATTCAAACCTTGTTGCACCAGTAACAGTTGAAGATGGTGCTTACGTAGCGGCAGGCTCTACAATTACAGAGAATGTCCCATCAAAAGCATTATCGGTAGCACGTGCACGTCAAGTTAACAAAGAAGACTATGTTGATCAATTGCTGAATAAGAAAAAATCATAATGTGGAGGGTTAATCTAGATGTCGACTCAATATCTAAATTCTAATTTGAAAGTATTCTCTTTAAACTCTAATAAGGAACTTGCTGAGCAAATTGCAAAGCATATTGGAGTAGGGCTAGGAAAATGTTCTGTTGATCGTTTTAGTGATGGAGAAGTTCAAATTAACATTGAAGAAAGTATCCGTGGTTGCGATGTATTCATTATTCAATCTACAAGCTTCCCAGTAAACGAACATATCATGGAATTACTTATTATGATTGATGCATTAAAGCGTGCATCTGCGAAAACAATCAATATTGTTATTCCTTACTATGGTTATGCGCGTCAAGACCGTAAAGCGCGTTCTCGTGAACCAATTACATCGAAACTTGTAGCGAACTTGCTTGAAACAGCAGGTGCAACTCGTGTAATCACTCTAGATTTACATGCTCCACAAATTCAAGGATTCTTTGATATCCCAATCGACCACTTAATGGGTGTACCGATTCTTTCAGATTACTTTGAAACAAAGGGTCTTAAAGATATCGTAATCGTGTCTCCGGATCACGGTGGTGTAACTCGTGCTCGAAAAATGGCAGATCGCCTAAAAGCGCCGATCGCTATTATTGATAAGCGTCGTCCTCGTCCGAACGTATCAGAGGTAATGAACATTATCGGTAATATCGAAGGTAAAACAGCAATTTTAATTGATGACATCATTGATACAGCTGGTACAATTACATTAGCAGCTAACGCTCTTGTTGAGAATGGCGCTTCTGAAGTATATGCTTGCTGTACACACCCAGTATTATCTGGTCCAGCAATTGAGCGTATTCAAAATTCAAATATTAAAGAGTTAGTTGTAACGAACTCTATCGTATTACCAGAAGAGAAGAAAATCGATAAAATTCATGAACTTTCAGTAGCTCCATTAATCGGTGAAGCAATCATTCGTGTATACGAAGAAGAATCTGTAAGTGTATTATTCAATTAATTGGATAGAATGAGACGTAACCAACCTTGGTTACGTCTTTTCGTATCGAAAAAAGAAAGTAGTGGTACAAGAATGAAATTAATAGTAGGACTTGGGAACCCTGGTAGAGAATATGAATTAACAAGGCATAACATTGGATTTATGGCGATTGACGAACTTGCAAAGCGTTGGAATATTTCTTTGAATGAACAAAAATTTAAAGGTGTATTTGGTGCAGGATTTGTTAACGGAGAAAAAGTAATCTTATTAAAGCCACTTACATATATGAATTTATCTGGGGAAAGTATTCGTCCACTTATGGATTATTACAAAATTGATGTTGAGGACTTCGTTGTTATGTACGACGATTTAGATATTCCTGTAGGTAAATTGCGTCTTCGTATGAAAGGTAGTGCTGGTGGACATAATGGCGTAAAGTCAACAATTTCACATTTAGGAACACAAGAGTTCCAACGTATTCGTATGGGAATTGATCGTCCGAAAAATGGGATGAAAGTAGTTGATTACGTATTGGGGCGTTTCACGTCAGAGGAAATTCCTGATGTTAACTATTCCATTGAAAAAGCAGCGGATGCATGCGAAGAATGGCTAAATAAGCCTTTTCTTCAAATCATGAATACTTTCAATAGTTAAGGGTATGATTGGGAATATTTTGCTTTTGTTTTACCCATACTAGTAGTAATTGGATATTTAGGAGGCTAGTATGGAAGGTTATTATTATTGCAGACATTGCGGGAGTAATGTAGGCGCCATTAACGCAGAAAAAGTATATAGCGACGTTTTATTTCAACTTACTGAGCAAGAGGTAGTAGAGATGATTCATTTTCATGAAAATGGAAACATATATATAAAGACCATTTGTGAATCGTGTCAAGAAACGCTCGCATCTTATCCTGAGTATTATGAATATGAAAAATTTCTACAATAAAATGTTGTCGCTTTGGCGTGTCCAAAGCATTTTTCTGTTTCCTTTTTCCAAAATATTTGCATAAAATATAATGACTTGCTCTTTATGTTGAGAGGAGTTTTGAAAATGATAGGTTTATTAGAGCAATTTTATAAAAATGAAGAGATACAATCCGTTATTAATGGATTAGAAGATGGGTTGAAAGAACAACTTATATCAGGTATGGCAACTTCTTCTCGTTCATTACTAATGGCAGCTTTATATAAAAAAACAAAGAAATCGCAACTTGTTGTCACACACAATTTATATCAAGCACAAAAAGTACATGAAGATTTAGTATCTTTACTTGGTGAAAAAGATGTATGGCTATATCCAGTAAACGAATTAATTGCATCTGAAATCGGTGTTGCAAGTCCAGAATTAAAAGCACAGCGTATTGAAGTGTTAAATCGTTTAGCGGCAGGAGAGAATGGTATTATTGTAGCGCCAGTCGCAGGATTACGTAGATTTTTACCGATAAAAGAATTATGGAAGCAAAAGCAAATTGAAATTAATCTAGGGCAAGAGATTGATTTAGAGGCGTTCTTGCATACATTACATCAAATTGGATATGAACGTAAGTCGATGGTAGAAGCTCCAGGTGAGTTCAGTTTACGCGGGGGCATATTGGATATTTATCCATTAACTGAAGAATTGCCATTCCGTATTGAATTGTTTGATACAGAAGTTGATTCTATTCGACTGTTCGATGTAGAAGAACAACGATCCCAAGATAAACTAGAAAGTGTTAAGTTTGGGCCAGCAACAGAATTTTTATTTTCACAGGAAGAATTAAGGTCAGGAATTAAGCGTCTTGAAGAAGGTTTAACTAACACGATGCAGAGGCTTTCTGATGATAAATTGAAGACTGCTGTACTTGAGACTGTTAGCCATGAAATTGAATTATTGAAAAATGGGCAAAGTATCGAGCAAATGTTTAAATATTTATCTATTTTCTATAAGGAACCTACTAGTCTGATAGATTATTTGCCAGAAAATGGTGTTGTGATTTTAGATGAAATTTCTCGTATTCAGGAAACTGCTTCACATCTTGAAACAGAAGAAGCGGAGTGGTACACATCGCTTCTTAGTGAAGGAACAATTATTCAGGACTTATCTTTCTCTCACTCATTCGAGGAGTTTCTTCATCATAAGAAAAGAAGTTTTGTATACTTGACGTTATTCTTACGTCACATTGCACATACACATCCGCAAAATATTGTGAATGTAACATGTAAAACAATGCAAGATTTCCATGGACAGATGAATTTATTAAAAACAGAAATTGATAGATGGAATGAAGGACATTTTACAACTGTTGTACTCGGAACAGACGATGAACGTGTAAAAAAACTGCAACATATTTTGAGTGATTATGATATCGATGCGGACATTGTAGAATCTACAGACATTTTATTGCCTGGAAGATTGCAAGTTGCTGTGGGTGATTTGCATGCAGGGTTCGAAATGCCGATGCAAAAGCTTGTCGTTATTACTGAGAAAGAGCTTTTTCATAAGAAAGTTAAAAAATCGCAGCGTAAGCAAAAGTTATCCAACGCTGAACGTATTAAGAGTTATTCAGAATTAAAAGTTGGGGACTATGTAGTTCACGTAAACCATGGTATAGGTAAATTTTTAGGTATTGAGACGTTAGAGATTAATGGTGTTCATAAAGATTATTTAAATATTAAATATCAAGGTAATGATAAGCTATACGTTCCAATTGAACAAATTGATCAAGTACAAAAGTATGTAGGTTCTGAAGGTAAGGATCCGAAAGTTTATAAATTAGGTGGGAATGATTGGAAGAAAGTTAAAACGAAAGTAGAAAAATCTGTACAAGACATTGCAGATGACCTAATTAAGTTATATGCCGAACGTGAAGCGTCAAAGGGTTACGCATATACACCAGATACTGCAGAACAACAAGAGTTTGAATCATCTTTCCCATATCAAGAGACAGAGGATCAGTTACGTTCTATTGAAGAGATTAAGAAAGATATGGAACGTGGACGTCCGATGGATAGGCTCCTTTGTGGTGATGTAGGATATGGAAAGACTGAAGTAGCAATTCGTGCGGCGTTTAAAGCAATTATGGATGAAAAACAAGTTGCGATTTTAGTGCCGACAACGATTCTTGCGCAACAACACTATGAAACAATTCGAGAGCGTTTTCAAGATTATCCAATTAATATAGGGTTATTAAGTAGATTCCGCACTAGAAAACAGCAAAACGAAACGATTAAAGGATTAAAAGATGGCACAGTAGATATTGTAATTGGAACACACCGTATTTTATCTAAAGATGTTACTTATAAAGATTTAGGCCTCCTTATTATCGATGAGGAACAAAGATTCGGTGTTACGCATAAAGAAAAGATTAAACAGTTGAAAGCGAATGTTGACGTATTAACGTTAACGGCAACTCCGATTCCGCGTACACTCCATATGTCTATGCTTGGTGTGCGTGATTTATCAGTTATTGAGACACCACCAGAAAATCGTTTTCCAGTTCAAACGTATGTGGTGGAATATAATCCAGCATTGATGAGAGAAGCGATAGAGCGAGAACTTGCCAGAGGCGGACAAATTTATTTCTTATATAACCGTGTTGAAGATATTGAAAGAAAAGCAGACGAAATTTCGATGTTAGTTCCAGATGCCCGTGTCACTTATGCACATGGGAAAATGAATGAAAGTGAATTAGAGTCTGTTATGTTGTCATTTTTAGAGGGACAACATGATGTTTTAGTGAGTACAACAATCATTGAGACAGGTGTAGATATTCCGAATGTGAACACATTGATTGTATTCGATGCAGATCGTATGGGATTATCACAGTTGTACCAGCTTCGTGGGCGCGTTGGACGTTCTAATCGCGTTGCATATGCATACTTTGCATATAAACGTGATAAAGTGTTGTCAGAGGTGGCAGAGAAACGTCTGCAAGCGATTAAAGAGTTCACAGAGCTTGGGTCAGGATTCAAAATTGCAATGAGGGATTTATCTATTCGCGGTGCTGGTAATTTGTTAGGAGCCGAACAACATGGATTTATTGATTCTGTCGGATTCGATCTATATTCTCAAATGTTAAAAGATGCAATTGAACAACGTAGAGGAACAGACGGCGTTGAGAGTACAGTTAATGTTGAAATCGATTTAGAAGTAGATGCATACTTACCGGATGCTTACATTTCAGATAGTAAACAAAAAATTATGATGTATAAACAATTTAGAGGTGTTTCTACAATTGAGGATATTGAAGAATTACAGGAAGAAATGATTGATAGATTTGGCGATTATCCTCAAGAGGTTGGTTACTTATTACAAATCGCAAACATTAAAGTGTTGGCAATGAAAGAACAAATTGAGCTAATTAAGCAAAATAAATTTGAAGTAACATTCCTGTTCTCTGAACAAGCGAGCCAAAATATCGATGGTGGAAAATTATTTATGCTTGGAAATAGCTTTGGTCGTATGATTGGCCTTGGAATGGAAGGATCACAATTGAAAATTGTCATGAAAACAAATGGTTTAGAGACATCAAAATGGTTAACAATTGCTGAAAATTTATTAAAAGGTCTACCAAATGTAAAAAAAGAAGTAATAAATGCCTAATATAAGATAAAAAATGTAATTCGGCGTGCATAGAAGAACTAATGTGTAAAATACTATGTTTAACAGTTGGTGATTTTTACATGAACAGGTAAATTCACCACTTTGATCATCAGTAGAAAGTGAGGCAGCATTAGAATGAAAGCAACTGGAATCGTACGTCGAATTGATGATTTAGGTAGGGTAGTAATCCCAAAAGAAATCCGTAGAACTTTACGTATTCGAGAGGGAGACCCTTTAGAAATATTTGTTGATCGTGATGGAGAAGTGATTTTGAAAAAATACTCTCCGATTAGTGAATTGGGCGATTTTGCAAAAGAATATGCTGATGCTTTATATGATAGCTTAGGACATAATGTGCTCGTGTGCGATCGAGATTCTATTATCGCGGTATCGGGCGTATCGAAAAAAGAATACTTAAATAAAAGTGTTGGGGATTTAATTGAAAAAACGATGGAAGAACGAAAGTCTGTTATTATGACAGACGAGAGTGATATTTCCATTATTGATGGTGTAACAGAAAAGGTTCATTCTTATACAGTTGGACCGATTGTTGCAAATGGCGATCCAATTGGAGCTGTCATTATTTTTTCAAAAGAAGCGATTATTAGTGAGATAGAGCATAAAGCGGTCAATACTGCCGCCAGTTTCTTAGCAAAACAAATGGAACAGTAAGAATATATAATTTTAGAAGTTGCAATCTTTCCTAATTATGATATTTCTTTTTGAGAAATCGATTATTTGGAGATATAGGTATAATGAAAAAAGGTAGCGCTTTGCTACCTTTTTTCATTGAGTATTTTTGGATTTGTAAGAACTCATTATCAGTCGTGAGTGTAAAGGAGTGTATTTTTTCTTTATGATATAATACGAGGGGTGAGAATAGAAAAAGGAGTTTTCTTGTATGGAAGCGAAGAAGTATCAAGCCTTTTGGCGTGGGGCTATTATATTAACGATTGCAAGTTTTGTTACAAAAGTATTAAGCGCTTTTTACCGTATTCCATATCAAAATATAGCGGGTGATATTGGTTTTTATATTTACCAACAAATTTATCCGTTTTATGGGGTTTGTTTAATTTTAGCTACTTACGGATTCCCTATTATCATTTCAAAAATGGTCGCAGAACGATTAGAACGAGGAAAGCAAAAAGAAGCAGAAGAGATTATTTGTGTGTCTTTTTGGTTTTTATTAGGGATTGGTTTTATCGGATTTTTCACATTGTTCTTTGGGGCTGAAACGATTGCCGCAGTTATGGGTGATGTGCATTTAGATAAGTTATTACGTGTTATTTCGTTTTCATTTATATTAATGCCATTTTTATCGGTAGCGAGAGGATATTTTCAAGGGTTCAATAATATGATGCCAACAGCTGTTTCGCAAGTAATAGAACAAACGATTCGGGTTTCTATCATTGTGTTCTTATCATTGTTCTTAATTGCTCACGAGTTTGATTTATATACAGTTGGTGCAGGTGCTATGTTAGGCTCCATTGCAGGTGGATTTATTGGGATTATTGTACTTGTCCTTTATATGCGTCATGATTTTCGTTCTATCTTCTTCAAAAGTTTGAATGGGATTAGAGGGAAAACGGGAATTGTTAAAGTTCTTTTTTGGCAAGGGATAGCAATTTGTGTTAGTAACTTAGTACTTATTTTTATACAAATGGCTGATTCAGTTTCTTTCTACAGCTTACTTATCGGAGCGGGAGAACATGCTGAAAGTGCAAAGGTATTAAAAGGTGTTTATGATAGAAGTATTCCTCTCATGCAATTAGGTACTGTCGTGACAACTTCCTTCTCGTTGTCATTAATTCCGATTATTACGGCGGCGAAGGAAAGAGGAGATCATGCCTTTATTCAAGAAAAGGTAAAGTTAGCAATGAAAATAACAGTTGTTATTGGATTTGCAGCAGCTATTGGATTAACTTGTATTATTCAACCGACAAATATTATGTTGTTTGAAAATAGTGATGGATCAGATGTTTTATCTATTTTATCTTTCTCTATTTTATTTAGTTCATTATCAATTACAACAGCTTCTATTTTGCAAGGATTAGGACAAACCTTTAAACCAGCAATATTTGTTGTGTTTGGAGGGTTTTTGAAGCTAGTTTTAAATTATATGCTCATGCCGTATTTTGGTGTGAAGGGCGCTGCAATTGCAACTTTAGTTGCGCTTATTGTAATTGCCTTGCTAAATATTGTGTTACTTATGAGAGCTGTATCAGAATCACTTGTCGCTATGAGAAATATGTTAGGTATATTTATTAGTGGTATCAGTATGGGACTCGTATTAATAATGTTTATACGTGTGTTGCAAATGTCTGGATTAGTAATTGATACAAATCATAGAGGGAGTGCAACAATAGAGGCATTGTTAGGGGTAGCTATCGGCGGATTGACATATATGTTTTTTATTTTAAAATTACGTGTGTTTACAAAAGATGAGTTAGGAACTGTTATGAAACAAGAGAAAAAAGAAGGTTCCTTGAAGAAGAGTGGATAGAGGTGACAGGTTGTGAGTGGAATCATTACTATTTTAGGATTAGGTGCTGGTGAATTAGATCAGTTGACGATGGGTGTGTATCGAAAGATAAAAGAAGCAGACCATATGTTTGTTAGAACGAAGGAACATCCAGTTATAGAAGAGTTAGAGAAAGAAGGTATAAAATATACAGCTTTTGATAATGTATATGAAGCGCATGATACGTTTGAAATTGTATATGAAACAATTGTCAATACATTGCTAGAACAAGCTGAAGGTAACGAAATTATTTATGCTGTTCCAGGTCATCCGCTTGTAGCAGAAAGAACAGTTCAGTTACTTTTAGAAAAAGGAAAGATGGCAAACATTGAAGTGCGTATTGAAGGCGGACAAAGTTTCCTTGATCCGATGTTTGCGAGTTTGAAAATTGATCCAATTGAAGGATTCCAATTAATTGATGCCACATCATTTGCGAGAGGACAATTAGAATTACGTCAACATTTAATCTTTTGCCAAGTGTATGATGCGTTCGTTGCTTCAGATGTAAAATTAACGCTAATGGAAATGTTACCAGATGATTATGAAGTATATATCGTAACAGCTGCAGGTACTTCGTTTGAACAAGTCAAAAAGGTGCCGTTGTACATGTTAGATCATGAAACAGAACTGAATAATTTAACAAGTGTATATGTACCACCGGTAGAGGAACGCGCATCCTTGTACCAACAATTTGATGTGCTTAGAGAAATTATTGCGGAACTTCGTGGACCGAATGGTTGTCCATGGGATAAAAAGCAAACACATACATCTTTAAAGAAATATTTAATTGAAGAAGCTTATGAAGTACTGGAAGCAATTGATGAAGAAGATGATGATCATTTAGTAGAAGAACTGGGTGATGTATTATTACAAGTTATGCTTCATGCTCAAATTGGAGAAGATGAAGGTTGGTTCTCTATAGACGATATTATCCGAACTTTATCTGAGAAGATGGTTCGTCGTCATCCTCATGTATTTGGCGATACCGATGTAAATAATGCTGATGAAGTAATTGCTAATTGGGAAGAGATTAAAAAACAAGAAAAAGGATACGTAAAAGAATCTGTTTTAAGTGGAATCCCAAAAAGTGTGCCGCAGTTAATGCGTGCCTATGACATTCAGAAGAAGGCTGGTAAGGTTGGATTTGATTGGGTTGATGTACAGCCAATGATAGAGAAAGCTTTAGAAGAATGGCAAGAATTCCAACAAGAGGTTACAAATATGGATGAGAAAAAGATGTTAGGCGAATTTGGTGATTTATTATTTGCATTCGTTAATATAGCTCGTCATTATAAAATAGACCCAGAAGAAGCATTACGTTCAACGAATGAGAAATTTATGACTCGTTTTTTATACATGGAAGCAAAAGTGGCTGAAATGAATAAAGAAATGCAAGATTTATCATTAGAACAGTTAGATATCTTATGGGAAGAGGCAAAACAAACAGAGGGTTAATAGGGGGATTTGATATGCGTCTAGATAAATTCTTGAAAGTATCACGTTTAATTAAAAGAAGGACGTTAGCGAAAGAAGTAGCTGATCAAGGAAGAATATCAATTAATGGTCAAGTGGCGAAAGCGAGTTCAGATGTGAAGGTAGCTGATGAATTAACAATTCGCTTTGGGCAAAAAATAGTAACTGTAAAAATAAATGAATTGAAAGAAACGACAAAAAAAGAAGATGCAGCAAATATGTATAGCTTAGTTCGCGAAGAAAAAGTAAAAGCAGAAGAGGGCTTGTTCTAAAATCTGCTATCCCTTCATACATTACTATTAGCTAGTATAAAGCTATGGGGGGATTTTCGTGAATAATGGTTACTCACCTACGTCTTCTAATCAACAAAATGTTTCTGTAGAGCATGATATTATTATGCGTGGCAGGCGTGTAATCGATATTACTGGTGTGAAACAAGTAGAAAGTTTTGATAGCGAAGAGTTTTTACTCGAGACTGTGATGGGTTTTTTAACAATCCGTGGACAAAATTTGCAAATGAAGAATTTAGATGTGGAGAAGGGCGTTGTATCGATTAAAGGGAAAGTTCATGAGATGCTGTATATTGATGAGAACCAAGGGGAGAAAACTAAAGGATTCTTTAGTAAGTTGTTTAAATGAGCCTAACAATTCAACTGTATACGATGCTTTCAATGATTGGGATGGGTGCTTGGATTGGTGCATCTTTAGATACATATCAACGTTTTTTAAATCGGCAAGAACGTAAACGTTGGCTTGTATTTATACATGATATATTATTTTGGATTGTCCAAGCACTATTCGTTTTTTATGTGTTACTTCTTGTGAATGAAGCGGAACTACGTATATATGTATTTTTAGCATTATTATGTGGTTTTGCAGCATATCAAAGCTTATTGAAAGCACTATATATGAAGCTGTTAAATTTTCTCATCTATATTTTTGTGCAAACAACACATTTTTTTGTTCGAATTATACAGTTATTCATGATAAAACCTGTTATTATTATAGCGCAGCTATTTATTGCATTTATATTATTCTTATTTCGTATAATGCTTTCAATTGGACATGTGTTATGGAAAATGGTGATCTGGATATTACTTTTCGTATGGAAAGTTTTTTTCTGGCCTGTTCGATTTATTGCTTCACTCATATGGAAACTTCTCCCTAATCGTGTTAAACTTTTTATAATGAAGCATGTAGGGTTCCTGCAATATATAGCAAAATTGAAGGGACATATCTTCCAACTATGGGAGCGTATAAAAAAGAAGTTAGGGGGACCTCGGAAATGAGGGAACTGAGACAAAGAACAATCGAAAAACAGAGTCCAAATCCTGTTAAAGAGCATATAATACAAACGGATGAGAACAGGAAGCGACTTTATCGCCGTTTAGCGGTTTTTCTTGTCTTTGCTTTTACAATTATTGCGAGTATTAGTGTAACGTTTTATCAACAAAACAGTTCCATTAAAGCAAAAGAAGCGAAAGTTAAGGACATGAAAAAAGAACTGGATTCATTAACAAATAAAGAAAAAAGTCTAAAAGACGAAGTTCAAAAGTTAAATGATGAAGAGTACGTATTAAAGATTGCTAGAAGGGATTATTTCTTCTCTGGTAAAGGGGAGATAATTTTTCCTGTTTCTAAGTAGAGTATGTCTTATTGACACTATATTTTAGGATTATATATAATAAAGTAAAATTTGACTTTTTAACCACTAAGGAGGAGCATTTTTTTTATGTCAATCGAGGTAGGCAGCAAGTTACAGGGTAAAGTAACAGGTATTACAAATTTTGGGGCTTTTGTGGAGCTGCCAGAAGGCTTAACGGGTCTTGTTCATATTAGTGAAGTTGCTGATAATTATGTGAAAGATATTAACGATCACTTAAAAGTGGGCGACCAAGTAGAAGTAAAAGTTATTAACGTTGAAAAAGATGGCAAAATTGGTCTATCTATTAAAAAAGCGAAAGAGCGTGAAAAAACAGAAGGAGATCGTCCACGTGGTGAATACCAACGCGGCGGCGATCAACAACGTTCTGGACGTCCACAACGTAATCGTTCTTTCAACAGAGATAATCGTGGTGGCGGTAATGACCGTGCTCCAAAAGAAACGTTTGAACAAAAGATGGCACGTTTCTTAAAGGATAGTGAAGATCGTTTAACTTCTTTAAAACGTAACACAGAGTCTAAACGTGGTGGCCGTGGCGCACGTCGCGGATAATAAAATCGTTTAGTTTTTAACATATAGAGAGGTACCCAGAGTGATGGCTCGGGGTGCTTTTTTATATGGAGAAATATATTTTTAAAAAAGTTTTCAAGATATGTTGACTTTAAATCATATCTGATGTAAGATACTAATTGTCCGTTAAATAAGACGACATGGCGGTGTAGCTCAGCTGGCTAGAGCGTACGGTTCATACCCGTGAGGTCGGGGGTTCGATCCCCTCCGCCGCTATATTTAAATTTAACGGCCCGTTGGTCAAGTGGTTAAGACACCGCCCTTTCACGGCGGTAACACGGGTTCGAATCCCGTACGGGTCATCTAAAAAGATCATGCAAATTTGCATGATCTTTTTTTGTTAAATAAATTAAAGATATACAACACTTCTACAAAATCACCCTATATTTTCTGAATCTTCACTTAAAATATTGAAAATACATTACATACTATGTATATCTGTAGAGTTATTTCGAATAAAACGTCGAACGATTATACAAGTGAAAACTCTTGTTTTGACAAAAATCCCAATAATCATCTTTTATAATGACAGTAATTAAACTATGCAGGTGGTGTTAAAAATATGCCTAAAGCAGGAAGGAATACTATGAACACAAGTGCATTGGCAATGAATGAAAATCAACTTGGGGCAATAAGGTGGACAAGTAAGTTGAGAATGAAGTTTGAGCAAGTTTTCTTTAGATGGGGATTTATTATTGCTGTTATTGGTTTTCTTTTGGGAAGAGCATATATATTAACAAACATTTTACCGTTTGCGCTGCCGTTTTTTGCTGCTGTTTATGTTATGAAGCGAGATAAAATGCCTCTCGCATTTTTGGCCCTCATGGGGGGAGCACTTTCAGTTTCAATAGATAATTTATTTTTTACTTTTGCATCCATTTTTACTTTCTTCATTTATAACATCTTCTTTAGTCGGTTTACACGTAAAACTGTTGGACTCGTTCCGTTTCAAGTATTTATCTCCGCATTAACCGCACATTTAGTTGTTGTATATTTTGCACAACAAACTGTTACCATGTATGATTTGCTTGTTAGTACGATTGAGGCAGGGCTTAGCTTCGTATTAACGATGATATTTTTACAAAGTGTCCCACTTTTAGTAGAAAGGAAGGGGAAACAACAAGCGTTAGAAACAGAGGAAATTGTCTGTTTAATTATATTACTAGCATCTGTTTTGACGGGTACAACAGATTGGTTTATATATGATGCTTCTGTTCAGCATATTTTTACTAGATATTTAGTATTAGTGTTTGCGTTTATTGCTGGTGCTGCTACAGGATCTACAGTGGGGGTCGTCACCGGATTGATTTTGAGTTTAGCAAATGTATCCAGTTTATCTCAGCTTAGCCTGCTTGCTTTTTCTGGATTACTTGGAGGGTTGCTCAAGGAAGGGAAACGTATAGGAGTTAGTTTAGGCTTATTAATTGGGACAAGCTTAATTACATTATATGTAGACAAGCAGACTAATATTGTAACAACTTTAATTGAATCTGGTGTGGCAATTGTTTTCTTCTTATTAACCCCGAAACTAGTTATGGATCGTATTGCTAAATTTATGCCAGGTACACAAGAACACTCGCAAGATCAACAACAATATTTGAGAAGAATGCGAGATGTTACTGCGAATAAAATTAATCAATTTGCAAATGTATTCGCTGCGTTATCTAATAGCTTTTCTGTATACGGATACGTGGAAGAGGAAGATAAAGAGACAGAGGCGGATTTGTTCTTAAGTACAATTACTGCAAAAACATGTCAAACGTGTTTTAAAAAAGATCAGTGTTGGGTAGTTAACTTTGATAAGACGTACGACTACATGAAACAAATAATGAGTGAAACAGAAGAAGGAACCTTGCAACATAATCGGAAGTTAGTTCGTGAGTGGGATAAACATTGTGTGAGAGGAAAGAAAGTGACGGATTTAGTGGCAGGTGAATTAGACCACTTCTATGAGGGGCAAAAGTTACGAAAACAAATGAAAGAAAATCGAAGAATTGTAGCGGAGCAATTATTAGGCGTATCAAAAGTTATGGAGGATTTTGCTAAGGAAATACAAAGAGAGCGTGAAAATCATCAAGTACAGGAAGAACAAATTCTGCAAGCATTTCGGGATTTTGGTGTCGAGGTGGAGCACGTTGATATTTATTGTTTAGATAGAGGAAGTATTGATATTGAAATGTTGATTCCAGCTGCATCTAATGAACATGGCGAATGCGAGAAATTGGTTGCACCTATGCTTTCGGATATTCTAAAAGAAAATATTGTCGTTAAGCATGAAGAGAAATCATCTTACCCGAATGGTCACAGTTTAATATCGTTTGGTTCAGCGAAGACGTATTCCCTTGACACAGGATTGGCCACGGCAGCAAAAGGTGGTGGGTTTGTTTCAGGTGATTCTTATGCAATGATGGATTTAAGTGTTGGTAAATATGCACTGGCGATTAGTGACGGTATGGGAAATGGGCAAAGGGCTCATATGGAGAGTAAAGAAACTGTTAAATTATTACAGAAGATACTTCAATCGGGTATTGATGAAGAAATAGCAATTAAGTCAATTAATTCAATTCTTTCCTTAAGAACGACAGAAGAAATGTTTACAACTTTGGACTTAGCTATGGTAGATTTACGTGATGCAAGTGCGAAGTTTTTAAAGATTGGATCAACGCCGAGTTTTGTTAAGCGTGCGAACAACATTCTGAAAATTGAGGCAAGTAATTTGCCGATGGGGATTATTGAAGATGTGGAAGTTGATGTCGTAGGTGAGCAATTAAAAACAGGTGATATTCTTATCATGATGAGTGATGGGATCTTTGAGGGAGCACAACATGTGGAGAATCATGAATTATGGATGAAACGAAAAATTAAAGAATTGCAGACGGAGGATCCACAAGAAATAGCAGATATTATTATGGAAGAAGTGATTCGCTCTTGTGACGGTTATATAAATGATGACATGACCATTGTTGTAGCTAAGGTGAAGAAGAATATGCCGAAGTGGGCTACAATTCCAATTGTAGGAATGCAGGCACAATAAAGTGAAACTTTAATCAGTGGGGTTTTGCTGCCCATTAATGCAGGGTAAAATTTAAGTAAGGTGTTTATCTATTACTGATTCATATATTTTATTTGTAAAACCTAGGTGGATGCCTAGGTTTTTTGCCTTAAAAGGCAATGTTATTATTTTTGTGAATATGTACAGAGGATGTAAGATAAAAATGAGATTTTTGTATATCTTTTTTTTGCACAATGTTTGTAAAAGTTGTACCATTATAGACAAGGCAACTAACGTTGCTGTTCTTGTTTAATGAAAGGTGATTACGAAGTTGAAAGATACATTTGTTGAAAAGGTAGATGACTTTGTAAAGCAGCATGATGTATTAAAGGAACGTTCAACAATTGTTGTAGGAGTTTCTGGTGGTCCCGACTCTTTAGGTCTTCTATATTATTTGTTAGACAAAAGGGCGGAAAAACAGTTAGAGATCATAGTGGCGCATGTGGATCATATGTTTAGAGGCGATGAATCTCATGAGGATCTAAAGTTTGTGCAGAATCTTTGTAAAGAGTTGGGGGTTATTTGTGAAACGATAAGAGTTAACGTGTCGCAATATCAACAGCAATACGGGATGAATGCGCAAGTTGCTGCTAGAGAATGCAGATATGCATTTTTGGAAAGAATAATGAAGAAATATGATGCGAGATATGTAGCTCTTGGGCATCATGGAGATGATCAAGTAGAGACAATTTTAATGCGCCTTATGCGAGGGAGTACTCCGAAAGGATATGCAGGAATTGCAGTGAAGCGTCCTTTTCATAATGGGTATTTAATTAGGCCGTTACTTGGAGTAACGAAGGAAGAAATTGTTAATTACTGTAATAAGCTAAATATCATTCCTCGTATAGATCCGAGTAATAAAAAGGAAGTATATACAAGGAATCGATTACGTAAATATGTTCTTCCTCATTTGAAAGAAGAAAATCCACAAGTGCATGAGAAATTTCAAAAATTTAGTGCGCAAATACAAGAGGATGAGGCGTATTTGCAGGAATTAGCTTTTGAGAAAATGAATAAAGTAATTACAAAAAAAAGTGATAAACAAATTAGCTTATCAATTCCTGCCTTTGAATCCATGTCTATGCCTTTACAAAGGAGAGGGATTCAACTAATATTAAACTATCTTTATGAATATAAGATTCCATCTTCGCTTTCTTCTATACATATTGACAAGGTGATTGAGTTTTTTAAGCGGACACAACCTTCGGGTTCACTTGATTTCCCAGGTGATTTAAAAATTGTTCGCACATACGAGGAGTGCAGCTTTAGATTTAAACAAGAAATTGTTTCTCCTTTTTCGCAAGATTTATCAGTACCCGGTACAATAACACTATTGAACGGAGATGAACTTGTAACAGAGGTGAGCGAAGATATACCAAGTAACATGAATGAAACTTTATTTGTTGCTAAGTATAATGATATATCATATCCACTTCGTATTCGTTCTAGAAAAAATGGAGATCGCATGTCAATACAAGGTATGGATGGCACTAAAAAGATAAAAGCTATTTTTATCGAAGCAAAAGTACCGAAGGAAAAAAGGGAAGAATGGCCGATCGTTTGTGATGCAAGTGGGAACATTATTTGGGTACCCTTGTTGAAGCGATCTGCATTTGCTATTTCGAAAGAGATGGCAAAGAAGGATAAATATATGATTATTCACTACAAAAGCAAGGAGTCTTCCGGGAGGATAATGAAATGATGAATCAAGATATCGAAAAAGTATTAATTTCTGAAGAACAAATACAAGAAAAGGTGCGCGAACTAGGTGCAATTATTGCAGAGGACTATAAAAACACAGTGCCTCTTGCGATTGGTGTATTAAAAGGCGCAATGCCATTCATGGCAGATTTATTAAAGAGAACAGATACATATCTTGAAATGGATTTTATGGCTGTATCTAGTTACGGTCACTCTACTGTTTCAACAGGCGAAGTGAAAATTTTAAAAGATCTTGACACTTCTGTAGAAGGTCGCGATATTTTAATCGTTGAAGATATTATTGATAGCGGTCTTACACTAAGCTACTTAGTAGACCTATTCAAATATCGTAAAGCGAAGTCTGTAAAAATTGTTACATTATTAGATAAGCCAACAGGCCGTAAGGTTGATCTGAAAGCTGATTATGTTGGATTTACTGTTCCACATGAATTTGTTGTAGGATATGGATTAGATTATAAAGAGCAGTACCGTAATCTTCCTTATGTAGGCGTATTAAAACCAAGCGTTTACTCAAATTAATTAAATACAGGCGTTACAATTGTATAGGAAAGTTTTTCTATGTTACGATTTACTATAGTGTTTATGCCGTGAGAGGAGGTTAGGAATGAATCGTATCTTCCGTAATACCATCTTTTATTTACTGATATTCTTAGTAGTAATTGGAATCGTGAGTTATTTTAATGGTTCGACACAAAAAACGACACCAGTTAGCTACGATAAATTCATTACTAAACTAGAAAAAGGTGAAGTGCGTAATGTGCAACTTCAACCGAAAAATGGTGTATTTGAAGTAAAAGGACAATTTAACACTTCTAGCCAAGGAGAACAATTTGTTACTTATGCACCAAATACTGAGGAATTACAAAAGAAAATTAATGATAAAGCGCAAGGTGCTGAAGTTAAGTATCAACCAGCAGAAGAAACAAGTGCTTGGGTAACATTCTTCACTTCTATCATTCCGTTTGTCATCATCTTCATTTTATTCTTCTTCTTATTGAACCAAGCTCAAGGCGGCGGTAGCCGTGTTATGAACTTCGGGAAAAGTAAGGCGAAGTTATATAATGACGAAAAGAAAAAAGTTCGTTTCAGAGATGTTGCTGGAGCGGATGAGGAGAAGCAAGAGCTTGTTGAAGTGGTTGAGTTCTTAAAAGACCCTCGTAAGTTTGCTGAAGTTGGTGCTCGTATTCCGAAGGGTGTTCTATTAGTGGGACCTCCAGGTACAGGTAAAACTTTATTAGCACGTGCGGTTGCAGGTGAAGCTGGCGTTCCATTCTTCTCTATTAGTGGTTCTGACTTCGTAGAGATGTTTGTCGGTGTCGGTGCATCACGTGTACGTGATTTATTCGAAAACGCAAAGAAAAATGCTCCTTGTATCATTTTCATTGATGAAATTGATGCAGTAGGACGCCAACGTGGCGCAGGTCTTGGTGGTGGTCATGATGAGCGTGAGCAAACGTTGAACCAATTGCTTGTTGAAATGGATGGATTCGGTGCAAATGAAGGTATTATTATCATTGCTGCGACAAACCGTCCAGATATTCTTGATCCAGCGTTATTACGTCCAGGTCGTTTTGACCGTCAAATTACAGTAGACCGTCCAGATGTAAATGGTCGTGAAGCTGTACTTAAAGTACATGCTCGTAATAAACCGCTTGATGATAATATCAATTTAAGAGCAATTGCGACTCGTACACCAGGATTCTCTGGTGCCGATCTTGAAAACTTATTAAACGAAGCTGCTTTAGTAGCTGCGCGTCAAGATAAGAAGAAAATTGATATGAGTGACATCGACGAAGCGACAGATCGTGTTATTGCAGGTCCAGCTAAGAAAAGTCGTGTTATCTCTGAAAAAGAACGTAATATCGTTGCATTCCACGAAGCTGGCCATACTGTAATTGGTGTTGTCCTTGATGAAGCAGATATCGTTCATAAAGTAACAATTGTCCCTCGTGGTCAAGCTGGTGGATATGCGGTAATGCTTCCGAAGGAAGATCGTTACTTCATGACAAAACCAGAGTTACTTGATAAAATCACTGGTTTACTTGGTGGTCGAGTAGCTGAGGAGATTGTATTTGGTGAAGTAAGTACAGGTGCTCACAATGACTTCCAACGTGCGACTGGCATTGCGAGACGCATGGTTACAGAGTTCGGTATGAGTGATAAACTTGGACCGATGCAATTTGGTAGCTCACAAGGTGGTCAAGTATTCTTAGGAAGAGACTTCCACTCAGAGCAAAACTATAGTGATGCAATTGCGCATGAAATTGATGTGGAAATGCAAACTATTATGAAAGAGTGTTATGCTCGTGCAAAACAAATTCTTACTGAAAAACGTGATAAGCTAGATATTATTGCGAAAACGTTACTTGAAGTAGAAACATTAGACGCAGAGCAAATCAATCATTTATATGATTACGGCAGATTGCCAGAACGTCCAACATCTTCAGATGATGTGAAAGTAAACATCAACATGAAGAAAGACGATGAAGATACAGAAGATAAGTAAGAAATGAAGGAGTGACGATAGTCACTCCTTTTTTGTTTGGATAATAAAATAAAGCAAAAAAGAATTTAAATAAAATTAGTATTAAAAATTGAAATAGAGAGTAATCTTTTTGTAAAATGATGAGGATAGAAAAGCTGATTATATAAGTATGTGTGATATGATGTTTTTATAAGTTTTATACATATTGCACAAATATAGATTAAATAAGATAAGTGGTGAGAATATGATTTTTGTATTGGATGTAGGGAACACAAATGCTGTACTAGGCGTGTTTGAAGATGGGGAACTTCGTCAGCATTGGCGCATGGAAACAGATCGTCATAAGACAGAAGATGAATATGGAATGCTTGTAAAACAACTGCTTGAGCATGAGGGTCTTTCGTTTGAAGATGTAAAGGGAATTATTGTGTCTTCGGTCGTACCACCAATTATGTTTGCTTTAGAGCGCATGTGTGAAAAGTATTTCAAAATTAAACCGCTTGTAGTAGGACCTGGGATAAAAACAGGACTAAATATTAAATATGAAAACCCACGTGAAGTAGGTGCGGATCGAATCGTAAATGCAGTAGCAGGAATCCACTTATATGGAAGTCCGCTTATTATTGTTGATTTTGGTACGGCTACTACATATTGTTATATTAATGAAGAAAAACATTATATGGGTGGAGTTATTACGCCAGGCATTATGATTTCGGCGGAAGCTTTATATAGCAGGGCGGCAAAACTTCCTCGTATTGAAATTACAAAACCAAGTAGTGTTGTTGGGAAAAATACGGTAAGCGCAATGCAATCGGGTATTCTTTATGGATATGTTGGACAAGTGGAAGGTATTGTTAAGCGTATGAAAGAGGAAGCTAAGCAAGAACCGAAAGTTATTGCAACAGGTGGATTAGCAAAATTAATTTCAGAAGAATCAAATGTAATTGATATTGTAGATCCGTTTCTAACATTAAAAGGTTTATATATGTTATATGAGCGTAATGCAAATTTACAGCATGAGAAAGGTGAATAAATGAGTATGAAAGATTATTTAGTGAAGGCGTTAGCATTTGACGGTGAAGTGCGTGCGTATAGTGTTCGTACAACAAACACAGTAAGTGAGGCACAAAGACGTCATGATACGTGGAGAACAGCTTCAGCAGCACTTGGTCGTTCTCTAACAGCAGGCACAATGATGGGTGCGATGTTGAAAGGTGATCAAAAGTTAACGATTAAGGTAGAAGGTAACGGTCCAATTGGTCCCATCTTAGTGGATGCACATGCAAATGGGGATGTACGTGGTTATGTAACAAATCCGCATGTTGATTTTGAAGGAACGGAACAAGGGAAATTACGTGTATATCAAGCGGTAGGTACAGAAGGATTTGTAACAGTAATTAAAGACATTGGAATGCGTGAACCATTTATTGGGCAATCTCCAATCGTTTCAGGTGAATTAGGAGAAGATTTCACATACTATTTCGCGGTTTCTGAGCAGACTCCGTCATCTGTAGGTGTTGGTGTTCTTGTAAATGGAGATGACAGCATATTAGCAGCGGGTGGATTTATTCTTCAAATTATGCCAGGTGCACAGGAAGAAACAATTTCATTCATTGAAGAGCGTTTACAGAATATTCCTCCTGTATCAACATTGATTGAACAAGGTCTTTCTCCAGAGGAGTTACTATATGCAGTCCTTGGAGAGGATAAAGTAAAAGTATTAGAAACGATGGATGTTCAATTTAATTGCACGTGCTCGCGTGAACGTATTGAGAGCGTGTTAATTAGTTTAGGTAAAACAGAATTAGAGCAAGTTCGTGAAGAAGAAGAAGAGACGGAAGTCCACTGTCATTTCTGTAATGAGCGATACAAGTTCTCTAAAGAAGATATTACAAATTTAATCGAGAATTTGTAATAAGTGAATTAAGAGGACTCTCCTCTAAATAGATTGACAAACAGGGAATTTTCTGACAAAATCTAAATATAGATAAAACCAATAAAAATACTCGGTGTTAGGAGTGACAGGAATGCGAGTGGCACAATCAGTTTCAGAATTAATCGGGAAAACGCCGATCGTTAAGTTGAACCGCATCGTAGAATCAGACAGCGCAGATGTATACTTAAAATTAGAATTTATGAATCCAGGGAGCAGTGTGAAAGATCGTATCGCGTTAGCTATGATCGAAGATGCTGAAAATAAAGGGTTATTAAAAGAGGGCGATACAATCATTGAGCCGACAAGTGGTAACACAGGTATTGGCTTAGCGATGGTGGCGGCTGCTAAAGGATATAAGGCAATTTTAGTAATGCCAGAAACAATGAGTATTGAGCGTCGTAATTTATTACGCGCTTATGGTGCTGAATTAGTATTGACTCCAGGACCTGAAGGAATGGGTGGAGCAATTCGTAAGGCAACTGAATTATCAAAAGAACATGGGTACTTTATACCACAACAGTTCCAAAATCAAGCGAATCCGGAAATCCACCGTTTAACAACAGGTCCAGAAATTGTTGAACAAATGGGTGATCAATTAGATGCGTTTATCGCGGGTATTGGTACAGGTGGAACAATTACTGGTGCTGGTGAAGTGCTGAAGGAAGCGTATAAAGATATTAAAATTTATGCAGTAGAACCTGCAGATTCGCCAGTATTATCTGGTGGGAAACCAGGTCCACATAAAATCCAAGGAATTGGAGCGGGATTTGTTCCAGAGACATTGGATGTAGAAGTGTATGATGAAATTATTCAAGTGAAAACAGAACAAGCATTTGAATATGCGAGAAGAGTTGCTAAAGAGGAAGGTATTTTAGTTGGTATCTCTTCGGGGGCAGTTATTTATGCGGCGCTAGAAGTTGCGAAAAAATTAGGTAAAGGGAAAAAGGTACTTGTTATTATTCCAAGTAACGGTGAGCGTTATTTAAGTACACCGCTTTATCAATTTGAGTCTTAATTATATGTGATTGAAAAAGCATCCTTGTAAAAGGGTGCTTTTTCTTTTTGTATTGGAAATAGGAAAAGAGTGAATGACTAGAAAACTTCATGTAAAATAAGAGGTAGTATAATTAATTTATTTTCACTAACCTTCGAGTACAATCATTCTCTATATAAACATGTATGTAGTTTTGGATGGTTAATCTAAGAGGGTGGGATAAAAGAAGACGGGGTGTTGATATGCAACGAAGAAAATCTTTAGCGCTTTCTATTCCATATCAGTTAGATTTTTTTAAGCAATATAAATTTCTTTCTCAGGATAAGTCACAACACATTTTGTTAGAAAGTGGTCGTGGCGGTCGTTATAATATTGTGGGACTGGACCCAGTGGCGATAATCCGAGGAAAGGATGAAAAGTTACATATAAACGAAAGTGGTAAGGAAACAATAAAACAAGGGAATCCATTAGACTTAATGCAAGAATATATGGAGGAATGGAAAACAGACCATAATCCGGCATATCCACCGTTTCAAGGTGGGGCAATTGGCTACTTTAGTTATGATTGTATCCGTTATATTGAAAAACTGCCTTCCCTTGCGAAGGATGATATTAATATACCTGATATATTCTTCTTATTATTTGATGATGTGTTTGTGTATGATCAAAAAGAGCAGGTATTATGGATTATTACGCATTATGTAGATAAACGTGAAGAGGCGGAAGTACGATTGGATGAATGGAAGAATCTTTGGGTAGAGGAAGCACCTGAAGTGACTATGTCATTTGAACGCCCGGAAAAGAAAAATGAAGCAATTGCGTTTACAGAAGCTAGTTTCATGAAGGCGGTTGAATGTATTCAAGAATATATTGGAGCTGGCGATGTGTTTCAAGTAAACTTGTCGACAAGACAAGAAAGAACTTTACAGACACATCCGTTAGAGATTTATACGAGTCTCCGTGAAATTAATCCATCTCCATATATGGGATACTTGGAACTTGGAGATTTTCAAATTGTTAGTGGATCGCCAGAGTTACTAATTAAGAAACAAGGAAAAGAAGTAAGTACAAGACCGATTGCTGGAACGAGATCTAGAGGGATGAATGAGCAAGAGGATGAAGAATTAGCAAAAGAATTAATAGAAAATGAAAAAGAGAGAGCAGAGCACGTCATGCTTGTGGATTTAGAACGAAATGATTTAGGGCGTGTTTGTAAATATGGAACTGTAGAAGTAGATGAATTTATGGTAATTGAGAAATACTCACACGTTATGCATATTGTTTCTAATGTGCGAGGTGAGGTAGAAGAGGATAAAGATGCCTTCGACTTAGTGAAGGCTGTATTCCCTGGTGGAACAATTACTGGCGCCCCGAAAATACGTACGATGGAAATTATTGAAGAATTAGAACCTGTCCGCCGAGGGATTTATACAGGTTCGATTGGTTGGATTGGTTATTCTGGAGATACGGAATTGAATATTGTCATTAGAACGCTTCTTGCTAAAGATGGAAAAGCGCATGTACAAGCAGGAGCGGGAATTGTAATTGATTCAAATCCGAAAAATGAATATAAAGAATCGTTGAAAAAGGCGATTGCTTTATGGCGTGCAAAAGAAAGTAGCGAAGAAACGGTTAGGTGAGAGAAATGATATTAATGATTGATAATTATGATTCTTTTACATTTAATTTAGTGCAGTTTCTTGGAGAACTCGGACAAGAGCTTGTTATTAAGCGTAATGATGAAGTGACTATTGCAGATATTGAGAATATGAAACCAGATTTTTTAATGATTTCACCAGGTCCATGTAGTCCGAATGAAGCGGGAATTAGTATGGAAGCTATTAAATACTTTGCAGGAAAGATTCCGATTTTTGGAGTGTGTCTTGGGCACCAATCCATTGCGCAAGTGTTTGGCGGAGAGGTTGTTCGTGCAGACCGATTAATGCATGGAAAAACATCACTTATGCATCATGATGGGAAAACAATTTTCTCGGACATTCCCAATCCGTTTACTGCAACGCGTTATCATTCCCTTATTGTTAAAAAGGAGTCGTTACCAGATTGCTTGGAGGTAACGTCTTGGACAGAGGAAGGGGAAATTATGGCGCTTCGTCATACAACATTGCCAATTGAAGGTGTGCAATTTCATCCGGAATCTATTATGACTTCTCATGGGAAAGAGTTACTGCAAAACTTTATTCGTACATATAGTCCAAGCGTGACAGTATGTTAATTTACGTAAATGGTCAGTATGTAGAAGCGAGTGAAGCGAAAATCTCTCCTTATGATCATGGGTATTTATATGGGATTGGGGTTTTTGAGACATTTCGCATTTATAATGGCCATCCTTTCTTATTGGATGATCATTATGGTCGTTTAATAGATTCGCTAGATACATTGCAAATTAAATGGACATTGACGAAAGATGCAGTAATGCTTATTTTGAGGGATTTACTTGCTAAGAATGGATTGAAGCATGCATATGTACGCTTTAATGTGTCAGCGGGTGTAGATGAAATAGGATTACAAACAGAAATGTATGAAGAGCCGTCTGTTATTGTTTTTATTAAACCTTTAGCAGCCCCAGGGGATGTAGTAGAAAAAGAAGGGGTTATTTTAAAACAAGTGCGAAATACGCCAGAAGGAGCAGTTCGCTTAAAGTCTCACCATTATTTAAATAACATTTTAGGAAAGCGTGAAATTGGAAATGTTGTGAATAAGGAAGGTATTTTCCTTACTGAGGCGGGTTATGTTGCAGAGGGTATTGTTTCGAATCTCTTTTTTGTGAAAGGTGATATTTTATATACACCTTCACTTGAAACAGGGATTTTAAATGGTATTACTCGTGCGTTTATTATAAAGGTTGCTGAAGAGATGGGTATAGAAGTAAAGGAAGGTCTCTTTACAAAAGATGAATTACTTTCAGCCGATGAGGTCTTCGTAACAAACTCGATTCAAGAAATTGTTCCGCTTAATCGTATAGAGGGGCGAGATTTCCCGGGTAAAGTAGGTATGGTTACAAAAAGATTTATGAACCTTTATGAAATGCAGAGAGAGGAATTGTGGAGCAGAAATGAATTGCGAAGAGGAGATGTGTAGTTTGAAGTGGGATTATGATTTGCGCTGCGGCGAATATACATTGAACTTAAATGAAAAAACGTTAATTATGGGGATTTTAAATGTAACACCAGATTCGTTTTCTGATGGTGGGAGTTACAACGAGGTAGATGCTGCAGTGCGCCATGCGAAAGAAATGCGAGATGAAGGTGCTCATATTATTGATATTGGTGGCGAATCTACTCGTCCGGGCTTTGCTAAAGTATCGGTGGAAGAAGAAATAAAACGAGTTGTTCCAATGATTCAAGCAGTTTCAAAAGAAGTGAAATTGCCTATCTCTATTGATACGTACAAGGCTGAGGTCGCTAAACAAGCAATTGAAGCTGGTGCCCATATTATTAATGATATTTGGGGAGCAAAGGCGGAACCGAAAATTGCTGAAGTTGCAGCCTATTATGATGTGCCTATTATCCTAATGCATAATCGCGATAATATGAACTATCGCAATTTAATGGCGGATATGATTGCTGATTTGTATGAAAGTATTAAAATTGCTAAAGATGCTGGTGTACGAGATAAGAATATTATTTTAGACCCAGGTATCGGTTTCGCTAAAACAGCTGAACAAAACCTAGAAGCGATGCGTAATCTAGACCAGTTAAATGTACTAGGTTATCCAGTTCTTTTAGGTACTTCAAGAAAGTCTTTTATTGGGCATGTACTAGATTTACCAGTAGAAGAACGTCTTGAAGGAACGGGTGCTACTGTTTGTCTTGGTATTGAAAAGGGTTGTGAGTTTGTTCGTGTTCATGATGTAAAAGAAATGGCGCGTATGGCTAAGATGATGGATGCGATGATTGGTAAGGGGGGAAAGTAATTGGATAAGATTTATATCCATGATATGGAGTTTTACGGTTATCACGGTGTATTCCCAGAGGAAAATAAATTAGGGCAGAGATTTAAAGTAGACTTAACGGTGGAATTAGATTTAAAACGTGCAGGAGAAAGTGATGATTTAGAGCACTCGGTCAATTATGGAGAGCTTTTCGAACTATGTAGAAAAGTTGTTGAGGATAAAACGTATAAGCTTGTGGAGAGTATTGCTGAAAATATTGCTGCAAATATATTGAAGCAGTATGAGGGTATTTCAAAGTGTACAATTAAGGTAATTAAACCAGACCCACCAATACCAGGGCATTATCGCGCTGTAGCAGTAGAAATTACGAGAGAACGTCGATGAATAATATAGCGTACATTGCATTAGGGTCAAATATTGGAGAACGTTATACGTATTTAACTGAAGCAATTCAGTTTTTAAATAAAAATCCTTATATTCAAGTTGATGATATGTCATCTGTATATGAAACTGAGCCAGTTGGCTATACTGACCAAAGTAGTTTTTTAAATTTAGTTATAAAAATTTCTACCAATTTATCACCACAAGAATTATTGAAAGTAACGCAAAAAGTAGAAAATGACTTAGGAAGAAAAAGGGAGATTAGGTGGGGGCCGAGAACTATCGACCTTGACATTTTACTTTATAATCAAGAGAATATTGAAGCGGAGAATCTTATCGTTCCACATCCGCGGATGTTTGAAAGAGCTTTTGTTATCGTTCCGTTGTTAGAAATTAATCAAGATATAAAACAAGACATTTCACGTTCACAAGTAGAAGAAATGAAAAGGCGAGAGGGAGTAACGGTATGGAAGCAGAAAAATGGGGAAGACGCATTCGTGCCTTTCGAAAGTTGAAAGGCTATACACAAGAAGGATTTGCAAAAGAATTAGGGGTATCTGTATCTGTTTTAGGTGAGGTTGAGAGAGGGAATCGATCGCCTTCTCAAGATTTTGTAGTAGAGGTTGCTAAAGCATTAAATGTTTCGATAGATGAATTAATGCCGAAGTGACTGTGAGGAAGGAGTAGATTGATTGTTAAAGATTGCAAATATTAAAATGAAGAATCCGGTTGTACTAGCGCCGATGGCAGGGGTGTGTAACTCTGCGTTCCGTTTGACAGTGAAAGAATTTGGTGCGGGTTTAGTTTGTGCTGAGATGGTAAGCGATAAAGCGATATTGCTTAATAATAAAAGAACATTAGATATGTTATATATTGATGAGAGGGAAAAACCATTAAGTTTACAAATTTTCGGTGGGGAGAAAGAAACGCTTGTAGATGCTGCGAAGTACGTAGATAAATATACGACAGCGGACATTATTGATATTAATATGGGTTGCCCGGTACCGAAAATCATTAAATGTGATGCAGGAGCAAAGTGGCTTTTAGATCCAAAGAAAATATATGAGATGGTAGCAGCGGTTGTAGATGCTGTTGAAAAACCAGTTACAGTTAAAATGCGTATAGGCTGGGATGAAGATCATATTTTTGCGGTAGAAAATGCGAAAGCTGTTGAACGTGCAGGTGGACAAGCGGTAGCAGTTCATGGACGTACAAGAGTACAGATGTATGAAGGAAAAGCTGATTGGGATATCATTAAACAAGTAAAGCAAGCTGTAAATATCCCGGTTATCGGAAATGGTGATGTCGCAACGCCGCAAGATGCAAAGCGTATGCTTGATGAAATTGGTGTAGATGGTGTTATGATTGGTCGTGCCGCTCTTGGAGACCCGTGGATGATTTATCGTACGGTAAGGTATTTAGAGACAGGTGAATTAATGCCAGAACCAACAGTGCGTGAGAAAATCGATGTATGTATGTTGCATCTAGACCGTCTTATCGATTTAAAGAATGAAAATGTTGCTGTAAGAGAAATGAGAAAACACGCAGCTTGGTATTTAAAAGGGGTTCGTGGTAATGCGCAAGTGCGTAATGGTATTAATGCTTGTAATACACGTGAAGACCTTGCGAATGTATTAGGTGCGTTTGTAGAAGAAGTGGAAGCGAAACAACAAACGATTTACGTAGGTTAATAAGGGAGTATAGGAGATTGACATTCTTCTGTACACTTCCTATAATTACGTGAAAGAAAGAAGAACTGCCAGTTAGTTGCTGGCAGTTTTTCTAGTTGAGTAGAAAATGCTATACTGTATATATTGTAAAATTTAATAGAGCTGGAGTGATATCAATATCATGGATAACATGAACCACGAAGAATTAAACGACCAATTGCTTGTTCGTCGTGAAAAACTACATAATTTACGTGAACAAGGGATCGATCCGTTCGGTAAAAGATTTGAACGCACAAATTCAACAACTGACTTAGTAAGTCTATATGGAGAATTCTCTAAAGAAGAACTAGAAGAGAAGGAAATCTCTGTTTCTATCGCTGGTCGTATTATGACAAAGCGCGGAAAAGGTAAAGCGGGATTTGCACACATTCAAGATTTACATGGACAAGTTCAAATTTACGTTCGTAAAGATGCTGTTGGAGATGAAGCTTACGAATTATTTAAGACAGCAGATTTAGGTGACTTAGTAGGTATTGAAGGTAAAGTGTTCAAAACAAATGTTGGGGAACTTTCAGTAAAAGCAACAGGCTTTACATTATTAACGAAGTCTCTTCGTCCATTACCAGATAAATACCATGGTTTAAAAGATGTTGAACAACGCTACCGTCAACGTTACTTAGATTTAATTACAAGTATGGAAAGTCGTGAAACATTTGTTACTCGCAGTAAAATTATTCGTGAAATGAGAAGATACTTAGATGACAATGGTTATCTTGAAGTAGAAACACCAATGATGCATGCAATTGCAGGTGGAGCTTCTGCACGTCCTTTCACTACACATCACAATGCGTTAGATATGGAATTGTATATGCGTATCGCAATTGAATTACATTTAAAACGCCTTATTGTAGGTGGTTTAGAAAAAGTATATGAAATCGGTCGCGTATTCCGTAATGAGGGTGTATCAACTCGTCATAATCCTGAATTTACGATGATCGAATTATATGAAGCGTACGCTGATTATAAAGATATTATGAAGTTAACAGAAGAAATGGTTGCTCATATTGCGAAAAAAGTATTGGGTACAACAACGATTCAATATGGTGAGTATGAAATTAATCTAGAACCAGAATGGACACGTCTTCATATGGTAGATGCAATTAAGCAACACTCTGGAGCGGACTTCTGGACTCCGATGAGTGTAGAAGAAGCTCGTGAACTTGCGAAAGAGCATAATGTAGAAATTAAAGATACAATGGAAGTTGGTCATATTATTAATGAATTCTTCGAACAAAAAGTAGAAGATAAATTAATCCAACCAACATTTATTTACGGTCATCCAGTGGAAATTTCACCACTTGCGAAAAAGAATGACGAAGATCCGCGTTTCACAGATCGTTTCGAATTATTTATCGTTGCACGTGAGCATGCGAATGCATTCACTGAGTTAAATGATCCGATTGATCAAAAAGAACGTTTTGAAGCTCAATTAAAAGAACGCGAGCAAGGTAATGATGAAGCTCACATGATGGATGATGATTATATCGAAGCTCTTGAGTATGGTATGCCTCCTACAGGTGGACTAGGAATCGGTATTGATCGTCTTGTTATGTTATTAACAAACGCGCCATCTATTCGTGACGTGCTGTTATTCCCTGCTATGCGCCATAAACAAGACTAAGCTTTGGAGATTTCTCCAAAGCTTTTTTTATTCCGTTATTTGAAATACGGCTGGGAGCGGGTTGCTTGCGGATGCCTAGCTAATGATTATTAGAGATGAGTAAAACTTCCGCTGATTAAAGTTACACCTTATTTAATTAAGGTGGATAATAGGTTCGAAAATTATATTTATATAGAAGAAAGGTGCTATTTTTATACTTTTTTACTATGTTAAAAATTTTATTAGAAAAACTATTGCATTTTAATAATCAAACTGGTATATTTATATTCGTTGCCACGAAAGGTAACAAGCAAAACAAACGAAAAACAACTTATTGAAAAAAGTTGTTGACGAAAATATAACGAAATGTTATATTAATAAAGTCGCTTCTGAGCGACGAAGTAGTTCTTTGAAAACTGAACGAAACAAACAACGTGAAACGTCAATTTTTA
>JAQEWB010000014.1 GCA_027694045.1 Bacillaceae bacterium OF18-1A | reverse complement strand
CCAAGCAAAAACCTAAGTCGTTTCGACTTAGGTTTTTTTGTGTTTATTTTTATAGCGCTATTTGTGGGCGATAAACGCCCAATTGGAATGAAAATAAGTCTATTTAAAGTAATAGCAATGATTTTTTTGTTTTCCAGTTGTTCCAAGTACCCCAAAAATAATAGCCATGATAAGGCACATTATTTTTATCATGAGTGTATATTTTAAATAATAGGAGTAAAAAAGGAGAGATGATATAAATAAGTATTCAATTATGACAGCAATACAAAGAAATAAATATGAAAATAGCATATTGATATCCTCCTTATAAATATTATACGAACAGTTATATGTATAATAGATCTCTAGATTCTAATTTCCCTTCTGACTTGTATATACTTGCAATTCTTCTTTTGAATATAACTAAAACACGAACGTTATTGCTAACTAATAAAAAAACATTCGATTATTTGTTGACATTGTTTATGAAATATTGTTAATATAGCCATAGAAACAATAATATATAAGACCTCATATAATCGCGGGGATATGGCCTGCAAGTCTCTACCTAACGACCGTTATTCGTTAGACTATGAGGGAAAGTCACTCGGTATTTTTCTATTCACAAGGGATACGTATGCCTGAGTAGAGCACTTTCTCTCATAGTAAAAGAGAAACTGTTCTATTTCAGGCTTTTTTTATTTGAATCGGGGGGATTCTAATATGAAATCACTAGTTGGAGTCATAATGGGAAGCACGTCAGACTGGGAAACAATGAAATATGCTTGTGACATTTTAGATGAATTAAATATACCGTATGAGAAAAAAGTTGTATCCGCTCATCGGACTCCGGATTATATGTTTGAATATGCAGAGACAGCTCGTGAACGTGGACTAAAAGTTATTATTGCTGGAGCTGGTGGAGCAGCACATTTACCAGGAATGGTTGCAGCGAAGACAAATCTTCCTGTAATCGGAGTTCCAGTTCAATCAAAAGCGTTAAACGGCTTAGATTCATTATTATCCATCGTCCAAATGCCAGGAGGGGTTCCAGTTGCAACTGTTGCAATTGGTAAGGCTGGTTCAACAAATGCTGGTTTACTTGCTGCACAAATACTTGGATCATTTCATGATGATATACATGATGCATTAGAATTGAGAAGAGAAGCAATTGAAAAAGATGTGCGCGAAGGTAGTGAGTTAGTATGACGAGAATCATTTTACCAGGAAAAACAATCGGTATTATTGGAGGCGGCCAGCTAGGAAGAATGATGGCATTGGCAGCTAAGGAGATGGGATATAAAATTGCTGTTTTAGATCCTACAAAGAATTCACCATGTGCACAAGTTGCTGATATTGAAATTGTTGCATCATATGACGATTTAAGCGCAATTCAGCATTTAGCAGAGATCAGTGATGTTGTCACATATGAATTTGAGAATATTGATTATAGATGTTTACAATGGCTTGAAAAGCATGCTTACTTACCGCAAGGCAGTCAGTTGTTAAGTAAAACGCAAAATCGTTTTACAGAAAAGAATGCAATTGAAAAAGCGGGATTACCAGTAGCAACGTATAGATTAGTTCAAAATCAAGATCAGCTTACTGAAGCAATTGCCGAATTATCATTTCCTACCGTCTTAAAAACGACGACAGGTGGTTATGATGGGAAAGGGCAAGTTGTTTTAAGAAGTGAAGCTGATGTTGAGAAAGCACGAAAACTTGCAGATGAAGCAGAATGCATTGTAGAGAAGTGGGTGCCTTTTGAAAAGGAAGTATCAGTTATTGTAATTCGTAGTGTAAGTGGTGAAACGAAAGTGTTTCCAGTAGCAGAAAATATTCATGTGAATAATATTTTGCATGAATCAATCGTGCCAGCTCGCATTACAGAAGATCTTTCTCAAAAAGCAATCGCTTACGCGAAGGTGCTTGCGGATGAATTAGAACTTGTGGGAACACTAGCGGTAGAGATGTTTGCTACAGCTGACGGTGAGATTTATATTAATGAATTAGCACCAAGACCTCACAATTCAGGGCACTATACACAGGATGCATGTGAAACGAGCCAATTTGGTCAACATATTCGAGCAATTTGCAATTTACCTCTTGGAGAAACAAATTTGTTAAAACCAGTTGTCATGGTAAACATTTTAGGCGAACATATAGAAGGGGTCCTAGGACAAGTGAATAGACTAACCGGGTGCTATTTACACTTGTATGGAAAAGAAGAAGCAAAAGCACAGCGGAAAATGGGGCATGTAAATATTTTAAATGATAATATTGAAGTCGCTCTAGAAAAAGCGAAGAGTTTGCACATTTGGGACCATCAAGAACAACTGTTGGAGGGAAAAAGATGATTAGTCGTTATACACGCCCAGAAATGGGTGCCATTTGGACGGAAGAGAACAAATTTAAAGCGTGGTTAGAAGTTGAGATTTTAGCTTGTGAAGCATGGGCTGAGCTTGGCGATATTCCAAAAGAAGATGTTAAAAAAATTCGTGAGCATGCATCATTTGATATTGATCGTATTTATGAAATTGAAAAAGAAACACGTCATGACGTAGTTGCATTCACTCGTGCTGTATCAGAAACACCAGCATTAGGTGAGGAACGTAAATGGGTTCATTACGGTTTAACATCTACAGACGTGGTAGATACAGCGTTATCTTACATCTTAAAACAAGCGAATGAAATCATATTAAAAGACCTAGAAAACTTTGTAAGTATTTTAGCTAACAAAGCGAAAGAGCATAAATACACAATCATGATGGGAAGAACACACGGTGTTCATGCAGAACCAACAACATTTGGTTTAAAACTTGGTCTTTGGTATGAAGAAATGAAGCGTAACGTAGAGCGTTTCAAACAAGCTGCTAATACAGTTCGCGTTGGTAAATTATCTGGTGCGGTTGGTACATATGCAAATATTGATCCATTCGTAGAAAAGTATGTTTGTGAAAACTTAGGATTAGAAGCAGCACCAATTTCAACACAAACATTGCAACGTGATCGTCATGCTCATTACATGTCAACACTTGCATTAATCGCAACATCTATCGAAAAGATGGCAGTTGAGATTCGTGGTTTACAAAAGAGTGAAACACGTGAAGTTGAAGAAGCTTTCGCAAAAGGCCAAAAAGGTTCTTCTGCAATGCCACATAAGCGTAATCCAATTGGATCTGAAAATATGACTGGTTTAGCTCGTGTTATCCGCGGTTATATGATGACAGCTTATGAAAATGTTCCATTATGGCATGAGCGTGACATTTCTCACTCTTCAGCAGAACGCGTAATTTTACCAGATGCTACAATCGCGTTAAATTACATGCTAAATCGCTTTGGTAATATCGTTAAAAACTTAACTGTATACCCAGAGAATATGAAACGTAATATGACAAGAACATATGGCTTAATTTATTCTCAGCGTGTAATGCTTACATTAATCGATAAAGGTATGGTACGTGAAGAAGCTTACGATATCGTACAGCCTAAAGCGATGGAAGCTTGGGAAACACAAGTACAATTTAAGGAGCTTGTAGAAGCTGATGAGCGTATTACGAGCAAGTTAACACAAGAAGAAATTAATGAATGCTTCAACTATGAGCATCATATGCAACACGTTGATACAATCTTTGAACGCCTAGGATTAAACGAAGCGTAAAATTTCATATGGCACAGAATAGAGTCATTCTGTGCCATTCTTTATAAAAAAATTATTCACATTTTTCAAACTACAGGGGGCTTGCGAAATGCAAAAGCTAGAATTGCTGTATGAAGGTAAGGCAAAAAGAATTTATCGTACAGAATCAGCAGATATGGTTTGGGTAGAGTACAAAGATAGTGCGACTGCTTTCAATGGGGAGAAAAAAGAGACGATTACAGGAAAAGGTCGTTTGAACAATGAAATTACAACTTTATTGTTCAGAAAGTTACAAGAAGTAGGAATTAAAACACATTTTGTTGAGAAGTTATCTGAAACAGAACAACTTGTTAAAAAAGTGAGTATTATTCCTTTAGAAGTTGTCACAAGAAATGTAATTGCAGGAAGTCTTTCAAAACGATTAGGAATGGAAGAAGGAACTGTACTTGCAGAACCAATCGTAGAATTTTACTTCAAAGATGATGATTTAGGAGATCCGCTTGTAACGGAAGATCATATTCGTGTATTAAACGTTGCATCGCCAGAGCAAGTAAGTGTATTACGAGATATGGCTCTACAAATCAATCAAGTGTTGATTGATCATTTCGCAAGCTGTCGTGTAAGATTAGTAGATTTTAAATTAGAGTTTGGTGTAACGGAAGAAGGAGAAATCATTTTAGCGGATGAAATTTCACCAGATACTTGCCGTTTATGGGATGAAACGAGCAATGAAAAGTTTGATAAAGACGTATTCCGTCGAGATCTTGGAAATTTAACAGAAGCTTATGAAGAAATTTTAAAACGTTTAGGGGGAATTTCACATGTATAAAGTTAAAGTATATGTAACATTAAGAGAAAGCGTATTAGATCCACAAGGAACTGCAGTAAAAGGGGCACTTCATAGTCTTTCATTTACAGAAGTACAAGACGTTCGAATCGGAAAGTACATGGAACTAACAATTGATAAATCTGTATCTGATTTAGATAGCAAGGTAAAAGAAATGTGTGAAAAACTATTAGCGAACGTTGTAATGGAAGACTTCCGTTATGAAGTTGAGGAGGTTGTCGCACAGTGAAATTTGCCGTAATAGTATTTCCGGGTTCGAACTGTGATGTCGATATGTTCCATGCAATTAAAGATGAGCTTGGCGAAGAAGTAGATTATGTTTGGCACGATACAGAGAATTTAGATGAGTATGATGCAATTTTACTACCAGGTGGATTCTCTTATGGTGACTACTTACGTTGTGGTGCTATTTCTCGCTTTGCTAATGCAATGAAAGCAGTGCAAAAAGCTGCTGAGCAAGGAAAGCCGATTTTAGGTGTATGTAATGGATTCCAGATTCTTGTTGAATCAGGATTACTACCAGGAGCGTTAATGAGAAACGAAAACTTAAAATTTATGTGTCGCACTGTTCAGTTGCGTGTTGAAAATAATGAAACGATGTTCACATCACAATATGGAAAAGATGAAATAATTAATATTCCAATTGCGCATGGTGAGGGAAATTACTATTGTGATGAAGCGACTCTTAAACAATTAGAAGAGAACAATCAAATCGCATTCCGTTACGTAGAAAACCCTAACGGTAGCGTTTCAGATATTGCTGGTATTGTAAATGAAAAAGGAAATGTACTTGGTATGATGCCACACCCAGAGCGTGCTGTAGATGAATTACTTGGCGGTGCTGAAGGGTTAAAAGTCTTTCAATCTATCTTAAAACAGTGGAGGGAAACATATGTCGTTAATGCTTGAACCAAATCCAACACAAATTAAAGAAGAGCGTATATATGCGGAAATGGGGCTAACAGACGAAGAGTTTGCCATGGTTGAAAAGATTTTAGGTCGTCTGCCAAATTATACAGAAACAGGATTATTCTCTGTAATGTGGTCTGAACATTGTAGTTATAAAAATTCGAAGCCAGTACTTAGAAAGTTCCCAACGACAGGTGAGCGTGTCCTGCAAGGACCTGGAGAAGGGGCTGGAATTGTAGATATCGGTGATAATCAAGCGGTTGTATTTAAAATGGAAAGTCATAACCATCCTTCTGCAATCGAACCATATCAAGGAGCAGCAACAGGTGTTGGCGGTATTATCCGTGACGTATTCTCTATGGGAGCACGTCCAGTAGCTCTATTAAACTCACTTCGCTTCGGTGAATTACAATCACCACGTGTGAAATACTTATTCGAAGAAGTAGTAGCAGGAATCGCAGGATACGGTAACTGCATCGGTATTCCTACTGTTGGTGGTGAAGTACAATTTGATCCATGTTATGAAGGGAACCCACTTGTAAATGCAATGTGCGTAGGTTTAATTAACCACGAAGACATTAAAAAAGGGCAAGCGCACGGTGCTGGTAATACAGTAATGTACGTAGGAGCATCAACTGGTCGTGATGGTATTCACGGTGCAACATTCGCATCTGAAGAACTATCAGAAAGCTCAGAAGCGAAGCGTCCAGCAGTTCAAGTCGGAGATCCATTTATGGAGAAACTTCTTATTGAAGCGTGTTTAGAACTGATTCAATCGGATGCACTTGTTGGAATCCAAGATATGGGTGCAGCTGGTTTAACATCATCTTCTGCAGAAATGGCAAGTAAAGCAGGTATGGGTATTGAAATGTACTTAGATGATGTGCCACAGCGTGAAACAGGGATGACACCATATGAAATGATGCTATCTGAATCACAAGAGCGTATGCTAATCGTTGTGAAAAAAGGTAGAGAACAAGAAATAGTAGATTTATTTGAGAAGTATGGTCTTGCAGCAGTTACGATGGGGAAAGTAACAGAAGATAAAATGCTTCGTTTATTCCATAAAGGTGAAAAGGTAGCGGAAGTGCCAGCTGATGCTTTAGCAGAAGAAGCACCAATTTATCATAAGCCATCAAAAGAAGCAGCATATTTTGCTGAATTCCAAGCAATGAAAATGGAAACACCAAAAGTAGAAAATTATAAAGAAACATTATTCGCTTTATTACAGCAACCGACGATTGCAAGTAAAGAGTGGGTATATGATCAATACGATTATCAAGTACGCACAAGCACAGTCGTTACACCGGGTTCAGATGCAGCTGTGGTACGTGTACGCGGTACAGAAAAAGCATTAGCAATGACAACAGATTGTAACTCTCGCTATATTTACTTAGATCCAGAAATGGGCGGTAAAATTGCAGTGGCAGAGGCAGCACGTAATATCGTATGTTCTGGTGGGGAGCCACTTGCGATTACAGATTGCTTAAACTTCGGTAATCCAGAAAAACCAGAGATCTTCTGGCAAATTGAGAAATCAGTAGACGGTATGAGTGAAGCTTGTCGCACATTACAAACACCAGTTATCGGTGGAAATGTATCGATGTATAACGAGCGTAGCGGTGAAGCAGTATATCCAACACCGACTGTTGGGATGGTCGGTCTTGTCCACGATTTAAAACATGTAACAACACAAGAGTTTAAGCAAGCTGGCGATTTAATTTACGTAATCGGTGAGACAAAAGCTGAGTTTGGTGGAAGTGAATTACAGAAAATGATTCACGGTAAAATTTTCGGCCAATCACCAAGCATCGATCTAGATATAGAATTAAAACGCCAAAAACAAGTATTAGAAGCAATTCAAGCTGGCCTTGTTCAATCTGCTCATGATGTTGCTGAAGGTGGTTTAGCAGTTGCGATTTCAGAAAGTGCAATTGGTGCTAACGGCTTAGGTGCTACTGTGAATTTAGATGGAGAAGCAACAGCGGCATTATTCTCAGAGTCACAATCTCGCTTCGTAATCACTGTAAAACATGAAAATAAAGAAGCGTTTGAAAAGGTGATTGAGGCAATTCAAGTTGGAACAGTAACAGATACAAATGAAGTAACAATTCATAATGAAGAAAATGAAATATTACTTACAGCAAATGTAGATGAGATGAGAAAGGCTTGGAAAGGGGCAATCCCATGCTTGCTGAAATAAAGGGGTTAAATGAAGAATGTGGCGTTTTCGGAATTTGGGGGCATGAAAATGCAGCACAAGTTTCGTACTACGGATTGCATAGTTTGCAGCATCGTGGGCAAGAAGGCGCAGGCATTGTCGTAAATAATGGTGAGAAAATTGTCGGTCACAAGGGGTTAGGTTTAATATCAGAAGTGTTTTCAAGAGGTGAGCTAGAAGGATTAAACGGAAAATCAGCAATTGGGCATGTACGATATGCAACGGCTGGTGGAAGTGAAGTTGCTAACGTTCAACCATTATTATTCCGTTTTTCTGATCATAGTATGGCATTAGCTCATAACGGGAATTTAATTAACGCAAAAATGCTTCGCCGTGAATTAGAGGCAGAAGGAAGTATTTTTCAAACAAGTTCAGATACAGAAGTACTTTTACATCTTATTAAACGTAGTACGAAAGATTCTTTAATTGAAAGTGTAAAAGAAGCTCTAAATAAAGTGAAAGGTGCGTTTGCATATCTTTTACTAACTGGAAATGAAATGATCGTTGCGTTAGATCCGAATGGATTCCGTCCTCTTTCAATTGGAAAGATGGGAGATGCTTACGTTGTAGCGTCAGAAACATGTGCTTTTGATGTAGTAGGTGCTACATACATTCGTGATGTAGAACCTGGTGAATTACTTATCATTAATGATGAAGGAATTCACGTAGATCGTTTCACAAATGATGTAGAACATGCAATTTGTAGTATGGAATACATTTACTTTGCACGCCCAGATTCAAATATTGCTGGTGTTAATGTCCATGCAGCACGTAAAAACATGGGGAAACGTTTGGCGGCAGAAGCTCCTATTGAAGCTGATGTAGTTACTGGTGTACCAGACTCTAGTATTTCAGCTGCAATTGGTTATGCCGAGGCGACAGGCATCCCATATGAATTAGGATTAATTAAAAATCGTTACGTTGGCCGTACGTTTATTCAACCTTCTCAAGAGCTGCGGGAACAAGGGGTAAAGATGAAGCTTTCAGCAGTAAGAGGTGTAGTGGAAGGGAAACGAGTTGTTATGATTGATGATTCTATCGTAAGAGGGACGACAAGCAAGCGAATTGTTCGTATGCTTCGCGAGGCTGGAGCGACAGAAGTTCATGTAAGAATTGCTTCACCACCTCTTAAGTATCCATGCTTCTATGGCATTGATATTCAAACGAGAAAAGAATTAATTGCAGCAAATCATACGGTAGAAGAAATTCGTGAAATAATCGGTGCAGATTCACTAACATTTTTAAGTGAAGATGGATTAGTAGATGCAATTGGACGTCCATATGAAGGGAAATATGGCGGCCTATGTATGGCTTACTTTAATGGGGATTATCCAACAGCTCTTTATGATTATGAGCAAGAGCTTTTAGAAAGCATGAAATAAGAAGAAAAAGCTTCTACATGACTTGGTGTAGAAGCTAGCTTCTTTCTTACAATAGCCTGTCCTGGATGGGGAGAAATTAAAAGACGAGGTGTAAATAACGATGGCGAATGCATATAAGCAAGCAGGAGTAGATATTGAAGCTGGATATGAAGCGGTATCTCGCATGAAAAAACACGTACAAACAACTATGAGAAAAGAAGTACTAGGTGGTTTAGGCGGTTTTGGAGGTATGTTTGATCTATCAAAATTTGCGTTAGAAGAACCTGTATTAGTATCTGGAACAGATGGCGTGGGAACGAAATTGATGCTCGCTTTTATGGCAGATAAACATGACACAATTGGTATTGATGCAGTAGCAATGTGTGTAAATGATATTGTTGTCCAAGGGGCAGAGCCGCTTTTCTTCCTTGATTATATTGCTTGTGGTAAAGCTGAACCTAGTAAAATTGAAAACATCGTCAAAGGTATATCAGAGGGATGTCGTCAAGCAGGTTGTGCATTAATTGGCGGAGAAACGGCTGAAATGCCAGGAATGTACTCGACAGAAGAATATGATCTAGCTGGCTTTACAGTTGGGATTGTTGATAAAAAGAAAATTGTAACGGGTGCACAGATTGAAGCTGGTCAAGTTTTAATTGGCTTAGCATCTAGCGGTATTCATAGTAATGGTTACTCTTTAGTACGAAAAGTGCTACTAGAAGATGGAGAACTATCTTTAGATCGCATTTACGGACGCTTAGAGCTACCTCTTGGTGAAGAGTTATTAAAACCAACGAAAATTTATGTCAAACCTATTTTAGAACTATTGAAAAAGCACGAAGTATACGGTATGGCACATATTACAGGTGGCGGATTCATTGAAAATATTCCACGTATGTTGCCAGAAGGAATTGGTGCAGAAATTGAATTAGGATCTTGGGAAATTCAACCGATCTTCCATTTACTTAAAGAGGTTGGAAAGCTAGAAGAGAAAGAAATGTTCAATATTTTTAACATGGGTATTGGTATGGTAGTAGCGGTGAAGGAAGAAGATGCAAAAGATATTGTTCGTCTTCTTGAAGAGCAAGGAGAAACAGCTCGTATTATTGGACGTACTGTGCAAGGTACTGGTGTTTCCTTTAACGGGGGAACAGATCTATGAGTAGATTAGCAGTTTTTGCTTCTGGAAGCGGATCAAACTTTCAATCTCTCGTTAATGCGGTAGAAGAAAAAAGATTAGATGCAGATATTAGTTTACTAGTATGTGATAAACCAGAAGCACGTGCTGTTGGACGAGCACATTATCATCACATTCCATGTTTCGCCTTTTCAGCGAAAGTATATGAATCAAAAGAAGCGTTTGAAAAAGAAATATTAAAGAAGCTAGAAGAATATGAAATTGATTATGTTATTTTAGCTGGTTATATGCGTTTAATTGGACCAACGTTACTAGAAGCGTACGGCGGGAAGATTATTAATATTCATCCATCACTACTTCCAAGTTTTCCAGGAAAAGATGCTGTCGGTCAAGCGTTAGAAGCAGGTGTGAAAGTAACTGGAGTAACAATTCATTATGTAGATGCAGGTATGGATACAGGTCCAATTATTGCACAAGAAGCAGTAGTTGTTTCTGAAGGGGATACGAGAGAAAGCTTACAAAATAAAATTCAACAAGTTGAACATAAATTATACGTAAATACAGTGAATCAAATTGTTCAGTCTGTGAAAAAAACAACTGTTAACTAACATACAACTAGGGGTGAATGGTCAATGAAAAAGCGTGCATTAGTAAGTGTTTCAGATAAAACAGGAGTAGTAGAATTTGTTAAAGGATTACTTGAACAAGGGATCGAAGTTATTTCAACAGGCGGTACGAAAAAATTACTAGAAGAGAACGGTTTACAAGTAATTGGTATTTCTGAAGTAACAGGTTTCCCAGAAATTATGGATGGCCGTGTAAAAACATTACACCCAAATATTCATGGTGGTCTATTAGCAGTTCGTGATAATGAAACACATGTAGCACAAATGAATGAACTAGGCATTCAAGCAATTGATTTTGTTGTTGTTAACTTATATCCATTTAAAGAAACAATCGCTAAGCCTGATGTAACATTTGCTGATGCAATTGAAAATATTGATATCGGTGGTCCAACAATGATTCGCTCTGCGGCGAAAAATCATAAATTTGTATCGGTAATTGTAGATCCAGTAGACTATGATGTTGTATTAGCAGAACTGAAAGAGAACAGCGAAGTAAAAGAAGAAACGAAACGCAAATTAGCAGCGAAAGTATTCCGCCATACTGCGGCATATGATGCACTAATTTCTAACTACTTAACAGAACAAATGGGTGAAGAAAGTCCTGAAACATTAACTGTGACATTTGAGAAAAAACAAGACTTACGTTATGGTGAGAACCCACATCAAAAGGCAACTTTCTATAAAGCACCATTCGCTGCAACTTCTTCTGTTGCATACGCAGAACAATTACACGGTAAAGAATTATCATATAACAATATTAATGATGCAGACGCAGCGCTTAGCATCGTAAAAGAATTTACAGAACCAGCAGTAGTGGCGGTAAAACATATGAACCCATGTGGTGTTGGAGTAGGAACTGATATTCATGAAGCATATACTCGTGCTTATGAAGCAGATCCAGTATCAATCTTCGGTGGTATTATCGCAGCAAATCGTGAAATTGATAAAGCTACAGCTGAAAAGTTACATGAAATTTTCTTAGAAATTGTTATCGCTCCTTCGTTCTCACAAGACGCTTTAGAAGTGTTGCAAAGTAAGAAAAACTTACGACTACTAACTGTAAATATTGAAAAGGCAACGACTGCAAGTAAAAAACTAACTTCTGTACAAGGTGGACTTCTTGTTCAAGAGGAAGATACGTTATCATTAGATGAAAGTACGATTTCAATTCCAACGAAACGTGAACCATCAGAGCAAGAGTGGAAAGATTTAAAACTAGCTTGGAAAGTTGTAAAACATGTGAAATCAAATGCAATTGTTTTAGCAAAAGATGATATGACAATTGGTGTAGGTGCTGGACAAATGAATCGTGTTGGCTCTGCAAAAATTGCAATTATACAAGCTGGCGAAAAAGCACAAGGTAGCGCACTTGCATCTGATGCTTTCTTCCCAATGCCAGATACAGTAGAAGAAGCAGCAAAAGCAGGAATTACAGCAATCATTCAACCAGGCGGATCAATCCGTGACGAAGATTCTATTAAAATGGCAGATGAGTATGGGATTGCGATGGTGTTCACTGGTGTACGTCATTTCAAACACTAATAGAGGATGTTTAAAAAGTCCGGTTAAGATAACTGTCGCATGTCGTCGTTGCATTGCCAGTGCGGTACTCATGTAGGAAAACTACACTCCGTGTCCTCCTGTCAAATGCGCCTCGACCTGCTCGGTTCTCTTAATCCTCCTTTTTAAACTTTGATTGATATGGATGTTTAAAAAGTCCGGTCAAGATAACTGTCGCATGTCGTCGTTGCATTGCCAGTGCGGTACTCATGTAGGAAAACTACACTCCATGTCCTCCTGGCGAATGCGCCTCGACCTGCTCGGTTCTCTTGATTCTCCTTTTTAAACTTACAGTGATAGAAAAAGCAAACTAGGAGCATAGCTTCTAGTTTGTACTTATTTAATTATTGGGGGATGAAATATGAATGTTTTAGTCATTGGCCGCGGTGGTCGTGAGCATGCTTTAGCTTGGAAGTTTGCACAATCAGAAAAAGTAGAAAAGGTATATGTAGCACCAGGTAATGAAGGTATGCGAGATGTTGCAACACCAATTGATATTGATGAAAATGATTTTGATGCATTAGTTTTATTTGTCAAAGAGAATAATGTGGAATTAACTTTCGTTGGACCAGAAATTCCGCTTATGAATGGAATTGTTGATCGTTTTAAAGAAGAGGGACTTCGCGTATTTGGCCCGAATAAAGCGGCTGCTGTTATTGAAGGTAGTAAAGCTTTTACGAAAGAATTGATGAAAAAGTATAATATACCAACTGCGGCATACGAAACTTTTACAGACTATGAAGAAGCAGTAAAGTACATTCAAAAAGTTGGTGCGCCAATTGTCATTAAAGCTGATGGACTAGCTGCTGGTAAAGGTGTAACGGTAGCGATGACGCTTGAAGAAGCATTACAGGCTGTGAAAGAAATGTTGCAAGATGTGAAATTCGGCGAAGCAAGTAAGAAGGTCGTTATTGAAGAGTTTTTAGATGGACAAGAATTTTCATTAATGGCATTTGTAAACGGAGAAACTGTACATCCGATGGTAATTGCTCAAGATCATAAACGAGCGTTTGATGGTGATAAGGGTCCGAATACAGGTGGAATGGGTGCATATTCTCCAGTACCACAAATTTCAGAATCGGCAGTTCAAGAGGCGGTTGAAACAGTATTACATCCAACTGCTAAGGCGATGATTGCAGAAAACCGTTCATTTACAGGTATTTTATACGCAGGTCTTATTCTAACAAATGATGGTCCAAAGGTAATTGAATTTAATGCACGCTTTGGTGATCCTGAAACGGAAGTTGTATTACCGCGCTTAGAAAACGATTTAGTTGATGTGTGTAACGCAGTATTAGATGAAAGTGAACTAACGTTACAATGGTCAGAAGAAGTGGTAATCGGTGTTGTACTTGCTTCGAAAGGATACCCAGAAGCATATAAAAAAGGTGATATTATTAGCGGACTAGATGCACTGCAAGATGTGATTGTTTTCCATGCAGGTACAGCAATGAAACATGGGGACTTCGTAACAAATGGTGGCCGTGTATTATTTGTTGCTTGCAAGGCAAAAAATTTACAAGCAGCGAAAGATAAAGTATATAAAGAAATCGATAAAATTGAGAGTGATGGTCTATTTTATCGAAGTGATATTGGATATCGTGCGATTGGACATGAGATGACGAGAAGTTAATGAATAAAAAAATCCCGCTGAGAAATCAGCGGGATTTTTATACATCTTTATCTTTTTTTAGTCTGCCTTTTTGCTTTGCCATTTCTCGAAGTAAATACTCGATGTGTGCATTGACGCTACGGAACTCATCATTCGCCCATTTTTCGATGACTGCGTGTAATTCAGGATCAATACGTAATGGAAAGCTTTTCTTTTTAGCCATAATGATTTACAACCTTTTAGTATAGGCTTCCTGTATTAATAACTGGTTGCGCACCTTTATCTGAAACGATGGCAACTAATAAGTTGTTTACCATATTTGCTTTACGCTCGTCATCTAGTTCGAGTACGCCTTCCTCATCTAGCATGTGGATTGAAGCTTTCGCCATTTTCACAGCACCTTCAACAATCTCTTTTCTAGCAGCTAATACTGCTTTCGCTTGTTGGCGTTGTAGCATTGCATGGGCAATTTCTGTTGCATAAGCCAAATGGGTTAAACGAGTTTCTAACACTTCTACACCAGCAATTTCAAGACGTGCTTCTAATTCGCGTTTTAATTCTTCGGAGATTTCTTCAGTATTTCCGCGTAACGTAATGCAAGTTTCATCTTGGAAATTATCATAAGGATATTTTGTTGCTACGTGGCGGATTGCTGTTTCGCTTTGAATTTCTACAAATCGATCGTAATGTTCAACACCAAACATTGCTTTTGCAGAATCAACAACTTTATATACGATAACAGCTGCAATTTCAATTGGATTTCCTTCAACATCGTTTACTTTTAATTTCTTACTATTAAAGTTTTCAACACGTAAAGATACAGTTTGACGGAATGCGAATGGAATCGTTAAAAATAAACCGTTTTGACGAATGGTTCCTAAATAGTTACCGAAAAACGTAATTACTTTTGCTTGGTTCGGTTGAACGATACCGATACCTGTCGCGAGAACCGCAGCTAAAATAATAGTTAATGCTGCTCCTACAAAAATTTCTTGCACAAGGAAAAATACACCGATAGCAGCTAAAATTAAAATGCCAATAATACCGAGAAAACCATTTACATAAAAAACTTGTTTTTCTTTCATATGATCGCCTCCTTGATATAAAAATGATATCACTTTTATATCATTTTTATCAAGAGGTTTACACCTAATTTTCTGAATTTTATCCTGCTATTCGCCGGGCAGTAATACTCCCACCTTAAAATTCGGTGTATACAAGGAAGTTAGGTGGGAGACAACTGCCCGTAAATGCCCGATTGGTGAGGGCTAATAATAATTGGGGGATGGATAAAACCCCCAATTATTAAAGTTTCACTTTATTAATTGGTGTCTTTTATGTATGTTTTATAACGAAAATAAGAATGTATGTTCTGTTTTGTGGTAAAATAAAGAAGACTTAACCGCCCACTGCAGCAGCTAAGTCCCTTTGAGAGCATCTTGCATCGTGACAAATGATTCAAAGCGGTTTAGCCAGGATTATATCTTCAATCGCTGACTCAATCTCTTTGTCAGAAGCGCTATAACTTCCATTTGACGTTGGTTTGTCATGATTGGAAGTTGAATTCACTTCTTCTTTAGCATGTCCTTTTTCAGTAAAATTCATGCTAGGCATTTGAAATGCCCCCAAACGCATATGTTTTCCGAATTTACATGCCTCGGCAATAGGACAGAAACGAACAATTCCCTCTGCAATTTTCATGGCACCAATCCATAGCAAAATATTAGACCAAGTGCACCAAGGCTTGCGTACGAGTTTCGTTGCACTACAACCGAAGAGGACAAGTCCGAGTGTAATTCGAATTAGGGCATTTATTGTACCGATATTTTGCTTCATTAGAAAGACACTCCTTTTTATGAAAGATGAAATAGATAATACTATTTCTCTTATTAGTATCCCGTTTGATTTTTGGGATATGTAATCCAACTTTTGACGTGGAAAAAGATGTTGGAATGGGCGTGTGTGTAAGTAGCTTTTTTTGTTATAATGAAAGAATGCATAAAAAGAAGTTCAAAAAGTCCGGTAAAGATAGCTGTCGCATTTCATCGTTGTATTCGCCAGTCCGGTACTCATGTAGGAAAAACCACATTTTGTTCCTCCTGGCGAATGCGCCTCGACCTGCTCGGCTCCCTATATCCTCCTTTTTGAACAAATATAGAAGATGAACTAAAAAATATTGATAAAAATAAACTGTTATTTTGAACAGAACTATAGATATAACTAGAGAAAAGAAAGGGTGTTTTCATGTACGATATTTCCGGGTGGAAACATGTATTTAAGCTTGATCCAAATAAGGAGCTAAGCGATGAACATTTAGAGATGATTTGTGAGTCTGGAACGGATGCTGTTATTGTAGGCGGAAGTGATGGTGTGACAATTGATAACGTACTACACATGCTAGTTAGCATTCGTAGATATGCAGTTCCTTGTGTGTTAGAGGTTTCTGATGTAGAAGCAATTACACCAGGATTTGATTTTTATTATATCCCAAGCGTTTTAAATAGCCGAAAGGTAGAATGGGTAACAGGCGTTCATCATGAGGCCTTGAAAGAATTTGGGGATATTATGGATTGGGACGAAATTTTCATGGAAGGGTATTGTGTTTTAAATCCTGAAGCGAAAGTAGCCCAGCTTACAGATGCAAAGTGTGATGTAACAGAAGATGATGTGATTGCATACGCGCGTTTAGCAGACAAGCTATTACGTTTACCGATATTCTATTTAGAATATAGCGGTACGTATGGAGATGTTGAACTTGTTAAAAATGTAAAAGCAGAATTGAAACAAGCTAAGCTATATTATGGCGGTGGTATTTCGAATGCAGAACAAGCGAAAGAGATGGCGCAGCATGCTGATACAGTAGTTGTTGGAAATATTATTTATGATGATATAAAAGCAGCGTTAAAAACGGTTAAAGCAGTAAAAGGAGAGTAGGTGCAGGCGTATATGAGTATGACAGATAAGTTATTAAACGGTTTAAATCCACAGCAACAAAAAGCAGTACAAACAACGAGCGGACCACTTCTATTAATGGCAGGCGCAGGTAGTGGTAAAACACGTGTGTTAACACATCGTATTGCGTATTTACTTGGTGAAAAAGGAGTAGCGCCATGGAATGTGCTAGCTATTACTTTCACAAATAAAGCCGCTCGAGAAATGCGTGAGCGTATTGATACACTTGTCGGACCAGAAGCCGAAGATATTTGGATTTCTACGTTCCACTCTATGTGTGTACGTATTTTACGACGTGATATCGATCGCATTGGGATTAATCGTAACTTTACAATTTTAGATTCAGGTGATCAGTTAACTGTAGTCAAAAAAATTATGAAAGAGCGCAATATTGATCCGAAGAAATTTGAGCCGCGCTCTATTTTAGCTGGTATTAGTAATGCGAAAAATGAATTGTTATCTGCGGATAAATATGCAAAGAAAATTACAATTGCTGATCCATATGAAAAATTAACGAGCGATGTATATACAGAATATCAAAAACGTCTTTTGAAAAATAACTCACTAGACTTTGATGATTTAATTATGACGACGATTCAACTATTTGAACGCGTTCCAGAAGTACTAGAGTTTTATCAGCGTAAATTCCAGTATATTCACGTGGATGAGTATCAAGATACGAATAAAGCGCAGTACCTTCTTGTTAAACATTTGGCAGCACGTTTTAAAAATTTATGCGTTGTAGGTGACTCAGATCAGTCAATTTATCGCTGGCGTGGTGCGGACATTTCTAACATTTTGTCATTCGAAAAAGACTATGAGAATGCGCAAGTTATTCTGTTAGAACAAAATTATCGTTCGTCACAAAATATTTTAAATGCAGCGAATGCTGTTATTGAAAGAAATACGAATCGTAAGCCGAAGAAATTATGGACAGATAATGAAGTTGGAAGCAAAATTTCGTACTATCGTGCTGCAACGGAAAAGGACGAAGCATACTTCGTTGCGAAAAAAATTCGCGACGATATTCAAATGGGAAAACGAAAATATACTGACTTTGCAGTGTTATATCGTACGAATGCTCAGTCTCGTATGGTCGAGGAGATTTTCCTAAAATCTAATATTCCTTACAAAATTGTTGGCGGTACGAAATTCTACGATCGTAAAGAGATTAAAGACATTTTGGCGTATTTACGTTTAATTGGGAACCCCGATGATGAGATTAGTTTTGCACGTATTATTAACGTGCCAAAGCGCGGAATTGGTGCGACTTCTATCGATAAAATTATTAATTACGGTGTACAAAATGGAATTTCATTAACGGCTGTATTCGATGAAATTGAGCATGTTGGAGTAAGTGCAAAGGTTACAAAGGCAGTAAAAGAATTCGCAAGCTTATTACACAACTGGGTAAATATGCAAGAATATTTATCTGTTACAGAATTAGTTGAAGAAGTTATTGAAAAAACAGGCTATCGCGATATGTTGAAAAATGAGCGTACTTTAGAAGCAGAAGGGCGTTTAGAAAACTTAGACGAGTTTTTATCTGTTACGCAAACATTCGAATCTCAAAGCGAAGATAAGAGCCTTGTTGCATTCTTAACAGATTTAGCACTTGTTGCTGACATTGATCGTGTAGATGAAGACCCAACCGCTGGTGAAGAAGTTATTTTAATGACGATGCACTCAGCGAAAGGATTAGAGTTCCCGGTTGTCTTTATTGTTGGTTTAGAGGAAGGGATATTCCCTCATACTCGTTCTCTAATGGAAGAGGATGAAATGCAAGAAGAACGTCGTCTTGCTTATGTTGGTATTACCCGTGCGGAAGAAGAGTTATATTTATCAAATGCGCAAATGCGTACTTTATTTGGTAGAACAAGTATGAATGCTGCGTCTCGCTTCATTACAGAAATCCCGACAGAACTAGTGGAATCGTTAAATGAAACAGCGCCGAAGCGTGAAACTTCGTTTGGTACAAAAGGAAGAACGGCAAGTAGCAGTAAAACGACAACTACAACACGCTCTCGCTCAGCTTTCGCGCGTCCTGCAGCTAAGACGACAGGCGGCGAACAAATCGGCTGGGCAGTAGGCGATAAAGCTTCCCACCAAAAATGGGGAGTCGGTACAGTTGTAAGTGTAAAAGGTGATGGCGATGCAAAAGAATTAGATATCGCGTTCCCAAGCCCGATTGGTGTTAAACGTTTATTAGCAAAATTTGCACCTGTGACGAAACAATAGGAAAGGAATGAGGATATGTCAAAAGAGATAGCAAAAAAACGTATAGAAGAACTGCGTGATTTGTTAAATACATTTAACTATCAATATCACGTATTAGACAATCCTTCTGTTTCTGATGCGGAATATGACCGTGATATGCAGGAGCTTATAAAATTAGAAGCAGAAAACCCAGAGTTTATGAGTGAAGATTCTCCCTCCGTTCGCGTTGGGGGAACTGTTCTTGATATATTTGAAAAAGTAACGCATAAATCACCAATGTTAAGTTTGGGAAATGCATTTAACGAAGGTGATTTACGTGATTTCGACCGAAGAGTACGTCAAGGAATTGATGATGCGAATGTAAGATATATATGTGAATTAAAAATTGACGGGCTTGCTGTTTCGCTTCATTATGAAAAAGGACGCTTTATTCAAGGGGCGACACGTGGTGACGGTGTAACGGGGGAAGATATTACTCAAAACTTAAAAACGATTAAAGCTATTCCACTGCGCTTAAATGAAGAGGTAACGTTAGAAGCAAGAGGCGAAGCGTATATGCCGAAACGTTCATTCGTTAAGTTGAATGAAGAAAAAGAGCAAAATGGTGAAGATGTATTTGCGAATCCACGTAATGCGGCAGCAGGTTCGATACGCCAGCTTGATCCGAAAATTGCAGCGAAGCGTAATTTGTCTATGTTTGTGTATGGTCTTGCGAATGTAGAAGAAAAGACAATTTCGTCACATAGTGAATCGCTTGATTTCTTAGGTGAACTTGGGTTTAAGACAAATCCAAATCGCCGTACATGTGAAACAATCGAAGAGGTTATAACTTATGTAGAAGAGTGGCAGGAAAAACGTCCGCATCTTGATTATGAGATTGATGGAATCGTTATAAAAGTAGACGATGTTGCTCTTCAGGAAAGTCTAGGAACTACAGCGAAGAGTCCGAGATGGGCAATAGCTTATAAATTCCCGGCTGAAGAAGTCGTAACGAGATTAACAGGTATTGAATTAAGTGTTGGCCGTACAGGAGTTGTAACGCCAACTGCAGAACTTGAACCAGTGCGAGTGGCTGGTACAATTGTTCGTCGTGCGTCTTTACATAACGAGGATTTAATTCGTGAGAAAGATATTCGAATTGGTGACTATGTTGTTGTGAAAAAGGCTGGGGATATTATTCCTGAAGTGGTGAATGTTATTTTTGATAAACGTACTGGTGAAGAAGAAGAATATCACATGCCAACGCATTGTCCGGCATGTGAGAGTGAACTAGTTCGTTTAGAAGAAGAGGTAGCACTTCGCTGTATAAATCCAACTTGTCCTGCTCAAATTCGTGAAGGATTAATTCATTTCGTTTCAAGAAACGCAATGAATATTGATGGGTTGGGAGAACGTGTAATCACACAACTCTTCGATGCAGATTATATTCGTACGTTTGCAGATTTATATGCATTGACGAAAGAACAATTACTACAGTTAGAGCGTTTTGGTGAAAAATCAGCAACAAATTTAGTTCAAGCAATTGAAAATTCTAAAGAAAACTCATTAGAACGATTGCTATTTGGTCTTGGAATTCGCCACGTTGGAGCAAAAGCAGCACGTACATTTGCGGAGCATTTTGAAACGATGGATGCGCTTGTGAAGGCGACGGAAGAAGAACTAAAAGCAATTAATGAAATTGGTGAAAAAATGGCACAATCCGTTGTGACATATTTTGATAATGAAGATGTATTAGAGTTATTACAACAGTTTAAAGAGTATGGCGTAAATATGACGTACAAGGGCATAAAAAGTGTGGATTTACAAAATGTTGAATCGTACTTTGCAGGGAAAACAGTTGTTTTAACAGGTAAGCTAGAAGTTATGGGACGAAGTGAAGCGAAGAAAAAGATTGAGGCATTAGGTGGAAAAGTAACAGGAAGTGTTAGTAAGAGTACGGATTTAGTTGTCGCAGGTGAGGCTGCTGGTTCGAAATTAGCACAAGCGGAGAAACATAATGTTGAGGTTTGGAATGAAGAGAGGTTCTTACAAGAGCTAAATAAGTAAGAGGTGCAAACTTACCATGAAAAAAATAGCATTAGCGGTATTAAGCCTTGGCCTACTTATAAGTGGGTGCAGCGCAGGTGCTGATAAAAATGAGAAAACGACTGAGAAATCGGGGAAAGCAAAAGAGCAATCAATCGTCCCAAAATACTCTATTTCAGATGACTATTATAAGACGACTCTGCCATTTGATGGAGGAAAGGCACGTGGTTTAGTCGTGCAAGGGTTAAATAATCGTCTTGATATAGATGAATTTGAAACAGGATTAATGCGAATTGCGAAAGAATCATTTAGTACGAAAGATAACTTTTTAAAAGGCGGAGGTACTCTAGATACTCAAACGATACAGATGCTAGTTAAAAGAAAGCGTACAGATGCAGAACAAAAGGAACTAGAGGATAAATTAAAAAAAGATGCGGTTAAGTTTCCGAACATAGGGTTAAACCCGGCGTTAGGTACAGGATCCGAATCATTAGAAGCCAAAAATAAAAAGAATCCAATATATATTTCAAATATTTTAGAGCATGATTATTATGTGAAAAAAGGCGATAAAGATGAGCTTGGAGGCATTGTAGTTGGATTAGCGATGAATTCAGTTCATTATTATAATGAAGAACATGGCTACCCGCGTGAAGCTACAATCTCGAATGAAAAGATGTTAGCTGAAGGGAAAAAAATGGCGCAAGAAGTCTTGAAAGTTATGCATCAAAAAAAACCTGAGATAAAAGATGTGCCAATTACATTTGCGATTTACCGCCAGGCTCCAAATTCTTCACTCGTACCAGGGAACTTTGTTTCTTATGCGAATGTAGAAAAAGGGAGTGAAACGGTGGAAGATTGGAAGCAAATTAATGAGAAGTATTATTTGTTCCCATCTGAGCAAGCGAAAACAGATAATAAACGTGAAGACCTTGCGAGAGTGTCAAACTTTAAAGCAAAACTAAGTGATTATTTCCAAGGTGACTATACAGCTGTGATCGGTACTGGTATGTATAGAGACGATGAATTAAGAGAAATGAAGCTCGATATCCCTGTTCAGTTTAATGGGAAAGCTGAAATAATTGGTTTTACACAATATGTAGCGGGGCTTGTTATGGAATACTTCCCGAATTACATGAGAGTACAAGTAACAATCAAATCTGTAGAACGTCCAGAAGCTATTATTATACGTGAAGCGAAGCAAGATGAACCGCTGGTGAAAATTTTAGATTAAAGATGAAAGTTGTTCCATAAAGGAACAGCTTTTTTTCTTGAGGAATTTTGTTATAATTTAAAATGTTGAAAATAAGGGGATAAGGGGTAAATGTCATGGAAGAACTGAGTCTTCAGGTCATTATTTTATTAATTGGATTTGGATTTTTAGCAGCTTTTATTGATTCGGTTGTTGGAGGTGGGGGATTAATTTCGCTTCCTGCACTTATGTTTGTTGGGTTATCACCAGCTTCGGCAATTGCAACAAATAAATTAGCTGCAACGATGGGGACTTTTACGAGTACAGTTTATTTTATCCGATCAGGAAAAGTTAATTTTAAAATTGTAGGAAAGTTAATCCCGTTAACTATTGTTGGGGCGGTCACAGGTGCTTTAGTAGTAAAATTTATCCCACCGGATATTTTACGTCCGTTAGTGCTTGTAATGCTGGTATTTATTGCTATTTATATTATTGCAAAAAAGGATTGGGGAAGTGTATCTACTTATAAGAAAATGACGAAAAGGAAAACATTAATATTTTTCTTTGTTATTTTAATGATAGGGTTTTACGATGGTTTTTTTGGGCCAGGGACAGGATCCTTTTTAATTTTTGCATTTTTATTAATTGGTTTGGATTTTATTCAAGCGGCAGCATCTGGAAAACTTTTGAATTTTGTTAGTAACATTGTATCTTTAATTACTTTTTTATTTTTAGATGTAATTCATTTTGAATACGGTATTATTATGGGATTATCAATGATTTTAGGTGCTTATTTTGGATCGAAGTTTGCGGTTCAAAAAGGTGTTGGATATGTAAGAACTTTATTTTTACTAGTTACTATATTATTGATTGGAAAAAATGTTTTAGAATACACTCATATTTTGTAGATTCATACGTATGTATGAATCTCTTTTTTTATTATATTTTAAAAATTAATTAATTTTTAAAATATAAGTCTAGGAATATTTGAATAAATCTAAATTATCGTGTAGAATAATGTTGTAAAATGTAAACGTTTTTCTAAGGGGAGGCTAAAAAGAATGGTAGTAGCATACAAACATGAGCCATTTACAGATTTTTCAGTGGAGGCTAACAAATTAGCGTTTGAAGAAGGGTTAAAGAAAGTAGAATCTTATCTTGGACAAGACTATCCATTAATTATCGGGGGAGAAAAAATCACTACAGAAGATAAAATTGTTTCTGTAAACCCTGCAAATAAAGAGGAACTTGTTGGTCGTGTTTCAAAAGCAAGCCGTGAGTTAGCTGAAAAAGCAATGCAAGTAGCGGATGCAACATTCCAAACTTGGAGAAAATCAAAGCCAGAAATGCGTGCAGACATTTTATTCCGCGCTGCAGCAATTGTTCGTCGTAGAAAACATGAGTTCTCTGCTATCCTTGTAAAAGAAGCAGGTAAACCATGGAATGAGGCAGATGCTGATACAGCAGAAGCAATCGACTTTATGGAATATTATGGTCGTCAAATGTTGAAATTAAAAGACGGTATTCCAGTAGAAAGCCGTCCAATTGAATATAATCGTTTCTCTTACATTCCATTAGGAGTAGGTGTTATCATTTCTCCTTGGAACTTCCCATTCGCAATTATGGCAGGTATGACAACAGCTGCTTTAGTTTCTGGTAACACAGTATTACTAAAACCAGCTAGTACAACTCCTGTAGTAGCAGCGAAATTTATGGAAGTATTAGAAGAAGCTGGCTTACCAGCTGGCGTAGTAAACTTCGTTCCAGGTAACGGTTCTGAAGTTGGTGACTACTTAGTAGATCATCCTCGTACACGTTTCGTTAGCTTCACTGGATCTCGCGATGTAGGTATCCGTATTTATGAGCGTGCAGCAAAAGTAAACCCAGGACAAATCTGGTTAAAACGTGTTATCGCTGAAATGGGTGGTAAAGATACAATCGTTGTTGATAAAGAAGCAGATCTTGAATTAGCAGCTAAATCTATCGTTGCATCAGCATTCGGATTCTCAGGACAAAAATGTTCTGCATGTTCTCGTGCAGTAATCCACCAAGATGTATACGATCACGTATTAAATCGTGCAGTTGAATTAACAAAAGAATTAACAGTTGCTAACCCAGCTGTATTAGGTACAAACATGGGTCCTGTTAATGACCAAGCTGCTTTCGATAAAGTAATGAGCTATGTTGCAATTGGTAAAGAAGAAGGTAGAATCTTAGCAGGTGGCGAAGGAGACGATTCTAAAGGCTGGTTCATCCAACCAACAATCGTTGCTGACGTTGCAGAAGATGCTCGCTTAATGAAAGAAGAAATCTTCGGACCAGTAGTAGCATTCTGTAAAGCAAAAGACTTCGATCATGCACTTGCAATTGCAAACAATACAGAATACGGTTTAACAGGAGCAGTTGTTTCTAACAACCGTGACCATATTGAAAAAGCACGAGAAGACTTCCACGTAGGTAACTTATACTTCAACCGTGGATGTACTGGTGCAATCGTAGGTTACCAACCATTCGGTGGCTTTAACATGTCTGGTACAGACTCTAAAGCTGGTGGCCCTGATTACTTAGCACTTCATATGCAAGCAAAAACTACTTCTGAAACTTTATAAGAAATAGTAGAGGAGATCTTCACGTTATGTGAAGATCTCCTTTTGAAATTGTATTTCCATATATTACTACTGTTTGAGGGGCGTGCTAAACCTTATTAATAGCGGGATAAATGTGTAAATAGAAATAAAGTGATGAGAAAAATTGAGTTAGTAGTCACATTTTTTAGTATTCATTTTAAGAATTTCCTGTATAATTCAATTTGAAAGAAAATCTATGGTTCGACAAGAGAACACTCCTTTCGGTATTGCTCACTGAAAGGAGTGTTTTTTTATCTCGCTATTTGCCGGGCAGTAAGACCCTTACCTCAAAATTCATCGAAAGCAAAGAAGTTAGGTTGAGGAGGAAAAATCCCCCGACTGATTAAATTTCACTTTATGTAGTTAAAAATTCTTTTGTGTCTATTACAGTAGCATATACTCCATTTAAACTTGCTAAAATTGTATTGTGAATATAAACAGCTGGTATAGTAACGTTTTTAAAAGAAAGGTCTTTTGTAGCGCAAGCATCGTGTATAACAGTACATTGAAAGCCAAAGTCAAAAGCAGCTCTTACAGTGGCATCAATACACATATGAGTCATCATCCCGCATATGACGACGTGCTCAATGTTTAAACGTTGTAAGTGTTCTAGAAGCTTCGTTTCTCGGAAGCTATTTGGATAATGTTTGAGTATAACTGTTTCCTCTCTAAGCGGACAGACACTTTCGTGAATATGGACACCTTCTGTATTTGGTAGGAAAAAAGTAGCATCGTCTTTTATAGCTACATGCTGGATATGAAAAATAGGTTCTTCTTTCATTCTAAATTGTTGTAGCAACTGGCTAGCATATTCACTAGCTTCTATTGGATTCCTTAATTCCATCTTTCCATTTGGAAAATAATCATTCTGAATATCAATGAGTAAAAGAGCTGTTTTCATATATTTATCTTCCTCCGATTTCATATTCCAATAAATTTATTCAATTCGTAGAGAGGATTTTCCTTTTAAAAAAATATGTGAAAGAACGATTTTACATAACCTTAAAAGTTACTATTCTCTTATAAATTTTCATCTGAAAATTTAAATAAAGAAATAATTAATATTTTTCTAAAAAATGTATTGACTCTTATTATTCTGAGTTCTATAATGAGAATTAATTAAACGACAATTAAATCGATACATTCTTATCCAGAGAGGTGGAGGGACTGGCCCTACGATACCTCAGCAACGGATTTTTTAATACCGTGCTAACTCCAGCAAGCCTAAGATTGGCTTGGAAGATGAGAAGATGTGAGCGAGTACATATAAGTGCCCTCCTTCTTATCTTTTATTATTGATAAGAAAGAGGGCACTTTTTATTTTACCTCGAAAGCTCTACTTCAAGTTTTTACAGCATATAGGAGGGGAAAAAATGATTTCTTTTAACAATGTAAGTAAAGTGTATGAATCAGCTGGGCAATCTGTTCATGCGGTGGAGGATGTAACATTATCAGTTGAGAAAGGCGAAATTTTTGGCATTATTGGTTTTAGTGGCGCTGGAAAGAGTACGTTATTACGCTTAGTAAATATGTTAGAGAGACCGACGGCAGGAACGATTTCAATAGATGATAAAGATATTACATCATTATCAACGAAAGAATTACGGAAACTAAGACAAAGAATCGGGATGATTTTTCAAAGCTTTAATTTATTTAATTCAAGAACAGTATTTGGAAATATTGCTTATCCATTAAAGTTAGCGAAAGTACCAAAGAATGAGATAAAAGAAAGAGTAAATGAACTGCTGAAGTTTGTAGGGTTAGAAGATAAAGCAAACTATTACCCAGAGCAGCTATCAGGTGGACAAAAGCAGCGTGTGGGCATTGCTAGGGCACTTGCGACATCACCAGATATTCTTATATGTGATGAGGCAACATCAGCCTTAGATCCAGAAACAACGGCAGAAATTTTAAACTTATTAAAGAAAGTAAATCGCGAATACAATTTAACGATTCTTCTTATTACACATGAAATGCACGTTGTGAAAGAAATTTGTCACCGTGTAGCTGTAATGGAAAAAGGAAAAGTAATTGAAGAAGGAAAACTGTTTGACGTGTTCACACAACCAAAAACAAAAACGACTCAAAACTTTGTACGTTCTGTTATTAATGATCATTTACCAGAAAGTGTTCTAGCGAAAATTCAAAATGGTGGACAGATTTACCGCTTAACTTTTACTGGTGAGGAGACAGGACAGCCGGTACTATCATATATCGCAAAAAATTATAACGTCGATGTAAATGTACTGTACGGAAATATTATTGAGCTTCAAAATGTGCTATTTGGAAATCTACTTGTAGAGCTGCAAGGCGAACAGAAGGAAATCCAAAAAGCATTACAACATTTAAGACTGCAAGTGCAGCTGAAGGAGGTAGAAGCTCATGCGAGTTGATTGGAGTATATTTTGGCCTCGCATATTAGATGCGACGGGGGATACCCTCTTAATGGTAATTGTAACCCTTATATTTGCTACAATTCTTGGTATACCCCTAGGTTTACTTTTATATGTAACACGTAAAGGAAACTTTTTAGAAAATAAATGGGTCTTTTCAATTCTTAATATCATAATTAATACAATTCGTCCGGTTCCATTCATTATCTTTTTAGTAGCGTTAAGCCCACTAACAAGAAGTGTTATCGGAACAACAATTGGAACAGCAGCAGCAATCTTCCCAATGACATTAGTTGCATCAATTGGTATTGCTAGAATGGTTGAAACAAATCTTGTTTCTGTTCCGAAAGGGGTAATTGAAGCAGCGCAAGCAATGGGTGCTTCACCAATTAGAATTGTTTTTGAAATTCTTGTACCAGAAGCGTTAGCACCATTAATTTTAGGTGTTACGTTTATGACAGTTGGTTTAATTGAATTTTCTGCAGTTGCTGGGCTTGTCGGTGGTGGCGGCCTTGGTGATTTAGCAATGACATATGGTTATCAACGTTTTGATACGTCAGTTATGTTCGTAACGGTCGTGTTACTTATTATTCTCGTACAGATAGCTCAAAATTTAGGGAATTACTTTGCGAAAGTCTTATTACGCAGATCATAAAAAGGAAGAGAGGAAAAGAAAATGAAGAAAATTTTAGCATTTGCATTATCAGCGATTGTAGGAGTCTCAGCATTAAGTGGCTGCTCAAGTCGAGACACGGGTGCAGGAGCGAAAGAAAAAGTAGTTCGCGTCGGTGTAACTGGAACGGATGGAGACGCTTGGGAAATTTTGAAGAAAAAAGCTGAAAAAGAAGGAATTAAGATTAAACTGGTGGAGTTCTCTGATTATACAACTCCAAATAAAGCTTTAGCTGATGGAGATATTGAATTAAACTCATTTCAGCATATTGCTTTCTTAGAGCAATTTAAAAAAGAGCATAAGTTAGATATTACAGCTGTTGGTACAACACAAATTGCGCCAATGGGTTTATACTCTGAAAAATATAAGAAGGCAAATGAAATTCCAGATGGTTCAGAAATTGCAATTCCAAACGATCCAACGAACCAAGCACGTGCATTAAAACTTCTTGATGCAGCTGGAGTATTAAAGCTTAAAAAAGATTTTGGCTTATTTGGAGATCCAAGCGGCATTGCTGAAAATCCGAAGAAGTTAAAAATCACGCCGGTTATCGCACAGCAAACACCTCGTGTGTTAAAAGATGTAGCGGCATCAGTTATTAATAACGGTGTTGCTGGTCAAGCTGGATTAGATCCAGCGAAGGATCCTATTTTCTTAGAAGATCCAAAGAATGAAAATGCGAAGCCATATATTAATATTTTTGCAGCTCGTACGAAAGATAAAGATGATCCAACACTGAAAAAAGTAATTGAATTATACCATTCAAAAGAAGTAACAGATGCAATTAAGAAAGAAACAAATGATGGTTCAATTTCAGTAGATCTTTCACTTGAGGAGCTTGAAAAAATCGTAAAATAATCATTGGGTTTAATGGACTAACAGAAGGAACCCCTCCGCTGTTAGTTCGTTCAACATATAAACTTAACAAACAAACCCTAATTCTGTACCTTCCAATTTTGTATAACATAGAATCCAATGTTTGTTAAGTAGAGTGATAGACCAGGAACTTTCCTGGTCTTTTTTTATGAATGAAAGTAGCTAGCGAACAGTAAGGTAATCCAAATTATAATGGGATAAGAAAATAAGCTGAAAAGGATTGTAATTACGAATTGCTTTTGATGAATTAAGTGTTTTTTTGATAAAAAAAAGAAAATAGAAAAGAGAGTAATGAAAAATGCTGATATTACGCCGGGGTTATAGGAGCGATAAATGAAAAACAAAATAATATGTTGAACAGAGTTGAAGAAGATGGCCCCTTGTATAAAAATAATCCAGCATATAGAAGACAAGAAGTTAAGTTGATATAGAAAGACGATAAGTAATACAAAGATTGTTAATACGGAAATGGCAATGAAAAATTGTTGGCTAGTTATAAGGCAGATTGAAAATTGATTAGCAAGATATTGTGGCATTTGGAAAGCTTCTTCAAGGTTATGAATGAAAAATAATAAGGGAATGATCCAGAGTATAGTAGTGGAATGCTTTTTCATCAACTTACATCACTCCAATAAAGTATAGAAAGCCTAAAAAAGGCCCTCTATACAGAGATAGTTATTCAATTATGATATTTTTTAAATTAACTTCATGATGCTCTCGTTCTTTCGGATAAGCAGCTAGTTCCTCTTGTAAAATATTTAATATTTGCTTAGCTGATTGCTGGATTGGATTAGGTAGCTCTTCTAATATATGCATCCCGACTTTTACTTTTGTACGAATTATCCTTCGTAGTAATTCCTCATGCATGTACTACACCCCCAAAGCGAATATTTAGTACATCTTCTTCAAATTTTGCTCCTTGAATAGAAAGGTGTGTTAATGTTTTTGGTAACGTGATGTTCCGTTTAACAGAACCCGCTCGAATAATAAGTTCATCACCTTTTTGATTTAAGGAAAGTTCACTTTTGTTTGAGAAGGGAATGGACAGAACGAAAATATACTCATCGCCATCCTTTTTTACATATTGTGTGCGCCCGTTAAATTTCACTTCAGTAGGACAATGATCAGTTTTAAATAAAGCATCGCCTACACGTTCTAACATAGACAAACCAACAACTTCTTGTTCAAACATTGGAGCTTCGTAAATAGGAAGTGGATCAAAACTATTTTGAATTAATGTTTTATATTTCTTTTGCGTATCTTTCCATGCTTGAAAATAAGGATCGGTGACGGTGTTAGGGATGACGCGATTAATCATAATGGCATCTACGTTATAATCGTATAAATTTAAATAAGTAAAGCTGCGCTGAGCTTCTTTAATGACCATTTTTTCAGGATTTACAACGATGCGGATACTTGTTACTTCTCGGTTTGATAAAATATCTCTCATTTCTCCGAGCTGTTCAAGTGTATTTGTTAATTCGTCCATAATATCGTCGGTTGGAAGAGGGACACCAAGGAGTGGTTGAGCTACAGGACGAACGACTTTTAAAACTTTTCTTTTAATAGGAAATAATTTTTCCATCCACCAGCCGAGCATGTCTGGAAAACTTAGCATTGCTAATGTTTCTCCCGTTGGAGCGCAATCAATGATGATAACATCATATATGTTTTGTTTATAATAATCGAGTACGCGAAGTAAGCTAATTAAATCTTCCATACCAGGAAACATCGTTAATTCTTCTGTTGTAATATCATCGGCTGCTTTGGAAGTGAAGAGTAGTGTAATATATTTCTGTAATTTTCCCCATCCTTTTTCCATCTCATAAATCGTATTAATTTCTTGTGCCCACAAATTTTTGCGAACTTCTAATGGCTCAGAAGATAGCTTTATACCAAATGAATCTCCTAAACTATGAGCAGGATCTGTGCTCATTACTAATGTTTTTAATCCTTGCTTCGCACTTTGAATTGCTGTTGCTGCTGAAATGCTAGTTTTTCCTACGCCGCCTTTACCTGTATACAAGATAATTCTCATCATTCATATCCCCTTTGTTTCGAATATCGAATATTACGAGTGTCGAAGTAAATGGTTGAATAAAAACCCAGATAGGGTTTTATTCAATCGGAATGTTTTTCATTTTAGGTGTAGAAACCTTTTCTTCTGTTTTTTGCTGTGAGGTAGCAATGTGATTCATAATCTTTTGGAAGATTTGTAGTAAGAATGCTTTTTCTTCTTCTGACAATGCTTCTGTCACTAAGCTAAAGTAATGGGCTGCATTTTGTTTTACTTCTTGAACGAGCATTACGCCGGTTTCTGTTAACCGAATTAATACAATACGTCGGTCGTTTTCATCACGGTAGCGTTCAATATATCCCTTTTTTACAAGGCGATTTACAACGCCCGTCGTTGTACTCATCGGTATATCAAGAAGGTCAGCAATTTTCGTCATTGTAATATCTGTATTTCGTTCCATCCAAAGTAAACAAAATACTTCTGTTTTAGAAAGTGTTAAATCTAGGCTTACCCATTCTTCAGGATAGAAAAGTTTCTTGGCGTTATCTAGCAGTAAGTCTAAAAAATGTTCATATTGCAACAATTAATTCCACTCCCGTATATTTCGAGGTTCGTAATATTTATTTTTATTTTATGTAGAATAGAAATAATTGTCAATGATTTTAATTATTTTTTCAGATTAGGCAGAAAACTTTCTTTGAAATAGTATTCTTTTATGATAGATTTATAAATATAAAACTAGAATTTACATAAAAATCCATCATGGTAAATATACTTATCTATAATGGGTATACAGCTAACGAGGGGGAGAACGATGAGAAGACGTAATACGCAAGCGTTCACGTTTTTAGCATGGACTTCATTTGTTTGCGCGCTTTCAGGTATGCTAATTGGGATTTATACGTTAGATGAGACGCTTAGTGTAAAAGGATACTATTTAATTGGAACATTATTTTTAACGATGTCTTGTTTTGTATTACAAAAAACAATTCGTGATAATGAAGAAGATAACGAGAGATTTCCGAAAAATAAACCGTTAGATAAAGAGTAAATTGTAAAGAAAGGCATTTGCCTTTCTTTTTTTATGTAAAAATGGCGTAAGTACTCTGTGTTGACTTGCTTGAAGTACTGAAAATTTGGTATCATCAATAGTATTGTAGATTGAACGATATATTATGGAGGTGGCCTAGCCGTGTCAAGAATTTCCGTTGAGAATGTAAAGCACGTAGCACATTTAGCACGTCTTGCAATTACTGATCAAGAAGCAGAAAAATTTCAAAAACAACTAGATGCAATTGTTACATTTGCAGAACAGTTAAATGAATTAGATACAACAGATGTAAAACCAACAACTCATGTATTAACTATGAAAAATGTTATGCGTGAAGATGTACCAGAAAAAGGTTTACCAGTTGAAGAAGTATTAAAAAATGCACCGGATCACAAAGATAATCAAATCCGTGTTCCAGCAGTATTAGAATAGAGGAGGGGAATTTCGATGTCATTATTTGATCATTCAGTATCAGAGTTACATAAGAAGTTAAACAACAAAGAAATTTCCGTTACGGATTTAGTAGAAGAATCTTACAAACGTATTGCGGATGTTGAAGATAACGTAAAAGCTTTTCTTACATTAGATGAAGAAAACGCGCGCGCGAAGGCGAAAGAATTAGACGCGAAAATCGGCGCTGAAGATAATGGTTTATTATTCGGTATGCCAATTGGTGTTAAAGATAACATTGTAACTAACGGTCTTCGTACGACTTGTGCGAGCAAAATGTTAGCAAACTTTGATCCAATTTATGATGCGACCGTTGTGCAAAAGCTAAAAGCTGCTGACACAATTACAATCGGTAAATTAAACATGGACGAGTTCGCAATGGGTTCTTCAAATGAAAACTCAGGATTCTACGCTACGAAAAACCCATGGAACTTAGATTACGTTCCAGGCGGATCTAGTGGTGGTTCTGCAGCAGCTGTAGCAGCAGGAGAAGTACTATTCTCTCTAGGTTCTGATACGGGTGGTTCTATCCGTCAGCCAGCTGCATATTGCGGCGTTGTAGGTTTAAAACCAACTTACGGACGCGTATCTCGTTACGGATTAGTAGCATTCGCATCTTCACTTGATCAAATCGGACCGATTACACGTACAGTAGAAGACAATGCATACTTATTACAAGCTATTTCAGGTATTGACCGTATGGATGCAACTTCTGCAAACGTTGAAGTAGGAAACTACTTAGCTGGTTTAACAGGCGATGTTAAAGGTTTACGCATTGCTGTACCGAAAGAATACTTAGGTGAAGGTGTTGGCGAAGAAGCTCGTGAGTCAGTGCTAGCTGCTTTAAAAGTATTAGAAGGTATGGGCGCAACTTGGGAAGAAGTATCTCTTCCGCACTCTAAATACGCTCTAGCAACGTATTACTTATTATCTTCTTCTGAAGCATCTGCTAACCTTTCACGCTTCGATGGTGTACGTTACGGTGTTCGTTCTGATAATGTAAATAACTTATTAGATCTTTACAAAAACACACGTAGCGAAGGTTTCGGTGATGAAGTAAAACGCCGTATTATGCTTGGTACATTTGCACTTAGCTCTGGTTACTATGATGCATATTACAAAAAAGCACAACAAGTACGTACATTAATTAAAAACGACTTTGAAAATGTATTTGCGAACTATGATGTTATTATTGGACCAACAACTCCAACTCCTGCATTTAAAGTGGGCGAAAAAGTTGATGATCCAATGACAATGTATGCAAATGACATTTTAACAATCCCAGTAAACTTAGCGGGTGTTCCAGCGATTTCAGTTCCATGTGGATTCGGTGCTAACAACATGCCACTTGGTCTACAAATCATTGGTAAACACTTCGATGAAGCGACAATTTACCGCGTTGCACATGCGTTTGAGCAAGCAACAGACTATCATACAAAAAAAGCAAGTCTGTAAGGAGGCGAGCATAGATGAATTTAGAAACAATTATTGGTTTAGAGGTTCACGTTGAGTTAAAAACAAATTCGAAAATTTTCTCTGCGAGTCCAACAGAATTCGGAGCGGAGCCAAATACACAAACAAGTGTAATTGACTTAGGATACCCAGGGGTACTTCCTACTTTAAATAAAGAAGCAGTTAACTTTGCGATGAAAGCTGCAATGGCATTAAACTGTGAAATCGCAACGGAAACGAAGTTTGACCGTAAAAACTATTTCTATCCAGATAACCCGAAAGCATACCAAATCTCTCAATTTGATAAGCCAATTGGTGAAAATGGTTGGATTGAAATCGAAGTAGACGGTAAAAAGAAACGTATCGGTATTACACGTCTTCATTTAGAAGAAGATGCTGGTAAATCAACGCATACAGCTGATGGTTCATTAGTAGACTACAACCGTCAAGGTATGCCTTTAATCGAGATCGTATCTGAGCCAGATATGCGTACGCCAGAAGAAGCATATGCATACTTAGAGAAGTTAAAATCAATCATTCAATACACTGGTGTATCTGATTGTAAGATGGAAGAAGGTTCCTTACGTTGTGATGCGAACATTTCTCTTCGTCCAGTTGGACAAGAGAAGTTCGGTACAAAAGCGGAACTGAAAAACTTAAACTCATTCACTTACGTACAAAAAGGTCTTGAGCACGAGCAAGTGCGCCAAGAAAAAGAACTGTTATCTGGTGGTATCATCCAACAAGAAACACGTCGTTATGATGAAGCAACGAAGAAAACAATCTTAATGCGTGTGAAAGAAGGATCTGACGATTACCGTTACTTCCCGGAGCCAGACTTAGTTGAACTTTACATCGATGATGAGTGGAAAGAAGCAGTTCGAGCTTCTATTCCAGAACTTCCAGATGCACGTAAAGCTCGCTACGTTGCAGAACTAGGCTTACCAGCTTATGATGCACACGTGTTAACATTAACGAAAGAGATGTCTGATTTCTTTGAAGCAACTGTTGCAGACGGTGCTGATGCGAAATTAACATCGAACTGGTTAATGGGTGAAGTACTTGCATACTTAAACAAACAACAAAAAGAATTAAAAGACGTTGCATTAACGCCTGCTGGTTTATCTAAAATGGTTCAATTAATTGAAAAAGGTACAATTTCTTCGAAAATCGCGAAGAAAGTATTTAATGAATTAATTGAAAAAGGTGGAGACCCAGAAGAAATCGTTAAGGCGAAAGGTCTTGTTCAAATTTCTGACGAAGGAACACTTCGTAAAGTTGTAACAGAAATTCTTGATAATAATGAGCAATCTATCGAAGACTTTAAAAACGGTAAAGACCGTGCAATTGGCTTCTTAGTTGGTCAAATTATGAAAGCAACAAAAGGACAAGCAAATCCACCGCTTGTTAACAAAATCTTACTTGAAGAGATTAATAAGAGATAATAGTAGTAACTTTTAAAGATTAAGCAGAAAAACACCCATACATGGGTGTTTTTCTAGGTTAATCAAACGTTTGTTTAAATGAGAAAAAATCGTTTAAACAAACGTTTGATTAACTGTCAAAAGTGGAAAAATGTTTGTATAGCAACTATGGTATGATAGTTGCAAAAAGGTGGGAATAATGATAAATCTAGACATAGAGGTTTTTTCATCTCATGAAATAATAGATAGTTATTATTCGTTATATGTAAATTTTTATGAAAGAATGGATAGACATAAAGAAAACCATTAAAAGAAATATTTCTTATGATGGACTACACGAATCGGGTTCTTACTGCCTGTTTGAGCGGGATAAAAGAAGGATAGGAAGATGAGAGGAGGTAGGCATAGGAATGCTGAATAGAAATTCGGTATGTTCTTTTTCAATGAATAAGGAAATCTCCTGTGCTAATAAATAATGAAGCGAGCAAGAATTATTTATAATCCTACTTCTGGGCGCGAGCTATTTAAGAAGAGCTTACCAGAAGTATTACAAAAACTAGAGCAAGCTGGTTATGAAGCGTCTTGTCATGCGACAACGGGTCCTGGAGACGCTACTGTGGCGGCGAGGCAAGCAGCGGACCGTAAGTTTGATGTCGTTATTGCGGCGGGTGGCGATGGCACGCTAAATGAAGTGGTAAATGGTTTAGTAGGACATGAGCATCGTCCGAAGTTTGGAATTATTCCTGTTGGAACGACAAATGATTTTGCACGAGCAATCGGTGTACCTCGCTCTATTGAAGAGGCAGCGGATATTATTTGTGAAGGAAAGACAGTACCGTTAGACCTTGGTAGAGCAAACGATACATATTTTATTAACATCGCGGGTGGCGGTCGTATTACAGAATTAACATATGAAGTACCGAGTAAGTTAAAGACAGTATTAGGGCAACTTGCTTACTATTTAAAAGGTATCGAAATGTTGCCATCCTTACATCCAACATATGTTGAAATTGAGTATGATGGGAAGCTACTACAAGAAGAAATTACGATGTTTTTAATTACAAATACTCGTTCAGTTGGTGGATTTGAAAAGGTAGCACCGTATGCATCTATTAACGATGGATTATTTGATTTATTAGTACTGAAAAAAGGTTCTATCGCGGATCTAATTAAAGCAGCAACACAAGCGCAGCGTGGTGAACATATTAATAACCCGAAAGTGTTATATACACAAGCGAACCGAATTAAAGTGCATTCACCAGATAAACTAATGATTAATTTAGACGGTGAATATGGTGGAGATGCACCGATGGAATTCGAAAATATATATCATTGTCTGGAACTATTTGTTCCTGAACATCAAGAGGATGCCCTGTAAAGGCATCCTTTTTATTATATAGAGGAATTGTAAATTGGAAGTTAGTTTGATTTTTATGGTATTTTTACAATTCATTTATTTTATATCCATAATTTATTGATACACTGGAGGAGATAAGAGACGAGAGGTAGGGTGTGCTATGGAGAAGGTAAAAGCAATACTATTTGATAAAGATGGGACATTAATGGATTTTCATTCAATTTGGATAAAAGTAGCTGAAGAACTTGTAGCAGATTGTATAAAATTATATAAGCTTCCATGGTCAATGCAGCAGGCTTTATTAAAGGAAATCGGTGTGGAGGGGACATTTGTTCATCCGCGTAGCGCAATAGCAGCTGGAACAAGCCTTGATGTAGCGAAGGGGCTTTGTAAGTATATTGAGTCTGCTAGAGAAGAAGAGATGCATCATTGGGTAAGTGAAAAGTTATTTTCCCTTATGTGTGAGCACCGTTCGCATATGAAAATGACAGCGGATTTACCGAAAGTGTTACAGGCATTAAAAGATAAAGGGTTTATATTAGGGGTTGTCACGGCGGACGATTTTGCACCGACAGAATTATTTTTAAAACAATATAAGTTAGAGAACTTTTTTGATTATATTATAGCCTCGGATATATTCCCTGCACAAAAACCAGATAAAAAGATTATAGAAGTGTTTTGTAAGGAGTTTCATTTAGAATCATGTGAGGTTGCGGTTGTTGGAGATACGCCAACTGATTTACATTTAGCTAAAAATGGCGATTGCTATGCAATTGGGGTGCTATCTGGTACAGGAGACCGTCCAACATTAGAACCACTTGCTGATTTAGTGTTAGATTCTGTTGGAGAGTTTATTTCTCAATCGGGTGAGTTTTTCTGGGAGAAAGAAGAGTCTAATGTGTAAGGAAAAAAAGTCTATAAAGACTCTTAATGAGTCTTTATAGACTTATTTTTTATGCCTGGATACAAAGAATATAGGATAAATGCTAGAAAAGAAAGTTGGCATATATTTTGCAATAAAAAGAGAAAACAATGTAAAGAAAAGGATGGGGTACGCAATGAACACAAAAAAATTTGCTAAAGTAAATGAACAAATTCCAGGACCGAAAGCGGCATCTTTATTAGAACGCCGTCAAAATATAGTACCAAAAGGAGTAAGTAACGGCATCCCAACGTTTGTACAATCTGCCAATGGTGCTCTTGTAACAGATGTTGATGGCAATCAGTACATTGATTTTGCAGGAGCAATCGGGACAATTAACGTAGGGCATTGTCATCCAACGGTTAAAGAAGCGCTCCATAAACAAGTCGATCAATACATTCATACTGGATTTAACGTCATGATGTATGAGCCATATATTGAATTAGCAGAAAAGCTTGCTGCGCTAGCACCAGGGAATTTTGAGAAACAAGTGCTATTTTTGAACAGTGGTGCAGAAGCAGTTGAGAACGCGGTGAAAATCGCTCGTAAATATACGAAGAGACCTGGTATTATCGCATTTTCTAAAGGTTTCCACGGGCGTACATTAATGACAATGACGATGACAAGTAAAGTGAAGCCATATAAATTTGGGTTTGGTCCCTTTGCTCCAGAAGTATATAAAGCGCCATTTCCATACGAATACCGTCGCCCAGAGGGATTAACGGAAGAGCAGTATGATGATTTTATCATTGAAGAGTTTAAGAACTTCTTCATATCAGAAGTAGCACCAGAAACAATTGCTGCTGTTGTAATGGAACCAGTTCAAGGGGAAGGCGGATTTATCGTTCCAAGTAAGAAATTTGTTCAAGAAGTTAGTCGTATTTGTTCAGAGCATGGCATCTTATTTGTAGCGGATGAAATTCAAACTGGTTTTAGTCGTACAGGAAAATATTTTGCTATTGATCATTATGATGTCGTTCCAGATTTAATTACGGTATCTAAATCATTAGGCGCTGGCGTACCGATTAGTGGTGTAATTGGACGTAAAGAAATTATGAATGAGTCTGCACCTGGAGAGCTTGGTGGAACGTATGCAGGAAGTCCACTAGGATGTGCGGCTGCATTAGCTGTACTTGATGTAATAGAAAAAGAGAAATTAAATGATAGAGCGATAGAATTAGGGAAAGTCGTAATGAACAGATTCCAAGAAATGAAAAATAAATATAATTGCATAGGTGATGTACGTGGATTAGGGGCGATGTGTGCATTTGAGCTCGTTCAAGATCGTAAGACGAAAGCACCTGACAAAACATTAACAGCTAATTTATGTGCAGAAGCAAATAAGCGCGGGTTGCTTTTATTATCTGCAGGAACATATGGAAATGTTATCCGTGTATTAATGCCGCTAGTTATTACAGATGAGCAACTTGAGGAAGGATTAACGATTATTGAAGAATCATTACAAGTTTGCTATGAGCAAGCAAACATCGCTCGTGTTTAAAAACTGAATGATAAATCGCAAACATTCTAGCCGACTCTATATTAAATGCAGAAAGTTCACTTTATAATAAAGGTAGTGAAGTGAATCGATGGATTGGAAGTTAGGGGTGGCTAGGATGGTTGCAGAAAAGGAACGAGTGTTAATGGATTTAAAAGATGTATTTGAATATGCGTTTGACGAAATTTTTGTTACAGATGAGCAAGGGATCGTTGTGCGTGTAAATAGTACATGTGAAAGACACTATCAACTAGCTGCTAAAGAGTTAGTAGGTAAGCATGTAAAAGAACTACAAAAAGATGGAATCTTTTATCCATCAGCAACGTTAGAAGTAATTGAAAAAAAGCGACCGATTGAACTCGTTCAAACGACGAAATCGGGGGAATATTTACACGTTCGTACAAGACCTGTTTTTGATGATGAAGGAAATTTAAGAAGGGTGATTAGTTACTCTCGAGATCTTACTGAACTCTATCAATTACGTCAAAAGGTCGAAGAAATGGATAATCAGTTAAAAACATATAAAAAAGAATTAAGGGAAACGTATGAGCATGAAGGGCTGATTTTTAAAAGCATTGCTATGCAAAAAATAGTCGAGACAATCAAAAAAGTTTCCGTGGTAGATAGTACTGTTCTCGTTTTAGGTGAGACAGGAGTTGGAAAAAGTAGATTAGTACGCCATTTACATGAAGTGAGTAACCGGAAAAATGAAAGTTTCTATGAAATCAATTGTGCAGCATTGCCGACAAATTTAATTGAATCGGAGCTTTTTGGATATTCAGGTGGGTCTTTTACAGGGGCAAATCGTGAAGGGAAAAAGGGATTACTGGAGTCTGCGCATAAAGGGACTCTTTTCCTAGATGAAATCGGTGAAATGCCGCTTGAAATTCAAGCGAAGCTTTTGCAAGTATTGCAAGAAAAAACATTTCGTCCTATAGGCGGAAGAGAATTGAAAAAGGTGGACGTAAGAATTGTAGCGGCAACAAATAGAGATTTAAGCGCGATGGTGAAACAAGGGACTTTTCGGAAAGATTTATATTATCGTCTGAATGTCATTCCGATTTCAATTCCGCCACTCAGGGAAAGGACAGAAGACATTTTGCCGCTCGTTTATCATTATTTACAGCACTTTAATGAGAAATATGGGCGGAATATAAAGTTAGCACCCAGTACATTGCAAATGTTTGTTGGATACCCTTGGGAAGGAAATAATAGAGAAATTGAAAATGTAATTGAACGAATTGTTATAACTGCTGACGATATCGTGACGATAGAAGATTTACCAATAGCGATGCAAGAGTCAACAGTTGAACAGTCAGGTCAAAGTCTCTATAAAATGTTGGAAGAAGTGGAACGAAATATTATTTTAAAAGCATATAAAACATATGGATCAAGCTATAAAGTCGCAGAATTCTTGAAAATAAGCCAGTCTGCAGCTACTAGGAAAATTAAACGTTTTATAGAAGAGGATTATGCTGGAGAAGAAAGAACTTAAAAAGGTGTTATCATTTTTTGATGTTATTTTCCTCGTGATAAGTGCAATGTTTGGAAGTATTGCGGTAATATAATCTTAAGTATTGGATTTATTTTACTATACATGCCCTGTCTGCCATCAGCACTAGTTTGGCCTTATGAATGGCTTATAATAGTAGGTTGGACGTTACTGGGTGGATATTTCTTTATGAGAATGCTATTTAATAAGTACAAGAGAAATCCTAAAGAGAACGATGATATAGAGGAGGAAGAAAACATTGGATAAAAAAGCGACGTTCGTAAATGTAGAGAAAAAGGCGATGTATATAAATGGTGAGTGGATTACACTACAAGAGCAAATTGAAGTGAATAATCCAGCGACAAAGGAAATATTTGCAACTGTACCAAAGGGCGGGATAACAGAGGCAAAGCAAGCTGTTGATGCGGCGCATGAAGCTTTTAAAACATGGTCAAAATTAACAGCCATGGATCGAGCGGCGAAATTAAAAAAGTGGTTTACGCTCATTGATGAAAATAAAGAAGAAATTGCAGCAATTATGACGAAAGAGCAAGGAAAGCCATTTGCAGAGGCACTTGGTGAAGTGAATTATGCAAATAGTTTTGTTGAATGGTATGCGGAAGAAGGGAAACGTGTCTATGGTGAAATGATCCCTGCTTCTCATCCGAATAAGCGTATTTTAGTTATGAAGCAACCAGTTGGAGTTATGGCAGCTATTACACCATGGAACTTCCCAGCCGCTATGATTACGAGAAAAGTAGCTCCAGCGCTTGCAGCGGGCTGTACAGCAGTTGTAAAACCTGCGAGTCAAACGCCGTTGACTGCATTGAAGTTAGCTGAATTAGCACATGAAGCTGACATTCCAAAAGGTGTCATAAATATTGTAACAGGTAGTGCAAAAGCGATTGCTGATACGTGGATGGAAGATGACCGCGTTCGAAAAGTATCCTTTACGGGATCAACGGAAATCGGGAAAGAGTTAATGGCTAGTGCTGCACAAACGATGAAAAAGGTCTCACTTGAGTTAGGTGGCCATGCTCCATTTATCGTAATGAACGATGCAGATTTAGATAAAGCGGTAGAAGCGGTAATTGGTTCGAAATTCCGTAACGCAGGACAAACGTGTATATGTACAAACCGCGTATTCGTTCAAGAAGAAGTGTACGAAGTATTTGTAGAGAAGTTCCAAAAGGCAGTAGGGCAACTGAAAGTCGGAGATGGATTTGGAGATGGAACTACTGTAGGACCACTTATTGATGAAAAGGCAATTCTAAAGGTACAAGAACATATTGAAGATGCGGTTCAAAAAGGTGGAAAACTCTTATATGGAGGTCAAGAGGTTACAGAACTAGATGGACACTTCATTCAACCGACTGTAATTGGTTTAGCTCATGATGCAATGCTTTGTATGACTGAAGAAACGTTTGGACCAGTCGCACCTGTTGCGAAATTTAAAACAGTTGAAGAAGTGATCGAACGTGCAAACAATACACCATACGGTTTAGCTGCGTATATTTTCACGAAAGACATTACCCAAGCATTCCAAATTAGTGAAGAGTTAGAGTACGGTATTATCGGTTTAAACGACGGTCTTCCATCGGTTGCACAAGCACCATTTGGTGGTTTTAAAGAAAGTGGTATCGGCCGTGAAGGTGGTCATTTCGGCATCGAGGAATATTTAGAAATTAAATATATTTCATTAGGACTATAAGTAGTATACTAGAATCTCCATAAGGTAACAGAGAAGGAGATTCTAGTATGGTATATTGGCTATTATTACTCGTAACAATTATTTTTGAAGTAGCGGGAACGATTGCAATGAAACTATCAAATGGCTTAACAAAACTTGTTCCAAGCGTACTTATTTTCGTATTCTATGGCATTTGTTTTAGCGTATTTGCTATCGTCGTTAAAAAGATCCATTTAAGTATTGCTTATGCTATTTGGTCTGGTGTTGGAACGTTACTTATTACAATCATTAGCGTGTATTTTTTTAAAGAGCATATTAGCTTATTCCAAGCGTTTTGTATTCTTTTTATTTTTAGGTGTAATTGGACTTAAAGTATCATCAGCATCATAAAAGGCTATCTTCCGACGCGGAAGATAGCCTTTTACTTTTATTAAAACGCCCAGTTACCTTTACGGAAGATAGGCTCATGTCTGCCATCCGCTGTAATACCGTCGATATCAAGTTCAGCTGAACCAATCATGAAATCTTCGTGCGTAATACTAGCGTTTGCGCCATTTTCAGCAAGTTCTTCTTTAGACATTGTTTTTCCGCCGACTAAGTTAAATGCATAAGCATTTCCAATTGCAAGGTGGCAAGATGCATTTTCGTCAAATAGCGTATTGTAGAATAAAATATTTGTGTTTGAAATTGGTGAGTCATGAGGTACTAAAGCTACTTCTCCTAAGAAGTGAGAACCTTCATCTGTTTCTACTAAATGTTTTAAAGCTTCTTCACCAGATTCAGCTTTGTAGTCTACGATACGTCCATTTTCAAATGTTAACGTAAAGTTATCGATAATGTTACCTGCGAATGCTAACGGTTTTGTGCTAGACACTTGGCCGTTTACGCCTGTTTTAAGTGGCATTGTAAATACTTCTTCAGTTGGAATGTTAGCCATAAATGGTACGTTTTTTTCATTTAAACTACCAGCACCAGCCCATACATGTTTCTCAGGAAGTTCGATCGTTAAATCTGTTCCAGGACCTGTATAGTGAAGAGCTTTATAATGTTTTTCGTTTAAGTAATCAACTTTTGTATGTAGTGTCTCATCATGCTCTTTCCATGCTTCCACAGGATTTTCTAAATCAGCACGAGTAGCTTTGAAAATAGCATCCCATAGTTTTGCTTCTTGTTCTTCTGGCGTTACGTCAGGGAATACTTTCGCAGCCCATTCTTTCGTAGGAACAGAAATGACACACCAGCTTACTTTATCTGCTTGTACGTAATCACGGTATACTTTCATCGCTTCACCAGCTACTTTATGAGCAGTTGCAATACGCGATGGTTCTACACCTTTTAATAAATCAGGGTTTTCTGCATAAATAGACATAAATGCAGCACCTTCTTTTGCTAATTCTTCACGAGCATGTGCTTTCCAAGATGGGAACTCAGCGAAAGCTTCTTCAGGAGCTAGGTCGAACTTTAAGCGTGTTAACGTCTCATCATTCCAGTCTACATATACGTGTTTTGCACCAGATTTGTATGCTTTTTCTGTAACGAGACGTACAAATTGTACAGCTTCAAGAGGTGCACTAATGGATAAAGTTTGTCCTGGTTGAATATTAACACCAACATTAACTGCAAGGGCAGCATATTTCTCTAACGTTTGTTCAAATGACATATGTATAATCTCCTTTAATTTAAAAGATTTCTTATTATATATAATACAAGAAAATTCTAAAAATATATATAAATATAAACTAAAAAGAGAGCTCAAAATACATTGAGCTCTCACACTTATCCTACTATTTGCAAGAATCTTGCTGATTAAAGTTTCACTTTATTTAATAGAAGAAGCGAATTGTTCAACTGTAGTTGTATGGTGTATGCGAACGCGCTTCATCTTTAACAATTCGTCAGGTTCACCTTTCGTAATGAACTGACCAGGCTTCGTTGTCGTTGCAAATTGATAGTATTTTTTTGTTTCTGCAACAACTCTATCATCTACATGACCGAACGGATAAGCAATTGCGATAACAGGTTTACCTGTTATTTTTTCTAGTTTTTCTCTCGAACCTTTTAATTCTTCTTCATAGTTTGTAATTTTCGGTAAGTCGGCATGTGTTGCTGTGTGAGACTGTACTGAGAAAATACCGGAATCAACCATTTCTTTTATTTCAGATGTAGATAAGGCTCCTTCTACATCAACGTTATCAACAATCATATATTCTGTTGCTGTTGGTTTAAAAGTGTCATCTTTTAGCTTTTGTAAAATACGAAATGCATTCATATTATTTTTCATCCCATCATCAAAGGTAACGAAGATAGGCTTATTCACTTTATTAATATCGCTCCAGCGTTCAAACGTTAGTAATGTATAACCGTTATCTTTTAAATATTTCATTTGGGCTTCAAAGTTAGCAGGAGATACGAATAAGTCTTTAATGCCTTGTCCATGATAATCATCAATTGCATGGTACATAAGAACAGGAACTTTTTGCTCGAAAGTAATAGTCGATTTTGCGAGCGGAATTGGTTTTCCGTCTTCTTTCATTCCTGTTGCTTCAATTTGGAATTCACCACGTTTTCCTTCAAATTCTTTTATATCAAAAGGAAGTGTAAATTGCTTTTCCTTTTCTTTAGAAGAAAAGGATTTAGCATGCTCTTTTCCATCAGCTGTGCGCCAAATTGTATATTGTACTTCTGTTAAAGAGTTTTTTATGTCTGTAATATGAATACTTGTGTTTGTAGATTCGTGGGTAATTGAATTATAAGAGATTTTTCCTTGTTCTTGCACTTTTTCTTCTTGTTTTTTTTCCGCTTGAACCTTTTTCTCTTTTTTAGGTTCTGGACTTACATTGCTAGTATTACAACCTGCTAGAATAGCAGATGTACATAAAGCAATCGCTGCGTATTTTTTCATAAAATCACCTTCTATTGTGTATTTTGCATATTTACATTAAAATCCCCACCGCTCTTATAACGGTGGGGATATACCCTTGTCCATCATATCATTTGGAGAAAATGAGGGGAATAGATTAGTGGCTGAGGATAGATGTATTCAGGTTCTTAAATGATAATAAAAAAATCACCTTGCTGTGTAAACGAAGGTGATTTTTTTACTAAATAAACAATCCAGCGATTGTCGCAGATAAAATAGAAGCAAGTGTTGATGCAAATAGCATTTTCCAACCGAATTTAGATACGACGCTTCCTTGTTTTTCAGAAAGAGCACGGATCGTACCAACGATCGCACCAATTTGGCTAATACTTGCGAAACTAATTAAGAATACTGTAACGATTCCAACTGTACGTGGAGATAATGTTGATGCAACACCTTTTAAATCAAGGATTGCTACAAACTCGTTTAAAACGATCTTCGTACCCATAATGCCACCAGCTGGGATAATATCTTGAGCTGGGATACCCATTAAGAATGCGAATGGAGCAAGTATATAACCGAAGATTTGTTGTAACGTAACAGCATGTCCCATTGCCCCTGAAGCTGCGCTAATTACGTAGTTTACAACTTCCATCACACCGATGAAAGCGATCATTAATGCCGCAACGATACCAGCTACTTTTAAACCATCAAGCGCACCGTTAATCATTGCGCCGATAAAGCTGTCTCCGAATAAAGTTCTATCAAATTTTTGAATCACTTCATCTTCTTTTTTCGTATCAACTGGTGTTAATAATGAACAAACGATTAAGCTCGAGAATAAGTTTAGCGGAAGAGCTGCTAATACATATTTTGCATCTAACATCATAACGTATGATGCTGTAACAGAAGCAGAAACTGAGCTCATTGCAGAACAACAAATGATAAACATACGGTTTTTATTGAAATGTTGTAAATCATTTTTAATAACGATTAACGCTTCGCTTGAACCGAAGAACACAGAGTTTACTGCGTGGAATGACTCAACGCGTGGTAAACCAGTAATTTTTGAAATGGCACCGCCGACAACGCGCACGATAAATGGTAAAACACCTAAATAACTAAAGATTGAAAGTAGTGCTGAGAAAAATACGATAATTAATAATACATTTAAGAAAAAGACAAAATCTCTTTGAATTCCATTAAAGAGAAAATCGACACCTGTCGTACCAAGTTTAATTAGTTTGTTGAAAACTTTACTAATGAAAATAATGATTTGTTGACCAATTTTTGTGCCAAACATAAACCAACCGATTAAAATTTGGAAACCGATCATAATAGCAATTGCACGGAAGTTGATTTTACTTTTGTTGTTTGACAAAGCAAAACATAAACCTAAAACGACAAGAATACCGATAATGCTCATTACATATTGCATGTAGTTGCCCCTTTCAGAAGTTCGTATAAAGTTTGTACATAAAACGCTCGTTATATTACTAAAAATAAAAGAACGAGGTTCTATGTCATACGTAAGATGTCTGACCTTTTAGAAAAATGAAAATAAAAAAAGACCCATATGGATTCACTTTCATCTATGAGAGAAAGCTAATCAATATGAGTCCTTTTTTGCACATAGGCTAATATTCATTAGTTTTCCCCATAGTCCAGCAATTTAAGGTTGCCGGGTAGAGACTCTCGATCCATATTATCGAGTATATATGAGGTAACATCGTCCGTATTAAATTAGTAGTAGCGTAACACTAACAGAGAAGTATCGTCAATAGCTTTTTTTCTTGCAATAGAAAAAGACCATATAAGTATGATAAAATGTAACGCAGTGTTATGAAAAAGAGAGGTCGGAAAATGAGTACAAAAATGACGCCACCAGTTGAGAAAAACGAGTTTATAGATGTAGTATTTGAAGATTTAACACATGACGGTGCCGGTGTTGCGAAAGTAAAGGGCTATCCAATTTTCGTTAAAAACGGATTACCAGGTGAAGAGGCACAAATTAAAATTATTAAAGTGAAGAAAAATTTTGCGTTTGGTCGTTTAATGAAGCTTCATACAGAAAGTCCATATCGTAAAGATGCAGAATGCCCAGTATATAACCAGTGCGGCGGTTGTCAGCTACAGCATTTAACATATGAAGGACAATTACAAGCGAAAGAAAAACAAGTACGTGACGTTATGCAGCGCATCGGCGGATTAAGTGATGTTCCTGTTCATCCTGTACTTGGTATGAAGAACCCGTGGGTATATCGTAATAAAGCACAAGTACCAATTGGAGAACGTGAAGGCGGACTTGTAGCAGGTTTCTATCGTCAAGGAACACATGACATCATTAATATGGAATCATGTTTAATTCAGGCAGAAGAAAACGATACATTAATTCAAGAAGTAAAACGTATTTGTGAGAAGCACGGTATCACGGCGTACAACGAAGAGCGTAACAAAGGAACACTTCGCCACGTAATGGCTCGCTACGGACAAGTAACAGGGGAAATTATGCTTGTCTTCATTACACGTACAGCGGAACTGCCAAATAAACAAGCAATCATTGAAGAAATTACAGCAAAATTCCCAGAAGTAAAATCAATCGTTCAAAACGTAAACCCGAAGCGTACGAATGTAATCTTCGGAGACAAAACGACAGTACTGTACGGATCAGAATATATTTATGACTTTATCGGTGACATTAAATTTGCGATTTCAGCACGTTCATTCTATCAAGTAAACCCGGAACAAACGAAAGTGCTATACGATAAAACGTTAGAATACGCAAAGCTAGATGGTAATGAAACAGTAATTGATGCATATTGCGGAATCGGATCAATCTCCTTATTCCTAGCGCAAAAAGCGAAGAAAGTGTACGGCGTTGAAATCGTCCCAGAAGCAATTGAAGACGCAAACCGAAACGCAGCACTAAACAACATGACAAACGCTGAATTTGGCGTAGGAGAAGCAGAAGTAGTCATTCCAAAATGGTACAAAGAAGGCGTAATCGCTGACACAATGGTCGTAGATCCGCCGCGTAAAGGTTGTGACGAAGCATTACTAAACACAATCATCGATATGAAGCCAAAACGCGTCGTATACGTATCATGTAACCCAGCAACATTAGCACGTGATTTAAAAGTACTAGAAGAAGGCGGATATAAAACGCAGGAAGTACAACCTGTTGATATGTTCCCGCATACGACTCATGTGGAGTGTGTGGCTTGGCTTAAGTTGGTATAATAAAAAAGCAGTTGATATAGAAAAATCTATACCATCTGCTTTTTGGTTTATCACGCCACGCTATTTGCGGGCAGTAAGACTCCTACTTCAAAATTTGTTAGGTGGAGGATGAAGAAAACCCTTATTGATTAAATTGTCACTTTATAAAAACATCAATCAGTAATGATTTTAGTTAAAATAAATATTGTTGATTTTTACAAATTATAAATTGAGATTTTGAAATTGTATTCATAGTGAGAGGATTTGAATTTGAAATGATAGATAATTTTTGGCGTGAATTACCACGACCATTTTTCGTACTTGCACCAATGGAAGATGTGACAGACGTTGTTTTCCGTCACGTAGTAAGTGAAGCCGGTCGCCCGGATGTATTTTTCACAGAGTTTACAAACTCGGATAGCTATTGTCATCCAGAAGGTATGAAAAGTGTACGTGGCCGTTTAATTTTTACAGAAGATGAACAGCCTATCGTGGCACATATTTGGGGGGATAATCCTGAGTATTTCCGTCAAATGAGTATTGGTATGGCGGAATTAGGATTTAAAGGTATCGATATTAATATGGGCTGTCCTGTACCGAATGTGGCATCAAGAGGAAAAGGTAGTGGCCTTATCTTGCGTCCAGATGTTGCGGCAGAACTTATTCAAGCTGCAAAAGCTGGCGGGCTTCCTGTCAGCGTAAAAACACGACTTGGCTTTAAAGAGCTAAGCGAGTGGGAAGATTGGTTAACGCATATTTTTAAACAAGATATTGCAAACCTATCTATTCATTTACGTACGAGGGAAGAAATGAGCCAAGTAGATGCGCATTGGGAACTAATTCCGGAAATTAAAAAACTGCGTGACCGTATTGCACCAAATACACTCCTAACAATTAACGGAGACATCCCTGACCGTCAAACTGGGATGGAACTTGCTGAAAAATACGGTATTGATGGCGTCATGATCGGACGAGGAATCTTTAAAAATCCATTCGCTTTTGAAAAAGAACCGAGAGAGCATAGCAGTAAAGAACATCTTGATCTGTTAAGACTACAGCTAGATCTTCAAGATCAATATGCGGAAGTATTGCCACGTTCAATCACAGGGCTGCATCGCTTTTTCAAAATTTATGTAAAAGGATTCCCAGGAGCTGCTGAACTAAGAAATCAATTGATGAGCACGAAATCAACAGATGAAGTGCGTGCATTGCTGGATAAATTTGAAGAGAGCGTTGCTGTAACAACGGATAGTGAAGCATTATAACTTTCGTACGTTAGAGGGGATTTATTTAGGTCTGAGTTTCTGTATAGATTATGACTGAACGCAAATATATCAGTATGTTTATGTGCCCACGTATACTCTGATGTTTCTGGAATAAAGAGGAAGTTTGAATAGACAGATGGGAATCTAGGCTCTGATAGGGAGGGATTTCCATCTGTTTTTATTTTTACACATTATCTGAAAGAAGTGTCCTTCCTCAAGCGTGTGAAGGACCGTAGTTCAACTTTAGGTAGGAGCAGAATTTTGATTTGGTGTAACAAAAAAGATAATAAAGCGTAATCTCGCGACGTAGTAAGAAAAACAATAAATTATTATGCAAACAATTCCTATGTTAAAACTGTGCAAAACATTATAAAATGAGAAATATAAAATTTTTTGTCGAATTAGTGGAAATGATAGTATTGATTGGCTTTAAATGAGGGTCCATAATTGGATGCAAATGGATAATGCTAATAGAATGGAGTTCATCTTTATGTTAAAGGAACAAACGAGGTATTCTCGACTTGCGAATATAACTAAAATGATCAATACAAAACTGGATTTACGTGAGGTTTTAGAGCAAGTCACAATAGCAATTTCTGAAGAAATTGTTCAATGCGATTCTGTTGGTATTTATTTGCCGCAGGAAGATGGCACTTTTAGAGGGTATGTGGGGAAACCGAAGATTATTAATGGATGGACACTGGATATGCATACCATTGATACAGAAATCGACCTACTGGCAAAAGAAGTGATTGAAACAAAAAAAACTATCTATATCCCTGATACATCAAAAGATAGTCGACCGGATCCAAGGGCTGTTAAAGGTTTTCAAATTAAATCTTTATTAGTTTTGCCTATCTCTTTTGAAGAAGAGCTATTTGGTTTAGTCTTTTTATTTGATTATGGAATTCCCATGAATTTAACAGAGTCGGAAATTCAAACGGTTGAGGCATATGTGAATATGGCGGCAGTTGCCATTCAAAATGCGAACAATTTAACTCATAAGGTGAACCTTATTGCTGAAAAACAACTTTTGCTTGATGTGACACGTGATCTATCTATGTGTTCCTCAATGCAGGAAAGTCTAGACAACTGTTTTTCCTATTTAGGGAAGGTTTTAGGTAATTATAATATCGGGGTTCACTTATTAGAGCCTTTAGCTGAAAAGAAAATTAGACCGGCGAAGTTAAGTAAGAACTCTGAATGGACAGAAGAAGATTGGATCAAGACACATGATAAGATACAATTTGACCAAAGTAACGATAGAGTCACGCAAGAGGTTATTAAAACAAAAAAACCGATCCTGATTCCAGATGTTTATGCAGATTCGCGGCCGAATCATGATGTTTGTCGTAATTTTGGTATAAAGGGGCTCTTGATGCTGCCATTGGTTTCAATGGGAGAGGTATTAGGGCAAATATCTGTAGTCAATCTAGGTGATAGTGATTTTAATTATTCTGAAGCACAAATACAGCTGTCGCAATCTATTGTCGATGCAACTGCTTCTACGCTATCAAACCTGTTATATATGGAAAAGCAGGAAGTTATTATAGAGGAAAGAACCTCAGAAATTACTGTGAAAAATAAGGAACTGGAACGAGTAATAACCGAATTACAGCAACTTAGTCGTGAGAAGGAACTCATACTCAATTCTGCCGGAGAAGGGATTTTCGGTTTGAATCTCGATGGGAATATTACTTTTTGTAACCCAGCCGGTGCGTCCATGTTAGGCTATGATATGGAAAATGAATTAATAGGAAAACCATCCAGTATGGTTTTCAATGGAATTGAAACGGAAAGGAAAAAAAAGGTTACCTCCGACTGCGATGAGAATTGGAACCTTTACGAGAAAACAGAGCAGTTTTTTAGAAAAGATCAATCCTGTTTTCCGGTGGAGTATGTCATTTCCTCTATAAAAGAAGGGGATGAGATTGTTGGGGAAGTTGTTACCTTTAAAGACATAACCCAAAGGAAACAAATGGAGGAAGAAATAAAGTACCATGCTTATTTTGATAGTTTAACAGATTTACCGAACAGAGTTCTATTAAAGGACAGGCTAACCCAAGGGCTGACATACGCTCAATTGCATGCTGAAAAATTAGCAGTTCTATATTTGGATTTAGACCGGTTTAAGTTTGTGAATGATACGCTTGGGCATAGTTTCGGTGATCTGTTGCTACGAGAGGTGGCGAACAGATTAAGCACTTGTGTACCAAAAAGTGCAACGGTATCGAGACAAGGCGGAGATGAATTTACTATTTATTTACCTAATGTCAAAAATGAAAATGAAGTATTAAAGGTAGTAAACCGTGTCATCGATTCTTTTTCAAATCCTTTTAAGTTAGTAGATAATGAAATCTATATGAAAACGAGTATTGGTATTAGTATATTTCCTGATAATGGTGATACGACTGAGATATTAATCAAAAATGCAGATACAGCTATGTACAAATCTAAAGAAATATCAGGAAATAGTTATCATTTCTTCAGTGAAGGGATGGATACTAGAACTTTTGAAAGCGTCAAGCTAGAAAATGATTTGTATAAGGCTTTGGAACAAGAGGAGCTTGTCCTTTATTACCAACCGCAAATAAATGGTAAAACGAATAAAATTGAAGGTGTAGAGGCTTTAATTAGATGGAATCATCAAGAACATGGGATGATTCCACCTGATAAATTTATCCCACTAGCTGAAGAAACCGGGTTAATAGTCCCGATAGGTGAATGGGTTCTGCAAGAGGCTTGTAGGCAAGTGAAGAAATGGCATGATCAAGGTTTTCCATTAATTAATATGTCCGTGAATTTATCTGCACGTCAGTTTGAACAAAGTGATTTATTTTCTGTCGTAAAAAACGTTTTAAAGGAAGTAGAGCTATCACCTGAGTATTTACATCTAGAACTCACTGAGAATTTAATTGTTAAAAATACAGAATCAACTTTAAAAACGATGAAGGAATTAAAAGGTTTGGGAATCAACTTCGCTATTGATGATTTTGGCACTGGTTATTCATCTTTAGGGTATTTAAAAAACTTGCCTATTTCAACGTTGAAAATTGATAAATCCTTTGTGCGAGATATGACAAAAGATGATGCAGCCATTACGAATACTATTATTACGCTAGCTAAGAATTTGAATCTTGATGTTATCGCTGAAGGTGTTGAGACAAAGGAACAGGTAGAATTTTTATCTGCACGAAATTGTTATTTAATGCAAGGATATTATTTCAGTCGTCCTGTAATGGCTGAAGATATGGAGAAATTTTTTAAATAGAGAGAGAAAGTGAGGCTTTCATCAGTGAGGTTTTTGTCCATCCTCAACTGGTTATTAGCCTTTACTAAGCGGCAGTTATCTCTACCTCACATTCGCCGGATTTTGAGGTAGAGTTTTACTGCTCACAAATAGAGGGATAAATTTAAAGCGAATGGGGAATAAACATGAGAGCAGCTCGAAATGTATTAGAATATTTAATAGCTAATGAAGTTAAACATATATTTGGGATTCCAGCCGGTTCTGTAAATGCATTTTTTGATGAGCTGTACGATATGCCGGAATTAACACCAATTGTAACAAAGCATGAAGGTGCAGCATCTTACATGGCTGCTGCTTACGCGAAATACACAAATCAGCTAAGCGTATGTATTGGTTGTAGCGGACCTGGTGCTACAAATCTCGTAACAGGTGCTGCCAGTGCTATGCGAGAGCATTTACCTGTCTTATTCATTACTGGTGCGGTACCTATTAATACGGTAGGTTTGAATGCATCACAAGAATTAGATGTAGAACCAGTTTTCAGACCAGTTACAAAATATAGCGTTACAATTAATGATGTAAAGGACGTACTTAAAGAAGTCGCACTAGCAATTGAAATCGCTACATCTGGTGTACCAGGTCCTGTCCATGTTGCTATACCGATTGATATTCAACATGAAAACGTGGGGAATATTGAAATACCGAACCAGCTTAAAAGAGCGCCTATTGTTCCAGATTTAGACATAATAAAAGAGACAGCTAGAGAATTGGTAAAAAGGGATAGCGGTTATATTTTTGCAGGGCAGGGAATAAGAAACTCTGTTGAATCATTAATAGAACTGGCAGAACTTTTGAATTGGCCGATTATAACAACCCCGCAAGCTAAAGGGTATATTCCAGAGGGGCACCCACTTCTAGTCGGAGTGTTTGGATTTGCCGGTCATGAAGCTGCTTCTGCATTGATTAATGAGGGTGATGGAAAAGCATTATTGATTGTGGGCTCTAGTTTGGGTGAAACGGCAACAAATAATTATAATAGCAATTTAATAAAAGATCGTTTCTCTGTTCAAATGGATTTCGACCAATCTGTCTTTAATCGAAAGTACAAGGTGGATATTCCAGTCCTTGGTGATATAAATTTAAGTTTAGTATTGTTAATAGAAGAATTAAGAGCTTTAGGGCTACAAAGAGAAAGTGCTGAGCTTACTGTTGAAAAGAAGGAAGATGCAGCGGAGAATACGGAAGAATATAATACGAAAAATGTACTCCTGAATCTTCAAAAATGTTTACCATCAAATACTAGATACACAATTGATATTGGTGAATTTATGTCGTATGTTATCCATCACATGAAGGTCGTAGATTTTGACACCTATGATATTAACGTGCATTTTGGGGCAATGGGAAGCGGGATTGGGTCTGCAATTGGTTCAAAATTAGCTGAACCAGACCGCCCTGTTGTATGTATTACAGGTGATGGCTGCTTCTTCATGCATGGAATGGAAATACTGACAGCAAAGGAATATAATTTACCGATTTTGTTTGTTGTGATGAATAATGCCCGTTTAGGAATGGTATATCACGGTCATTCGTTACAATTCCGCAGGACTCATCCGTCCTTTGAACAGGAATCAATCAATATTAGTGCGATGGCTGCGGCTATGAATATACCAAGTTACAGAATCAATGAATTAGAAGATATCAATCAAGGTGTTATAGACGGCTTAATGAATTTAAATGGACCAGCAGTTTTAGAGGTATCTTTAGTCGATAATAATACTCCACCTATGGGAGATAGAGTTAAATTCTTATCATCTTTTGGAAAGTAAAGTTGTCTTATTCATCAAATAAAAAATCATATAGGGCTCCCCTATATGATTTTTTTATAAAGATGGATATGAATGCTGAATTACTTTAAGAAGTGTCCCAATAGTTTGGCCCTTAAAAGCATCTGAAACAGCTTCTCCAGAAGGATTTGAGTAATAATAACACCCGATCTTTTCATCGTAGTAGAACCCGAATCTTGTTAATGATTGTTGTAGATCCTCTGGAAGTTCCTCTAATCCAGTTTGTTCGATGAAGTAATTAGTAGGGAAAACCTTTACATCGACATCGTCTAATCCAGTATGAACAACAAATAAGTCTTGTTCACCTCGAACAATCCACTGACCTTTAGAAAATAAAGAAATTCTTGCTCCATCTAAAGAAGATATCCCATCTAAGTTAATACCAAAAATTTGATTGATAAGTTTGCGAATTTCAATCCCTGTAACTTTTTTTCCATAACGAGAAAGACCAGAATCTATGGCCATTTTAGCAATGTGCTCAGTTGAAGAAACAGTCCCTGTCATCACGAATTCTTTTGATTGGACAGATTTAGTTGTTAAATCAAATTGGAAAGTAGACATTACAATATCACAAATCTCGGAGCTGGTTATGATTCCTTGATGAGAATCAAGATATTTGTCCATTAATTCTACTTTTGTCATTTGTTTTGAGTCTTTTTTTATCATGTGCAACAAACTCCAATCTTAAAAATAAGGTATGCTTTTTTAACCATTAAAATGTAATTTATCCTTTCAGTGAAAATAAAGGTGGGATATTCTTCATATAGTAGTTAAATTAAGATAATTTAACTTTGAGATAAAATATCCGAGTATTATTATAATGGGATTTATAGTGTGATACAAAAAATTCTAATATGTTATGGATAAAAGTGCTTCAAAAAGCATTCAAATTTCTTCTCAGACTTAAGTTGTTGTGTAATCCCCGTAAGCATAAATCCACCTAAGACTACAAAACCTCCCCCTAAAATGTTAAAGTAGTAATTTGACGACATTCATTTACACATGCTAAAAGCATTACGATAATCAACATTTCAGGAGGAAAACCAATGGCAATGAGTAACAACGATATATTAAAAAGAGTAAGATACGCTTTAGACATAAAAGATATAGATATGGTAGAAATCTTTAAACTTGGTGGGATGGAAGTAACGAAAGAAGATGTAGTGGATATGCTTACAAAAATAAAGAGAGCTCCTCAGCATGAACCTGAAGACGCTGATGTAGCTGAAGATGAGTACGTACTAACATGCGATATGATGATGTTAGAGTCATTTTTAAATGGATTTATTACTTTAAAAAGAGGGAAGCAAGATCCGAAACCTGGACAACCGGCACCAATGCAAAGCAAAGAGAGTGCTAATAACCTTCTTCTAAAGAAAATGAAAATTGCACTATCTTTAACGAGTGAAGATGTGCTTGATATATTAGATAGCGTAGGCGTTACAGTAACAAAAGGAGAGTTAGGCGCTCTATTAAGAAAAAAAGGTCATAAAAATTACAAAGAGTGCGGCGATAGATACGCAAGGAATTTCATTAAGGGATTAGCTGTAAAGTATAGAGGGTAACGAGTTTGTTAAAGCAGTAAATGATATAATAGGTAGAGTAGGACGTTTGTATCCTACTCTTTTTTATTTGTAAAAATAATACGCTAGGTGATGAAATGGTACATACATATTTAGGTGAGACAATTAATTTTCATATAACTTATAAGAAGAAAAAGTCGGTGCGTCTTTTTGTAGATTCGTATGGAAATGTGGAAGTGCAAGCTCCGAAAGGAACACCTGTTGAATACTTAGTCCAGTTGCTAGAGGAGAAGTGGGATTGGATTCAGACAACACGTAAGGAAATGGCGGAGCGAGCGCATGGACCACAGGAAAAGGATTATGATCAAGGAGAGGGATTTTTGTATTTAGGGAATACGTATCCGATACAGATTTCCCAAGATGCAAGCATTGAGCAAGATAATGCGATTTTTGAAGGGGATAAGTTACATATTTATGTGAAAGAGCTTAAGGATGAGAAAATACAACAAGCTTTAAAACGATTTTACTATAAGCAGTGTAAATCTTTAGTAGAGAAGAGTATTAAAGCGCATCAAAGTAATTTCAAAACAAAACCACGTTCTATTCGTATTACAGATAGTAGTCGTACTTGGGGTACTTGCGATTCGAATTTACAACTAACATTCAATTGGAAGCTAGCAATGGCACCACAGCGAGTAATTGACTATGTAGTTGTTCATGAAATGTGTCATATGGTTCATTTAAATCATGACCGTTCTTTTTGGCGTCTTGTCGGGAAGATAATGCCTGATTATAAGGAAATGGAGAACTGGTTAGCGTTATCGAGTTGGAAGATGACGGTTTAATGTTGCACTTTATATAGGATGCGATTATTGTCAATCTTTGTCGGTAAGTCGATATATTTCGAAAATCGCCGATATAATTGAAGTTGCGGTCGATATATTGATGATGTATAAAAGTATGTGTAAACATTTTTAGGCAAAAAAT
>JAQEWB010000013.1 GCA_027694045.1 Bacillaceae bacterium OF18-1A | reverse complement strand
TATTTTTTGCCTAAAAATGTTTACACATACTTTTATACATCATCGATATATTCCGAGAATCGCTGATATCGTTACATTAGAATATTACTGTTCTTTTAATTTCTCTTGTTGTGCGATTAATAAATTGCGTAATACGTGTCCGCGATAGCTTTCTAGCTTCCGTCCTTCATAGTAACGAACGCCTAATTTTTTTAGTTCGGCTACGTACCAGCCTTTTGTTCCGTAGTACATGAGATCACTTCCTTTTTGCTTTTGAACAGTATATGTTGTGGTGGGAGAGAATTTTCTTTTTTATTCAGCATTAGGGCGAAACAATTGAAAAAAACATGTAAGGGGAATAGGATATGACTTCTATTTTTAGTTTATTAAAATAGGCTTTATAGTAAGAATTTCTGAAAATATAAAGGGGGAATATGCTTTGTTTCCAGGTACTTTATATGAAACACATATTAAAACGAAAAATTTAGAAGTCGCAAAAGAGTTTTATACTAAACTTGGATTATTTCATGCTCGTACGATTGAAGAACGACGTGTAGCATTCTTTTGGTTTGATAAAGAACATAAGAGGGAACAAATGCTGGGGATTTGGGAGGTATCAGAAGAAGTATTCCATACAAGTCACTTTGCATTCAAGGTTAACTATGAAGAAATCATTCATGCAAGGGAATGGCTTCTTAATAAAGGAATAAACCCAAGGGCCGCTTTTGGTCTTGAACCTTCCGAGCCTATGGTTCAAACTTGGACACCTACTGCAAACCTTTATTTTTATGATCCTGATGGCAATTCTTTAGAATTTCTATGTTTACTTCCTGAAAAGAAAAACGTAAAACAAGATGTTATGTATTTAAGTGAGTGGGAAAAATTGCCGAGTGAAATATAAATTTGGTTTTGGAAACTTATTTTAAAAGGAACTATAACCTCGCCTATGCGGCATCACCCCCTGAGTTTTCGGGGTTTTTTGTTTTTAATTTGGTGAGTGTGAGACTGATTGGAAATTAATATTCACCGACTGTCTATTGTATAAAAAAATAGACAGTGGTGTATGTTTTTTTACACAATGTATACAAATTTATATCCTATACGTTGGCATAATACTTGCAATAAAAATAGTATCAACATATAGGGGAGAGATAGAAATGAAGATTAGTAAAGTGTATACAACAATTGATGCTCACGTAGCTGGGGAACCGCTTCGCATTATTACAGGTGGGGTGCCGGAAATTAAGGGGGAAACGCAGCTTGAAAGACGCGCATACTGTATGGAACATTTGGATCACCTTCGTGAAATTCTTATGTATGAACCGAGGGGACATCATGGCATGTACGGTTGTATCATTACACCGCCTGCAAGTGCTCACGCTGATTTTGGTGTGCTGTTTATGCATAATGAAGGATGGAGTACGATGTGCGGTCACGGCATTATCGCTGTTATTACAGTCGGAATTGAAACAGGTATGTTTGAACTAACTGGTGAAAAACAAAAGTTCATTATTGATAGCCCGGCTGGAGAAGTTATTGCATATGCGAAATATAACGGGAGCGAAGTAGAGTCTGTATCGTTTGAAAATGTTCCTTCATTTGTATACAAAAAAGACGTTCCTATTACAATAGACAACTATGAGTTCCAAGTTGATATCGCGTTTGGCGGAGCATTTTATGCAGTAGTAGATAGTAAAGAATTTGGTTTGAAAGTGGATTTCAAAGACTTATCTGCTATTCAAACGTGGGGCGGTAAAATTAAACAGTATATTGAGAGTCAAATGGAAGTAAAGCATCCACTAGAAGAAGGATTAAAAGGAATATACGGTGTTATTTTCTCAGATGAACCGAAAGAGAAAGATGCCACTTTACGAAATGTAACGATCTTCGCTGACGGTCAAGTAGATCGTTCTCCTTGTGGCACAGGAACTTCCGCAAGAATCGCAACTCTTTTTGAAAGAGATGCCTTGCAAAAGGGAGAGACATTCACCCACGAGTGTATCACTGACGGAAAATTTGAAGGGGAAGTGTTATCCGTAACAGCGGTAGACAAGTATGAAGCGGTCGTTCCGAAAGTAACCGGGCAAGCATTTATTACAGGGTTCCATCAGTTTGTAGTGGATCCGAGAGATGTGTTGAAGCGTGGGTTTTTGTTAGGGTAAAAGGGGCAGACGTTATTACCGCGACGATTTTACTTTCTACACTCGGTTTACCGCTAACGATTATCCCAATCATCGCTGCTGTCTCGCCGCTCGTTGATATGGGCCATACAGTTGTAAATATTACAGGTGATTTAGTGGGAGCACAGGTTGTGAATGAAAATATCGCATTTAGTGAAGAGAAGAATGTAGGAAAGGATGAACAAATATGCTAGTCATAAGCGCGAACGAACAACGGAACTTAGTAAATATGAATGAAGTCATTGAATACGCGGCGCTTGCTTTAAAAGAATTTTCGGCAGAAAGAACGATTACACCAATTCGCGGATCATTGCCATTTGCAAACGAGCAAAGTACGGCATTAATTATGCCTTCAGTAGCGGAAGGACTTGAAGCGCTCGGTTTAAAAGTAGTAACAGTAGTCCCGCAAAATAAAAAGATAGGTAAAAAAACGATAAATGGCGTTGTCATGCTATCCGACTTTCAAACGGGAGAACCACTCGCGCTTTTGGAAGGATCGTACTTAACGATGATTCGAACAGGCGCCTTATCAGGAGTAGCGACAAAACATTTAGCTCGTCATAACGCAAAAACTTTATGCATTATCGGTACGGGTGAACAGGCGAAAGGAATCGCCGAAGCTGTATTCGCTGTTAGAGATATCGAAAAAGTTATTTTGTACAATCGAACGGAAGAAAAGGCGTATACATTTGCGCAGCATATACAAGAGACATTCAACAAACCTGCTCACGTGTACAGAAATCCAAATGAAGCAATAAGTGAAGCAGACATCATCGTCACAACAACGAACGCATCCACACCAGTCTTCTCAGAAAAACTACAAAAAGGCGTCCACATAAACGCCGTCGGCTCATTCAGGCCAAGCATGCAAGAACTACCATCTCACGCTATCGCGAACGCAAATAAAGTAGTAGTCGAATCAAAAGAAGCGGCACTAGAAGAAACGGGCGACCTTCAAGTTCCGATTAAAGAAGGCTTATTTAAAGCTAGCAACATTCACGCTGAACTCGGTCAAATTATAAGCGGAGAAAAAGCGGGAAGGGAAAACGATGAAGAGATTACTATTTTCAAATCGGTTGGTTTGGCGGTAGTGGATATAATTGTGGCGAAGTATTTGTATGAGAAAGCAGTGGAGCGCGGGATGGGGAATAAGATTGAGTTTTGAGGCTGCCTTTTTGGTGGTCTTTTTTTGATTGAATTAGTGCGAAATTTGTCGTAAGAAAATTATAAGCTTCTTGTTAAATATATATATATAAACTATAAAAAGCATTATATAATCGATAAGGATGAAAACGGTTTATGAACGAATAAGAAAGGAATATAAAGTATGAAGGAATGGATAGAGAGTCAGAAAGAAACCAATCATCATAAAATAGCGATAACGTTATTTCCTATCATTTTATTTTTAGGTTATATTCACCCAGGGTTATTTGGTTTCGGACTATTTGTATTTTTTATTGTTACATCATTTAAATTATTGAAGAAAATGCTATTTTTTATGATCATTTTAGGAATCATATCAGTAATTTTGCCATTTTTAGCACCGATTATTTTCATTGTTATGCTCGTTCTCTTTTTTATGAGAATTCAGTTCGTGCTAAAAAACTGGAGACCATTTTTAGCTGGATTAATCGTATACGGAATTGCAGCTATTTTACTAGTTAGAATGAGTGTCGATCCTACTAGTGGCTTAGTCTACGATTCTTCACCTAGTAAACTAATTGAGTCTATTATCGTCTCAGCGCTAGGCTTTGTTGGAATAAGAGCAACGTTAATTTGGTTATATGGCCATAATTATAGTAGTTACGCAGCTCTAGGTATTATGGGAAGCGTACCTCTTATTATCATTTCATTCATTTTACCATTTTTAAAAATGCACGTTGGTGGCGATGTGTATGTTGCAGAACCAGGAGTCGTGGACGGACACGCTGTGACAGGCGAAACAGTTGTACATTCTTCAGATGCCCATATAGCGAAGGGCACGAACGTACAACATGTACAATCATATGTAAGAACAGCGCCAGATGGAGACGTAACGAACAATTTATCGTATCACGGTCCAGATGCGAAGCCAGTGAATCCAGAAACGGTAGTGGTAAAAGGATACGTGAGAACGGCGCCAGACGGAGACGTAACGAATAATTTATCGTATCACGGTCCAGATGCGAAGCCAGTGAACCCGGACATGGTAGCGGTGAAAGGGCATATAAGAACGGCGCCAGACGGAGACGTAACGAATAACTTATCGTATCACGGTCCGGATGCGAAGCCAGTGAATCCAGAAACGGTAGCAGTGAAAGGGCATATAAGAACAGCACCAGACGGAGATGTAACGAATCATTTATCGTATTATGGTTCAGATACGAACTCGGCGCATGTCGAAGCGCAAGGGAAAGATTCTTCACAGTGGGGAAGCCTAACTCCAGAACAGAAAGAAACAGCTTTGAATGTATTTAGTGGAACATTAGTTGGACAAGGCATGATAGATAAAATGTTAAAACGTGTGGACCCGAAGAAAGGACGGAATCGTTTTTGCGGACATTGTGGTAAGGAAAAAGCCGGAAAAGAGCGATTTTGTGTCTCATGCGGAGGTAGCCTTGAAGAGGATGAACAAGCTCCAGAACAAACAGATAATAGGAGAAAAGGGAACTTTATTCTATTCAGTATTATCGGAGCGATCGTTGTAATAACAGCGATATTAATGATGAAAAATTCATTTTTCTCAGAGGATAATAAAGTAGCAACTTCGGTAGAAACTAGCGAAGTAGAAGACAAACAACGAAACGCTGTAACATTACTAGATATAGACGGTTATTGGATAGACAAAAATAAACATAGTTATGTCGAAATTAGTGTATCTGAAGATAAAAAAGGTGAAATCACCGTTTATGACGGTGAAGAAAAAGCTACATACTTATTCAAAGAACAAGAGAGTGATGAGAAGGAGATTAGTTTACGCATCTATGAAGAGAAATCTAACGTAGAAACATTCACACCATTTCATGCTCGTGTAAATGTAATAGATGACGAAAACATTGAGCTAGTAAGAGAAGGGTATGGAGCCGCAACCCTCTCACTTACACAAATAACGAAAGAAGAATTTATGAATGACCATGAGTCTATTAATAAAAGAGAAACATATACAGATAAAAACGAACAATCAAACAATACAAAAACAAAAGTACCATTCACACAAATAGAAGGCGACTGGGTTAACACAACCGGTGGAGATGACATTGCTTTCATATTAGAAGAAGGCGACAGAAGTGGTGAGCTAATCGTCGCAAAAGAACAGCCAGGTGGCGGCAGGCTCCCGCAATATAAATTCTATGTAAGCTCTGAACCGAAGAGTGGAGACAATACATACATCATCGCAGTAAAACAAAACTCAGGTGAGTATCGAAATGTAGAGTTAACATTGACGGAAGATAAGCTAAGGATGAAGATGGATGGAAGGGAGAATGTTTATAGGAAGGGAGAGGGGAGATAGGTTCTCCTCTTTTTTTATAATGAAATAAGATTGAGATTATGTTGGAACATATGAAATCCTTCATTGGCGTATGAAAAAACTGCACCTCTACCAATTAGAGGTGCAGCTTTTTACCATTCTCGCCATTCTTCTGTTATGTCCTCTTCGGATTCTAAGCCAGCGATTCGTGCTGCTGTATCAATAAAATCATAGAGATCTTCTCTTTCCATTGTTTCAATAAAATGGTCGTGTTCGAAATTTAAGTCGTTTAATTTAAGAACGACCTCTTGAACGGCTTGCATTACTTCGGCTTCGGCTCGGTTTGCTCCTAATTGTTCTAAAGTGTTAACGTAAGTGTCAAGAACTTGATTTGTTGCACTTATAGCTTCTTCAGTGAAAAACTCTCCATCTTCATCACTCTCAATCCAGCGGGTTGTTGGTTTGTTTTTTTTCAATTCATTAAATGTCATGGGCACCTCCTGAAATGGTTTTTTATGTTTAATTCTATTTTATAGTTTCCGTTATATATGACAACTGTTTTTGAGGGGGTTACTTGTTCATAACCAAGTAATTTTTGAAGAACTACATGACATTATTCAAGTTGTAATGGGTTGGGGAGTAGAAGTTTTAAATATTGATGTGAAAGTAATGGGGGACCTGGCGCTTTTTTGTTTGATGTTCTTACGTAGGTGAGGGATGGAGTTTAATTATTATAATGAATTTTTATAAAATGAAAAGAATGGATAAAAGAGTTTGCTTCTCTATGATATAGTAATTGTGTAGTTAAGTGGAAGAATAAGGATAGTTATCATGGCTGAGGGATTTTTTGAACTTTAAAGTCGAAGGAATTGGCAAGGAGAGAGAAGTATGACAACAATTGTCTTGAAATATAATCCATATAAGATTGAAACGTTAGTAACGATTGATGGTGAATTAATTACGGGTGACAGTTATTTAGCGCAGTATAGAGGTATGCGTTTGCAGTTGTGGATTGATAAACTTATTGAAAAGTTAGTAGAAGAATCTAATGAGGATACTTTTTCACTTATATTTGAGGGAACTGAGTTTGATTTTGAAGATGTAAAAGAAGTATGTGATAAATATAACCAAGAACATAGCACGAATATTACGTTGAATTATACTTGCGCTAAAAATTATGATAGTAAGATAGATGAATTAAAAGAGATAGTTAAAGATATGCAAGATAATACGAGAGTTTAAAAGAATATCACGCTATGAACGCAGATGAAATGATGTATTTTCATGTAGATGGGAAGACGGAATCCGTTTCTGTATTTGATGCAAGATTGCAGGGGCTGGATGAATGGAATGAACATCCACCAATCTTTTTTGAAAATAGAAGTTATCAGCTTGTTATTGTTCCGAAAAATAACAACAAGCTGTCCTTTTACCATGAACATCCGGGATTTCGAAGGCAAGTTAGTTCCATTCAAATGGGATCACTTCATGTGTTAATGGGGAATCTTTCGTTTCCAAATGAAGTAGGAAATACAACATTTGAAATTAAAGACGAGCAAGATACTTTATTAACTGTTACATTTGAAGCTTTCCCGGCAAAACTTGATTATAAGGATGATTACAGAGCCTTATTAGATGAAGTAAATGATGAAATTTATAATTTAGCGTTTCATTTATTAAAGAGAACTTACTTAGGAGCATCTGCAATTTACGCCACAAATCCATCGAAGAGTGAGTTCTATCGTATTTTAAATGATTCCTTTGAGCGTTTTATGAAGTCAATCTCTCATATTAAAAGACAACCGCATCATACGCTTATGACTAGACATCAACTAGTACGAGGAGAAAAAATTCGTAAATTGGATTCTGTCGGAATGAATTATTTACGAAAGCGACCACACTTGCTGCAAGGAGAAAATAGTATACCAACTAAAGGTATTACAGCTTATAAGGAAGTGTCTTATGATACGCTGGAAAATCGATTTGTTAAATGGATGATTCAAAGAGTTGTACATAAAATAGATGATTTACTTAAGGCGCTAGAGACAAAGTCCAGATATACACGTGGTGAAACTGATGAAGATTTGCTGGAACGTGTAAAAAATATGAAGTATCGAATGAAAAATGAATTGAACGGTCCATTTTGGAGAGAAATTGGAAAATTAGATCGATCAGTTTTTTCACTTGTTATTCAAATGGCAGCAGGATATAGAGATGCGTATCAAATCTTCTTAATGCTATCGCGAGGTTTAACATTACGAGGACAAATTTTCAAAATGTCGGTAAAAGATGTTGCAAGGTTATACGAATACTGGACGTATTTAAAACTCGGACAAATTTTATCAAAAAAATATATACCGCTCCATCAAGACGTTATTCAAGTTAAACAAGATGGTTTATACGTAACGCTTGATGAAAGTAAAACTGCAAAAAGAACGTTCAAGCATCCAGTCACTGATGAAGTAATAGAACTTTATTTCCAGAAAAGAAACGGTAGACTACCAACAGTTACACAAAAACCAGATACGATGCTCGCTATTGAGAAAAAGGGAAAGAACTATCAATATCAATACATTTTTGATGCAAAATACCGAATTGATTTTGCTGAAAAGCCTCATTATAAAAGGCAGTATGGCACCCCTGGCCCAATGGAAGAAGACATTAACACAATGCATCGTTACAGAGATGCGCTAGTAGTAGAACAAGAAGGACCATTTGAAAGAACAGCTTACGGAGCGTACGTACTATTCCCATGGAACCAAGAGGAAGAATACGAGAATCATCCATTTTATAAAAGTATCGAAAAAGTAAATATCGGTGGATTCCCGTTCTTACCAAACGCAACAAGACTAGTCGAACAGTTTCTAGATCATCTCATTGAAAAAAGCCCAGAAGAAATTATAAGAGAAGGCATCCTTCCACGAGGAACAAAAGAAGAATGGCACTCTTCACTAGAAGAAAAAGTATTAGTAGGCAGCGTGAAAACTGAAGGTGACTATGAAACGTATAGAAAGAATGGTGTATATCAATTACCAATCAAACAGCTAAAACCAGGATGGCAAGAAGCAAAATACATAGCATTATATGCACCGAAAAAATGGCATGGTGAAAAAGGCGGAATTCAATACGTCGCCAAAATCAAACAAATTCAAATGCAACAAAACGATGAGTATGTACATTTCGAACTAGAGCCATGGAAAAAACTAGACCACCTCATCCGCCCAGTAGGATATGGCATTCAAACATACACAATAACAACTATGTCGTTATTAAAAGAAGTACAAGAACTCCCAGAACTCTTCATGAAATCAAAAGAAGAACGAATTCTTTGGAAAACGCTGCGTCGTTTTACGAAGCAAGTTAAGGTTGAGCTAGATCATAACAACTTAGATGAGGCTTCTACTATTAAGAGTTATTATGTGCAGGATGTTCAGATTTGGGTTGATTATGAGAATGGGGTTGTTATGGTGAGGAGAGATGGGCTAGTTAAAGAGGTTGCTTTGGAGTTGGTTATTGGGAGAGGTTCGGTGTTGTTTAGGGAAGTTTTAGAAGTATTAAATGTTGGGGAATAGCACTTAGATACAAAGGGGATTAAATATGGATAAGAGACCAAATTTATTTTCACATGGAACAAGTGAGTTGTCGCAAGATGCTTTTATTTGTTGATTAGCAGAGTGGGCGAAACCAATCTATAAAGAAACCGATGAATACTTACATGAAGCTGGTATAGATTTTATTAGAAGAATATATGACATACATAAAAAGAACTTTCCAGCTGCTATTAAAGCAATTAAGATTACGAAACAATTTAAAGGTTTAGATATACTTATTGAAATTAACGGTAATCAGGCTATTTTAATTGAAGATAAAACGTATACAAAAGAACATTCTAATCAACTGAAACGTTATTATGAAGATGTAATGAAATTTAAAAAATATGAAGAAAATGACCTGTTGCCTATCTATTATAAAATAGGTAATCAAAGTGATTATTCAGCAGTAATTGATGCAAAGTATATGTTGTTTACAAGAAAACAAATGCTTGAATTTTTACAAGAAAATATAGATAGAGGCGTACAGAATCAAATATTTTTAGATTACTATTTTTATTTAAGAGAAATAGATCGAAAATATGATTCATATAAGACACTGCCGTTAAGCGAGTGGAAAGGCGAAGCCTGGGAAGGATTTTATGAGGAGTTAAAGTAACGTGGGATCAAAGGTCAATATGGATATGTAGCTAATCCGAATGGTGGATTCTATGCCTTATGGTGGAATGAACAAGAAGATAATAATTGTAAGCAGTATTTGCAGTTAGAAGAAGGACGTTTATGTTTTAAAATACATGTTGCCGATAAGGATAGAAGAAAAGATCTTAGGGATAAGTGGAGTAAAGCGCTAATCGAACGAAGTCATAATTATTCTTTCAATGTAGAGAAACCTAGATTTGGTAATGGACGATATATGACGGTTGCTGTGGTGAGGGATTATAGAGTGGGAGATGGAAAAGGGAGAATTGATATTCCTGGAACGATGGGAGTTTTAGGTGAAGTGGAGAAATTTTTAAAAATGGTGACTGTTCAATAGTTGATGCAATTATTAAATATATTGGATGAAGTGTATTGTTAACTATGGGAAGAAAAGTATATGGGGTATATGCTCTTCTTTTTAATTGTAAATAACATGGATGTGAAACTATAAATGATGACCTCCACTCTGTCAAGATAAGAAATATATATTTTACGTTTCGAGAATAATGAACAGAATCTTGACCATTTTTTACTCAGTTTCTTAGAATTTAAAAAAGGTGTAGTATTTAGTGGTTTAATTTGTATGTTGATTAAAGAGAAAATACAATAGAAAAATATAACGAGATATTTTCTTGTTGAAAACCACCACAAGAATGATTTTAGGGGTGGTTATAGACAATATCTTAGAAATAGATATATATATATATTGTATGGTATAGATATTCAAATGGAGTTTTTATGTTTTTTATAAATTTAAAGTTAATTGGGATGTGAGATTATGAGTGGGCAACAAAGTATTGCAAAAATCATTATTGAAAAAGGATTCTTCTCAAAAGATATTCCATCAGAAATAACATCAACTATTTTAAGTGAAAAAATGGATAGTATAGATGTTTCTGCTTCGTTCTTAAGTAATAGAGGACTTAATAAACGGAGTAAGTTAGTAGAATATTCGATTCCTAAAAAAGATAATTTTAGACGGATTTGTGCTATCCCTCATCCATTGCATTATTTGGTGTTGGCTAAAATTATTGAAGATAATTGGAGTGAATTAAATAATCATTTTAATAAATCAAATATTTCTTTATCTGTTCCAGTATTAAACAACAATTCTATTGAACCAAAAAAGAAAATGTCAGAAAAAAATAATATAAGCATTGAAAAATTGTCTTTAAATAAATATATTTTATGTTTAGATATTAATAGATATTACCCTAGTATATATACACATTCTATTCCATGGGCATTACATACTAAAGAAGTAGCAAAACTAAACACTAATAATAATGACTTACTAGGGAATAAGCTAGATAAAGTCATAAGGAATATGCAGGATGGCCAAACATTAGGAATTCCAATAGGCCCTATGTCATCTGGGATAATTCAAGAAATAATTGGAACAGCCCTTGATGAAGAATTTAAAAATCAAATGGGTTATTCTGTTGAGGGATTTAGATATACCGATGATATGGAATATTATTTTAAAACTTTTGAAGAAGCTAATAAAGCCTTAACAATTATGAATAAGGTATTGAAATCTTATGAACTAGATTTGAATGTCACAAAAACAAAAATCAATAAGATACCACAACTTATTGAATCTGAATGGACATTCTATTTTAAGAAATTTAAGTTTAGAGAGACAAAGAATAAACCAGAACTATCATTGAAAATGCAGAACGTAGATTTAAAAGAGTATTTTAATCAAATGTTTAAATATAAAAATGAGACTGAAGATAAAGGCATTATGAGGTATGCTCTGATAATATTGAGAAGTGTTATTATAAAGAAAGAGAATTGGGGTATATTTGAATCTTTATTATTACAAACAGCATTAGTAGATTCTCCTACAATACCCTTAATATTTGAAACAATTGAAACTTATAAATATAGAGGTTATCCAATCAATTTTGAAAAAATTAGTGAATTTATAAATTCTATAATTAAAGAACATATTGAACTAAGAAATGATTATGAAGTATTTTGGGCACTTAGTCTTGCCAATAAATTTGAAATATCTATTGATGAAGGTGTAACAAAAAATTTATTAAAATATGATAACTCTATCATAAACATATTGGTCCTGATATTAGAATCTAAGAACTTACTATCAGGGGTACTAGAGTTTTCTTATTACAAAACGCTCATTAATGATAACAACCTTTATGGGGAAAATTGGTTGTTATTATATGAATGCTGTAAAAATGGTTGGTTAGATAAAGATGAAGAGATATTAAGAAATGATATTTTTTTCAAACAACTTTTAGATAATGATATAACGTTTATTTGTCCACATTTTTCGTATATTAGAGAAAGAGTCAAAAACTCTATCATATCATTGTGCAAAGAAAAATATATAGAAATAGCAGCTCAAGAGAATAATATAGCAACTATCTTTAGCGATATTCTTCGAATGTATTCATTTGAACTAGATACAATTCTTCGAGATGAGATACTTAATGTATTGGAAACTGAAATTGATGAATTATCAAGCTCAGGTCAGAGGAGAGAGGAGTCAGAGGTTGAAGAAGAGTCAGAGGTTGAAGAAGAGTCAGAGGTTGAAGAAGAGTCAGAGGTTGAAGAAGAGTTAGAGGTTGAAGAAGAGTCAAAGGGTGAAGGGGAGGAACCGCAAGCAGAAGAAATAAGTAACAATATGAAATGGGTAGAGGCTTTCTTACGAACTAATTTATCTGAAACCCATAGAATAAATATATTTACAAGTGATTTTGACTATGAGTGAGGAGAATTCAAAATTACTAACTAAACTAAATTTAATAAGAGGCTTATTTTTTATGAGATATGATTTGTATGCTTTGTAGATAAGTCCTAATATAGTAACTATTTTAACCTAATGCCGTTCAAGGCTTTGAAGTAATGTTTTGGGGAAGAGTTTTTTAGGCTTATGCAAGTAATGAGGGAAGATTAATTAATCATTAGTAGATGGTGTATTAATTAGTTGTAGAGGGAGATCTTAATTAATGGATGATTGTGAAAAGAAATATAAAAAAAAATTACAGGAAATATTGAAGAGAGTAATAAATTTTATATGTTGTATCTTATTAAGGATATTAGCCAAAATTACAAAGCGAAAATCACAGATTAAGAATTGGGTTAATAATTCAATTAAAATATTTGGAAGTTATTCAGCGTTATTTGGCTTTATAGGTATTGCTGTAATGATTGTTCTGTTAGTTATTGTCTTCTATTTTTCACAATTCAAATCTGAGGTTAAATCAGATACATTTTGGATTCTATTAAATGTTATGGTATTTGGTGTTAGTGTATTTAAAATAAAAAGCTTATTAAAAAAACAAAGAAAGTTTAGTAAGAAAGATAAACATAGTATTAAGTATGTCTATTTGATATTTGCAATATACTATGGTATATGCATAGTTATATCCCTATCTAAAGATTATATAGTAGCAAATTATTTTACTACTAATTCTCCTTTAGTAATTGGTAAATATAGTATCGAGAAGTATACTATATTCAAAAGAATATGGGATATTATGAACAGTTTTAAAGAGGCAATATTAACTGTTATTATATTTGATACAGCATATCAGATGTACAATTTTAATATAATAGATAGCCAAAAAGAATACTTAAAGAAAATGGTAAAAAAAGGAAGATTATATGTTTTACCAGAAGAAAAGGACAAAGAGCATCCTCGAATTTGGTTTATACGAGGGGATGCATGTGCAGATATTGTAGATGACTGCACAAGATATTATTTTAAAAAGAACAATAATTACACGATAAAATACACAAAAGAGCAAGCCGCAGAAATAATGGAAAATAGAAAAAAGTTATTTGGTGAGGAAATTAGTGATTGTTTTTATAGTGATGATAAAAATGAAATGAAATATCATTTTTATTTTACTCTTCTTGATTTTTCAAAAATAGACTCTAAAGGTATTGATAAGAATGAGATATTAGAATCAATAAAAAAGGAATTAATTGATTTACCGGCTGGAATAGGTGTTAAAGAGAAAAAAAGAATAAGTGAAGGAATATCGGAATGGATTATAAATTTTCAATCAAGGGTAAACAAACCATAAAAGAGTTATTTTTGAAAACAAATAACATTAATAAAATTACTTGTTTGAATCTAGCAATTTGGTGTATAACGTTATTGTTAGCCATTAAATAATTAAACATTAGACGAAGTCATTAGGAAGTAAATAAGAAAAAATTGAAAGATGATTGTAGATTTAGTTTATTTTTACATGATTCTTACTTTTAACTTTTTATTTTGCTTTCTGTATATGGACTCGTCTTTTGGTTTTTAGAAGAGAAGAAAATGAATATTTTAATGAAAAAGTAGTGGTTATGATCGTAAAAAGATAATGGGAAAATTAAAAAGTAGAACTAGGTGGAGGAGAATAATAAACATTATATCAAATGCTAATGATTTTAATGAGGTAGTTGAAAGGATAATTGAATAAGTTTTAGAGTGGATTTGGGATATTATTTTTAAGTAAGGAATAAAACTTCAATAATGCGCGTCCTGATTTTTTATAACAAATAGAAGAAAAACCAAACGGAGGAAAACCCACATGCCAACCTACAACAAACTAATCCGAAACAAAATCCCACAAATAATAAAATCCAACGGAAAAACACCCACAACAAGAATCCTACCTGAAGACGAATACATAAAAGAACTCTGCAAGAAAACAGAAGAAGAACTAACCGAATACCTAGAAGCAGACACAAAAGAACATAAACTTGAAGGACTATCCGACCTACTAGAACTAATAAATGCCCTAGCAGAACACGAAGGCACAACACTAGAAGAAATCAACAACATCCGAAAAAAGAAAGCAGAAGAAAGAGGGGGCTTCTCAGATCGAGTCTTTCTAATCGAAGTAACCGATAACTAGCCCCTCCTAAGCCCCTTACAAGCCCCTACCAAGTAATAAATCACTAAGAAAAAACAAAACAAAAACAACTACAACAACAAACACCGTAGTAGCAGTCAAAAAAAATTTGAAATAACACGCCAAAAACCCAGCCCTCCTACCTATATATATTATGACGGGGCATTTACATTTTGAATGGGGACGGGAGGAACTAGGATGGCGGTGTATCGTAATGTGCAGGTGAATTTTTGGCAGGATGATTTTGTTTTGGATTTGACGCCGGAGGAGCGGTATTTTTATGTGTATTTGTTGACTTGTTCGAAGACGACGCAGTGTGGGATTTTTCCTTTTCCGAAGCGGTTAGCTGAGATGGAGACGGGTTATAACAGGGAGACTGTTGATAAGCTTGTGCAGCGCTTTATTGATTATGGGAAGATTCTTTATGATGCGGATACACGAGAGTTATTCATTTTGAATTGGATTCGTTATAATCCTGTGACGAATACGAATGTGGAGAAGTGTGTGCTTCGTGAGCTTAAGGGTGTGAAGAATAAGGAGTTTGTACATATGTTTCTTCAGAAGTGCGCAGAGGAGGAGCTGAATGTTCCGATGCTTTTAGCACATTTTGGTATGCCTAGTGATTTGGCTGTGGATGATGTTGATCCGGTTTGTGAGGAGGCAGAGGAAGAAGAGGTTGTAGTGGAAGAGACGGGGAGTAAGGTGTACACGTTTTATGAGCAATATTTTGGCAGTTTGTCTCCGTATACAGTAGAGGAATTGAGTGCGTGGATGGTTGATTTGTCGGAGGAGCTTGTGCTGAAGGCTCTTCAAATTGCGTATGAGAATAATAATCGGAAGATGGTGTATGTGAAGGGGATTTTGCGGGATTGGCACGGGAAAGGGTTTACGAAAGTGTCTGAGGTTGAGGCGGATGCTGCGAAGTTTCGGAAGAAGGAGTCGGCTTCGGTTGTCAGCACTGGGGAGACGGAGGATTTTTTGGCGAGGTGTGAGGAGTGGGAGAAGAGTGCGCCGTCTGAAGAAGAGTTGCAGCGCTTTTTAGCGGAGCGCGGGTGGCGGCCATGAGTATTCAAAATGTAGATGCGGAGAAGACAGTGTTAGGTTCTCTATTAATGGATGGAGAGCTTATTAAGGAGTGCCGTTTGACGGAGCAGTATTTTTCTCTTCCAGTGCACAAGTCTATATTTCAGTTAATGCGGAAAATGGAGGAAGAGGGGCAACCGATTGATCTTGTGACGTTTATTTCTCGGATGGATCCGAAGTTTTTGCAGGGAATCGGGGGAATGGAGTATTTTATAGGGTTAATGGCTGGTGTGCCTACAACTGTCAACTTCTCTTATTATGAGGGGCTTGTTCGAGGTGCCTGGAAAATGTATCAAGCGGGTGTTCTCGGGCACAAGATGGGAGAGCGTCTTATTGCGGAGAAGAATGAGAAAATTATTGGTGAGACGATTACGGCACTTTGTGAGTTAGAGGAACAGGACTGTGTATGTGAGTTTGATTTGAAGGATGCGTTAGTTGATTTGTATGAGGAGCTTCATCAAGATGTGAAAGAGATTACAGGCATTGAGACTGGTTATACATCGCTAAATAAAATGACGTGCGGATTGCAGGAAGGGGATTTTGTCGTTCTTGGTGCGCGTCCTTCTATGGGGAAAACTGCGTTTGCGCTCAATGTTGGATTACATGCGGCGAAGTCTGGAGTGGCGGTTGGATTGTTTTCATTAGAGATGAGTAGTAAGCAATTGTTGAAGCGGATGGCGTCTTGTGTAGGGGAAGTGTCAGGAGGTAGGCTGAAAAATCCGAAGCATCGTTTTGCGATGGAAGATTGGGAAAAGGTGAGTAAGGCGTTTGCGGAGATTGGTGAGCTGCCGCTTGAGATTTACGACAATGCAGGTGTTACGGTGCAGGATATTTGGATGCAAACTCGTAAGTTGAAGAGAAAGCACGGTGATAAGAAGATTTTAATCATTGTAGATTACTTGCAGCTTATTACAGGCGATCCGAAGCATAAGGGTAATCGATTTCAAGAGATTAGTGAGATTTCTCGTAAGCTGAAGTTATTAGCGCGTGACTTAAATGTTTGTGTAGTAGCGTTGTCACAGTTATCTCGTTCTGTAGAGTCACGTCAAGATAAGCGACCTCTTTTATCTGACTTAAGAGAGACAGGACAAATTGAGCAAGATGCGGATGTTATTATGCTTATGTATCGCGAAGATTATTACGATAAGGAAACGAAGCAGAAAGAGATGACGGAGATTCATGTGGCGAAGCATCGGAATGGTCCTGTTGGTAGCTTTAAGCTGAGATTTTTGAAGGAGTTTGGGCGGTTTGTAGAGAGTATGCATGAGTGAGGTGATTAAGGGAATGAGTATAGAAGAAGTAGCTAAGAAACTAGATGTAACAATTGAAAAGGTAAAAGAGTGGGAGAAGCGTTTATCCCATTAAACGGAGCAATGTTCATCATTGTTCTTTTTTTATTCCCTATGACATGGTGTGACAAAATTTGGATAAGTTCTTTGCTAAGATGAGCTTGGGAATCTTACATTATAGTTCATAGGGAGGAATTGGAATGTTAAAAAAGTTAGGGGCATTGGCTTTAGGGAGTACTGTAGTATTCAGTTTAGTTGCATGTGGTGATTCTACTAAGGAAGCTTCTAATGAGAAAAAAGATGAGCCGAAGCAAGAAGCGAAGAAAGAGAATAAGGAAAGTAAGAAGAAAGTTACAGCAGCTGATGTAGAAGCAATTAAGATAGGTGATCCTTTAACTGGTGAAGGTGGAGATAAATATGAAGATATAGTTGCAAAGTTTGGAGAACCGGATAATAAGGCGGAATCTCAAGCTGGGGATATTAAGATGATTCTTGCTAGCTGGACAAAAAATGTTAATGGTGACCTTGGAGCAAATTTTAACGTTACATTTATGGAGAAAGATGGACAGAAACGTGCTGCGAGTAAAGCTCAAATGGGAATGAAATAAAGGAAGGATAGGACATTCAAAATGAAGCGTACAGCAGAATTTGTATTAGGACTTATTGGTGGTATTTTCGGTATTTTATGTGCATTTATTGCTTTATTTCTTGGTGGGCTTGGTTCTGCTTTAGATGCGGATGGAGCAAATACACTTATCGGTTTAGGATGGGGAAGCGTTCTTCTCTCCATATTAGGGATTTGTGGATCCGTTGTAGTGAAGAGTAGAGCAAAGCTTGGCGGTGCAATGATGACGATCGCTGCAGTTGGTGGATTAATTTGTATTTCTTTCTTCTATATTTTACCTGCTGTTCTACTATTAATCGGAGGATTAATGGGGATTTTTCGTAAAGAGAAAGTGGCAGTGTCTGCATAGATAAATGTAATTAAAAATAGCCGACTCTAGTCGGCTATTTTTATTAGGTTAAATACGAAAGTTTTTTGAGTTGTTCTTGTAGATGTTTATTAATTGGTGGAACTCTTTGGAGTTCTGTTTGAAGCAATGCTAATTCTTCTGTTAAAACTTTTACTAATTCAAAGTTCGTTTTATCTACTGCGACTTCATATAAACGGTTATATACAACGAATTTCGCAAGTGGATCTGCATTTGTATCTTCCTGTAATTCTTGAAGGATTCTGCCGAAAGTATCTCGTAGTTTGGCGCCCTGAACGTCATGGAATTTATGGAATAGTACGTTGGTGAATTCAACTAATTCTGTATACTTATTTTCATTTTTACTCATTACTTGGAACACCACCTTTATGTTATTTTTCGTGGAATAAGTTCAATGTTATATTTCCATTATATCTCTTTTCGAATTGATCTATAACGTATAAAGATGTTCGTCAAATTAACCTTTACAACTATGTAGTAGAAAGTAAAGAAGCTTCAATGATGTATCGATCTGGGGCATCACCGATGTAGTTGAAAGGATAACACGTTGTTAATGTTAATGTTGGTTTATCTTTTTCTACAATGACAGTTCGATCTTCTGCGTTTGTTATCCAATGTTTGTTAATATTATATGTGTAGGTTTTATTTTCGTATTCTACAATAAGTTGGTCGTTTTCTTGTAGCTGACCTAGTTCGGTGAAGACAGTATCTCGATGTCCGCTTAAAACGGTGTGACCATTTCCGGATGGTGCAGTCGTTAATTCGCTAACGAACATGCCCACACCTTTTTTTAGTACTTTATCATCAGCTCCCCAGTATATGGAGTATTTCTTTTGTATTTTAGGGATAATTAAGTACGCTATTTTTTGTCCTAATTGATGGTTTACCTCTGAAGAAGGGATTTGTATGATTTCTTCATGAGTTTGAGGTGTATCGATATTATTGTCATTGTCTTCGGTAGGAGTTGTAATGGGTGTTGGAGTTTCGTATTTCTTTACTTCACTAGTTGCTAGAGATTCCGCTGAGCTTCTAGCGTTATACCATTCTATAAAATAATAAGAAAAAATCGAAATTCCAACTATAAATAAACATAAGCCTATCCATTGTTTTGTTTTCATCTATATCGCTCCATTTTAAAACGGCAGGGGAAAGCCTGCCGTTTTAAGGAATTTATATTTATGCGTTTGTTTTTTTACGACGGAACATTAATACAGAACCAGCTGCAGCTAAGCCTAAGCTTGCTAACATCATTGTAACACCGTTTGATGCTGTGTTTGGCAATTTTTCACCTTGTTTTTTATTTTCTTTTTTAACAGCTGTATTCGTATCTTTTTTTGTTTCTTTTACAGTTGTTTGAGTTTTAGTTTGTTCTTGTTTTTTGTTTTCTTGTTTAGCAGGTTCCTGTTTCGTGTTTTCTTGTTTAGCAGGCTCTTGCTTCGTATTTTCTTGCTTAGTTTGTTCTTGTGGTTTGTTTTCATCTGTTTTAGTAGATTGTTTGCTAGCTAAAAATTGATCGTAATCCCCTTTTTTTACTTCACAAGGTAGGCCGTCGTTGTCACGATCTAGGTCGTGAGGATCGTTAGTTGCGCTATATCCATTGCTGTGCCAGAACTCCATAACTTCTTGCTTGTTTTTGAAGTGCCCACAATTTTTGTCGTTTGGATTTTTTGCTGCAAATGCAGATGAGCTGTACCCTACTGTTAAAAGTGTGAAAGCGGTTGCTGAAACTAATAATTTTTTCATGATTTTCTCCCTTTTCCCAATAATATGTAATTACATTCGAATATTTGGAAATACAACATAATAATTAAAAAAATGTAAGATTTTTTTAGAAATCTTACATTTTTTCTGTAACATCATACCGAAGTAATTCTCCCTGATCATAAAACCTCTCAAAAATAATCCCCATAATATAAAAGAATACAAGACCGAAACAAATGTGAATGAGTGTAAAAGTAGCTCCAAATGAAGAAAATTCATACACCATAATTGGCAATTTGGCAGTTGTCCAAACGCCTAAGAAAAATACGATGTACCGAATGCTTGCGCCTTTTTTTAATAGTAGTGCGGCGATTGGAAAAGCGACGTAGAGGGGACCGGCTGCAATGCCTCCTAATAAGAGAGAGAATAAGATGCCATATATGCCTGCTTTTTCGCCCATATATTTCATTAACGTTTCTTTCTTCACCCATTGATCAAGTAGGCCTACAAATACGAGAACAGGAGGAAGGAGAACCAGCATATCTAGAATACTATTCCCTGTTAATCGTAGTGCGCTCCATCCTAAAGATTGATCTATAAAAGTTAATATAAAGAGCCCCAGTAGTAAAAGGAAAAAGAAGCGATATTTTTTTAGTTCGTTCATACCATCACCACCCAAATGATATAGGAGAATAAGAGAGACATGAGTAATGCTGATGCATTACGTGCGTAAGCAAAGCTTCGTCCGAATATTTTTTGTTCCATCGGCAATGTTGTAATTCCTACTGACATGAGTGTAGACATAAGTGCTGCAACTTGAGGGAGGCCTGCACCGTGTTGTACTAATGTATTTCCAAGAGGAAACACGACAAAGCTTGGAATGAGTGCCGCAGAGCCGAGGATCGCGGAATAAACAATACCTAACAATCCAGATTGTTCTCCAATGATGGAAGAGATGAAAGACGGCGTTAATATAGAAAGTGATAGTCCAACGAAAAGCATAATAGAGAGCATGGCAGGTAGAAGATTTCGAAACATTTTCCATGACGTAAGCAGAGCGGCTTTCGTTTTTTTACGATCTTTCATAAAAGAAATGCCCGTAAGAATAGCGGCTAAAGTGTAAAGGATCATACCATTAATCATGATTCGATTCCTTTAAGTTTGTATATTTATTTAAGAAAAAGGATAAGTTTTTCATTTTTTCTTCAATATCTATTTGAAAATTTGCCAGTTGTTCCTTTCCGGCAGAGGTAATTTTGTACATCTTTCTCGGTTTATCTTGATGGACTGTACTTACATAAGATTCAATCGCACCTTCGTTTTCTAATTTTTTTAGCGTACGATATAGAATGGCACTATCGATTGGATTCACGGGAAGCTCTTCTTCGCACTTTTGCAATAATTGCCCACCGTAGTTATCCCCCTCGGCTAGAAATAACAAAAGAAATGCACCTGTATGTCTCCCTGTATGTTTCATAAATAGACCTCCTAGAGTAGATTAATGTACTGTTAATGACAGTATACTGTTGTTAACAGTATATGGTGAATGAAATGCTATGTCAATTTTAAAATGTGTGATCTTCGGGAGCGAAAATCACAGTAAATATTTCTCGTGACAGTAGTTTTTAGCGTGGGTACATTACTGATATGAGGCACTATGTATATCAAAAAAAAATAAAAAAAAGACACTCCCAAGAGTGCCCTTCATTAGCAACTGATTCCGCCGCCCCAACAGCTAGCGCCAACGATGATTAATAAGATAAAGAGTACAACAAGTAAAGCGAATCCGCTGCCAAAACCGCAGCCTCCACCACAACTACCGCCATAGCCCATATTTAACTCCTCCTTCCATAAAGCCCATGTCTCGATGGGTTTAGTTTACTTTATGTTTTTTACGGATGAATGGAGTCAGTCCTTTTTAAAAATAAAAGTGCTTGGCATTTCGTGAGAATGGGCTGTATTGTTTTTTGTCACGGGTAGTAAGTCATTTACATATTGTATTTTATTCTGTGCAAATTTTGGGAGGTGGGATCTGTATGGCGAATTCCGAGATTATTTTGCGCTTACTTACAGATTTGAAGATTGAACAGCAAGTTTTGCGAGAACAGTTGGAGAAAGTACAAACAGCTTTGACTATTCTGGAAGAAAAATTAAATATACTTGAAGAGAAACCAGCACCTATTGAAGAAAAACCAGCTGTTACAAAGCAACGAGCTCATTCTGGACGCCCGACATCTTTTCGTGATTGGAGAGCATCGACTCAAAGAAATTCATAGAGGGAAAAGTACTCATGTGAGTACTTTTTTTAATAAATAAAGTGTTTTTTAGTTAAAAAATTACTTGGATAATATAATATTTAACTGGTTAAAACCAGTTGAATGATGACAATGTTACAACCTAAAATTCTATCAATTTATGTGACTTTTGATTGATGATTAAGCTTGACGTTAAATACTATTTTTCTGTACAGCTCCTGAATGTTCGATGTTAACGTGAATACGAACGACAACGTCAGCTTTGGAAAAGTAAGATTCTCCTTGTTCCCAATCTTTTTTTATTTCTGTCCATTTTCTATAGTTAGCTCTTTCGTAATGTTCACCAAAGTTGATAACATCTACTGTATACTCATGTTGCAATGTGTTTAGCGTGTCCATCGTGTTTTTTTTAATTTCTTTTTCAATGCGGTCTGTTATCTTTTGAAGAGTCCAAGTGTTTTTTATATCTTTCCAGTATACATCTGCTAGTACGCCATTTACATCAATATCAATATCGTATTTAGGTTTATAAGGATTACGTAAAGAAATTTGAATGTTCCTATTCACATCTCCAATATCATATGTGAATGCCCCATCCTTATGAGAAATATGAATAATGCCTGTACTCTTTTTTCCAGTAAGGTAATTAAGTCCTTGTGTTTGTACGCCTGATAGCGTTCCGATCATTTTGAAATCAGTGCCTCTAAATAAAGCAGCACCTTCTAATTTTCCTCCTGTATTCGCAGGTTTTAATAAAGGTAAAGCGAAGCTTGTGTTGGAAAGGAGGAGGCCTTGAACTTGGCCGATACGCACGGATTCTAACATTTGAGCATTTTTATCTGGATGGTTCGATAGTAAGCTAATATACTCAGCGGGAAGATCTTCAGGGCCATCCGTTTTTAATTCAAGCATCTTTTTTGCTTTTCCATTTGAAATATAAAGATGAACATTCCTTCGCATTTCATTATCACGATAGAATACATCTAATATTTGGTTTAAAACATGGGGCTTCTGCGCCAACTTTTTGGAAATGATTATTGTTTTAATATGGGGGAAATACAAAGGGCGGCTGATGCTTTGAGCAATCTGCCTAATTTGTACGAAAATACCATTACTTTGAGTGCTAATATTACTATATTTTTGTAGATTACTTCCTGAGCCTTGGGAAGTGTTTGAATTCGGCAACATAACTTGATATGTACCTAATATCATATTATGGTGATTTGATTTACTGTAATCAGTAGCCTCTGGAAGATCGAAGGCAGCCCCGATTACAAAGGCTCGTTCTTCTATTTCTTTTCTGTCTTTGCAGCCACTAAGAACAAAACAAAATACAATACAGCAAATATATAATTTTTTATACGTGATAAAGATAACCGCCTTTCTTGTTGTAAATATCATCCGGACATCATATGTCTGGTTATCAGATGATTAATGGTAATTTTGGGGTGTATAATCTATATTCACTGAAAAAGGGAAAAATATACATATTTTTTGTGAAAAGAAAATTGATTTAAGTGTGGACAGTTTAAAGAATCTATAATTTTGGGGTGAATGTAGAAGAGAACTTGCAATTTCTTTCGGAAATATTCATCCATTACGCGCATTTGAAAGAGAAATACGGTATGCAAAGCTATAATATGAGCGAGTTGGCTTCTATTATAAGACATAAATAAAAAAGGCACTGATACAGTGCCTTTTTTATTTGAGTTATGCGCATTGCTTAATAAGACGTTAGTTTCTCAGTCTGACTTGAGTAACTATGTAGGGTAAGTTAATTATAACATTTCAACCAATAATGGGTCTATATGGAATTTTATTAATACTTAAGTTCGATTATTCGGAATGATACATGTAATGAAGTATATACATTGTCTATTATAAGTGTAAGGGATAATGACATACATAACTAGTCTTTTGACACTCCCACCCCTAAAGGGGCAAGCTGACTAACGTCATTGGGATTCTTGCTACCAAAGGCGAAGTCCATTTCTGGTATCGCTGACGTGCAAGATTGCGGTGTGCCATCACCACTCCTACAACAGACCATATAGGTTCGTGGGCTACGGTACTGTGACCATACCGTACAGATTGTTGGTTCTCAAATGTTTTAACGTCTTGTTCTTGACGACTTAATACATTTTACGGAGTAGAAGAATTTGCTACTCCAACCTGATATGTATTCTATTTTCAGAGAACAGTTGTTTTAGAGTCTTTTGCATGACTATGAATGAAGTATACCATGTTTTGCTACGCAAAAGCGATACTTTCATCCCATGCCTAAAGTCCTACATAGGCTTTCCCATATCGCAAAATCTGTAAGAATTTAATGGTTAGCAAAATCAAATTCCCTCATTTTAAAAAAGATATATCGGAAAGCTTGAAGCCTGAAAGATGGAATTCAAGAGAAAGGTAAGGAGCATAACATGATTCGTATGGCATTAAGATCATTCAACATACAAATATATTGTTTGCTAGGCTTGATGTTATTGGGATGGGTGGTGACACCTTTTTCAGCCCAGTTTATAGGGATAAGCATCGGCCTTTTAGTTAGTATGTACTGCGCCTGGCTTTTAGGAAGGCGTATTGAAAAGTTCGGAGATAGTATTGTAAAAAAAGAAAAAGCACCGATGCTCGGGATGATGAATCGGTTCGCAGCCGCCATACTCGGCGCGATTATTATGTATGAAATTGAACACCGTGAGTACATGTGGACATTTGCAGCTGGAATTATGGGTGGGTATTTCTTAATAATTATTAATTTAGGGTATTACAGTATGAGGGATGAGAAGGAATAAAGTGTTGCGTAAATAACTAATTTGGATGAGTTGAATATATCAATCTAAAAGCTGTCCTTTGTGGAGGGCTTTTTATTAGAAAGAAAAGACACCTTTAGGTGCCTTTCTCTTTTGAAGTTAATTAGTCAATGAGTCCTTGAACTTTCAAAGATTCCTCTACATCAAGTTTACGATGTGAAATAATTTCTTCTGATCCTTCATAGGAAACAATTTCAAATACATCTCCTTTTGCTATATAACTATAATCTTTGTTATCCCAAAAACGTTCATCTGATGTATCAAATTCAAGGCTATGTTTTCCCTTATGTTCAATACATTCAGCGTAGACATAGTCAGGGGCTACCTCTGTTACTTTAAAATTTTCTGTGGCTGGTTCTTCGGATTTACATCCTGTTAATAGTGTTGTAAATAATCCTGCTGTTACAATGACCCTCTTCAAAGTGCTTCCTCCTAATAACGTTGTTAGTGTGAAAATCTCTTTAGATGTCTAAGGAGGTTTCTTTAAATTTATATTTTGTTAGAATTATAAATTTCTCATAAATTGTAATACAAAATATAGAAATACAGCTATAATTATATTATGTTCTTATATGCTTTTGGGGAGGATTTATAAAATGAATCAAGTATATGAATTTAAAAGTGCTGGGAAGTCTACGATCACTATTGATGGGAACTTTATCCGTATAAAAAGGAAAGGTTTTGTTAACCTTATGAATCATGGTTTAGATGGTGAAAAAACGATTGATATTAATACGTTAACTGGAGTTCAAATGAAGCAGGCTGGATTTACTAGTGGCTATATCCAATTTATATTTATGGGGAGTAAAGAAAGTAAAGGCGGAGTATTTGCAGCTACAAAAGATGAAAATACAGTTATGTTTGCAAAAAAAGAGCAGAAAATGGCTGAAGAAATCAAAATATACATAGAGGGAATATTGTCAAATAAGGGACAAGCACAGGTTGCTGCAACTACAAGTGGGGCTGATGAAATATTGAAGTATAAAGAGTTATTAGATCAAGGAATTATTACTGAAGAAGAGTTCCAAGCGAAGAAAAGACAATTATTAGGTATATAGGGAAAACGCTCATTTGAGCGTTTTTATTTTATAATTAGCTGATTTATTTTCATAGGTATCTCTGTAAAATTTTATTCCTTATCTAAAAAAGAAAAGACACCCCAAGGTGCCTTTTCTCCGACTTAAACCATCTTAATTTTAATAATATGTAGTGGACTCCCATCCACATATCATTTTACCATGTTAAATTGTTTTGTTTGTTGAGAAATAAAATTCAACTATATGTTTTGTTGTTTGAAGTCAAAAAGACCCCCATAAATGACAAACCATTCCGCTAACAAAAATTACTAATCCTACAAACAAAACAGTTAAAGCGAGTATTCCTTTTTGATTCTGTTCCATACATGTAGCTCCTTTAAAGGCTTCTATCGCTTTCCTTTTTAATTTATTGTTACCAGCTACCCGCGTCAATATCCGTTTTTAACCACTTCACCCAATCCAAATCCTCTACTTTAAGCAAACTAAGCGAAACACCTTCCATATCTAAAGAAGTTAGTAGGGTACCGACTTTTACGAACTTCACATGTAACCCTTCCAATTCACATAAACGGCGAATGTCGTTTGCGAAAATGTATTGTTCCATTAATGGTGTCGCGCCTAATCCATTAATGAGGATTGCAAAGTTGTCACCTTTTCTCCAGCGGTAAATACTTTTTAGTTTGTTCATTAGTTCAATCGCTAATACTTCTGAAGAGGATAGTGCTTCTTTGCGGTATCCTTTTTCTCCGTGAATGCCGACGCCGTAAAAGACTTCATCTTCGTTTAATGTGAATGAAGCTTTTCCTTTCACCGGGTCGTTAGCAGGGGAAAGGGCGACTCCTAATGTGTGTAAGTTTTCTATTACGGAGCGACCGAGCGTTGTAAGTTCTTCTAAAGAATGTCCTTCAAGAGCGGCAGCACCTACTATTTTTTGAACGAATACAGTACCAGCTACGCCGCGTCTTCTTTTATTAAAAGAAGCATCATCTTCAATTGAAACGTCGTCATTTACGATGATGTGATTCATTTGTCTTCCTTCGTTTTTTACGATTTGTTCTGCTGCTAGAAAGTTTGCTACGTCATCTTTAAAGTTTTTTATGATGAATAAAATACTTTTATCTTTCGGCATGAGGCGAGTTGCTGCTACAATTTGTTCCACTGTAGGAGGAGTGAAAATACTGCCGTTTACTGCCGCTGTAAGCATACCTTTTCCTACATAACCAATATCAGCAGGTTCGTGTCCGCTACCACCGCCGCTTATAATAGCGACGTTTTGCTTCAGTTTTTCGATATCTTTTACATAAATGATGTTATTTGTTTCGTCGTAATTTACTTTGGCACTATGTTCAAAATAAAAGCCATGCATCATATCTTGAACGATATTTTGTACATCATTCATAATCTTTTTCATTGCTTTTGCCACCCTTTAATTACTTGGCTGATTGCTCCAGTAATAGTAGTAATTGATTGTTTATCATATTTTTCATGAGAGAAGACATAATGGATGGATCTACTTCGCATTTGCTTTCGATCCAATCTTTAATCGTTCCAACGAAGCCGTGACTATAAAAGGAGGCAATCGTATTTTTTGTCTCATCAGAAAGGCTGAATCCGCAGCTCACGGATAGTTCATCAATAATCTTCATATATAAGTTTTTCGTATGCTCAAATAAATAGTGATTAAACGAGTTTTGTTCAATGACTTTAAAAGCATTTCGGTAAAACTTTTGATTTTCGTAAAAGTAATCAAATAATAAATCGAAAATGTTTTCCCACGTTTCATAGTCGAGAAAGTCGATAATGTTTTCTTTCGTTTCTTCTTTATAAATCCAGCTTAATAGTTCAAATTTATCTTTAAAATGATAATAAAAAGTTTGCCTACGCATTTGACAGTGTAACATAATATCGCTCACTGATATTTTATGAAACGACTCTGTTTCCATTAAATACTTCAATGAGTTCGCAATTATCTTTTTAGAAATTATAGAAGAGGTCATCTCGATCATCCCTAGAATGTTAGTAATATAAAAATCCTATCTATAAATGAGAGCGGTGTCTTTAGACAGATTGTCCATTTTGTCCGTTTACTATAAAACGCTTTCATTTTAACATGAGTAGTAAGAAGAAGATTTCAAATATATCACAATATATTAAAGGAATTGAGGGAGAACTACAATGAAAAAGATTATAAACAAACCAGAAACATTAGTAATGGAAATGTGCAACGGAATGGTTATGGCTCACCCAGAGCTTGAGCTTTTGAAAAAATATAAAGTCATTAAGAAAAAAGAAATGAACGAAAATAAAGTAACGTTAATTAGTGGCGGTGGTAGTGGTCATGAGCCAGCGCATGCAGGGTTAGTCGGAAAAGGAATGTTAGATGCGGCAGTGTGCGGAGATGTGTTTGCTTCGCCTTCACAAATTCAGGTATATCAAGCAATTAAAGAGACGGCTAGTAAAAAAGGTACGTTATTAATTATTAAAAATTATAGCGGCGATATTATGAATTTCAAAAACGGAGCTCATTTAGCGACGGAAGATGGAATTGAAGTTGACTACGTAAAAGTAGACGATGATATTGCGGTAGAAGACAGCCTATATACAGTAGGACGCCGCGGCGTTGCGGGCGTTATTTTCGTTCATAAAATTGCCGGCGCAGCAGCGGAAGCAGGGATGGATTTAGGAGCGGTGAAAGCTGTCGCAGAAAAAGCAGCTGCTAATGTGCGTACAATCGGTTTAGCGTTAACGTCTTGTACAGTTCCAGCGAGCGGATCACCTACTTTCACACTTGCGGAAGATGAAATGGAATACGGCGTAGGTATTCACGGTGAACCAGGAATTAAGCGTGAAAAAATGCTGTCGGCTGATGAATTAGCGAACCGTATGACAAATGATTTAATGAAAGATTTAGGAGTAAAAGATGGCGAGGAAATTGCACTTCTAGTTAACGGTTTTGGCGGTACTCCACTGCAAGAACTTTACTTATTTAACAATGCAGTTACGAGAGAATTAGCTGCTAGAAACATTAAAATTAATAGAGTATTTGTTGGCAACTATATGACGAGTATTGATATGGCGGGTATGTCTTTAACAGTAATGAAGTTAGATGATGAGCTAAAAACATTACTATCGAAAGAATGTAATACACCAGCGTTTAAAGTAGATGGACCAGTTGAAAGTGTTGAGTATGTAAATGTGCTTGAAGATGTAGAAGAGAAGGAAGTTTCCTTTGAATTAGAAACAGCGGAAGAGCATGCTGTGATTAAAGATAATGTTATCACATTAAACAATATGATTTATCTCGTTGATAAAATGAGCGACGTTATTATTAAAAATGAAGTACCGTTCTGTGAGTTAGATACGCATGCAGGTGACGGCGACTTCGGAATGAGTGTGGCAAAAGGATTTAAACAATTAAAACGTGAGTGGCATTCGATTGTAGAACAAGAAAATGTAACGATCGGATCGTTCTTTGACGGTTGTTCGATGATTATTATGGAACATTGCGGCGGCGCATCTGGTCCAATTTGGGGCGGTGCATTCCGCGCAGCTAGTAAAGCAGCAGGCGAGAAGCGTGAGCTAACAGTGAAAGAATTCGCTGAAATGTTGCAAGCGGCACTTCACGGCATACAATCGATCGGTGAAAGATCGTTCGGCAGAGGAGCGGTAGTTGGTGACAAAACACTTGTTGATGCACTTGCTCCATGTGTAGACTCTTGGTTAGACAGCGCTTCAAATGAAATAGACGTAAAAACTGCCTTTGAAAAAGGAGCAGAAGCAGCGGTTAAAGGTGCAGAGTATACGAAAGAAATCGTAGCTCGCATGGGCCGCGCCGGTACAGTTGGTGAAAGAAGTTTAGGTTATCCAGATGCAGGTGCACATGCGCTTGGTGTTATCTTTACGGAGATTGCGGGTAGTTTGAAATAGTAAATAAAAAGTCCCTCTGCCTTAAGGTAGAGGGATTTTCTATTTAACATATTGATTTTATAAATTTAATGGTACGTCGTTAATTTAACCTACTTTAACAATATTGATACTTCTCGTAATCATTCCTGGTATAACAGTAAAGAAGTTTGTTAGTGGAGCATCAGGGTGAGATTGCATTTGTAAGAGAGAGTTAGGATCTGTTACATTTACAAGCATTTGGTTTGTTACGACCATTGTTTGAAATCCACCTAAAGAAGAAAGAGATAAGCTTCCTGGGACAGGTGTTCCGTTTAGTAAAAGTTGAACAGCTATACCATCACCATTAGCAGCGGTTAGAGTAGTACCAGTAGGAGGAGTTTTGAATGATCCGAATGCATCGCTATTTACCATATAATACACCATGTAAAGTCCAGGTGTTGCGATGAGAATTCCACCTGCTGAAGGAGAGAAAGTAGTTCCGGATAGAACTGGTGTCTGTTCTAGGGGTAAAACACTTCCCCCTGGATAACTACCATTCGTTGGCGTTAAACCAGGAATCGTTGCAATTGTTGCACTAGGGCCTGTCACTGAAGTCGAGTAAAAATAGCCTACCTCAAGACTAGAGGAACCTCCACCAGTAGGACCAGTAGGACCTTGAAGACCTTGAATTCCTTGAGGTCCAGTTGGTCCAATCGCTCCAGGTTCACCTTGGAGACCTTGCACCCCTTGAGGTCCAGTTGCGCCAACAGCTCCAGGTTCCCCTTGAAGACCTTGCACTCCTTGAGGTCCAGTCGGTCCAACGTCTCCAGGAATACCTTGAATTCCTTGAGGCCCAATTGGTCCTATGTCACCAGTCGGTCCAGTTGCACCCGTTGGTCCGGTTGGTCCTCCGGCAGGTCCAGTTGGTCCAGTCGGCCCAGGAGTGCCTCCTCCTGTGCCACCACCCGCAGGTCCAGTCGGTCCTTGAGGTCCAGTTGCACCAGTCGGACCAGTAATTCCTATACCAGTTGGACCTTGGGCACCTGGATCTCCAGGAATACCTTGAAGCCCTTGTACGCCTTGAGGTCCTTGAGGTCCTTCTGGTCCAGGTTCCCCTTGAAGTCCCTGCACCCCTTGAGGTCCTTGAGGTCCTTCTGGTCCAGGTTCCCCTTGAAGCCCTTGTACACCTTGAGGTCCCTGAGGTCCTTCGGGCCCTTGAGGTCCAGTCGGTCCAGGTGCACCTTCGCCGACACCACCAGTAGAGACATTGATAGCTTCTAATACTGAGTTGATAATTGTTTGTAAAGTAGCTGGATCAAGAATAAGTGTAGAGACAAAAGAGGATAGTGAACTAAGGAACTGTTGGAATAACTGAGAAATTTGAGAAGGGGATATATTCGGATCTTGTAAAGAGGAACTAATATTTTGCAATAATTCCGTTAAAAATGTTGTTTGTGGATTCGATGGGAAAGTAGAAATTAATGATGTGAATTCATTGATGATTTGTTGTAAGCTACTAATAGTTTGTGGATTTGGGTTTTGGATATAAGCCTGTAAAGTAGCTATTAATTGATTGAGTAGTTGCTCTAGTTGTGCGATTTGTGCTGGGGAAACTGGAATACTTGGAGGGACACCAGGAGGAATACTACTCGTATTACCATTCACTATCATTTGGAAAATGGTAGATAAAAAGCTTGCAGGGAAATTAGAATTCGATGCAATGGAAGCAATCGCTTGCAAAAATAATTGTGATAATTGAGCGATCGTCTCTATAGGTAAATTAGGTTGTTGAAGCGCATCAATTAATTTTTGTAAAATTTGAAGAGCATATTGAGTTTCTGGTGTTTGGTTCACACCTTGTAATAATTGAGCAAAAGATTGTAAGATACTTGATAATGCACTAGCTGTAGTTGTATTCGGATCTTTAAAAAAGTTAGCAAGTGCAGTATTTAATGAGGATAATAAAGTGACGAAAGCTTGTATTTGATCGTTTGTTAACGTAACGGGATTACAACATGAATTACCTGAACCATCACATATAGGAAGGGCAGGGAAAAATTTGTTGCAATTATCCTGATTAAAATGTATAAAATGAACCTCCTTCTTTTAAGTCAGTTTATTTTATGTGAAGGCATATACTTTGTACACAAAAATGGACGTTCATTTCTATTTTTGTGTACTTGTTCTAGGGTAAATTACTAGGAAAATAATTTCTAGAAAAAAAGTACTCTAACGACGAGTTTCATTTTTATAAAAAAGGAACACATGATATTTTCAGAGCGATAGTTATTAAGATAGGTAGGTGTAAATGTGTTAAAAGTCCAATTATCTCAGTACGTATTAAAAGGTGATCAACCTGTTTTTCAAGCAGAGGAAAAACAAGTGTATAGGTTAAATGATGAAGGGCTATCGCCTTATCCTATCTATTTAAATCGTCCTATTATGATCGGTGTCGGTACGAATTGGAATGAATATCATGGGTTTGAAGAAATCATGAAAGCATTTATAGACTCTATTAATAAATTTCCTATGTATATGCTATTTGAAACGTATTTGCGTAGGGACTTTATTGAATGGTTTTTAGAAGAGAAACAATTACGCTTTGAGCTAATTTTTGTTAATCAAAAAAGAGATACGAACTTTTTTAAAGTGTTCATGAATAGTGAGGATATAAGTGCACTTATGAAGTATTTCTTCCAATCAGCACAAGATTCTCTTTATACGTTACTAAGTTATTCCGCGGACTGTAAGGTGATTAGCAATACGAGCGGTGAGATTGAATTAAAGGCTGACAGTTCCTATCCGAGTTTTTCATTTATGTATGATGCGCAAGAACTATTTATTATTGGCGGAGGAGAAGAGTGGTCGGATATTCATTATATAAAGAGACATTTTCAGCCTAAGCAGATTGTAGATGAGTTAATTGTTGATTTGAGAAAATGAATATAATGTGTGAAAGAAGCTTAGGATATCCAGATGCACTTGGGATTATCTTTACGGAGATTTCTTGTAGTTTGAGATGGGAATTAGAAAATCTTTTTTACCTTAAGGTAGAAAAGATTTTTTTTTTTGCTTATTAATATTTTTATAGAAAAATGAATGGTGGTACATGAAAAGACTCCTATTATCTAAAGAACAAAGAGAATTTTTAATGAGGCTAAAGAGATAAATGTTTCTAGCGAATATTCAAACGTGTATAAGCCAGAATGTTAAATTGAATTAAAAAGATATTCCTATATAACTTAAAAAGAGAGTGTAAGATTTCAGAAATAAATCGTTCAGAAAATGGCCATATATATATGTCTTGTAAGGGGTTGCAAAAGAAAAAAACATAAACTATAATACAGACAAATAGATTTCCAAATAGAAAAACTAATTTCCTATTTGGAAATTAAGGAGTGGTGAAAATTAAAAAGGTCAATATTTTATATAAAATTGAACAAAGTGGTGTCATTGCTGTTTTGCGAGCAGATTCACAAGATCAAGCGTTAAAAGTAATAGATTCACTTGTAAGTGGAGGAATCACAGGGTTAGAAATTACGTTTACCATTCCTCATGCAGAAAAAGTGATTCGTGAAACGATTTTAAAGTATAAAGACCATCCCGATATTGTTGTCGGTGCAGGAACTGTTCTAGAGGCTGTAACAGCTAGAATTGCGATACTTGCTGGAGCAGAATTTATTGTAAGCCCTATGTTTGATCCGGAAATAGCTGAAATTTGTAATCTGTATCAAATACCTTATTTACCTGGTTGTATGACGATAACTGAAATGAAATCTGCACTACGTTCTGGGGTAGATATAATCAAACTATTTCCTGGTAGTACTTATACTCCTGATTTTGTTGATGCGATCAAGGCCCCACTGCCACAAATTAATATTATGCCGACAGGTGGAGTTAGTTTGGAGAATATGGAACAGTGGTTTTTTAAAGGATGTATAGCTGTTGGGGTTGGTGGGAATTTATTAGCTCCAGCAAAATATGGGGATTACGAACAAATTTCGAAACTGGCTAAACAATATATGGATAGATTCCAACGAGTCAAGATGGTGAGGATATGAGCAGCATACTAACTTTTGGAGAAATAATGTTAAGGCTTTCAACAGATAATGGGACCTCGATTAGCGATGCGATTCATTTTAAGGCCCATTACGGTGGGGCAGAAGCAAATGTTGCTATTAATCTTTCAAATCTTGGACATGAGGCAACTTTTGTTAGTAAAGTTCCTGACAGTATGTTAGGGATTGGTGCTCAGCGCCACTTGCAAAAATATGGTGTCAATATAAAGAAAATGATAGTTGGTGGCAATCGCTTAGGTACTTACTATATTGATAGTGGTGTAGGAGAGCGTTCTTCCGCTGTCATATATGATCGGGCACATTCAAGCTTTGCCTCACTACAAGAGATAGAATGGGATCTTAATCAATTGTTTGAAAATGTAAACGTTCTACATATATCCGGAATTACTCCAGCCCTTTCTGAGAGTGTAGCGGAAATAACTTTGACATTGATAAAAGAGGCGAAAGCACGCGATATAAAGGTAAGTTTTGATGTTAATTTCCGTTCGAAACTATGGAATCATGAACAAGCTTCCAAGGTTATTGCAAAGATTTTGCCATATGTAGATTATTGTTCGGCAGGTAAAATGGATGCGATTCATTTGCTAGGTATTGAAGAGAATCAAAAGGGATCATCGGATATAGCGTACTATTATGAAAAAATGTATGAGAAATATAGTAATATTCAAGTTTTTTATTCTACGATTCGCGAGGTTCAATCAGCATCTTCAAATACGTTACAAGGAACGCTTTGGCAAGATGGAAAAATATATGTTTCAAAAGTACATGTGATGAATCCGATTGTGGATCGTGTTGGTGGGGGAGATTCGTTCTCGGCAGGTATACTACATGGCATTTGTACAGGTGCTGATCCGAACTATACGGTATCATTTGCAACAGCTTTTTCAAGTTTAAAACATACTGTATTTGGAGATTCAAATCCGTTCACAATCAAGGAAGTAGAAAATCTAATGAACAGCTGTTCAGCAAAAATTAATCGATAATAGGAGAGATAATAGTGGAAACTCGTTATACACATAGTCCAGAAGATATTCGTCATTATTCAACGGAAAAACTACGTCAGGAATTTTTAGTAGAGAAAATTTTTGTTCCAGGAGAAGTGATTTTAACTTATACACATAACGACCGTATGATTTTTGGTGGGGTTACACCAACAGACAAACCTCTATCAATTGAACTTTCAACTGAGCTAGGAGTTTCGTATTTCTTAGAACGCCGCGAACTTGGTGTAATTAATATTGGTGGTCCTGGATCGATTGTAATCGAAGGAACTGAAGAGCCAATGAAAAAACAGGACGGCTATTACTTAGGAAAAGAAACGAAAGAGATTCAATTTAAATCAGATGATCCATCTAATCCAGCTAAATTCTATACAGTATCTGTACCAGCACATCAGAAGTATCCAAATGTAAAAATTAATATTGATCATATTGAGCCAAAGGTCACTGGTGAATCAGAAACATTAAATCATCGTTCCATTTACCAATACATTCATCCAAATGTATGTCAAAGTTGTCAACTTCAATTAGGATATACAGTTCTTTCCGCAGGAAGTGCATGGAATACTATGCCGGCACATACTCATGAACGACGCATGGAAACGTATCTATATTTTGACATGAAAGAAGATACGAGAGTATTCCATTTCATGGGAACACCTGATGAAACAAAACATCTTGTCGTTGCGAATGAACAAGCAGCTATCTCACCAAGCTGGTCTATCCATTCTGGCGTTGGTACGAGCGATTATACGTTCATTTGGGCAATGGCTGGAGAAAATATTACGTATGAAGATATGGATCACGTTGCAATGAAAGACTTAAAGTAAATGTTATCCATAACAGAATAGTGATTTTTTGGTAGTTAAATTCAAAATCTTCAAAAAACTATCTTATTTTAACAAATTGGAGGAATTATAAATGGCATACGATTTACAAGCTTTTTCATTAGATTATTTTAAATTAAACGGTAAAGTAGCTATTGTTACAGGTGGTAATACAGGTCTTGGACAAGGATACGCGGTCGCTCTTGCGAAAGCTGGGGCTGATCTTTTTATCACTACTTATAATCAAGATTGGGAAGAAACGAAAACATTAATTGAAGCAGAAGGGCGCCGAGTGGAATTTTTCCAAGGAGACTTAACAAAACAAGAAACAGTTAAGGAAGTTATTGCAAAGTGTTTAGAGTCATTCGGAAAAATTGATGTTCTCGTTAACAATGCTGGGACGATTAAACGTGGGCCTTTATTAGAGCATAAAGCAGAGGACTGGGAGGCAGTTATTAATATTAACTTGAATGCCGTTTACTTTTTAAGTCAAGAAGTAGCAAAAGTCATGGTTGAACAAAAAAGTGGAAAGATCATTAACGTTGCCTCTATGCTTTCATTCCAAGGGGGGAAATTTGTACCAGGCTATACAGCAAGTAAACATGGTGTCGCAGGATTAACAAAAATCTTTGCCAATGAATTAGCAATTCATGGTGTACAAATTAACGCGATTGCCCCAGGATATGTGGAAACAGCGAACACTGCTCCAATCCGTGAAGACGAAGAGCGTACAGATGAAATTACTAGTCGTATTCCAGCTGGCCGTTGGGCAACACCTGCTGATTTACAAAGTGTTGTTGTTTTCCTTGCAAGCCAAGCGTCTGATTATATGAATGGCGCTATTATTCCTGTAGATGGTGGCTGGTTAGTGCGTTAGTTACAATAAGGCGGTACGCTAGCGTTGTCCAAAAAGAAAAGGTGTCACATGCCGCGACATAATGTCTAGTTGTCTGGTTACATGTATGTTTGTGGATAGTAGGCACCTTATAGGACAGCCTTATATTGAAAAAAACTATTGATAAAAAGGTATTTTTAAATTTTAATAATGTAAACGCTTTTAGAACAGAATATAGAGAATTAGGGGTGTAGTAAATGACTAGACAAATAACTAAAGAAGGCATGAATATGGAAGTCTTTAAGAATAAACAAACCTTTAATCAAGAAACTTTCCAACGAGCGATAAAAGATGCAGTTGTAAAGATAAATGGAAATCTTAATGTATTTGCTAATAAATTCCCTGATAGCACAACGATTCAATATACGTATCCGCTCAATACGACTGCTACAAACCGAGATGAAATACTAACTTCAGAGGAAGGAGTAAATATTGGTTGGACGACAAGTTTTTGGACGGGAATGCTATGGCTCTCTTATGAACTAACTGGTGATGAACGTTATCAAAACACGTTAGAACAACATATTCAAAGTTTCAAAGAAAGAGCTGAGAAAGAAATTGATTGTGATACACACGACCTTGGGTTCCTATACAGCATATCATGTGTAGCTGCTTATAAACTGACTGGAAGTGAAGCGGCGAAATCTGCTGCTTTAACTGCTGCAGACTTACTTATGAAACGCTATGTAGAGGTTGCGGGAATTTTACAGGCCTGGGGCGACATGGATGATCCAGATCAAAGAGGGCGTATGATTATCGATTGTTTAATGAATCTCCCGCTATTGTATTGGGCAAGTGAAGTAACTGGGAAAAGCATCTATAAAGATACAGCCTATACACATGCACAAAATTCTTTGGAATATATCGTTAGAGATGATGCTACTACGTATCATACTTACTATTTTGACACAGAAACGGGAAAACCAAAATTCGGAAAGACGTATCAAGGCTACTCGGATGATTCTTGTTGGGCACGTGGACAAGCATGGGGAATTTATGGATTTGCATTAAGCTATCTATATACAAAAGATGAAAAATTCCTAGAAATGAGTAAAACGTTAGCTAACTACTTCTTAAATAGAAGTCCAGAAGATTCGGTTGTTTATTGGGATTTAATATTTACAGATGGAAGCGGAGAAGTGAAGGATAGTTCTTCATCAGCTATTGCTGTTTGTGGTTTATTGGAATTAATTAAACACTTACCGAATGAAGAAGAGAAACAATATTATTCTAATGCAGCACATACGATCTTACTTTCATTGTATGAGAATTACTCATCACGAAATGAAGAATCAGTAAATGCCCTGTTAATGCACGGCGTATATGCGAAACCATTTAATGTTGGTGTAGATGAAGCAAATTTATGGGGAGATTACTATTATTTAGAGGCATTAGCACGTGTTACGAAAGATTGGAATCTGTATTGGTGATAAAGAAACAAGTTACACTTTCTTCTTTTAGGGAGTATAGGTCTTACTCCCTACTATTAAAATTCTAAAATTAGATTGGTATAAATGGAAGCGGTTTCCCTGTGTTATTTTAATTAAAATTGGAGGGATAAGAAATGGCTCAGACTTCAAATGCGGAAAAATTACAAAATAATAATGGATTAAATCAAAATCAAAGACCATTTGGAATGCGAGATAAAATTGGATATATGTTTGGTGATTTTGGAAATGACTTTTTCTTTCTACTTGTTGCTAGTTTCTTAATGGTTTATTACACAGATGTTTTAGGAATTAGTGCATCACTGGTAGGTTTAATTCTCTTAATCGCAAGGGTTTGGGACGCATTCGCTGATGTAACATGGGGACGTTTCATGGATACAAGAAAAGCGACTAAACATGGTAAATACAAACCGTGGTTTTATAGAATGTCTTTCCCTATGGTTATTTTTGGAATATTAATGTTTGTACAAATCCCAGGTATGTCTAGCGGTTTTTATACGGCATTTGCTTTTATTACGTATCTTATTTGGGGAACTTTATTTAGTACTGTAAATATGCCTTACGGATCAATGGCTTCAGTTATTTCTAATAACCCAATTGACCGTGCATCTTTATCAACTTTTAGAACTGTGGGCGCTATGATGGCTAGTTTAATCGTTAACGCAATCGGACCATTAGTTTTGTTTGTGAACAACGAAGCAAGTGGTAGTCGTTTCTTTATGATATCGCTTGTCTTTGCAGTACTTTCAGTCATTTGTTTCACTCTTTCGTATAAATTAACAACTGAACGTGTCACAATGGCGGAAAGCGAAGAGCAAAAACTAGATATCCGTAGTACATTAAAAGGTGTTATAAGAAACAAACCGTTAATTATTCTCCTAGCCGCTTCGTTAACGTTTTTAGTGTTGTCGTTCCTTATGAGTGCGGTAAATGTGTATTTATTTAAAAATTATTTTGGCTTTGCGGGAGCATTAAGTTTTATCGGAATTATACAACCAATTGCGGTCTTTATTCTTGCACCAGCAGTAAAGCCACTTGTAATCAAGTTTGGTAAAAAAGAAATTGCAGCAGTAGGATTACTTGTTGCATCGATCGTATATGGTTCTTTATACTTCATGAATGGATTAAGCCCAATTCAATTTATTGCTATCTCAACTATCGGATTGTTTGGATTCGCAATATTTAACCTTGTCATTTGGGCATTTGTAACGGATGCAATTGACTACCAAGAATATATAACGGGAAATCGTGAAGATGCTACTGTATATTCCATTTACTCTTTTGCTCGTAAGATAGGACAAGCACTTGCAGGAGGACTTGGTGGAGTAGTGATTGGAGCAGTTGGATATAATGCTAATCTACCAGAACAAACAAAAGAAACGCTCGATGGGATTTATATGTTAGGTACTTTAGTACCATCAGTACTTTGCTTTGTGGTATTCCTTCTTCTATTAGTGTATCCATTGAACAAAAAAGGTTTGGCTGAACTTTCGGAAAAATTAGAAATAAAGAGACGGGCAAAATTATAAAATTTGTCTGATATGCTTTAAAAATGAAACAAGCGGAGAGAAATGTATCATTTTTCTCCACTTGTTTTTTCGTTTTTATTTGAAGGTAGTTGGTAGCTACTTAGTACTTTCATTATATTGATTATCTAATTTTAGTTGGAGGGAATAGTAAGGAGGATAAGTCAAAATAATCATTTGCCTTAACATTTATTGTATAATAAGAAGATATTCCAATTCTTTATATAGGAATAAATCTGTGGTAGAAAGGACAAAAAAATGAACAAAGAAAAACAACCATATGGAACGGTTCTAATTAAAGCTGCCGAGATTCTTGATTTTTTAGCAGCAAATAAAGAACCACAACCATTAAATATAATAGCGCAGGCAACAGGTTTCACGAATTCAACTACTTCTAAAATATTAGACACACTTCTTTTAATTGGCTATGTAAAAAAACATACAGAGACTAAAAAGTATGAACTTGGTAGTTCATTAATCAAATATGCAAACAAGTACCTTGCAGATCTTGATATTTCCAAAGTCTCCTATCCTTATTTAAAAGAATTACAAAAAAAATTGGATGAAACAATCCATTTAGGAATTCTCGAAGGTGATGAAATCCTTACAGTTAATAAGTTAGAAACGCAAAAATCGATTGTTTGTTTGAACTCGAGAATTGGGTTAACGAAACCACTCTATTGCTCAGCTATGGGGAAAGCGGTCCTTGCGGAATTACCAGAAAGCGAAGTAATGGATTATTTCAATCGAGTGGAGCTAAAGGCTTTTACGAAAAATACAATTACGGATCGTGATGTTTTATTACAACAGTTGCAGGATATTAAAAGACAGGGTTATGCAGTAGACGATAGTGAAGGGGAAGAGGATGTTTATTGCTTTGGTGTTTCTCTTTATCTGAATGAACAAATGTACGGAGCATTCAGTATAAGTTTGCCAAACTATCGTGTTTCACCAACGACAGAAAGTGAAATAGTTAGTGCTATATTAACAACAAAGAAAAATATTTTACGTGAATTGCAACAAAATTACGTTTTCATCTAACAAGAATAGGTGAACGTTTAATAAATGTACATCCGTATGAAAAAGCCAATATAAGTGGACATATTACGAATCAAACATTATTTGACATTCCTTTTATGTATGTAAGTAAAGGGATATATATAATTTGAATGGCAGGTGAGTTGAAAATTAATATTAAAGAAATCGCTAAACGAGCAAATGTTTCTGTAGCCACTGTTTCCTACGCATTGAATAATAGTAAGGAAGTCAGTGAAAAAACAAGAGAGACTATTCTTAAATTGGCTAAGGAATTGAATTACACGCCAAATATTGCTGCCAAAAATTTGCGTACAAAGAAGTCCCGTCTTATTTGTGCCTTAACAAACAATTTTGGTGGTACGTTTAATGGTGATATTTTGCAGGTTGTTCGAAATAAATTTAAAGAACATGGCTATCAACTGATGGTCGTCATTGACGAAATACCACAAATTATCGAGGCGAATTTATTTGACGGAGTTATATTATTGAATCATCCAATGGAGCAAAGTGAAATTATTCGAATTGCAACATCTGGTATGCCAATGGTTCTTTTAACAAATGAAGTAAATCACGTGAATGTCTCGAATGTAGTCCTTAATAATGAAGAGGGAATTAGACAAATGATGGAACTCTATTCAAAAAGTCCGCATAAAAATATTGCTTTTTTGATTGGGCATCACTCTTATAATAACCAAAAGCGTTTGGAAAGCTGTCAGAAGTACTATAAACAATATTTTGCAAAAGATGATTTTTCAGAGCGTATGTATTGCGGGGAATTCTCAGAGGTTACTTCATACAAATTAGCTAGCCAATTAATGCGTGAGCATAATTACGATGCTTTCTTCTGTTTTAACGATTCTATGGCAATGGGATGTTACCTCGCTGCAAAAGATATGGGGTACTCTATTGGAGAGGACATAAGTATATCCGGCTTCGATGATGTTTCAGTTTCGCAATTTTTGACACCAAGTTTGTCCACAGTTCAAATTGACAAAGAAGCATGGGGAGAAAACGTGGTTCAGGAATATTTAAAGCTTCGTGATAAGAAACAAGCTTCGAATACGATAAAAATTGATTCTAGACTAATTATAAGAAACTCTGTTAAACTATAAAATTTTTAGAAATGGTGAGTGTAATAGGTCTTGGTGCAATTACTAGAAAATAAGTGCATAAATGAGAGAAGCCCTTAACCTTTTAGAAATTTGGCAGAATCAGAAGGTTAAGAGCTTGCACCAAAACTGAAAACCATTTCCAAAAAGTGTAACTGTGAAAGTTTTTTTAACATTTACTTAAACGTTTAAGTTTTTATTGAATTTATAAAAATGCCGGTGATATAATGAAAAAAACTTGTGAACGTTATCAATAAATATGTTGTTTATGTTAAGGAGGTGGATGTATAGAATTCGTTTATTAGGTTACAGTGGATAACCGTGATATTGTAATTTGTTCTTTTTGAAGAATGAAGGTGTATTGCACAAAAATGAATTTACAATCTGCGTAGCTGGGTGATTGTCGAGATGATTGATTCGGCATATGTAGGTGGTCATGCCAATGATGGGTGAAGATTTGTAGGAAAGGGAGACAGTATGATGAGAGATGTGAAGGTTGTACAGAAAAAAAGGGGGCTTAGTTTACCTATTGCTTTATTAGTTTTTTTGCAAGCGGTTATTGTCTTTTTTATTGCTACCCCAAATGTGAGCGCTTCCTCTGGCGCAAGCAACGTGTCGGATGAGTCCTTTTTTGGAGTTTGGGATCAGGCTGGGCAACGATGGACTACACAGGGGAAACTAGACTATAATGGTTTCCCAGCATTAAGCAACGTACAAACCGCAGTAAAATCTGGAAATTACGAACAAGCTAAAACAGATTTACTGGACTATTTTAAAAATAGAAAGAACAGAACTTATCCGTCTGAGTTTGCTTCAAACTCGGCTATGGTGCCACTTTTAATGGATCAAATTGCAACACCACTTAAAGAATTTTATTTAAATACGGTGACTGTTGAGCCTACACCGACTACGTATAACGTTAATATGCTTTCTACGGTAAAAGAAGCTGCCGGCTCTAATCTCAGCTTCATGTTGATGGGGCGCTACAAGGGAACGAATCGAGCAAACATTTACAGTAGTGAGCAGGATTGTTCGCAAACATCGGTCTCTCAATGTCGTCCGACGCTTGAGATTAAATATTCAGATGAAGCAGGTGCTCATGCCGTAAACTTGACTCCTACGAAAGATACATATATTCGTGGAAATGATACTTCTATCCACGCCAATGAGAAATTGCTACAGATACAAGAATCCGGTTCTCCTTATGATTCGGATACACGTAAAGCTTATGTGAATTTTGATTTAACTCAAGTTAAGGGAACGATTACAGATGCAACGTTGAAATTATCTGGTTATTCCGAATCGGGTCAAAATACAGAAGTAATGATTTATAAATCGGGCGACACGGCTTGGGACGAGAATAAGCTTACTTATGCGAACCATAACGGCAAAACATTTTCTTGGCAAGGGCTGTCCTCAGGTACGGATTGGACTGGGCCAGCACCGACCATTGCGGACAACGAATACCGTTATCAAATCACCCGATTTTACTGGCTTAGTCCTCTTATAGCGGAATATATCAATACGAAGACAGAAAGCTATGCGGCGAAATATATTGACTATATGAACGACTTTATCGTGGATGGCGAGGCCTCCTCGAGTGAGTATGGTGCAGGTTCATTTCCAAGAAATTTTGATACCGGTATCCGCTCTACAAGCTGGGTGAAAGCTTACCATGTGCTTAAAGACAGTCTTTCTATGAATGTACAAGCCAATACGGATATTTTGAAGACCTTCTGGAAAAAAGGGACTTATTTAAATACTCCGGGTGGATTTAGTCCTGTTGGAAACCACGGAATGGTTGAAACAGAGGGTTTATATACCCTTGGACTGTATTTCCCAGAGTTTACCGATTCAGCAACTTGGCTGTCCACGGCAAATTCTCGATTTGACTATTTAGTGTCGACTTTAATTTTCAAAGACGGTTCGTATTCCGAATCAAGTGATAGCTATACTACAGTAACAACGGCTCCTATGATTGCGATTAAACAACTTGGAATGATAAATAACGTACCTTTCGAAGGAGCATTTGACAGCAATTTGAACAAGCTAGGCAAATATTTGGCTGATATTGCGTTTCCTAACGGCTATGCGGTCAGCTTTGGAGACAGTCAGTACACTGATCTTAAAGAGACTATTAAGCAAATTGGAGAGCTTACTAATGATGACACCTTACGTTATGTAGGAACGTCTGGATTACAGGGCACTCAGCCTTCTTATACATCAGTTCTATATCCGGTAAGTAAAAGTGCCATTATGAGAAGTGGGTGGTCGGCTAATGACCGCTATTTATTTACGAATGTGAAACAAGCGGCGCCGCATAGGCATCCTGATGATAACGCCATTACTTACTATGCATATGGTAGACCGTTATTAGTTGATCTTGGGGCGTATTCCTACAGTAACGATTCAATTTCTAACTGGTTGCGATTCTCAACTGAATCGCACAATACGATTGAAATTAACGATACACCGCAAAATATGTCAGAAGGCTGGTTTCAAGATTGGACGGATAACGGCAAATTCAATTTTGTTAAGGGCGTAACTCAAAATGTACCTGGATTTAAGCATATACGTGAGACTTTATTCATGAAAGATTCTTTCTCGATTGTCTCAGACGTTGTGCAAGCACCGTCCGGAAAACATAAGTATCAGCAAAACTGGCATTTCTTACCTGCAGCTAATCCAGTGTTAGATGCTTCCACCAAAAAAGCAAGCACCGCCTTTCATGACACTAACGGCAACATCCAAGTCGTGCCTGCCGATCCTGAGCAATCTACAGCTACGCTCGATAAGGGATATTATTCTAATGCCTTTTATTCCGTAGCCGACGCCAAGTATGCTTCTTATACGAAGAATGTGTCCGGAGATACTACTTTTGACACGATTTTGTATCCGACTGCAAGCGGTGATAAACGAGATATCAAAGTCAGTCGAACTCCTCTATCGGTTCCGACTACCGTAGCTAGTTCACTGAGAATTGATAATATCGGAGATGCTGGAACTTCGGGATACTATTATGTGTCTCACGAAGAAAATCCACGCTTCCGTCGTAACTTTGATACGTTTACATTTGACGGGAAGTTGGCATATATCGAGAAAACGGGCGGTGGCAAGATCAAATCAGCTATCATGAAATCGGGAACGACGCTGAAGCACGATGGAGCAAATGTTATTGCCTCCAAAATGCCTGTAACCGATATTACCGTCGATTGGCATGGAGCGAACTTGGAGATTAACGGCTCGAATCTCATTGCTACGAATGATCCAGGAGCAGCTTCGGCTGTGGCGATCCAAGCTTTTGGAGCCAAGAAGGTGACATTGAACGGCAAGCCGATTACTAACTTTACTACTTCTGACGGTTATATTTATGCGGTAGGTGTTCCGTCATCGTCAGCTTCCTCTGGCTATGAGAATAGCTTTGATTTAGGGGCTGGAAATTCAGGAGTTCAAGCCATCAAATTTGACCTAATCCCGACTGCTGAAAAAGTTGGAGGTATAATTGGTTACACGGGACAATCGTCCAAGGTGAATAGTGAGGCTGATTTATCAATGATTCTTCGGTTGAATGCTGAAGGCTACTTCGATGTCCGGAATGGCAATACCTTCGGGCAAAAAGAAAAACTCAATTATAAAGCAAATGAGCTTTATCATGTTACTTTACTTGCCGATTTGGATTCGAAAACGTATAACGTGTATATCGCTCCGCATGGCAAGCCAGAAATTCAGATTGCGGATCGCTTCGCGTTCCAAACAGGCTCTCCTATCATATCAGATATTGGAAAACTGGTGATGAATAGTCCTGTTAACAATCAGTATCAAATAAGCAACCATACGGTAGGACAGCCAGATTTCTTTGAAGTAGATGTGACTGAAGATGCGTACGTGTGGGCAGGAAACCCTGCAAACAATTACGGGAAAAGTAAAAAGTTAGAAGTTAGAAATTCGACTTATTCAAGCGTTTATCGTCATTCTTACTTGAAATTTGGTTTAGGTGACGTGTCTGCAGATTCGAATGTTTTTGCTGCGAAATTGCGGTTGACATCGGCTTCGACGGGGACTTTTACTGATCAAGCCCAGTTCGTTCAAGATGATTCTTGGGGAGAAACATCTATCACTTATAATAATAAGCCTGCAGGAGGGGATGTTTTAGGAACATGGAGCATGCCATCGGCTGAGAACTCCGTGGATCTGGATATACGTTCTCAATTTAATACCGAACTTGCGGGTGACAAGAAGTTAAGTATGGTTCTTACATCACAGACGACAAATAACGTCTCTCACTATTATTACGCGAAAGAGAACGGCGGTGGCAAACCGAAGATCGTAGTCTATACAAAACAGTCTTCGAACGAAACCGCAAAAACATATGAAAAGGATGACAAAAATCCAAAGTTTAACTAAGTGAGTGGATTAGGCGTGGGTTATCTTTACGGAGATTTTTAGTAGTTTGAAATAGTGATAGAAGATCCCTTCTGCCTTACGGTGGAGGGGATAAAGCAGAGTACTGGTCAGACACTAAATATTGTGGAGACTATGCGGTTAAAAAGCGTTAATAATTTAAAAGGAGGGCTCTTTAGTGGATGTCTTAAAAAATAGTTAGCTTTATCATTTATGCTATCTTACTTTTTGTTCTTATATACGTCATTCAAGGCCCTGTTATTAAAGGAATTACTCTAGTGTTAGGTTTAATATTAATGATAGTTATACTTAGATTACTAGAAAAACGTATTAATAAGTATAAGAGTTAAATTACGATATGAAAGAAACTAAAACAACGTGAATTCCTAATAAATATGGAATTCATGTTGTTTAATTGTATGTTTGGAAAGAATTTAATCAATGGAGGTCATTCAAAAGGTGGTTTTGATTGTGTAGTGTTTTAAAAAAGGTTGGAAATTGGGTAAGCTACACGAAACTAGAACGAAGGCCTTTTACAGCGGAATTTAAGGACCTTGAATGTATTTTATTCTTTGAATTCCCCTATTTTTTCCACTCTAAATAATTTTACCTCACGCACTCTAAACAAAATGTGATTAATAGTTTGGAACGCTTCTCTCCTTAAAAGAACCTACCGGGTTATAAACGGTATTTTCGACATACTACACGATACCTTTTTGTATAGTTACAAATAAAACAGCATAATATCAATATGAGTGCCTATAACAATATGAATTTTTGCATATTTTCAAATTAAATGTACCCTCCGAAAACTTTCAATTGTATAATGTGTCTTGTTATAGTTTTATAGATTTTTCGACAAAAACTAACAAGAAGGTGTATTGGGGGCAGATATTATGTATACAAAACTATTAAAATCAATCACATCGTTATCACTAATAAGTGGAGCGTTATTATATATGAATGGCAGTGATATGAAAGCTGCTGAAGCGAGCGTCTTTTCTGATGTGCCGACGTCGCATTGGTCGTATACGGCGATTAAAGATTTAGCGGGTAAAAATATTATTTCCGGTTATGGAAATGGGATGTTTGGTTTTGGGGATGTTGCGACGAGGGAGCAAGTTGCAGCTTTAATTTATCGTGTATTAGTACCTAGTAAGCAAGGTGGTACGTTCAGTAATGACGGAGCTCGTTACGTATTGAAAGACGGATCTACTTTAAATAATCCATATCGTGACATTCGCTCCGGTTCTACAATGTTTCCGGAAGAGGTGTTAACGTTAACGAAATTAGGTGTTTTTAACGGGGATGGAAACGGCGGGTTTAGACCGAAAGATTCTGTTAGTCGTGCGGAAATGGCGCAAATTATTAAAAATGCTTTTCAAGTTTCAACGAAGCAAAAGCATACATTTCATGACGTTCCAAATGGTTTCTGGGCAGAAGATGCGATTAGCGCGGTACAGTCAAATGGAATTGCATCTGGTACAGGCGACGGGAAATTTGAACCAGCTAAAACAGTAACGCGTGAACAGTATGCACAGTTTTTATACAATGCTTTGCAATATAAAAAGCCTGTCGTAGGAAATACGGGCGATGCAGCCTTATTATCAGCCTTTAAAAATGAAATACAAAAGCGTATGGATACGTATGAAACAAATATTACACTTCCATACAAAACGAAAAATGGTAATAAAGAAGAAGTGATGAATACACTTTTTCATGCATATAAAGAAGTCGCAAGTAAAAATGAGTATACAAATTATAATAGATCGAATGTTTCCTATTCACTTTCTGGATCACCTGGGAATTATACGTTTACGCTGCAAATTACATATCGCGAAACGAAAGAACAAACAGAATATGTAATGAAACAAGTAAAGGCAATCGTTTCTTCTATTATCAGGCCAGGAATGGATGATCATGAAAAAGTGAAGGCGATTCACGATTATGTCGTAAAACATGTTTCTTATGATACTTCATATAAAGCTTACACAGCATATGAAGCGTTAGCGAATCGTTCAGCGGTGTGCCAAGGTTATGCACTATTAACTTATCAATTATTAAAAGAAGCGGGAATTGAAAATCATTTCGTAACAGGAACTGGGGACGGACAAGCTCATGCTTGGAATATAGTAAAAATCGAAAACAAATGGTATCACCTTGATACAACATTCGATGATCCAGTACCAGACGAACAAGGCCGCGTAACATACTCATATTTCAATTTATCAGATGAACAAATGGCGAGAAATCACGTGTGGAACAGAAGTGATTATCCGCAGGCTACAACAAATTATTATGATACATTGACGAATAAAATTACGGCAGGTAGTACGAAAGCTCCTGCATACGAGCAAATATTAAAAGATACAAAGCTAAACTATTTAGGAAATGAATACATCGCAAATAACTATAACGAATTAAAAAACAAAATGCAGCAACGCTATAGTACAAAGCCAAAAAATATTGAAATTCTATATAAACAATCCATGAACGGCGCCTTGCAAGATGTGAAAAAAGCAATTGGAGAAATCGGCTTCCCGCAAGGAGCGAACCGCGTTTCTTATAAAGCAGAGCCGTATAATGCAAAAGAAGGATATTCTTTGGTGACGATTACGTTTATGTATTGAAATTAACCTAGATCCCCTCAAAGCTAAAGGGGATCTCTTTACGTTTTAAAAAAATCCTTCATCATTTTAACGCCTTCAACATTTACCGTCATGCCTTCTACTTTGTCTTTCTTCTCATCTTTAGCAATCGTAATTTGCTCCTTATTATCAACCCACACAAGGAATTCTTCTTTTGAGTCATCCTTATATGTAACAGTTATAGTAGAATGAGCAGATGCTCTCTTTTTTTGATCTAATGTGATTGTTTTAGGAGTACCATTTTGAACTGCTGAAACGGTGGATTTAATCATTTCTTCGTTATCTGTTTGAGATTTTGAAGTGCTGTTGTTTGTTGTTCTCAGTATTTCAATGTCTGTAATATTTGCGGAGTTTAATTGAAAAGTATGTTCTTGTTTCGTTTGTGAAGCTTTATTATTTGTAGCCGAGGTGCTTGTACAACCAATTAAGGTGAAAGATAGAACGGTTAGAGCGCATACGTAAGTGATTTTCTTCATAATATCCCTCCTTAAAACTAATTATAACAATTTTCTGTTAATTAAGGTGATTATTGTAAAAAATAATATATTATTCTTACAAAATTGTCATACTCCTGTAAGGAAATTCAATAGATTAGACGCTTTTTTCATGGCATAATAAAGACATAAGAAAGCGTTATTAAAAAACTACAACTTATTAGGAGAGTGTCAGTCATGATTGTAACAACAACGTCTGGAATTCAAGGTAAAGAAATTATTGAGTATATCGATATTGTAAATGGTGAAGCTATTATGGGTGCAAACATTGTCCGCGACTTATTCGCTTCAGTTCGTGATGTTGTCGGTGGTCGTGCTGGTTCTTATGAAAGTAAGTTAAAAGAAGCTCGTGATATCGCAATGGACGAAATGAAAGAACTTGCAAAACAAAAAGGTGCGAACGCTATCGTTGGTATCGACGTAGATTATGAAGTTGTTCGTGATGGAATGTTAATGGTTGCTGTAAGTGGTACAGCTGTACGCGTATAGTTTAAAAAAATCCCCTCGAAGCTTATGCTTTGAGGGGATTTTTTAATATGTATTTGACTAAAGTCTGGGAAGTATACTATAATGATTCCGAAATGAAAGGTTTAAACTTTTAAACATTTGGTCGTAATGTGATCAAGAAAGGATATAATATGGGAAAACAAGCTTTAAATCAGTTTCGTACATGTATTCCGTTTTTTCAATTGTTATGTGATCCACATCGTCAAGATATCATTCTTTTACTGAGTGAAAGTGGGCCTTTAACAGTTAGTGAAATAACAGCGCAATCAACATTATCTAGGCCAGCAATTTCACATCATTTAAAGTTGTTAAGGGAACAAGGGTTAGTGGAAGCTGAAAAGCGTGCCACGGAGCGTTATTATTCAGTCACTTTAGATGTTGCTGTTGATTCGTTAAAAAAATTACTATCTTTAATTGAAAATGAGTGCCTTTAGAATGTATCTAAAGGTTTTATATTCGTTCAAACGTTTAAAAGATTAAACGTTTGAAAGTTTAAAGATTATTTATAAATAAGGAGTGTATACCCATGAATCAAATAAACATAAATAATATTCTTGAAGAACATAAAGAGTTTTTTCATAAAGGTGCGACGAAAACTTTACAATTTCGTTTAGAACAGTTACGAAAATTAAAAGATGGTATTCAGCGCTATGAAAAGAGGATAATAAGAGCATTACATCAAGACTTAGGAAAAAGTGAGTTTGAAGCTTATTTAACAGAAGTTGGAATTGTATTAGATAGTATCAATAGCACAATGAAAAATTTGAAGAAATGGATGAAGCCAGAGAAGGTGAAAACACCTTTCACCTTATGGCCAGCTAAAAGTTTTATTATGAAAGAGCCTTATGGAACAGTATTAATTATCGGACCGTATAACTATCCTTTCCAGCTACTGATTGAACCTCTTATTGGTGTAATTGCTACTGGAAATTGCGCAGTACTGAAACCGTCTGAAAATACACCTCATATAACGGGTGTAGTGAACGAGCTAATTAATGAACTATTTGATAAAAATTATATCCGAGTAATTGAAGGTGAGAAAGAAATAACATCTAGTCTTATTCATGCCCCGTTTGATTATATTTTCTTTACGGGAAGCGTACAAGTTGGAAAGATTGTTATGGAGGCGGCAGCTAAAAATTTAGTTCCAGTAACATTAGAACTAGGAGGAAAGAGCCCTGTAATTGTTGATAAGACAGCAAACATAGATTTAGCAGCGAAGAGAATTGTTTGGGGTAAGTTTTTAAATACAGGTCAAACATGTATTGCCCCAGATTATATTATGGTACATTCGGACGTGAAAGAAGAGTTAATTTCTAAAATGCAAGAAACGATTGTGAATTATTATGGAGAAAATCCGATGCAAAGTAAAGATTACGGGCGCATCGTAAATGAGCGTCAATTTGATAGACTGGCTTCTATTATTGAACAGGATAAAGAAAATATAATATTTGGTGGGGCATCTGTAAAAGAAAATTTATATATAGAACCAACATTATTAGAAGCTAAATCTTGGACAGATGCGGCTATGCAAGATGAAATTTTTGGACCGATTTTACCAATTCTAGAATATGATCAGCTAGATATGGCTATTCAGCTAATTAATAAACGTCCAAAACCATTAGCTTTATATTTATTTACAGAAGATAAGCAATGTGAAGAAGAGGTATTAAGTAGAGTTTCCTTTGGTGGAGGTTGTATAAATGATACGATTTTCCATGCAGCTAATGCTCATTTACCGTTCGGTGGAGTCGGTAATGCAGGAATCGGTGCGTATCATGGGAAATATAGTTTTGATCTTTTTTCACATCATAAAAGCATTGTGAAAAAAAGTACAAAACTAGACGTAAGCTTTGTATTCCCTCCTTACAGTGATAAGAAGATGAACTTGATTCGAAAGTTTTTAAAATAATATTCAAATTTTCCATTTAGAAATTATAAAAAAGATGGATTCGTTGTCGAAGCGACTAAGTGAGATTCCTTTGTAATAACGACAAGTATGATGTAGTAAGAATTTTTGTTAGACGTTTATCCTTAATGAAGTAGATAGTGATGAATAGAAGTGAAAAGGATAGGCTGTATTCTTTAGGAGAAAGCCTATTCTTTTCATTTAAGCTTACTGCTATTCTTCTTTTGTTTATGACAAATATGTAATGTCCTCGCTTGTTCTACAACTGCTTCTATTGCTGGAAGGTACTTATTTATGAATAATTGTTTCCGGTCTTACTATAAATTTCGTAAGCGAAAAATCCTAATAAATAGCCTATTCCAGCTCCTAAACCAATTGTAAACAGTGAATAATTCGGGGAAAATATGTCGACAATTATACCGATTAAACACCCTAAAAGCGTTCCTATTGGTATGAAACTATCTAATAAAATTTGAGCGCTTTTTGATTTTTTCTTACCTAATTTACCTTCGTTATATTTATATTTAAGCCTTTCAATTACAAATACTACAATTCCTCCGACTATTACAACAGGCGCAATTGCTGTAAGTAACCACATAGTAGATTCTCCTTTCACCTTTTCATAGAATTATACCAGATACTTACAATTCGGTATTCCTGAACGTACTATCTAGTCTAGTTAAAAGGCCAATCAAAAAGACTTCTTCAATTGTATTTAATAACTAGTCAAAAATACTTTTCCTTTTGTTTTCTCAGCAGACTGCACAACATCAACCGCCGATTTCACATCTGTTAAGTCGTACGTAGAATGGACTTTCATAAAACGTAATTGCTTATTTTCTACTAATCGAATTAAGTGACGAAACGTTTCTTGCCATTTATATGGTGATACGTCCGTATTCCAATGTCGTAAATGAAATATGTTAGCATGCACTTTTGCTTTCGTGACAATCTCTGCCCAGTTTACTTGTATGCCAGATAGAAGACCGATCGTTAAAAAGTGCCCGTTTGGACGTACGCAAAATGCTAATGCGTCTCCATCTGAACCACCGATAGAATCAATCGCAGCATCTGCACCTATCCCGTTCGTTAATTCCATAACCGTTTCGCGAAGCGGGGTAGTGGAAGTATCTATTACATAATCGGCACCAAGCTGAAGTAATTCATCTGTATGTTTACTATTTCTTGTCACTGCAATGAGTCGGAAATTCAAAATTTGTGATAGCTGTGCAAAAAGACGACCGATAGCGGATCCACATGCGTTCACTAATAAAACGTTATCCCGTTGTAAGTTTAGCGTTTCCGTACAAGTAACCCACGCTGTAAGGGGATTAATATACATTTGAGCCGCTGTAAAATCATCAATGGAATTAGGAATAGGGACTACAAAGTCAGCCGATGTTTTTACATATTCTTGCCAAGTACCTTCGCCGCGTAACGGTAACACACGTTTACCGATAAGTTCTTTAGAAACACTTGCACCTACATCTTCAACAATACCAACACCTTCATAACCAGGTATGTTAGGTAACGAAATTCTATGTGCATACGCTCCAGTGATGGGAATTAAGTCAGATGGATTAATTGGTCTAACTAACATACGAACGAGAACTTCATTCTCTTTTAACGGTTCTATATTTTTATATTCCACTTGTAATACGTCTTTTGGATTGCCGAACTTGTGAAATTGAATGTGTTTTCCGCGCAAGATAGTTGTTCCCCCTTAGTTTGATTGGGTTTATTATAGCATTTTTGGTTGGAGGGATTAGTTTACTAGAAATAAACAAATGTAATGTACGTGATTGAATGGAAAATCTCCTTGAAGTTTATACTTTGAGGAGATTTTTTGTACAGCAAAATTTATGTTCCAGATTCATGATTTAACTAAAAAAATCATATGTTTAAGTAGAGCTTTTTTCTGTCAGTATGTAACAATTTTAATTTGGACAAGGAGGAAAAAGATGTATAGGAATCGGAAGTTGAGGCAGTCTTTAATTTTAAATGAAAAAAGGTGAATTGGGGGTAATAGATATGAATCAAGTAGTTACGGACTTTCAATCGTTAGAAGTAAAAGAAGTAGAGAAGTTAGTAACTCGTCGTCCGAAAGATGCCCAAGATTTAAGGGGAATGATTGGAACCCGCACGGCTGGTGGTAAAAATCTAGTAGATATTTATAAAGAAGAAAAATAAGGGAGATATATAAATGGTAACTAATTTCGTTCAAGATGAGGGTGCTGTTTTAAGTGTTCAACAAGCATCGATTTTTGTAGATGCTTGTTTTATTTTGGCGTTTTTAGATGAAGATGATCCTCGTTCTGAAAAAGTAGCTAATTTGATTAACGCATGGATGGAGAAAAAATAGGAATTGGTTCACATACTTTTACAGAAGTAGTAGGGATTCTTATGAAGAATAAAGTTGAGCGGGCGTTGAAGATTTATAGAGATAATATAGAAAATATACAGTCTAAAGGAAGCAACCATAGTTGCTTCCTACATCTATTAAGCCGAAGCTTTCTTCATTCTCTCAAGTAAACTAGATAAAATATGCGTACGATATGATTCTAGTTTTTTACCTTCATAAGTACGGATACCTAATTTTTTTAGTTCTTTTACATACCAACCTTTGCTTCCGAAATACATATAATCGCTCCCCTTCAACTTTTTTTATTTGTTCTGATCGTACTTGGAGGTACAGGTAATATAATGAAGGAAATGAATTTCGCGTGAAAATGGTTAACTTTGTTGCAAAAGACATATATACTAAAGGTAGTATACAACGAGGTGGACAAGACGTGATTATAGAGAAGCACGAAATTCAAATTGACCAAATTACGAGCGGTAAAGTGAATATCTTTACTTTCTATAGAAATAGAAAGCAAATTGATGATCATTTTTTACGATTGCAAGAACCATCGCTTACAGCAAACTACTTCTTCCATTTTCATTTTGATGCAGAAAGCTTGCATCTACTGCAGGAAGAGTTTCCAGGCGTATATCCGTACGACGGTAGTGAAACAATTCACGACTGGACGGAAAAGATGAAAGCAGAATTGCAACATCAGATCCAAACAGGAAAATGGAATAAGCGCGTACGTATCGGTAATCGCATTCTAGATGTGGTATTTACGTGGTGTGATGAAGATATAGTAGAGTGAAAAAGAAGCGGATGACGCTTCTTTTTTTTAGCGCTGGAATAAAACGAGCTTACCTGCAGTAGATGTGCAGCGATGTGTTTTTTCATACAATCCTTTTTCTTGTAAAATAGATTCACCTTTTGCTTTCGCTTCTTTTTCAGTTGCCGCCTCGAATGATTCGTCTAATGCTTTTGAACCATCTTTTTCAAAGACTGTTAGAACGTATACTCCCATGAAAACTCCCTCCAATAATTAAAATCAGAATCTTATAACTATTTTGTCATAAATCGCTACAATATGCAAAGAAATATATGACATTGCGTGGTAAAATAAAGTGAAACTTTAATCTTCGGGGAGTCTTTTCATCCCCGAAGATTATTAGCCTTCACCAATCGGGTATTTATGGGCAGTTAACCCTCAGATTAGCTTCTTTGTCTACTGCCCGTTAATACGGGATAAAGAGGAAGTTTTACGGACACTAGATTTACTATTCGTAGTAAAGTACGGAAAAGGAAAGGATCGTTATTTGTGAAACAAGTGAAGTTTATACATGCGGCTGATTTGCATTTGGATAGTCCGTTTAAAGGTATGGAGATGAATGTTGCGCAGTCTGTTTGGGAGAGAATGAAGCAAAGTACGTTTGAATCATTTGAGCGTATTGTTGATAAAGCGATTCAAGAGCGCGTTGATTTCGTATTACTAGCCGGGGATTTGTATGATGCGGAGACGAGAAGTTTGAGGGCGCAAGTGTTTGTGCGTGAGCAAATGAAGAGACTTTCGCAGTACGATATCCCTGTTTTTATTATTCACGGTAACCACGATCATTTAGGGGGAAGCTGGGCGGCGATTGAGTTTCCAGAAAATGTTCATGTGTTTACGGAGCCTTACGTAGAAGAGAAATCATTTTATAAAAATGGTGAACGGTTAGCTTCTATTTATGGTTTTAGTTATTTGCAGCAAGCGGTAACGGATAATATGACAGCGCAGTATACGAAAATGAGTGATGCGCCTTTTCATATTGGCATGCTTCACGGAAGTGTGGAAGGGGATGCAGAGCATAATCGCTACGCACCGTTTCAAATTCGTGAGCTGAAAGAAAAGCAGTTTGATTATTGGGCTCTTGGCCATATACATAAACGTGAAATTTTATCAGAAGAGCCGTATATGATTTATCCGGGGAATATACAAGGTCGTCATCGTAAGGAGACAGGGGAAAAGGGTGCATATCTTATTGAACTTACGAAACAAGGAACGCATACTTCATTTTTCCATACGGCAGATGTTGTGTGGGATGAGATAAAGGTTGGTATCGATGAACTTGAAACAGTTGATGACCTTATGACGAGCGTATCAAATGCGATGAATGAATGCCGAAGAGAAGAGGAAGGGACGCTTTTAACTGTCGTATTTACAGGGCAAGGGCCACTTTCTCCTTACTTGCGTGATGAAAAGCGTGTGGAAGAGATCTTTCATATTTTAGCAGCTGGCGAAGAGAGAAAAGATTTCGTATATGCGATGAAGTGGAAAAATGAGACGGTTTCTTTTGCAGAAATTGAACGTTTGAAAGAAGAAAATCATTTCGTCGGTAGTGTGCTAAAAGAGTTAGAAGCTTTCACCAATATGGACGGCGTGTTGCGCACCATTTGGACATCTCCTGTAGCGCGTAATAGTATGGAAGCTTTTACAGAAGAAGAGAAGAAAGAGATTCAAAAGGAAGCAGAAAATATTATTTTAGAACAATTATTCCAGCAAGAGAGGGATAAAAAATGAGAATGGAAAAACTCCATATTTATGGGTACGGAAAATTAGAAAATGTGGAAATGGATCTTTCATTGCTGACGGTGTTATACGGTGAAAATGAAGCGGGGAAATCGACAATTCGCTCGTTTATGAAAAGTATTTTATTCGGTTTTCCAACAAGAGGACAGCGCCGTTATGAACCGAAAGAAGGCGGCAAGTATGGCGGTGCAATGACTGTACAAACAGAGAAGTACGGTCGTTTGAAAATTGAACGTTTACCGAAAACAGCAGCTGGCGAGGTGACCGTTTATTTTGAAGACGGGAAAACGGGCGGCGAAGAAATTTTACACGATATATTAAGCGGGATGAATGAAAGCTTGTTTGACTCTGTCTTTTCATTTGATATGCATGGCCTGCAAAATATTCATCAGCTCGGCGAAGCAGATATCGGTAATTATTTATTTTCTGCAAGTGCGGTCGGAAGCGATGCGTTATTACAACTCGATAAAAAGCTAGAGAAAGAAATGGATCAGCGCTTTAAGCCGAGTGGTCGTAAGCCAGAAATTAACGTGTCATTGCAAGAAATGAAGAAGCTGGAAGAGAAGATGAAAGAGTGGCAAGGGAAAATTGGCACGTATGAAAAACAGGTCGAGCAGTTAAAAGAAAGTGAAGAGAACCTTGCTTCTGTTCGTGCGGAGAAAGAAAGTGCAGAAAAACGAAAGCAAGATTATGAAATATTAGCAGCACTTGAGCCACTCGTTATTGAAAAGCGTGCGCATGAGAAAGTGTTAGAAAACGAGAATGGGCAGTTTCCTGTAAACGGGATGGCGCGTTATGAAGCAATTAAGGCAAAAATGGAGCCGCTTCAGTTGCAAGTTGATTCGCTCCAGAAAAAGATAGAGACAGTGCAAGTGGAAATGGAATCGATTCAAATAGATGAAGAGTTTTTACGAAAAGAAAGTTACGTAGAGGAACTTCGTATGCAGCATATGTCTTATGAAAATGCACGCCAAGAAATGCGTGATATGAGCGGGAATGTTGCGAATATAAAAGAAGAAATCGCAGAGCTAGAGCAACAAATTGGTGCTACTTTTGAAAAAGAAACGGTTCTTTCGTTTGATATGAGTTTGGCGACGAAAGAGTTAATGACGCAAACGGTGCAAAAAGCGCGTGAATTAGAAACGCAAAAAGCACAGCTTGATGATCGTTTTAAAGTAGCGCAGGAGCAATTAGAAGAACAAGAAGAAAACATAAGCCAGATTCAAAAACAAATGTTAGCGGATGAAGAGCGAAATGTGTTAGTTGAAAAAGAAAAATCGTTCCAAGATGCGGCGTTTATCGGTATGGGCGCTGAGCGAATGAAGCGCAAGTATGAGGAAAAAGCAGGGGCGGCTATGCAAAAGAAAAAGCAGTGGCAAAAAGTTTGTCTTCTGTTACTTCTTATTAACACAGTTGTTTTATTCACGAGTTTATTTATAGATAACCGCCCGCTCTTATTTATTAGTGTGATTATTTTTGTAGGGATTGTTCTCGCTCTCGTTTTATATAAAGATCCGTCAAGTGGATTACAAGAAGAACTGCTTACTCTTCAGCAAAGTGCTGGCGGGAGACAAAGTGAAGAAGCGATGTCTGTGCGCTATGAGTTAGAAAAAGATGAAGAGATTCGTAAGCTTTTTGAACGTGAGTCTTATAAGTTACAGCAAATGGAGCGAGCGTATGATAAAGTCGTTTCATCGTATGAAGAATGGGAGAGAGAAACGTTCCGCGCGGGAGAACAAGTCGATGCATATAAAACGCGCTATATGTTCCCTGATTTTTACACGTATGCGCACATATTGCCGGCATTTGAGCGTATTGAAAAAATGCAGCAATTATATCGAGAATTAGAGAAACAAGGCACGCGAAAATCTTCATTATATGAAATGATTTCGCAATTTGAACATAAACTAGAAACTGTTATCGGTAGTGCGGAGTATAGTAATTTGCACGAGGCACAAAGCCGTATGCAAAATGAGAAAGAGAAGCGCCAAACTTGTAAGCAGTTAAAAGAAAAATTGGCGGAATGGCAAGAAGAATATGAGTTTATGCAAGAGCAATTAAAGCAATTACTAGTAGAACGAGACGGTTTATGGCATATTGCAGAGTCTACAAATGAAGAGATGTTTTTAGAGGCAGGTAAACTAGCGGAAAAACGTGAAGATGCTGAGAAACAAGTGGGACGTTTATTACCGCAAATTGATCTGTTAGAACAACGTTTAACGAGTTTATCATTAGCTGAACATTATGAGGCTGACGGTTATGATGAAAAATTAAAACAAGAACTGACAACTGTTCAAAACTGTCTTACGAAAGAGAAAGAACTGACAGAGCGCATTGCAAAACATCGTATGGAAATTGCGAATTTAGAAGAAGGAAGTACGTACGGTGATTTAATGCATGAATGGGAAATGAAAAAAGCGCAAGTGCGAGAGCAAGTGAAGAAATGGGCTGCTTATGCGGCTGCAAAGACAGTGTTAACGAAAACGAAGCAATATTATCACGAAGTACATCTTCCCCGTATTTTACAAAAATCAGAAGAGTATTTCGTCTATTTAACGGGCGGACGATATAGTAAAATCTTTTCACCGTCAGAGGCAGAGCCGTTTATTGTGGAGCGTAACGACGGCATGCGTTTTTATAGTCATGAACTAAGTCAAGCGACGGCGGAGCAGTTGTATTTATCGCTGAGATTTGCACTTGCAAAAACATTTGAGCATGATTATCCGTTTATTATTGATGATAGTTTCGTGCATTTTGATGCGGTAAGGACGAATCGTACGATTGAACTTATAAAGGAAATTGCAAAGGATAGACAAGTCATATTCTTTACATGTCATGCGCATTTACTCGCGTATTTTACAGAAAAACAGATTATAAAATTAACGTATATGCGTAAAGAAAATGAGTTGTAGTGTGCTATACTAAAAGTAACTGATTTGGTGGAGGAATTCGAATGAAAAAGAAAATTGCAGAGTATGAAGTTGGTGAACAAGTCGATGTTTTCTTGTTAATTAAAACAGCGACAAAAGGTATCGCAAGCAATGGAAAGCCATTTTTAACAGTAATCTTACAAGATCCAAGTGGAGATATTGAAGCGAAATTGTGGGACGTATCACCAGAAGTTGAGAAACAATATGTAGCAGAAACAATCGTTAAAGTAGCTGGAGATATTTTAAACTATAAAGGACGTATTCAATTACGCGTGAAACAAATTCGAGTTGCGAATGAAAATGAAGTAACGGACATCTCGGACTTCGTAGAAAAAGCACCAGTGAAAAAAGAAGATATGGTTGAGAAAATTACACAATACATATTTGAAATGAGAAATCCGAACATTCAGCGTCTAACAAGACATTTATTAAATAAGCATCAAAACGAATTTTTAGAATATCCAGCAGCAACAAAGAACCATCATGAGTTCGTATCTGGATTAGCTTATCACGTCGTATCAATGTTAGATTTAGCAAAAGCTATCTCGGCTCTATATCCATCACTAGATAAAGACTTACTATATGCAGGCGTTATTTTACATGACCTTGGTAAAGTAATCGAACTATCTGGCCCAATTTCTACAACGTATACGTTAGAAGGGAACTTACTAGGCCACATTTCGATCATGGTGAACGAAATTGGGAAAGCAGCAGAAGAACTACAAATCGATGCAGAAGAAGTATTAATTCTTCAACATATTGTTCTTTCTCACCACGGAAAAGCAGAGTGGGGTAGCCCGAAACCACCATTAGTAAAAGAAGCAGAAATTCTGCACTACATCGACAACTTAGATGCAAAAATGAATATGATGGACCGTGCATTAGGACGCACAAAACCAGGCGAATACACAGAGCGTGTCTTTGCTCTTGATAATCGTTCGTTCTATAAGCCGACGTTCCATAATTAAGATTGTAAATAGAATGGCCTCATTAAGTGTTAAAAGCTTAGTGGGGTTGTTTTTTTAGAGAGGATTTTAAAGTATTTAATATAACGAAAAACCGATTTATTCTAAATTGAGTAATTCGGTTTTTCTTAATTGATGAATCTTTACACTAACGAAAATAATATGTACGTGTTACATCTTCAACTCTTGATCTTCTTTAGTATCAGCGAATAAAATGATTGCAGCTCCAAGTACGATACAACCTAGAACGATGTATCTTTGCGCAGCTTCAATTGTATCAAAAGCAGTTGGTATTAAAGAAGGTATTAATAAAAATACACCCAAGGACAATGTTAATATAATCGTTGAAAATATTACGAAGCCAAGTAAAAATCTTAAAGATTGTTTTGGCTTTCCATCAGCCATTTTCTTCATGTCTTTCCTTAAATACAAAACAAGTAGGATAGGGAGTATGATTTGTACCGCTACCCAAGAATAAAATTGTAATTCCATGTGTTCACCACTCCTCCTGACAAATGTAGCATTAATGAAAAAAAATAACAAAGCATAACTACGATTGCATTACAAAAATTTAAAATAGTGTAAGTGAAGGGCTTTAATAACGTATAATACTTAGATTTTATCGGCAGGACTCCGTATAGAAATTACAGATTTTCCACCTGAAAGTGTTATTTAACAAAAAAATATCTCGAACTTGAGATAATTCACTTGCTTTTCAATCACTTGAGGTGTAAAGTGATAGTAACGAAAGGAAATGAGCTATATAAAAATCATAACTCAGTTGCTTTCGATTTAAAAAACAAAGTAACGTATTCAGTAAACACTAAGATGAATTTACAAAAATATAATGAGAATAAATTAAAAAGCCAAGAAGCATATTATTTTTTAGTTATCACTTGACTAGTAAAACGAAACGGAGGAATAAACAATGTATGAGATTAAAGGGCATCATCACATTTCAATGGTTACGAAAAATGCAAATGAAAATAATCACTTTTATAAAAATGTACTTGGTTTACGCCGTGTGAAAATGACGGTAAACCAAGATGATCCGTCAATGTATCATTTATTTTATGGAGATAAAACAGGAAGTCCAGGTACGGAATTATCGTTTTTTGAAATTCCTTTAGTAGGAAGAACGTACCGCGGTACGAATGCAATTACTCGAATTGGATTACTCGTTCCTTCAGAGGAGAGTTTGCATTACTGGAAAGCACGATTTGAGGAATTTGGTGTGAAGCATAGTGAAATGACAACATATGCAAATCGCCGAGCTTTGCAATTTGAGGATGCTGAAGGTCTTCGCTTAGTACTACTCGTTTCAAACGGAGAAAAAGTGGAGCACTGGGAAACTTGGGAGAAATCAGAAGTTCCTGCAAAGCATCAAATTCAAGGTATGGGTTCTGTGGAAATGACAGTTCGCAGACTTGATAAGATGGCGAGTACACTTACAGAGATGTTCGGTTATACAGAGGTTAGCCGAAATGAAGAAGAAGCAATTTTTCAATCCATTAAAGGAGAAGCATTTGGAGAGATCGTTGTGAAATATTTAGATGGCCCTTCTGAAAAGCCGGGCCGCGGCAGTATTCACCACCTCGCAATTCGCGTGAAAAACGATGCAGAGCTTGCTTATTGGGAAGAACAGGTGAAACAAAGAGGTTTTCAATCTTCAGGAATCATCGACCGTTTCTACTTTAAAAGCTTATATTTCCGCGAATCAAACGGAATCCTTTTTGAAATTGCGACAGATGGGCCAGGATTCACAATTGATGGAGATGTGGAACATTTAGGAGAAAAACTTGATTTACCACCGTTCCTAGAAGATCAGCGTGCAGAGATTGAAGCGAATTTAGCACCTATTGAAGAGAAGTAATAGAAGAGAAAATATAATTTTAAAACCATTGGAGGAATAGAAAATGAACCAATTAAAAGGAATACACCACGTTACAGCGATTACAAGTAGTGCAGAAAAGAACTATGAATTTTTCACTTACGTATTAGGAATGCGTTTAGTTAAAAAAACAGTAAACCAAGACGATATTCAAACGTATCATTTATTCTTTGCAGATGATAAAGGTAGTGCAGGAACAGATATGACATTCTTTGATTTCCCAGGTATTCCAAAAGGAGTACACGGTACAAATGAAATTTCAAAAACTTCATTCCGCGTGCCAACTGATGCAGCGTTAGATTATTGGGTGAAACGTTTCGATCGTCTTGAAGTGGAACATACAGGCATTCAAGAGCAATTCGGTAAGAAAACTCTTTCTTTCGTTGACTTTGATGATCAACACTATCAATTAATCTCGGATGAACTTGATAAAGGGATCGAATCAGGTACACCGTGGCAAAACGGACCAGTTCCATTAGAATACGCAATTACTGGTTTAGGACCTGTATTCATCCGTATTGCAAACTTTAGTTTCTTTAAAGAAGTGTTAGAGAAAGTTCTATTATTTAAAGAGGTTGCGCAAGAAGGAGAATTCTATTTATTTGAAGTGAACGAAGGTGGAAACGGTGCATCTGTCATTGTAGAACATAATACCGTTCTTCCTGAAGCAAGGCAAGGTTTTGGTACAGTTCACCATGCGGCATTCCGCGTAGAAAATCGCGCTGTATTAGAAGAGTGGATTGAGAGAATCAGTAGCGTAGGGCTTCCTTCATCTGGCTATGTAGACCGTCACTTCTTTGAGTCATTATACGCACGAGTAGCACCACAAATTTTATTTGAATTCGCAACAGATGGTCCAGGGTTTATGGGAGATGAGCCATACGAAACACTTGGCGAAAAATTATCTTTACCTCCATTCCTAGAGCCAAAACGTGAAAAAATTGAAAAATTAGTTCGTCCAATTGATACAGTGAGAAGTACGAAGGAATTTATTAAAGAGTAAGTGGGAGAGCAAGTAGCTTTAGCGGATCGCTGGGGCTGCTTGCTTCTTTCATGGATCAGCAAAAACAGCTGATCCATGAAAGAAGCTTACTGTTGAAGCTTACCGTTTATATTCCTTTTCTCGAAAAGCCGTTTATAAATAAACTTTATAACTAACTCTAAAAGATAAATTACTATACCACAGCACAGCATTACTAATAGAATTTCTATAAATTTAGTTAATGAAGAACTAAAAATTCTTTCTATCATTTCATTAAGTAAAATCATGAAAGCAAGAGATAAACAACTTACTAATATACTCAAAATAATTATTTTTATAATGTCCATTTCTTGTTTGATTTTTATATAAGAAAAAATAAAACAACACCCTAAAATAATCGGTAATAATCCTAGTTCTATTAAATTACTTAAATAAATAAAAATACTCTCAGCTAAAATGAAGTATAAAATTTTTTTGAAAACCAATTTTATCCCCTCCTTTAATTAGTATTATACCGTTTTTGAAACGAAACATTTATAATTTTCAGAAAGTAAGTGTTGGATATATCTAAAGGAGGAATATTTTATTTTCGCTTTATAAATATTTTGCTAAAATGTATGTAAAACTGACGGAGGAATAGAATGACGAAAATTAATGGGTATACTTGTAAATGCTGCGGTACATATCATGAAGAACTTCCAACGAGCTATGGATCATCAGCTCCTGTTTATTATTATGACGCTGAACCTGAAGAGCGAGAAGATAGATTTGAAATGAACGATGATTTATGCGTGATGGATGGAGAACACTTCTTTATGCGAGGGAGTATTGAAATTCCTATCATTGGTACAGATGAACATTTCATATGGGGTGTATGGGTTTCACTAAGTGAAGCGAATTTTGATAAGGTGAATGAATTCTGGGATAAACAAGAACTGTTAGAGCCAATGTTTGGTTGGCTTTCGACTGATTTACCATATGAGTTGGAAACAGTAAATTTAAAAACGAGGGTTCATCCTAGAGCGGATGGTATTCGTCCTTATATTGAACTGGAACCGACAGATCATCCTCTAGCAACGGAGTTTAGAGAAGGGATGACGATGGAACGGGTACAAGAAATAGCGGAACAAATTTGTTTAAATAACGAGGGTGATGAGGAAGAGTGCTGATGTTTGGTCGGTGCTCTTTTTATTATATCGAATAAAATAATTGACTTACTTTAAATGTGTAACTATAATAGTTACAAAACAACCATCAATAATAGAAATAAGTAATATTTTTTTAATATAATTGTAACTGTTATAGTTACAATTAAAGGCGAACATAAAACAACCAAAAAATGTAAAAACTATAAATAGCAACTTGAGAAGGGAGACGGAAATTTGAAACGGTTTAAGTTTTATTTCATTAGCGGTATTGTGCTCGTTTTGTTAATCGTATGTAATTTTGTTGATAAGCCAATCGCGAAGGTTGGAGAAGTGAAAGATACTGTTATGATGAAGCTACATACGAAAGAGAGTATGGCGCAAATTGATGGGCAGACAATTTATTTTAAGAGAATTGGTGAGGGGAAGCCGCCTTTACTTATGCTTCACGGATTTGGTGGTTCTTCAGATGGATTTAGTGATATTTATCCGGAGCTTGCAAGAGACCATACGATTATTGCGGTTGATATTTTAGGATTTGGGCGTTCATCGAAGCCGGTTGATTTTGAGTATTCGTTTCCTGCGCAAGTGAATTTATATTATAAGTTAATGAAGAAACTCGGATACGATCAATTCGCAGTACTTGGTCATTCGATGGGCGGAGAGATGTCTCTAAATTTAGCGTATTTATATCCGGACGCCGTAACGCATCTCATTTTAGCAGACGCTACAGGCATTGAATCTTTCCAGCAAAAAGAAAGTTATGAAGTGCCGCCGCTATCGACGGATCTTCAAACGATAACAGAGATTACGAATTATAATAAAGATGAAGTGAAAAATAGTCGCGATGATAAAGAGCATTATGATCAGCTTACGAAAATGAGAGAACGCCGCATCGCGATGGAAGCAGATAAAATTAAGGTACCAACTTTAATTATATGGGGCCGACATGATAAGAGTGTTCCGTGGCAAAATGGCGAGCTATATCATGGGCTATTTGCGAATAGTACGTTCCATATTATTGAAAAAGGGTACCACGCACCATTCCGCCAAGAGCCAATCGAGTTTATGGAATATGTACAAGCATTCTTCTCGAAGCATCCACAATAAATTTTAAGCATAAATCCACTTCTTTCCTCATACAGTGAAACTAATAAGGCTTGTCTAAGGAAAGGAATGAAGTGATTTGGAAACTTTACCATGGTGGGTGTATCTTGTAATTGTTGGGATTGTACTAAGTGGCTACATGGTTTTATATACTTCGAAAAAAGAGCAAGAGATGGATAATGAATTTATTGAAAAAGAAGGCGAAGTATATATGAAGCGCTTAGAAGAAGAACGCGAGAAACGTAATCAGGAAAGTGATAAGGATTCGGTATTGCTTTAATAGAAGACCGTCCCAAAAGGTATTTTGGGACGGTTTCTTCTCGTTAGTAGGTTGCCACTATTGTCGCATTTTGTAGTTTAGTCGATATTCCTTGTCGAAACGCCGATATAATGAGAGTTACGTTTAATATAATTTCATTTAATGGTTATAGGTGGCGCAGTTTCTGATAAGTTGAAGAAAATATATAGATAATGAAAGAAATCCCCAACACTAGCTGTTCTTTCCTCACAAATTGTGTACTATAAAGAATAGACAGGAAGGGGACAGGTAGAATGGAATTTCATGAACAGAAGATTTTGCCAGCAGTGAGGCAAATTAAAGATTTGGAAAAGCTGTTACATAGTTCGTATGAGTATATCGTTATTTTAGATATTCATGTCGGTCAATTGAAGAGTGTTGTGTCGCTTGCGAAGCAGTATGGGAAAAAGGTGTTTTTACATGTTGATTTAATCCATGGATTACAAAGTGATGGGCATGCGACGGAGTTTTTATGCCAAGAATATAAACCGTACGGGTTACTTTCGACAAAGGCGAGCGTAATTATGAAGGCGAAGCAAAAAGGTGTTGTGGCAATTCAGCGCATCTTTTTAATTGATTCTAGCGCAATGGAGAAGAGTTGCAATCTGTTAGAGAAGACGAAGCCGGATTATATTGAGGTGCTTCCTGGAGCTTTAACAGGTGTCATTGCTGAAGTGAAAGAGCGTACTGGTGTACCGATTTTAGCAGGTGGTTTTATTCGTACTGTCGATGATGTGGAGAGAGCTCTAAATGCTGGTGCGACAGCAATTACGACATCAAAGAAAGAACTATGGAAACATTACCAAAAAAAGTGACGAAAATGTGAAAAAATTCTGTTGACACCGCTTTCATAAGAGGTTAACATTATAGACAAGTTAATAAACGTGACGGAGAAAAGAAGAGATCCACATTTTATTGTTTCTATATATTTTTATATAGAAGCATGTAAGCTGTGGGTCTTTTTCTTTTGAAAAAACGAATGGCCATTCAATTTTACCTCTATCACATTTGAAAGCGTTTAAATTGATTGTGGAGGGATACTATGTCAGCATTTTTAGGAGAGTTAATAGGGACTGCATTGTTAATCTTACTTGGTGGCGGCGTCTGTGCTGGTGTAAGTTTAAAGAAGTCGTTTGCGAAAGATTCAGGTTGGATTGTCATTACAATGGGCTGGGGCTTAGCGGTAGCAGTTGCAGCGTATGCGGTTGGATCAATTAGTGGGGCACATTTGAATCCAGCTTTAACGATAGGCTTAGCATTTAAGGGAGCGTTCCCATGGAGTGATGTACCAATGTATATCGTAGCACAAATGATTGGCGCAATTATCGGGGCAGTTATCGTATATTTACATTACTTACCACACTGGAAAGAAACAGAAGATCCAGGAACAAAGTTAGGCGTATTTGCAACAGGTCCAGCAATTCCAAACACATTTGCAAACCTTTTAAGTGAAATGATTGGTACATTCGTTTTAGTATTTGGTATATTAGCAATTGGAGCAAATAAATTTGCAGATGGATTGAATCCGTTTATCGTAGGTTTCTTAATCGTAAGTATTGGTTTATCATTAGGTGGGACAACAGGATACGCAATCAACCCGGCTCGTGATTTAGGTCCGCGTATTGCACACTTCTTCCTACCGATTGCAGGAAAAGGCGGTTCAAACTGGAAGTATGCATGGATTCCAGTAGTTGGTCCAATTTTAGGTGGATCACTTGCAGGTTTATTCCATCAAGTTGTATTTGAAGGAAAACAAAATGCAGCACTTATTTATGTGATTATTGCAACTGTGATTGTACTAGCAATCTCTTATATGACAAGTAAAAAAAGTGGAAGCAAAACAAATAGTAGAAAAGTAGCATAAGGGGGAAACCGATATGAAAAAATATATTCTTTCATTAGACCAAGGAACAACTAGCTCACGCGCAATTCTTTTCAATAAAAAAGGTGAAATTGTTCATTCTGCTCAAAAAGAATTTACACAACATTTTCCGAAGCCGGGCTGGGTAGAGCATAACGCGCAAGAAATTTGGGGATCTATTTTAGCAGTTATCGCAACTTGCTTAAGCGAAGCAGATGTAAAGCCAGAACAAATCGCTGGTATCGGTATTACGAACCAACGTGAAACAGCGGTTGTATGGGATAAAGAAACTGGCAAACCAATTTACAACGCAATCGTATGGCAATCTCGCCAAACAGTTGAAATTTGTGATGAGTTAAAAGAAAAAGGTTACAGCGAAACGGTTCGCGCGAAAACAGGTCTTTTAATTGACGCTTACTTCTCTGGTACGAAAGTAAAATGGATTTTAGATAACGTTGAAGGTGCAAGAGAGAAAGCAGAAAACGGCGAGTTATTATTCGGAACGATTGATACGTGGCTTGTATGGAAATTATCTGGCGGAAAAGCACACGTAACAGATTACTCAAACGCATCACGTACATTAATGTTTAACATTCATGACTTACAGTGGGATGATGAGCTTCTAGACATGTTAACAGTACCAAAGAGCATGCTTCCAGAAGTACGTCCATCATCTGAAATTTATGGAGAAACAGTTGATTATCACTTCTTCGGTCAAAATGTACCGATTGCAGGTGTAGCTGGTGACCAACAAGCAGCATTATTTGGACAAGCTTGTTTCGATGAAGGTATGGCGAAGAACACTTACGGAACTGGTTGCTTCATGTTAATGAACACAGGTGAAAAAGCAGTAGCTTCTGAGCATGGCCTATTAACAACAATTGCATGGGGAATAGATGGTAAAGTGAACTATGCATTAGAAGGAAGTATTTTCGTAGCAGGTTCTGCAATTCAATGGTTACGTGACGGAATGCGCATGTTTAAAGATGCAAGTGAGAGTGAAGTGTACGCTTCACGTGTTGAATCAACTGACGGTGTATACGTTGTACCAGCATTCGTAGGACTCGGTACACCGTACTGGGATAGTGAAGTACGCGGCGCTATGTTTGGTGTAACACGCGGTACGACGAAAGAACACTTCATTCGTGCAACGCTAGAATCTTTAGCTTACCAAACGAAAGATGTATTATGCGCAATGGAAGCTGATTCAGGTATCGAACTAAACACATTACGTGTTGATGGTGGAGCAGTTAAAAATAACTTCTTAATGAAGTTCCAAAGTGACATTTTAGACGTTCCTGTAGAGCGTCCAGTGATCAACGAAACGACAGCTTTAGGTGCAGCGTACTTAGCTGGTCTTGCGGTTGGATATTGGAAAAACCAAGATGAAATTAAAAAGCAGTGGCATATGGATAAGCGCTTTGAACCAACAATGGAAGCGGAAACAAGCGAAGAGCTATATGCTGGATGGAAAAAAGCAATTGAAGCAACAAAAGCTTTCAAATAATCATAAACAGTGTTATAATGGTGACAAGTTAATAATTCGGTAGGAGATTTGGAGAGACCACAACACGCTATAGAGGCGAAATCTATAGCGGAGTTTGTGGTCTCTTTTTTCGTTATCAAAGGGAGGAATTACCATGAAATTTTCAAGTAAACAACGTAAAGACGTATTAAACGGAGTAAATAAACAAGAGTTAGATGTGATCGTAATTGGTGGAGGTATTACTGGTTCTGGTATTGCATTAGATGGGGCAACACGCGGGTTATCAACAATTGTGTTTGAAATGCAGGACTTTGCAGCAGGTACATCAAGTCGTTCAACGAAACTTGTACACGGTGGTCTACGTTATTTAAAACAACTTGAAGTGAAAATGGTAGCAGAGGTGGGGAAAGAGCGTGCAATCGTATATGAGAACGGTCCCCATGTAACAACACCAGAGTGGATGTTACTTCCGTTCCATACAGGCGGTACGTTCGGATCATTCAGTACATCAATTGGTCTTCGTGTATACGACTTCTTAGCAGGCGTAAAACGAAGCGAGCGCAGAAAAATGTTTAACCGTGAAGAAACGCTGAAGAAAGAGCCTCTTGTAAAACAAGAAGGATTAAAAGGCGGCGGTTACTACGTTGAATATCGCACTGATGATGCGCGTCTTACAATTGAAGTAATGAAAGAAGCAATTGAGCATGGCGCAAAAGCTGTTAACTACGCAAAAGTAGACGGTTTCTTATATAAAGACGGAAAAGTATGTGGTGTACGTGTAATCGATTTACTAGACGGAGAAGTGTACGAAGTTTACGGTAAGAAAATTGTAAACGCAGCTGGTCCTTGGGTAGATACACTTCGTGAAAAAGATAACTCGAAAAAAGGAAAAGTACTTCAATTATCAAAAGGTGTTCACTTAGTAATTGACCAAAAACGTTTCCCGTTAGGCCAAGCGATTTATTTCGATACACCTGATAAACGTATGGTGTTCGCGATTCCGCGCGGCGGAAAAACATATGTAGGTACAACAGATACGTTTTATGATAAAGACGCAGCTGTACCACAAATGACAACAGAAGATCGCACATATATCATTAATGCGATTAACTACATGTTCCCGAGCGTAAAAATTACGGAAAAAGACATCGAATCAAGCTGGGCTGGTGTACGTCCGTTAATTTACGAAGAAGGTAAGAGCGCATCTGAAATTTCTCGTAAAGATGAAATTTGGACTTCTGAATCTGGTTTAATTACAATCGCAGGTGGTAAATTAACAGGATACCGCAAAATGGCTGAAATGGTAGTAGACTACGTAACGAACTTACTACAAAAAGAAGGTCATAAGACATATCCGAAGAGCACAACGAAACATATGCCAATCTCTGGTGGACATGTAGATGGTTCACACGGATTCCCAGCATTCGTTGCGAAAAAAGCAGGCGAAGGTACGAAATACGGTTTAACAACAGCACAAGCAGAAGAATTCGCGAAATTCTACGGCTCTAACGTTGATGTACTGTTCGACTTAGCGAAAAAACATAAAGACGAAGCGAAAGAATACAACATGCCGCTTGACGTTCTAATCCCACTTGTATACGCAATGGATTACGAAATGACAGCGAAACCAGTCGACTTCTTCGTACGCCGCAGAGGTGCAGTATTCTTCAACATCCACTGGGTATACGAGTGGAAAGAAGCCGTAATCAACTACATGGCTGCAAAACTTGGCTGGAGCAAAGAAGAGCAAATGCAATACACAGCAGAACTAGAAAAAGCATTAAGAGACGCTGTCATTCCTGTAGATCAACAAGAGCAGGCAGCTGCTTTAGCATAAAAGAGAAAACCACCTGAAGGGGAGCCTTTGGGTGGTTTTTTTAATGATTGTTTAGATATTTGCGGATTTATTATGTGACGTTTTTAGGGTGGGGCATTTGAGTGAAACAAAATTTGAATTTTATTAAAAAAGTTACCCTATTTATGATAAAAAACTACCTTTTTACTATTCGATGTATATATGGACTTTAAAAAGTCTCTTTAGGTGCTTCAAAGAGACTTTAAATTTATAAATCCTTTTTACTAGACTTTTGTAACAACTAGTGATGTAAATCCATATGCCATTTCTCCGTCTTGTTTTCTAATAAAATATCGGAGAACATCCCCCTGGTTTAACAGTAATTGATCTGTCCTAGATAGTGTATTAAATTCGAAAGCATTACTTATACTTGTTTGGAAATTAAGCGTTGAATTGAAAAAAAGAGACCCGTTTATGGTGAGTATAATTTCAATAAAAAGAATATCATTTGGTAGACCAATTGCCTCTATTAATATTGAAAAGGAGACAGTATATACCCCTGTACTATTAATAGTAATGGAATCATCTGTAGTACTTGGTGTAACCCCACTAAAAGGTCCTGTAACTCCAAAATTTATATTTGTATTTGGCTTGGCTATAGTAGGTAGATTTAGATCAGCATACAATGATCCAAATATTGGTGTAACCCCGCCAGTCGGCCCAGTGTTACCAGAAGGTCCGGTATTGCCGGTCGGCCCAGTAGCTCCGGTCAGCCCAGTAGCTCCGGTCGGCCCGGTGACTCCGGTCGGCCCAGTAGCTCCGGTCGGCCCGGTGACTCCGGTCGGTCCAGTTGAACCGGTAGCTCCAGTCGGCCCTGTAGGGAATTGAAAAGGTTGCATAGGTGGGAGTGTAGGTCCAATCGAACTCGGATTTAGTGCAGCAGAAGATAAAAACTCGTCCATTATTATCACCTCTAAAAATTCGTATTACTAATAGTAAATGCGGGAGTAGAGCAAAGTGAAATGGACAAGCGAGGAAATAGAAAATGAATTTTAATAAAAGCGTTATTTTAATCGAAAAGAGGAATGGTTATGAATCTTTCAGAAGCTTTGAAGAAACGTGATGTTCTCAAGAAAAAAGCGGAAGACATTGAAGCGTGGATTTTACATCAGAAGTGGGCAGAAAAAGCAGTTCCTTGGCATGAAGTAGACAAAGCGATACAAGATGTAATATGTGATATCTCCGAAAAATATAACGAGTTAGATGAAAAAATTGAAGAAACGATAAAAGATATAGAAATTTAAACAAAATCGTTCATTTAATAAAAAACAGGTTAGTTAATTTGAACTGCACCCCAATTGTTAGACACAGTCTAACAATTGGAGGTGTAGTTTTT
>JAQEWB010000012.1 GCA_027694045.1 Bacillaceae bacterium OF18-1A | reverse complement strand
ATGTACTCAGCCTTATCCATTTACACAGACTTCTTGACGGAACCAATATATCAATCACAACTCAAAATATATCAGCGATTCGACAAGGAATATCGATTTACCGACAAAAATTGACATTAATAAAAGGAGGCCATTGTTCCAAGATGCCTCCTCTTCCTTTACTATTCATAAACTGTAAACTGCGGTTTACTCGGATGATCTACAACTAATGCATCATCCGGAAACTTTGAAACCTTTTGATATAAGGCTATGTCACCGATACAACCGGCTGTTAGTAAAATCCCTAAAAATGAGATTGATTGCATATCCGTAGCTACCCCAATTACAATTGGCAAAATCCCAGTTGGTAAAAACGGAAGCATTAACACTTTCTTCATTTGCTTTACTGTAATTTCCTGTTTAGAATGCGCATATGCAACACCTAACTTCCAATTAACGCCCCATTTCAGTTCACCCCACGGAACACCCCCGATATAGCGGAAGCCTATTAAATGTATCGCTTCATGAACACAAACGAGAACAAGCATTGCGATAATAAAAAGAAACAAGGTTGGTAACGTAATTTCAACTTGAATCCCGCCTGAAAGAAGTGCATGTAAAAAACTAACTCCAATCGCCAGAGCGAATGCTATACAACATGAATAGAAATTTAATTTAACCATCGAAACAGTAACAGTCGTCTCTTTTCTATTATCCATCTATTCCACCTCTAAAAAGCAAATATATCTTTACAAAATTGTATAATATACCCAAAATAATGTAAAGATATATTTACATTTACATACAAAAAAGAAACCGGCCATTTTACTTCGTAAAACAGCCGATTTCTTCTATATGTTTCATCGTACGCGCTAATACATCATCGCGCATAATAAAGCTAAATTTTCTATCCGTTTTAATGTTATCAGGAATGTTTTTTAATAAAACAGACCCTTTCGTTTCTTCGTAATGCGTATGTTGTTCTACCGCACTAATTGTTGCAAAATAAATGTTTTTAATGATTATTTTGTCTTTTCCAGATACTTTATATTGTCCCAAGTAAGTTAAATCAGAAACTATGCCGCCGGTTTCTTCATGAACTTCTCGAACCGCCGCTTCTTCCGGTGTTTCCCCGAGTTCTACCTTACCACCTGGAAATTCAAGACCGCGACGTAAATGATGCGTTAATAACCATTGATCCCCGTACCGGCATACAACCCAAACATGCTTTGGCTCAGGAGAAAATGGGTAACGTTCAAACGATAATTGTACAGTGTTGTGGTAATAATCTTTAAATTTGTACATGCCATTACTCCCCTATTGATGGTTACAAGTTTTTCCTACCACAAATTGTAGCATATTCTCGCTTTTCTGCATAATATTATCCAATCATAATCCATTGATTATTCCCATTTGTGCGACTAATTCTTTCGTCTCATGGTTTCCTAAATCGTAAACCATCTTATATGCCTTTTGTAGTTGTTCATCATATCGATCATTATTTGAATCATGATGATACTCAACAAATGGAACTTGCGAGCGTACAAATGAACCTAAATCCTCTACATATGCTTGATCGAAATATGCTCTTAACTCCGTAATTTCTTCATCATTCGCATAAATTTCAAAATTATACGTATCCGCCGTCTTCACTTGTGAAATTTGACCATTTCCTATCGATATATAATATGTTTTTTTCTTCTCCATGTAACACCCTTCTTTCATTCTTTTATTTTCTATTGTTTTCATCAATTACAAAATTATGTAAAATAAAGAAAAGGAGGGGTTTTATGTTAAAAATATTAATTATCGGCATTATAATCGTCTTAGTTATTCTAGTACTCTCCGTTATAACAATTAATAAAGGATACGCTTATAAACATTCCGTTGATAAACCTGAAGACAATCCTTATACAAAAAATAATAAGGAGGAATCCTAATATGCTTCGTATACTTCGCATCATAGTCGCACTTACTGTAATTATTGTATCAGTAATTGGACTCTATACAGGTCAAAATAATTTTCTACCTCTTTCACAATTTCTATTAGGAGCTTTAATGTTTCTCATTGCAATTGAACAAATAAAAAAGAAAGATTCAGGAACTGGATTTATTTGTATTGCCGCAGGAGCTTTTTCTTGGATTGTGCTCATCATTCGCTATATAAAGTAGCAGGAGGTTTATTATGTTAAAAGGATTGCTATTGCTTTATCTATAGTAGTCTATGGATCTTTTACTGGAAATAGAGAAACGGTGCCTTATATGTTCATTTTTTAGGATTAATGGCTTTCACTATAGGACTAGGAGGGCTAAAATGCACATAAGAAAATTACAACTAACTATCGTTTTTATTACTTTAATTCTCTGTTTATATAACTTATTTACAATGAGCTTCCAAATTTTCTCACCAATCATTTTATTTCTCTTTAGCTTATACGGCATTTTAGTAGGAATGGAGACGATTCAAAAACAGCAAAAACAAATTGGAGTTATTAGCATCAGTTTAAGCATGTTTACAATTATTTTTGTTATTCCATTTATACTCTTCTTTTAAAGGGGGATTCTATGTTAAAAAACATTCGAATTATCATAGCAACGATTACCCTTATTCTCGCTCTATTTGGCTTCTTTGCAAACTTCACTACTATACTTTTACCATACGTGTTTATCCTTTTAAGTATTATGTGTATCCTGTTTGGAATCGATGAAATAAAAAAGCAGCAAAAAACGAAAGCATTTGTTTACTTTCTCTGTTTTGCCGCTTTTTTATATGTTGGGGTGTACCGTATACTTTCATAAAAAAGAGCATGATTGCTCTTAACACAATAAAAAAACTGCCCTTTCACAGGCAGTTTTCCTTTTTATCCAAACACTTTCTCAAGTTCATCTTTATCTTGGCTTAACCAGAAGTTCATTAAGCGTTTTGCTCCTTCTAAATCGTGAAGCTTCGCTTGACCACATTGTGTTTCATTTGCAGCTGGAATTTCTGTAATTTGAACCGCATCTTTTAATGTTAGTTCTAATAAATCAATAATTTCACGAACTGTCGGTGTTCCACTTACTACAAGATAGTATCCTGTTTGGCAACCCATCGGTGAAATATCGATAATATCGAAATGCGGATAACGATCAATATATTTACGTAAATTAAATGCTAATAAATGTTCTAACGTATGAATAACATCTGGCTTCATTGCTTGTTTATTCGGTTGGCAAAAACGAATATCGAATTTATTTACAATACCGTCACTACCTACATTGTGAACTCCGCAATGTCTTACATAAGGCGCCTTTACAATCGTATGGTCTAATTCAAAGCTTTCTACTGATGGCATACAACATCTCTCCCGCTTTTAATTTAATTCCGTTATATCCAATATGATATAACGGAAATTGATATTAGTAAAGAATTATGTACGGTCGTGCTATAATACTTTAAGAATATGCTAAAAAGGAGACCGTTATGAAACAGATTTTTATTGGAATGATACGCTTTTATCAAAAGTTCATTTCTCCGATGACACCACCGACGTGCCGCTTTTATCCGACTTGTTCTCATTACGGGTTAGAGGCATTTCAAAAACATGGTGCACTTAAAGGGTTTTGGCTTACTTGTAAGCGTATATTAAAATGTCACCCTTTCCATCCAGGAGGATTTGATCCTGTCCCAGATAAAAAGGATGACAAAGTAAATTCTTAATTGTTGTAACCATTCACAACTAAATCTAATTTTCCTGTATCCGGATCTATAACAAGACCGTGAACAGGTACTTCTTCCGGTAGTAACGGATGGTTGCGAAGTATTGAGACACTATGTTCTACACTTTCTTCTACACTAGAGAAACCGCGTAAGAATTGTTCTAAATCGATTCCAGAATAACGAAGTGTGTCTAATTTTTCGTCTGTTACACCACGCTCTTTCATTTTCTCGATTGTGCTGCTTGCTTGAATTTTTGCCATACCACAGTCATGGTGACCAACTACACATACTTCATCAGCACCAAGTTCGTATACAGCAACTAAAATACTACGCATAATACTTCCGAATGGATGTGAAATAACCGCGCCTGCTACTTTAATAATTTTCACATCACCGTTACGCATATTCATTGCTTTCGGTAACAATTCAACAAGACGAGTATCCATACAAGAAATGATTACCATCTTTTTATTAGGAAATTTTCCCGTTTCATACTCTTCGTATTTTTTCTCTTCAACGAATTTTTCATTGTACTGCAAAATCTCTTCTAATGACTTCATAGTAAAAAACCCTCTTTTCTCTCATTTACACTACATAAGTAGTGTACCAAAATATGAAAAACTCAAAAAGGATATTGCTTTATAGTAAAAATAAGATATTTTTCAGACAACCGACATAATTCTTTCAAAATATACACACAGCTTTGTAACAAGTCTCACATACTTTACTCCTATTTTCACTATAAACTAACTGTAGATAATGTAAAAAAGGAGTGAATATTTATTATGTCCGACGTTCTGTTACTGAGTCGTTTTCAATTTGCAATTACTATTTTTTATCACTTTTTATTTGTACCTTTGACAATCGGACTTGTTATTTTAGTGGCATTTATGGAAACTCAATACGCCCGCACATTGAATCCAACATACCGCAAAATGGCAAATTTCTGGGGTAAACTATTTACAATTAACTTCGTAATGGGGATTATAACCGGGATTACGATGGAATTCCAATTTGGAACTAACTGGTCTGAGTACTCCAAGTATATGGGGGACATTTTCGGATCACCTCTTGCAATCGAAGCACTCGTTGCTTTCTTCTTAGAATCTACCTTCATGGGGATATGGTTATTCGGTAAAGACAAAATTTCACCAAAGTTTCGCGCCTTCTGTATGTGGATGGTTGCACTTGGAACAAATATTTCTGCGCTTTGGATTATTACAGCAAACGGCTTTATGCAAAACCCTGTTGGCTACGTAGTACGTAACGGCCGCGCTGAATTAAATGATTTCTGGGCACTTGTTACAAATCCATATGCCTGGAACATGTTCTTCCATACTGTAATTAGTTGTTATATCGTTGGGGCTTTCTTCGTTATGGCAATTAGTGCGTATCATTTACTACGTAAAAACGAAGTGGAATTCTTCAAAAAATCATTTAAATTTGGTTTAATGCTAGGCTTGTTCGCTGCAACAGTTACACCATTTATGGGACATCAATCTGGTGTATCAGCAGCTAAATACCAACCAGCTAAAGGAGCTGCAATGGAAGCTGTTTGGGAAACTGGAAAAGGACAAGGATTCTCAATCGTCCAAATTCCTGATGTAAAAAATGAAAAGAACTTTGAATTCCTTACGATTCCGAAACTAGGAAGTTTCTTCTATACAAACTCATTTGATGGAGAAATTGTTGGTTTAAAAGATATTCCGAAAGAAGATCGTCCAAACGTTAACCTTGTGTATTATAGCTTCCGCTTAATGGTTGCACTTGGCATGTTCTTTATGGCATTAACTTGGTATGGCTTCTACTTAAACCGAAAAGGAAAACTAGAAAACTCAAAACGTTATTTAAAAATTACAATGTGGTCTGTCTTACTTCCATACATTGCGATTAATGCTGGATGGGTTGTCGCTGAAGTAGGTCGCCAACCATGGACAGTATATAAACTAATGCGTACAGCAGAATCTGTATCGCCTATATCCGTTCCACAAATTTGGTTCTCATTAATTAGTTTAATCTTATTCTACACTTTACTTTTAATCGCAGACGTATACTTAATGCTGAAGTTCGCGAAAAAAGGACCAGCAGCATTAGAAGAAACTGCTACTGAGGGAGGTGCAGCTCATGTCTCATGATATGCTTGCAATCATCTGGTTCGGTTTATGGGGCGTGATTTGGACAGTATACTTTATTCTTGATGGATATGCGCTTGGTAACGGAATGATTTTTCCTTTCGTTACGAAAGATCGCCAAGAAAGAAATCAATTACAAGAAGCAATTGGACCTTTCTGGGGCGGTAATGAAGTATGGTTAATTACAGCTGGCGGGGCAACATTCGCTGCCTTCCCAATCACATATGCAAATATGTTTAGTTATCTGTATACACCGTTATTCTTAGTATTACTGGCACTATTTGCTCGTGCCGCTGGGCTTGAATTTATGCATAAAGATGATTCACCAATTTGGCAAAAAACTTGTAAATGGGCATTTGCAATCGGAAGTTTCTTAATCGCTTTCCTATTCGGCGTTACATTTGCTAATCTTTATTACGGGTTACAAATCGGTAAAAATGGTTATGAAGGAAATTTACTTAGCTTATTAAACCATTACGGTATTTTAGGCGGCCTTTTCTTCACTGCTATATTCGTCGTATCCGGTGCCCTTTGGGTCATGATTAAAACAACTGGTGAAGTGTCTGATCGTGCTTACAAAATCGCAAGACCATTTTCAATGGCAGCTGCTATCATTTTAGCTATCTTCTATGTAGCAACTGCTAATCGTACAAACTTATTCCAAAACTTTACGGAACATCCGGTACTATTCATTCTTCCGGTACTGGCAATGTTAATGAGTGTACTCGCACTTATTATGGTTTACAAACATAAAATCGGCCTTGCATTCACATTCGTTTGCTTAACAATTGCAATGTTTATGACAACTGGTTTTGCAGGTATGTTCCCAAGAATGTTACCATCTCGTATTAACGATGCTTATAGTACAACGTTATACAATGCTGCTGGTAGTCAATTAAACTTAAAAATTATGTTCTTCGTCGCAATGGTTATGGTGCCAATCGTTATTGGATATCAACTTTGGAGTTACAGTATCTTTAAAAATAAAATTCATAAAGACTCTGCTAAAGGGTATCACTAAAATAAAAAAAGACACTTCGTTTGAAGTGTCTTTTTCTACGTATGATTTTTCATTTAGATGTTACATTTTTTATCTAACATCCATAATACAGAAGAATCACTAACAGCTCACAGCTAAATTGTAGCACAGGACAAATTCATCATTTGATGCAATTGTACATATCACATTATAAATTAAACTGTATTCCCTGATCATTCATATCATTATCCCTTACATCCGCTGTACTAATTCCGCTAAATGTTCTCACATTAAGCCCCGTATTCGATGATCCCGATCCATTATAAGCTTTCGTCTTTTCAATTGGCTGCACGTTATATTTATCGCCTAAATTAATCGTCCCATTGCAGTTTTCAATAATAACACCTTCCACAACTGCCGGCATTTCGTCACCTACTTTCACTTCATTACTTTTATTTTATGAAATTCGCCTACAAAAATAGCATGTGTAAATAAGAAAAAGCACTCAATTTGAGTGCTTTTTCTTATTTACAAAATTCAAAATCGTTATTTTTTTATTATCTTATTCAAAATCATGTAATATTAAGAGTGCAATAAACATTATACAAATTGGGGTGTACTATATTTATGTATTTCGGAATTATTCCTCTTATATTGTTTATTATTTTTCTTATCTCTTATTTAAAAGATCCACGAAAAATAATAAACGGCTTTTTATTTAATGCCTTTTTCTGTGCTTTCATGATCTTTTGTGTTGTTCTATCTTATAAATCGGGCAATAACGACTTGCACATGTTAATCGCTCTTCCTATTTTAGCGCTCATCGTTATGATACCTTTTGCCATCGTTGCATTAATGTTTGGATTATTTCTTAATGCAAAAATTTTAATGCAAAGGGAAGGAAGACGCTTTACAAACTCTTTAACCTTAATTGCTGCTTTAGGTATTTTATTCTGTATGCTAATCCCTATCATAAATCCAGCAAGTTTATTCTCAGAGCATTTTCAATTTATTTTTGCTGCGATTTCTCTTATAATTATATATTTCTTTATACATTTATCTAACTTCTTAAGCGCATATTTTTTATACCAATTTAACAGACCAAGACGTAATCAAGATTTCATCATCGTTCTTGGTAGCGGCTTAATTAATGATAAAGTACCACCTTTACTTGCAAGTCGCATTCATAAAGCTATCGATTTTTATTGGAAACAAGCTGCTGTGAATACGCCACCGACAATTATTTTCTCTGGTGGACAAGGACCTAATGAAGGCCTTCCAGAAGCGGAAGCGATGCAAAAATATGCTGTTGAAAAAGGAATTCCAATTGAACATACGGTGCAAGAGAATCGCTCTATAAACACATATCAAAATATGTCGTTCTCAAAAAAAATCATGGATTCTTTAAAGCCAGAAGGTAAATATAGAAGTATTTTTACAACGAACAATTTCCACCTTTTCCGCGCAGGTATATATGCAAGACAAGCTGGTCTTAATAGTCAAGGAATTGGATCAAAAACTGCATTCTATTACTGGCCTAACGCAATGATTCGCGAGTATGTTGCGATTGTCGTTATGGGGCGTAAACGCCATATGAAAGTTTGCGGAACAATTTTAGGTTTCGCTTTATTCCTAACAGCCTTTAGTTTAATTATTTCGTAATACAAAAATGACTCTCTTTCGTGAAAGAGAGTCATTTTTATTAAACAAGTAACATAAACGCGTACAAAACATTAATAATTCCAGAAACAACTCCAATAATAGCAAACACTTTACTCGTCCCTGTCACCTTTTTATTTAAACCTAATATAGAAAAAACGATAGCTATCGTACCAACAAGCCCCCAAAAATTAATAAACCACGATATTAATCCCGTTATGAAGCCAACTAATGAGAAAACTTCTAAATCATTAGTTGCATGACTAACTACTTCGTTTTGCTCCACTCTTTCATAATGAAGACTTTCTCCGCACTGTCCACAAAATTTACTACTGTCATCTGTCTCGTTTCCACATTTCGTACAATATCTCACAAAATCCCCTCCCTAATAGTAACGTCCAACTATTCATATCTATACTATTTTTTTATATCTTAATTATGACCACTCACTCATCATCTACAGAGGTATTTTAAATAATAATATGGTGATAATATTTCCTGCATACATCCAATAAAGGAGAAATTTTTCAAATTAAATGTTAAAATGGAATTTAGGTGTGAATGATGTAACAAATAAGAAACTAGTTTGAAACGAGGACATTACATGGAGAAAATTATCAAAAACAAGCCCAATAAGTTAAAAATTGCTTCAAAAGCTTTGATGATTATTATTGGGGCATTTATTACAGCGTACGGATTAGAAGCTGTATTAATTCCAAATAACGTATCCGACGGTGGTGTAACAGGTTTAAGTATCGTTAGTTCAAGACTATTTGGATTGCCGTTAGGGATTCTAATCGCAATCTTCAATATTCCTTTCGTTTGGTTAGGATATAAGCAAATCGGTAAAAGCTTTGCACTTTATTCTATTATCGGGATTGCTTCACTAGCAGTAGGTACCGTTCTCATGCACGGTATACCAACGATTATTGAAGGTGATACACTTTTAGTTACTGTAGTTGGTGGTATTATTATCGGTTTTGGTATGGGACTAGCATTACGTAACGGCGGAGCATTAGATGGAATCGATATGCTAGCTGTATTGCTATCTCGTAAATTACCTTTTGGAACAAGTGACCTTATTTTATTCTTAAACATGTTCGTATTTATTTTCGTATCGACAGTATTCGGTCTGCAAGGAGCTATTCTTTCGGCAATTGCTTACTTTATCGCTTCCAAAGTGATTCATATCGTTGAAGTTGGTTTAAGTGGATCGAAAACATTTAAAATCATTACGAAAGAGCCTGAATTAATGGTAGAAACCATTCGCGATCGTTTAGGCCGAAGTGCAACATACAATGAAGTTTATGGTGGTTATTCAAGAGAGAAATTTAAAGAAATCTCTTGTGTAATTAACCGTTTAGAAGAAAGTAAAATGAAAGAACTTATTAATGAAATTGATCCACACGCCTTTATTACAGTTTATGACGTAGCAGAAGTAAAAGGTGGTAATTTCAAGAAACGTGATATTCATTAATAAATAAGAAAAAGAAGCTCCAGCTAGTTCAAAACTAGTAGGAGCTTCTTTTTTTATAAAATATCCATATTTAATAATCGTAATCTCTTTCTGCTGCTCTTCGTCCTTCTTCGTATCCTCTGTCATATCCGCTATTATCCCCTTCACTATGTCCATGATCGTATCCGCGATCATAGTCGGTGTATACTCTTGGAGCTGGTCGAGTATAAAATAATTTCGCTGTTGGCTGAAAACAATTACGCGCTGCGAAAGATACTAGTATTCCAAAACATGCAGTAAAAATAAAGCCACCTGTTAATGTGTGCATAAGAGCCGCAACTGTAAATTCGCGTCCCAATAAAATATAACTAGAATATGTGCTACAAAAACTAATAACAAAAGCAAGTAAGCCCCCAACTATCTTAAAACGGTGGCGAAACCCTACAATAAAATGGAACAAAAATGCTAAAAATACATAAAGACCACTATATGAAGTTTCTGCCGGGACAGTTCCAAGTAACACTAAAATAGACATAATTAAAAAGACAAAATAAAAACTACAAGCTAAACTTGTACAAGCATTAAAAAGATACATAGGAAGTGAATATACTTTACATGTTGTAAATGAAAACAATAAAAAGCCCACCGCAATGATTGCCGTAAATACATATAAGTCCATATTAATTGCAAAAATTTGTTTTAAAATAGAAGCATAGCTGTAACCAAGCAATGTACATAGTAAAGGATGCACCACATATTGATGCCATTTCCACATTCCTAGTTTTGTTATAACGATAAACACTATAGCCCAAACTGGAAATAATATAAACCATTCCGTATTGGTGTTATAAGATGCAGTAATATATGCTGGTAAGATTACCTCTAATAAGGAATGAATTGCTCCTGCAAATAAAAAAGAAATCAATACTCTTAGACGATCGCTATATTGCAAACTTGTATAAAGTGAGGTATACATGGAACCTGCATAGAATACACAATTTTCATCATACTCAATTTCCCTTAAATCTTTCGGCTGTGTTCCGGATCTCCCCATTACTCTCTCCCCAATCTCCCTTATTTTCTTATACTGCTTCTTTTTTCTTTCTCATTCTATTAATCGCTCCACCTCCCTCCGCGCTTCATCCATTCCACATACTTATACAAGAAGTTAACCTTATGTTGAAACTTAAATGGCACATACAAAAACAGAGCACACGTACATATAATCCATAAAACACCCCCAAGAAAGCTAAATTTCATTGTTGTACTAATAAATATACTCAAGAATAATACGAGAAACATCATTACACTAAATCTTTTATACATAGTCATAACAATTCCTCCTTATACATTTATTGTAGCAATTAATACATTTTCAGGTAGACTTTTCCAAAAAAAATATAATACTATTAACACAAGTACACTAGATAAAGAGCCTTTTTACAGGTATCCCGACTCCAACCTAACCTCTTTGCCTTACAGCCGAATTTTTAGGTGGGAATCTTACTGCCTGCCAGTGGTGGAATAAAAATAAGAAATGGAGATAATCAGATAATGAAAAAACAAAAAACTAAAGGAGTATTAAAAAACAAGATTTTCATCGCTCTTCTAATTATTTTAGGATTCATCCTCTCAGGACTAAGTTACTGGTTTCTTTCACCAAATCCAAAAGCCTTTATTATAAAAAAATTCTTTGAAAAAAGCATGATGTTTCAATCTGATAACTATGAAAATGCTTTAAAAGAAACAAAAATTATTGAAGATATTGACTATCATTCTAAATTTCCAGACGGCACATTAGATATTATTTATCCTAAAAATCATACGAAAGAAACACCCGTTATTTTTTGGATGCATGGTGGTGGATTTGTAGGTGGAGATAAATCACAAATTACTGGTTATGCAGTAGAACTAGCAGCGCATGGTTATGCAGTAGTAAATATTAACTATGCCCTCGCTCCTAAAAGAAAATATCCTACTCCTATACTTCAGCTTGGGGAAGCTTATACCTATATAAAAAATAATGAAGAAAAATATAACTTAAAACTAAATACGATTTATTTTGCGGGAGATTCTGCTGGGGCACAAATATCTGGTCAATTTGTTACAATTCAAACTTCTCCACAATATGCAAAATTAACAAAGATTGATGCTATTATTAACCCTTCTACGATAAAAGGTGTTTTGTTATATTGTGGTCCTTATAACATGCCTGCATTAGCTAAAGTGGAAACATCTAAAGAAATACAAGATTTTATGCGTACGACTGGTTGGGCATACTTTGGAACAAAAAACTTTGAAACATTACCTGAAATGGACATTGCTTCAATTTCAAAGCATGTAACAAAAGACTATCCATCAACGTTTATTACAGATGGTAATACTGCCTCATTCGAAGATCAGGGTAAGGAATTATTTTCAACATTACAAAGCAAAGGTGTCACCGTAGACGGTCTTTTCTTTGATAAAAGTATTTTTGGTGAGCTAGCACATGAGTTTCAATTCAACATGAATACACCAGCAGGAAAAGAAACGTTCGATAAAACACTGCAATTTTTAAATAAAAACAAATGACATATACAATAAGAAAACCCCAAGAAGTGCTTACCTACTCCTTGGGGCTTTCTTTATCACACATTAACGGGCAGTAAAATTCCCGCCTCAAAATTTGGCGAATGCGAGAAAGTGAGATGGGAGATAACTGCCCCCACTGATTAAAGTTTCATTTTATCTTCTCTTCGTAATTTTCCCTGAACCACCAACCCTTGTTTTCGGGGGAGATGTATTCTTTGGCGGCGTTTTAATAGATGATTTCGGCTTCACATCTGATCCGCTTGAGCCACCTGGATTTTTCGTGATTTTCCCTTTACTTCCTGTAGAAGGTGGGGGCGGCGTTTTACTTCCTTTTTCAGTAATACTTCCCTTATCACCTACCGATGATTTCGAATCTACATTATCGCCTCGCTTAATGATAGATCCTTTCCCCTCCTTCGTAATTGGAGGTGGGGTTTTCTTTTCTTCTTTCGTAGGTGGTCTCTCTGGAACAACTGGTTTATGATTTTGTCTGTCGTTATATCCTCGATAATCACCGTATGATGATTTTCGTGAACCGAATATATCGTTTAAGATGCTACCCATAATATATCCTTGCAAGAAGGACGGTTGGTAATTTTGACGGACAAATTCTTTATTACTTATTTCAATTAACGTATCAGATGGTTTCTCTTTATCCTTTTGCAAGTTATAAATCTTGTCAGAATAAACGAGGAACATTTGATTTTCGTCTTCTTTAGATGCTTGCTTCGGCTCTCTTTCGTTAATGAGTTCCTTCGCTACTTCAGGAACTGACCGATTGGCGGCCCTATACACGTAAGATTCTTGTTTACCTTCCTTTGCAACAGATTCAAGTGGATAACGATCTTGAATCGACTTCGTCTGTCCGCCTTGACAACCTGATAAGGCGTAACCAGCAACAACAAGTAATATAACGATAGCAAGTATAGGGATCACAAACGATTTAATCATGGTAAACAATCGGTTTGACATGATTACGCCCCCTTACGTTGCTCTTATAATTTGTACATCAGCAGGAATAATTGCTTCTCCCTCATACATCATTGTGCGACCATTTTGCCATTCAATACGTAATAATTTTCGGTTATCTGATTGGAATTCCCATACGTACTGTTCCTCTGAAGCGGCGAATGGCGTTTTCCCCATCACAACAACACGACCATTATATTGCTCTTCCATATGGTACTCTGTATCATCCATTTCAATTGTCGTTGGAATTTCATCAATTGAATCTAAACGACCATCAATCGGTGTATATAATTTGTAATACGTATTTTCACGATCTTCAATTTTTAAATAGCGAATATCTTTCCCATCTTGCAATGTTAAAACAATCTCCTTACGAGAATGCATACTCGTTTTTCCAGTTAATTCGTACATGACTAACGAAACTTCAATCATATCGCCAGGTGCTAACGTTAACAGACTCTTTTCAGGCTTCGGCGGCTCTGGACTTTTCATTATATTTTTAATTCGTTTAAATAAACTCATGATCTACCCCTCCTTCTCTCTTTATAGACAAGCACCTAAAATAAGTGCTCCAACAATATGTAATGATCCAGCTAACATCGCATGCGCAATGCTACCTTCTTTCGTACCTTCTTCTAAATCAAGACCAGACATTTTCTTTAATACGAACTCAATAAACATTTCTACCACTAATAAAATAACGAAAGAAACTGCTGAAGCAAGAAGCGCCTGCCATAAATCATTTGCTTTCGTTATGGATTGAGATAAAATGTATCCTTGTGCAAATAATTTCATGACGAAACGAGTTGCTACAGCGGTATTTCCATTTTTTATTTCTTTTAGATCATTGTATTTTGTAAAAATCGAATCAACCCACATAATTGCAAATAAAAGTACTGCGCTCGCTCCAGTCCATACAAGCATGGCTACTACATTCATCCATGTCATTGCAAAACCTCCTCTAAATATAATGAAAACCGACATGAATTCTCTTCAGACATGTCGGCTTCTTTGTCTATTCTATATTATTTCTCATACTGCTTCATAATACGAGCTAATTCATCGTCAACAGCAGAATTTTTGTTTAAGCTTGCGAATTCATCGTCTAATGATTTTTCTTTCTTATAAACTTCACCGCTTGCTTCTGCTTCAGCCTCTAATTGAAGAGCTTTCTCTTCCATACGACTTAAACCAGCTTTTGCTGAATTTGAATCGAATCCAGACATCGCTTGATTAATATTCTTTTGTGCTTTCGCCGCATTTACACGTGCTACAAGTGTTTCACGTTTATTTTTCAGCTCTGTTAATTGCTTACGCATTTCTTCTAACTTCGCGCGAAGATTATCAGCAGCTGCTTTATTTTGCTCATAGCTTGCTTTATATTCATTCATCTTTTGCTCTGCATTTTGTTTCTCTTCAAGAGCACGACGCGCAAGATCAAGGTTGCTTGCTTGAACAGCCATATGAGCTTGTTCTTCACGTTTTTTCACAAGTGCCTCTTGCTCTTCGAATAATAATTTAAACTTTTTCTCAAGTGCAATTTGAGCCGCTACACTTTTCTCAGCTTCCTGCACATCCGCTTGCATATCACGTAAATATTGATCCGTCATCTTAACTGGATCTTCCGCTTTTTCAATTAATGAATACACATTTGACATTGTTAAATCTCTTAATCGTTTAAATACAGACATTCAAATTCCTCCTATGATATACCTCATATTTCAAATTCACTACTTGGAGAACTTTAAAATCTCCCTCTACGTAAAGAATATTCATTTTTATAGCCTATGTGTTTATTATAACAAAACTAAGATGTCCTTACATGTTATTTCCAAAATATAGTCAATATAATATGACATTCCAGATATAATATTGTATTCCTAATATATTCTCATTAACCCCTCTAAAATTCACTTATTTTTATGTACTTTCACTAAATTACATTATTGTAATGTTACTGTAAGATAACTCGATAGTTACATCTCGATATTTCTTATACACTAATACCAGAAGCAACAAACGAGCTTCTCATAATGTAAGAACTAATACAAAAACTGTATTTACTATAAACCATATATAAAGGAGAAATTATCATGAAAAAATTACTAGGTATCGGGTTAGCGGCAGCAATTTCATTCGGAGCATTATCAGGTTGTTCTTTATTAGGAGAAAAAGCAAACGGTTTTGTACTGTACGGATCAGAAGAACAAGTTCAGCAAATTACAGATAAAAATAAAAAAGAAGTAAAGGAAAAAGACTTCTATAAAATGAAAATGACAACATTAGATGATAAAAAGGTTCTTGTAATGGATAAAAAAACTGGTGAAGATCTTGTTAAAAAAGAATTACTACAAAAGGTCGATGAAAAAGACAACACGAAACCACTTGATAAATTACCAGCTGTAACAGCAGAGCAAGGTGTATTATTTGCAAAAGAGAAAGTAGAAAACACTACAATTGATGGAGCAAAATTAAAATATGAAGGCAACACAATTATCGGAAGTGGCCGTGCATATGCAGATATGTTCGCAATTGTTGATGATGCGACTTATGGCAATGTAAAAGGGGACGAAAAATCGGTAGGTATATTAAAATTCGATAAAGATCCAAGTAAAGAATTCCCTGGTAAAAATGGTGTAGAAGCTTCTCAACTTGTAAAAATTAAGAAGTAAGAAAAAAGCTTTGCTAATTCGAAGTGACCCCTAAAAGTTAGACACGGTTATTTCATTAGGCAGCTTGATAAAAGTGAGTCCGGTATTGCACCGGGCTCATTTTTAATTTTGCCTTTATCCGTTTTGTATTGTAATAATCTATATATTTTTCTAATTCTATTTTGAAGTGCTCTACACTTTCAAACTCTTTTATGTTGAGAAACTCAGACTTCATGATTCCAAATAAATTCTCTATTACTGCGTTGTCGTAACAGTTTCCTTTTCGAGACATACTCTATACGATACCCTTTGATTCAAGTGTACGGACGTACTGTCTCATTTGATAATGTCATCCTTGATCCGAATGCATCAGTAGCTGGTGGTTTTCAGGTAAACGTTCTAATACTTTCTCTAACATCTCTGAAATACGTGAATACGTCGATTTAGAACCCATTGTATAGGCAATAATTTCACCATTATACAGGTGATACATACAGTTTTTCTCCAAACAATTTAAACTCTGTGATGTCTGTTACCCATTTTTGATTCGGTGCATCTGCATAAAAATTCCGCTCTAAAATATTGGGTGCAATTTTACCGACTTTTCCTTTATAAGATTTATATTTCTTCATACACACAACACACTTTAATCCAAGTTCTTCATAACACGTTGTACCTTTTTGTGATTCACTTTCTGACCACGATTCGTTAACTCATCACGAATGCAACGGTAGCCATAATGACCTTCATTCTCCTCATAAATCACTTTGATCTCAGCTTTCAAATCGGCATCTACATCTGGGCGATTCATTTTCTTTACTAAATCATAATACGTGCTTCGTAGAATAGTAGCTAGTTCCACGAGTGCCTTCACCGAATATTTACGCCTTAATTCATAGACGACTTGCGCTTTGTCTTGTTTCGTGATTTTCCCTTGTTTTGAACTAAGGCATTCAACCTTTTTAAGTACTCATTTTCCATTTCAAGCTGTTTAATACGTGCTTCAAGTGCTTCGACTGACTCTTCAGCTAAAGTTTGTTTTACTTATTTATTTGAATCTTTTTTCATGGATGGACGCCTCTTTTTCTTAGATTGAAGGGCATCAATTCCTTGCGCTTTGAGTTGTTTTTTCCAAATAGAAATCGTTGAAGGGGCAGGAATGTTAAAGATAGCTGCTGTCTCAAATAAGGACATACCGTTTTCAATCATAAAATTTAGTACGTCTAGTTTAAATTGTTGTGTGTAATTTGTACATCGTTTTAGAAAAGCTTCCACACCATTCTGTTTAGATTGGTTTACCCAATTCAAAATGATTGTGCCACTTATACCGGATCGCTTTACCGATTTCTCGATAACTTTCATTTCCGTTCAAATAACGTAGAACGATTTGTATTTTTTCATCAGCTGTAAATTTAGCCATAGAAAAAGTTAACCCAAATCTAATTAAAGAAGAACCTGAGAAAACGGATTTAGTGTCATTCCACATTAAACAACAATTACAGGAACAGTACAGCGTTATGCTGCAAGAAATGAATCAAGGTAAGTGTAGAAGCACATAATGAACGGGTGGAAAAACGATTGGAAGCCCGAGATGAGACGCTTGTAAAAACACTACGTGAGATACAGGAAACGAAGAGATTAATGCAGGAATTTCGGGATGAGGTTGCGGCAACGAAACAGAAGAAAAAGCCATGGTGGAAGTTCTGGTAAAAAGGAAGGGGATTAAAGCGTGAAGCCCTAGAAAGAGTAGGACTTATTCTCTGTTAGAAAGAGAATAATAAAAAAAGACAATGACGGGTTAAAGTCCACATCATTGCCTTTTTATTATTGAAAACATTTCGTATCAAGGACATACGCTGTAACATGTCCGTCTCGGATATCTGTTAGTGTGATAGTATAAGATCCAGCATTCATTTTAACTGAAACACCGTCTCCCAATTGAAACGGTTTTTTTTCACCATTATCATATTTAACAACCATCTCATCGTTTGTTATGCTCTCGATCAGCAACTTATCAATTTTATCCCCAGCACGTAATGTAAATTCCTTATCATATTCATTACAGTTTATTTGTAAATTTTGCAGTACAATATTTTGTTTTTCAGGAAGGTTCTCTTTCTTTTGAGCAGGCACGTTTAGATCACTTGCCTCATTATTTTCTTCCTGCGTTTCTTTTACTTTTTGTACGTTATCCTGTTTATCCGATTTCTGCGTCTCTTTTACTTCTTGTACGTTATCCTGTTCATCCGATTTCTGCGTCTCTTTTACTTCTTGTGCAGCATCCTGTTCATCCGATTTCTGCGTCTCTTTTACTTCTTGTGCAGTATCCTGTTTATCCGATTTCTGTGTCTCTTTCTCTCCTTGTGATTCACTTGCTGTTTTTTCAACATTTCCACAAGCAGCTAACATTAAACAAGAAATAAGAAGAAATAATACCCCTGTCTTTTTCACACCTAACACCTCTTATGATTTTTTTAACTCACCTATTATATACAAAAACATTAAATCAATATATACCTTTAGATTAATTATGTGAAAAAACTTTATTCTTCTGCATAAAACACGTCCCGCCACTTAACTCCCCTTATTTCCAATTTTCGGTAGTGCATCCAAAAACTATTGTGCTTCCAAACAAGAATTTTTAGTTTATTGCGTGAGCGATTACAAAAAATAAATAAACAAGAAAAAAATGTTCAGTCGAGATGCAAGTAATTTTGGAATAGAGGTTGTATTTTTCTATTATTATATTTTATTGTAGCAATATGACATAGTGAATGTTCTGATGAGTGGATTTCAATAAACTATAAAATAGGCAAAAAAGCATACCTTTTTCCCTATTTTATTTTGTTTTTTATTAATCTTACAAAAACAGAATAAAAAAGATAGAATAAGTAAAAAAACACTTTATTTTCATTGAATGATATATTAATATAATGAAGTTAAGATTTTCAATTCATTAAATATATGAAGTTGAGATTTTTAAATTATTAAAGAAAGGAGAGATTACATTGGTAAACTTTATAAAAAAAATGCTAAGTGGCGTTGAGACTCAATATTTAGTGAAATCATATATTATTTCTGTTGTTCTTACAGGTATTATTTTGTTTAACGTATCATTTAGCACACCATTATTTACAATACATACTTTATTAGCATGTGTTTTATTTCCTTTTGCAACGATTGTATGGGATGACCTTGCTAACACTATGATGGATGGGATAGCAATTACTTTACCCTTACTGGTTATGCTGGGTTGGAAGATAATTAAAATATTTCTACTGTTTACATTCAGCCCAATTATTGCTCCAATCGGTATGATCTATGTTTATTTAGCAAACGGCTATCATAAAAACTAGTATTAGTTTTCCATTCAGAAATTACATATTTTTCAAAAAGTGAAGGGATTACTCCCTTCACTTTTTATATACATATCGTTATGAAGTAGCAGTTGCACAAGAGAAGAAAAAGCTGTGGTAGAAGTTTTGATGATAGCAAGAAAAGGTACCGCCAGTCAGGAGAGGAATTTATATAAATAGAGTTGTAGAAAAAGAAAGAATGGACTCCTTGTAAGAATAGGTATCCACTTTTTTCTTACTATCAATAATGTTTTGTTATGTTAACTTTATATGAATATCCTATACATCCAAATTCACACAGAATTGTCCTTGCTAATGGTACAATTAGGATAACGGAGGAATATTATGGGGTGTCTTAATCAACTTTATGTAATACTGTATTTTATAATCGGCATTGCAGTATTCTCATTATTCAATTCTGATTCACCACAAACTAAGGATAAAAATCTAACATTCATAATGGGCAGTTTAGGAGTAAATCTATGCACAATTCCAGTGGCCTTATTTATAGGTGCGATGGCAACAGACTCTCCATATAGTACTGCACTTGATTTTTTGGGAGGATTTCTCTTTATTCAGGGAATACCGCTCCTCCTCCTACTTGTAACTTTTTTGAAGTTTGCACTAGCAAAGAAAACAAAACAAGTATAGAAACGCATAATGAATGAGTGGAAAGATGCTTGGAATTTCGTGCTGAGGTTGCTCTGCTACGAAAGAGAAGAAAAGTATATTTCTCTACTTTTTCACTTGATAGTAAATATACAAAAAATGCACCTTCAATTGTTAGACTGTGTCTAACAATTGAAGGTGCAGTTCATTCTCTATTTATTATGAGCAATTTGCTCCATATCCGGACTACAAGTTTGCGACTGACATGACTTATTTAAAGAACATGCTGCGCATTTTCCTTTTTTACTTCTCTTTACAAAATTAACTAACGTATATGCTGCATAACCAAAAATGATAGCTCCAATTATAACATTGACCATCATTACACATCTCCTTTTAGAATCCGAGTAAAGATCCAACTTGGTATATAATAAACGTTAATACATAAGCAACAACGAGCGGATAAACGACTGAGAAAATCGTCCATTTTGCTGATCCCGTTTCGCGTTTAATAACAGCTACTGTCGCTAAACACGGAACGTATAATAAAATAAAGAACATAAATGCATACGCTGATAATGCCGTATAATGTGCTCCCATTACATTTCCAAGCACATCTTCTTTCACCGCATAAATAATTGCCATTGTAGAAACGACAACTTCTTTTGCTAAAAATCCTGTTAAAAGAGATGCTGCAGCTTGCCACGTTCCAAAGCCAAGTGGTGCAAATAACGGTGCGATTACCCCGCCGATCATCGCTAAGTAACTATCTCCCATATCAACACCAAATCCTGATGGACCTGCATAATTTAATAACCAAATGATAACCGAACCACCAAAGATAAATGTACCAGCTTTACGAACAAAACCTTTCCCTTTCTCCCATGTGCTTAACCACAATGTTTTTGCTTGTGGTACACGGTAAGGAGGTAATTCAATTACAAAAATAGATTTTTCCGCTTTTAAAATCGTAAGAGACATAATTTTTGTAACTAATAGAGCAAGAACAATACCAGCCACATATAAAGAAAATACAACAGTCGCCTGACTATGCGGGAAGAATACTCCTGCGAATAATGCATATACAGGTAAACGTGCAGAACAAGACATAAATGGTGTTACTAAAATGGTAAGTAAACGTTCTTTCTCTTGTTCAATTGTTCTCGCTGCCATAATGCCTGGAACATTACATCCAAATCCGATAATCATCGGAATGAAGGCTTTTCCGTTTAAGCCGAAGAACTCCATAATTCTATCCATAACAACTGCAATTCGTGCCATATATCCCGAGTCTTCTAATAATGAAATGAAAAAGAATAGTGCAAAGATTTGCGGGACGAATACTAATACAGCACCAACACCGGCGATAATACCTTCCGTAACGAGCGCTTGAATAAAGTCAGAAGCTCCGACACTTGTAAGTCCAGCTGTCACCCAATCCGTAAGCTGTCCGCCAAAAAATTCATCTAACATATCAGATAGAGGTGTCCCAATCCACGTAAACGTAACCTGAAAAATAAAAAACATAACTGCTAAAAAGATTGGAAGTCCTAAAATTTTATGTGTAATTAACTTATCAACTTTTTCCGAAAAAGGAATTTTTCCTTCTTTCTCATGTTTCATAACATTTGTTTTTAACTTTTCAATATACGCTTCACGAGTTTTGTAAATGTGCTCCTCTAACGTACAATCAAGTTTTTCTGCTAAGCGAGAACGAATAGCACTGAGTTCCTTATAAATTGGTAATGCTTTCATTTCTTTTTCTACAACTTCGTTATTACTGAAAAATTGAAGGGCTAACCATCTTGGATGTTCATAATTCGCTTTCTCTAAAAGAGCGATTACCTCAGCAATCCCTTCATCCATTTGTAAACCATATGAAATAATGAATGGCTTTCTCTCTTTTTGTTTCTCTTCATGAAGAGTAGCAAGTAATTCTTCACAGCCTTTTCCAGTTCTTGCAACGACCGGAACGACTGTTACACCTAATAGTTCTGATAATCGTTTTACGTCGATTACAATTCCTCTTTGCTTTGCCACATCAACCATATTTAAACCGATTGAAACTGGCTTACCAAATTCAAGTAATTGTAATGTTAAATGCATATTCCTCTCAAATTGCGAAGAATCCACTATATTTAACATATGATGAAATTCGTCTGTTAATAGAAAGTTTGTAACAACACCTTCATCACGTGAAACTGGATTTAAATCATATACGCCTGGTAAATCAATTAATGTTCCTTGCTTACCTTTTAATTTACCAACCTTCTTTTCTACTGTTACACCGCTCCAATTCCCTACATATTCATAAGAACCAGTGAGTGCATTAAATAATGATGTTTTCCCTGTATTCGGATTCCCTAGCAAAGCAACCTTATTCACGCTAATTCCACCTTTATCATTTTCGCGTCACAATGACGAATACTAATTAACTGTCCACGACACTCCAATGTACAAGGACCTTTAAACATCGCTTTCTGTTGCATACGAAGTTCGCTTCCTTCAGAAAGACCGAAAGCAGCCAGTCTTCTCTTTAATAAATGATCTAACGACTGAATACTTTTCACTAACACTTTCTCACCAATTTTAATATCTACTAAGCTCATAACCTTCCCCCCAGAAGAGAATGATAATTATTTTCAGATAAATTATAGCACACTCTATTTCTCATATACTATACCTTTTCGCTTCATATTTATTAACATTTTGCTACAATTATATTTCAATAATTGTCATACTACATTCGTTTGCCATTCTCATCCATTTAGCTTACAATAAACAATAACAAATAAAGAATTTCGTTATCACAGGGGGAGCCATGCCGCTGAGAGGGAACACTTCGTTCCGACCCTTCGAACCTGTTAGTTAATGCTAACGCAGGGATTGTGCAAACGTCCGAAATACATACCTCTTTTTTATTTACGTATTTCGTATCCTCCTATGATACCTATTCTTTTTTGTACAACTTGGATTTAGGGGGAGACAACATGCGTAACACCAATTTACAAGCGATGATCGAATCTGCTATTCTTGCAGCCTTCGCCTTGATCATCGACATTTTACCATTATCAATCAAGCTTCCAACAGGCGGTTCTATCTCATTTGCTATGATTCCTATTTTTATTATCGCATACCGCTGGGGATTCAAAACGGCTTTCTTAGGTGGCTTAATTTGGGGATTACTACAAATTGTCGTCGGAGATGCTTACATTTTAACACCTGTTCAAGCATTTATTGAGTACTTCGTTGCATTTGCTTTTATCGGATTTGCTGGTTTATTCTATCGTCCAATTCAAAACGCACTTCTAGCATCCAATGAAAATAGCGAAGAACAATCAAGTTTTGGTAGCCGTAAAGACAAACCTTCATCAAAACAAAACCAAGGAAAGAAAGTAATTTTTTACATTATCCTTGCTACATTTATCGGTAGTTTTGCTCGCTACTTCTGCCACTTCATTGCCGGTGTTATTTTCTTTGGTCAATATGCACCGAAAGGTCAATCAGCTGTACTATATTCATTAATCGTAAACGGCAGCACAATGCTCGGTTCCTTTATTCTATGTACAGTTTTACTTATATTTTTATTCCTTACTTCACCGCGCTTATTCAAAAGCATCGGTGCTTATCAATTGAATTCAAACAAGAAGAGCGCTTAACTAGCGCTCTTTTTTTCATAACGTCATATGAATGAAAATTTTATTGCCCCATGCGAAGAAACTTCGCCTGTACAATATATCGATCCGGTGCGTCACCAATATAATCAAATGGATAACAAGTCGTCAACGTTAATGTTGGTGTTTTCTTCTTCACAATAACTGTTCTATCGTCCGCATGTGTAATCCATTTTTTTTGAATTTCATATGTATACATTTTATTATCATATTCCAAAATGAGATGATCTCCTTCTTTCAAATCACCTAGTTTAAAAAAAACCGTATCACGGTGGCCACTCAGTACAGTATGCCCACCGTTAGATGGAACTGTCGTCATATTGCCAGCATACATCCCAACGCCTTTTTTCAAAGTTTCTTCACTTGATCCCCAGTATACAGTAAACTTCTTCTCCATTTTTGGAATATACAACTTAGTCACCTTTTCTCCCTCTTTATACTGCGTATTGGATGAGGGAATTACAGAATGTACAGACACCTCATTATATTTCTGCTCTAATTGTTTTACCTCTTCATCTTTTAAATGCTGCGCCGAACTCTTTCCTTTATACCATTCAAAGGAATAGTACAATCCAGCTACAATACCTATTATCATTAAAAACAGACCCACTCGATTCATCTTTGTCACACTTTAGCCTCCTAGGAGTCCTTCTTGTTATTAATATGTGACGGCATTTGTTTCTTTATAAGTGTAAGCAAAAAAAAAGACTATCTAACGATAGCCTTTTTTCAAAGTGTCTCAATATTTACATGTTACTTTCGCGTGATTTAGAAGTAGAAAGGACCGGAGTGATAACTAATTGTCTCGGCTCAGTTTTCTTAAAGTGGTTTTTGACGTTACACTTACGACGTTGAACAACCCACGCTTTAATAGGGTTTGTTAAAATAATCTTTTGCTCTTCGTTAGGGGCCTCTTCTTCCAATCTACAACTTTCGCTCCATTTATTCCATTTCATTGTAAATGTAGAAGAATGATCATCTTCTCGATCAAACAAATGCAAAAAATCTATCTCTCCAGCTAGCATTACGGTGTTACTAGTCGCTAAAAAAGAAAAGGTTGTCCAACGTTTCTCCATGCCCTCCTACTCCTTCTTCACATATAGAGTGCCTAAAACTTAATTTACCTAAAATATGCTTGCCTTTTACCTTACACCTCTAGTTTATCCAAAATGCTATTATGCAACTATCGATTTGTCTTACAACTACCTTACATTTTTGTAATAAAGCTAAACTTTAATCAGTAGGAGAGAAAAGAAAAAACCTTCACTGTATATACATGAAGGTTTCTCATTTTTGGTCTGTATGGTCTTTCATATTATTAAGTCCAGCTTCTTGCAGCTGTGACATCATGCCATGGGAGATTGCACCTAATACTAACGTCATTCCAATTAGTGAAATGCGAATTGCAGGTACATCAATTATGTAAGCCAACAGGCCAAGAACTATTGTTAACAGTAATGCTTTTATAAATGTTACACTTGTGTACTGTTTCTTCTTCATCATAATCACCCTTTTATGGAAGCGTTTTCTTATTACACTTAGTATATCATATCATCAGATGTTTTTGTCGTTATTTTTGTGGAAAATTACTACCTTCTTTGACTTTTTCTATTCTATCCTTTACAGTCGAAATGTTCACAAGTTTTACACTGTAGGAGGATTCTAATGAATATTGAAATAAAAGACACTTTAATTTCTGAAGAACAATTGCAAGCAAAAGTAAAAGAACTAGCACTTCAAATCGAACGTGACTTTGAAGGAGAAGAAATCGTTGTAATCGCAGTATTAAAAGGTTCATTCGTATTTGCTGCTGATTTAATTCGTCACATTAAAAACGATGTAACAATTGACTTCATTTCTGCATCTAGTTATGGAAATCAAACAGAAACAACTGGAAAAGTAAAACTATTAAAAGATATCGACGTAAACATTACTGGAAAAAATGTAATTGTTGTAGAAGACATTATCGATTCTGGTTTAACGCTTCACTTCTTAAAAGATCATTTCTTTATGCATAAACCAAAATCATTAAAATTCTGTACATTACTTGATAAGCCAGAACGCCGTAAAGTCGACTTAACAGCTGAATATGTAGGCTTCCAAATTCCAGATGAATTTATCGTTGGATACGGTATCGACTGTGCTGAGAAATATCGTAACTTACCATTTATCGCTTCAGTTGTAACGGAGTAATTGCTTATCTTTTAAAAAATCGATAGTATATAAAATTTATATCAGCGATTTTCAAAATATATCGATCGTAACTCAAATTATATCGGCGATTATTCAAATATATCGACTTACCGACAATAACTGACAATCTTAGCACCCTATTAAATAGGAAGAAGCTGTTCTGGAGTAAATCAGAACAGCTCCTTTCTTTCCATTACAAACTACAGGGAGAGATGAAAAATGACAAAGACAAAATTTGAAAAAGTACTCCTCATCGTAAATCCAAAAGCCGGACAAGGCGACTTACATACAAATTTAGCAAAGATCGTACCACCTCTTGCCGCTACTTTTCCTGACTTGCATATTCTTCATACAACAAAACAAGGTGATGCAACAAAATATTGCCAAGAGTTTGCTAATAAAGTAGATTTGATTATCGTATTCGGTGGCGATGGAACTGTATTTGAATGCACGAATGGCTTAGCCCCTCTTGAGACTAGACCTACACTTGCAATTATTCCAGGCGGAACGTGCAACGACTTCTCTCGCACACTCGGCGTTCCGCAAAACATTGCAGAAGCAGCAAAACTCATTACAAACGGACACGTCAAACCCGTCGATGTCGCACAAGCAAACGGACAATATTTCTTAAACTTCTGGGGCATTGGACTCGTTTCTGAAGTATCAAATAATATTGATGCAGAACAAAAAGCAAAGCTTGGTAAAATTGGTTACTATTTAAGCACGATTCGAACTGTCAAAAATGCTGAAACATTCCCAGTAAAAATCACTTACGACGGACAAGTATACGAAGATGAAGCTGTCCTTGTTATGGTTGGAAATGGCGAATATCTTGGCGGTATCCCGTCCTTTATTCCAAACGTAAAATGCGATGATGGAACACTTGATATTTTCGTAGTCAAATCAACAGGCATTCAAGCGTTTAAAGACTATATCGGCAAAAAACTATTTGAAGACTCAAATGAAAATGACATCTTCCATGTTAAAGCGAAGTCCATTCATGTTGAAACGAAAGAAGAAAAAGAAGTAGATACAGATGGAGAAAGCTCACTTCATACACCTTGTCAGATTGAATTGTTACAAGGACACTTTACGATGATTTATAATCCTGCGCTTGTGTAATGAAAAAAGACTATCCAAATAGCAACATTTATGATGAAACGCAGTTTATATTATTGGGGAAAATTATACACATCTCAATTGCAAAAAGGAATGCCATACAGTGCACTTCGTAAAACCATCACCATTAATTTATTGAACTTCATAATGTTTTTAGATCACAAAGAATTTCATACAACGGGTACATTATGGAATACAAAGCAACAGAAACTCTTAAGTGATGACATAGAAATCCACATTGTAGAAATTCCAAAGTTAACAGAACAATGGCATGAAGAAAAAGTAAACCCGTGGAAAAATCCATTTGTTCGTTGGCTTTTATTGCTTTCAGCAAATGAAGATGAGCACTTAACTAAACTATTGGAGGACATCGCTATGAACAGAGATCCTATTTTACAAAAGGCAATCAATAAATGGGAACGTATGAGTCAAGATTCCTCTTTCCGCCAAGCCTATGACGCGAGAGAAAAAGTTTTAATGGATGAAGCTGCTAAATTCGCCCACGCAGAGACAGAAGGCATGAAAAGAGGTATGGAACAAGGGTTGAAGAGAGGAATAGAAAAAGGGATTCAGCAAGGAATTGAGCAAGAGAAAACAAAAATGATTAAAAGTATGTATGAACTTGGTTTACCGCTTGAAACGATTGCCAGAGCGAGTAAATTAAGTGTAGATGAGGTTGAACGTATTTTAGGACGTAAATCATAACGAAAAAGAAAAAAGGAGCATTTCTTAATAAAAACCCGTACGCTTTCTTAACATTTTCTTAATGTAGAGAAAATGTCTTACCACACATTGATATATGAAATTATATTAACGATTTTTTTCTATATATTTAACACAACCCGAAATATATCAACTTATCAACAAATTAAAAAAGCCACTTACCTCGTAATAATCAGGTAAATGGCTTTCAATTCTCTCCTATTATTTCGTGCTCACAATCTTGTAGTAAGAACGAACTGTTAAGAAGTAATATCCAATATAAATAACTCCGTACACTCCAATACTCATTAGGAGCGGAATCATAATTTCAAATGGTAATATGTTTGCTAAACCTTTTAGTGCAAATAAGCTGTGCAGGATACCAATTACTAACGGAATAGCGAAGATAAAGCTCACTTGTTTCGCGATAGCTTTCTTCATCTCTTGCTTCGTTACGCCAACTTTATGAAGAACAATATAACGATCACGGTCCGCACTTGCTTCTGTAAGCTGCTTAAAGTAAATGATTGAGCCTGTCGCTAATAAGAAGACTAATCCTAAAAATAGTCCGATGAACATCATTAAACCTGTCGTTTCAAGTCCCATTTGGAATCCTGTATAGAAATCGTTAAATGGTTTTAAAACTTCCGATTCACTAGCTGGCATAACGCCCGCTAGTTTCGCTGTTAACTCTTTACTATTTCGTTCACCTTTTACATCAATATTTTTTACAGTGCGCGTTTCGTTTACTTGTTTCACTTGCTCATATGTTTTATCAGGAACGATTACAAATAATTCATTTAAATTTGTAAGGCTTCTATTATTTACACCTTTAATTTTTAATTCTTTTGACTCATTTCCAACAGGGAATACAGCTGTATTTCCTGTATAAAGAGGTCCGAAATCAAGCTTCTCAACATATAAACTATCATATACGAAGGCTTCATTCGCACTTAAATTTACAGTATCTACGTCTAAACGTTTTGCCAGTGTATTAAAGTTTGATTGAGAAATAAGCTGGTACTGATTCGTAACATTATAGTGTGTATTTAGAACTTGATCCGCTCTTTCACCTTTAAACGTCCCCTTCACAGGAATCATTTCAACTTCTGATTCATACGTCACTGGATGATTATTTTTCTCTCCAGCAAGTACTTCATTTACTTTCTTATCCAACGCTTCATCTTGTTTCACATAAGAATAACTATATGGTGCAGCAACCTTTGATTGTGTAAATGCGTTGTAATACATCGTAACTGACGTACCAACCGCTGTTAATGTCACTGCGCTTAAAATAGCGATTGTCGCAAGTGATTTTGCGTTTCCTTTAATACGATACAGTAACTGAGATGTCGTTACCATATTCATACCGTTATAAAACGCTGATTTATTATTTCTGGCACGCTTCAATACAAATACTGTGAAGAACATGAACAGTAAGTACGTCCCTGCTACTGTCGCCAGTAAAATGTATAGTGCAACGACCATAAAGTCTGCATACATAACTGCTTTCATGTACATTAACGCTAAGAAATAACCTGAACCAATTAAGAATACTGAAATTAATGCCATAACTACCGATCCTTTTGGCATTGCCTCTCCTTCACGCTCAGCACGGAAAAGTTCAATTAACTTAAAGCGATAAATTAAACGATACCCTTGAAGTGATGTATATAAAATAATCACAAAGAAAATAATTGCTGTATCAATCACTGCAGCCATCGGTACTTCAAAATGAACGTTTAAATTTAATCCCATCATACTTACTAATAACTCAAGGAATACTTTTGAAAGAACACTACCGATCGCAATCCCGATTACTAATGACATTAATCCCATTAACATGTTTTCATAAAAAAGCATTTTACCAATTTGTTTTTTACGAATACCTAGTAAAGAATATAACCCAACTTCTTTTTTACGTTTACGTGTGAAAAATCCGTTCGAATATATAATGAACACTGCGACGAAAATGATAAGCATCACACTAGAAACTTGGAATGCTCCACTAATTTTCTTCGAAGCTTCCGCTGCCTTTTCCATTTGTGAATTGTACTGCAGTGCTTTAAATGTAAAATAAATAACGATACTAAAAATCATAGATGCAAAATATACAAAGTAGTCTTTAAAGTTCCGCTGTATGTTGCGGAGGGCAATGCTAGATAAGGTCATCGGCCATACCTCCAGAAATAGAAGACATTACGTCAACGACTTGTTGGAAGAATTGTTTACGTGTTAATTCTCCGCGATGTAATTCTTTATATAGTTCACCGTCTTTAATGAAAATAACTCGTTTACAGTAACTTGCCGCGAATGCATCGTGCGTTACCATTAAAATTGTGGAGTTATCATATTCATTTAATGACTTCATACTTTCAAGTAAATCTGTTGCTGATTTAGAATCAAGCGCTCCAGTTGGCTCGTCCCCAAAAATCATACTCGGATTTGTGACGATTGCACGTGATGCTGCACAGCGCTGCTTTTGTCCACCCGATACTTGATATGGGAATTGGCTTAAAATATGATCGATACCGAATTTTTTCGCGATTTCAAGAACTCGGCGGTCAATTTCGCTCGCCTTTACTTTCGATAACGCAAGAGGTAACGCAATATTCTCTTTCACTGTTAACGTATCTAATAAGTTATAATCTTGGAAAATAAACCCTAAATGATCGCGGCGAAATAACGCTAGCTTATCATCATTCATCTTCACAATATCTTTTCCATCAATTAAAATCTCACCGTTCGTCGCATTATCAATTGTAGAAAGAACGTTTAATAAAGTCGTCTTACCAGAACCAGAAGGTCCCATAATTCCTACAAACTCGCCTTCTTTTACTTGTAAGTTAATACCTTTTAACGCTTCAAATTTATTTCCACCCGTGTCATATACTTTTTTAATATTTTTTGCTTCTAACACTGTTTTCATCTCGACATCCCTCATTTCATCTATTCTCTATCTTCACTATATACATTCTCTACTCTTGCCACTATCGATGTTTCTTACACAAACATGACAGTTATGTAAGGCATCTAAGTAAAGACTTAAAAGTTCTATCTACTAACTAAAAGTACTTTATTACTATAACATTGGGATTTCATGGCAACCATTGATTCTCCTTACAGGAACATTACATTTTTGTAAGGTGGAAAAACTCCCTACAAAGTTGTGCATGAAATGTCGGATGGCGTTATTTCGTTCCTGCTATTCTATGTACAGAGGAGGTCATAGTATGGATTCACTTAAAAATATGAATGCTGCAATGCAATACATTGAAAACAACCTTACAAATGAAATTGATTTTAAAGAAGTTGCGGCTTCAACGTGGGCTATATTTGAAGCTGTCGGTCCATTTCCTGATGCACTGCAAAATGTATGGGGACGTATTTATTTCGAATGGTTCCCTTCTTCCAACTATGAACTAGCAGAAGGGCCAGAAATATTGTGGAACGAACAGAAAGATGTATCATCTCCAAACTTTAGAAGTGAAATTTGGATACCGGTTTTGAAGAAATAAACAACAAAGCTGCTCTTCCCTAAAAGGAAAAGCAGCTTTATTTATATTTTTAGTTCTTTTTTATATGCAACATATGAATATATCATCGTACCAACAACTAATACAGCAACAACACTTAACAAACTAATCACTTTCCACATTTCCGGTAGAAACGAGGAAAATATGATTACAATACCGCCAATCATCATAATCTTTGATCCTATCCTATGCGTTTTTCTCCACACATTTTCACTACTTAAAGTCCACGGTGTTTTAATACCGATGAAGAAATTTGGTTTACATTGCTGCATATAATTGCCGAGTACTACAAAAAGGATACCGACCATTATGTTCACAGCACTTCCAATTGGAACGTTATATCCTAAAGCATTTGCTAGTGTCATCATGTTAATAGTAAATAAGAAAAATAAAATTGCTCCATTTATTCTTCCAAGTGCTTTAGGAAATCTTTTATAGTTATCGTACTTCGGATCAATCTTAGGTAATACAGTCACTAACGCATATACGAAAACCATAATTGCTACATCAAAAATCAGCATTCCCATTTTTGACATATGACCATTTACTTCACCATCAATGTTCCAATGACTCGGAACTTCTTCTGGTAAATGTGGCCATGCAATACACCATACAATAATCGTTAAAGCGATTAATAATAGCGGAAATACATGTTTTCTCATTTCCCCTCTTCCCCCTTATTCGTAAACGTAAACACCCAGGTCAATAAATCTTGAAAGACAGTTGTGTTTAAAGAGTACACAACGAATTGCCCTTTCTTTTCATCTTGAATAAGTTCAGCATTTTTAAGTGCGTTTAAGTGGTGTGAAATACTTGGTTTTGTCATATTGAAATGTTCAGCAATTTCCCCTGCGGTTAAGTCGCCTTCTTTTAATAAGTCTAAAATTTTTCGCCTTGTTGGATCTGCTAATGCTTTGAATGCTTGATTCAATGTCTTTCTTCCTTTCAATAATTAGACATTTAGATATTTATCTAAATATTAAACCGATTACCGTTATTTGTCAATTGTATCCACCGCCCTTTTTACTTTTTAGGCTTTTGACCTATACTGTTTACTAGCTTGTTTTTCAACATAATGAAAAGACTTGAAACACATGATACACTATAGCTACAATTGTTTTTTAGGAGGAGTATACATATGTATAAAATTTTAATCGTTGAAGACGATCCAAATATTTCATCATTACTGCAATCTCACATTCAGAAGTACGGTTATGAAGCTGTTGTTGCGGAGAACTTCGATGATATTATGGAATCGTTTAACGCAGTGAAACCACATCTTGTTTTACTTGATGTAAACTTACCGAAATTCGATGGTTTCTACTGGTGCCGTCAAATTCGTCATGAATCTACTTGTCCAATTATTTTCATTTCAGCGCGTGCTGGTGAGATGGAACAAATTATGGCAATTGAAAGCGGTGCGGATGATTACATTACAAAACCATTCCACTACGACGTTGTAATGGCAAAAATTAAAGGACAATTACGCCGTATTTACGGTGATTATGCACCAAATATTTCGGAACGTATCGTTGAAGTAGAAGGTTTAAAACTATTCCCTGAACGTCCAGAAATTCATTTTGGGTCTGAGCAAGTTCTTTTAACGAAGAAAGAGGCAATTTTAGCAGAGATGTTACTATCTAAATTCCCTCGTACAGCGAGTCGTGAAGATTTATTAGCTGCACTTTGGGACGATGAGAGCTTCGTTGAAGAAAATACATTAAACGTAAATATTACGCGTCTTCGTAAGAAGTTTAATGAGCTTGGCATTGAGAACGCTATTGAAACAGTGCGCGGACTTGGGTATCGTTTTAACGCAACTTGGAGTGAATAAGCATGAAGCTATTTTTACGTGATCATTTTGCATTCTTTCTACTGTACGTATTAAATTTCGGTATCATTTTCGTTCTTTATGATGCAGTAGATGGATTTCAAAATAATAAATTTTACTTCGTCGTTTTAAGCTTATATCTCTTTATTTGTTTCCTTGCTTATCGTTACGTTCGCAATCGCAGAATGTATCATAGATTAAGTGAGCAACCAGAGAAAATGGAAGACGCGTTTATTGAAAGAGCGACCGCTCCAATGCCTCACGGTGTAAATGAGCTCGTGCGTACACAGTACCGTCTCTTCCAAAAAGAACTACAATCGTACGAAGTAAAACAACAAGAACATCAACTATTTATTAATCACTGGGTGCATCAAATGAAGACCCCCGTTTCTGTCATGCAGCTGATGGTACTGGAGATGGAAGACGAACATTTAATTCCGAAGTTTAAAAAAGAACTAGAACGCCTTAATCAAGGACTTGATATGGCTTTATACATGGCAAGGTTAAATAACTTCCATGAAGATTTCCATGTCGAGACGATTTCATTAAAAGATACTGTAACGAAAAATATTAACGGATTAAAAGAACTATTCATCCGTAATGGTGTCTTTCCTGTTTTAGAAGTTCATTCTGATTTAAAAGTTACTTCTGATGCGAAATGGCTAAAATTCATTATCTATCAATTAATGACAAATGCTGTTCGTTATTCTGGTGAACGTGGTAAGAAAGTATTCTTATCCGCTTATAAAAATGGAAAAGATATTATTTTAGAAGTTCGCGATGAAGGCGTTGGTATTCCGCAAGAAGATATTCGAAGAGTATTTGAACCATTTTACACAGGAAAAAACGGTCGTACATTCGGAGAATCTACTGGTATGGGGCTCTATATTGTAAGTAAAATTTGTGATTACTTAGGTCACTCTGTCAAACTAGATTCTGAAGTTGGTAAAGGAACGACGATTAAAATTATCTTCCATAATGCCGCAAGCAATCCGTTAGAGAAGGTGACAGAGGAATGAACTTAATTACTCCTAAAATGTATGAGAATTTACTCTCATACATTTTTTGTAATACGAATACAGCTATACTTTCGCCTTGGAGGTATAGCGTATGAATTTTTGGCAATTCGCATTTAAAAACGTAACGCGCAATTCAAGAGCTTACTTCGCTTATTTCGTAAGTAGTTCGTTTTCGATTGCCGTATTCTTTTCATTTGCTGTTTATTTGTTTCATCCGAAATTGCAAAATTTCACTATGCTCTCTGAAATTTCAGGATTAGTAATTTTTTCAGAAGTTGTCATTGTGTTGTTCTCATTCTTCTTTCTACTCTATTCAATCGGGTCATTTTTAAAAGTTCGAAAACAACAATTTGGCATTTTAACCGTTTTAGGTATATCAAAAAAACAATTACATCGACTCGTTTTCACTGAAAATATGTTAATTGGTATTTTATCTATCTTTTTCGGTATGCAATTTGGACTTGTCTTTTCGCAATTTTTCTTATTAGTAACAGCGAAAATTACACATCTACCAGGTATATATTTATACTGGCCTACGAAGGCTTTCATTTTAACAACAATTGTATTTCTTAGTCTCTTTATCGCTGTATCTTCATTTACACCAATGCTACTTCGCACGAAAAGAACGATACATCTTTTAAAAACAAATGATAGGAAACAAAAAGAAAGAAAACCATCCATATTTATCTCTTTATTTGGTGTGATTTGTTTATTAGGCGGCTATACTTTGGCTGGAAATCCTAAATATTTCGTCTCAATAAACCCGCAAATAGGTGTCATATATATGTTTTCAAGTATTTTCGTTATCCCTATTCTCGTTACAACTGGAACTTACTTTTTCTTTTCTCAAATTAGTTTTTTACTTATTTATATTTTAAAAACGAGAAGAAAGTTTTATATGAAACGAATGAATATGCTGTGGGTTTCGGATTTGGCAAACCGTATTCGAACGAATATTAATATGCTTTTCATTGTAGCAATGCTATCTACAGTCGCTTTCACGATGATTACGTTCCTATATGGAGTCGGAAAATTTACAAAGCTAGAGGTTACGAGAAATTCACCTTTTCCATTTTCTTATTTTTCATATGATGCAAATCCTTTTGTTCATGAGCATTTAAATTGGCTTGAACAGCAACTCCAAAAGGAAAGTTTCTCTTATGAAAAATTAAACGTTGATTTATATGAAGCACCATTAAAAGAAGATGAGGGTATAGCCATTTATAATGACGTATATGCAATTAAGCATAGTGACTATAACAAACTTGCTGCCTCTCTGCACATGAAACAACTATTCTTAGATAATAATGAAGCATACGTTTTAACAGGAACATCGTATATCACTATATTCAACGAGTTTGAGCAAAGCTACAATAGAGACTACATTACGCTCTCTAGCATAAATACGAAATTACGAGTAAAAGGCTATGAACATGTGAATGCCATTCCATCTTCATTCTCATATCAAACGTTAGTTTTGCCTGATACGATCGTCACCAACTTATCTAATACGGCTAAACATATATCAGCATATAATTACAAAGTGAACAATTGGGAAAAGACGTATACAATTGCTGATGAATTTATAAAAAAAGTGCAAAATGATCGCGAGCAATTCAAGTACGATGGAGCCCTTATACGCGACTTTGAATCCGCAGGCTCGCTATATAGAATAACATCCGGCAGTGCCGCGTACTTTTTAATTGGAACATTCTTAGGAGTCATTTTCTTTATTGGAGCAGGCAGCGTTCTTTATTTCAGAATGTATACCGATTTAACGAACGAAAAAGAAAAATACGTGACCATTTCAAAAATTGGTGTAACAGATGCAGAAATGAGAACATCTGCTACAATTCAGCTCGCAATTTTATTTTTTGTTCCATACATTATGGCCTCTATCCATACGATGTTTGCAACAAAAATGCTGCAGGACGTAATTGACTTATCGCTATTCAAAGAAATTTCAGCCGTTCTTCTTATTTTTGGCGCAGTTGAAATTGTATTTTTCTTATTTATTCGCTCCTTTTACATGCAAAAATTATCAGAGTATACGAATGGTTAAAATATAAAAGTTATTATAGGAAAAGGATATTTCTTGTATCTTTTTCCTCTTCACTTTACTAGGAGGATCAGGTGAATGACATTTTGGCAGTTTGCATTTAAAAACGTCTCACGGAACGCCAGAGCTTATTTCGCCTATTTTGTAAGCAGTGCGTTTTCCATCGCCATTTTTTTCTCATTTGCAGTTTATTTATTCCATCCAAAATTGCATACGACAGACGTTAATTATGCGCTAAACATATTAATGACAATTTCAGAAGTTGTCATTGTGTTCTTTTCATTTTTCTTTTTACTCTATTCTATTGGTACGTTTTTAAAAGTACGTAAAAAGCAGTTTGGGATTTTAACAGTACTTGGCATATCCCAAAAACAATTAAAGCGACTCATATTTATAGAAAATATGTTAATTGGTATTCTTTCTATATTTTTTGGCATTCAACTTGGACTTGTTTTTTCACAGTTCTTTTTACTCGTTACTGCCAAAATTACACATGTACCTGGCCTATATTTATATTGGCCTACGAGTGCCATTGTTTTAACTACAATAACTTTTCTTGGGCTCTTCATTCTCGTATCATCATTTACACCGATGCTCATCCGTACGAGAAAAGCTGTACGTCTTTTAAAAGGTGGAACAAAACAAAAAGAAAGAAAACCATCTGTACTCATCTCTTTATTTGGCGCGATATGTTTAATAGCTGGATATGTATTATCAGCTAATCCACTATACTTTATGTCGCTCGGTGACATCATTGGACTTGTGTATCTCGCCTCTAGCATATTTGTCATTCCATCTCTTATTGCGGCTGGGACATATTTTTTCTTTTCACAAATTAGCTTTTTACTCATTCGTATATTAAAAACACGAAGAAAGTTTTATATGAAACGAATTAATATGCTTTGGATTTCCGACTTAGCGACGCGTATTCGGACAAATATTAATATGCTCTTTATTGTTGCGATGCTATCGACACTCGCTTTTACGATGATTACATTTCTATATGGCTTTGGGAAGTTTTCAAAGTTTGATGAAATAAAGGAGAACCCTTTCCCTTTTACGTATTTATCACATACTGAAAATACGTTAACTACTGAACACTTAAACTGGTTAGAGCAAAAATTTCATGAAGAACAATTTACTTATGAGAAGTTTAAAACAGATATATATGAAGTATCTTTAGCAGAGGATAACAAACAGCTCTACTATGCAATTAAACAAAGTGATTATAATGTACTTGCTAAGGCATTAAATTGGGAAACTCTCACTGTGAATAAGAATGAATCTTATGTCTTAATTAAAGATTTAGATGCCCAAGTAATTGGATCACTGCATGATAGGGTGAAGAATAAGACGCTAACACTTGCTCAAAATTCTCTACATTTGCAAGTGAAAGAATATAAAAGTTATAACCCGTTTCCAAATAGGCTAGTACCACAGTTACTCATTTTATCTGATGAAAATGTAGATGCCTTATCAACTATTTCAAAAAAAATGAGTGTATATAGTTTCAAAGTGCCAGACTGGGAAAAGGCATATAATATTGGTTCAGCATTTATAACAAAAATCGATAACGATAATGCAGCGATTCAAGCAGAGCATTCACCGTTCCATGCAAGTGAAGCTAGTAACTCTCTATATAGAACGAAGCTAGATACTGCTTCATTTTTCTTAATCGGAACTTTCCTTGGCGTTATTTTCTTTATTGGTGCTGGTAGTGTTCTATACTTCCGTATGTATACAGATTTAACAAATGAGCAAGAGAAGTATATAACGGTTACGAAAATTGGCTTAACAGAAGCTGAGATGAAACGTTCGGCAACCATTCAACTGGCAATTTTATTCTTTGTCCCCTACATTATGGCATCTGTCCATACGATATTCGCGACAAAGATGTTACAAGAAATATTAAATCTCTCATTATTTGCTGAAATTACAGTCGTACTTATGATTTTTGGAACGGTTGAAATTCTCTTTTTCCTTTTAATTCGTTCCTTTTATATGCAAAAATTATCACAACACATTAAGTTTTAAGAAATAGAAAGGTGATTATTATGGAAGAAGTATTACACATAAAAAATGTCTCGAAAGTGTATGAGGGAAAGGTCCCTCATACCGCTTTAAAAAATATAAACTTACACGTCGATAAAGGGGAATTCGTTGCCATAATGGGACCATCTGGAAGTGGTAAATCGACATTTTTAAACGTTATTTCCACAATCGATTCCCCTACATCTGGAGAAGTCGTGATTAACGGGAAACAGCCGCACACATTTCGTAGAGAAAAGTTAGCGATTTTCCGACGCCAAGAATTAGGTTTTGTTTTCCAAAACTTCAACCTACTAGATACATTGACAATCGGTGAAAATATCGTATTGCCTTTAACGTTAGATAATGTCCCTTTAAAAGAGATGGATAAAAAACTTGATAATATCTCAAAAAAGCTCGGCATCGATCATATTTTAAATAAACGTATTTTTGAAGTTTCTGGAGGACAAGCACAGCGTACTGCTGTCGCACGCGCCGTTATTCATCATCCATCTCTCTTACTAGCTGATGAACCAACAGGAAACTTAGACTCAAAAGCAGCTATTGATGTTATGGAATTATTTACGAAATTGAACAAAGAAGAGGATGCAACCATTTTAATGGTTACACACGATCCGTTTGCAGCAAGTTATTGTAATCGTGTTATTTTTATTAAAGACGGAGAACTTTACAATGAACTGCACCGCGGATTGTACCGTGAGAAGTTTTATCAAGAAATATTGGATGTTTTAGCATTATTAGGAGGAAGACGTGGATGACATTTTGGCAATTTGCATTTAAAAATGTCTCGCGTAATTCGAGAGCATATTTCGCCTACTTTTTAAGTAGTGCATTTTCTATCATGGTTTTCTTTTCATTTACTGTATACGCGTATCATCCACGATTACAACTTATGAATGATCTCCATGAACAAGGTCCGCTCATGGACTTAGCTGGCATGGCACAGTTTATTATTGTTTTGTTCTCGTTCTTCTTTCTCTTATATTCTATTGGGACATTTTTAAATGTACGGAAACAACAATTTGGTGTATTAACCGTTCTCGGTATTTCAACGAAACAATTAAAACGTCTTTTGTTTATTGAAAATATGATAATTGGAATACTAGCTATCTTTGCCGGTATTCAAGGTGGTCTTGTATTTTCTAACTTTTTCTTACTCGTCACTTCTAAATTGACAGGTGCGCAGGGGCTCTATTTATATTGGCCTACGAAGGCAATTATCGTGACAACTGTAACCTTTATTATTTTATTTTTCATCGTTTCTACATTTACGCCAATGTTCATTCGTACTCGTAAACTGACTCGGCTCATAAAAAAGAACAACAATGAAAAAAAACCATCCATACTTATTTCATTGTTCGCATTAACTTGTTTAGGCTTATGCTATTATATTGCAGCATTTCCGCAAGGCTATGTAACAGAAAAGAATGTACAAAATGGTTCTGTGTATTGGATTATTTTATCCATTTTACCACTCGTAGTAGCCGGTACTTATTTGTTCTTCTCACAAACGTTTCTTCTCTTTATCTTCATTTTGAAAAAGCGAAGAAAGTTTTACATGAAACAAATAAACATGCTATGGATTTCAGATTTAGCTAACCGTACTCGTAGTAATATTAATGTACTCTTTATCGTTTCTATGTTATCAGCACTTGCATTTACCATTATTATTGGGTTATTTGCCGCTAATAACAACACAAAAGCATCGGTATTAGAACGATATCCTTTCCCCTTCACATATATATCCGAAAGGGAACATTCATTTGAACAAAAACATCTTGCTACAATTGAAACAGAACTTACAAATGCTAATTTTCAATACAATCAATATAAGTTCACAGTCGTAAAAGATACGGCTTCAAAACAAGATATTGCTCTTATGAAAATGAGTGACTATAACACACTTGCGAAACAATTGAAGAGGCCGGAAATAACTCTTGATTCTACACAAGTCTATATTATTTCTCGTTACTCGCCAGAGCTTTTGAATCTTATATCCAATCCATTTGCAAAGCAAAATACAATTACACTGGGATCAAATAAAAAGGAACTTTATATTAAAGGATTTATTAATAAAGGGATAGAGCCTCCTTTTGTATTACCTCATTTACTTGTTGTACGAGATGATGTAATTGAAAATATGATTCCTCATATTGAAACAATGACTGTTTATAACTACTTCGTGGAAAATTGGGAAAATGCAATTATCCCGACAAACAATATATTACAAAGCATAAATAATGATGCGGACGACTTATATAAAGCAAATAAAGATAACAAAGATTTTACAAAACCATTCTATATATATACAGCTACTGATGAACTCATCCGCAGTAAAGAAAACTCCATTGCTCAATTCTTTATTTGGATATTTCTCGGATTAATTTTCTTTATCGGCGCTGCTAGCGTTTTATATTTCCGTATGTATAACGATTTAACGAACGAAAAACAAAAATATATTACCATTACAAAACTTGGATTAACTGAATCCGAAATGTTTCGCTCTGCAACGATTCAATTAGGCATATTATTTTTCGTCCCCTATATCGTTGCTGGTATTCATACCGTATTTGCGATTCAGTTTTTACAAAGTATGTTCGCTTTCTCTTTACTAAAAGAGCTATTGATTGTACTCACTTTATTCGGGATTATCGAGATCGTATTCTTCTTCTTAATTCGTTCTCTTTACATCAATAAATTATCACAGCATATTAAAGTATGAGTAAAATAGCCTTGTGCATATGGCACAAGGCTATTTTCAATAGTTTTTAATAATTAGCAGCAGTATCCACCATAGCCGCCTGCATAACCGCCGTAACCACCGTAACCACAAGAACCGCCTCCGCCGAAGCAGCTAGCACCGATGATAATTAATAAAATAAATAATACGATTAGAAGCGCAAAACCGCCTCCGCAACCATGTCTACGGTTACAATCATCATGTCTGTGTTCACACTTTTCGCTCATTACCCTATTCCTCCTTTAGTATCATTCATAACAAGTTCTCCTTGCTCTAAATGAGGGGATTCAATTTATAGTATGTTTTCAGGGCGAATAGGAAGCTTGGCTTGCTGAAAAACGGGCTTGTTTCAGAAAATGGGCCTCATTAAAAATTGAACTAGCCTTATCAAGATATAGGTATAAAGCATTTGACATACTCATAATTTCTTACTATTATTTAATTGAACAACCAATCAATTTTTTGATTACACATTCAAATTATATGAATTAGGAGTTGAATAGCGTGACTGATTCTTTTATTGCAGAGGCTAGGCGTGAACAAATTATTCTTGCATGTATTGATACATTAGAAGAGGTTGGATATAACAACTTGAGCTTAACGAAGGTAGCAAAAAAAGCTAAGATTAGCACCGGACTTATTTCTTATCATTTTAACGATAAGCTTTACCTTATGAATCGCACATTACAATTTTTAGTTGCCAAACAACATGAATTCATTAGTAATCGAGTACTATTAGCTCAATCTGAACTAAATAAACTAGAGGTTTTTATTGAAGCACACTTAGCTTATCAAGAAACTCATTACAAAAATAATATTGCCTTAATTGAGATTGTCTTTAATGCAAGAAATGAAGAGAACATTCCTTATTACAGAATCGAAGACGACGAAGAGGATGCTCTTAGAACGATGTTATTAGATATTTTGAAGACTGGTCAACAAAATGGCGTATTTTCGAACTCTTTCCAAGACGATACGTTAGCTTCATTTATTTTAGGAGCAATCGAAGAAAGAATGCTGAAGGCAAATTCATCTATATCCATAGAAAATTACTCAGATGAGCTCATAAAAATGGTGAAGAAACTCATTGTTTAAATATGCCCTAATTTAAAAAAATATATATAAGAAAGGATGAACTATACATGAGAAAGGCATCTGTCATTGGATTAGGTTTTTTAGAAAATTTACTTGTTATAATAAGCCCAATCCTTTTAGGCACTATTGGATATTTTTCACCTAAATTAATAGAGATTATAAAAAGGATTCCTCTCTTTTCTGACTCGAAAATTATAGAACTTTTAAATTCTATTAACCCTTTTTGGCTTCCAATTATCCTCATGTTAATTGGCACTATTGCAGGGATTTTATTTTCTTTAATTATTTATAGTGACGCTTTAAAGATGAAAATCAATTCAGAAGGTATTCATATGAGTAAAGATGATCAAGAAAAACAAATTACAAAGGCGAATGTAAAAGCCGTTTTTGTAGATAAGCGTCAAGTGGTTATCCTTGATCAAGAAGACCGAGAATGGTTACGTGAAACTTCTGATATTAACCAAAGCAAAATTAAAGATACTTTCTTAATGCACGGCTTCCCCTGGGTGGAACAAGATCCTTATAAACATGAGTATATCTTATGGAAATTAGAGGATGAGCGATTTAATAAAAGCATAAATACTATTTTGTATGAAAGACGAAATGCTCTTCGAGAAGGAAACTCGAAAAAAAAGAAGCATTTACGCAAAGATTTGAATGAACTAGGGGTCTTTGTCAAAGACGATGGAGAAGATCAGTATGTCCGTTCCATTAAGTAATAGAAAGCACAAAAAACGAATAAAACCTACAGAGAAATTACATTTCCTCTGTAGGTTTTATTCGTTTAAATCGGATCTCCTCTCCTAAAGAAACATATTCAACAAAAGAGCATAAGGAATGGCCTGTTCCGACGAGGTGCACAAAACTTTATGTACTCAACATAAAAACAAATTTCATTCCAAAAAAAGAATGAAGTTGATGAATCGCCTATTTTTTACACTGAATGAAAACTGTCATCTTCGTCAAAGTAATAGTTACTTTGACGAAGATTTTCATTACACTTAAAAACCACTATTCCTGAACCGTCACAACAACCCCATCCATATTATTTCCGGAAATATCATACGGCTTATCCACCGGAACATTTACTTTCATATTCCCTGAAACTTTATAGTAAGAAACCGTATATTTCTTTCCTTCCACCTCAGTTGAAATTTCTTTTTCTTCTTTTAAGAAGTCCAAATATTCCTCTAATGTAATTTTCTTTTTTTGCATAATTGCGCTATGAGGCAAGCCAACGTAACGAATATGCCATGGCTCATATTGAATACCTGTAATGTGACTTTTATTTTTTGGATAGCGTAATACAAATCCATACTTCCACACATTCTCCGCAATCCATTTCCCTTCAGGTGCTTTCTCCATTTTCTCTTGCGTTGATCCAACGTCCAGTGATAATCCTAAATTATGTTCACTATATCCTGCTGGAAGTGCATAATCAGATCCCATTTCTTTATACAACTTACTTTGTTCTTTAAAATCTCGATAACCGCTACTCATTAAAAAATGTCGTATCCCATCTTTTCCAGCCATATCGACAACGTTTAAAAACTTTTTTACAACACCTTTTGATAAGCGTAGATTTCTATCAAATATGACATAACCTCTTACTAATTCACTATTATGATTTACATTTATAATATCAGACCTAATACTATCTTTTTTTACCGGGTAATCTTTATTAACTAATAATAGATCCCCTTTATAAATTTGTTCTTCTGCAACCTCTATCTTTTTCATATTTGTAGCCTTTATCGTACTATCTTTCCCGCCAATTTTTACATCAATTTTATTTTGAAATAACGGTGCTATATAAAAGCCTACACATACTGTGAACACTATAAAAAAACAAATAAATACCCACTTTTTCATTTCTAGTTCCTCCTATTACGTAACTTACGTATAGAATAGAAAAAACTATTAAAATAAAAAGTGGGGTAAAGTTTAAATTTTTATTAAATTGTTAGTTCTCTTCTTTTGGCAATCTCACTTCAAATATCGTTCTAACTACATTACTTTCAGCTGAAATCGTACCATTATGCTGTTCAATAATATTTTTAGCAATAAATAACCCAAGACCTGTTCCGCCACGGTTCTCTGTTCTCGCCTTATCACCTGTATAAAACATATCAAAAAGATAAGGTAAATCTTCTTCTGGGATGCTATCTCCATAATTCATAATTTGTACGACAACTTCTTCTTTATCGATATACCCATTCATATCAACAAATTGTCCATCATATCCGTAGCGAACAGCATTTGTTAACAAGTTCTCAAATACCCGAGCTAGCAATTTCCCATCACCATTAATCGGTAAATAAGGCTCAACATTCAATCTAGCTTCTAAATGATGTTTCTCTAATAACGGATACAACTCTTCATCTAGCTGTATAAGCAGCTCACTTATATCAATCGGCTTTTTATCCAGCTTTAGCATGCCATAATTCATACGTGTAATTTCAAATAGCTCATCTATTAAACTTTCCAATCTTTGCGATTTCGTATAAGCTATCGTGGAAAAATGTTTAATTTGCTCTTTTGTTAAATTCTCATCTTTAAGAATTAAATCTAAATATCCTAACACCGATGTTAACGGTGTTCTTAAATCATGCGCTAAATTCACAACGAGTTGATCTTTACTGCTCTCAGCAAAATCTCCTCTTTCCACTGCTTCTTTTAATTTTTCACTCGCTACATTAATTTCACGTGCAATATTTCCAAACTCATCATTGGATAGAACTTGAACTGTATTCGTAAAATTACCGTTCGCCAGATGATGAATCCCATTAGAAATTTCATCAAAGTATTTTAAATACGGCTTTGTCAAAAAGAAGAAAAATAAAATAGATAGCGGAATAAAGAAAATTAAAAAGAAGTTAATATCTCCAAAGTCTCTTACGATTAATCTAAATTGCGCTAAAGGATCTTCATAACGAACCATCGTTTTATAATACAGCTGCAATCCTTTATAAATCATAAATGTTACAGTAGCTGCTAGCACCATACTTAACGCAAATAAGACAATCATTTTAAAACGAAAACTTTTCATCATATTAGCCATTGAAAGTATACCCTACTCCCCACACTGTTTTGATTAACTTGTCCTTTCTTTTATCTTCCCCAAGCTTTTTCCGTAACGTACGAATATGGACCATAACTGTATTTCCGCCTTCATAATAATCATCCGCCCATACTTGCTGAAAGATATTTTCCACATTATACACTTTCTTCGGATGACTCGCTAATAAATATAAAATATCAAACTCTTTCGGTGTTAACTCAATTTGTTCACCGTATACATTTACCGTTCGACGCTCAGGATCAATAACAATTCCGCCAATCTCTAAAGCAGATTTACTCTCTTCTAATTTCGGCTGATTTAACGTAAGAAATCGGCGTAATTGCGCATTTACACGCGCCACTAATTCAATCGGTGTAAAAGGCTTCGTCATATAATCATCCGCACCTAGCACTAAACCTGTCACTTTATCAAAGTCCGAAGTTTTCGCGCTTAAGAAAATGATTGGCATATGATGCTTCGCGCGAATTTGGCGCGTCACCTCATATCCATCCATTTTCGGCATCATAATATCTAAAACCACTAAGTCGATTGTCTCCGTTTCAATAATATGTATCGCTTCTTCTCCATCAGCCGCTTTCACAACATGATACCCTTCTTTTTCTAAATGTATCTCAATTAAGTCCGCAATCTCTGCCTCATCATCAGCGATTAAAATCGAAATGCGCTTCATTTTACTCCCCCTTTTTATACGCTCGATTGTAAACTAGTCTATCCAATTTGTACAATATAAAAAGGCTACTCGTTTGAGTAACCTTGATAAAGTGAAACTTTAATCAGTGGGGGTTTTGTTCATCCCCCACTGATTATTAGCCCTCACCAATCGGGCTTTTACGCGCAGTTGATCCCCCACCTAACTTCTTTGCTCTCACTGAATTTTGAGGTGGGGGTCTTACTGCCCGGCGAATAGCGGGATAAATTTATATCAGCGATTTTCCAATTATATCGATCACAACTTGAATTATATCAGCGATTTTTCAATTATATCGACTTATCGACAATTAACGACGAAATTCGCCCGCTATTTTAAAGACTCAATTTATCGCTCAAACACAATCCGTTGCTTCGTAATTTCCGCCAGCCTTCCGCCGTCAACTTTATACTCAGTGTCAACACTTTGCGGCACCATCACTTTTCCGCCCTCAAGCATCACTTCCGGCAAAATAATATCTTTCTCCCAATGTCTACTAGAAGCGGATATATCTCCTGGAATCGTAAAGTTAGGCAATGAGGCGAGGGCAACATTTTGCGCTCGTGAAATCCCCATCTCCACCATACCGCCGCACCAAACTGGGATGTTATGCTCCATACAATAATTATGAATTTGCACTGATTCTGTTAATCCACCCACTCGCCCTGGTTTAATATTAACGATTTGACAACTACCAAGCGTAATCGCAACCCGCGCATCTTCTAAACTATGGATGCTTTCGTCTAAACAGATTGGCGTTTCAATTTGTTTTTGCAGCTGCGCATGATCAAGAAAATCGTAATCCGCTAGTGGTTGTTCAATCATCATTAATTGAAATTCATCTAACCGTTTCAACTTCTCCGTATCCGCTAATGTATAGGCTGAATTCGCATCAGCCATTAACGGGATGTTCGGAAACTCTTTTCGAATTTCTTTCAATAACTCGTAGTCATGCCCTGGTTTTATTTTCACTTTAAAACGCTCGTATCCTTCTTCTGCGTACTTCTCGATTTGCTTTAACATAACCGGAATCGTATTAATCCCGATCACAACGCCGACTTCAATTTCAGTCCTAGTTCCGCCAAGTAATGTCGCAAGCGCGCTCCTTTCACGCTTCGCATATAAATCCCAAACAGCTCCTTCTATTCCGGCCTTTGCCATTCGGTTTCTTTTTATATGCTGGAACAAACCTGGTACTTCATTCGGATGTGAAATTTCAGCTTTCAATACATCCGGTAATAAAAAATCTTGCAGTACATGCAGCCCTGTCTTCACCGTTTCTTCCGTATACCACGGTTCAGAGAACGCAACGACTTCACCAAAACCAATATACCCGTCCGTATCTTCTAATTCAATAACGATACTCTCACGCTTTTCATAAGTCCCATAACTTGCGGCAAACGGGATTACGAGTGGCATTTCCGTTATATGAAGTGTCGCTTTTTTTATCTCCACTTACATCTCCTCCACTAATTGTCTTAACTCTCGTCTTAACAATTTTTTCGAAGCGTTTCGTGGTAATTCCTCTAAGAAACATGCTTTCTTCGGCACTTTATATTTCGCTAATTTCTCCTCGCAAAAATGAAGAATTTCTTCTTCTGTTACCGTCCCGCTTTTCACAATAAAAGCAGCGGGTACTTGTCCCCATTTATCGTCAGTCATACCGACAACACCTGCTTCCGCTACCGCAGGGTGAGAGAGTAACACTTCTTCAATTTGAGCCGGATATATATTCTCTCCGCCAGAAATAATTAAATCACTGCGGCGATCTAATACGTATAAAAAACCCTCTTCATCCAAATAACCGAGGTCACCAGTATGAAGCCAACCATTTTGAATTGTCTCTCGCGTCGCATCTTCACGGTTGAAATAACCACCTGTTACATTCGGCCCTTTTACTACGATTTCGCCTTCTGCATGTGGCGGCACTACTACACCATCTTTTTCAATACGAAGTTGACACTGGAATAGTGGTTTCCCGGCAGATCCTACTTTCGTTAACATGTAATCAGCTGATAACGTACAAATTTGAGACGACGTTTCTGTCATACCGTACGTTTGGTACACTGGAATTCCTTTTTCTACACACGCTTCTAATAGTGGTTTCGGCGCTGGTCCTCCGCCAAGTAACATGCATCGTAAAGAAGGTGGATATGTCTCTGCCCCAAGTCGCTCTAATAAATCAGTTAACATTTTAGAAACGACAGAAATAATTGTTACTCCTCTCGTTTGAAGTGCTTTATGAATAAAATCAGCATCATATTTCGGAACGAGTAAAATGCGCATGCCATACATAATATTTTTCATTAAAAGAGATAGCCCGCCAACATGAAACATTGGCATACAAGCTAACCAGCAATCATCATCACGAAGTCCTAAATTAAGCGACGAACCAACTGCGCTTGCCCAATGATTGCCGTACGTTAAAATAACGCCTTTCGGTTTCCCTGTCGTCCCAGATGTATAAATAATTGTCATCGCTTCTTCTAAAGAAAATTCTTCTTGTATAAATGCTTCCGCCTTCGGTCCATTCATCACTTCAACGAATGAATATACAGGAACATCTTTAGCCTCAAAATGTTGATCCGTTACTAAACAAACAACTTCAGCATCATCCATTTGCCAAAGTAGCTCTTCTCTTGAAAGACGCGTATTTAAAAGTACAGCTACTGCCCCTACGTAAGATAGGGCGTGAATCACTGTAATCATCTCCATACCATTTTTCATCAGAACAGCCACCTTTTGTCCACGCTTCACCCCTACATGCGTAAGGTGTTCACAAACAAATACTACTTTTTCATGCAGCTCCATAAAAGTAACTTTCTCTTCCTCTATTTCAATTGCAGTGCGATCTGGTGTTAAAAATGCACGTTGCTTTAACCAATTTGGCATCGTCTCCATCATTCATTCTCCTTTCATGAAAGAAAGAGACTTGATATGACATCAAGTCTCTTAGTTGTTTTGTTTCCGGTTTTGATCGTCGGTTGCGACTCACTTTGTGGGCGAGCTGCTTTCGCTTTTGGTTTCATCCAGCTACAGCAGCTAGAATGTTCGGTGGCTTCACTTCTTCCTACGAGGCAAAAAGCGCCTCTACGTCAGAAGCTCCATCCCCCTCACATTCTAAGCGAGCTGCTTCCGCTTTTGGTTTCATCCAGCTGCGCCTCCTAGCCCCTTCCGTCTAAGAACCTTCCGCACGAGAAAGTAAAAAACACTTTCTGTGCGAAAGAACCTTAGCCAACGGGGCTAAACAGTCGGCTTCGCTTTTATCACGGGAAACGAGGGAATTGACCGAAGTCCGGACTGCGTTTTTCTTTGAATGCGTCGCGACCTTCTTTTGCTTCGTCAGTTGTGTAGTACAATAACGTTGCATCTCCAGCTAGTTGTTGAATACCAGCTAGACCGTCTGTGTCTGCGTTGAATGCAGCTTTTAGGAAACGAAGTGCCATTGGGCTGTTTGCTAAGATTTCTTGTGCCCATTGTACTGTTTCTGCTTCAAGTTGTTCTAATGGTACTACTGTATTTACTAAGCCCATATCAAGTGCTTCTTGAGCGTTGTATTGACGGCATAGGTACCAAATTTCGCGAGCTTTCTTGTGGCCTACCATACGAGCTAAGTAACCAGCTCCGTATCCACCGTCAAAGCTTCCTACTTTAGGACCTGTTTGTCCGAATACAGCGTTGTCTGCAGCGATTGTTAAGTCACATACGATATGAAGTACGTGTCCACCACCGATTGCATAACCTGCTACCATTGCGATAACTGGTTTAGGAATTGCGCGAATTAGACGTTGTAAGTCTAATACGTTTAGACGTGGGATTTGGTCGTCACCTACATATCCACCATGACCGCGAACTTTTTGGTCGCCGCCAGAACAGAATGCACGTCCACCTTCTCCTGTTAAAATGATAACGCCAACATTTGCATCATCACGAGCGTGTGCAAAAGCGTCGATTAACTCCATTACCGTTTTAGGACGGAATGCGTTATGTACTTCAGGGCGGTTAATCGAAATCTTTGCGATACCATTGTATGTTGAATAAATAATATCTTCGTAATTGCCTTCTGTTACCCATCCAATAGCCATTACAACTACCTCCTTGTATATTTCTGATTTCTTCTATAAGTGTGGCTTCCTTCTTGCTGAAAAAAACATCACTGCATAGTTTTTAGAAATCCCTTTACTATTGTATCAAACTTTTCCCGTTGTTCCACATGAATTGCATGGCCAGCACCATCAATTTTGACAAATTTCGCATGAGAAGCGCATTTTTCGATGTTTTTTAATATGCGAAAGAACTTTTCATCATGCTCTCCGTTCATTAAAAGAACAGGCATTTTTAAGTTTCGCAGCTCATTCCACCATGAAGGTTGAGCCCCTGTTCCCATGCCGCGCAAGCTATTTGCAAGTCCTTTTGGATTGTTAGCAAGTCTTTCGTTTCGGACCGCTTCTTGTACGTTTTTCGCTAAATGTTTTTGCGTTTCGAACAGCGGAATATTTTCCCACATTGATACAAAACTTTCGATGCCTTCTCGCTCAATTTTATGAGCAAGTTGCGCATCTTTTTCACAGCGTTCTTTTCTAGCCTTTTCACTTTCAAGTCCAGCTGTACAATTCTCTAATAAAAGAGAGCGTACATATTCTGGATATAAACAAGCCATCGTAATCGCCAGCCTACCTCCCATTGAATAGCCAAGTATGTGCGCTTTTTCAATATGAAGATGATCTAATAGTTCTTTCATTTGTAATGCCACATTTCGGATATCATAATGCGTGACATCTTCAGGGCTGTCAGTCTTTCCATGCCCAACAATATCTACTAAAATGACTTGAAACTGCTCGCTCCACGAGGGAACGAAGGAACGCCATGTTTCCATACTTCCCGTAAAACCATGAAGAAGTAGAAGTGGTTCCCCGCTTCCGACTACTTCATATTCATACGATACACCTTGCAGCATTACGTTCATTTTGATTCACCTTGCAACGATGTAGTAATTACATCCTGCGTTTTTGCCCATAACGTACGATGCAATGTTAAGTTTTCATCACGGTTCGTACAAATTTCCACAACGTGTAAACCTTCTGTCGTCGCGCCTTTTTGTACCTCTTCTCGGAACTGCTCCCAACCATCTACACGGCTAAAGGAACCGCCATACATTTTTACAACATGCTCATAATCAAGTCCAATCGGTGTTCCAAATAATGATTCAAAGTGTTCCTTTTTCTCATACTGTGGTAAGAATGAGAAAATACCCCCGCCATCATTATTTACAACGACAATTGTTATGTTTAATTCATGTAATTTCGCTGCTAACAGTCCATTTAAATCATGATAAAACGATAAGTCACCAATGACTAATACGAGCGGATCACAAATAACACTCGCTCCTAAAGCCGTCGATATGATTCCGTCAATACCATTCACACCACGGTTTGCCATCACTTGAATATTTTTATCCGATGTGAAGAAGAATGAATCTGTATCGCGAATTGGCATACTGTTACTCGCAAATAACGTCGCTCCTTCTGGCAACACGCGGACAATATCCGTAATGACTTTTCCTTCAAATGCAGTTTCATATGTTTCCATTTCACGAAGCGTTTCCTTCGTTTTTTCGTTTATATGTTGCCACATTCTGAACCAATCATTCTGTTTCATAACTGGCATTTTTTCTATTACTGCTGTGCAAAATTCAATGTCACCAGCTTGCACAACTTCCGTCGCAACAAGAGCTGGATCTCTCCATTGTCCAGATTCATCAACAACGATATGAACAGCTTTCGTTTGTTTCTTGATGAACTGCGTTAATGCTTTCGAAACTGGCATACCACCAAAGCGTATAATTACGTCTGGCTTCCACGTTTCTTTTAACAGTTCGTTTCGTAAAAATGTATCGTAGCAATCTATAACCATCGTTTTATCATGATGTCCACTACGAATGTTAGAAAGTGGATCAGCTAAAACTGGATATCCTGTTTTAGCTGCTAGTTCGGCAACAAAAGTTGCGAGTTCTGAATGACTATCATCTCCACAAATAATAAGCCCCTTTTCCATATTTGAAAGGCGCCCTACAAGAGAATCTACATATTCACTCGGCATCGTTACGCTCCCTTGCTGAACTACTCCTGCATATTCACCAAGACCTTTATCCCATAAACTTTCTAACGAGAAATCTGGAATAAGCGGCTCACGAACTGGAAAATTCAGATGAACAGGACCCTGCGGTGCTAAACAGGCACTCGCTATCGCACGCTGCGTCGTCATACGAGCGTAATGATACATCGCTTCACTTGCTTCTGGAAGTGCCATCTCTGTAAATTGCTTCACAAATGTACCGTATAAATTAAATTGATTCATCGCTTGTGGTGCACCAATATCTCTTAATTCATGTGGTCTATCTGCTGTTAATACGATGAGTGGCACTCGTGAATGGAAAGCTTCACATACGGCTGGATAATAGTTCGCTGCTGCCGTTCCTGACGTACATAATAATGCAACAGGACGTTTTTTTGCTTTCGCAATACCGAGTGCAAAAAATGCTGCTGATCTTTCATCTACATGTAAATATGTGTTCATTCCTTCATGTTGTTCCATTAGTAAAGCAAGCGGCGTTGACCGTGAGCCCGGACTAATGACAACATCACATACATCTAGACGCGTTAGTTCATCCACGAACGCGCCTAAATAATATGATAATGCTTCTATATAATTATTCATTTCATTAATTCCTCCAAAGCACCAAGCATCGGTCTAAACTTCAAACTTGTTTCTTCATATTCAAGCTGCGGTACTGAATCAATGACAATTCCACAACCGGCAAATAAGGATGCTTTCTCGCCATTTAATAATCCGCAGCGAAGTGCAACTGCAAATTCACCATTTCCTTCATCATCTATCCATCCAATTGGAGCACCGTATAATCCTCTATCTAACAACTCAACTTCACGAATGAGTTTCATCGCTTCCAAACGAGGTGTCCCGCCAAGAGCTGGTGTTGGATGTAGTTCTTCTACCATTGTTAAAAGGCTCGCGTCACCTTTTGCTTCTACAGGCGTATATAAATGAATTAAGTTTTTCGTTGTTAATAATCCTGGACTTTCTGGAATATTAACAGAATTACAATGCTCATTTAATACCGACCTGATCATATTCACTACATAACCGTGCTCAGCTAAATTCTTTTCATCATGAAGAAGCGCGTTACCATTTCGTTTACTTTCTTCTATAGAGTGACCATGACCAGTTGAACCAGCAAGACACATCGACGTAAACTTCTCATCTTCTTTGCGAATTAATCGTTCCGGCGTCGCTCCTAAGAAGCATGCTCCTTTATAATCAAAAGAAAATACGTAACAATCTGGTTGTCCAATGCGAAGCGATTCTAAAACAAGAGCAGAATCAATAAAATGATCCATCTCTAATTTTAACTCCCTTGCTAATACAACCTTCTGTACGTTACCTTGCTTCATCTCATCTTGCACTTTCTCAATGGCCTTCATCCAGCCCTTCGGATCAACTTCTACTTTAGAAGTAACAGTTAATTTCAACCCTTCTAATGCACACTTACTCTCTTGTAAAATCTTCTCTTCTAAAGAAATTATTTCATTATAAAGAGTTTCTGCACAATCACTTGCTGACACAAATGTATTCGTCGTTAACCATGCTTTTTCATTTTTTACAGTTAATAAAAATGCTGGTAGTGAAAATGTCGTATCTTTAAATTCTTTCCATAGGTCCGTTTTTTCTTTTTCTGGATCAAACGAAAATCCACCAAATAAAAGAGGACCTGTTCCAAATTCATATTCATCTCTTTGTACAAATGCTTTCTCTTTTACTTTCTCCCACTCGTCCTGAGCAGTTTGAAAGCGCTTATGAGAAGAATTTGCTATAGTGAACACAGAGCCAATCCCTGCGAATATGACATGCTGAGCTGGGTCTGCAAAATAACATCTATTTTCGAATGAAATCCTTTTTCCTGCTGCATAAAACAGAAGCGGATCCACCCAGTCTATTTGTTTGACAAAACTAACTAATGTTTTTTCATTTGTTGCACACTTAATAGCTGTGGCAAGAACTTCTTGTAAGCCTTTTTGTTTTATTTGAATCACAATTGTCTCCCCCCTATGGGCGAAAAATAGTCATAATTACGCTTGATTTTAAGATACACCTCAAACGAAAGGCCTGTCAACGTTTAGCATTTCTGAGAAATTCACCTTCTCTTCCTAGAAAATAAACGTTGACACTAAATGATGCATTTTCTACACTTAGTTGTGTACAATATGTGACCAAAGGAGGATTCAACATGGAAATGAACGTCGAAACGAATTCCTCTCCTATAGCGCCAAAGCCAAATAAGCAAACAGGCTGGCGCATTTGGTGGAGTTTACTACGTCCCCATACATTAACCGCAGCTTTCGTTCCTGTTTTCATCGGAACAGCATATGCGATGCAAGTCGGAGGTATAAATCAAATACACCTTCCTCTTTTCCTTATGATGCTTCTTGCTTGTCTTCTCATTCAAGCAGCAACGAACATGTTTAATGAATACTTTGATTATAAAAGAGGACTTGACCATGAAGGCTCGGTTGGTATCGGTGGTGCTATCGTTCGCGATGGTATTCACCCAAAAACGGTACTGAACTTAGCATTTGGATTTTTCGGCATCGCAATACTATTAGGTGTTTATATTTGTATGAATTCTAGCTGGTGGCTCGCTGCGATCGGTCTTGTTTGTATGGCCGTTGCTTACCTTTATACAGGTGGTCCAATTCCAATTGCGTATACACCATTTGGAGAGTTAACAGCAGGATTATTTATGGGCGTTATCATTATCGGTATTTCATTCTTTATCCAAACTGGAACAGTAACATCAGAAATAATTTTATTATCTATTCCGAGCTCCATTTTAATTGGTGCGATTTTACTATCTAACAACATTCGTGATTTAGATGGCGATAAGGAAAATGGTCGTAAAACGTTAGCGATTCTCGTTGGACGTGAAAGAGCCGTTGGTGTCCTCGCTTCTATGTTCATTGTTGCTTACATTTGGACAATTGCTTTAATTCTCGTGAACATCGTATCACCATGGATGCTAATCGTATTTTTAAGTGCACCGAAAGCATTTAAAGCGACGAAAGGCTTTATCGGTAAAAGCGTTCCAATGGAAATGGTACCTGCAATGATTGCAACTGCAAAAACAAACACAATTTTCGGTTTCCTAATGGGAATCGGATTATTACTTGGATATTTCCTATAAAAAGAAGCTGCTCATGCAGCTTCTTCTTTCATATACTGACTCCGCAAATGAAATTCATCTCATAATTCCTACTTCCAACGCTCATACTATGTAAAGAAACTGAATTGTAGGAAGGTGGACGACTATGTTAACTCCACAACAAATAAATCAATTTAAATCCGTTTTAGAAAAACAAAAACAAGAACTAGAGCAAACAATACAAACACATGAAAATGAAGATCGTGCATCTGAACGTGATTCCGTTGGAGAATTATCTAGCTATGACAACCATCCAGCTGATATGGCAACAGAATTGTATGAACGTGAAAAAGATTTCGGGCTCATCGAACTTTGGCATAAACAGCTAGAAGATACGAAACACGCCTTGCAAAAAATAGAAGCGGGTACGTACGGCATTTGTGAAGTGTCTGGTGAGGAAATTCCGTTTGAAAGATTAGAAGCAATGCCAACCGCTACAACATGTATACAACACACGACAAACCAATTAAATATGACAACACGCCCGGTTGAAGAAGAAGTATTAACACCTTCTTTCGTCAAGTATGATGAAGACCATTCTGTTGAATATGATACGGAAGACGCATGGCAAGATGTCGCAAATTACGGAACATCTGAAACACCATCTGATTTCGAAAGACAAGATTCAAGAAACTATAATGGTATGTATATAAATAGCGAAGAAAATGTAGGATACGTCGAGAACTTTGAAAACTTTATCGGTACGGATATGTATGGGAAAAATCCACAAGTTTTCACGACAGAAGAACATGAGGAATATGAAGAAATGCTTGATGATTTTGAAGAACGTACTTTCAAAGGTGAATTATCTTCAAATGAATCTAGTTCTAAAGAATAAACTGAAACTGGAATCGGTGGGGGTTCTGTGCATCCCCCACTGATTATTAACCTACATCATTCGGACTGTTTTCAAATAACAGAATAAAAAAAAAGCACTCCGAAAATCGGAATGCTTTTTGTCGCTAGCTAATTAGTTTTTTGTAACGTTAGCAGCTTGTGGTCCACGGTTACCTTCAACGATTTCGAAAGAAACTTCTTGACCTTCTTCTAAAGTTTTGAATCCGTCACCTTGGATAGCTGAGAAGTGAACGAATACATCGTCTCCACCTTCAACTTCGATGAAACCGAAACCTTTTTCGCTGTTAAACCATTTAACTTTACCTGTTTGCATGTCATGTACCTCCTAAATAAAAATGAAACTATGAATCCACATGAAAAGGTGGATATAAAGGGCATGAATGCATAACAAGCGTAAAGCCTAATAATTAATTCCACGCGCTTTATTTCCGTACCACATTATGTAGCTCAATAGTGCTTTCACTATATCACGCTATATCAAATACGTCAAATGAGAACACTTTCATTTTATTATTTTTTTATCCCGCTATTTGTGGGTAGTAAAACCCTCTCCTCATAGTTCTGCTGGTACAAAGAATTTAGGTGGGAGTCGGCTAATAACCCTCGTGGGAGGCCTCCCCACAGATTAAAGTTCCACTTTATCATTTTAATATAATGTTGAATTTGCATATTCATAGTTTATTTGAAAATTAACTAAACTAAAGTATTCTAATGCCATTAAATTCTGTACAATAGAAGTATCTATTACATACGAGGTGAAAAAAATGAAGGCACATGAAATCGAATATAAGTTGTATGGCGATGATATGCAGTTCGTTGAAATTGAATTAGATCCAGAAGAAAGTGTTATTGCAGAAGCTGGCGCAATGATGATGATGGAAGATTACATCGAAATGGAAACAATTTTCGGAGACGGTTCCGGGCCATCTGGCGGTTTATTTGGAAAATTAATGGGTGCTGGTAAACGTCTTGTAACAGGCGAAAGCATGTTTATGACTGTATTCACAAATACAGGTCATGGCAAGCGTCACGTATCATTCGCTGCTCCTTATCCTGGTAAAATTGTCCCTGTAGATTTAACAGAATATCAAGGGAAAGTAGTCTGCCAAAAAGACGCATTTCTTTGTGCCGCAAAAGGTGTTTCTATCGGGATCGAGTTTACAAAGAAAATTGGAACTGGTTTCTTCGGTGGTGAAGGTTTCATTATGCAAAAACTTGAAGGTGATGGACTTGCTTTCATGCATGCAGGTGGAACTGTATACAAACGTGAATTAAAACCTGGCGAGAAACTTCGCATTGATACAGGTTGTCTCGTTGCAATGACGAAAGACGTAAACTACGATGTTCAATTCGTTGGAAAAGTGAAAACAGCTCTATTCGGCGGTGAAGGCCTGTTCTTCGCGACATTAGAAGGACCTGGAACAGTTTGGATTCAATCTTTAACACTTAGCCGATTAGCTGCACGCCTGACAAGCCCAGCAGCTCAAGGAAGCGGTGAAGGTAGCGTATTAGGTGGACTTGGTCGTTTATTAGATGGGAAAGAGTAAAAAAAATGCCTCCGATGCTTTTCGCATTGGAGGCATTTTTAACATGATCCGTATTTCTTCTAAACTATATTCCAATACTTTAAGACTCACTATTTTCTGTAGCTCTAATATATCTTCCCTTTGCACAGAACTAACATTCTTTTCAGTCTTACGCAGGCCCATTTCATCGTAATATTGCAGTGTCCGTATTGATGTGCCTGTTCTCTTTGAAAACTCACCAATTGAACAGCCTTCCTTTTTTCTCATCTTACACTCCTCCTAACAATATTTACAAAAATCATACTCCCTCACGTAACTGTAGATTCAACCCTTTTTTCAAAAAGAATGAATCAAGTTCCTCACTGCATATATTGAACTATACTTTCTTTAAGGAGGGCTTCCTTGATGCGTACTCCTTTATCTTTTGATAAAGACACCGCCATATTGTTAGCTTCTTGTTGTGAGTTAACGTATGAACAATATAAACAAAATGGTATTTTCGAAATACCTGATGGTTTTCAATATGTACAAGGCTTTCAAGGAAAGGCCATTCAAGCGACAGATTGGTTTGGATTTATACTAGAATCTGAGGATTCGATTATCGTAGCTTTTCGGGGGACACAAACGGATACAGATTGGATTATCGATTCGCTCGTCAATCAAAGACCTTATCCATACTCTTTAAACAGTGGAAATGTCCATAACGGCTTCCTTTCTATTTATGAATCCTGCCGAGATTCTATTATGGATATGCTCGTCTCTTTACCCGCTCATAAGAAACTTCTCGTAACAGGTCATAGCCTAGGAGGCGCACTCGCTACACTACACGTATTAGATGCTCGAATTAACACTGCCTTTGCACAATATGGACTTTATACATTTGCCTCTCCAAAGGTGGGGGATATTGCATTTCGCAATTACTATAAACTACAAGTAGCTAGTAGTTTTCGCTTTGTTAATTTATTTGATGTCGTTCCGCTCCTCCCTCCGCGAAATGTTCACTTTAATGAGCAAGACTGGGAGTACGCACACATTCATCACAACATGACATTTACGAAAAATACAAAATCCATTACAAATAATCATTCTATTTCAACTTACAAAACATGTCTGACCTCTCATTTTTAGGCAGTAAACATTTGGAAATTAAACACCCGTATACTATAATAATATATGAATTTATTTTTGGATGAGGGGACCTTACATGTTAAAATTTATCTTTGCACTTTTTCCTATTGTAATTTTTACAGTTACAGGTTTCTTTACATTTTCATACTTTGCGACAGGAGAGTATGATGGGGCAGGTATCATATATACCACTATTCCATTTCTTTCTGAAGTAAAATAAGTAAAACGAGCTTAATATTATTAAGCTCGTTTTACTTATTTATAGTTTACTAACATTAGAAATTACTGTTAGTACATCGATGTTAATCATTTATTTAAAACTGTTTAACCGTATTACCAATACCCCAAATTTCATTACTATACTGCAAAATCGTTCGATCGCTCGCAAAATGACCTGATTGTGCAATATTCAAAATCGACATCTCTAACCATTTCTTCTTATTCTCATAAGCTCTGCCGACGGCTTCTTGTCTTTCAGCATAAGGGCTAAAATCTCGTAACACGAAATATTCATCGTTTTGAATAACGAGAGAATCGTAAATGGCTTCGAATTCAGCTCCAGCATGTGCAAAGAAACCGTTCGTTAATTGATCTACTACTTTTTTTATGTGCATATTGTGGTGATAATAATCACTTGCACGATATCCACCATTTTGATAATAGTGAAGCACTTCTTCTGCTGTTAAACCGAAAATGAAACAGGCATCATCACCGACCCGGTCTTTTATTTCAATATTCGCTCCGTCTAACGTCCCGAGTGTAATCGCACCATTCATCATAAATTTCATATTTCCTGTTCCTGATGCTTCTTTACTCGCAGTTGAAATTTGTTCACTTACATCTGCCGCTGGGAATATATCTTCCGCTAAAGAAACTCGGTAGTTTTCTAGAAAGATAACTTTCATATATTGACTTACATACGGATCATTATTTACTTTTCTTGCGAGTTCATTTATTAATTTAATAATCTTTTTCGCATAATAATAGCCCGGTGATGCTTTTGCGCCAAAAATAAACGTACGCGGATAAAATGTAAAACTCGTATCCTCTTTCAAACGGTTATACAAATATAAAATGTGCAGGACATTTAATAATTGTCGTTTGTAAGCATGTAGCCTTTTCACTTGCACATCAAAAATAGAATTCGGATCAATTGTAATCCCCATTTTATTATGAATGCGATCCGCTAAAATCTGCTTACGCTCTTGTTTCACCCCTGCAAGTCGCTCTTGAAAACTAGCATCGTGTTGAACCTTTTGCAATTCTTGTAGTTTAATCGGCTCTTTCTTCCACTCTGTCCCAATCGCATCTGAAATGAGATTAGTCAGCTGCGGATTCGCCTTCATTAACCAGCGTCTATGAGCGATCCCATTCGTTTTATTATTAAACTTATTTGGATAAAACTCATAGAACAATCGCATTTCACGTTGCTTTAAAATTTCCGTATGAATTTTCGCTACACCATTGACGCTATGGCTTCCAACGATTGCTAAATGAGCCATTTTCACAAGATCATGCGCAATAATCGCCATATTTTCAATGCGATGCCAATCATAAGGATAACGCTCCCAAAGTTCATGACAGAAACGTTCATTAATCTCTTCAATAATCATATAAATTCTCGGTAATAGCGGTTTAAAAATGTGAATTGGCCACTTCTCAAGCGCTTCTGATAACGTCGTATGATTCGTATAAGAAATCGTCTGCGTCGTTATGTGCCAAGCTTCTTCCCATGCTAGTTTTTCTTCATCTAATAAAATACGCATCAATTCTGGAATCGCGAGCACAGGATGTGTATCGTTAATATGAATCGCAATTTTTTCATGTAATTGACGCAAGCTACCATATCTTTCTCGATGCATACGAACGATATTTTGCAAACTTGCTGATACGAGGAAATACTGCTGTTTTAAACGAAGTATTTTCCCTTCATCATGCGTATCATCTGGATATAAAAACTCTGATACAGCCTCTGTTTCACGCTTATATTTCAAAATATCTTTGCAGTTTTGCGGAAAAGGAACTGGTTCAGCGTTCCACAGTCTAAGCGTATTTACAGTACTCGTCTCATAACCTACTACAGGAACGTCATATGGTACTGCCATAATCACTTCTGCATTCGTATGTCTGAACTCTAAACGTCCATCAACCTCTAGTGGTTCAACATTACCGAAATAACTTACTTCCACAGCTTGATCATATCTTCTTACTTCCCATACATTTTCGTGAAGAAGCCACTGTTCAGGATATTCAACTTGATAACCATCCACAATTTTTTGGTCAAATAAGCCATGTTTATAACGAATGCCACAACCATGTCCCGGTAAATTTAAAGAAGCTAATGAATCAAGAAAACAGGCTGCTAATCGTCCAAGACCACCATTACCAAGACCTGCATCTGCTTCCACTTCTTCTAACTCGTGCAACGAAATCCCAAGTTCAGAAAGTCCCTGTTCACATACATCTCTAATGCCTAAATTTAATATGTTACTTCCGAGCAAACGCCCAAGTAAAAACTCAATGGATAAGTAATACATTTGCTTTTGCTCTCCTGAACGATAACTTTCATTCGTTGCAAGCCATTGACTATTCATATACTCACGTACCATATGACCGAGCGTATTATATTGATCACGAGTTGTAGAGTCTTTAAAACTTTTTCCATACATCGTCTCTAACTTTTCTAGAAAGGCAGATTTGAAACTTTCAACATGAGTAAACATTTTTTCACCACCTACATGTTATTCCGTGAGACTTTTATACAATTTCTTATAAGCAAGAGCGGATTTCTCCCAGCTATAATCTTCCGTCATCGCCTGTTTTACAAGCCCATCCCATACTAGCTTATCGTGATAAAACTCTATTGCACGGCGAACTGTATACAACATGTCATGTGCATTAAAGTTCGTGAAACTGAAACCATTTCCTTTTCCTGTTTCTTCATCATAAGAATGTACAGTATCGTTTAACCCACCTGTCTCTCTTACAATTGGAATCGTTCCGTACGCTAATGCGATAAGTTGTCCAAGTCCGCACGGTTCGAATAATGATGGCATTAAAAACAAATCGCTTCCTGCATACACTTGATGAGCAAGCTCTTCATTAAATCCGATATATACCTTTACCTTCTCTGGATACTCATAAGCCATCCATTCAAAGAACTGCTCGTACTCTGAATCGCCTGATCCTAAAATAATACATTGTACATCTTCCTCCATTATTTCGCGGAATACAGTACGTACTAAATCAAGACCTTTTTGCTTCGTTAATCTAGTAACCATTGAAATAATTGGTGTATCTTCTTTCTCTGGCAAACCAAAATAACGCTGCAATGCGCGTTTATTTTCATTCTTGTCATATAATGAATCTGCATCATACTGAGCTGTAATATAAGGATCCGTTTCTGGATTATATACGCTCGTATCAATTCCATTTACAATACCGCTAAGCTTATTATTATATTTTCGCAGCAAGCCATCTAACTTCTCACCGAAAAATTCATATTGAATTTCTTCTTTATATGTCGGACTGACCGCTGTAATTTGATCTGAAGCGATAATACCGCCCTTCATAAAGTTTACGTTTCCATAAAACTCTAACTGCTCGTTATTGAAATATTCATGACCAAGCTCTAACAAGTCGTACATTACTTCAGGAGGAAATACACCTTGGAACTGTAAGTTGTGAATCGTATATACCGTTTTAATACGCTCATATAATGGGTTATCTTGATACTTTTCACGAAGCAAGAAATTTACCATAGCTGTATGCCAATCGTGGCTATGAAGAACATCTACTTCGAAATCAAGGTGCGGAATACACTCTAAAACGGCTTTCGAAAAATAAGAAAAACGTTCTCCATCATCATAATGACCGTACAGGGAATCTCTCTTAAAATAATATTCATTATCTATTAAGTAATACGTAATCCCGTCTTGTTCACCCTTTAAAATCCCGCAATATTGATTTCTCCACCCAAGTGGCACGTTAATTACTTTATGTAACGTACACGCATCTCTCAACTTTTGCGGAATAAGACTATAATTTGGAAGTATAATGCGAACATCCACACCTAATTTTTTTAGTTCTTTTGGGAGCGCACCTGCTACATCAGCTAATCCTCCCGATTTCACAAACGGTACACACTCTGATACTGCAAATAAAATATTCACTTGTTGTCCCACTGCGCGAAAAGCTTATATTACTTCTCTTGCAGCTTCCTCCCTTCGAGTTTTCATTTAAATTAAAATTTTAATCAGTGGGGGAATCCCCCCACTGATTCTTCACGAATAGCTATTAATCGTGCTATTTTGAATGCTTCCTTTTTCTACAACGTATGGTTCATCGGCGTTTCCTTTAAGTACTACACCATCACCAATTTTCACGTCTTTATCAATAATAACACCGTCTATTATACAGTTATCTCCAATTTGGCTCTTTTGCATAATAATGCTATTACGAACAATTGAACCTTTTCCAATTTTAACCGAGCGGGAAACGACACTATTTGCTACTTCCCCTTCAATAATACTGCCGTTTGCAATCATTGTATTTTTCACAACTGCATCCTTTAAGTAACGAGTTGGTGGCTCATCTTTTACTTTCGTAAAGATCGGTGCTTCTTTTTTAAATAATTGTTTCCAAATCGCAGGCTGCAAAATTTCTAAGCTATGTTTATAGTAACTTTCAATCGAATCAATAATAGCTACATACCCTGTATGTTCATACGTAGCAATGTGCAATGATTCTCCGCGCTTTTCTCTCACTACATCAAATAAACTGTATTGTTCCACATCTTTATATGTCTCAAATAAATCTAACAATAATTGTTTCTTTAACACGTATGTTTGAAGCGAAATCCCATTATGACAAACTTCAGTAATATCAGCTGACGTATGTATATGTCGCTCTAACACAGCTTGGAAATCTAGTGCCGTTACAAGATGGCTATTCGTAATAACAACATACTCTTCTCTACTTCTTAGGAAATAATCAATATGTCTTCTGAAATGTGCAAAAGACCCAAACTCATCTTGGTCACATTGGCAATTTGGTGGGAATAAAAACAGTCCGTCTCTTTTTCTATCTAAATCCCACTGTTTCCCCGAACCAACATGGTCCATTAACGAACGATTTTTATGACTTGTAAAAACCGCTACACTATGAATATTCGAATTCACCATATTAGAAAGCATGAAATCAATGAGTCTATAACGGCCCCCAAACGGTAACGCCGCTAGTGAACGATGCACTGTTACTTTCTTTAAGGAAGGAAAACTTCCCGTTGCGTTAATAATTCCTAACATTTTTTCTCCCATTCATTTCATCCCCCTCTTCTATTTTCCTTCAGCAATTAATACTACATCGTCAACATTTTTTTCTGGACGAATGATTGTTCCATCTTCAATAACCATTTCTGATCCAACAATTGCTCTTTCGATCACAACATTTTTTCCAATCTTTGCTCCTGGCATAACGACGGAATCAATCACCATACTACCTTCTTCCACTGTTACCCCTTGGAATAAAACAGAATGCTTCACATCTCCTTCAATGACGCATCCTTCGTTAATCAGTGATTCTTCTACTTTTGCCTGTTCTGCAATATATTGTGGTGGCTCATTTGGATTCACAGAATAAATACGCCAATCACGATCGTTTAAATTCAGCGATGTTTCGTCGCGAAGTAAATCCATATTCGCTTCCCATAAGCTCTTCACCGTTCCAACATCTTTCCAATATCCTTCAAACGGATACGCCATTAACTTCTTCCCTTCATCCAATAAAAGCGGCAGTACATCTTTTCCGAAATCATTACTAGATTCAGGATTTCTCGCATCCATCTCTAAATACTCTTTCAAAATTGCCCAGTTAAAAATGTAGATTCCCATTGAAGCAAGATTACTTCTTGGAAATTGTGGTTTCTCTTCGAATTCAACAATCTCCATCTCTTCATTCGTATTCATAATGCCAAAACGACTCGCTTCATCCCAAGGCACTTCAATAACAGAAATGGAAACGTCCGATTCTTTTTCAATATGGTAATCTAGCATTTTACTGTAATCCATTTTATAAATATGGTCGCCCGATAAAATAAGAACATATTCTGGCTCATACTGACTTAAGTAATTTAAGTTTTGGTAAATGGCACTTGCCGTACCTGTATACCACTTCACACCTGAAGACTCCGCATAAGGAGGTAATACTGTGACTCCGCCGTTTACTCGATCTAAATCCCAAGCATTTCCGATTCCGATATAATTATGAAGTTCTAGCGGTTGGTATTGCGTTAAAATTCCAACCGTTTCAATACCAGAATTCGCACAGTTACTTAACGTAAAATCAATAATGCGATATTTACCACCAAATGGAACAGCTGGCTTGGCTAAATTTTTTGTTAATGCACTTAAACGACTACCTTTTCCCCCTGCTAGTAACATTGCTACGCACTTTTGTTTTTGAGCCATCTTGTTTTTTGCTCCCCTTTCTCGTCTTCACTGGTCGTAATATGGATACGCCAAATGGTGGAATTGTAATTTCTACATGTGCCGCTTGATTATGATACGGTTCTAGAGTCGTCTTAAGACGCTTCTTATTCACTTGCCCCGAACCGCCATATTGCTCAGCATCACTATTTAAAATCTCGTTATAATACTCAAAATCTGGTACACCTATTTTATAGTTTTCATATGTAGCTTTCGTAAAATTACATACGATAACTAACGCATCTTCTTTCTTATCCCCTTGGCGGATAAACGAGAAAATACTTTGCTCATTATTATTAGCATCAATCCACTGAAATCCTTCAGGTGAATGATCAAGCTGCCAAAGTGGTTTCGAGCGCTTATACAATGCTATGAGCTCTTTAAAGTAATCATGCATATAACGATGCATTTCAAAATCATGTAAATTCCAATCTAAATCTTCAAGGTCTTTCCACTCATCAAACTGCCCAAACTCTCCTCCCATGAAAAGTAATTTCTTTCCTGGGTGAGTAAAGAAATATCCATATAATAAACGAAGTTGAGCAAACTTATCCCAGTAATCACCTGGCATTTTATTTAATAACGACTTTTTCCCATGAACAACTTCATCATGAGAAAGCGGTAATATGAAGTTTTCAGAGTAAGCGTATAGTAAAGAAAACGTCATTTTCTCATGAATATACTTCCTATACTCAGGTGCACACTCCATATATTTCAGCACATCATTCATCCAGCCCATATTCCATTTGTAATTAAAACCAAGCCCACCTTCATACGTTGGAGCTGTTACAAGAGGCCAAGCTGTTGAATCTTCTGCTGTCATAAGAAAATCTTCATCTTCTGCAAATACAGCTTCATTTAATTCTTGTAGGAAGGCCACAGCATGTTCATTACTTTGCTCTTGTCCTTCTTTATTCCAATACAACATATTTGCAACTGCATCTACCCTGAAACCGTCAATATGGAAATACTTCATCCAAAATAAAGCATTTGAAATTAAGAAATTTCGTACTTCTCTTTTTCCTAAATCGAAATTAACAGTTCCCCATACACGGTTTTCTTGTACATCCATATCTTTATATTCATAAGTCGGTGCCCCATCAAACAAATATAAACCGTGAGCATCTTTACAAAAATGCCCCGGCACCCAATCTAAAATGACACCGATTCCATATTTATGACATTCATCGACAAAATACATCAAATCATGTGGCGTACCAAATCTACTCGTCGCTGCATAATATCCCGTACCTTGATATCCCCAAGAACGATCATATGGATGTTCAACAAGCGGCATAATTTCAATATGTGTAAATTGATGTTCCACCACATATGGAATGAGTTCCTCTGCCATTTCCCTATAAGAATACAGAGTTCCATCTTCTTTCTTTTTCCAAGAGCCAAAATGCAATTCATATACTGTCATCGCTTCTTTATAAACGGATTTCTTCTTTTTCTTACGATTCCAGTTTTTGTCATTCCATTCGTATCCCTCTATATCAAAAACTACCGATGCCGTATTCGGTCTTACTTCAGCATATACAGCATACGGATCTGCTTTTAAAATGACATCACCAGCCATTGTTTCAATCGCATATTTATATATTTCCTTTTCTTTTATATGCGGTATAAACAACGACCAAATTCCCTCTTCTGTCACTTGCAGCATCTTATGTTGCTCATAATCCCATTCATTAAAATCTCCAACAACACTCATTGCTTTCGCATGAGGAGCCCATACTGTAAATCGTACCCCTCTTGTCTCATTCTCCGTCACAACATGTGCGCCAAAGATGTTATAACTCTCGTAGTACTTTTCTGTATGAAACTCATCTCGTTTCACTTCTTCACAATTTATTACACTCAATATGCTCACCTCACTAAGATGACAGAATTTTTTACACTTTAACTATTTCTGTGAAAAACTTAAATATCCTTGTTAATTTATTAAAAATATACGTTTTTTTCTTAAAAATGTGAAGATTTCTTCACATTTCCGTATAAAATATCGAATTTTGACGAATATTCATTGAAAACGCTTCACTTTCCTCCTATCTCTCATCATCTTTTTTATTTCTCAACCCTTATTTTATTAGCTTTCTCCTTCTTTTTACGATATTTTTCATCTAAAACTACAACAAAATAATTTGTCATAAAAAAATGTTTCTCAACATTTTTTGTCACAATTTCATTGAAATACAAAATTCATAAGCATATACTTGTTCTCAATAAAGAACATTAAACTTTCACAAATACAATTCATACTAGAATACTATGTTTACTCTACCTACCACGCGAAAGTTTAATAAAAATAAAACTAGGGGGCTTTTTTATGTCATTGAAACAAAAGGTTGGAATGGGAGTTGTCACAGCTTCACTTGGTCTATCACTCACATTCGGTGGTGTATTTGCCTACTTCAGCGATTCGGAAACATCTAGTAATTCCTTTCAAGCTGGAACATTAGATCTTTCTATTAATCCAAGTGTAATCGTTGATGTAAAAGATTTAAAACCAGGTGATTTTATTGAAAGAAACTTCAAGCTTGAAAATAAAGGTTCATTGGACATTGCAAAGGTAGCACTTGAAACATCCTATCAAGTTACAGATGCAAAGCAAAATAATGATGGTGAAGATTTAGGTGACCACATTATCGTCAAATTTTTAGTGAATGATGGCAAGCCATCTAATTCAAATGATGATCATGAAATCTTGTGGGAAACAAAACTATCAGAATTGAAAACTATGAAACCTGAAGATGTCGCTACTTCTCTAGAACGTCATAACTTAATAGACGGTATTAAATCTGGTGAAACAGATTACTTACACGTTCTCTTCTCATTTGAGGATAACGAGCAAGATCAAAATAAATTCCAAGGTGATTCCTTACAGCTGAGCTGGACATTCCATGCAGAACAAACAGAAGGGGAAGCGAAATAACTTTTAAAATTCAAATTATCGGAGGCCTATAAATGAAAAAGAAAAATCGTTTTGTTACTGGAATCGTAACGGCTGGTGTGCTACTTTCAACTGCGATTCCTTTCAATGTACTCGCTGAAAGCCCTATTAACCAAATTGATTCATCAAATGCTCAGTCTTTACTATCAAAACTTTCTAAAGAACAACGTCAAGCATTACAAACAATAGATGCCAACCCTGGTTTTACAATTTCACCTGATATTAATACAAGTAGTTCTGAACCAGTAAATATCATTGTAGAATTTCAAACTGCACCAGTAAAGATTAATGAATTAAAACAAAAAGAAAAAGGATTACAAGCTGCTCCTGAAAATATAAAAGCACGTATTGATCAAGAACATGAAGAATTCCAAAAAGGCCTAAAGAACCTCCGGCAATTTAGCCCCTCAGTAAAGTCTGGAAATTTCCAGTCTGTACAAATTAAACGTTCTTATAAGCACGCTATAAATGGGGTTGCACTGACATTACCAGCAAATACAGTTGAAGAGTTGTTACGAATTGGTGTTGTAAAACGTATTTGGAAAGATTACGAAGTAAAACTAAATTTACCGAAACAGGCTGAGCAGAAAGCACCTCAAAAACTAACAGATAGCATCCCTCAAATTGGAGTAGATAAGTTACATAGTGAGGGTATTACTGGAAAAGGAATTAAAGTTGGTGTATTAGATACAGGCATTGACTATAACCATCCTGACTTAAAGGACGTATATAAGGGGTATCGTACAAAACCTGGCGAAGATGCTAGTAAAATAGACCCGAACTCTGTAAAAGGGTGGGACTTTATTAATAACGATGCAGATCCGATGGAGACAACTTATACAGAGTGGCAACAATCCGGGGCTCCTGAATTTGATGATCGTGGTTCTTCCTTCTACACATCCCATGGTACTCACGTAGCCGGCATTGTCTCTGCGCAAAAGAAAAACCAATCAGATTCAGCAGTAAAAGGTGTCGCTCCTGATATCGAATTATATAACTATCGTGTACTCGGCCCATACGGAAGTGGAGCGAGTTCAGGTATTATCGCTGCAATTGATAAATCTATTTCTGACGGTATGAACGTAATTAACTTATCGTTAGGTGACGATAGTAACAATCCGCTTGACCCAACATCTATCGCTGTCAATAACGCAATGCTTTCTGGCGTTGTTACAGTAGTTGCTGCCGGAAACTCTGGTCCAAACCCAGCAACACTTGGCTCACCTGGTGCTTCTCCATTCGCGATTACAGTTGGCGCAAGCGATAGTTCTATTTCCTTACCGAAATTATCAGGTCATGCTGGACAAGTACAATTCCCTAACCTAATTTTATTTGGTAAAAACTTCACTGACAAAATAGAAGATTTCAAAGGACAATCTCTCCCTATTGAATCCGTAGGAATCGGTACTCCTGAAGAACTTAGTCAAAAAGATGTGAAAGGAAAAATCGCTCTCATTGCACGCGGAACATTGTCATTCGATGAAAAAATTGCAAATGCGCAAAAGGCAGGTGCAAAAGCCGTTATTATTTACAACAATGTAGATGGAGAAATCCCTTACTACGTCGGTGAAAGCACAAAATATATTCCAACGTTCCGCCTAACGAAAGAAGATGGTGAAAAACTAAAAACACAAATTGAACAAGGCAACACATCTTTCACTTTTGGTGAAATTAGTTACATTCAAACAGAAGGCGATCATCTTGCAGACTTCAGTTCACGCGGCCCTGTTACATCCAATGATGATATTAAGCCTGATATTACAGCGCCTGGTGTTGCTGTACTTTCAACAGTACCTGAATATATTAACGATCCACAAGAAGGCGAAAACTACGCTGTTTCCTATGAGCGTAAGCAAGGAACATCTATGGCTTCCCCTCATATTGCGGGCGTTGCTGCACTTATTTTACAAGAGCACCCAGAATACTCTCCATTCGATGTAAAGACGTCTCTTATGAACACAGCTGATGATTTAAAAGAAAAATATTCCGTATATGAAGTTGGAGCTGGACGAGTAGATGCGTACAACGCCGTTCATACGGAAACAAGCTTTAAAGTATTAGATACGACAAAAACTGTTGTAAATGATGAAGTAATTGAAGTTCCCGAAGAAACTGGGTCCATCGCATTCGGGAAATTCTATCAAAAAGACGGCGAAGCTCTTGAACAAAAAAGAAATATAAAAGTAGAAAATCATAATAAAAAAGAGAAGAAAGAATTTAAAACTGAAATTTCTTACACACCAGCCTCTTCTACTATTAACGACGCCACTGCAAATGGTGTAAAAGTTTCTATTGCAGAGAGCCTTACACTGGATGCTGGCAAATCAGATGAAATTGAAGCGAAAATTAATGTTCCAGCTGGGGCGAAACAAGGACGATATGAAGGATATATTCATATTACAAATACGAAAAATAAAGAAGAAACATATCAAATTCCGTTCTCTATTCGCGTGTCAGAACCTGGTATTGAAGATGTGAAATTATCAAGAAAGGCGATTGCAACTGATACATCTAGATTTAATCCGTACGGTGAATCCTATGTTCACGGGGCATTCCAATTAAACAGTGAACTGGAAACGTTAGATCTCATCGTTAAAGATTCAAAAACAAATAAGGCGCTTGGCTTCATCGGAACATTGAACACTCGTGGGTTAAAAACGGATGTGTATTACTACTTAAATGCAATCTTTAATGGAAAAATATATCCTTTCACAAATGATCCTGCAAAACCAATTGGTGACGAGAAAATTGACTTACCAGAAGGTGATTACACAATTGAATTTGTTGGCTATGATAAAGATGGAAAAGCACGTGTGAAAAGTGATTATGTCATCATTGATAATACGCCACCAGAAGTAAAATTAACAGGATTACAGCCTGGTATTTATGAATTAAATGAAGAAAATTATACAGTAGAAGATGGAAAAAAAGCACTCTGGATTAAAGGTAACGTGTATGATTCAAACGTTGACTACTTAAAAGGGAAAGGATTAAACATTACGCAAGAAGCTAACGGGGTTATGTACTATGACTATTCTCCATACTTGCATAAGTTTTTACCAATTGATGCAAACGGAAACTTCAAAGTTGGCATCACACCTGATTCATTTAAAACGGAAGGTCCAATGAACACAGGCTTATACATTTTCGATTATGCAACTGCAGCTCCTAATTATCCAAGTGGTGTAAATAAATACTGGTTTATTCCGCAAGGTGCTCCATATGCAAAAGCAAACTATGATAAAAAAGAATTATATAAAAATGACGAGTTCACAGTAACACTAGATGCAAAACACGTAAAACAATTTGTTGCTGGGGAATTTAACGTGAAATTCCTAGAGAAGAATTTCAAATTTGCAAACGCCAAGTTTAATCCTGCTTTTGAAAAAATCCTTTCTGAAAAAGGGATAACAGCAAAAGTAAATGAACCGAAACTAGAAGCAGGTTCTGTTACAGTTGGCGGAGCTATCGATGACAAAAACTTCGCTGGATTAGACGGTGATTTCCCGTTCATTGATGTAACTTTCAAAGTTGAAAATGATGAATTTTATGATGCAAATACTCAATTAGATTTACCAATTTTTGTTTACTGGAAACAAGGTGAATCAGAACCAAATAGACTGCGTGTACTTCAAGATCAAACATTCTCTGTTATGTCCTTAAACTCACTAGTAGAAGGCAATATTAAGCCGGGTGCATTCGTAACTGAACGTGGTTATTTAGATGAGAAATTCGATTATACAAAGCTTGGCGTAAAAGTATATGCAACTGATTCTTATCGTCATAAGTTTGAAGGATCACTAGATAAATACGGATACTTCAAACTAAATGGACTACCTGTTAATAAACGCGACTATAATTTATACGTAGAAGTACCAGGACATTTAACAAGCCGCCTAACAACGAAATTAGGCACTGAAAAAGATCGTAAATTGCTTGGCCAATATTATTATGCACGCCCTGACGAAAACCTTGCCGGTGATGTGAATGGCGATAAAGTAATCGATATTAAAGATGCTGACATTATTGCTAACAACTATGGTAAAAAAGGCGTATCGGTAAAAGAAGGCGATCTGAATAATGATGGCATTGTCGATGAAAAAGATATTCGCTTCGTCGAAAAGAACTTCTTGAAAAAAGGACCAGATGCATCTAAATCACAAACACCTGCTGAAAAATCAAAAAGCGGTACACTTGCAGATATTTTAAAGAAATTAGGATTAACGCCTAAAAAATAATAAAGTGAAACTTTAATCAGTGGGGGTTTTGTTCATCCCCACTGATTATTATCCCGCACCAATCGGGGTCTTACTGCCCGGCATAATAAAGAGCACTCTACTTCAAGTAGAGTGCTCTTTTTCTATAAACGACCCTTATCCAGCAAAAGGGGGTATATTGGGGATATACAAGGGAAACCGGAAAAGGAATTTATATTAATTTATATCAATTCAGAGGTAAGAAGCAGTTTCCCACCTCTGAATGATGTAGCTATTATTATAGTACTGGTGCCATTGTTTCTTTTAATACTTTTACAGAATGAGCGAATTTCGCTTTTTCTTCTTCATTTAGCTCAAGCTCTACGATTTCACGTACACCTTGGCGGTTAATAACAGCTGGAACACCTACGTAAGCATCTTGTTCGCCATATTGGCCTTCAAGGTATGCAGATACAGTTAATACGCTGTTCTCGTTGCTTAAGATCGCTTTAGTTACACGAAGTAGTGACATACCAATTCCGTAGTAAGTTGCACCTTTACGCTCGATGATATGGTAAGCTGCATCGCGTACATTTTCGAAGATTTTATCTAAGTCTTCTTGGTTATACTGTTCGTTGTTCGCTAAGATTGTTTCTAGTTTTTGTACACCTACAGTAGCGTGGCTCCATACTGGAAGTTCAGTGTCACCGTGCTCACCAACGATGTAAGCATGAACGTTACGTGGATCTACATCTAAGTAGTCACCTAACATGTAACGGAAACGAGCAGAGTCTAAAGTAGTACCAGAACCGATTACGCGCTCTTTTGGTAAACCAGATTCTTTCCAAGTTACATAAGTTAAAATATCAACTGGGTTAGTTGCGATTAAGAAGATTCCATCGAATCCGCTATCCATGATACCGCGAACGATTTGCTTAAAGATCTTTGTATTTTTCTCAACTAAGTCTAAACGAGTTTCACCTGGCTTTTGTGGTAATCCAGCAGTGATAACAACTAGATCTGCATCTTTACAATCTGCATAGCTACCGCTCCAAACTTTTGTTGCTGCTGGAGAGAATGGTACTGCATGGCTTAAGTCCATTGCTTCCCCTTCTGCTTTTGCTTCATTAACATCTACTAATACGAATTCTTCAGCTACACCTTGGTTGATCATTGAGTAAGCGTAACTACAACCTACAGCTCCTGTTCCTACTAATACTACACGATTGATACCTTTTTTCATGGTAATTTCCCCTCTCTATTGTTCACATATATTTTTTATGATTGTTTAAGTAATTAATTAAAATACTAATTTAATGTTGCTTAACTTCTTTACATTCATATTGTAGCACGTATTATTGTGAAAAAGTTCACAAATTATGACCTATTTGTGAACTTTTTCACATAAAGTGTAAAGTTATTAGATCAAGTGTGGAATCAATTTCAATGGAGGCGTTTTCTTTAGATTGTGAAAGAGATTTCTTTTCACAATCTATTGGTAAGTGAAATTATATCGGCGATTTTTGCAATATATCGACCGTAACTCAAATTATATCGGCGATTCGACAAGGAATATCGACTTGCCGACAAAATCCGACAATAATGACAATATAAAAAAGCTGTCTCCAGTAGATCACCTACTGAGAGACAGCTTCTTCTATATATATTTATTTTCCGCAGTAGTATATAATGCAGTGGCTTTACGTAATTTTGATCACTTAACCTTTGTAAATTAGCAACCGGCCTGGCCCAACAATATCCGACCAGAAAAAACCTTCTGGTCGCACCTCTTTTCTTTCAGACACTTCACATCTTAAGACATGTTCTATATTTAATTCAAAAAGTTTAGCTTCACAAAATTATACACAACAAAAAAGAGATAGCAGATTATGCTATCTCTTTTAGTATGACCCGTACGGGATTCGAACCCGTGTTACCGCCGTGAAAGGGCGGTGTCTTAACCACTTGACCAACGGGCCAGTTCTGGCAGAGAAGAAGGGATTCGAACCCTCGCACCGCGTTCGCGATCTACTCCCTTAGCAGGGGAGCCCCTTGAGCCACTTGGGTACTTCTCTATAAATATGGCTCCGCAGGTAGGACTCGAACCTACGACCGATCGGTTAACAGCCGATA
>JAQEWB010000011.1:7472-81387 GCA_027694045.1 Bacillaceae bacterium OF18-1A | reverse complement strand
AAAAACTACACCTCCAATTGTTAGACTGTGTCTAACAATTGGGGTGCAGTTCAGAAGCCACAGTCTGCTTTTTTGTTATGTTACATTTTATGATTTTGTTTTATCGGAACGGTCACTGTTTCTTTTGCTAATAATATTTGAACGCCGAAGTATAGAATGCTTGCAAGTGTCATCCCTGAAACGGCATCTATAAATGCGTGTTGCTTCGTAAATAACGTTGATAAAATAATAAGTGTACCGAAGAAAGTAAGGATGTAATATTCAAAAGCATGCTGTTCTCTACGTCTAAAGGCAGCCAGCATAATTACAAATGTCGTAAGAACGTGAATGCTAGGAAAACAGTTTACCGGTTGATCGATACTATAAATATAGCGGACTAAATCGGAAAATACGTCTGTTCCAACGACAGTCGGACGCGGTACAGTTGTTTGCCAAAAGTAGTAAATCGAAAAACAAGCAAGTTTTCCAAGAATTACGCTACTTAAAGTGACATAATATTGCTTTCGATCAGCAAAACAGTAATAAATAAGTGCGCCGTATAAGTAAGGAAACCAAAGTAAATAAGGAATAATAAATGCTTTTACAAATGGAATCCAATCATCTACTACAGTTGTAACATTCACTGCGTGAACAGTTGATTTATTTAATACATCGTAAAGGGGACTTACGAGTACGAGTAGAAGTATATAACTTAACGGAAGAAAAGATGAAAGTTTAAATTTCTTCATGACAATCTCCTATGTTTTAGTAATGTAGGTAAATTCAATTGATTATAATATAGAAACACAAATTGGGCTATCGATTTTACTTACATTTTCTTGCATGAACCTTACTATTTTGTCACTTGACTTAAAGAAGAGGAGGGTGCTAAATGAAGCGTGTATTGTATTTCTTAGTTTTTATATTGTTATGCCTAGTCGGTGCTGGGTGTGCAAAGGATAAAGAAGGAGAGAAATTAGAATATAACGGAAGAGCACTCGTAATTGGAGTTGTTGGTGAGAAACCGAAAGATACGTTTCGGAATGTGAAGTTTGAAAAGGTGAAGTTAGAGGAATTGACAACGAAAGCTGAGGAAGTGGATGGATTTCTCATAATGAAAGAGCACTTTCAAGAAGCATCAAAAGAGCAGTATAAAGATTTATTTTCATCTTTAAAGAAACCAGTATTTTTTATCGGCTTACAAGATAAATCATATTCAATTTTTATTACAAAAAATATGGAATATAACCGCGCACCGAAAGATGTAAATGCGATGTATACGCAAGGTTTTGCAGATATTGGAAGTGGTGAAGGGCAACAATGGGGAGTAGGTTTATCGAATGGTGGAAATACAGAAGAAAGTATTCATAATATGTATATTGTCGTATTTCAAACCATTGCAGATTATTTGAATAGATGATGAAGAAGCCTGTAAACGAGGCTTCTTATTTTTTTAAATAAACGTTTGTTTAATATATATGTTCGGTAGGAAAGAAGCAATGTGGTTCAAGGGAAAACATAGAAAAGCAGGGAATTAATCAAACGTTTGTTTAAGGTGTATGTTCGGTAGGGGGAAATCGGTGTCATTCAAAGGAAAACATAGAAAAGTAGGGAATTAATCAAACGTTTGTTTAAGAAGTATGTTCGGTGTGAAAGAATCAGTATCACTCAAAGGAAAACAGAAAAAATGGGAAATTAATCAAACGTTTGTTTAATATATATGTTCGATGCAGTTAGCGAAAAGAATCTAAAAAAATATATATTTATTTTTTTCTTCAAAAATAGCGGGAAAATAAGAAAAATTCGCAGGATTATTAAAAATTATCACGAAATAAGTTAAAGTTTAGCGAATAATCGTTTGAAATAATAAAACGTTTTCTATATGATAAAGGTAAAGGTTAGTAAAAAGTAGGTGAATTTATGACAGTAACATTTTATTCATATCCAAAGTGTGGCACATGTCAAAAGGCAAAGAAATGGTTTGAGGCAAACGATGTAGCATATGAGATGATTCATATTGTTGAAAATCCACCGTCAAAAGAAGATTTACGTAATTTACACGAAAAAAGTGAATTACCATTAAAAAAATTCTTTAATACAAGTGGAATGCGTTACCGCGAACTTGGTCTGAAAGATAAGCTGAAGGATGCAAGCGAAGACGAAATGTATGAGCTGTTAGCATCTGATGGCATGTTGATCAAACGTCCAATTGTAACAGATGGAACGAATGTAACACTTGGTTTTAACGAAGAGCAGTTTGAAAGTGTGTGGAAAAAGTACCAATAAGGTATTTTTACATAATTAATACATTCACTGGAGGTACAGTCATGAGCATTCCAAATAATTTACGTTACTCTGAAGAACACGAATGGGTAAAAACTGAAGGTAATGAAGTTGTTATCGGTATTACTCACTTTGCACAAGGTGAGTTAGGCGATATCGTATTCGTTGAACTTCCTGAAGTAGGTGCAACAATCGAAGCTGACGAGCCATTCGGAAGCGTAGAATCTGTTAAAACAGTTTCTGAATTATACGCACCTGTAAGCGGTAAAGTTGTAGCAGTAAACGAAGAATTAAGTGACCAACCAGAACTTGTTAACGAATCTCCATACGAGGGTGCATGGATGGTTAAAGTTGAACTTTCTGATGCAAGCCAAGTTGAGAAGTTATTAACTGCAGAAAAATATGCAGAAATGACAAACCAAGACTAATTATAGTCGACTGAAGGACAGCCTTTGTGCTGTCCTTTTTTATTTTATCCCGCTATTCGCCGGGCAGTAAGACCCCCACCTCAAAATTCAGCGGAAGCAAAGGAGTTAGGTGCGGGATCAACTGCCCGTAAAAGTCCGATTGGTGAGGGCTAATAATCAGTGGGGGATGAACAAAACCCACTGATTAAAGTTTCACTTTATGTAAAATAATGAACGTAGAATCATATACTAATTATCGTGTGGGAGAACGTTTTTTGAAAAAACTTTTTTATTTTTCTTTATTGACTAGGCTAGATTGTTCGGTGGCTTCGCTTCTTCCTACAAGGCAAAAGGCGCCTCTAGTTCAGGAGTTCGGGTGTCCTCCTGTTCTGAACGAGCCGCCTCCGCTTTTCTTTTGCAAAAATAAACAGGAAACAACATGAAAATAACGAATATACTATATACTAAGTTAAAGGTTGTATAGTATATGGTGATCGGGTGATGACATATGATTTATGTAGAAAAAGTCATTATTGTAGAAGGTAAATCAGACAGAAGAAAGATTGAATCTATTATTCGTGAACCGGTGGAAATTGTTTGTACAAATGGTACAATTGGTTTGTCGAAAATGGATGAGCTCATTGATCAGTTTTTTGATAAGGAAGTGTATGTACTAGTGGATGCTGATGATGCTGGAGAAAAGTTAAGGAAGCAATTTCGAAAAGAATTTCCGCAAGCAGAGCATATTTATATTGATCGCTCGTATCGAGAGGTAGCAACTGCACCGTCTGCACACTTAGCAAATGTATTGTGGGGAGCTGACATTGACGTTTATACAGAATATTTACGGTAAGGAATGATAGAAGTGATTGACTGGACAGGAGCCGAAGCTACAGCCCTAATAGAAAATGAAGAAAAAACAGTGTTATATGTGTATACTCCAATGTGTGGAACATGCCAATTAGCAAAAAAGATGTTAACGGTTGTTGAGATGACAATTGAAAATCTGAAAATTGGGATGTTAGATTTAAATTATGCTCCGTATTTAGCAAAAGAGTATGGGATAGAAAGTGTACCTTGTTTACTTGTTTTTGAAGATGGGACACTGATGAAGAAAATATATGCATTTCATTCGGTTGAATATTTATATACGGAATTAAAGTAGGCGGCAAATTTTTTGCCGCCTCGACATATTTCCCGAGAAATATGTCGAGAAGCACGGTGGCTACAGTATTTGTCGAGCGAAAATAACAGGATTGATCTTTAGTGAGAGGGAATGGTATGTAATAGAAAGTGATATGAAGGATGTGATTTAGGGTGAAATTATATTCTTTGCTGCAATCATTTGTAAATTATGCTAACGGTCAATACCATTTAGAACCACTCCTAAGACAAGGAGAAAAAACTGTGAATTTCCGCTTTGGAGATGAAAGCTATTCGTTACAAATTTCAAGAGATTATATAGAATTGTTGCATGAAGAGAGAGGAACGGAACAAATCGTTTGTGTAGATGAAGAGGATGTAGAACAACTGGTGAATGGAAATATACGATTGCAAAAGTTAATGAATGATGGACGTGTACAATATTCAGGAACGTATCGAACGATGTTATTAGTCGAATCGATGTTTCATATATGTAAACCGATGTCAGTAGGCGCTTAAAATTCTGAAGGTTCATTCTTTGCGAAAATTTCTGTTGACATAGAGAGTGTATGTTGATAAAATTCAATTCATAAAATATAGACAATTTCATAAATTACAAATCAGACGAAAATGTAATCTGATTTCTCTTATCAAGAGAGGTGGAGGGACTGTGCCCTGTGAAGCCCGGCAACCGTCAACTTATGTTGAAATGGTGCCAATTCCTGCAAAGCAAATGCTTTGAGAGATGAGAGAGAGGGATAATGTTGTTATATACGCATATAAACCTTTCTGCTTCTCTAAAGCGGAAAGGTTTTTTTGTTGTTTGAATGTGGAGGACATTCAAATAATAAAAGTAGTTATGATGATGGACTACACGCATCAAAAATAAAAATTGCGGAGTCAATCAAAAATTTAGCTTCAGCGGCTAGAATGTTCGACGGCTTCGCTTCACATTCTAAGCGAGCCGCTTACGCTTTTTATTTAAAAAAGGGGTGATACACCATGATCTTATTAGAAAATGTAAAGAAAATATATAAATCAAAAAGCGGTGATGTCACTGCTGTAGATAACGCCAACTTAAACATAGAGAAAGGCGAAATATTTGGTGTTATCGGATATAGTGGCGCTGGGAAAAGCTCTTTAATTAGATTGTTTAATCAGTTAGAGAAACCAACTTCTGGTCAAATTACAATTGCAAATCGTGTTATTTCAGCCATTACAGGAAGTGAACTTCGTAAGGCAAGGCAAGAAATCGGAATGATTTTTCAGCACTTTAACTTACTTTGGTCACGAACTGTACGCGAAAATATCGAGTTTCCACTGGAAATTGCAGGTGTTGATAAAGCGAAAAGAAGAAAACGTGTTGATGAGTTAATTCATCTTGTTGGATTAGAAGGAAGAGGAGATGCATATCCATCTCAGTTAAGTGGTGGACAAAAGCAACGCGTTGGGATTGCAAGAGCGTTAGCTAACAATCCACAAGTACTTTTATGTGACGAAGCAACGTCAGCTCTTGATCCAGAAACGACAGATCAAATTTTGGATTTACTACTCGATATTAATAAGCGTCTCGGTTTAACAATTGTACTCATTACACATGAGATGCACGTAATTCGAAAAATTTGTAATCGCGTTGCGGTAATGGAAAGAGGGAAAATCGTAGAAACAGGTCCAGTACTTGACGTATTCCGTAACCCGCAGCAAGACATCACAAAACGATTTGTACAGCAGTTAACGGATTCTGAAGATACAAATGAAACGATTGAAAGTTTAATTGAAAAGTATCCAGATGGAAAAGTAATTCGCTTGCAGTTTATCGGTGAAGCAGTAGAAAGACCGGTACTCCAAAGATTAATGCAACGCAATGATATAGAAGTTAGCATTTTGCAAGGAAATATCGCACAAACGAATAACGGTTCTTACGGTAGTTTAGTCGTTCATTTAAATGGTGAGGAAACAGCGATCCAGCAAGCGATAGAAGGAATTCATCAAGAACAAGTAGAGCTGGAGGTGATTGCTCATGGATAAGTTACTCACAAATGTTGATTGGAATCAAATGTTAGAAGCAACTGGTGAAACGTTATATATGACGGCAATTGCAGCTCTTGCCACATTCGTTTTAGGACTTATTTTAGGATTGCTACTCTTTATGACAGGAAAAGATAATTTATGGGAAAACAAAGCGGTTCATACGGCAATTGGAGCGTTCGTAAATATTTTCCGTTCGATACCGTTCATCATTTTAATTATTTTATTAATTCCATTCACAAAGATTCTTCTTGGAACAATTCTTGGAGCAAGTGCAGCACTACCGGCTTTAATTATTGGAGCGGCACCATTTTACGCAAGAATGGTTGAAATCGCACTTCGTGAAATTGATAAAGGTGTAATTGAAGCTTCGAAAGCAATGGGGGCAAAAACAAGCACGATCATTTTAAAAGTGTTAATTCCAGAATCATTACCAGCATTAGTATCTGGTATTACGGTTACGACAATTGCTTTAGTTGGCTACACAGCAATGGCCGGCGTTGTTGGCGCCGGTGGTCTTGGAACGCTTGCTTACTTAGAAGGATTCCAACGAGGAAATAACGACGTAACAATTGTTGCGACAATTTGTGTATTACTAGTTGTATTTTTCATTCAGTGGATTGGTGATCGTGTAACGACTCGAATAGATAAAAGATAAGGAAAACAGGAGGATATTTCAAATGAAAAAATTATTACTTACAGCACTTATTTCAACTTCAATTTTTGGGTTAGCAGCTTGTGGCGCGAAAGATAACGATGAAAAGAAACTTGTAGTTGGTGCTTCTAACGTACCGCACGCTGTTATTTTAGAAAAGGCTAAACCGTTACTTGAGAAAAAAGGAATTGATTTGGAAATTAAAAAATTCCAAGACTACGTATTGCCGAATAAATCATTAGCTGATAAAGAATTAGATGCAAACTACTTCCAGCACATTCCGTATTTAGAAAAAGAAATAAAAGATAAAAAATATGATTTTGAAGTAGCTGGGAAAATTCATTTAGAACCAATCGGTGTATACTCTCAAAAATATAAGAGTCTAAAAGAGCTTCCAGATGGAGCGACAATTATTATGAGTAACTCTGTTGCTGACCATGGACGTGGTTTAGCGATTTTACAAAAAGAGGGTATTTTAAAAATTAAAGACGGAGTAGATCCTGTTAAAGCAACTACAAAAGATATTGCAGATAATCCGAAAAACTTAAAATTTAAAACAGATATTGAGCCTGGTTTATTACCGCAAGTGTATAACAATAAAGAAGGCGACGCAGTTTTAATTAACTCTAACTATGCAATCGATGCAAAATTAAATCCGGAAAAAGATGCGATTGCAATTGAAGGTAATGATTCTCCATATGCAAACGTAGTGGCTGTTCGTAAAGGTGATAAAGATAAAAAAGAGATTAAAGCTCTTGTAGAAGTGTTACATTCTAAAGAAATTGAAGACTTCATTAATAAAGAATATAAAGGGGCAGTTGTTCCTGTAAAAGAATAATTTTGTAAAGAGGGCTGGTTTGATGCCAGCTCTTTTTCATACCTACATAACTATAGGGGAGAAGGGGACATCAAATGAAAAAAATTATATTGTCAGTTGTTACAGCGCTATCTGTATTCACATTAGCTGCCTGCGGAGGGAAAGAGGAGAATAAGCTTGTCGTTGGAGCTTCTAATGTGCCGCACGCTGTTATTTTAGAGAAAGCACAGCCGATATTAGAGAAAAAAGGTATTAAATTAGAGATTAAAAAATTCCAGGATTATGTGTTGCCGAATAAAGCGTTAGCGGATAAAGAAATTGATGCGAACTATTTCCAGCACATTCCTTACTTAGATAAAGAGATTCAAGAAAAAGGATATAAAATTGTTAATGCAGGGAAAATCCATTTAGAGCCGATGGGTATTTATTCTAAGAAATATAAGAGCTTGAAAGACTTGCCAGAGGGCGGAACAGTTATTATGAGTAACAACGTAGCAGAGCGTGGCCGTATGTTAGCACTGTTACAAAAAGGTGGCGTTATTCAATTAAAAGATGGTGTAGATGTTGTTAAAGCGACAGTAAAAGATGTTGTGGAAAATCCGAAAAACTTAAAGTTTAAAACAGATGTTGAACCTGGACTTTCACCAAAGTTATATGAAAACAATGAGGGAGATGCTTTATTTATTAATTCAAACTACGCAATTGATGCGAAATTAAATCCAACAAAGGATGCAATTGCAATTGAAGGATCAGACTCTCCATATGCAAATATTATTGCTGTTCGTAAAGGCGACGAGAAGAAAAAAGAAATTAAAGAGTTAGTAGAAGTGCTGCATTCAAAAGAAATTCAAGACTTTATTAATAAAGAGTATAAAGGCGCTGTACTTCCAGTAAGTGAATAATTATAAGGAAAGGACTGGTAATTTTCCAGTCCTTTTTTCTTTATATAAATAAGAAGAAAGGTGTATCATAGAGAAGTGAAAAGGAAATACTTATATACATTTGTGAAAAAACTGTTACTTTTTTTCGATGTTTGCGATATCATTTTATTTGATATAAAATTAGAATGAGAATAAAATGAGAATATGAACGTTTTAGGAATTTTTAAAATGTATATATAGGATTAATGGAGGTATTGAGATGGCTGGTTCTACATTAACGGTTAAAGACTTACACGTATCAATTGATGGCAAAGAAATTTTAAAAGGTGTAAACCTTGAAGTAAAAGGTGGAGAAATCCACGCAATTATGGGACCTAACGGAACAGGTAAATCAACTTTATCTTCTGCAATTATGGGTCACCCAAAATATGAAGTAACAGAAGGTAGCATCATCATCGACGGTGAAGATGTATTAGAAATGGAAGTAGACGAGCGCGCACAAGCAGGTCTATTCCTAGCAATGCAATATCCAAGTGAAATTAGCGGAGTAACAAACGCTGACTTCTTACGTTCTGCAATTAACGCACGTCGTGAAGAAGGCGATGAAATTTCTCTTATGAAATTTATCCGTACATTAGATAAAAACATGGAATTCCTAGAAATGGATCCAGAAATGGCACAACGTTACTTAAACGAAGGTTTCTCTGGCGGTGAGAAAAAACGTAATGAGATTCTTCAATTAATGATGATCGAGCCAAAAATCGCAATCTTAGACGAAATCGACTCTGGTCTTGATATCGATGCATTAAAAGTTGTATCTAAAGGTATTAACGAAATGCGCGGCGAAGAGTTCGGTTGCCTAATGATTACGCATTACCAACGTTTATTAAACTACATCACTCCAGACTTCGTTCACGTTATGATGAACGGTCGCATCGTTAAATCTGGTGGCCCTGAGCTGGCACAACGTCTAGAAGCTGAAGGTTACGACTGGATTAAAAAAGAATTAGGTATTGAAGACGAAACAACAGAGCAAGAAGCGTAAGAGAGGAGCATAAACATGACAATCGGTACATTACCTTTCGATCAAGAAACAATCCGTCAACGCGCAAGCGAAGTAAACGAAGCTGCTTGGTTGACTGAGTTCCGCTTACAAGCTCTTGCACAAGCAACTGAACTTCCAATGCCAACGCCTGATAAAACGAAAATTGAAAAATGGGACTTTATCGGAAAAGGCGACGCTGCTAAGCAAGAGCCTGTAAGTTCTTTAACAGAGCTTCCAGAAGCAGTGAAAAACTTAATCGATGAAAATAACAGCGTATTAGTGCAACGTACTGGTACAACTGCGTTCGTTTCTTTAGCAGACGAAGCAAAAGAAAAAGGTGTTATTTTTACAGATATCGTAACAGCTGCAACTGAGCATGCTGAACTAGTACAAAAGTACTTAATGAAAGACGGCGTGAAAGTAGACGAGCATCGTCTAACTGCACTTCATGCTGCATTAATCAACGGTGGTGCATTCGTATATGTTCCGAAAAACGTTGTTCTTGAAACTCCACTTCAAGCTGTATTCTTAGTAGACGGCGAAGAAGCTAACGTATATAACCACGTATTATTCGTAGCTGATGCGAACAGTACTGCAACTTATGTAGAAAACTACGTTGCAAATGAAAATGCTAAAGGTATTGCAAATATCGTAGCAGAAGTAATCGTGGAACAAGGCGCACAAGTGAAATTCGGTGCGGTTGATCTATTAGCAAAAGACGTAACAACTTACGTTAATCGCCGCGGTACAGTTGGACGCGACGGTCGCATTGATTGGGCTCTAGGCCTTATGAATGACGGAAATACAATTTCAGAGAACGTTACGAACTTAATGGGCGACGGATCATATGCTGATACGAAAACAGTAACAATTGGCCGTGGTAACCAAACACAAAACTTTACAACTAAAGTTGTTCACTTCGGTAAACACTCTGAAGGTTGGATTTTAAAACACGGTGTACAAAAAGATAGTGCAACATCTATCTTCAACGGAATTGGTAAGATTGAACACGGTGCATCTAAATCAAATGCACAACAATCTTCTCGCGTTCTTATGTTAGATGAAAAAGCTCGTGGTGACGCGAACCCAATTCTTCTAATTGATGAAGATGATGTAATGGCAGGTCACGCAGCTTCAGTAGGTCGCGTAGATCCAGTTCAACTATACTACTTGATGAGCCGTGGTATTCCAAAACGCGAAGCAGAACGCTTAGTCATCCATGGATTCTTAGCACCTGTAGTGAATGAGCTTCCAATTGAAGGAGTAAAAGCACAGCTTGTTGAGGTAATTGAAAGGAAAGTTCGCTAATGAATATTCATGAAATACGCAAACAGTTTCCAATTCTTGATCAAAAAGTGAACGGCAAACAACTTGTTTATTTCGATAGTGCAGCAACTTCTCAAAAACCAATTCAAGTCATTGAAACGTTAGAACGTTATTATAAAGAATATAATTCTAACGTGCATCGCGGTGTTCATACGCTAGGTACGAAAGCTACCGACGCGTATGAAGGTGCACGTGAGAAAGTTCGCAAGTTTATCAATGCAAAATCAATGGAAGAGATTATTTTCACGCGCGGGACGACAACTGCATTAAATACAGTAGCAGCAAGCTATGGTATGGAAAATGTAAAGGAAGGCGATGAAATCGTTATTTCTTACATGGAGCACCATAGTAATATCATTCCGTGGCAACAAGTTGCGAAGAAAACTGGTGCAACTTTAAAATATCTTCCGCTTCAACCAGACGGTACAATTTCGTTAGAAGATGTTCGTCAAACCGTAACACCGAATACAAAAATCGTTTCTGTTATGCAAGTATCAAACGTGCTTGGAACGATTAACCCTGTAAAAGAAATCGGTGCAATCGCACATGAAAACGGCGCAATTATGGTCGTTGACGGTGCACAAAGTACACCTCATATGAAAGTAGATGTACAAGATTTAAACTGTGATTTCTACGCATTATCTGCTCATAAGATGTGCGGACCTACAGGTATCGGCGTATTATATGGTAAGAAAGAATTGCTGAACAATATGCAGCCAATTGAATTTGGTGGTGAAATGATTGATTTCGTAGGTTTACAAGAATCTACTTGGAAAGAGCTTCCGTGGAAGTTTGAAGCAGGTACACCGATTATCGGTAATGCAATCGGACTTGGTGCGGCAATTGATTTCCTAGAAGAAATCGGTCTTGATAATATTGAAAAGCATGAGCATGAATTAGCGCAATACGCTTTAGAAAGACTATCAGAAGTAGATGGCGTTACAATTTATGGTCCAAAGCATCGCGCTGGTCTTGTTACATTTAATATTGAAGACGTGCATCCTCACGATGTAGCGACTGTATTGGATGTAGAAGGTATTGCAGTTCGCGCAGGACACCACTGTGCACAACCGCTTATGAAGTGGCTGAAAGCTTCTTCAACAGCACGTGCGAGCTTCTATTTATATAATACAAAAGAAGAAATTGATACATTTGTTGACTCGCTAATCAAGACAAAGGAGTATTTCACAAATGTCATTTAATAATTTAGATACGTTATATCGTCAAGTTATTATGGATCATTACAAAAATCCTCGTAACCATGGCGTGTTAGAAGATAGTGTTACCGTTAACTTGAACAATCCAACTTGCGGCGATCGTATTCAACTTACGATGAAAGTAGAAGAAGGTATTGTGCAAGAGGCGAAGTTTGAAGGAGAAGGATGTTCAATCTCAATGTCTTCAGCTTCAATGATGACACAAGCAGTAAAAGGTAAGAAAATTGAAGAAGCACTTCAGCTTTCGAAAATTTTCTCTGATATGATGCTAGGAAAAGAGTACGATGACAGCATCGATTTAGGAGATATTGAAGCATTACAAGGCGTATGCAAGTTCCCTGCACGTATTAAATGTGCAACATTAGCGTGGAAAGCGTTAGAAAAGGGCTTAAACGAAGATAAGTAATGTTAAAGGTTCCTAAAAACGAGGTTATCTAAGGAGGGACACACCAACATGGCGAAGCAACTGCCAGATATCGGCGATTATAAATATGGTTTCAAAGACAAAGACGTTTCGATTTTCCGTGCTGGACGCGGTTTAACAAAAGAAATCGTTGAAGAGATTTCACGTATGAAAGAAGAACCACAGTGGATGTTAGACTTCCGCTTAAAATCACTGGATAAGTTCTATGAAATGCCAATGCCACAATGGGGCGGCGACTTAAACGACTTAGATTTCGATGAAATTACGTACTACGTAAAACCATCTGAGAAATCTGAGAAGTCTTGGGATGAAGTACCTGATGAAATTAAAGCAACATTTGATAAATTAGGTATTCCAGAAGCTGAGCAAAAATATTTAGCTGGTGTATCTGCACAGTACGAATCTGAAGTTGTATACCACAACATGAAAGAAGACCTAGAAGCTCTAGGAATCGTCTTCAAAGATACAGATAGCGCATTAAAAGAGAACGAAGATATTTTCCGTGAGCATTTCGGAAAAGTAATCCCACCAACAGACAACAAATTCTCTGCATTAAACTCTGCAGTTTGGTCTGGTGGATCATTCATCTACGTTCCAAAAGGTGTGAAAGTTGATACACCACTTCAAGCGTATTTCCGTATTAACTCTGAAAATATGGGGCAATTCGAGCGTACGCTTATCATTGTAGACGAAGGCGCACACGTACACTACGTAGAAGGTTGTACAGCACCTGTTTACACGACTAACTCACTTCACAGTGCGGTAGTAGAAATCATCATTAAGAAAGATGCATATTGCCGTTATACAACAATCCAAAACTGGGCGAACAACGTATACAACCTAGTTACAAAACGTGCGGTTTGTGAAGAAAACGCAACGATGGAATGGATTGACGGTAACATCGGATCTAAATTAACGATGAAATACCCAGCAGTTATCTTAAAAGGCGAAGGCGCTCGTGGTTTAACATTATCTATCGCGATTGCTGGTAAAGGCCAACACCAAGATGCTGGTGCGAAAATGATTCACTTAGCACCAAACACGTCTTCAACAATCGTTTCTAAATCGATTGCGAAGCATGGTGGTAAAGTAACTTACCGTGGTATCGTACACTTCGGACCAAAAGCGAAAAACTCTCGCTCTAACATCGAGTGTGATACGTTAATTATGGATAACCAATCTACATCTGATACAATTCCTTACAACGAAATCAAAAACGATTACGTTTCACTTGAGCACGAAGCAAAAGTATCGAAAGTATCAGAAGAACAATTATTCTACCTAATGAGCCGTGGTATTTCTGAGCAAGAAGCTACAGAAATGATCGTAATGGGCTTCATCGAGCCATTCACTCGCGAACTTCCAATGGAATACGCAGTTGAAATGAACCGTCTAATCAAGTTTGAGATGGAAGGTTCTATTGGTTAAATAGAAATGCGGAGCCGACTGTTCAGACCCGTTGGCTAAGGTTCTTTCGCACAGAAGATGCTTTTTATCTTCTTGTGCGGAAGGTTCTTATACATGAGGGTCTAGGAGGCGAAGCTGGACAATATTTAAAGTGGAAGCGGCTCGTTCAGAATGTGAGGGGGATGGAGCTTCTGACGTAGAGGCGCTTTTTGCCTCGTAGGAAGAAGTGAAGCCACCGAACATTCTAGCCGCTGGAACTGGATAATAGATTAAAGAAGCGTCCTGCTGTGCAGGGCGCTTTTTTATGTTGTGTGGGTGGTCCGGGTTGGAATACCCCTGTAGGTGTTCAGCTACATATATCAGCGATTTTTCAAATATATCGATGATGTATAAAAGTATGTGTAAACATTTTTAGGCAAAAAATAAGGCAAAGATACTGACAAATCCGTCCCAAAAAACCCACTAAATCCAACAACCGCCAGACAAGCTTTCTGAAAAATCTCCCAATCCACCAACTAAAAAAGAAAGTTTCTCATATTACAAAGGACAATCTTTTGCTTTTTCTCACAATGCGAGTACAATGTAAAATAGCAAGAAAAGACGAAAAGTATTTACAGGATTATTGCGTACGCATAGCGTAAATGGCAGTAAGGAACTGAGAGGAGGTTTTTTCTCTGAATACAAATAAAGAAACAATCATCCACCTTTATCATACAAATGATATACATAGTCATTTTGAAAATTGGCCGCAGATTTCTCGGTTTGTTCTGGGGGAGAAAAAGCGAAGACAAGTAGCGGGAGAGACGGTTTTAACTGTAGATATTGGCGATCATGTGGATCGTTTTCATAGTATTTCGGAAGCGACAAATGGGCTTGGAAATACGAGGCTTTTAAATGAGGCGTTATATGATTATGTAACAATCGGAAATAATGAAGGAATTACGTTAGCGAAGGAGCATTTAAATCGTCTATATGATGATGCTGGGTTTGAAGTGCTTGTCGCGAATTTATTTGAAAAAGAAGGGGTACGTCCAGAGTGGGCAAAGCCTTATAAATTACATACAACGACGGATGGGATTACAATCGCTTTTATCGGATTAACGGTTGCGTATCCAGAGTTTTATCAAATGTTAGATTGGCATATTGAAGATCCAATCGAGCATTTAGAGTCTATTTTAGAAGAGGTTCAGGATAAGGCGCATATTACAGTTGTCCTATCTCATCTTGGAAAAAGTATGGATGAGTATATGGCGGAGCATTATGATATAGATGTTATTTTAGGGGCACATACACATCATTTATTTGAGCGTGGCGTTCTTATGAATAATACGTTACTTTGTTGTTGTGAAAAGTGGGGACGTTACGTTGGACACGTACAGCTTACTGTGGATAAAGAGACGAAGAAGTTGTTGAAAAAAGACGGCAGAGCGATTAAGACAGAACGTTTAGGTGCTTATAGTGAACCGCTATCCACAATTGAAATGCTGCAAGAAGAAAGTAAGCATATCATGGCAGAGCCTGCCGTTCATTTAAAAGAGTCATTACCGATTGATTGGTTCCGTGAGATGACGTTTTCGCACATGTTAGCAGAGGCGCTGAGAAACTGGTGTGGGGCAGAGATTGGAATGGTGAATGCTGGTGTACTTCTTGAAGGGTTAGAAGAAGGCGTTGTAACGCGCGGAGATATTCACAGAATTTGTCCACATCCAATTAATCCATGTCTATTGAAAGTGCCAGGGAAAATGTTAAGAGAAGTGATTTTGAAAGCACGTCGCCCGAATATGGAGAATCTTGAAGTAAAAGGATTCGGATTTAGAGGGAAAGTGATGGGGAAAATGATTTATGCTGGTGTAGAAGTCATTCCAGATACGATTCCTGGGAATAAAATGTTACTCGAAGATGTATTGATTAACGGAGAATCACTCGATTTAGATCGTGTCTATACGGTAGGAACGATTGATATGTTTACATTCGGCTATTTATACCCAGAGCTATCCACACTTTCTGACAAACAATATTATATGCCGGAACTACTTAGAGATGTGTTAACAGACATGTTGATAACTTACACATCTTCCGTCAAAACTATAGGCTAGTTAACTTGTAACACTCATTTTTCTCTTGTCATACAGATAAGAAAGAGAGGAGTGTGAACTATGGTTAATGTAGAGCCAATTATAATTGATAATTACACGTTTATTGCGGTTAGCGTAAAACTTCCAAAGACAAATTTGCTAGCTGTCATGAGCGATAAAGGATATATTATGTGCGGTGCATTAGATGTAGGTCTTTTAAATGAGAAGCTAGGCGATCGTGGAATTATTGCTGGCCGTGCGGTTGGGGTAAGAACGATTGAACAACTTCTTGAAGCACCGCTAGAATCAGTAACAATTGAAGCCGAGGCTTTAGGTATTACGGCTGGCACAATCGGAAAAGAAGCATTATTAAAAATGAGATAAGCATATATCGTCCCTCCTTCTTGCATAGAAATGATATAAGAAGGAGGTTTTTTTATGAGTATATTTCGCTCGAAAAATTCGCGGTTTCGAAGAGGTCCTATTTCCTTTCGATATATACTGCTTATGTCGTTTATTCTTTTTGTCATATTACTCGTGCAAGGGGTATGGATTGTGAATAAAGGTATTCAGCCGACGTTAATGAAATATGGGGAAGTAGAGACACACAAAATGGCGACAGCGGTTATGACGAAGGCGGTAAAGGATAGAATAAATGAAGGATTCGATGTCGATTCATTAATGAAGGTACAAACGGATAGGAACGGGAAAGTATCTACAATTGATTTAAATACGAGGCAAGTAAACGAAATATTAACATCGACTACTGCGTACATAGAGAAATATTTACAGCAAGTAGAAAAAGGGGATACGAAAGCGCTTGGTATGTTTGAAGAGAATGGGGTATCTATGTCCGTTCCTTTTGGACGCATAACTGATAATGCGCTTCTTGGTAATCTAGGGCCAGATATTCCGATTCATTTTACGCCAATTGGTCATGTGAATACGGATATTAAACAGTTAGTTGAGCCGCAAGGAATTAATAATACAGCAATCAAAATTATTATGGAAGTAGAAGTGACGTTACAAGTTATGATTCCATTACGTACGAAGGAAATTACGGTGAAGCAAAACATCCCGATTGCAACACGCATTGTTCAAGGAGAAGTACCTACTTATTATGGCAGCGGCAGTGTTGTTGTACCGGATAAGAAGAAAAAGGATAGTTGAACCAATAACTTCTTTGCTTTCGCTGCATTTTGAGGTGTGGGTCTTACTACCCGCAAATAGTGGGATAAAAAATAACCGTAGCGATATGCTACGGTTATCGTTTTGTATTCGCTCGTTCTTTTCGCTCCCAAAGACTTAAATGCATGTATGGATCGAAAGCCCATTCTGTATAACCATTGTCTTTATAGATGCCGAAATGTAGGTGGGGCGGGAATTTTCCGGCTGTGCCTGGAGGTCCGTAACCGGTGCTACCAACAAATCCGATTACTTTTCCTGGTTCGACAATTTGTCCAAGCTGTATTTCTTTTGAGAACCCGCCTAAGTGAGCGTAATAATGATAATTATTATGAAGGTCGCGAATACCGATGCGCCATCCGCCAAGACGATTCCAACCTTTCGTCTCAATGATGCCGTAGCAAGTGGACCTTACTGGTACGCCATATCCTGCAAAAATATCGGTTCCTTCATGAATTCGTCTTCCCCCAAAACTTCTTCCAGCGCCAAACGTACTACGGTAGCTATGGTCACTGCGAATTGGGAGAGGAAAAGCATTTCCTTCTAAATTAATACGTCCATAATGTTTATAAATTTGAGCGTATTCGGTAATTAAATCAACTGTTTTTGCACGTCTATAATATTCCCAAAGCATAATGTTAACACGTTCTTCTGACGTTCCTTGTTTCTTTAAAATAGTTGCTGCGGTATGCAGAAGATCACGGTCGTTATTTGCATTTGCAAATCCATCTTTGTCACCGTCTAACCCTATTCCGCCAAATAAAGCAATCGTATGGGGAAGAGTGTCGTTACTATTAGCAGGTCCAGCCCAAATTTCCGGTTTGAAATAAAGGGAAATGATGGCATCTGGTTTTTTCGGAATATCTTTTCTTACGCTCCGTATATTTCTTTCGTATTGATCCATTGCAGCTAAGTAATACCACGGAATGCCTGAAGATTGCTCGGTTTCTTTATATAGTGCCATGCGCTTTTCGTATATGCTTTGCTGATTATCTTCACCGTAAGCGATGTTTTGGTGGAGAAGAAAGCAAATCAAAAGCAAAAGAGAAATTTTTCGAAGCATGAAATAGACTCCTTTCACAACATCACTCTTTTTAGTGTGGGATATACGGAGTATTTCATTATAGGGAACGATTGGAAAAAATCTTAGAATCTTCATTTGAGCAAATCGCTTTCATACGTTAGAATAGATATGTTACATTGAAAGAAGCGAACACGGTAAACTATTTCATATTGTGCGGAGTTGATAACCATGACAAAACAAACAGAATATAAGCGCAAGCCCGAATGGTTGAAAATTAAGTTAAACACGAATGAAAACTATACAGGCTTAAAGAAAATGATGCGTTCTAAAAATCTTCATACAGTTTGTGAGGAAGCAAAATGTCCGAATATTCATGAATGCTGGGCTGTAAGGAAAACAGCAACATTTATGATCTTAGGTGCGGTTTGTACACGTGCTTGTCGTTTTTGTGCGGTTAAAACAGGCTTACCAACTGAGCTTGATTTACAAGAGCCAGAACGCGTAGCAGATTCTGTAGTACAAATGGGCTTAAAGCACGTTGTTATAACAGCGGTTGCACGTGATGATTTAAAAGACGGAGGAGCAGGTGTTTTTGCTGAAACAGTACGCGCTGTTCGTCGCAAAAATCCATTTACGTCAATCGAAGTATTACCATCTGATATGGGTGGGGTAGAAGAAAACTTAAAAATGTTAATGGATGCAAAACCAGATATTTTAAACCATAACATTGAAACAGTACGTCGATTATCTAACCGAGTTCGCGCTAGAGCAAAGTATGACCGTTCATTAGAGTTTTTACGTCGTGCGAAAGAAATGCAGCCTGATATTCCAACTAAATCGAGCATTATGGTTGGCTTAGGTGAAACAAGAGAAGATTTAATTGAAGCAATGGATGACTTACGTGCAAACAATGTGGATATTTTAACTCTTGGACAATACCTACAGCCATCTAAGAAACATTTACCAGTTCTTAAATATTACCCACCAGCAGAATTTGCAGAGCTTAAAGAAATTGCACTTAGCAAAGGCTTTAGCCACTGTGAAGCTGGTCCACTTGTGCGTTCTTCTTACCATGCGGACGAGCAAGTACGTTCTGCAAAAGAAAAAACAGCAGAAGCGAAATAATGAAAAAAGGGAGCTAACGATTAGCTCTCTTTTTGTTTGTACTCTAAAACGGTATTTGGGCATGTTAATAAAATCTTTTTTAATTCTTCTGTGGATAATTCAATTGTAAATTCTGGTACACCAGGTGTAATTAAAATTTTTTCGTACATATAAATAGAACTGTCCACAATAATCGTTACATCTTGTGAATAACCGAAAGGAGCTACACATCCTGGCGTACAACCAGTTTCTATTCTTAGCTCATGAGGAGAACAAAGTGATAAACGTTCTCCAGTTATTTCTCTCATCTCTCCTCGGTTAAGCCGAGTTCCCTCTAACGTGAAGAATACGTAATAATCTCCAGATTTTGATTTTAAAAATAAACTCTTACTTGGAGTGCCTTGTAAACCAAGCCTTTCACGAACGATACGATCTGTCTCGTAATCGAGTACTGGTTCATGTTCGAATTTTTCATAAGAAACATTGGTTTTATGTAGTAAAGCAAGTACATCTTCGTACATATAGAGTGATACCCCTTTCTATTGTTAATGCAGTCTCTTCTCGCGGCGTCAACTGAAGGGATATTACATGGATGGTATGTCCCATAATCGTTTTATGATCGGTTGTTCATCAAGTGTAATTTCGTAAATATCAGGATTCGTTAAGCTTTTCCATTCAGTAAAGCCAATCGTATTATGAAAGTGCTTCAAAATAAGAGTAAGTAAGTTGCCATGTGTAACGAGTAGTGTTGTACCATGTTCTAGTGTTAAAGCGTCTTGGATAACTGATATAGCGCGATCCATCGCTTGTTTTGTTGACTCTCCGCCTGAAAAGGCAATATCTATGTCTGTAAAAGTAGATTCTAGTTTTTGCATCCAATCATCCATTGGTGCGTCGCTTAACACGCGTTCTGCTAACCGTTCATCTTTTTGGATAGATAAGTTAGTCTTGCGTGCATAAGGCAGAATGGAATCGATAGCGCGGACAAATGGGCTTGAAATAATATGATCGATTTGTAGATGATTTTCTAAGAGGAAAGTAGCAAGGGTGTTAGCTTGGTTTTTTCCGGCAATCGTTAATTCAGCATCACGTTCTTGTCCAGTTGCTGAACAATGTCGTATTACAATAATTTTCTTCATAATTCATCCCTATCTTTCAAGTTGACGCTATATACTTCGACAAAAGTGGAAATAATTCCTTTTTCTTGGAAGTGGAATAGTGATCTAATTATGTGGAAAAGTAATGTGAATACTAGCAAATTGAGGTACTGTTATGAAAAAAATGATATGTATCGTATTCATGATTTGTTTTCTTGCGCAATTGTCCACAACATATGCACAATCCAATCAAAAGGTAGATTATCCAAGCAATCGAAATAAGTCATTTGTGAGTGAGGATGTTTTTTATAAACAGTTAGATAAGAAAATCTATAAAGAGTACAAAAATGCAGCTTATAGTGTTCGGAAAAAAATCTTATTTAAAGAAGTGCCCGATGAAGAATTTTCTTTCCTACAAAAAACAGCTGTCGGTTGTCGAAGTAGAGTGGTACTTCAAGATTTTTTTGTTCACTCTGATCGCCAAGTATACTTTTTCGCTTCTTTTATTCAAAATGAAGTAGGAGAGTTTCATAAATATATCGTTATAGATGCAGAAACAAAGAGGGAGCTGCAAAGCGGAAAAAGTTATCATCACTATGATAATCCATATAAAAAATAACCCACCAATCGGTGGGTTATTTTTACTCCGGTACACTCATTAATTTCTCTTTCATTTTACGAATAAGAATGACAGCACCAATTGTGAAGAGAAGGGTAATTCCTTCTGCAACAAAGATGTTGATTGTTTTTGTTTGGTAAAGTGCTGCGAAGAAATCTACAAATGCGTGGAATAGTATAGCGTATACAAGGAAGATGTATTTCTTCTGTTTTACTGCGTATACGACTAGCATTGTGAAAGCAATTTGTAGTATTAATGCCATAATTCTCTCTAAGCTACCAAGGAAGTATAAGTAGGCAGGTTGCTCTATCAACATATTCTGTAGATTGCTCAGTTCTGGCATTTTTTCAACCATTTGAGCGAAGCTACCATTGTTAATAGAGTTTGCAAATATAAGGGCTTGCAATGCAGAGAACCCGCCAATTAAAATGGACTCAATTCCACCATGACCAATTCCATAAGCGAAGCCATCTTTATATTCTAGATATTTTTTTAGTAGGAAGAAGAAGGCAACGAAACGTCCTAATTCTTCAAAAATACCAGCAGTCAATCCGCCATAAATTGCGAAGACAAACGGATTTTCTAAGAATGGAGCGATTGCTGGATTACCGCGCATAAATAGGTGGAATGGTGTTTCGAGAATTTGGGTAAATCCGATAAAGATAAGAACACCAACTCCGACCACTTTCCAATTCATATTATATTTCTTACGGAAATAAACGAGTACGATAATTGGGACCAGAATCGAGACAATGAGCTGAAAGATGATGCTGGCAATTACAGTATTTGAAACCATACTTTCACCGCTTTCTAATATATGTACATATCTATTATGCATGAAATAGGGGAGAGATGAAACTTTTAACAATAAAATGAATTTCCTTATTGACTCTAACGTTGCGTCATACTTTATCGTATGTACTAAGGGGGGAGATACAAATGACAATGAGAGTAAAAGAAGTAGCTAATTTAGTTGGAATTAGTGTGCGCACACTGCATCATTATGATGAAATTGGGTTATTGACCCCAGATGAGACGACAGAGTCTGGCTATCGTCTGTATTCCAATGAAAATTTAGAGACGTTGCAGCAAATTTTGTTTTTTAAAGAGCTTGGCTTCCCTTTGAAGAAAATTAAAGAAATTATCATGAGTCCATCATTTGATCGCGAAGAAGCACTACAGCTTCATAAGAAAATGCTTCTTGAAAAGCGTGCGAGATTAGATAAGGTGATTGCGACGATTGATAAAACAATTCAGCATACAAAAGGAGAGATTGAAATGACGAACAAAGAGAAATTTGAAGGATTCGATTTCAGCCATAACCCATATGAAGAAGAAGCACGTGAAAGATGGGGAGACGAGGCGGTAGATAAAGCGAATGAATATGCAAAAGGCATGTCAAAAGAGAAGCAAGAAGAGTTTAATGATATTTACAGAAATCTAGCCGCGATTAGACATACTGCACCAGATTCTAAAGAAGCACAATATGCGATTGGCGTATGGTACGATTACTTGAAAAATTTCGGCCATTATTCATTAGATGCTTTTAAGGGACTCGGCCAAATGTACGTTGCGGATGAGCGCTTCACGAAAAATATCGATAAGTTTGGCGAAGGATTAGCACAGTTTATGTGTGATGCGATGGAAGTTTATGCGGATCGTAATAAAAAGTAAAAAAGGTGGAGGTTTTCTCCACCTTTTATTTTTTAATCATATCATTTAAAGTCTGATTCTCCGTATTGTTCAAATGAGGATTTTTGCTCATTTCACGCTTTAACATATCGATGCTTTGCGTATATTCTGTATCATTTAATGCGCCAGATTGGAGCCCTTGAATTTGAGAAATCAACTTCTGGTTTGTTGATACATATGCTTTATAATAGCGAGGGACGATGGACAAAGCAGTTTTGTACACTTGATCTGCTACAAGTTTTGGATCTGTTGTGTTGGCGCGATATACAACGAACACTTCATCATCAGTAACGAGTGTAGCCGCGTTTGTAACGTCAGGAAGTTTCACTGTCATGCTTGTAATCATTTCAGCTACTTTCTCACGGTTAATAGCTCCTACTTGCTTGTTAGATACTTCATGCTTTTGTTTAGATGAATAGCCGACTCTTGTCAGCCTTGTGTTTGTGTTTTCTGTATGATACATGTCGTTTTTATTAGAAACAAGAACACGGCTTCCTTCTTCGCGTTCCATTTCGGCTTTATTCGCTGATTGGCAGCCTGCAAATAAGGAAAGAGTGAGAAGGGAAAGGGCAATTTGTTTTTTCACGATGTATCACCTCCTTCTCCATAGCATGTACTAATTTGCAAATTTTTGTATTTGAAATTGTTGGTTGTTATGCTTTGTGATACGATAAAAAGAAGAATGCTTAGAGAGGAAGTTAATGATGGAGCAAAAGCAAGAGATTCATGCTACGGTGAGCATTAATAATGTTCAATACGAAGTAATTAAAAACTTTCGTGATGGTTTTAGTGAAGAAGCATTTAAAGAGCGCTATGCAGAAATTTTAAATAAATATGATTACATCGTTGGGGACTGGGGTTATGAGCAACTTAGATTGCGCGGATTCTTTGATGATAGTAACCAGCGTGCGACATATGATACGAAAATTAGTACGTTATCGGAGTATTTATATGAGTACTGTAACTTCGGTTGCGCACATTTTGTATTACGAAAAGTGAAGAAGTAAAAAAATCCTCTTACGATTGTAAGAGGATTTTTTTACATATTCTCGCTTACAAACAAATCGAGATATGATCGCATTCAGAAAGTAGTGTATTTGGTTTCATTTGTTGTTCGGAAAACATCATTATATGACAGGAGATTGAAAATACTTATAAGGAAAAAACACCAGCTAAAAAGCTGGTGCCCAAGATAAATTATATAAGTTCAAATAAAAATGAGCGTAGTTCTTCTGCAATTTCTTCAGACATAGAAAATGCGTGCTCTAAGTAGCCTGGTTCGTTTAAATCGTCGGCACCGATGATTGCGAATTTATTGCGCTGCATATCAAGTACAATTGTTTTACCGTAATGACGATCGGAGTATAAAAGCGCTAAATCATGACGCTCATTTTCCCCCATAAAGCTAACGAAACGCGTTTTTGTAGCGACTGTATCGTCGTACAGAAAGAAACGTTCTTCCATACACATGGCTCCTTTATTAAATATCTAAGTTTAAGTGTGGTTTGTGATCTAAATGGTGATGCGTTTTAATGAAACGTACTGTTCTTGTTTTGTAACGCATAACGATAGAATATGTTTCAGCTAAATCTCCGCCAAGGAATTTCACGCCTTCTAATAACTCACCAGCAGATACACCTGTCGCTGAGAAGATTGCATCATCCCCAGATACTAAGTCATCTAACATAAGAAGTTGACGAGGATCTTCTAATCCCATTTCACGACAACGAGCTTCTTCTTCTTCGTTCATTGGAACTAAACGAGCTTGCATTTCACCTTCAAGGCATTTTAATGCTGCTGCAGAAATAACGCCTTCTGGAGCTCCGCCAATACCTACGAATAAGTCGATACCTGTTCCAGGTAGTGCTGTTGCGATTGACGCACCAACATCACCGTCACCAAATAATTTAACGCGTGCACCTTTTGCACGAACACGGTCAATAATATCTTGATGACGTTCACGTTCTTGAATGATAACCGTTAGATCGCGAATCTTTTTATTGTTTGCTTCTGCTACAATTTCAATTGTTTTTTCAATTGGATCATCTAAGCTAATTTTACCAGCTGCTTTTGGACCAACCGCGATTTTTTCCATGTACATATCAGGAGCATGAAGAAGGTTTCCTTTATCTGCGATTGCGATAACTGCCATTGCATTTGCAAGACCCTTTGCCACGATGTTTGTACCTTCTAATGGATCAACGGCGATGTCTACTTCTGGACCGTTACCTGTTCCTAGTTCTTCACCAATATATAACATCGGTGCTTCATCAAGTTCTCCTTCACCAATTACAACGGTGCCTGCCATGTTTACTGAATCGAACATATCACGCATTGCTGTAGTTGCTGCATCATCTGCTTCGTTTTTCTTTCCGCGGCCCATCCACTGTGCGGATGCTAATGCTGCTGCTTCTGTTACACGGACAATTTCGAGTGCGAGTTCACGTTCCAAGGTTCCATTCCTCCAATTTCAAAAATCATACAAATATAACTATAACAAATAACGGAGAAAAGGTGAATTCGAAAAATTGTCGATTTTTTCAGAAGAAAGCGTTACAATTAAAATGTAAATGCTTTAATTTCCAGGTAGGTGACATTCATGTATTTTGTAGACAGAAAAAAAATAGAACAAATGCTAGTATGTTTAGAACGAGCAACAAGTACATTTCAAGAGAAAAAGATATATGAAACCGAGTTTGAATTTTACGCATTAGAACGCATATCCCATCTCATGATTGATACTGTATTAGATGTAGGAAATGCGATGATTGATGGATTTATTATGCGCGATCCAGGAAGTTATGAAGATATTATTGATATTTTAATGGACGAGCGAGTGATAAGTGCAGAAGATGGACAAGGAATGAAAGAAATTATCCTTCTTCGAAAAATGCTTACGCAAGATTATATTCAAATGAATCATGATGAATTATATAAGACGATTCAAAAACATATCGCAGTGGTAGAGACATACCCAGCGAATATTCGCAGTTATTTAGAAAAAGAATTAGGACCTGTATCTGCATTTGTACCAGAATAATTATGCTTATAAGATCCCCAAATACTCTTTGGGGATTTTATATTGTATATGAGAGAGAAGGGGAAGTATGGGGGAAGTACGCACTACGAAAGATGAGATTGTTCAATTGTTGAAAATTAAGGGTAACTAACTGTTACGATTTATTTAACCAATTATAACGAAAGTTAATTAAATATATCAGTAAGCCCTGCTAGTCAAGTGATTGGCTAGTAGTGAGGGTTAACTGCGGGCAATCCCTAAAGCTGATTGAACTACAACGTGGCTAGAAATGGCGAGCGTGAATGTCGCGAAAGCAGAAAAAATCAATCAGATGGTGCAAGGTTAAATCCTAAACACTAGAACAATGGGTCTTCCGCCTCGAATCGTCTAAGTCAAAAGTGATAAGATGAACGTTCAACGACTATCTCGTATAACTGACGAGAGTACATCACAAGCCTATGGTGGTGGAAAAATCCTCTATCTCTAAAGAGATAAACATATAGTCTGCGCTCATGTGAAAACATGAGAAGTTCATAAGAGAACTGGCTAAGGAATTGCGCCCTTAGTTGAACGAGATACATTTAATTAAATCTATCAAACCTCATTGAATATATAGAACGTATGTGCTATGGTGGTTTCAATGAGGTAAGAATAATAATGAAATTTTCACGAGTTAGTCAAGTATCAGAATTAACAGGTTTGCATCCGAGTGCTCTCAGGAGAATGCTGGTGGAACACGCTACTATTCAGAAGAACAAATCTTTCATTAAAGGAGTTACATTCTAATGATATTGGCGAAGAAAGTTAGACTGATTCCAACGCCTGAACAAGAACAAGTGCTTAGAAACCATGCCGGTGCTGCAAGATTCGCTTATAACTATTGTAAAAGAATGAGTGATAGATACTATAAGCTATTTGGAAAATCTGTTTCACAGTTAGTTTTACAGAAACGATTTACAAAGATCAAGAAGCGAAAGAGATATGAGTGGTTAAATGACATCAACGCACAAGTTCCCAAACAGGCTTCAAAAGATTTTGATAAGGCGAGAAAACATTCGTTCAAAAAGTACAAAAATGGGTATCACACTTCTTATAAATCAAAAAAAGATTTAATCCAAGGATTTTATGCCAATTATGAAAGACTGATGATAGGAAAGAAAGTCGTTCATATTCAGTCTATTGGAGAAGTGAAAACAAGCCAACAACTACCAAGAAACAAAAAACCATTCAATCCAAGAGTTACCTTTGATGGTCGTCACTGGTGGATTAGTGTAGGATTCCAAGAATCCTTTGAATCACAAGAACTAACGAATGAGTCGATTGGTGTGGATGTTGGTTTAAAAGAGCTGTTTGTAGCTTCTAATGGTACGAAAGAACGAAATATAAACAAAGATGCCAAGGTTAAAAAACTTTTGAAAAGGAAAAAGTCAGCGCAAAGAGATATGTCTAGGAGATTTAAAAAAGGTGTAAAAACTCAATCTGCCGGATATGAAAAAGCGAAAGCTGAGCACCTGCGGTTATCTAGGAAAATTAAGAATATCCGAAATAACCATATCCATCAAGCAACAGCTAAATTGGTGAAAACCAAACCAATGAGGATTGTTGTGGAAGACTTATCTATCTCAAACCTGTTAAAAAACAAAAAACTATCGAAAGCATTTTTATTTCAAAAATTAAACTTCTTCTTTCAATGTTTATCATACAAGTGCGAGAAGTATGGCATTGCGTATGTAAAAGCTGATAAATGGTTCGCCTCAAGCAAGATTTGCTCATGTTGCGGCGTGAAATACGACCATTCCGTTCAACCAGAAGGACAGTGGAGTTTAAAAATACGTGAGTGGCGTTGTGTTCCATGCAATAGCCATCACGATAGGGATTTGAATGCTTCGATAAATTTATCAAGATGGGTAAAATAAATGCTTGATAATAGGAGGTAACGATACTGCCTCGTGTGGAGTGTTATACCCCTCGTCCCTTCGGGGCTGCGAGAACACTTTGAAGCACTAACTTGTGTAAATTTGATTGAATTGTATAGATTTAGTTAAGTTTATCGTATCGGAGAGCATACAGTAGCTGAATTAGCTGAACAGTTAGAGATTACAGAAATGGCAATTCGAAGACATGTAAGTAACCTTGAGAAAGATGGTCTCATCTATTCTAAGATGGTAAGGCAAAATGTCGGAAGACCTACTTATTTGTATGGGTTAAGTGAAAAGGGAGAAGATACATTCCCGAAAGAGTATAAGCAATTTGCGATTGATATGCTAGAAGATTTAGCTCGAATGGGTGATGAAAAAATACTCCGTTACGTTTTAAAAGAGAGAACGAAGCGAATGGAAGAACAGTTGCAAAAGAGAGTGAGTAATCAAACGAATTTAGCATATAAAGTGCAAGAGATAGCAGCTATGCAAGAGAAAAACGGTTATATGGTTCAAATAAAGAGAGATGGAAAGAACTCTTTTGTAATAGAAAAACAAAACTGTCCATTAAAGGAAATTGCAGAGAGATTCCCGCAAGTATGTGCAGATGAAAAAGAAATGTATAAGCGTTTATTTGCAGGTGCAGATGTAAAGACACTAGCAAACATGTGCGAGGGCGATTGTAGTTGTTCTTACCAAGTAAAAGAGAAAAAATGAACGTTATGGGGCGCTTTAAGATAAAGCGTTTTTTTCTTTTGAAAAAGCGGGTAATATAAGAGTGGTATGATAAGGTGAGAACGTTAGCATAGAAGGAGAGACAGAATCGATGTATAAAGGTTACTTAATTGATTTAGACGGTACGATGTATCGCGGAGAAGAACAAATTGAAGAAGCAAGCGACTTCGTAAAAGCATTAGGGGAGCGCGGCATTCCTTATTTATTCGTTACGAATAACTCAACTCGTAAACCAGAACAAGTGGCAGAAAAACTTGTTCGTTTCGATATTCCAGCGAAAGCAGAGCAAGTATTCACAACGAGTATGGCAACAGCGAACTTTATTTATGAACGTAAACAAGATGCGACTGTATATATGATTGGTGAAGAAGGCTTACACGATGCACTTGTGGAAAAAGGGTTTGAACTTGTGGATGAAAATCCTGATTTCGTCGTTGTCGGTTTAGATCGCGATATTACATATGAAAAATTAGCAAAAGCGTGTCTTGCTGTACGTAACGGCGCAACGTTTATTTCCACAAATGGGGATATTGCCATTCCAACTGAGCGTGGATTATTACCAGGTAACGGTTCATTAACATCAGTTGTAACAGTATCAACAGGTGTAGATCCAATCTTTATTGGAAAACCAGAATCAATCATTATGGAACAAGCTTTAAAAGTACTTGGCATAGGAAAAGATGAAGCATTAATGGTTGGGGATAACTACGATACAGATATTCTAGCAGGAATAAATGCGGGTATGCATACACTTCTTGTCCACACTGGAGTAACATCTGTGGAGAAGTTAACAGAATATGAAGTACAACCGACGCAAGTTGTGCATAACTTGACGGAGTGGATTGAGAAGATGTAATGAAGAAAGCTGTTCCAGAGTTTGGAACAGCTTTCTTTTTTAACCCGGCTGTGACTATTGTCGATATATTTAGAGAATCGCTGATATAATTTTATTTAGAACGCACGATTCACAACATCTTTAACCTCTTCAAGATATTGTTTACGCACATCGTTATCCACAGAAGGAACGCTTGTATAGAATGTATGCTCAAGTGTTTCAATGCCTGTAAATTCAAAAATACCAACATCCGCTGTTTTCTTCATTGCATCAAACATACCGCCTGCTATGTATGCTTCTTTCGTATTACCCATTGTGGATAATAACAATCCTTTTTTACCGCTTAATAACTTTTCAATGCCATTTGCACCGTAAGCATAAGCGAATCCGTGGCTAAATACACGATCAACGTATCCTTTCAAAATAGCAGGAAGTCCTGCCCACCAAACGGGGTAAATGAATGTAATGCTATCAGCCCAAGAGATATGGTCTTGCTCTTCTTTAATATCTGCTGGTGTGTTTCCTTGAGAAAATGAGATGAAATCGGAAGCACCTAATACTGGATTGAAGTGTAATTCATATAAATCACGAACGCGTACTTCATGACCTTTTTCTGCTAATTCACTTTTTACCGTTTCTAAAATCGCATGGTTGAAGCTTTCTGTATTTGGGTGTGCATAAACGATTACATGTTTCATTGTTCTACCTCCTATTTGTGGATATGTGAGTAGTTTTTTGTATTTGTGTAACTATTATGATTACTTCTCTTATGATAGTCAATTTTTTGATAGGAGAGACGAATGTTAGTATGCGACAAAAAATACAAAATAGTAGAGGTTTATTTTAAAGTAAATGTATAGAAAGGGTTATCAGCATAAAAGCCTTCTATACTCCGCTCATACAAAGAACAAAGAACACGAATAAAATAATGACAATACCAATGCCAAAGTTAAATACGAGAGTACTATCCATATATGTAACCTCCTTGTTTGAAAGTAAAAAGCACTCTAGCTGGAGTGCTTTTTTTGTTTTGAATTTATTTCATAATTTTTAGAGAGGGATTATGCGTGTAAAGAGTTACATCATTTTATGCGTTTGTTTTTGAAATGAGTAAGTCCCTTTGAAGGATAGAAAAAAGACACTCAATAGAGTGTCTTTTCTGATGACAAAATGTGTCAATTGCTTGCATTTGAAAAGGAGGTAATACCCGTTTACCGTCTTTTCTTTGATCAAAAGTGTAGCGACAGCGATTCGAGTAAATTGTATCATGTATGTCGTAGGTGTACGTATGCAATTATGCATATTTCAATTAGAGGGAAATGAAATGTGAAAAATGAATGAGTATATACAGGATATTTAATAAGGGGAGAGCAGGATGGATATACATAAGTTAACGGTAGAAGAAGCGAGTGAGATAAGTAGGTGGACGTATGAAGAACCATATAATTTATATAGCTTTTCAGGAGAGGACGAAGTAATAGAAGAGCTATTAGATGGGACGTATTACGGCTGTTGTGATCATAACGGAGAGCTTATCGGATATTTCTGTTTTGGAGAAAATGCACAAGTACCAGGGGGAAGAGATGCTAATTTATATGAAGGAGAAGGTGTAATTGATATCGGGCTTGGAATGAAGCCAACGTTAACAGGGAAAAGAATGGGGGAAATGTTTTTTCAAGCTGGAATCGAGTTCGCGGCAAAAGAATTTAATTCGAAAGTGTTTCGACTGAGTGTAGCAACGTTTAATACGAGAGCGATTACGTTATATAAAAACATAGGTTTTCAACAAGGGCCTATATTTTTGAGCCGAGGTAGAGAATTTATGCTTATGGAATATGAAAGACCGTCAGTATGAAACTGACGGTCTTTCATATTTTATCCCGCTATTTGTGGGAGTTTCACTTTATTCTGTGTGCTCAGCTCGGTGCGCTAAACGGCTTGAAGCAGCGGCAGCAATTCCGCCAACAATATCATCGAGGAATGTATGCACTTTTCCAGATGATTTATCATTTAAGTATTCTAAAATGCCTGGTTTTAATTTATCGATATATCCAAAGTTCGTGAAACCGATAGAGCCGTACACGTTAACGATAGAAAGTGCGATAACTTCATCAATTCCGTATAAGCCTTCATCACGTTTTACGATATCTTGTAATGGTTCACTTAACATACCTTTTTCAGCGAGGACATCAAGTTCAATGCCTGTAATCAGTGCATTTTGTACTTCGCGTTTTGATAGTACGCGTTCAACGTTATAACGGCATTCTGACATCTCTAAATTTGTATGGTATTTTTTTTGAAGAAAATAAACAAGGTCAGCAATGTCGTCAATGGTTACACCACGCTCTTGTAATAGTTGTAATGCTCTTTCTTGTAGTTGATTGGATTCTTTCATGTTTATCACCTTTTTTTCTTTTTAGTATTGTATACGTTACATTGCTTTATCATGTGCATAGGAATGAAAGGCGAGCACAAGCTCATATATATAAAGAAAAACCATAGGTGGCGACTGCGATGATTCATCATATTTATGAGCATTATCACATGCATGTTAAAGAATTAATCCCCCTTGGCCCCTATAAAAGCTTTTGGATTCGCAACAAAATTTATGTACTTATTCCAATTGGAGAAATGGAGGAAGAAGTACTTGTAGAGATGAAAAAGCTCAGTGATTATATGAACCAGCAAGGGGATATAACTGTAGCGACTTTCGTTCCGACTATACACGGCTACTATGTAAGCGAGATAGAAGAAAAAAATTACTGCTTATTAAAAGGTATGCGTACGTTAGAACGACATGCTATATCATTAGGAAGCGAGCTTTCTATATTTCATAAGCGAGGTGCATTCTTTCCAGAAGAAATCGAGCAATTAAGCCGCATTGGGGAATGGAAAGCATTATGGGAAAAAAGACTCGATCAATTAGAAAGGTTCTGGCAATCACAAGTAATGAACCACCCTACAGATGTATTCGATCAATTGTTTATAGAATCCTTCCCGTATTACTTAGGAGTTGCAGAAAATGCAATTCAGTATGTTGTCGATACTGAATTGGATGATACGCCGCAAATAACTGACGCAGCAACAATTTGCCAAGAACGATTTACACCTCTATTATGGCAGCAAACGAAGCGTCTAAAACTTCCTTTTGATTGGGTGTATGATCACCCTAGCCGAGATATAGCAGAATGGATTCGTCATATGACGATAGAAAAAAAGAAAGACTGGGAGCAAACAATCGTTCAATTTGTTACAGATTATGAACGGAATTATTCGCTATCCTCATTTGGTTGGCGCTTATTATTCGCCAGGCTTCTATTCCCGCTACACTATTTTGAAACGGTGGAGCGATACTATCAAACTGTGAACGAAGAACAAAAAAGCATATACAGAGATCGCTTAGAAGCAATTTTACACGATGTGAACCGCTCTGAGCAATTTATGAAGCATTTTTATGGATCACTTCGTTTACCAGTTGATAAGTTAGGGATTCGAAAATTAGATTGGCTATCTTAAAATAAAAAAGAGACCGATTGAGGTCTCTTTTTTATACTACAATTGTATGTAATACATTATGCCCCTACCTGTTGATCTGCACATATATTTAAAATGAATTGATGTCTTTCGATTTTTTCATTTACTTTACTCAATAATTCTTGCTGGATTTCTTTAAATAAAAATTGATAGCTCGCATTCCATGTCGGTATAACGGATGAAAGGTCTAATAAATACTCTTTTTTCTTCTCTAGTTCTTGAATTGTTAAAAAAGTGTTCCCCATTTTTGGCATGTGTCGTCCCCCTATGTTTTTTACTTTATATGTGTGAACGATTCACTATATAGTATCAATTATCGCATTTTTTGAGAGGGATTTCCAATTTTGTTTTATGATGTTAAATCGGAATGGTTATGTGAATAAAAAAAGAGACCAATTTTGGTCTCTTTTTTAGGAAGCGATTTTGAACGAGCCGCTTCCGCTTTTAATTAATATCTAGCCCCAGCGGCTAGAACAGTCGGCCATTTCGCGCCTTCCTGTGAGGCAAAAAGCGCCTCTTCGTCAGGAGCTCCAATGACCTCCTGTTCTGAACGAGCCGCTTCCGCTTTTAGATTAAAATACTTGTTCTACTTCGATAACGCCTGGTACTTCTTCAAGTAAAGCGCGTTCGATACCAGCTTTTAGTGTGATTGTAGAACTTGGGCAGCTTCCGCATGCACCCATAAGGCGTAGTTTTACGATACCTTCTTCAATGTCTACTAATTCAACGTCTCCGCCATCGCGAAGTAAGAATGGACGTAATTTATCTAATACTTCTAATACTTGTTCTTGCATATGTGGGTTTTCCATTTTTATCGACTCCTTTCATCAGTTTTATTATAATCAAGATAGAGGGGAAAATCTATTTTTTCTCTTCTTGTTTTATTGTCGAAATCTTGTATCGTGTTTTTTCAGTATAGGGGTATGGAATAAGTTTGTAAAATGATGTGCTTATGTAATAAGACATCTGAATATACTGTTAGAGCAAGAAGTGGGGGAGAAGAAATGGTTAATGTGCAAGTGTATGGGACGAAAGTAATTTGTGCGAGTTGCGTTGGAATGCCATCTTCAACAGAAACGTTTGAGTGGTTACAAGCGGCGATTGGTCGTAAATATGAAGGACAAGAAAATAAATTTAATTTCGAGTATATTGATTTTCAAGAAGAACAAGAAGATGAAGATAAAAAAGCATTCGCAGAGCGCGTAGTGGAGGAAGATTTATTTTATCCAGTCGTTCTTGTGAATGGTGAAATTGTTGGAGAAGGAAATCCTCGTTTGAAGGATGTTTACGAAGAAATCGAGAAGTATTTATAAAATCAAGAAGCCTTTGCGAATTGCGAAGGCTTTTTTTAATGGAGGGATAGATGTGGAAAATAGAGTAAAGCAGGCGTTGCCAACGGAAGTGCAACAGTTAATGGAGCAGTACATAGTAGGGCTACAAGAAATTTTTTCGGACGAGAAAATAGTTGGGGTATACGTTTACGGATCAATCGCGCTAGGGGCATTTCATATAGAAACGAGCGATGTTGATTTTGTTACAGTCATAAATGATTCCGTGAATGAAGCTGAAAAACTACAAATTATAGATTTGCATAGAAAACTTGGTGATAGTACGCTAGGTAAAAGGATGGACGGTATGTATATTCCGCTTGCTGATGTAGGGAAATACAATGATGAAATGAACGAATACGTATATTGTGCAGAAGGAAAAGCGAATATCGGTTACTGGGACATTAATGCGGTTACATGGTGGACTTTGAAAAACGAAGGCATTACAGTGATCGGACGAGAAGCTGAGGACCTTCCGTTTCAAGTAAAATGGGACGATGTAGTAAATACGATGAAATATAACGTAGAACATTACTGGAGTGAAAAAGCGAATCGTCCTTATTTATTTTTCATAGAAGAATGGATAGAGTCAGCCGTCGTTACGATGGGGCGTATTTTGTATACACTAGAACATAAAACAATTGTTTCAAAAGATAAAGGATTGCAATACTTATTAGAACGTTCAGCGAAAGAATGGGAGCCACTATTAAAAGAAGTAGAGCGAATGAAGCAAAATCCAAATGGAAAGAAGAAACTCTCTATTTGGAGAAGGGCGGATATGACGAGGAAATATTTGCTTAGTTTGATTGAGGAGTGCAGGGGGAAGTGGTAGGGAAGACGCCTTTTTGAAAAGGCGTCTTTTTATAATTTGTAGCAGTTAGTAAAGGCTTTACAAGTATTGTGTAGAGGAAAGATAATCCGGAATACGAATAGTTTCATGTGAAACATTGTGCAATCGATAATTTTTTTTTATGTTGATAAATTCTATTCTCGTTTGTAGAATACAATCGGATATGGAGATGTTTTCTTTTATTTGTAATTGGCCCGTTATAAGCTGCGGGAGATGGATTGAGTGAACACCAAATCATCTCCATACCGGAATTGTCCTTATCAGAAAACGGGTGCAATTACAGCAGTAAGAGCTATGAACAAGTATGATATTAAACGTTTTTCATTTTATAAACTTGCCAAACAGTATGAGGATAGAGAAACAAAATTTTAATTTGTTAAGATAGTAATTGAGTTAGCATCAACATTCGTTAAAATGTAGATGGGACCCCTTTTAGCGAAAATGGAGTGGAAATGATGAGTATAAATAGTTTTGTGGGCTTGATAAAGGATGAATTATTAAAAGAGGTAAGCATAAGAAGTGAGAGTGAATTCGATCCTGTAGTAGTTAAAGATATTCCTAGACTTTGGAAATGTTTAGGAACAGGTAATTATGCTGCAGTATTTATGCATAAAGAATACAGAAATTGGGTAGTGAAAGTGTACGCGCGAAAAGGAGAAGGGATTGAAAATGAGTCAGAAGTATACCGAAGAATTGGAAACCACCCTTCTTATTCGAAGCTTATATATAAAGGAGAAAATTTCATAGTATTGAAACGTTTAAAAGAAATTACTTTATACGATGCACTTCATAAGGGAATTAAAATTCCTAAGCAAGTAATCCTCGATATCAATGAAGCTTTAGAGTATGCAAGGGGAAAAGGATTAATTCCTTGTGATGTTCATGGGAAAAATGTGATGATGGAAAACGGAAGAGGATATGTAGTTGATGTATCTGACTTCTTAAAAACAAAAGAGGATAGTAAGTGGAGAGACTTAGAAAAGGCATATTTTATTTTTTACTTGCCTTTCATTTATAAATTGCCTTTCTCTGTTAAAATACCGTATTTCATGTTGGACATTGTTAGACGTTCATATAGAAAATATAAGAAGCTTAAAAAGAATTTCAGTGTGTAAAAACCTCGGGGCGATTGCAATAAATCTATCAATTTTTGACATACTACTAATCTAAAGAAGGTATGTCTTTTTTTCTTAAAGTCGATTGGTTTTAAAGAAATATGTAAATTTATAATGAAATCCTGCCCCTTTTTAGAGTGGGGCTTACTCTTCGTCATATGTCGTTAAGTTTTGTAAGAAGCTTTCAAAGTTAGGTGCTAATTCAATAATTTTCTCAAACTCATTATCGATAAATATAACTGGAGGATTTTCAGCAACATTTCGATAGTCTAATGCAATCCACGTATGTCCGTCTCCAGATAAAAGTACGAGATTTTCAGGCATTTCCCATTCTCGAATTAAATAGTGGCTTTCTAAAATACTAGATTCATTTTCATCAAAAGAAATGCCAAATAAGCCAGAAACATTAACATGATCGTCCGCCCAAGAATTTGGCTCTGAAGTAGGATGAGCATCAAGGCGCAGCGTTCCACCATTTTGTTCTTTTAGAAGGTTTATGTATGATTCCGGAAGCTTTACGTTCAGTACTTCTTCTGCTTTTTTTACTAGTTCGTCATTAATCGGTGATAATTTTAAATAGTCATCGTCTGTCCAAAGTGTAGTCTTCATATTGAATCACCTCAAATAATACTTTTAAGAAACTTACTGTATATATTATAGTTAGTTTGCATGACGAGCAATAGAAAAAGAAACAAAATATGGGTGTATTTGAATACCTTGACCATGTAAATTTTAAAGAAGGCTTGGTATACCTTCAAAAGGATTTTAAAGAGAATAAGGATAGAATGGAGAAAATATCATGATTAACAATCATAAAGTTAAACAACTTTTAGCGTATGTAGATTGTGCTGAGGATAATGAAATTGAGTTAGAGTATGAATCTGAACCAATGACAATAGAATTATTTAATAGTGACGAAATAGAAGAAGGACAATTTGGTTATAGTTTAGATGAGGAAGGGCAAAGTTTAATCGGGAGTGCAGAAGGTGATTGGAAAGAAGGCTGGATTGTAATTGGAATAGATTCGTATCTTGGTGATCCAATATTTGTAGATAGTAATGATGAAAATTGTCCAGTTTATACGGCTATGCACGCTGAAGGACAATGGGAGCCAGAATGTATAGTGGAATGTATAGAAGATTTGATTGAGAAATTAAAGAGTATTTCAAAATGATAAAGAGGGAGGAAATAATGAAAAAATTTCAAATCGCACTAAATAAACTGCCGGTAGAAAATATGGGAGAAATAGTACTTCGTATAGATGAGAGTATTGTGTTTCAAGAAAAAACAGACATCATAGGACCGATTTGTCAGTTGTTTGACGCTTGGATTGAGATTTTTAAATATAATGATGCTACAGTCTTTTTAGATGAATATGAAAAAAAGGTGGAATTTAAGAAGAAAGATGGGGAATGTCTCATTATTAATGAGAGAGGAAAGAAGTTAGCTAGTGTTGATAGCGAACAATTTTTAAGAGTAATGTTTTCGTTTCTTAAAAAGGAGATAGAGTTTATTTATGTAAGTGGAGTGGATTCTTTTCGAATAAAAGATGCGTATCATAGAATTTTAGAAATTGAGCCATTTGTTCTCGAACTTATAAATGGAAATGAATCAATTATGTATCGAACTTATCATTCTACAAATGGTAAGTATGAATTAAATTGGAGGTATTTAAAAGCGAGAGGGGTTGAATCGATATTTGCTCCGGTATTATCTCATGATGAGAAGAGTATCTTTTATGTGGAGGAAAATAACCATGAAATTCGTAAAATCAGTGGTGAAACGAAAGAAGAGATTTGGAAGTGTCATGTTCCGCTAGTAGATGATTGTACTTGTGTAACTGTGAATGGAGTCGCAATTATTTGGCATGCGAATAGATTTGGAGAAAGTATTGCGAAATTGTACGCTATTTCATCAAGTTCTGGAGAGCTTCTATGGGATTTAGAAATAGAAGGGCATATTATACAAGATATAAAAACTACGAGGGAAGAGTTACCACGTTTACTAGTTATTACACAAGAAGGATACAATGTTTTATTAGATCTTGAAAGTGGAGTGAAAGTATGGGAAAAGAACGTCCTAGTCGGGGGAGAAAAGGTGCAGTGTCATTTTGACTCAGATTACTATGTGTTAACAGGAAATTCTTGTGATGAATATGGGGAAGTTGATGCATATAGTAACGCTGCAATTGTCATTCGATTATTAGACGCCTCTATACGATGGAAACAAGTGATTGAAGGTTGTTATCCGAATGATCCAGTTGCTTTAGACAATGAACATTTTATATGTGTAGCAGCAGATTTACTACAAAAGTGGGAATATGGAAAAGAAGAGCATAACTTAATCTTTGAAAAAGCTCTTGATGAAGTAGAATACTCTTACATTGTATTAAAAGAATCAAAAATAGTATTAACAAGAACGGAGTATAGATACGAAGGTGTAAGCACACAAATACAATGTTATGATCATAAGCACGGTCAAAAGTTATATGAAGTAAATGTACCTTCTGAAATTAAATTGCCTCCGTTTCTTATCGGAGAGATGATGGTATTGTCCTTAGGTGAAGGCCGAATTTATGGTGTTCATATTCAAACGGGCAAAGTAATTTGGAACCATACTGCTTTACATAACATTGCAGAGATTCTTTTATGTAGAGGGGGAGAAGTTTACATTGCTACTTCAAATTTAGAATTGATAATACTTGATGCTGAATGTGGCGAAGTGAAAAATATAATAAAACTGCCTAAAAATGTTGTTGAAATAGATTTTATTGCATCAATTAAGGAAGTTAATGATGGATTATTCATTAGTTGCACAAGCGGAAATATGTTTGAAATAGTAGAAAGCTAAGTAGAGATTTAGGGTTAGTTATATATTCATTAAAAAGGGTGTATAAAAATGATTTTGGTGCATTCTTTTTAATGAATATATATAATACTTAACTTAGTGTATTAAAGGTATGATACATAAGTATTCTAATATATTTAAAAGTAAAATGGAATAAGAGAAAGTTAATTGTCGGAATATATTCGATTTCTGTTCAATTTTATGAAATATAACTATTTTTTGTTAGATTCTTTTATTTTGTATATATACAATAAAATTATATAGAAATAAGAGAAGGATGATGTACGTGAAGGAAGCGATTTTACAAGAAACAATTTCGCAGCAAGAATTACATAAAGCTGTGAGAAAGAATACAGCGTATTACGATTTTAAATGGGGGCAAGTGAAAAATCCCGAGCAAGAAAATACATGGAATTGGGTAGCCTTTTTCTTCCCACACTTTTGGTTAGCGTATCGTAAAATGTATAAGTTATTTATTTTATTTACAGTACTGACGATACCTACTTTAATTATAGCTACTTTTGTTGATATACCAATGTGGATAGATTTTATGATATACGCTGGAACGATGGTATTTACCGGATGGCAAGGAAACCGTTTATATTATAAGCATGTTACACGCATTTTACATAAAGTAGAAGATGTGCCTGATTATAAGAAAGAGTATTATTTACAATCAAAAGGCGGCGCTCATATCGGGCTTATGATTGGTTTGCAGGTAATAGTATTTGTATTGTTCGCTGGTGCTAGTTTTGGTTTAGCTTATGTACCAACTGAACCGAATATTAAAAATGTTGTTCGCTTAAGTCTTGAAGGAGAGGTTTTAGAGTCTATTACAGATAAACCAAATTGGAAGTATGTCAAAAAAGAAAAAGATTATGACGTAGTAGAGTTTACTGGTTATGATCATGAAGAAAAGAAAGATGTGAAAATTAAGTTCGCCGTATATTTAACTGATGATTATTTCGAATGGCAAGAAGTGTATGTAAATAATAAAAAGTTAGATGAAGAAGAATTAGAAGAATATCAAATGTACATTGACGAAAATATGTGGTTTTTCTAGAGGAAAACCGTTTATTTTGAAAAGAAGAATCTTGTGAAGGTTCTTCTTTTTTACTTGGAAACACCATACGAATTGAAAATTTGTAAAATACAATAAAAAATGAGAATTAGAGGTAGACTTGTCAATAACGTGAGACTATGGCACTATAAAGAAATGCTGTACAAATTTTATTTATCGAGATGTAAACATCAATTTTGATTTTTACGTATAAATAATGAACGGAGGAAATGAATTTATGGCTACTTTACCAAATTGTCCAAAATGTAATTCAGAATATACGTATGAGGATGGCGTTCTTTTCGTATGTCCAGAATGTGCTCACGAGTGGGGCCAAGAAGCGGAAGCTGAAAATAATGATGGTGCAAAAGTTGTAAAAGATGCGAACGGAAACGTTCTGCAAGACGGCGATGCTGTTACTGTCATTAAAGATTTAAAAGTAAAAGGAACTTCTTCAGTTGTGAAGATCGGTACGAAAGTAAAGAGTATCCGCCTAGTTGATGGTGATCACGATATTGATTGCAAAATCGACGGTTTCGGAGCTATGAAGTTAAAATCACAATTCGTTAAGAAGGCGTAAGTAAAAAGAGGAGGCGACTAGCCTCCTCTTTTTATTATGTCATTTTTTGTCGGTAAGTCGATATTCCTTGTCGAATCGCCGATATAATTTAAGTTACGATCGATATATTTCAAAAATCGCCGATATAATTTGAGTTACAGTCGATATATTCAAAAAATCGCCGATATAATTTCACTCACCGAGAAAGGTGCATCATTTACCGAGCAAAAAGCCGGATCACCGTCCGCCATAGTCAATCTCCTTCAACTGACACCGCTTATTAAAGAATGTTTTATATCCAAGCTGTAAGAAGATGATGACAGCGAAAGCGGTGCTTCCTGAAATACCGAGTATGATGGCGATTTGATATTGGATAGCTGTAAATGGTGAGACACCGGCTAATATTTGACCTGTCATCATCCCTGGTAAGCTTATAATCCCCATTCCAACCATAGAGTTAATCGTTGGTAAAATCGCAGAGTCAAAAGCATCTCGAATGAGCGGAGCAGTTGCTTCTTTCGGCGTTGCACCGAGCATTAGCGCACCTTCAATTTGACCTCGCTGTGATTTCATATTGTTTAAGAATGTATTTGCACCAAGTGAGACACCAGTCATTGCGTTACCGACTAGCATTCCCGTAATCGGAACGATATATTGCGGTGCATACCAAGGATCGTGACCGATAATGACAAAGATAAATAGTAGCAATGGCCCGATTGATCCGGCAACCATGGATAGGGCTGCTACTCGTTTTAATTCTTTAGACATTGGAATGTTAACTCGTTTATAAATATTAAAAATTGCAAATGTAGTAATAGAAGTAATGAGAGCAATTGTATAAAATGGGTTACTGTTTTCAAATACGTATGTAAGGACATAGGCAACAAGTACGAGCTGAATGGTCATACGGAATGTTGCGAGCGCAATTTGTTTTTCGCGAGGTATTCCTTTTAATTTTACAAGTCCGATTAATATAAGAATGAAAATATATGCAGCGGCAAGTTGCCAAATTTGGAGTTCAATAACGCCCTTCAACGGAGAGCACTTCCTTTCTAGTAGCACCGTTTGTTTTACTAATTTCAATAATATCGTCTGCGATTTCTTCTGGAAGTTGTTGCGAATGCGTGATGAAGATAACTGTTTTCTTCTTTTCTCTGGCGAGTAGCGTGAATTGCTTCATAACGCGTCGTTCTGTATCGCTATCTAGCGCCGAAGTTGGTTCATCTAATAAATAAACAGGTGGATCCATGAGCACAATACGTGCAAAAGCAAGGCGTTGTTTTTCTCCACCTGATAATGAATCGGCGTTATCTTCTAAATTTTTTTCTAAGCTAACAACCTTTAATGCGCTTTGCAAAATATCATCATTTGGAAATGGCTTTTCAGAAAGACGAAGTCCCATTAATAGATTGTCTTTAACTGTTCCATCGAAAATAGGCGGGGTTTGCCCAAGCATGACTACGTCACGTCGTAATTGAATAGGGGGATAATCAGAAATTAGCTTTCCATTATATTCGATTGTCCCGGATGTTGGAGATTGTAGATCATTTAACATACGGAGCAATGTGCTTTTTCCGCTCCCGCTCTCACCGATTATACAAGTGATTTTTTCGTTTTGAATCTGTAAATAAGGAATGTGTAGTATATCTTTATATGTAACGTCTTTTAATATAAACATAGATGGCTCCTTTCTGATTCTTTTTATATCGTATCAAAAAAGAGAGAGAAATAGAAAAATAAGGTTATAAAGAACAGCGTTTTGTTTTAGCTTTAAGCTTTACTAATAAGTTAAGTAAACAATCTAATTCTTGGCTGAAGGAGATTACTTTATCATGAGTGAATCCGTGCATTTCAACGAGATAGATCAATTCTTTCTTCTTCGCTTCTATTCGATCGTTTAGTTTCGTTACGTTCATAAGGGAAATGTAATACCTCCTACAAAAGTATTTACAACACAAAAAATAAGACCGAATGAATTCGGTCTTATGAGAAATCATACAACGACTTACAAATAGCATACACTTTTCATCGATAGTTTTTAATATGGAAATGAAAAATAAAGCATGGTTCATGTTGAGAAAAATATATCTGATAATTATTTTTTGTGGATGCAAAGAGGCTACCTACATAGTAGACAGCCTTTAAAATATTAACCTTTATGATATTTGTACATCCAAAGAAGACCTGATTTTAATAGTCTCGGTACACGTCCCATTAACGGTTGATTTGCTAGTAGACCGAAGCCGTGCTTCTTGCCAAGAGAGCCGAGAACACCTTTTAATTTAATAACAGGTAGTTCATCAGGAAGAGTCTCATTGTTCCAACGTTTTAATAATATTTGGACAATTTGTTCTCCTTGACCTTCAGCAAGTTGAGCAGATGGTGCGTGTGGAAGAGCTGCACAATCCCCTACAACATAAACGTGCTCGTTATTTGGAATATTGTGATATTTTGTTAAAACAACCCGACCACTACTATCTTGTTCAACTGGAAGATTTCGAACAACTTCATTTGCTTGAATACCAGCTGTCCAGACAATTGCATCGCATTCAAGCGGTTCATCGTGATTGTACACAATATTTGGTTCTACTTTTGTAATGTTAGAGTTACGTATAATATCAACCTTATGTTTTACGAACCATTCCTCTACGTATCTACTTAATTTCTCTGGGTATGGGTATAGAATTCTATCTTTTCTATCAAATAAATAGATTTTTAAATCAGAACGACTTTCACGAAGTTCGCTCGCTACTTCAACGCCACTTAAGCCGGCACCGACGACAGCTACTGTTGCATTTGGTTCTAAGCTATTTAATTGTTCATATGTCTTACGTGTTTGTTCAATCGATTGAAGGCTATGTGTATATTCTTTCGCCCCCGGAACGTTATGATACTTATCTTCACAGCCAAGTCCGATAATTAAATCATCGTATTGGATCGCTTCGCCACCATCAAGATGAACAGCTTTTTCTTCAAGGTCAATATTTGTTATTGTGCCGTATTGAATGTTGAGACGTGGATGCTCAGGAAACGGTATACGAATATGTGTTTCTGAAATTGTACCCGCTACTAGTGCATAATATTCAGTTTTGAAGCAATGATATGGTACTTTGTCGATTAATGTCACTTGTACATCATCTGGAAGTTGGTTGCTTGGAAGTAGCCGTTGTAGAATTCTCATTCCACCGTAGCCACCACCTAGTATTACGAGGTGTTTCATGATGGATTACCCCTTTTCTGTTGAAATATCCCCTAATCATAAAATTTTATATTAATAAAATATTTTGACTTTACTCAATCAAATTATATCGAATTTGTGAACAAATAACAATGCATGAATGAATACTCTGTTGTACAATTAAGAAGAAAAGTAAAGTAAACTGTTTTTCCTTTTTAGTTACTATTTCATTATTAGCATGTTATATAGAAACAATGATCTACTTTGAAGTGAAGTAATGAAGTAACTAAATAGTTTAGAATGTGTAACGAAAACAACAAGAAACAGCTTAGTTTTCTTCTTATATAAAGTCAGAAGGTAATTTTTTTGTAGTACAGGGGGGAGAATTTTGATTAAACCATTAATTGAATTTTGTGTAGGTAACCTTGCGAGTGGATCACAGGCAGCTTTAGAGAAATTAGAAAAAGATCCGAATCTAGATGTAATGGAGTATGGTTGTTTAGGATATTGTGGCATTTGTTTTGAAGGACCATTTGCTCTTGTGAATGGTGAAGTTGTACAAGGAGCGACAGTAGAAGAACTTGTTAATAATGTATATGAGTACTTGGATGAAAATCCAATGTTTTAAGGTGTTGCGAATAAGCAACATCTTTTTCATTATATAAAATGTTATTTGGCTAATACTGAATATAAATAAAAAAAGGCCCTTTTAGAAGGGCTTTTTTTCCTACACAATTTGTGTAAGAATGGCTCATCGCCAAACGTTGTCAAATATGAGAAACGGGGGACATTCATATTGTGTTCTAAAAGCATGCATTTTATACTTGAAATAACAAATTATTTTTGGAGTGAATACAAATGAGCCAATTTTCTTTTACAAAAATGCATGGCCTTGGCAATAGTTATATATATGTAAATATGTTTGAAGAACAAATTCCTGAAGAGGATTTAGCTCTTGTGGCGGAAAAGGTTTCAAATATTCATACTGGTATTGGTGCGGATGGAATGATATTAATTTGCCCATCTGATGTAGCGCCGGTGAAAATGCGCATGTTTAATAATGATGGCTCAGAAGGAAAGAGCTGTGGTAACGGTTTACGCTGCGTAGCGAAATATGCGTATGAGCATAAACTAGTAGAAGAAACAGTTTTCACAATTGAAACGTTAGCTGGCATTGTGACGGCAGAAGTAACGGTAGAAGATGGGGTAGTGACATTAGCAAAAATTGATATGGGGGCACCGCGTTTAACACGTGCAGAAATCCCGATGCTTGGCGAAGGTGAAACGCCATTTATTCGTGAGAACTTCTTATACAATAATCACCGTTATGCATTTACAGCTGTTTCAATGGGAAATCCGCATGCGGTTATTTTTGTAGACGATGTAGAACAGGCACCTCTTACAACACTTGGACCAGTTCTTGAAACGCATGAAATGTTCCCAGAACGAGTAAATGTTGAATTTATCGAGATTTTGAATGAGGAAGAGATGAACTTCCGCGTGTGGGAAAGAGGATCCGGTGTAACACAAGCTTGCGGAACAGGAGCATGTGCTGCAGTTGTAGCTTCTATTTTAAACGGAAAGATGGAACGTGGTAAGGAAATTACTGTTCATTTAGCTGGTGGCGATTTAATGATTGCATGGACAGACGAAGGAAATGTGTTAATGAAAGGACCAGCAGAAGTAATTTGCCGCGGAGTGTATGAGTACAAGATAGAAGCGTAAAGATGTATAATAGAATGAGAACAGAAAGGATGGTGTATTTCATGATTGAAGTAACAGAACAAGCAGCTTTTCAAATTAAAGATATGCTAAAAGATGCTGAAGATGGAGAGAAGTACGTGCGCCTTGCTGTACATGGCGGCGGATGTAGTGGTCTTTCTTATGGCTTAGGATTTGAAGTAGAACCAAAAGAAGACGACACAGTTCTTGAATTTTTCGGTGTCGAATTTGTTATCGATACAGAAAGTGCTCCAATTGTTAAAGGAGTAAAAATTGATTATAAACAATCTATGCTTGGCGGAGGATTTACAATCGACAATCCAAATGCAATCGCATCATGCGGTTGTGGATCATCTTTCCGTACAGCGTCGAATGCTGGTAAGCCGGAAGAGTGCTAAGTTTTTTCATTCCGTTCGTTTAAGCGGAAATTGAATCAGTAGGTTATATATAAAGACCTTCTTAGCGATGAAATTAAATCGTTAGGGAGGTCTTTTGTTTTGCCGTTAAAAACCTAATATTATTATTTCGAAAACATAAGAGTAATGAGTATTACTGACATTGTAGGTAGTAAAGGCTATATCGTGAGTGGACACTAGTTCCAGGTGAATTTAAATACATAGATTACTAGATGTTAAAAAATACAGGGGGGAAACATTTATGAAGTCATTTAAGAAAGTACTTTTAGTAGGGATGGCGTTAGCGACAGTATCCATTTTTGGAGCATGTTCTAACGGTACAGACGTGATAACAAAAGCAGTAGGGAAGCAACCGGTGAAAGAAGACGCGGAAAGCGAGCTACTAAACGAACAGAAGGAAACGGCTATGACTACGAGTGAACGTAATAGCATTAAATATGAGGATGCTACCTCATCACAGAAGCGTTATATTTCTAGTACTGAAGCGAAAAAGATTAAGGAAGGCATGACATATACGGACATTCTTAACGCAATTGACTACGGTGGTGACACTCTAAAATATTATAAGAACAATGAAAAACGTGCTTTTTATACTGAAAAAGATACAGATGGTACATATGAAATTATGGTGGAATTGAATAAGCATGGATATGTTGTGAATATTGAGCGTACTGAGGTAGACAATACTGTTCAAGATAATGAGATATCTACTCAAAGTAGTGAAGAGCCTGTGAAGACACCTGCAGAGGGATATGAAGAGAAGAACGACCGTGTGCCGTGGTATAAAGATGTAAATAACAATTCGGCAGAAGTATATTATAGTGATTATTTGAAAATCAAAAAGGGTATGCCTGCGAATGATGTAAAGGCTACGATCGGACAGCCACGTATGATTGAAAAATATAAATCGTATTCTGTATACGGATATACAGGTTATGGTGGCGAAGGATCGTTACGTGTAATTTTCGAACCGAATGGCACCGTCACGAAGGTAGTTGAAGACGGTTTACCTCGATCATAAATGAATTACGTAGTTGGTGATTTTATTATAAAAAAATCTAAAAAGCTGACTTCTCAATGTAGAAACTGATCTTAAAATCTGTTGTATAACCTAATGTATCTTTGCAAGGAATGAACTGTATGAGGAGGCGGGTATGTTAATCGAAGGGATTTTTGAATTCGTAGGGAGATATGTGATTAAACCTATAATTAGATTTATAGGTTATCTTGTAATAGATATCATAGTGGAAGGCATAATAGAAGGTGTAATAAAAGGTATAGTGAATGGTATAAAGAAATTATGTAATAAGATTCGTGACAAGTGGAGAAATTGGCGCGGAAAACGTTATTAGTTCTAATAAATATATACATACCCCTTTGTGAGAAAAGATGTAAATATCTTTTTTCTCATAAGGGGTTTTTTCTTTATTTTTGACATTTTGTATACAAACGTATACACTTTGAAATATAAAATAAACGTATACATTTGTATACAAAGGGGGATTTGAAATGAGAGAAGATAAGTTTATGAAAGAAGGCCGTCACCGTGGTGAGCGTCATAGGGGGAGAGATGGATCTCATCATCGCGGGCCGAAAACATTTCGCCGCGGGAGAGCAATCGCCTTTTTAGAAATGATGAATTTGAAACGAGCGACAATTAAACAACAGTTAAGTGAGCCAGAATTCCAGTCTATTCAGCAAATTTTAATTGGGGAATTAAAGGCGATTGATATGGTTATTAATGAATTTACACAACTATTTGAAATACATGAGAGTGAAACAGAAGAAGCGCCTATGTTAGATGATAATGAAAACGCAGGTCGAGGAGCTGAGCCGCATGAAACAAATTAATCGTTATATTGATTCCGTATTTTGTGGTCAAGAGACTCTTTTGGATGAAGTGATTGCATCGATAAAGGAAAATGAAATGCCGCCGATATCGGTATCACCTTCTTCGGGTAAACTTTTAACGATGTTAGTTTCCATTTCTGGAGCGAAAGATGTTTTAGAAATAGGTGCATTAGGTGGATATAGTGGTATTTGTCTTGCAAGAGGTTTTGGAGAAGAAGGTACGTTAACTTCTCTTGAATTAGAAGAGAAATATGCGGAGGTAGCGCGTAGTAATTTACATAAAGCGGGATTTGGCGAACAAGTGTCGTATATGACTGGTGCTGCGTTGCAAAGTCTGGAAAAATTAACTGAGGATAATAAACGATTTGATTTCTTCTTTATCGATGCGGATAAAGAGAATTATGAGAACTATTTAACGTACTGCATGAAGCTTGCTAAGCCAGGTGCTTTAATTGTTACAGATAATGTTTTGGCTGGCGGAAGTGTAGTCGATGAAAGTGCGAAACAAAAACGTTATACAGAAATTATGAAGAAATTTAATGAGGTGGTAGCAACTCATCCGAATTTAGAATCCGTACTGATTCCAATTGGTGATGGAATGACTGTTTCTAGAGTGAAGAAATAATTATTATCTTACAAAAGTGTAATGTTCATGTCATGTTTTTGAATTTCTTCTCCAAAGCTTAGGCTTTAAGATAAGAATATAAGAAAAAACACATGAGGTGAAGAAAATGAAAAGATACATTGCACTTTTTAGTATTTTAGTTGTATTCGCAAGTTTATTAGTCGGTTGTGATTTAAATCGTATGGGTAAAGATGAGTATTACGTTCAAATTAAGACTGATGGAATTGAGAAGAATGAAAAGTCTGATAGTGGAAAGCCGTTCAAATATTTTGAGTATAAATTAAAAGGATTCGATAAAGACGGAAAAGAAAAAGAATTAGAATTCACAGCTCAAAAAAATCTTCGTAAAGATGCATTCTTACGTGTATACCATTCAGATAAAAAAGGTGTATCTGCTTGGGAAGAAGTGAAGAAAGACGAGCTTCCTGCGAAAGTGAAAGAAAAATTAGGTGCAAAATAAGAAAGAAAAAAGGAATTGACGAACAGGGTCAATTCCTTTTTTGTTCTCAAAATCTTCTTCTGAAATGACTGTAAATTTAAATAAAAAAATATTAACTATCACGCCAATTTCTCTTCCTGCCTCTTATTTATAAGTGAGGTGATAAAAATGGGAAGTTTATATAATTTAATGAAACCATACAGTGAATTTCGAAGTAAAGAAGAGTTTAATACATATCAAAAACAGGTGCTAAAGAGCTATCGATTTCAATTGAATCAAACTGATTCTATCATTATTCATTTTTTAGGAAAGTATGCGGTGAATGAGAAACAAAAAACAGTAGGAGTCGCTTGTCCGTTAATGGAGACGATTGCGACGAATGTCGGAAAGAGTATTCGTACAGTACGCCGCTCCATTGCAAAGCTAGAAGAGCTTGGAATTATAAAGCGTGTTGCGACAAAAGAGAGACGGAAGCGCGGCGGATATAGTGCAAACTTATATGTATTTCTTACATCTGCAATTGACCGCATGGATGACCGTATGAAAATGTCCGCATGTGAAAGTGGTAAACAAGTAGATGGCTGTAGTGAAAATGAGCAAAAATACGAAGGGGAAACAATTCTTTCTAAAAACATTCCACAAATAAAAGAAAAAAGAAAAGTAACGTACGAGCTTGATGAGACGTATTGCCGCCATGATATACCGAAACCTTTTATATACGCACTTGTTCCAATGACAAGTGACCCGCAAAAGATTAATGCATTTTGGAGTAAAGTGGAGCTGGCATATAAAAAGAGTGGATTACTAGAGCAAGGTGTTTTACTGGAGCAAATATTAGCTGATGAAGAAGTGTATGGTAATTTCATTTGGCGTGTGAAAAGTGTTGTGAGGGCGTATAAGTATGGGGAGATTCGTAAAGACATTAACGCACTTTTGTATAGTACAGTGCGAGATTTATTTTTAGAGGTTGGATTAGAATGGGGAGCGGCTTTAAGGAGAAGTAAGGGTATACCACTATTTGATCCGTTTAAAAAAGAGCCATGCGTATAACACATGACTCTAAATAGTTAATCGAATTTGCGTACAACTGGAACACGAATTGCTACAAACAGTACGAAGACGATAACCGCAATTGCACCACTTTTCATAACGGTTACAATGGGAATTCCTATGCCAAGTGCAAGCGATGTGAATGCATAAGAGAGCGGGATAAAGCCCATCGATGATAGCATAAGTAAACTCATAACGCGGCCCATCATTTCTTCTTTTACTGTGGATTGAATCATTGCCATAAGCGGAACGATCGCCATTGCAATTGTAATACCGTAAAACATCCCGGCTAATAACGCTTGCCAAAGTACGGTACTGAAGTTGATTGATAAGAAGAATATACCAGATAGTAGCATCATGATAATACAAAATAGACCACGTCTACGATTAATATTTTTTAACCCAACAATGACAGCACCGATCGCCATTCCGCCGCCAACAGCAGCTTCTAAGTAACTGAATTGGAGTGAATCACCGTGCAGTACATTTTTGACGAAGAGCGGGAAACCGACTTGCATCGGACCGATTAAAAATAAGTTTAAAAAGGCGCTACAAATAAGGAAAGTTGAAAGGAATGGCGATTCCTTTACGTATAAGATTCCTTCTTTAATAGAAGTGAACATGCCTTTGTCTGTATTTTGCTGCTCTGGCAGCGTAAATTGTATTTTTTGGACGAGTATGGCAGCGATAATTAGCAACAAAATCGTAATCGAAAAGATTGTCTCATAGTTACTAAATTTAATAAGAATACCACCAAGTACAGGTCCTAAAATAACCGATGCTTGGTTTGTCATTTGTGTAAGTGAATTTGCTTGTGTTAATCGGCTTTTTTCTACAAGTTCAGGCAAGATAGATCCGTCTGCAGACCAGAAGAAAGCATCGGCAAGTCCAAAGAATAAAGCGAATAAAGCAAATGTATATAGTGTTACATCACCGACGATGAACCATGTAAGAATGGTTGCGACAAGAATCGCTCGAATAATATTAGAATAAAACATAATATTTTTTTTCGGAAATTTATCAGCTACAGCACCGCCGACAATCATAAAAATAAGCCTTGGAACACTAAGAGCTACGAAGACAACGCCGAGTGAAGCTTCAAGGTTTAATGTTTTTGCTATGTACCACGTTTGTGAAAAAGTAAAAAAGGCTAAAGCAAAGCTTGAAAAGAGAGTAGCTGCCCAAAGAAAAAGGAAATTCGTATTTTTTAATAACGGCTTTCCGCTTCCTTCTAAAGCAGATTTATTTTGTTGTAGTTCCTCCATATTGCTTCCTTTCTATGTGACAAATTTAAACGAAAAAACCTGTTAACAATCGTTTTATCCCGCGTTAACGGGCAGTAAAACTCCCACCTCAAAATTTGGCTCGAGCAAAGAAGTTAGGTGGGAGACTAACTGCCCGTTAACGTCCGATTGGTTCAACTAATACTCAGTGGTGGGGGATGAATACCCCCCACCACTGAGTATAGTTTCACTTTATACAGTTTCTAATATTTCTATACTGCACTTTCTCATTGTAGACAATAATAATGAATTTGCACAGTGGCTATTTACCGACAAAAAAAGAAGATACCGGGGCATCTTCTTTAAGCTAAAGCGATATAGATATCTAATTGTACGTTATTTGGATCTATTGCTCTTTCATCATATAGCTCAAAATCTGTTGTAAAAGCACGTTTGTTTTCTTTCGACCATTGCCAAATATATTCCCAAGCCTCACAAACAACTTCAGAAACTGGCCCTTTTCTCGTTGTAAATACTGCATATGTAGCAGCAGGTATTGTTAAAGCTGTCATATTTTCAGGAATTTCTTCTAATGAGGAAACAGGTATACCGATTATAAAGCTATATGTACCCGTTTCATCTGATTCGTAGTTTGAATAGAAAGCGAATGTTTCTTTCGTTTGTTGATTTGGGATGTGGTGCATGATTTGTTCTTGGAAATATCGGTTCCACAGCTTTGGAATTTTTCCTTCAGTAGATGCCTCTATTTCATTTGTCGTCGTAATTGAAACACCGATTGCTTGGAAAGCTTCTTTTTTTACGATAATAGGTTCTTTCATTATAAAATCTCCCTCCATAAAACGAAACGTATGTTCTGTTTTATTGTAACATATTTTGGAAGGGGAAGGTAGCATAATATGAAAAGAACTCCTGTCATGTGAAGGAGTTCTTTTCATTTCTATATTAAAACATACTAGAGCTATGCATTGGTTGAAGTTTTGCGTTTGGATCGAAGTAAGCTTTTGCATTGTTTACCGCTGTTGGTGCTTCACCGAAGCCGCAAGCAATGAGTTTTACTTTTCCTTCATATGTACAAATGTCACCAGCAGCGTAAATGCCAGGAATATTTGTTTCCATTTTCGAGTTCACGAGAATGCTGTTTTTTTGTATATCTAAGCCCCAGTTTTTAATTGGACCAAGAGAAGACACGAAACCGTAGTTTACAATTACGTCGTCAACATCGATAATAATTTTTTCTTCCGTTTTTACATGTTGAAGAACGACTTGTTCAATGTTGTCGTCACCAATAAGTTCAACTGGAACGTACGGTGTGCTTACCTCTGCACGAGAATTCATTAAGCTTTCCACGCTATGCTCATGCGCACGGAATTTATCACGACGATGAACGATTGTAACTTTGTCAGCAATCGGTTCTAACATCATCGTCCAGTCTACTGCTGAGTCACCGCCGCCAAATACTACGACGCGCTTGCCGGAAAATTTATTCATATCATCAACGAAATAATGTAAGTTTTTCTTTTCATACTTTGCTGTACCTTCTAATTCTAAGCGGCGTGGTTGGAAAGCACCATTGCCAGCAGTAATAATAACTGACTTAGAATAGTGGGTTTGTTTATTTGTAACGAGTTTAAATATACCGTCAGCTTGTTTTTCAAGCGTATCAACAGCTTCTTCTAAACAAACAGTTGGATCAAATTTCTTCATTTGCTCTTTTAAGTTATCAACTAATTCTTGTGCGCGCACTTTTGGGAATCCAGCTACATCATAAATGTACTTTTCAGGGTAGAGTGCGGATAATTGGCCTCCAAGTTGAGGTAAGCTTTCAATGATTTTTACACTTGCTTGTCTCATACCGCCATAAAATGCTGTGAATAGTCCTGTTGGACCACCACCAATAATTGTTATGTCGTAAACTTTTTGATTTTCTGCCACTTTCATTCCCCCTATAGATGGAATTTTAATATTGATTTCATATATTGTTCATATGTACACGAAAATCCTGCAAATGATGACACTTTCAAATAAATGATAGCATATTTGAGTTCATAATACTTCTGAAAACGACTGAATTATAAGTAAGTTTCCGCATAGATGTTTTTTACAGTGTATAAAATGTACAGAAAGGAAAATACATGAAAAAAAGGTTGAAAAACCCTTGAAAACGCTATGTTATTTTAAAATATTGATAATTCTCTAGGTGCTTGAATTCTGGAATAAAACCGACTAATATAGGGAAGTATTATGTTAAATTTCTATGACAAAATTCGTACGATTTTTTGAATACGTTTTGTTACGATATAGAATGTGATAAATTCCACATTCTTGACAAATAGAGTTTTTAGTACTTGGTATTATTTTTCATTTCTATTATATAAAGAAAAGGGTTGTGATTTGGTGAAGACTCCAAAAATCGTAGTTTTAGGTGCAGGTTATGGCGGGATGATTACGACTGTTCGTCTGCAAAAAGCATTATCTGTAAATGAAGCTGAAATTACGTTAGTAAACAACAACAGCTATCACTACCAAGCAACTTGGTTACATGAGAGCGCAGCTGGTACATTACAAGATGAAAAAATCTGTCTAGATATTCAAGACGTTATCGATACAAATAAAGTGAACTTTGTACAAGATACAGTAGTAGAAATTAAAGCTGCTGAAAAGCGTATTATCTTAAAAAATGGTGAATTAGAGTATGATTACTTAGTAATCGGTCTTGGTTTCGAATCAGAAACATTCGGCATTACAGGATTAAAAGAGCATGCATTCTCAATCGCTAACATTAATGCAACTCGTGAAATTCGTGAGCATATGGAAGCTAGTTTCGCTAAATATGCAGATGAAAAGCGCGATGAGTTAGTAACAATCGTTGTCGGTGGTGCTGGATTTACTGGTATCGAGTATGTAGGTGAGCTTGCAAATCGTGTTCCTGAACTTTGCAAACAGTACAATGTACCACGTGAAAAAGCACGTATTATCTGTGTAGAAGCTGCTCCAACAGCACTTCCAGGTTTTGATCCAGCATTAGTAGAATACGCTGTGAAACAACTTGAGAAAAAGGGCGTAGAATTCCGCATCGGTACAGCAATTAAAGAAGCAACTGAAGAAGGTATTATCGTTGCGAATGGTGATGATACTGAATTAATTAAGTCTGAAACAGTAGTTTGGGCTGCAGGTGTTCGTGGTAACGGTATTGTGGAAGAGTCTGGTTTTGAAGCAATGCGCGGACGTGTAAAAGTTGATGAGTACATGCACGCTCCAGGATACGAGGAAGTATTCATGGTTGGTGACGCAGCGTTAATCATTAACGAAGAAATTAATCGTCCATACCCACCAACAGCACAAATTGCAATTCAACAAGGTTACAACATTGCACACAACTTAACTGTGTTAGTTCGTGGCAAAGGTGAAATGAAGAAATTCGCATTCGATAATAAAGGATCTGTATGTTCTTTAGGTCATGATGATGCAATGGGCGTTGTTATGGGCAAAAAGTTAACAGGTTGGAAAGCTTCCTTCATGAAGAAAGTTATCGATAACCGTTACCTATTCTTATTAGGTGGACCTTTATTAGTTCTTAAAAAAGGTAAATTAAAGTTCTTTTAATATATAGTAGAAAAAGCAGAAACGGCTATGAGCTGTTTCTGCTTTTTTCGTATAATACACGTTTTCTATACAGCAATAGGAAGATGAAAAAAATTAGGAAACAGACGGGAGTAATACTTTTTTGAAATATTGTTGGATCAGAAAGCGGATGAGTCCAATATTTTAATCCGAAAATCATACCAATTAGGAAAGAAGTATATGAAATGAGGTAAAGAATAATTGCTTTTCTAGAGAAAGAAAATGCAGATTCAAGAAGCCAATGTTTTGTTTTTTTCATAAGTATATTCTCCCCTTTGTTATTTTTTTACAGTATATCATGAAATTAGAATTATACAGATAAGGAAATCCCACAGTGTATTTAAAAATATAGTATAATATATAGAAAAGAAAGAATATTCCGTCTGTTAAAGTGGAGGAGGAACACATCATGGGGGATCGAGGGAAAGTATGGCTAGCCGTTAGTGGCTTAGTGGCTACAAAAGATGGCAGGTGGCTATTCGTTAAGAAAAAATACAGTGGATTAAAGGGGAAATGGTCTTTACCGGCTGGTTTTGTAAATGAAGGTGAGACGGTTGACGAAGCTGTGAAACGAGAAGTGTTAGAAGAGACAGGCATTGTTGCGCATGTGAAAGGGATTATTGGTATCAGATCGGGTGTTATTCGTAATGAAATTAGTGATAATATGATTATTTTTCTTATGGAGCCTGAAGGGGAAAATATTATTGTGCAGGAGAAGGAATTGTCTGAAGTTGCATTCTTACATCCAGAGACAATTGCGGACGATCCGGATACATCTTTGCTTATTAAATATTTGTTAGAAGGAAGGTCGGAACTACTGCTTGAAATGGACAAAACATTAAATCCAGGAGAGCAGTTTGGTTATACAGCCTATCACGTATTTACGGCACGTGCGAAAGAGAGGGAGAAAGAGTGAGTATACCTGTACTACTTATTTCAATGATGCTATTCTTTATTTTGTTTTTTGGAATTGGATTTTTACTCAACATGATATTGCGAGCTACATGGGTAATGGTTATTGTGTATCCGATTGTTTGTATGCTCATTATTAATAAAGCGAGTGTGTGGGATTATTTTTCAAAGCCGAAAGAAACATTTTCTTCATTTGGGACAAGTGTATCGCATTTAGGACAAGCAGATGTGTTTATTTTATCTACGGGGTTAGTAGGGGCTGCTTTAGCGGGAATCGTAATTAAAAAACTTCGAAAAAGTGGATATCAAATGTTTTAATCTCCAAGTTAATTTGGAGATTATTTTTTTGCATATTCCTTCGTCGTATAGGGAATGATTAACGATGAAGGAGTGTGGAATATAAAAATGTTAAAACGATATTGTATTCGCATTATGATGACTTGTTTACTTGTATCCGCATTATGCGTAACATGGAATGCTTTCACAGGAGTTTCTTTATTAGAGATTGTAAAGAAATATGAGGGAACGAGTGCAAAAGAAGTACATGCAGCAGAAATTGAGAGAAGTGTTGTTCCGAGTAAAGAAGTGATAAATGCTTTAGAGCAGGCGAAAGACTGGTCTAAATATCGTTCAATTGAAATGACAGCGACTGGTTATACGTCAGGAATCGAATCGACTGGTAAGAGGCCAGGACATCCAGAGTATGGTATTACATATTCAGGTGTTAAAGCGAAACGGGATTTATATTCTACAATCGCTGCGGACTTACGCGTATTCCCGATTGGAACGATTTTGTTCGTGCCAGGTTATGGGTATGGTGTAGTAGCTGATAAGGGCGGTGCTATAAAAGGAAACCGTCTCGATCTATATTATGATACGGTGAAAGATGTTTATAGCGAATGGGGTAAGAAAAAAGTAAATGTATATGTAGTGAAAGTAGGAAATGGGAAGTTTACAGAAGAAGAGTTAACGATGTTAAATCAAGATGAAACGATGCAAGTGTTCCGTGGTCAATATTTAAAACAAAGATAGTCTAGTGTTAATTACGCTAGACTTTTTCTTTTTTGTTTCGTATATAAAAGAAATGTGTATATGTAAAACAGATGTTAGAATTGTCGCATTTTATCGAAAATAAAGTTATAATAGCAATAGAAAAATTTAGGGGGTCTGAACATGTTTCAAGTACAAAAAGAATTAGCAAGCCATGAAGCGGTGATTGTTGCGTTATTTGAAGAAGAGAAATTAAGCAGTTTTGTACAAGAATTAGACAAGGCGTTTGAAGGACAATTACATACTTTATTAGAAGAGAAAGAATTATCTACGAAGAAAAAAGCCATTTCAAAAGTACATAGCTTAGGAAAAACAAATGTGAAACGTTATTACTTTGTTGGTTTAGGTAAGAAAGAGTCTTACACGACAGAAACGTTACGTGCGGCACTTGGTAAAGCGTTTAAAACACTGCAAGCAGCAAAAGTACAAGATGCAGCAATTTTACTTGATTCTTTCGTGACAGATAAATTAGACGCGATTGATGTAGCACATATTGCAGCAGAAGTACAAGGGCTTGGTACATATGAATTACAAACGTATAAAACAGACAAGAAAGATACTGTAGCGCTAGAGAAATTCACGGCTATTACAGCGGAAGATGCACAAGAAATTGAAGCTGCATTAACAGTTGGTTACGTACATGGACGTGCAACAAATTCAGCTCGTACACTTGTAAATATGCCGCCAAACGTACTAACAGCGACGAAGCTTGCTGAGTATGCTGTTGAACTAGCAGAGAAATATGATATGGATTATAAAGTTCTTGAGAAAGAAGAGATGGAAGAGCTTGGTATGGGTGCGTTACTTGCAGTAAACCAAGGTTCTACAGAGCCACCGAAAATGATCGCTCTTATTTATAAAGGAAAAGAAGAGTGGACAGATGTAATTGGATTCGTTGGAAAAGGAATTACATACGATACAGGTGGTTATTCATTAAAACCGCGTGAAGGTATGGTCGGTATGAAAGGTGATATGGGCGGTGCTGCAGCTGTTTTAGGTGCAATGGAAATTATCGGTGAACTTCGCCCAGAACAAAATGTGATCGCTGTTATTCCATCAACGGATAATGTTGTAAGTGGTACAGCATTTAAGCCAGATGATGTCATTACATCTATGAGCGGAAAAACAATTGAAGTATTAAATACAGATGCAGAAGGTCGTCTAGCGTTAGCTGACGGTATTACGTATGCGAAAAAACTTGGTGCAAACTACCTTGTTGATGTAGCGACATTAACAGGCGGCGTAATTGTTGCACTTGGAAATCATACGACAGGTGCAATGACAAACAATGAAGAACTGTTTGAGCAAGTATTAGAGGCTTCTATGGAAACAGACGAGCCAATTTGGCAATTACCGATTTTCGAGCGTGATAAAGAGCGTGTGAGAAACAGTAAGTTCGCTGATTTAAATAACTCACCAGGCCGTGAAGGACATGCGGTTATGGCAGGTACATTCCTAGGTGAATTCGCTGAAGATACACCGTGGGTACACTTAGATATCGCTGGAACATCTGAAACAACAGGAGCACACGATTTAGGACCAGCTGGAGCAACAGGTGCAATGGTACGTACACTTGCAACACTTGTTGAACGTTTCGGAGAAGAGTAATTTTTGAAGAGAAGGCTGGTTCAAGTTTGAGTTGAAGATGAATAGTAGTACATGATCAAAAGCCCCCTACTGTCGTATGTAGATATAACGACAGTAGGGGGCTTTTCTATGGGGATGAAGAAAACCTCCACTGATTATAGTTTCCCTTTATTCTATAAAGAAATCGTATATAAGACCCCATTTAAAGCGAATGAAGTGCGACCTGTTTCTTCAGAGACAACTAATATAAGTGCATCGCTTTTTTCTGATAAGCCAATTGCGGCTCTGTGACGTGTGCCTAGTTCGGGATCAACTTCTATGCTTTTCGTTAAAGGAAGAATGTTAGCTGCTGAGACGATATGATTATTTTTAACGAGAGCCGCTCCGTCATGAAGAGGGTTACCTGGATAAAAGATGGATTCAAGCAACGGTGCGGTTAAATGAGCGTTTAATGTCGTTCCAGTTTGAATGAAAGGTTCAAGTGTCTCGTTTCGTTCCACAAAGATAAGAGCGCCGTGTTTGCGGGCGCTTAAATGTTGGACAGCTGCTGTGAGAAAATGTGAGCTTTCCGTATAAGGTGATAAATACGCTTGAATATAGTATGTAGCGGCTAATGTTTGCACATTTGCTAACATATGATGAATATCTTCCATTTTGCATAAAATACATTCGTCTTCTTTATCGATTGCTTTTCTCATAATCGATAGTTCTTTTTCTGCAACTTCAATCATTTGTTTAGTTTGTATTTTGAGCTCTTCTGACAAGCCCCATTCTTGCATAATCCTCATTCCCTTTGGTGGAGTATTTAGCCATAGTTTATACAAATATCTCCAGTAAAATCCTGTTAAATTCTAAAAAATATTGAGACATAGGCGGTTTTTTTCATATAATGAAGATACACCAAGTGAGAGGGGATAGAAGTATGAACTGGAAACAAGAATTTAGTCGCTGGATTTCCTATGCAGAGTTAGACGCAGAGTTAAAAGAACAACTAGAAAATATGAAGCAAGATGAGAAGAAAATCGAAGATAGCTTTTATAAAAATCTAGAGTTTGGGACAGGCGGTATGCGCGGTGAACTAGGTGCTGGTACGAACCGTTTAAATGTATACACTGTTCGAAAAGCGACAAAAGGATTAGCAACATTCATTGAAAAATTAGGAGAAGAAGCGAAGAAGCGCGGCGTTGTTGTTGCGTATGATTCTCGTCATAAATCACCTGAATTTGCAATGGAAGTAGCTGCAACACTTGGTGCACATGGCATCACAACATATGTGTTTGAAAGTTTGCGTCCAACGCCAGTACTTTCCTTCGCAGTTCGTCATTTACATACAGTAAGTGGAATCGTTCTTACGGCAAGCCATAATCCACCTGAATATAACGGTTATAAAGTATACGGTGAAGATGGTGGACAATTACCTCCAAAAGAAGCGGATGAGTTAATTAGTTACGTAAATGCAGTGGAAGATGAATTAACAGTTGAAGTAGCTGATGTAGAGCAATTAAAAGCGGATGGTTTATTACATATTATTGGACAAGAAGTCGACGATGCATATGCTGCAGAATTGAACAATGTCATTATTAATAAAGAAATGGTACAAAAGGTAGGAAAAGACTTAAAAATCGTCTTTACGCCATTACACGGAACGTCAAACATCTCTGTACGCCGTGGCTTAGAAGAAGTTGGATTTACAGATGTAACGGTTGTCAAAGAGCAAGAGTTACCAGATCCAAACTTCTCTACAGTAAAATCACCGAATCCAGAAGAGCATGCTGCTTTTGAATATGCAATTCGTGACGGTGAAAAAGTAGGTGCAGATGTATTAATCGCAACAGATCCTGACGCAGATCGCCTTGGTGTAGCTGTGCGTAATCACGATGGTGAGTTCCAAGTATTAACGGGTAACCAAACAGGTGCATTAATGCTTGATTACTTACTATCTCAAAAGAAAGAAAACGGAACACTTCCTGAGAACGGTGTTGTATTAAAAACAATCGTAACGTCTGAAATTGGCCGTACAATCGCAAAAGCATACGGTTTAGATACAGTTGACACGTTAACTGGATTTAAATTTATCGGTGAGAAGATTAGACAGTACGAAGAAAGTGGACAATATGAATTCCAATTCGGTTATGAGGAAAGCTATGGTTATTTAATCCGTCCATTCTGCCGTGATAAAGATGCGGTACAATCTGTCCTATTCGCATGTGAAGTAGCAGCATACTACAAATCACAAGGAAAAACGTTATATGATGGTCTATTAGAAGTATTTGAGAAGTACGGTTTCTTCCGTGAGGATCTTGTGTCGTTAACGTTAAAAGGAAAAGACGGTGCTGAACAGATTCAAAAGATGATGGCAACATTCCGTGAGAATCCTCCGAAAGAAGTAGCTGGCTTAACAGTTGTTGCAGTTGAGGATTATAAGGAAAGCATCATTACAACTTTACAAGATGGAAATAAGGAAGAGATTCACTTACCGAAATCAAATGTGTTAAAATATCAATTAGAAGATGGTTCTTGGTTCTGCTTACGTCCATCTGGCACAGAGCCAAAAATTAAATTCTACTTTGGTGTACAAGATAATTCTTTACAGAATAGTGAACAAAAGTTACTTACTATTAAAGAAGACATTATGAATCGTTTATAATATAAAGTAATTTTAAATAGTAGGGAACAAAAGGGAGTGAAATCTCCCTTTTGTTTTATGTAAGGAAATGATCGTTATGGATTCTGACAGAAGAGAGGGTATGTTGTGATGAAAAAAGTAAGAAAAGCGATAATTCCAGCAGCTGGATTAGGAACACGTTTTTTACCAGCAACGAAAGCAATGCCAAAAGAAATGTTACCGATAGTAGATAAACCAACTATCCAATACATTGTAGAAGAAGCAGTAAAATCAGGAATCGAAGATATCATTATCGTTACTGGTAAAGGAAAGCGCTCTATTGAAGATCATTTTGATAATGCATTTGAGTTAGAGCAAAACTTATTAGAAAAGAAAAAGTATGAGTTACTTGAAAAAGTACAAGCTTCTTCAAAAATGGTAGATATTCATTATATCCGTCAAAAAGAACCGAAAGGGTTAGGACATGCAGTTTGGTGTGCACGTAAATTCATTGGTGATGAGCCGTTTGCAGTATTATTAGGTGATGATATTGTTCAAGCTGAAACACCATGTTTACGTCAATTAATGGATGAGTATGAAAAAACACTTTCTTCTGTTATCGGTGTACAAACTGTTCCTGAAGAAGAAACGCATCGCTACGGAATTATTGATCCATTAGAACAAGATGGCCGTCGCTACCAAGTTCGTAACTTTGTTGAGAAGCCAGCACAAGGTACTGCGCCCTCAAACTTAGCGATTATGGGACGCTACATTTTAACACCTGAAATCTTTATGTTCTTAGAGCAGCAACATATTGGTGCTGGTGGTGAAATTCAGTTAACAGATGCAATCCAAAACTTAAACGAAATTCAACGTGTATTTGCTTACAATTTCGAAGGAAAACGTTATGACGTAGGTGAAAAGTTAGGATTCGTTCAAACGACAATCGAAATGGCGTTGCAACACCCAGAATTACATGATGACATGGTTGCAATGATGAAGAAAATTTTAGAAGAACAAACGAATCAAGAGTCTTAATGTAAAAAAGAGTTATCTCAGTATACCGAGATAACTCTTTTTCATTATGAAATCGTCGAATGAGAATGTTGATAAGCAGAACGACGTACAGCGTAGTATATACGAGGCGCGATAATAGCACCGATAATTGTAAAGATAATATCTTTTACTGCGAACCACATCATAATCATCCAAGCAGCTTTATAGCTCATATTACCGCCCATGAAGAAATTGACTGATGCATACATGTAAGTAGTACCGATAATATAAGTTAAAATAATTCCTGTGAAAGAAGCAATTGCGAATGTACTGAATGTAGGTCTTTCTCTCTGTTCTACTAGTTTTCCTGATACGTAAGCAACAATAATAAATGCGATAATAAAACCACCAGTAGGATCTAAAAGTGCCCCGAATCCGGCTTTGAAGTTAGCGAAGATTGGCGCGCCGGCTACTCCAACGAGCATATATACAGTCATGGATAATGCACCAAGTCTACTTCCGAGAAGGAGCCCTGCTAAAATTGCGAAAAATGGTTGCATAGATAATGGGACGCCTGCTACTTGTAAGAATGGTGCCCAAGATACAATATTTGCCCCAATGGCCATAAGAGCAACGAACATGGCAGCTAATGCTAAATCTAAAACGTGTAACTTCTTCATAATGTTAACCTCCTGTTGTTTATAGGTTAACATTATCGTAGCGAAAATATTTACTTGTTGTCAATTAAAATATTTTGATACGAAGGCTTCAAATACTCTCTTAGTAACGTATATGGAATCCGGAATTGTGGAATTCCACTTGAATAAGGTGCAATTTCATATAAAGGGAAATAAATAACGAGATTATTTGGCTCTAAAAAGAAGTGGAATTTTTTCGTACTCATTACCTTTTCCGTTGCATCAGGAAAATAAATGCTTTCATTTTGTTTAATTTGTCTTACAATCTCCGCACGGATTACATCTTTATATTTATCTTTTTGTTGAAATAAATCGTCTAAGTGCAGTAGCTTTTTTTCTTTTAAATCAAATGTATTCGCCTTCCACGTATAAAGACCATGTGCCCCGCCTGTATATTGATAGTAATTTACATATAGGCTGAGAAAAGGTGGTTTGTTTAAAGAGACTTTATAATCAACATTGGCCACGTAAGGATGAAATGGTGTGCTAGATCCTTCTGTTTCTTTATAATATTTTTTGGCTTCCTTTTCTAATTTGTTTTTAAATGTGTCAGTAGATTTCTTGTAATAGGAATTGAGCTTATTTTGAAATTTAGAATCAGAGAAGTTGTGAAAGGACGGCCTATTAATTTGATATTCTATATAAGGTTTCTTACCTTTTTGCTTTACAGTCTTAATATCGATTGTCAGGTTAGATGCTTTGGCTGTCATTGTACAATTTGGTACAATAGTCAGGAAGGCGAGCATAAGCAATAGTATACAAAATTTCTGTTTCATTTAGGTGAAACCTCCCTTTATAAGTGTTATAGGTAGTTTGAAAATAAATAGGTAAAATTATACATTTAATTAAAATGAAAGAAGGAGGAATTGGCATGGGGAAAACTTTAATGGATTCACTTGGAATTGAGTTGTTAGAGATGACTGAAGATAAGGTGGTTGCTACGATGCCTGTTGATGAGCGTACGCATCAGCCTTTTGGATTTTTACATGGTGGTGCATCTGTTGCATTGGCGGAAACAGTGGCAAGTGTCGGTTCATACAATTTAATTGATCAAGAGAAATGCATTTGCTTCGGTTTAGAAATTAATGCAAACCACATCCGTTCAAAGAAAGATGGAATTGTAACAGCGATTGGAACACCGATACATAGAGGACATTCAACGATGGTATGGGATATTCGCATCATTGATGAGAATGACGATTTACTATGCATATCAAGATGTACAGTAGCAATTAAAGAAAAACGTGAAAAATAAAAAAGAGGCGGCTCAGGTAGAGCGCCTCTTTTTCTTATAATTAGAACTGGATTTTCTTCTCTAAGAAACCTTTTAGTTCGCTAATTGGCATACGAACTTGTTCCATTGTGTCACGATCACGTACTGTAACAGCTTTGTCTTCAACTGAGTCGAAGTCGTATGTGATACAGAATGGTGTACCGATTTCGTCTTGACGACGGTAACGTTTACCGATAGAGCCAGTTTCGTCAAAGTCTACCATGAAGTCTTTAGCTAGTTCTGCGAATACTTCAGTAGCACCTTCAGATAGCTTTTTAGATAATGGTAAGATAGCTGCTTTGTATGGTGCTAAAGCAGGGTGGAAACGAAGAACTGTACGAGAATCGTTTTCTAATTGCTCTTCTTCATATGCATCACATAAGAATGCTAATGTTACACGGTCTGCACCTAAAGATGGTTCGATGCAGTATGGTACGTAACGCTCATTCGTTTGTGGATCGATATAGTTAAAGTCTTCGTTAGAATGTTCCATGTGACGTTTTAAGTCGAAGTCTGTACGAGATGCAACGCCCCAAAGTTCGCCCCAGCCGAATGGGAATTTGAACTCGATATCAGTTGTTGCGTTACTGTAGTGAGATAATTCTTCTTCACCATGGTCACGAAGACGCATACTTTCTTCATGCATACCAAGTGATAGTAACCAGTTTTTACAAGTTTCACGCCAGAATGCGAACCACTCTAAATCTTCACCAGGCTTACAGAAGAATTCAAGTTCCATTTGTTCGAATTCACGTGTACGGAATGTGAAGTTACCAGGCGTGATTTCGTTACGGAAACTCTTACCGATTTGGCCAATACCAAATGGAAGTTTTTTACGCATAGAGCGTTGTACGTTTTTGAAGTTTACGAAAATACCTTGTGCTGTTTCAGGACGAAGGAAGATTTCGTTTGTGCTAGACTCTGTAACACCTTGGAATGTTTTGAACATTAAGTTGAACTGACGGATTTCAGTGAACTCTTCACTACCGCAATCAGGACATTTTACTTCATGTTCTTTCATTAAGTCAGCCATTTGGTCGAAAGTAAGACCGTCAACAACCATTTCGATGCCTTTTGCATCTAATGCATCTTCAATTAATTTGTCAGCACGGTGACGCGCTTTACATTTTTTACAGTCGATCATTGGATCGTTGAAGTTACCAACGTGACCAGAAGCGATCCAAGTTTTTGGGTTCATTAAAATAGCTGCATCTAAACCAACATTGTATGGAGATTCTTGAATGAATTTTTTCCACCAAGCTTTTTTAACGTTATTTTTTAATTCGATTCCAAGTGGACCGTAATCCCAAGTGTTTGCAAGACCACCGTAAATTTCAGAACCAGGGAAAACGAAACCGCGATGTTTCGCTAAGTTTACAACTTGTTCCATTGAATACATAAGAAAATCCTCCTTTTGATAGTTAACGTATTGGCGATGACGGTACTTTCGTACTTGTGAAACGAGCAAATATGCTTTGAAAACATAAAAAAACGCTCATCCCAAGGCTTATTTGCCTAGGGACGAGCGTTTGCCCGCGGTTCCACCCTAGTTGATGCACAAAATGCGCATCCACTTTATCATGTATTGCTCGAGACTGCCGTTTCCTTGCGGCTTCAGGCTTTCACTATCCCTGAATCGCTTTTTGTGCAAGTACTTATAAGTCCGTCATCGCTACTTATATTAATAATAATGAACATATTCTAACACGTTCTATTTTAAATCTCAATAGAGGAACGCGTCTATCTATGATAGAGTCTCGCCTATTTTCTCGTGATTTATTCCATAGTTTTGTTTAATATGTTTAATTGCTTCTCGTTTGCTGAGCGGGGCAAGTTCGTTATTTTGCACGTATTCCCATACTACATCTGGATTTGTTTTTGCATATTCACGAAGAACCCAGCCAATTGCTTTTTGAATGAAAAATTCTTTTGAGGTATGGAGTTGCCCAATAATCCAGAAAAGAAGTTCTTCGTCCATTTTTTGCTTGTATTTTAGCTGGAATAAAATAGCGGCGCGCTGTAACCATATGTTGTCTGATGCAATCCATTTTGGAATATAGGCAGAAATTAATTCTGGATGTTTTAAGAAGATACTACCTAAAAAAGTGGGGACGATACTATCAACCGAATCCCACCAAGATTTTGTAACGATTAGTTCTTCTAAAAAGGGGATGTGAGTCTCATTTATATGCTTTTTGTATTTTTGCATCATATCGAGTGCAGCTGCTTGAAATTCACGTTCTGGCAAGTCCCAAAGTTCACGTACGATGATTTGGAAGTCTTGTTTATCTGGAAGCGTATGTATTTGAATGACGTCTTTTAATAATTGTCTTCTCTCGGGAGTTTGAATACCGAGAAATGGGAAGTGGTTTTTCATATAACGTGCCATCGGTTCTGCTTTTTCAGGATTTTGATGGGCTGTGAAATGCTCTTGTAATGCTTTTACAAATGGATGCATAGGTCTGTTCTCCTCTCTAATTATCTTGCTCTTATTATTATACAGAGAGTTTGGATGAATTTTAAAACATAACTTGCCACGTAATGAAATATGTTGAGAGTAGAGAGGAGAGGATGAGATGGAAGATCAAGGCTTACTAGCAGGTTTCTTTGCTCTTAGTTTTGCGTTTATTCTTGTTATATTGATTTGGGCCATTATTTCGTATTTGTTAACAGCTTTTGCACTTTATACGATGGCAAAAAATGATGGTGCAACGGATGGGGTTCTGGCGTTTATTCCTTTTATAAATAGTAAGACGTGGGGAGATTTAGCGAAAGATAAATTACCCGACTTCTTGAAAGAAGAAGCAGGGTGGAAAGTGTTCGGCATATATGTTGCATGTTTCATCTTTAACTTCGTGCCAATCATAAGTTTACTAGCAACAGCAGTTTCAATTGTACTGTCTATTTATTTGATTTACGCTATTTTGGACAGATACGGAACGAACTCTATATTATTTACGATTATTCATGTCATCACATTTTCGGTGTTCTTGCCGATTCATTTGTTCATCATTCGAAATGAGCCAGTGAGATATAACGAGTAAATTTGTCGTTTTGTTGAGAGTTTGATATGTTTTGCAGAAAAAAAGCGCTCTGATTATCAGAGCGCTTTTTACTACATAAGGTAGCGGAAATAAATATAAATATGAGAAATGATTAATGAAACGATCATAATTGGGAAACCGACTTTTAGGAAGTCCATGTAGCTAAACTTATGACCTTCACGGCTTGCGATACCTGCAACGATTACGTTAGCAGAAGCTCCGATTAATGTTCCGTTTCCGCCTAGACAAGCACCTAATGCTAATGACCACCATAATACGTCGACTTGTGCGTCAGCAGGTGATAAACCTAGCCCAACTGCCATATCGTTAATAAGTGGAATCATTGTTGCGACGAATGGAATGTTATCGATTGTTGCAGATGCGATACCAGATACCCATAAAATAAGGATAGATGCTTGAGAAATATCCCCGCCTGTTATGCCAATCACTTTTTGAGCAAGCGTTTTGATCAGACCGATATCAATAAGTCCTCCAACGAGTACGAATAGCCCTGCGAAGAAGAAGATTGTTACCCACTCTACGCTTGCGAATACTTCTTCAATTTCATGTTCTTTCACACCAATTAACATAAGGACAGTAGCACCAGTTAAGGCGATGATAGCTGCATCAATATGGAAAATGGAATGAGTCATGAAACCTACAATTGTAAGTCCAAGTACTGTTAAAGATTTTTTCATTAACACTGGATCTTTAATGTATTGTTTCTCATCTAAACTCATTAATTTTTTAATTTGTACAGGATCAGCAATTAATTGTTTACGATACACGAAGTAAAGTATAGCTGCTGTAACGGCAATAATAATAATTACGATTGGTGCTAGATTTAGTAAGAACGCATTGAAGTCTAAATGTTTATTGGCAGAACCAATCATAATGTTAGGTGGATCACCAATTAAAGTTGCCGTTCCTCCGATATTTGAAAAAATAATTTCAGAAAGTAAATAAGGAACAGGATTTACTTGCAGTATGCGCGTAATAGATAAAGTAACTGGAACAACAAGAAGTACAGTTGTAACGTTATCTAAAAATGCGGAACCAAGCGCAGTAAGTAAGGAAAGTGAAATTAAAATTTTAATTGGATTTCCTTGAGCACCCTTTGCTGCTTTAATGGCAACGTATTGGAAGACACCTGATTTACTCGTAATGTTCACCAAAATCATCATACCAATAAGTAGCGTAATCGTTCCCCATTCGATATGTTTCGTAAAGGCGTTATGTAAATCAACAACCCCCACAATTACCATGAATGCTGCACCTAGAAGTGCGATGACAGCTCGGTTAATTTTTTCAGAAATAATAATGGCATATGTAATTAAAAAGACTGCGATAGCAAAATAATACTGCCAGTTAGCGAGTTCTTGCGTTGTTTCGTGCAAAACTCTCATCTCCTTTCATTCACTTTTCTTAGTGTGTCAAAAATGAACTAGATGAAACACACATAACGTCATTATAAAGTAGAAAAATGGAGGATGTAAATGCGCAGGGGGATTTTGTCATATTTTCTGCGTAAGTCATTTTTTCGTATTTTTAAAAATATTTGTGGGCATTTGACATATATATAAGATACATCCAATCTGAATATGTAAAACGGAATTAGCATTCGAGCTTGTTCGTGTAGGAGTATCAAATAGAAAGGAATGACAAAAATGATAAGGACGGGATCGTATGGATGAACAACGATTTTTGTTTTTGGATTTTGAGTTTACGATGCCCCAGCATAGAAAGAAACCGAAAGGATTTTTCCCAGAGATTATTGAGGTGGGACTCGTTTCAGTTGTTGGTTGTAAGATAGAAGATACGTATTCATCACATGTCAGGCCGAAAACATTTCCTTCTTTAACGGATCGGTGTAAGAAATTTTTAGGAATTAAACAAGAAGTTGTAGATAAAGGCATTTCATTTCCTGAACTTGTGGAGAAGCTGGCGGCGTATGAAAAGAACCATAAACCGACAATTGTAACGTGGGGAAATATGGATATGAAAGTGCTGAAACATAATTGTGAAATGGCGGGAGTAGCTTTTCCATTCTTCGGGCAGTGTCGTGATTTGTCTCTGGAGTATAAAAAGTTTTTTGGAGAACGAAATCAAACAGGGTTGTGGAAAGCAATTGAGGCATATGGAAAAGTAGGAACGGGTAAGCATCATTGTGCGCTTGATGATGCGATGACGACATACAATATTTTTAAATTAGTAGAAAAAGATAAAGAGTATTTAGTGAAACCAGCACCTCCAACGTTAGGAGAACTTGTTGATTTTTCAAAAGTGTTAAAGAAAGTGAGTACACAGTAACGACCAAATTGCACAACATGTAATTTGGTCGTTTTGTTTTTTTTTTAGAGTTTGTAGTCGTTCTTTAATTGCTGAAGTGTTTCTAGGCTGCGCGCCGCAAAAGGTGAATCATCTTCAGAAAATGACTGTATTTGAGTTTCTAATGATAATTTGAGTGATTCTGTATAATTAGGAATTTCTCCGTCATATTTCTTCACCATTTGCTCTGGAATATTCGTTTGTTCACGAAAAGCTAAAGCGCGTCTTTCGTGGAAAAATGGTACGTCAGCTTGTTTTACGTTATGTAAGTCACCTTGCGTCGGATGCTTTACAACAGCCAATACTTTTACGACATAACTGCCAGGACGGCTATTTGTAATTTCGCCGATGTATTTTCCTGTTTTATAAATACCAGTAACGATTTCACCAATTTCAAGTGTTTCTCTCATATTTTTCACCTCAAGTTTATAGTAAGGAAAGTGTGAGAAGGAGTCAAAGAAAACATCCGCTGTTCGGAACGCCCCTTGAGAATATGAATCAGTTCAACTATAATGTAAAAAGATATAACAGAAAATTCTGATGTTTTTATAAATCCCATAATAAGGAGTGGTCTATATGATGCCTTTATATTTTCCGGAAGATAAAACAGAATATATTATTCCAGGGATTGTGTGTGTTTTATTTATTATCGGTGCGGTCGCTACGTGGCGTATGTTTATTCGTGTCTCAAAACGAGAAGCAGAGCGATTACAGAAAGTCGAAGAAAAACTGTTAGCTGAAAAGAAACAGTAATTCATTTTTGTATGTTTCCCTCTATGCTCGGACAATCTAAGGGCAGAATGTATTTTGGAGGGAATAGAATGAAAAGACGGCTTTTTTTCAGTTGTTGTTTATTATTTCTGATGGCTGGTTGTGACCAAGGGAAGCCGAAAGAAATTGATGTGAAATTACATAATGCTTCAGGCGATGAAGTTGGAACTGCAAAAGTAGTGCAGCAAACAAGCGGAGTGAAAATTACGGTTAAAGGGGAAGGTTTCGCGCCAGGTCCGCATGGCATACATGTACACGAAATTGGGGAGTGTAAAGCGCCTAACTTTGAATCGTCCGGGAATCATTTCAATCCAGATGATAAAAAGCACGGACTACTCAATCCGAAGGGTGCGGAAAATGGTGACTTACCAAACGTAATTGCGGACGGTTCTGGAAAGATTAAAGCAGAAATTGATGCACCGCATATAACGCTTACAGAAGGAAAAACGACGATTCATAGAAAAGATGGTGCGTCTATTATCATTACAGAAAAACCTGATGATGGTATGACACAACCAACGGGTAAATCAGGTGATCGAATTGCTTGCGGTGTGATTGTAAAGAAAGCATCGGATATGAAGAAAAAGTAAAGGCTACCGTGAAGGGTAGCTTTTTTTGTGGAACGTAATTGAAAATATATCAGCGATTATTGAAATATATCGACCACAACTCAAGATGTATCAGCGATTTTTAAGATATATTGATTTACCGATAAAAACTGACAAAGGAGGTTATCTCAAAACAATTTGAGATAACCTCCTTTGTATTATGAAAACGTATGGCGCAGTCTATTTAAGATTTCTTCTAAAACAGACCTTGGACAGCCGATGTTAATTCGAATATGGTCTTCGCCGCCTAATCCGTATTTTTCACCAGGTTCGACGATGATTTTTCCCTTTTCCTCAAGTAATGTGGTGCGCTCATTTTGAGAAAGATTTAGGCGAGAGCAATCAATCCATAATAAGAAACTACCTTCTGGCTTCGTTACGGAAAGAGTAGGTATGTGCTTTTGAATGTATTCGCAAGCGAATTGCGCGTTATCTTCTATATATAATCGAATTTCGTTTAACCAGTCATTACATTCTGTATAAGCGCTTTGCATCGCTGTGTAGGCGAATGTATTTAATCCGTGGAAGCCTTGTCTATATTGAATAGATGTAAAGGCGTGACGGAGTTTCTCGTTTGGGATAATAATGATCGACGCCTGTAATCCAGCGATATTAAATGTTTTACTTGGTGCCATGCAAGTAATGGTACGCGCTGCTAATTCTTCAGATAAAGAAGCGAACGGCGTATGCGTATGATTGGCGTAAATAATATCAGAATGAATTTCATCTGCGACAACGGTTACATTATATTTTGTACATAACGATCCTAGTTTTGTAAGTTCCTCTTTCGTCCAAACACGTCCGATTGGATTGTGAGGACTACAAAGAAGCATAAGTTTTACGCCTTGTTGAAATTGTGTTTCTAAATGCTCGAAGTTTATCGTATAGCTATCATTTTGTTTATGTAATGGACTCTCACACAGTTGTCTGTTATTTGTTGTGATCATTTCAAAAAATGGTGGATAAATAGGAGGTTGTACAAGTACAGAGTCTCCTTCTTTCGTTAAAGCTCGTATGCTCGTACTAAGAGCTGGAACAATTCCAGCACTAAATACAATCCATTCTTTTTGAATATCCCAATTGTATTGTTTTTTCGTCCAGTTACAAATAATATCTCCAATATTTTCAGGCGGAAGTGTATAGCCGAAAATAGGATGTTCGATTCGTTTTTTTAAGGCAGTTTGAATTGGTTTCGGTACTTCAAAATCCATATCAGCAATCCAAGCATGGAGAAGTTCCTCGTTTTTATAAGTATCCCATTTCGTACTATGTGTCCCGCGACGATTTACTGTTTTATGAAATAGTTGCATACATTTGCCCCCTTCTTCTGTAAAACCGTTAAGTTATGAAAGTTCTCTCTCTTCTTATAGAATAGCTGATGTGATAGGATAAAGAAAAGCATTAAAAAGTGAAAAGGCGGGAAGCAGATGGGTACATATGAAAAGATGATAGAGGTTGTGAAAAATTGGGATCCGTTTCAAATGGGGCCGGAGTTTTATGAAACAGAAGCAAGCGATGTTGTGAACGTCGCAAGTGTGTTTGACGATCCAAAATACATCGCAAAGAAGATTCAACATATATACTTTATGTCTTTTGAAGAAGTACCTGCGCTTGAAAAATGTGAAAAGTTAGCTAGAGAGTTACTTGTATTAAAAGAAGGTGGAAGTTGTTCATTGTAGGCTGTCGGAAGCTCCGACAGCCTTTTCTTTATTGTGCAGAAAACGAAATGATTTCTTCATAAACATGTTCAGGTTTTTCTTCAGGGAGTAAATGTCCTGTGTTTTCATAAGAGATGAACGTTGAATTCGGTAAATCTTTATGGAGGCGATGACCTACATGAACAGGGACGACGCGATCTTTTTCACCCCAAATGAGTAGTGTAGGTGTTTCGATTTTTTGTAATTCGGTTGAAGATAGGTCACCTTCGCGGTCGCGTATCATACGTGTTAAGGCAGGGAATATACGATTATCATAAAAAGGGGCAGAGTAACCTTCCTTCATCTCATCGTCAATTAATGAATGATCATGGACGACATTCATTAAGTTATGAACGATACCGCGCCGTATAATCCAGTTCTTTACGTATAAATGAAAGAACGGTAAGTAAGAGGAATACATTAAAGGTAAGTTCGCGCGTGCTAAATAGCTAGAGCTACATAATAAAATCGTTTTTGAAATTAATTCAGGGCGTAAACGATTTACATAGAGCGAAATTTGTCCACCCATCGAGTGGCCGACTAATACAATATTTGATAGTGCTAAATGTTCGATTAAATCAATAATGACAGTCGCCAAATTATGATAAGAATATTTAAAAAGATGCGATTTATCGCTTTTTCCGAACGGTGGTAAATCAAGAGCGATAACTGTCCCTTCTTTCGAAAGTAAAGGGATGAGGCGGCGGTAACTAAATGAGGAAGATAGAAATCCATGAACGAGTACGAAAGTAGGTTTTTCTATTTTATTTTTATGTTCGTACAATTCATAATGAACGGTAGTGCCACGAGTGGAAAAAGTGAAATATGGGCAAGTGTATTCGTGATTCATTTTTTGTCACTCCATTGATTTTTTTGTTCATATCATTTCCAGGCGACAAAAAAATATGTTAACAAAAAAAGGCAAGATGACGATGTCATCTTGCCTTATCATTATCCACGAACAATATTAGGTGGTGTTTTTCCTTGTAATCCAGCAACTAAATTTTCAGCGGCTGTCATAGCCATTTGCTGCCTAGTTTTTAATGTTGCAGATCCGATGTGTGGTAAAGTTACAACATTTTGTAATGATAAAAGAGGGTTATCTTTTTGCACTGGCTCTTGAGTAAAAGTATCGATGCCTGCTGCAAAGATTTTCTTTTCTGTTAGTGCATGAATTAACGCTTCTTCATCTACTGTTTTTCCGCGAGAAGCATTAATGAAGATAGCTGTTTCTTTCATTAATGAAAATTCTTTTTCTCCAATTAGATGATACGTTTCATCTGTTAATGGGGTAAGGAGAACAATAAAGTCAGATTGTTTTAATAGCGTTTGTAAATCACAGTATGTAGCATCAAATTTTTGTTCAGCTTCTTCTTTACGGCGACGGTTATAGTAAAGAACGTTCATATCGAATCCGAATTTTGCTCGTTTTGCAACAGCTTCTCCAATTCGCCCCATTCCGATAATACCGATTGTGCTATGATGCACATCTAATCCGAAATGTTCTTTTCCGATTTCAGCGTTCCACTCGCCATTTTTTACATAAGAATCGAGTTCGCAAACACGACGACCAGCAGATAACATAAGAGCGAAAACGAGATCAGCTACTGTATCATCTAATACGTACGGTGTATTCGTTCCGATGACATTTCGCTTTTCCATCGCTTGTAAATCAAAATTGTCATAACCGACAGAAATGTTGCTTACTACTCTTAAGTTAGGAGCCGCCTCCAATAATTCTTCATTAATAGCAGATCCAAAATTTAATAAACCATCTTTATCTCGTATTTTCTCTAGTAGAACATCACGAGGTATCTTCTCATTTTGCTCCCATTTTTCATAATCACAGTGTTCCGATAAATAGTTTTCTACAAACGTTGGAACTGGTTCAGCAATATATACTTTTGGTTTCACGGTTCCATCCCCTTTCGCTTTATCACGCATTTATCCGCTGATTAAAGTTCACTTTACTAACGAGCAGTAAGCTTCCC
>JAQEWB010000011.1:0-7462 GCA_027694045.1 Bacillaceae bacterium OF18-1A | reverse complement strand
ATAATCTGTGGGATAAACCATTCCACAGATTAAAGTGTCACTTTACCCCGCTATTAACGGGCAGTAAGCTCTCTGCTTTAAAAAGTAGCTTAAGCAAAGAGGTTAGGCGGGAAAGCAACTGCCCGTAAAAGCCCGATTGGTTCCACTAATAATCTGTGGGATAAACCATTCCACAGATTAAAGTGTCACTTTACCCCGCTATTAACGGGCAGTAAGCTCTCTGCTTTAAAAAGTAGCTTAAGCAAAGAGGTTAGGCGGGAAAGCAACTGCCCGTAAAAGCCCGATTGGTTCCACTAATAATCTGTGGGATAAACCATTCCACAGATTAAAGTGTCACTTTACCCCGCTATTAACGGGCAGTAAGCTCTCTGCTTTAAAAAGTAGCTTAAGCAAAGAGGTTAGGCGGGAAAGCAACTGCCCGTAAAAGCCCGATTGGTTCCACTAATAATCTGTGGGATAAACCATTCCACAGATTAAAGTGTCACTTTATTTTGACATAATTCTCTAAAAAAATCTCCTTTTCAAACTGGAAAGGGTATTTGTATAATTTAGACACAAACGAAAAGGGAGGATGATTTGTATGGTGACAGAAAAAGAATTGGAAGTATTAGCTTGTCTTGAGAAGAATAGTCGTTTATCGGTAGATACGTTAGCGAAGCTGTTAAATATAGAAGTAGAAGAAGTAAAAAGAATGGTTGCGAAGTTAGAAAGTGAAAAGATTATTGTGGACTATGTAACACATATCGATTGGACGAAGGTGAAAGAGCATACTGGTTTAACGGCGATGATTGATGTGAAAGTTACGCCAAAACACGGCGTTGGATTCGATGCGGTTGCGGAACAAATTTATCGTTATTCAGAAGTGAAATCTGTGTATTTAATGTCGGGGACATATGATCTTTCTATTACGTTAGAAGGAAAGACAATGGGAGAAGTAGCGATGTTTGTTTCTGAGAAATTAGCAACAATTGAATCTGTCGTTTCTACAACAACTCATTTCATTTTGAAGAAGTATAAACATGAGGGCATTATTTATGAAAAAAACGATGATGATAAGCGAATTGTGGTGACACCATGAAGCAGTTTGAACTATCTAGAGCAGCAGAAGCTTTACAGCCATCGGGCATTCGAAAGTTTTTCGATTTAGCGGCAAATATGAAAGGTGTTATTTCTCTTGGAGTGGGAGAACCGGACTTTGTTACACCTTGGAATGTAAGACAAGCATGTATTCGTTCTTTAGAACAAGGATATACGTCATATACAGCAAATGCAGGATTATTGGAGCTCCGTCAAGAAATAGCAAAGTATCTAAAAAAACAATTTGCAGTAACTTATGATCCGAACGATGAAATCGTTGTTACAGTTGGAGCGAGTCAAGCGTTAGATGTAGCGATGCGTGCCATTATAAACCCTGATGATGAAGTACTCATTATTGAACCGAGCTTCGTTTCTTATGCACCACTTGTAACATTAGCCGGAGGAGTACCAGTTCCTGTGGCGACTACTTTAGAAAATGAGTTTAAAGTACAGCCAAAACAAATTGAAGCAGCTATTACAGCGAAAACAAAGGCGATTTTACTTTGTTCTCCAAATAATCCAACAGGTGCGATGTTAAATAAAACTGAACTTGAAGAACTGGCAGTAATTGTTGAGAAGTACAATTTAATCGTATTATCTGATGAAATTTATGCAGAGCTTGTATATGACGAAGTGTATACGAGTTTCGCGAGTATTAAAAATATGCGTGAGCATACAATTTTAATTTCAGGATTTTCAAAAGGGTTTGCGATGACAGGATGGCGCCTCGGTATGATTGCAGCTCCTGTTCAATTTTCAGAATTAATGCTCAAAATCCATCAATATTCTATGATGTGTGCACCGACGATGTCTCAGTTCGCAGCACTTGAAGCGTTACGCGCAGGGAATGATGAAGTAATTCAGATGAGAGATAGTTATAAAAAGCGTCGGAACTTTATGACGACATCTTTCAATGAAATGGGATTAATGTGTCATGTACCAGGCGGAGCGTTTTATGTGTTTCCCTCTATTGCTTCAACAGGACTATCTTCAGCGGAATTTGCGGAGCAGTTATTACTAGAAGAAAAAGTGGCGGTTGTACCCGGGAATGTATTTGGCGAAAGTGGTGAAGGGTTTATTCGTTGCTCGTATGCAACATCGCTTGAACAGCTTATGGAAGCAATGAAGAGAATGGAACGGTTCGTAGAGAATAAAAAAAGGACAAAACATAATACGTTTTGTCCATAAAAGGGGGGGAATACTAGAAAGCCATGTGTTAGTATTCTATCCTAATATTGGAGAATTATACGTACTGTGGGAAATTTTTCGTGAATTTTGAATGAGTTCTATCATAGTGGTATAATTTACTAATATAAGGTGTACGCGTTCTAGGGAGTGTTACTTAGAATATGTACTCATTAATCGGATATTTAAAATAAGTACATCTGTTTTGCAATCTACATTCGTAGAGAAAAAGGTAAACGTATGGGAGTGTTTCATATGTCAGAACAATATACAACAGGAGTGGTTGTAACAGGGAAAGTGACTGGAATTCAAGATTACGGTGCATTTGTAGCGTTAGATGCGGAAACACAAGGACTTGTGCATATATCTGAAATTACAAATGGATATGTAAAGGATATTCATGACTTTTTGAAAGTCGGCGATACAGTAGAAGTAAAAGTACTTTCAATTGATGAAGAGCACAGAAAAATGAGTTTATCGTTAAAAGCGGCGAAAAGAAAACAAGGGCGGATTGTTATACCGAATCCATCTAAGGACGGATTTAATACGCTGCGAGAAAAGCTGACAGAGTGGATTGAAGAGTCTGAGGTAACAAAGTAAAAGAGGAGCGCGTATGAGCGTTCCTCTTTTACTTTGTCTTATGATATATATTTGCAAATATGATTGCAAGCAATCATATTCGTATGTCGGAGGTGAAGTAAAGACATACTGGTTAGCGAATTTCGTTTGTTTCTGGGTGTGTACCGAGATTTTCGGATGGTTTAAAGAGTAAACCAAGATTAATTAACCCAGATATACCAACGATGCCGTAAATAATACGTGCGAGAGCGGAGTTTTGTCCACCGAAAATGGCTGCTACTAAGTCAAACTGGAAGAACCCGATTAGTCCCCAGTTCACAGCGCCAATTACAGTGAAGACTAATGCGATACGTTGCAATGTACTCATGAAAAGGCCCCCCTTAATTGTGAAGCATGAGTAAGAGATGAGTTAATTAACTCTTTTATAGAATGGCGTAATTATGTTACTTTTATACATAAAAAATAAGCGGAAAGAGATGTATATACATCTATACCGAAAAATGCGAATTTTTATGCAAAAAGTGAACTTTTTCTAAAAAATAAATATTGGTTACGTTTACAATTGCCTAATCGCTTGATTTACAAGTTCAGTTTCGCTAAAGTGAATACAGAAATACATATACATAATTGGAGGGAAAAAAGATGAGTACACATGTAACGTTCGACTATTCTAAAGCGTTATCCTTCATCGGTGAACATGAAATCACTTATTTACGTGATGCAGTGAAAGTAACACATCATGCAATCCACGAAAAAACTGGAGCTGGGAACGATTTCCTTGGGTGGGTAGACCTTCCGCTTCAATATGACAAAGAAGAATTCACTCGCATTCAAAAATGCGCAGAAAAAATTAAAAATGACTCTGACATTTTACTTGTTGTAGGTATTGGTGGTTCTTACCTAGGAGCACGTGCAGCAATTGAAATGTTAAACCATTCTTTCTACAACACACTTTCTAAAGAACAACGTAAAACTCCACAAGTGCTATTTGTTGGACAAAACATTAGCTCCACTTACATGAAAGATTTAATGGATGTATTAGAAGGCAAAGACTTCTCTATTAACGTTATTTCCAAATCAGGTACAACAACAGAGCCAGCACTAGCATTCCGTATTTTCCGTAAGTTATTAGAAGAAAAGTATGGAAAAGAAGAAGCTCGCAAACGTATTTATGCAACTACAGATAAAGCACGTGGTGCATTAAAAACATTAGCTGATAACGAAGGCTACGAAACATTTGTTATTCCAGATGATGTTGGAGGTCGTTTCTCTGTATTAACGCCAGTTGGTTTATTACCAATCGCAGTAAGTGGCTTAAATATTGAAGAGATGATGAAAGGTGCAGCTGCTGGTCGTGAAGACTTCGGTGCATCAGAACTAGAAGAAAACCCAGCTTACCAATATGCAGTAGTTCGTAACGCTTTATACAATAAAGGAAAAACAATTGAAATGCTTGTTAACTATGAGCCAGCACTTCAATACTTCGCTGAGTGGTGGAAACAGTTATTTGGTGAAAGTGAAGGAAAAGATCAAAAAGGTATTTTCCCATCCTCAGCAAACTTCTCAACTGACTTACACTCATTAGGTCAATACGTTCAAGAAGGTCGTCGTGACTTATTTGAAACAGTTCTTAAAGTAGGTAAATCTACACATGAACTAACAATCGAATCAGAAGACAACGATCTAGATGGATTAAACTACCTTGCTGGTGAAACGGTAGACTTCGTAAACACAAAAGCATACGAAGGTACATTACTTGCACATAGCGATGGCGGAGTACCAAACTTAATCGTAAATATTCCTGAGTTAAATGAGTACACATTCGGTTACCTTGTATACTTCTTCGAAAAAGCATGTGCGATGAGCGGCTACTTATTAGGCGTAAATCCATTTGACCAACCAGGAGTAGAAGCATACAAGAAAAACATGTTTGCTTTACTTGGTAAACCAGGATTTGAAGAATTAAAAGCAGAATTAGAAGAGCGTTTAAAATAATAAAAAACGACCGGATTTCCGGTCGTTTTTTATTATTTTATCGAAAGGTCCATCGGTATATTCAACCTATAATGGGTATGCTAAAGGAAAAGTCTAGGAGGGATGGACTTGATTCCGATTCAATCAAAATTAGAGGGACATACATATGCGTTATATAAATTAGAAGAGGTTATGAAACCACTTGGATATAGCATCGGTGGCAATTGGGATTACGATAAAGGATGCTTTGATTACAAACTAGATGAAGAAGGCGGATATCAATTTTTACGAATACCATTTACAGCAGTAGATGGAGAATTAGATGTACCTGGTGTAGTAGTTCGCCTTGAAACGCCATATATTCTTTCACACGTGTATCAAGACGAACTAGATGATAATGTGAATGCTTTAACAGCTGGAACGAGCGGATTCGATCAATTTGCTGAACCGAAAGATCCAGATGGAGATGTGAAAAGAAAGTATATTAATATTGGGAAAGTGCTCGTGCAAGAACTAGAAAGCCATTTTCTTAATGGTGAATAACAATAAGTATGTCGCTTTCAATAAGAACAAAGGAATGAACGGGATTAATCATATATTGCTCGTCGCGCTTTATACCTAATAAGAGAATGTTTTGTTTTAAAAGAGTGTAGCTACAATTTGCGAAAGTTTGTCCGGTGCATGATTCGGAAAGTTCCATCAGTTGTAGTTTGTTATCAGAGATTTCATCATAAAGTGAGAATAGTACGCCTGAAATGGAAGGGAATAAAAGAGACGCAGTAAATACGTAGCTCGTTAATTTATTTCCTTCTATAATTTCGGATACACCAGCTCTCGTTGCATTTTGAATTTGTTCAGAAGTTAGAAGTTCAGCAATACAGTGGATGTTTGGATTCAGTCCTTTGGCAGTTAAAATATTTAAAATAGATTCTGTATCCGCTAAGCTTTCGTTTTTTTCTTTATCAGCCGTTATTAATATAGTGTGTGCCGTTGTAATGTTAGCTTTTAATAAAGTTTGGTCGTGATGTGGACACCCTTTTATAAATTCTAAATGATGAAAAGGCTTTGGAAGCAAGGAAAGTGTTTCATCAATTAAAACGATATCAAGGTTTGGCTGTAATATGCGCATTTGTTTTACAACATGTTTTGCGCGTTCGTTCCAGCCGATGATAATCATATGTCCACTAGAGGTAGCAGCTTCTTCCCCTTTAATTTTCATATATTGTTTATTAATCATTTCAGTAGCGAATAGAACCATATAATAAGAACAAAATCCAGTTCCTAATAGAATGATACCTATACCGATTAATTTTCCTATCGTTGTATGGGGTGCAAAATCACCATATCCAACTGTGAAAATTGTAACGATTGACCACCAAATTCCGTCAAACCACGTGGTGAAGTGAGCAGGTTCTAATTTATGTATAAGAAAGCCAGAAAAAGCAGTGAGTACAATAATAAAACAAATTAAACGAAAAATAATGGAATCACGAAATGTATCTACTAAATTCGGACGGGATTTCATTTTTTTATTCCTCCTTACTTTGCAGGACTACATTCATTGTTACCATTATAGAAAAAAGACAACCTCTCTAATTGATAAATGGAGGTTGTCTTGCTATTAGTGGGGAGTAAGACCCCACTAATTAAAGTTTCACTATTTCACGTTACATGCTTTCAACTTCGGTTTGCTGGACACTTTCAAGATGCTGGAGGGCGTAGTAAACATCGACAGTATGCCTTTTTTGATCAATAGATAATTTGAGATGTATATAGTGAGAACCATTTTCTAATGTTTTGAGCTTCATATTTTTAACTTTTATATCCATTTCTTTTATTTCTTCAATTACAATCGGGATATTGTCCATATTTCGCACAACAAGTTTAACGGCGATATCACGTTGGCGAAATGATTTAGGGCCTACATATTTCATTGTAAATGGTATAAGTTCTACACTAATCATAAGGAAACACATCCCGAAAATCGCTTCGATATAGAATCCGGCTCCAACGGCAATACCAATACCGGAAGCCCCCCAAATCATAGCGGCGGTCGTTAGTCCAGCAATACTATCATTTCCTCTTCGTAAAATAACGCCTGCACCTAAAAAACCAATTCCTGATACAATTTGAGCAGCAAGTCGAAGGGGATCCATATTCATATGGTCAGTATGTGGTAAGTTATAAGCTGCTTTAATAGAAACAATCGTTAGGAGGCAACTAATAATAGAAATAACTAAACAAGTTTTTAAGCCAAGTGGTTTTCGTTTCAATTCACGCTCGAAACCGATGGCGAATCCTAGTATGGCCGAGAGACCTAGTTTAATTAGTAAATCGGTATAGTCCACATGTATTCCTCCTTGTATGATAGGGTGTATGAATAAAACGTTTTTTGATATAGTGACTTTATATAGAATATATGTAGGAATTATTTATACATGAAAGAGATATTTCGTTTAAGTATATGATATGAAAAAAGAAATGTGGGTAGTTTAAAAAAAAGTTTATAAAAGGTGTTGCATTTCATTTTTCTGCATGATATATTAATAACCGTCGCTGATGCGGAAACGCAGAGAACGACAAAAAAGAAATTGAAAAACTTAGTTGACATCGAAAAACGAAGATGTTAACATAAGGAAGTCGCAAA
>JAQEWB010000010.1 GCA_027694045.1 Bacillaceae bacterium OF18-1A | reverse complement strand
CCCTAACCTCTTGATCCGTAGTCAAACGCTCTATCCAATTGAGCTACGGGCGCTTATTCATGATGTTTATCGTCGTTGTGTTTTGGCGACTTAATTATCTTACCACACCACATTTTCAAATGCAAGTGTTTTTTTAAGATTTTTTTAATGCGGCCGAGAGGACTTGAACCTCCACGGGGTTTCCCCCACTAGGCCCTCAACCTAGCGCGTCTGCCGTTCCGCCACGACCGCGGAATAATAAAAGTGAGCCATGAAGGACTCGAACCTTCGACCCTCTGATTAAAAGTCAGATGCTCTACCAACTGAGCTAATGGCTCGTAAATGGCTGGGCTAGCTGGATTCGAACCAGCGCATGACGGAGTCAAAGTCCGTTGCCTTACCGCTTGGCTATAGCCCATCGAAATAGTTATCTTATTTTCAAAGACGAATGTTATTGTACCATAATGTCCAATAAAAAACAACTGCTATATAGCAGAAGTTAAAATGGCGGTCCCGACCGGGGTCGAACCGGCGATCTCCTGCGTGACAGGCAGGCATGTTAACCACTACACCACGGGACCATTTCAATTTTATTCTCATTCTACTTATTACTATTTAAAATATATGGTGGAGGATGACGGGATCGAACCGCCGACCCCCTGCTTGTAAGGCAGGTGCTCTCCCAGCTGAGCTAATCCTCCAAAGTGGGGACCCGTACGGGATTCGAACCCGTGTTACCGCCGTGAAAGGGCGGTGTCTTAACCACTTGACCAACGGGCCAATATGTATGGCAGAGAAGAAGGGATTCGAACCCTCGCACCGCGTTAGCGATCTACTCCCTTAGCAGGGGAGCCCCTTGAGCCACTTGGGTACTTCTCTGTATGGCTCCGCAGGTAGGACTCGAACCTACGACCGATCGGTTAACAGCCGATAGCTCTACCACTGAGCTACTGCGGAATAATGAAGACAATTTGTATCTTATAAAATTTATGTTTATAAGTCAAGAAGTTTTTCACAACATCTTGTACAAACGTGACATGTTTATAATATACTGGATTGTTTTTTTACTGTCAAGGTGTTTTTACAATCAGTTTTATCTTCCCTTTACACTTCCCACAAACATATTTCTCTGTATTCATTTGGCGCTTCCTTACATATTGAAGTGAACATCCCATACATTCATACATGTAAACCTTCATTATCTTCTTCTCATCAATCATCCGTTTACAAAAACGCGGAGCATTCACCTTTTTAAGTAACTCACGAAAATCCTTATCGCGATGTTTATATCCTTTACCGTCGATATGTAAATGATAATGACAAAGCTCATGTTTAATAATCCCCACTAACTCTTCCTTTCCGTACATTTGGTAATAATGATAATTTAGTTCTATGTTATGACTTTTTAATAAATAGCGCCCACCTGTCGTTCGCAATCTCTTATTAAATAGCGCTTTATGTAAAAATGGAGATTCAAAGTATTGCAGTGATACCTCTTCCACTAATTTTTGAACTTCTCTATCCTCCATACGTCGTTCCTCCTAGCAAAAATAAATGTACACTTTTCTCTCCTCTTACACATATATTAAATAGTACATATACCCATCCTCATTCAAACAGCGCGACTTCCAATCACAATTGTCGTTAAAAAGTCCGCTCACCAACTTCTCATATAAAGGTGTTCTTATGAGAATAGGATCAAACAAGGAGGGATTCCCATGCCCACGTGGCTAAAAAAACAGATGCAACGTGCATATTTCGAAAAAAATCGGCATCAAATTAAATTATTAAATGAATGCTGGTTTTATTATAGCAAAATACACCAAAGCTCATAATCAATTACACTTTCCACCAATAAAAAAAGAGCAGTTTCATCTGCTCTCTTTTTTCACTATTCAATCGGTAACATCGATAATGCGACACGACCTTTTTTCGTATCAATATCATCTACCCATACCTTTACAATTTGTCCGACAGATACAATATCTAATGGGTGCTTCACATACTGTTTACTTAGTTTAGAAATATGTACTAACCCGTCTTGTTTTACACCAACGTCAACAAATGCTCCGAAATCAACAACGTTACGAACAGTTCCTTCTAGCTCCATACCACGTTTTAAATCTTCTAATTTCAAAATTCCTTTTTTCAAAAGTGGTTTTGGCAACTCATCCCTCATGTCTCGTTCTGGACTAATGAGCGCATCTATAATATCAACTAATGTCGGTTCTCCAACTCCCGTTTCCTGAGACAACTTAGAAATCTCTACTTCTTCTAAGCTCTTTTGTAATTGCGGCTGCCCTACATCATTTATTGATAAACCTAAGCTTTTCAATAACAATTCAACATTTTTATATTGTTCCGGATGAATACTTGTACGATCTAACGGATTTGCTCCTTCTAGTATACGTAAGAAACCTATACATTGTTCGTATGTCTTTGCACCTAAACGCGGGATTTTCTTTAATTCCGTGCGCTTCGTGAATTTCCCATCCTCTTCTCTCTTAGCTACAATATTTTTAGCAACCGTTTTTGATAAACCAGAAACATATTGCAACAATGCAACTGAAGCTGTATTTACATTAACCCCTACTTGGTTAACTGCCGTCTCAACCACAAATGTTAATGATTCATTCAATCTCTTTTGAGATACGTCATGTTGATATTGTCCAACCCCAACTGATTTAGGATCAATTTTCACAAGTTCCGCAAGTGGATCTTGCAGGCGTCGCCCGATTGAAACCGCACTTCTTTCTTCAACTTGGAAATCCGGAAATTCCTCGCGAGCTAAATCAGAAGCCGAATACACACTAGCCCCCGCTTCATTTACAATAATATAAAAAACATCCTGTTTGACGCTTTGCAACACATCTACTATAAACTCTTCTGTTTCTCTAGAAGCTGTACCATTCCCAATTGCAATCATTTCAACTTGGTATTTCTCTATAATAGAAAGAACTTTCGTTTTCGCATCGTCATATTTACGCACAGGCGGATGCGGATAAATCACATCAATATACATAACTTTCCCTGTATCATCTACTATAGCTAATTTACATCCTGTTCTATACGCGGGATCTACAGCTAGTACTACCTTCCCTTTCATAGGAGGCTGTAATAATAAGTTACGTAAGTTTTCAGAGAAAATATGTATCGCCTGTTCTTCAGCTGTTTCTGTTAATTCCTTTCGGATCTCCCTTTCAATTGAAGATTGAATTAATCGTTTATAACCATCCTCAATTGCTAGTTGTACATAATGCGCACTCTTAGAATCATTATCACGAATTACTTTCTTATGTAAGAAACTTAATATCTCTTCTACTGGCGCTACAACGGAAATTCTCAATATATCTTCCTTTTCACCACGATTCATCGCTAACACACGATGCGGCACTACTTTTTGCAACGGTTCTTCGTAGCTATAATACATTTCATATATATTCTTTTCATCTTTTTCTTCATCTTTTACAGTCGAAGACATAATACCTTTTCTAAAAGTAACATTCCGAACCCAACTACGATACGTCGCTTCATCCGAAATAATTTCTGCAATAATGTCTTGCGCACCTTGTAATGCCTCTTCCGCAGACTGTACTTCTTTTTCTACATCAATAAACTCCATTGCCTTTTTCGTTGGGTCTTCTTTTGTATATAGCAATAACCATTCAGCTAATGGCTCTAATCCTTTTTCTTTTGCAATCGTCGCTTTCGTTCTTCTTTTCTCTTTATATGGACGATATAAATCTTCTACTTCTTGCAACTTTGTAGCTTTAACAATTTGCTGACGTAACTCGCTTGTCAGTTTCCCCTTCTCATCAATAAGACGAAGAACCTCTTCTTTCCTATCTTCAAGCTGCATCACATATTGCCATCGCTCTAATATTGTACGAATTTGCACCTCATCTAAAGAGCCTGTCCATTCTTTTCGGTAACGAGCAATAAATGGAACTGTGTTACCTTCTTCTGTTAATTGAATAACATGACGAACCTGCTTTTCAGTAAAGCCTAATTCTTTCACTAACATTTTCATTAACGCTTGTCGATTATCTACCATTTCCATATACAACCGTAACCTCCTCTATAATAAAAAAAGTTGCCCTGCAAAGAGAGCAACTTAAACTGCCGATTTAAAAATCTATTAGTCCTAAACTAATTTGTAACGCTTCATCTACACGATTCATCATCACTTCATCCAAGTGAGTGATTTTGTCCGTTAAGCGCTGCTTATCGATTGTTCGAATCTGCTCAAGTAAAATCACAGAATCTCTCTCAAAACCGTACTTTTTCGCATCAATTTCCACATGAGTGGGTAATTTCGCTTTTTGAATCTGTGCAGTAATAGCCGCTACAATCACCGTCGGACTAAAACGATTTCCGATGTCATTTTGAATGACAAGAACCGGACGAACGCCTCCTTGCTCAGAACCAACAACTGGGGAAAGGTCTGCAAAATACACGTCGCCGCGTTTTACAATCAAAATATTACCCCCCGCTAACTAAGCGTTCTACCGTATGAGCTGCTTCATACTCCGCTAAGAAAGCTTCAGATGCAATACCAAGATTAATTTTTCCCATTTCAATGTACCCACGTCGCATTGATTCATGTTGGTAGCGTTTCTTCGTCTTATGTTGACGCAATAACAGTTGTGTTGCCTGGCAAATTAGTTCATGGCGATTCTTATTCTCTTGTTTTCCAATCCCGTCCAATTCCGTTACCATTTGCTTTGGCAACCGAACCACGATTTCAGTAGTTACACTTGATTCGGACACAAAAATACACCTCCACCGTCAACTACACACCCAAATATATATATGACACCTATTGTAATAATACCATTGTATGGAGCCTGTTGCAAAGACTTCCTTATTCCTTGCTTATGTTTTCCATTTCAAAGACAAAACATTCATCTTCTTTCACTTTTTCTCTCTTTCAAACAAGAAATCAGAAAATCTCTCTATAAAACTGAAGCTCAATTTATATTAAAAATGATTATAAAAAGGCTCCCCACCAAAAAAGAACGTATTTTTCAGCAATAAAATGTCCCTTCAAATGACAAGGAGCAAATAATACTAACTTCTATATATCGTTCAAGTAATTAATTACCTCTACAACCTTACCATTCCGTATAAATATTCTCGGCACACGGAAACTGATCGTTGCAATAATTTCATAATTAATAGTCCCGGAATATTCAGCAACCTCTGTAGCGCTAATATACTCATCACCTTGTCTTCCAATGAGTGTAACCTTCGTACCAAGCGGCACTTCACACGGAAGATGAATCATAAGTTGATCCATTGTCACTCGCCCTACAATCGGTACCCTTTTACCATTTACAAGTACTTCAAATCCTTGTAATCTTCTAAGCCAGCCATCTGCATATCCAATTGCAACAGTTGCAATCCACTCTTCAGTTTTCGTTCGATACGTGACGTTATAGCTAATTCCATCGCCTTTAATGACCTGCTTAATATGAGCAACTTTCGTATGCAATGACAGCGCCGGTTCTAATTTAATTGGTAAAAAAGGGCGTATTTCTACAGAAGGAGATAATCCATACATTGCAATACCAATTCGTACTGCATTAAATGTAATGCCTTGAAAACGTAATGTTGCAGCACTATTCGCTGTATGGACAAATTTAGGATCCACTCCAAATCCTTTCAACCAACTTAACTGCTGCAAAAATGTGTTATATTGCTTATCAAAGTACGAAGTCTCAACTTCATCCGCTGTTGCAAAATGCGTGTATACTCCTTCTAACTCTAAAAATGGTGCGGCCTCTAAACTCTTCAAGAATCCTTTTAATTCTTTGCATTCACGTATTCCAATTCTCCCCATACCACTATCAAAATTAATATGGAATTTCATTGTAGACGATCCATTCCAAAGCTTAATCGCTTCTTCCACCCATTCCTTTTGAAAAATAGTTAATGCTACATCATTTTCAGCAGCAACATTTACATCACGAGGCGGAGAAGGACCTAACACTAAAATCGGTACAGTAATACCAGCCCTCCGCAGGACTAAAGCTTCATCTAAAAAAGCAACTGCCAATCTTGTCGCGCCTGCTTCCAATGCTGTTTTAGCCACCGGTACATAATCATGCCCATACGCATTCGCTTTAACTACAGCAAAAATCTCCACATCACTTGGAATGAATTCTTTAATGTGTGTAATGTTGTTATAAATCGCATCTAAATCCACTTCCACCCAAGTGTCACGGTAAAACGGTGCTTCTTCCATAAATACACTTCCTTATACACGATATGCGAAGCTTATTCTTTTATATGCTTCTTTTATAAAATCCCACCCTTCAAACTAAGAAAAGACGTGGTGCACATATATCACCACGTCTAAAAAGTTCACTTCACCTGCTTCGCTGTAACTGAACGAGCAACCATTAACAGCTCCTTCGGTTCTAAACCTTTAGACACGAGCATATATTCTACTCCATTATGCGACCACGTTAAAGAGTCTTTCGTCAATGCTCCAATCGTGAAGCCAAGGTCAACTGGCTCTCCACTTACACTTACTGCTGACGAAGCTTCTGCAACTTTTGCTTTTTCTTGTATTAAAGTAAAGGATTTCTTACTTCCAGTGTATGTGAGTATTGCACGCTTGCCACTGTCTGTCTTTAACTCTTGTTCGTCTTTCAGCGTCATACCTTGCGGCGTATCTTTAGGGTACAAAATAGCAAACGGTTTTTCTTCTTTCGCTGTTGTTTGAACATCCACTTGTGCTCTGGACATATTTTGTTTCGTATCAAATGCGCCTTTATCAAATTTCGCATCAAATTTCACCTTAGAGAAATCTACCTTCACAAGAACATTTTGATCGTTATCCATCAATTTCACCGAAACCGGTGTTAAATCACTTTTCTTCAATGTAATCTCTTGTCTCGGTAACATATTTTGATGTTGATAGTTTGTTTTTGTTTTAAAAATATAATACTTATCTGTCTTCTCAAAAGTAAGGTTTTTCTTGTCCTGCAAAATATCTCTTACAAGTGATTCATATAAATAAGCCTGGCTACTATTTTGTGGCCAATCGCTTTGAAAACGGAAACTCTTATTAAGTGCTGGCGTTAATACAAATACACCTTCTTCATTCCTTAAAATAATTTGACTCTGATCTTTTTTAGCATTTTTTAAATTCACACGATAAAAAGAAGGTTCTTTATGCCAAATTTCTACGTTATACTCCTGAGGCTCATTCCCTGTTTTAATAGATAACTTCGCTTCAGCTTGATAACTTTTCATCCCTTTCACTTTCGCTTCTAAATCTCTCACGACATCATCTTGTTTCTTCTCCATACAACCTGCCAACACAAAAACGGTTAATAAACCGACAAGAACTAAAAACAGCCGCCTTTTCATCACTTCAGCCCCTTTGCCCCTATAAATGAATGGAAGATGTGCCTTCCTTATCGCTACCTCAAATATATGAGACAAAGATATAAAATATGCAGACTAGCGTGACGAGCTTTCCAAAACAACTTGAGCAACGGCAAATTCCTTACTATGACTAATTGATAAATGAACAGCATGCTCTGTACTTGCAATAAGAATCGGTTTACCTCTATCATCATTTTTCACTTCAATATCTAAAAAACTTACTTCTTTTCCAATACCAGTCCCCACAGCTTTTGAATACGCCTCTTTCGCAGCAAATCTTCCAGCTACAAATTCCGTAAGACGACTTCCTTTTAACCCCTTAGCAACATTACGCTCGCTGTCAGTTAAAATACGCTCCATAAATTTAAGCTTTCCATCTAGCATTTTTTCGATTCGATTTAATTCAATAATATCGATTCCAATCCCTACAATCATTTCGAAATCCCCTTCTTCTATTTAGCTTTCTTCTTTCATATTGTAAGAATAACAGAGAATCTTTCGGATGCAAAAGGAGTGATACTAGCAATATGCTAATACCATCTACCCGCATTTCCTTACAACCAATCGTCATCGCTTTACTTCTTATACAATTAGTCATGATTACGTTAGGCGACTTTTTCCTCTTCCCCATGGCGGCCTATAATGAATATATCGCTAAAGGAGAATGGTGGCGTCTCATAACTTCCTTGCTTGTACATGTAGACTTACAACATTTTCTTTCTAATAGCATTTGTTTATTTATACTTGGTTCTTCTATCGAAAAACAACTAGGACACTTTTCTTTCATCGTTATTTTTTTCCTTTCTGGTATTCTCGGAAATATTTCTTCTTATATAATTATGCCTCTTGAATATATTCACGCCGGGGCATCTGGCGGTATTTTCGGTTTACTAGGTGCACAATTATTTCTAATGTATAGTCGATATCGTTCTTTCAACCCAAAAGACATCGCCATTTTTTCAATAATGGTATTTATATTACTACTATTTACTTTCTTTAACCCCTCTGCCAATCCTATAAGCCATTTAACAGGATTGATAATTGGCGGCATTTGCACCCCTTTTTTAATAAAGTGAAACTTTAATCAGCCCTCACCAATCAGACCTTTACGGGCAGTTGGCCTCCACCGCCCCCTCGTATTTGCCAAATTTTGAGGTGGGGTCTTATTGCCCGTTAATGCGGGATAAAAAAAATTGATGGCGCAGAGCTTATTTAATATAGAAGCTCGCACCATCGATAATTTCCACATCTGCTCGTTTTTCACTTAACTCTCTCATTAGTTGAAACACAGACTCATCCTTCATCTTCGCTTCAATCATACAATCAATTTGCGGAACACTTCCTTTTATCCTTTTTAAAAAAGATAAAAAGGTATCTACATCAATGAAGTCCGCATGCGCTCTCGGATCTTTCCCTTCCCTAGGACTAGAGATATGCATTTTCACTGGTAATAAAGACGATTCCCACGTATGTACAACACGCGCCCAATCTTCATGCCAATCTTCTTGATTATTATTCATCATATGGTGATGCAAATCAAACACGACTGGAATGTCTAACTTCTCACCTAAATACAATGTTTCTTCTAAAGAAAAGGTCGTGTCATCATTTTCTAATATGACCATCTCTTGAATACCTCTCGGGACACTCGACCAATTTTCTATAAAACGTTCTAATGCAAGTTCCTTATCTTTATAACCTCCACCCACATGTAATACACATCTCTGCTTATGTTCAATACCCATACCTTTTAATAGTTTTTTATGCATCTGCAATGTTTTTACGGATTGTTTAAAAATACTCTCCTCAGGTGAATTGAGTACAACAAAATGATCTGGATGAAAATCAATTCGCATGTTCATACGAATTGCGTACTCACCTAGCACTTTTAAATTTTCTTTTAACGGACGAATGTAGTTCCACTCCACCAACTCCGCATGATTCGCTAAAGGGATAAGTTTGGAGCTTAGCCGAAAGAAAGATATATCATGCCCTTTATTATGCTTTAACAACCTTAAGCAATTTTCCAAATTTGAATTAGCAATTCTTTCAAGTTTACGAATCGCTGCTTCCCGATTATCTATTTTTTGAAATTGCGTGTACGTCATCGTTTGAGATGGAGATGCATTCTTCAAATGTACACTCATCGCAACATACCCAAGTCTTACAAGCATGTAGCACCTCATTTCTACACAAGTTATTATGTAGTATGCACAATTACAGAAATAAAAAAAGAGAACGCCAGCAAAGGGCATTCTCTTTTTTATTATTACGCTTGTGGTTTACGGCTATGATGTTTTCTTTCGCCGCGTCCGTTTGAAGATCCTGGGCGACCTTGACCTTCACCACGACGACCACGGTTGCCATCACGGCTACCTTCACGATTGCGATCACGGTTACCGTCGCGATTACGTCCATCACGATTGCGGTCACGGTTGCGACCATCGCCACCGCCACGTCCATCACGACTACGATTACGGTTACCATCACGGTATCCGCCTCCGTTACCGCCGCGTTTTTTAGAACCGCCACCTCTTGAAACAACTGGTGGTTCTGATGTTAAAGCGATTGGAGTTGTATCCGGCTCTTTAGTCATCATTTTTAAAGCAGCAGCTACTACTGTTACAGAGTCATTCTCTTCTAACATTTCTTCTGCAATACGCTTGTAGTATGATAAGTTATCATTTTCAATTGTGCTTTGAAGCTTTTCAGCGATTAAACGTTGTTGACCTTCTAATGCCTCATCAAGTGTTGGTGCATCCATACGGTCCATTTTACGTTTTGTTGTACGCTCGATATTTTTTAATTGTCCAGATTCACGTGGTGTTACAAATAGCATTGCAATACCTTTTTTACCTGCACGACCAGTACGACCGATACGGTGAACGTATGATTCTGGGTCTTGTGGAATATCGAAGTTGTATACGTGTGTTACGCCTGAAATATCAAGACCACGTGCAGCAACGTCTGTTGCAACAAGAACTTCGATAGAACCTTCTTTAAATTTACGTAATACAGACATACGTTTCGCCTGAGTTAAGTCACCGTGAATACCTTCTGCAGCATAACCACGTAAGTTTAATGCTTCTGATAATTCATCAACACGACGCTTTGTACGACCGAATACGATTGCAAGCTCTGGAGATTGAATGTCTAGTAAGCGTGTTAATACGTCAAACTTTTTCTTTTCTTGCACTTCTAAATAGAACTGCTGAATGTTTGGCATTGTTACTTCTTTTGCTTTTACTTTAATGTGTTGAGGCTCAGTCATGAAACGCTCAGCGATACGACGGATTGGATCTGGCATTGTCGCTGAGAATAATAGTGTTTGATGTGTTTCTGGCACATCTGTTAAAATTGCTTCAATATCTTCAATGAAGCCCATGTTTAACATTTCATCCGCTTCGTCAAGAACTACTGTCTCTACGTTTTGTAAGCGAAGTGTTTTACGGTTAATATGATCTAAAATACGACCCGGCGTACCAACAATAATGTGTGGGTGTTTTTTTAGAGCACGAATTTGGCGGTTAATATCTTGACCACCATAAATTGGTAAAATACGAACACGCTTATGTTTACCAATTTTGTATAGTTCTTCTCCAACTTGGATTGCTAATTCACGCGTTGGCGCGATAACAATACCTTGTACTGTTTCTTTGCGAGTATCTACTTTATCTAATAGCGGTAATCCAAATGCTGCTGTTTTCCCTGTACCTGTTTGCGCTTGCCCAATAATATCTTTACCTTGCAATGCATGTGGGATTGTTTCAGCTTGAATCGGCGTAGCTTCTTCAAAGCCCATACTTTCAACAGATTGCAATAAAGATTCACTTAATCCTAATTCTCGAAATGTTGTCAATGTTACTTCTCCTTTTCTATCCTATACTTATCATTTAAAAAAAGGCATTTTCCGAATTGGCGGAAAAGCCCTTTTCCTGAATGCTCACGTATATAAACGGGCGTATATTCTACACGAAAATACTTCTAAACGTTATTACACTTTATCAATTATAAGTTTTGTATGTGCAAAAAGCAAACCCAACTGTTACCTTATTTTCATATTCAGAGCTTTTTTCTTCACTTTTATTTTTTTATATTTTCTGTAAGCGCTTATTATAAGTTTCTTCTATTTTCGTGACTATCATCCCTATTTACATACACCAATTATTTCAACATCGTAATAACTTCCTCTAATTTCATACCACGAGACGCTTTAACTAATACGACATCTTTGTTATCAACTACTGCTTGTAAATCTTTTACAAGTACTTCTTTATCGTCGTATGCCTTTACGCGTTCTGCAGGAAAATTAATTTTCGCTCCTTCAGCAATTTGAGCCCCTAATCTACCATATGTAAACACATATGAAATTTTTGCCGGATCAATTAACTTTCCTACTTCATAATGAAATTGAACTTCTTGATCTCCAAGCTCTAACATATCACCAAGTACGACGATTTTTTGAGCAAATCCATCTAAACCATTCATCAAGTGGAATGCCGCTTCCATAGCTGTTGGACTTGCATTATAAGCATCGTTGATAATTGTTAATCCACTAGCAGTTTTTACAATTTCCATACGCATACCCGTCATTTGAAGCGTTACTAGACCTTGTTTCATTTCTTCCCATGTTACACCAAAGTATTTAGCAATCGCCATTGAAGCAAGTGTATTATATACATTATGTTTCCCTAACACCGGTAAATAGAATGAAATATTTTCATCTCTATTCATTTTGAAATGTGTCCCCGTTGCCTGTAATGTTACAGTCGTTGGATAGTAGTCATTTGCTCTCGCATCACCAAATGTAACTGTTTCCGCTGCTAAGTTCATTTCAGGGACGCGATTCGTTAATAACGGCTCATCTCCGTTATATACAAATACTCCACCTTCTTGTAATCCTGTAACAATTTCTAATTTCGCCTCAGCAATTGCCTCACGAGAACCTAAGTCCATTAAATGCGCCTCACCAATATTCGTAATAATTGCTGCATTAGGACGAGCTAATTTAGATAGAAATTCAATTTCACCTCGGCTTGACATACCCATTTCTAATACAGCAACTTCTGTATTTTCTTCTAGGTTTAAAATAGTAAGAGGTAAACCGATATGGTTATTGAAATTCCCTTCTGTTTTTTGAACTTTAAATTTAGTCGCAAGAAGACTTGTTACAATATCTTTTGTAGATGTTTTACCGTTGCTACCTGTTACACCGATAACTTTAACATCTAATTGATCACGATAGTTTTTCGCCAACATTTGTAGCGCTACTAACGTGTCTTCTACAAAAATAACCGGAAGATTCTCAGGTGGATTTGCTACATCTTTCATCCACAATGTAGCTACAGCTCCATTTTCAACTGCTTTGTCTACAAAAGCATGTCCATCGAAGCGCTCACCTTGAATCGGAACATATAAGTTTCCTTTTTCGATTTTTCTCGTATCAATAGACACTCCTTGAATGGTAATTTCCTCATATTGCTTAGCTAAAGTACCATTTACCATCTGCTCTACTTGCTTTAACGTTCGCTTTATCATATAGAAACACTCCTTACATAGAGGAAGCACTATTCCTGCGAATAGTGCTCCCTCCTTTTTTGTTAGATTGTATATTTAATTTTTTGTTTTTCTTCGTGACGTTCAATCGCTAAACGAATTAGCTCTTCAATTAATTCCGGATACGGTAATCCAGTATGTTGCCATAATAGAGGGAACATACTAAACGGTGTAAATCCTGGCATTGTATTTACTTCGTTAATATATACTTCTCCGTCTTTCGTTAAGAAGAAGTCAGCTCGTGTTAAGCCTGCACCATCTAACGACTGGAATGCAACAATCGCATCTCGCTTAATTACATTAGATTCTTCTTCTGTCATTTCAGCAGGAATAATTAACGCTGTATCACCATCGATGTACTTCGACTTATAATCATAGAAGTCCTTCTTCGGTACGATTTCACCTACAACTGAACATTTCGGCTCATCGTTACCTAGTACACCAACTTCTACTTCACGACCTACGATATTTTCTTCTACAATAATTTTGCGATCGAATTGGAATGCCTCTTCGAATGCACTCTCAAGTTCTTCACGATTTTTACACTTATTAATACCAACACTTGAACCAAGGTTCGCTGGCTTTACGAAGCAAGGATACCCCAACTTCTCTTCTACTTTGTCATAAGCTTCTTCGCGATTTTTTTCCCATGTACTACGAATGAAAGATGCATATTTCGCTTGTTTTAAACCAGCTTCTGCAAAGATATTTTTCATAACAACCTTATCCATACCAGCAGATGATGCTAGAACACCATTTCCTACATACGGAATGTTCATTAATTCTAATAATCCTTGAACCGTTCCGTCTTCACCGTTTGGCCCATGTAATAATGGGAAAATAACGTCAATAGCATTTTCATCAGAAGTTGCAGATGGAATAATTTCCGTGCTTAATGATAATGGAGAAATTGCATTTTCTGCACCGCTCATTTTTAAAGCTTCAACATCTGTTACTTCTCCTTCAATACGCTCACCGCGTACCCACTGACCTTGTTCTGTAATATAAATTGGATGAATCTCGAATTTATCTTGATTTAACGCTTTAATAGCAGCAAGAGCCGTCTGTAACGAAACTTGATGCTCAGCTGATTTTCCACCATATAATAAACCTAATTTAATTTTCGTCAATGAAATCACCCTAACCAATTGTTTTCATTTTTCTATTTTAGCACTTTTTATAAAAATAGGTAGTTCCTATTTGAAATAAAATGTAACTTCCACAAATAATTAAATGACACCACTTATTGGTTTTTTACACTTTTTCTATTTTATTTTCTTCCTAACTATACAAAATGAAATTGCAATCTAATCTAGTTATGTACCTAAAATATGTAGAAATCCTTTTTTTGTGTATGTCACCTATTTTATTCAAGAGGATTGTTTGGTCAGTGTGTCTTTTTGTCTTTGTTCAACAAGACGATCTAAAGAAATATATATAATGCCTGCAAGTACACATCCTAAAGCTAAAATTGTAAATAAAAAATGACCGAGTAAGCGATCCAATAAAAAACCTCCAAGAAGTGGACCGAATGCACTTCCTGTAATCCATTGCAAACTCGCTGCCCCCATATAAGTACCTCTTAAATGCTCAGGGGCCAAATTCGCTACAAATGTCATCTGCACAGGCGACATAATCATTTCACCTAACGTATATATGGCATAAACGAGCATTAACGTAATTAAAATAATTGTAGCATTTGCGTTAAATTCTCCAAACCATCTCGGTAGCCACCCTATAAAAAACAAACCAATTCCGAACAAACTTGCACCATATAGCATCGTCTTTCCGACAGGTTTATCGGTAGCCCACTTTGAAATTTGAAATTGGAACAACACAACTAATAATCCATTTAACGCCATTAAATATGGATATGGATTGTTAGCTCCAAAAATATCTTTCATTTCGTTATCAAAATGGAGCGGCAGCATACCTTCCGTTTGAGAGAACCCCATCGAAATAATGATGCCTGCCAATAAGTAAATCATTAATGCTTTATCCCTTATTACAATTTTCCAAACTGCCCCAGATTCCTTTTCTTTATTCTCATCTTGATCTATCCCCTTCGGCATTGTTTCTTGAATAAGAATTGATACAAGCAATGCATAAAATAGCATTGTAGAAGAAGCAATAATAAACACCAAATTCTTTGATAACACAACTACTGACGCTCCCATTATCGGACCAATTGCAGCACCTATATTGTGCCCCATTCGCAATAAACCATATGCTTCTGTTCTTTTTTCTGGTGCTGTTACATCTGCGACCATCGCTGATGCAGCTGGATGAAATAGCGAATTACTCAATCCTAAAAAAATAGATAAAATTGCATATGGAATAAATCCTTCTATAAATAAGAAACCGAGCATCAATACTGCATTACTCGCCATCGAAAATATCATAATTGGCTTTCGTCCATATGTATCAGCAATTCTTCCTCCTATAAGAGACCCAAAACTTGCAGCGATCGGAGAAAGCGCCATAATAACGCCAACCTGTAATAATGAATCTACCTTATCTTTTAAATATAATGCAAAAAAAGGCATTAACATCATCATCGCAATTCCGTTCAACGTCTCACCGATAAATCGAATCCATACGTTACGATCCATCTCCCTCAGTTCACGCCACGTACTTTTCATATTCCCACCCCTTTAGTTAACCAACAATTATCTTACAACAAATTCAGAAGAATGTAAATTTTCTGAATAAACAAATTGAAACTTTCATCCCCCTTTACCAATCAGGCTTTTACAAGCTTCCTTACAAATAACGAGATAAATCCACTTCCATAGAATTAGAATGGATTCCCCTCTTATATATTCATTGCGCCCTCTTCATTTTTACTATTATTTAAACTATCTTTTCACCTATACTAATAACCATACTTTTGTCGAAATAAGTAGAAACCTTTCGGAATATACAATAGCCTTATCGTTCTTTCTATATATCTTTCTACCACTTTTTTTGGTATTATTATACATGTCGATTCCATAAAAAAGGCATGCACATTTATAGTGCATGCCTCTTTTTACTTATTTCGCAGTATATGAATCCTCTTCAATCCAGCTATACATATACTTTTCGTCTTCTGCACTATGTGCTTGTTTTACAATACGGAGCGGACGGAATGTATCTATCATAACAGCTAATTCAAGTGTTTCTTTCTTTCCGATACTTGCCTCAGTTTTCCCAGGATGTGGCCCATGAGGAATGCCGCTCGGATGAAGTGTAATGGAACCTTCTTCCACGCCCTTTCGGCTCATAAAGTTTCCTTCCACATAGTAAAGAACTTCATCACTATTTACATTGCTATGATAATACGGTGCCGGGATTGATTCTGGATGATAATCGTACAAACGTGGTACGAAAGAGCAAATAACGAAATTATGCCCTTCAAATGTTTGATGTACTGGTGGTGGTTGATGAATACGACCTGTAATTGGTTCAAAATCCTCCACATTAAAGACCCACGGATATAAATAACCATCCCATCCAACGACATCTAACGGATGGTGTCCTAAAACATGCTTATGCATATATCCCCTCGACTTTGTCATTACGACAAACTCACCTTTTTCATCATATGTCTCTAATTTTTCTGGACCACGAATATCCCTCTCACAAAATGGGCTATGTTCTAGCAATTGCCCGTATTCATTGCGATAGCGACGTGGTGTTGTAATTTGGCTATTCGCCTCTACAACAAGAAACTTAGTTTCTCCCTCATCTGGAATAACACGATAAATCGTTCCAATTGGAATCGTTACGTAATCACCTTTTCGATAATGAACCGTTCCAAACATCGTTTCAATTTTTCCTGTTCCATAATGAACAAATAACATTTCATCTCCATCACCATTACGATAGAAATAATCCATTTTTTCCGTTGGACTTACTACTCCAATTAATAAATCCTCATTCCCGAGTATAAAGTTTCTTCCACTAATCGCATCACCACTTTTTTTATTCTCTTTCGTGCGGAAGTGGCGATGCGACAGAGCTACATCTTCTTCATACTGCAACTGACAAGAATGCGATAACGCTGCATGCCCTACTTCCGTCGGCATATAATGATGGTACAAAATAGACTGCGTACCAGAAAAACCTTTCGTTCCCATTACCTGTTCACGATAAAGTGATCCATCCTTTTTACGAAATTGTACATGTCGTTTATGAGGTAGCTCCCCCATGTGACGATAAAACATGCCCATCACCTGCTTTCCTTTCTTTTTTGACCGTATTCCGTAATGTACCTAAACCAGTAATTGCAAGCTCTACAACATCTCCATCTTGTAGCCACTCTTCTGTACCGAGTTCCAAAATGCAACCCGTTCCCACTGTCCCAGAACCAATCACATCTCCCGGATATAATGTGACATCTTCTGAAGCGCGTACAATCATTTCAGCGAATGTATAATAAATATCTTTGAAATTCCCTTTTGATAACAGTCGTCCATTTACATGAGCAGTCATTTCTAAATCATAGCGATCCTCATTACGATAAACATTTAGTTCTTCTTTCGTAACAAGATACGCTCCTAATGAAGTTGCAAAATCCTTTCCTTTCGCAGGTCCAAGCCCGACTTTCATTTCTGTCGCTTGTAGATCTCTTGCACTCCAATCATTCATAATACAATAGCCAAAAATATATTCCTCCGCTTCTTCACGAGAAATATTTCGTCCTTCTTTTCCAATTACACAAGCAATCTCTAACTCGTAATCAAGCTTTTGGGATTTCCTCGGACCAATAACAAAATCATCAGGTCCAATAACAGCACGATGGTTAGTAAAATAAAAAACTGGGATATCGTACCATTCAGGTACAACACCTAGTCCTCTTCGTCCTCGGGCTGTTTTTACATGCTGTTCAAATGCATAAAAATCTCGAATACTACTCGGATTAGGAAGAGCAGCTGTCAATTGCACTTCTTCCAAAGTATATATACCTTTATTTGGATTTTGAATATTCCGCACTACTTCTACATACTCATCTGCTTTCTCTAAAAAAGTTAACATAGAGGAAGGAAGTTTCCCTTCACTAGCAAGATTCATATCGATTATTTTGTCGTCTTCAAGCCACCCAGCTCGTATTTCGTTTGAAGGAAGACGAAATGTAACAAATTTCATCATGATTCCTCCTTATAAAAATGAAATTTCCACCAGCAAAAAGATTTATGCTGGTGGATACAAATCTTATAAGTTTCCGCGACGCTCTTGTTCTCTTTCAATCGATTCGAATAATGCTTTAAAGTTTCCTTCGCCAAATCCACGAGAACCTTTACGTTGGATGATTTCAATAAATAAAGTTGGACGATCTACAATTGGTTTCGTAAAAATTTGCAGTAAGTAACCTTCATCATCACGATCTACTAAAATCTTTAATTCTTTTAATTTATCAATTTCCTCATCAATTGTTCCAACTCGCGCAGTTAATTCATCGTAATAAGTATCAGGTGTATCTAAAAACTCCACACCATTTGCACGAAGTGCTTCAACTGTTTTAACAATGTCATTTGTTAATAAGGCAAGATGTTGTACGCCTGCTCCATTATAGAATTCTAGATATTCTTGAATTTGTGATTTTCTCTTTCCATCTGCTGGTTCGTTGATAGGGAATTTAATACGACTTCCATTTGTCATAACTTTTGACATTAACGCTGAATACTCTGTACTAATATCATCATCATCAAAATGGATCATTTGTTTAAAACCCATGACATTCTCATAGTAACTAACCCATTCTTCCATTTTTTCAACATTACCAACTACATGATCCACAGCAATTAAACCAGACTCTTCAAATGGAATATTAAACTCCACCTTCTGGAATCCTGGCATAAATGTTCCTTTATAATTTTTACGCTCTACAAGCGTGTGAATTGTATCACCATACGTACCAATCACTGCTTTTTTCAATGTACCGTTCTCATCAGTTAACTCCTCAGGAGGCGCAATTGCGACAGCACCACGTTTCACTGCTTCTGAATATGCTTTATCAACGTCATCAACAAGTAAAGCCACATCTTTTACTCCATCACCATGAGTCTTTACAAATTCTGCGATGCGATTATCGCTACCTAAAGCCCCAGACACAACAAAACGCATATTTTTTTGCACAAGAACATACGATACCTTTTCACGATTTCCAGTTTCTAATCCAGAGTAAGCTACAATTTTGAATCCAAATGCTCTCGCAAGGTAATAACTTGATTGCTTTGCATTTCCTACGTAAAATTCCAAATGATCTACATCACGTACCGGAAAAAAATCCTCCATTTGTGCAGCTAGCGTATCCATAGATTTTTGTTTCATAAAATCCTCATCCCCCTGTAAATAGATTAAATGGTTCATACTTAAACCCAACCGAAAACGCTTCCAATATAGATGGATAGAAATTAGTTAGCAAGCTAACAAATTCTGACCTTTAAAATTTTCTATCTTTTCTGTCAAATTCCTCTTTTTTTCTTACATATAAAATTCGACTTTTTTCTCTTTTGAATACGGAGATATCATCACTATTTGAGGGAATACACGAGAGGAAAATAAAAAAGACCCCAACATATTAATTACTTACTAATACGTTAGAGTCTTTATTTTTTTGAATGATTGTATATATATATCATACTAATATATTTGCAAGGAATAGAATAAATGATGTTAATATTACTGCTCCACCTAATGATCCTAACAAATCTGTTTTCGTTACTTGTAACAATTGTTCATTGTTCATATTCCTCATTCTCCCTTCGTTTATCTTTTATTACAAAATTTCTATTATACTAATACGCTTGATAAGAATACGATTAATGCTGTTAATACTACTGCTCCACTTGCTGATCCTACGAAGTCACCTTTTGTTACTTGTAATACTTGCTCTTTCATATTTTTCATTCTCCCTTCGTTTTTCTTTGTTACAAAACTTCTATTATACTAATACGCTTGATAGAAATACGATTAATGCTGTTAATACTACTGCTCCACTTGCTGATCCTACGAAGTCACCTTTTGTTACTTGTAATACTTGCTCTTTCATATCATTTGTCCTCCTCTTTAATAGGTTATCTATATGTAATTTCTAAGAAATGTTTATTTCACAGTTTTTATGTTTCTGTTACATTGAATTTATTAACGTAACGTTTGTAACATTAATGTAACATAACTATTATTACGTTGCAATATAATTACGTAATTTTTATTACATTTTTTTTACGTTTTTTCATAGATAACTTTTAAAACCTTGATTCAATGCACTTTCTACTAGATTCACGTTTGTAACATTCATGTAATATTACAGTCATAAAACGAAATATAACCACTTTCCCTCCTTCTTTTGTTACAAAATGAGGCAAAACTCTAATAAATAGCGGAATGCCTATTCAACTTTTACTAATAGTCCATGCGGAATAAAATACCATCTTTCCAAGATAAGTTTATATGTTTCCTCTATATAACTATGTATAATAAAAACAAAGAGGTGGTCATTTTGAAATTAATCGCATTAGATATGGATGGTACACTACTGTCATCTAATCTTGAAATCTCCAAAGAAAACTTACAAGCAATCCAAAATGCAAAAGAAGCTGGGCATATTGTAATGATTTGTTCTGGCCGTGCAAAAGAGGATGCTTTGAAATTATTGGAAGAATATAAACTATCTCTTCCAGTTGGAGCGAGCAATGGGGCAATTGTTTATGCAGATGGAAAAGTAATTAATTCGCGTTGTTTACAAAGTGATAAAGTATACAAGCTTGCAAAATTACTAGAGTCTGAAGGTTTTCCTTATAAGCTATATACGAATAAAGGAGTTTATTCTCCATATACATGGCAAGATCAAGTCATACAAGCGTTCGAAGAAAATAAGCATGCACTAGATGTTACACTTGAGGAGCTTGAAAGAATTACAGAAAAACAAAAGAAATCAAACTTAATTACTGATTTCCAAAAAATTGAAGATGTTGTAAGTAATCCAGAATTAGAAATATCTAAATTCTTCATTTTGACATTTAATACAGAGCATCGTGCACAGCTATTAAGCATGTTACAAGAAGACACTAATATTTCAGTTACAGCATCCGCTCCTACTAATGTAGAAATTATGGATAAGCATGGTCATAAAGGGAATGGTCTACAAGAAATGGCCACTTATTTCAATATACCAATTGAAGATACTATTGCAATCGGGGACAACTTTAATGATGTGCCAATGTTACAAGTAGCTGGCTTATCAGTTGCGATGGGAAATGCTGAAGAAGATGTAAAAAAACTATGTGATGTTGTAACATTAACAAACAACGAACATGGTGTTGCTCATGCAATCGAGCAATTTGTATTGAAACAAACTTCATCTAGTAAATAAAAAAAGGACTCTTTCAACTTCTGAAAGAGTCCTTCTCTTTTATACATGGTGACAAGCAACAAAGTGCTCTTCACCAACATTACGGAATTCCGGTACCGTTTGTTTACAAATATCTGTTGCAAATGGACAACGTGTATGAAAGCGACAACCTGAAGGTGGATTCGCTGGGCTTGGAATATCACCATCTAGTATAATTCGCTCTCGCTTCACTGTTGGATCTGGTATTGGCACAGCGGATAACAATGCTTTTGTATACGGATGAAGTGGATTTGCAAATAACTCATCACGTGGCGCTGTTTCCACAATTGTTCCTAGATACATAATTCCAATCTTCGTACATAAATGCTCTACTACGCTTAAATCATGTGAAATGAATAAATAAGATAGTCCCTTTTTCTCCTGTAACTCGCTAAATAAATTAATGATTTGTGCTTGAATAGATACATCTAGTGCTGCCACAGGTTCGTCAGCTACAATAAATTCTGGATTTAATACCATAGCTCTTGCGATAACGATACGTTGGCGTTGTCCACCAGAAAACTCATGAGGGTACCGGTCAATATGATATGGGGCTAAGCCACATAACTCTAATACTTCTGTCACTTTTTCACGAACATTTTCTTTCGTCGCTAATCCGTGAGCTAACATCGGCTCACCAAGCGCTTCCCCAATTCTCATTCTTGGATTTAACGAGCTAAATGGGTCTTGAAAGACAAGTTGCATATTAGGGCGATGTTTTCGCAATTCCTCCTTTGATAAAGAGTAAACATCTTGCCCTTTAAATTTTACTTCCCCCTCCGTTTTTTGGACGAGACGTAAAATCGTTTTTCCTATCGTGGTTTTTCCGCTCCCTGATTCTCCAACGAGGCCAAACACTTCACCTTTATTAATAGTAAAACTTACTCCATCAACCGCTTTTACATGTCCAATCGTTCTACTAAATATGCCGCCTTTAATCGGAAAATACGTCTTTAAATTTTTCACTTCTAATAATGGTTCACTCATTGTTCCGCACGCTCCTCATATAACCAGCAAGCTACTTTATGATTTTCATCATGAACATTCAAATTTGGCACCTCTTCTTTACATATTTCCATACAATGCTCACAACGGCCGCTAAAGTAGCAAAATTCATCTAAGCCAACTAAATTAGGAACTTGCCCTGGAATAGAATAAAGTTTATCTATTCGTTTTCCCATTACTGGTTTGGATTTTAATAACCCTTTCGTATATGGATGTTTCGGGTTTTGGAATATCTCAAGTACTGGAGCTTCTTCAATCACTTTTCCGCCATACATAACGACAACGTAATCCGCCATTTCGGCTACAACACCTAAATCATGTGTAATTAGTAAAATAGATGTTTTAAATTCCTCTTTCACTTGTCTTAGTAAGTCTAATATTTGAGCTTGAATCGTAACATCAAGAGCTGTCGTCGGTTCATCTGCAATTAATAACTTCGGATTACAACTAAGTGCAATAGCAATCATAATACGTTGTAACATACCACCACTTAGTTCATGCGGATACGAATGAACGATTTCATCTGCACGGGCTATACCAACTTTACGAATTAATTCAATTGCTTTCTTATATGCTTCATTTTTACTAAGCAGTTCATGCTCTCTTAACGTTTCTACAATCTGCTCCCCTACAGTGAAAACAGGATTCAGCGATGTCATCGGTTCTTGGAAAATCATCGCGATGTCGTTACCTCTTAAACCACGAAGTTCTTTCTCCTTCATACCTAAAAGGCTTTTTCCTTCATATAAAATATCGCCACCTACTACACTGCCTGATTCAGCAATAAGCCCCATAATAGATAAAGCCGTTACACTCTTCCCGCATCCTGATTCACCTACAACACAAACTGTTTCACCTTCCCTGACTGTAAAGCTAACATGATTCACAGCCTTTACTGTACCTTCCTCCGTCTGGAAGTGTGTTTGTAAATCTCTTAGCTCGACTACCGCTTTACTCATATTTTCTCACCTACCGTCTCATCTTTGGATCTAACGCATCACGAAGTGCATCACCAAGTAAATTAATGGATACAACTGTTATAAAGATTGCAAAACCGGGTGGAATCCATAACCATGGACGCTTTTGGAAGTCGATTAATGAGTTGGCTGCACTAATCATGTTCCCCCATGACGGTGTAGGCGGGACAACGCCAAGACCTAAATAACTTAATGCTGACTCACCTAAAATAGAACCTGCCACACCTAATGTGGATACAACAATTAATATCGGTAAAACATTAGGGATTAAATGATATATAATTTTCCGGTAATCTTTTATCCCTAGCACATCAGCAGCTTGCATAAATGCTTGCTCCCTGAGTGATAAAATTTGCCCTCTTACAAGACGTGCAAGTCCTGGCCAACCTACTAAACTTAAAATAATCATAATGACATAAAGACGATAATCAGATGGTACTTTCCATTCTGATAAAATAGCCCCCATTATAATAAGTAACGGTAATCCTGGCATCGACATTAAAATATCTGCAAGGCGCATAATAATATTATCAACGATACCCCGATAAAACCCTGCAATAGCTCCTAATACAGCTCCTAGTATTACTGATAAAACCATTGAAGCTAAACCAATCGTTAATGAAATTCGCCCTGCTTGCATGAGCCTTGTTAAAATATCTCTCCCTAACTGATCTGTACCAAGCCAATGAGAAAAACTAGGTGGTTTGTTAATTAACGCAACTTGTATTTTCCCTGATGCATATGGCGAAAAGAACGGCCCAATAAAACAAAATAAAAACATAAAAATTAGTGCATACAATCCTACTAGTGCCATCTTATTTTTCTTTATTTTCTTAAAGGCTTGTCGCCAAGGTGATGATTCATTTTTCCTTCTCTTTTTTTCTTTTTTCTCTGTAATCTCTGTAACAGTTTCCATCTCATTCCCCCCTTACTTTAACCGAATACGCGGATCAACAACTGCATATACAATGTCTGCGAAAAAGTTTGAAACAATTGTTAAAACTGAAAGGAACATCGTAAATGCCATTAATACTGTATAATCCCGGAAATTAAGTGCTTCTAATTGAATATTACCAATACCTGGCCAGTTAAAAATTTGTTCAATAATAATCGCTCCAGAAAACAATCCAGGCAACTCAAATGCAAGCAATGTAATAGCCGGTAAAATTGCATTTTTTAATGCATGCTTATAAATAACCGTTTTTTCTTTTAACCCTTTCGCTCGTGCTGTTCGTATGTAATCTTGCCTTACAACCTCTAGCATGCTTGTTCTGAAATAACGAGTTAATGACCCCACTCCAAGAAGGGTCAAAATAAATACTGGTAAAACCATATGTTTTGCAACTTCTATCACATAAGCAAATCCAGTGGAGTTACTGCCAACATCAATCATTCCGCCTATCGGTAATAACTTAAAGTCAACCGCGAACACTTTAATTAAAAATAATCCTATAAAGAACGATGGGAATGACATTGCTGCAAAGACACCAATTGTTACAAGCTTATCGAATAAAGAGTGTTGCTTTGTCGCTGAGAATACACCGATGATAAGTGCAATTAGCCAAATAAAAAATAATGCAATAACCGCTACACTAAAGGAATTCCAAATAAATTTATTTAATAATGCCGTTACAGGTTCCTGATATTGAAGTGAGAAACCAAAATCTCCTTGTAATGCATTACCTAACCAATGGAAATAACGCTCAACAATTGGTTTATTCAACCCATACAATTCCCTAAGTTCAGCTGCCCGTTCCGGTGTAATCTTTGGATTCGAATCAATATAATCCCCTGGAAGAAGCGCGAACAAGAAAAAAATAACAATGGATGTACCAAACAGTGTAGGAATCATTTGCAACAACCTACGAACGATATATGTTTTCACCTTTTTCTCCCCAATCTTATGCTTAAAATAGAAGAACATTTTTTCAAAACGGCACATTACTAGCCGAATGAAAAAATGCCTTCTACTTATACATTCTTATCGTTATTTTTCAAGTGATAATACTGGTAAATTTGCGCTAATGCTATTGTACTTTTCAGGGTCAATTCCTTTTATATTCCCGTTATAACCAGTAATTGTTCTGCGATAGTTTAAGAGAATTACTGGTGGATCATCACTTAATTCTTTATAAAGTTCTTTATAGATTGGTTTACGTTTTTCAATATCTACCGTTTCTATACCTTTTTGAATTAACTCATCTACTTTTGCATTTTTATAACCAAGACTCTTCTCATTCGCACTAGATAAATATTCACCTGCTGTTTCACTTGGATCACTTGTAATCGGTGTTGAAACAGAAGCTAAGTCATAATCACCTTTATTAACTTTTGAAAGCATTGTATTAAAGTCCATGAATTCAGGGTTAAATTCTACACCTATCTCTTTATAATTTTCTTTCGCAATTGGAATTAATAAATCACTATCTTTAGCCGAACTTGGACCGAAATACGAAAGTTTTAATTTTTGACCATCTTTTTCTCGGATTCCATCCGAACCAACTTTCCATCCTGCTTCATCTAGTAACTTTTTCGCTTTTTCTTTGTCATACTCATATTTATTAACGCCTTCTTCTGTGTAAGCCCAAGAAGTCGGATGAATTGGTACATTCGCTACCGTACCGTATCCTTTGTATGCTGTATCAACATATTTTTTACGATCTAATCCGTAGATAAGCGCTTGGCGAACCTTTTTATCCTTTAAATATGGCTTATTATGATTCATATAAATATAACTAAATGATGGTGCTGTTTCGATTTGGATGTTTGCGAATTCTAAAGCCTTAGCCTGTTCAAGAACTTCGTCACCAGTACCTAAGCCAGTATGGTCAACCTCACCTGTTTGAAATAACTGAAGCTTCGTATCGCCAGAAGTAATTTTATAAATAAAGTTTTGAATTTTTGGTTTACCCGCATAATAATTTTCATTTGCTACAAAACGAACTTCTTGACCTGGAATATACTTTTCAAATTTATATGGACCCGCAGCGATTGGTTTGCCATATAAATCTTTTAAGTAATCTAAACTTGTATTTTGTTTGTAATCTTTTCCGTAATAAGCTTTTGATAGTACTGCGTTACCAAAAACAAATATAGCTTGTGAATTAACCTTTTCAGTCGTAATTTTTATTGTTTGTGGATCGATAACTTGAATACCTTCAATTGAAGTTGCTTTTCCTTCTTTATATTCTTTACCACCTTTAACTGCATATTGAGAGATGTCCACTTCGCCTTCATATGCCTTATCGTGTAAAAGCGTCAATGTGAACGCTACATCATCCGCTGTTAATGGCGAGCCATCGCTAAATTTCAAATCTTTACGTAAATGGAATGTATATGTTAACTGATCAGAAGAAACGTCCCACTTCTCAGCTAATTCTGGAATTGGTTTCCCTTGTTTATCGGTTGATATAAGAGATGCAAAAATAACTGAAGTTACGTTTCCGTCCCAACCATTTTGTTGGAAGTATGGTAAAAAGACACCACCAGGTTTATTAATCCCAACTACTAACGTATCTTTTCTATCCTTCGCTTTATCTGGCACTTTCGTTTTATCTGTAGCAGCAATCTTTTCTATTTTTATATTTTTTAAATCTTGCTGTTTAACCGGTTCTGTAGAAGCTGTATCTTCCTGTCCCCCACAAGCAGACAATACAAGCGAACTACTCATTAATACCGAAAATACACCAGCCCATTTTTTTGTCTTTTTCTTCATTGTCCCCACCCTAACTTTTTTGTGATTATACCCTCTGAACTTCTTACCTTATGTATGCCTCCTACAGCAACATTAATAGCCAATCGGAAAAGTCGGTTTTAATCGTAAAAAAATAGATGTTTTTGAGGGGTAACAATCCTATTCCGACCTTTCCGGTAGACTTTATGGTTATTAGCTTATATCTTCCAATATATTTTGTCAATTCTTTCTATATAAATATTTTTAAGAATCTTTTTAAAATTACTGTTCTATCTTCAATTTAGGTAAACTTAACAAAATACCATTATAGTTATCTTCTTGTAACCCTTGAACTCGTGCATGATGTGCAGAAACGACTTTACTATTATTTAAAAAGATAACAGGCGGATCTTCACTCAACTCCTGATACAACTTTTTATAAATTTCTTTTCTTTTTTCAATATCTAACGTTTCTAATGCCTGCTTAGCTAGCTCATCTACTTTCGGATTATGATATCCATCATAATTTCGTTTACTTGTTGAAACGAACTCCTCAATCGTTCCGCTCGGATCATCAATCATTGGCGTAGATACCATTGCTAAATCATAATCACCTTTTATCACTTTTGAAATCATCGTATTAAAGTCCATATATTCTGGGTTAAACTCTACACCAAGCTTTTTATAATCCTCTTTCATCACCGGGATCATTACATCATTTATTTTACTTGCAGAAGAAGCAAAATAACTTACCTTCAATTTTTGGCCATTTTTTTCGCGGATTCCATCTGAACCTGGTTTCCATCCAGCCTCATCCAATAATTTCTTTGCTTTCTCTAAGTTATACTCATATTTGTTAATACCTTCTTCTGTATACGCCCAAGAAACTGGCGTAATCGGTACATTAACGAGTGAAGCATACCCTTGGAAATACGTATCAATAACCTTTTGACGCTCTAATCCGTAAATAAATGCTTGGCGGACACGCTTATCTTTAAAGTATGGTTTCTTATAATTCATTTTAATGTAGCCGTAAGAACTTCCTGTATACACATTAATATTAGCAAACCCTAAACCTTTTAATTGTTCGATCGTTTCTGCATTTGTAGAAAATCCGTCGTAATCTACTTCTCCCGCTTGAAATTGCTGCAATTTCGTATCACCTTTTGAAATCTTATAAATAAAGTGCTCAATCTTCGGTTTTCCTTCAAAATAATTTTCATTAGCTACAAATCGAACTTCTTGCCCTGGAATGTATTTATCCAACTTATAAGCTCCAGACCCCATTGGCTTTCCGTATAAATCTTTTAAGTACTCTAAATGCCCTTGCTTATACTCTTTGCCGTAATATGCTTTTGAAATTACTTCTCCACCGATTAATGATAAAGTTTGGGCATTTACCTTTTCAGTACTAATCGTAATGGTTTTCGGATCAATGACTTGGATTCCCTCAATAGATGTTGCCTTTCCCTCTTTATATGCTTGCCCACCTTTTATTGCTGTTTGGCTTATATCAGTTGCACCGCTATACGTTGGATCATGTAGTAAAGTTAATGTAAAAGCTACGTCGTCTGCAGTTAGTGGAGATCCATCACTAAACTTCAAATCATCCTTCAAATGAAACGTATATGTAAGCTGATCCTCCGAAATATCCCACTTCTTCGCCAAAATGGGAATTGGTTTCCCTTCCTTATCCAGTCCAACAAGAGGCGCAAATATAGCTTGCGTTATATTACCATCCCATCCATTCTCCATAAAGTGCGGAAGGAATATCCCTCCAGGACTCGGCATTCCAACTACAAAAGTATCTTTTCTTTCACTTACTTTTGTAGGACTTTTTGATTTGTCGCTTGCCTTAATAAATTCATCTTTTACTTTTGGTACGTTCCCAGCTTCATTTGTACTTGCTTCCTCTTGACCACATCCGGCTAATAATACTGACAAACTAAGAAATGTAGCAAGTGCTCCTTTAAAAGTCCTCCGCATCATTTTCACCTTTTCTTTCATATTTTTAACTATGTAACAACATGGACTCCTTCCTGTAACTATCTTTATTTTACCTATAAAAATAGTATGAATTAATTTCAAGATTATTCCTTTCCTTCAAACATGTCAATCTTTCTCCTATATTTCGTATTAAAAAACTTAAAAATCTACTTCTATTTATTAAGTATGAAACATAGACTACTATTAACCAATTACCAAAAAGGGGGCGAAAATATGGACAACCTATTCCAATACGTCCTGCACTATGTACTATTAACAATTATGATAGTCGGGGCGCTCTTACTATTCCCGTTCTTCCCAAAGTTCGTCCTCTTTTTAGCTTTTTTTATTATGCTCGGGATCGCTATTATAATTTCAACAAAAGAAGATACCAAACAAAAAGAAAGCAACGTTCAGCGCGTAAAGCTGTAACTCTGCTTTCTTTTTATTTTTATCCTTATGTCTTGAGAAATAATTCGCTAACACTTTTATAATTCCTCTATCAAAAAATCCTACTAATATTTACGTTTTCCTTCAACATTCCGCATGTTTCACAGACTGTGTAAATTATGAAACAGCAACTTACCAAAATTGTGTTTCACGTGAAACACAATTTTGATACATTTCTTAAAGTACATATCGGTAAAAACAGAAAGTTAATTTTTTCAGCAAGATTAAAAAGAATGAACTTTCCACTCTTTATTCCACAATATTCTCTAAATCATTATATAACTCTGCTCGTAACAACTCTTTTTTCATTTTTTCTTCATACAATTGTTCAAGCATTTCAACATCAACTACATGTTCCATTTTACATTCAAGCACATATATATCCTCTTCAACATGCATTAACTCTGTTTCAATTCCTTCAACATTCCTAGCTTCTTTCTTTTTTACAGGTACTGTTTCAATATTTTTTTGCCTGTGGCATTTCTGTTTTATTACTCGCTTCTCAACCTTCTCTTCCCACTTTTGACGAGCCCATGCATAATTCCCTGCAAACTCAAATAATTTATGTTCATCAATCCAATACGTCTTTTCAAATAACTTATTTAAAAAATAACGATCATGTGAAACAGCTAAAATCGTCCCATTATATTGTTCAAGAGCTTCTTCTAAAACTTCTCTTGATTCAATGTCAAGATGATTTGTCGGTTCATCTAAAATTAAAAAATTGATATCTTGATACATAAGTTGCGCAAGTCTTAACCTCATTTTTTCCCCACCGCTCAGTTGCGTTACCTTCTTAAACACTGCTGGGCCATAAAATAAAAACTTAGCTAATATATGTCTCGCTTCTCCTTCTGTTACGGCTACATACTCTCTGAATGCTTCCAATACATTACTCTTCATACTTCCATACGCATGCTGTGATAAATAGCCGATTTTGACACTACTACCAATTCGAATCTCACCAGCATCTGGTTCTATTTCATCTAATAGTAATTTTAATAACGTTGTCTTTCCTGTACCATTACGTCCAACGATAGCCGCACGCTCTTGAAAACGAACATGTAAATTCGCTTGGTCAAATAAAGGTTGGTCCGCAAAACCTTTACTCACTTCTTTCATTACAACAACATCTTTCCCGCTTCTCTCTTGTCCCTCAAACTGGAGTCCCATCTGTTTTCTTTCTAAAATAGGTTTTTTTAATTTCTCCATACGTTCTAATACACGTTCCATATTTCTCGCTCTTTTATGCAATCCTTCATTCGGAGGATTCGCTTGATTTGCCCATTCACGTAGACGCTTAATTGCTTCTTTCATTTTCTTTATTTTCTTTTGCTGTTCTTGGTAAGCTTGAAACTCCTGAAGCAACCTTTCTTCCTTCTCTTCAACAAACCGAGAATAGTTTGTATGATACACATGAATCTCTCCATCTTCTAAATCAAAAACCTTCGTTACGACTTCATCCAGAAAATAGCGATCATGTGAAATAACCATAACTGTTCCCGTGTATTCTTTTAGAAATTGTTCTAACCACTCTACAGCAAATAAATCTAAATGATTTGTCGGTTCATCTAATAAAAGTAAATCTGGCTTCTGCAGCAGCATATACGCAAGACTTACTTTCGTTTGTTCCCCACCACTTAATTCCAAAAATAATCGAGAGAATAGTTCCGTCACTTGTAGACCATTTGCTACCTTCATAATATTTGCATCTATTTCATAACCACCGAGAAATGCAAATTTTTCTTGAATTACTCCATATCTCTCCATCAATTGTTGTAAAGTAGATGGTTCCTGCTCCTCCGCCATATTTTTTTCTAAAGCATGCATCTCTTTTTCTAATTCTTTTTCTACTTTAAAAGCAGAGCTCAATACATCATACACAGTCATTTCCTCATCAAACTTTGGAATTTGTGCGACATGACCAATACGTGTATCTTTCTTCATATGAATAGCCCCTGCATCCAAACTTTCCATTCCTGTTAGAAGCCCGAAGATTGTTGTCTTTCCACTACCGTTACGGCCAACTAACCCTACACGTTCCCCATTCTTTACTTCAAGTGATATATTCTCAAATATGATGTTTCCACCAAAAGATTTCGTTACATTATTTACACTACAAATTGTCATTTTCCGTACTCCTTTCAATATAAAAAACCATGGAAAAGAAACATTCCCCATGGTTTTCGGCATAGAAAAAGGAAGCTAAATAGCTCCCTTTTCACACGTTTATCAAAAATGGATGAAGAGATTTCTATCGTTCAATAGCCACTATGCAATTGTTAAAAAAGGACAGACGTATCCCGTTAACAACCACATCATGAAAAATTGCACGACAAAAATAGATAAAATCTAGAAATTTGGCACGTGCAGCTAAAGAACGTTTCATCTCATTCACCCCTTTCGTACGGAATTTAATACTTACTTCTTTATTATACTTCCCCATTTTATGTTTGAATAGTCATTTTTCTGAAAATAATGAAGATAGACTAAACATTTCAATAAGTGACATCAAATCTTACAAAACTGTTATGTTCACGTAATGGAAAGCGATAGTACAAAAAGTTGCCTCCCTATACAATAAAGATGTAAACAAGAGAGAAAGACAAACAAAAGGAGGAAACAATCATGATGAAAGAAATCGTAAAAGCAATCTTTGAGGTATTAGTGAACGGACAAGCAGTTGTAAAAGAATTAAATGAACTATAAAAAGGAGTGAGGACATATGATGAACATGGTGAAAATGATTTTACACGCTTTAGTCGATGCAAAAGCAGTTAGCCAAGAATTAAACCAACAATAAAAAGGGGTATATGAATATGAAGAAAGCCATTATTATAATTGCAAGCACAGCAATTACCTTATATACAATAAAAAATAGAAAAAAGAAATATAATGAAAATACTCTATATTATCCATACACACTGTTAAAGAAAAAATAAAAGACAAGGTAGCCTATCGTAATGAGGATATCTTGTCTTTTATTTTTTCCCTTTTATCATTAAAGGATTTTCTTGTCTTTTCCACGAATGTATTAAGCGGGATTTTTACACATATTTTAAAGGGGTATATATACAAATGGATACACAACAACTATATTTTTTAAATGATATCGGGAAACAAAAACCAGAAAGCATTCGGAATAGAAGCACTGCATGTCCTTTTTGCGACAGGGAAAATTTAACGGATATTTTAGCAACTGACGGTTCTATTATTTGGTTAAAAAATAAATTCCCTACATTAAAAGATACATTTCAAACAGTGTTAATTGAAACAGATAATTGTGAAGATCATATCGCGACATATACAGAAGAACACATGAGAAAACTAACACGTTTTTCTATTCAACATTGGCTGAACTTACAAGACAATAAAGAGTTTGCATCCGTGATCCTATACAAAAATCACGGTCCATTTTCAGGTGGAAGTCTGCATCATGCACACATGCAAATTATCGGTATGAAACATGTTGATTATCTTGAAAATATTGAAGAAGAAAATTTCCAAGGTATAATAGTACAAAAAAACGAACGCATTGAACTCAATATTTCAGATCGTCCTATTATCGGTTTTACAGAATTTAATATCATCATTAAAGATGTTGAATGCATAGATGAACTGGCAAATTATATTCAGCAAACTGTACGTTACATACTGACAGATTTTCATAAAGGATGTAGTAGTTATAACTTATTTTTCTATCACGTAAGCGGAAAGATCATTTGTAAAGTTGTTCCTAGGTTTGTCGTTTCACCGTTATATGTAGGATATAAAATACCACAAGTTTCCACAAAAATAGAAGACGTAAAAATACAACTAGCCGAGTATTTCACAAGATAAAACGACACGATTATCCATAAAAAATAGAGTAGGTATCAAAAACCTACTCTTTTATTACGCCTTTATTTCGATAGTACACATCTTCTAATCCGATGTTATACTTCATGTTATTATCCGTCCACTCTGGCCCTAAATTCCCTGGCCATCCAGATGTATTCGCTATATACTTCAGTAATGCAAAATCAGTCAAACCTTTTTGTACCCCGCGCTTATACCCTTTCACTAAATGCGGCATTGCAATTTGCGCGTTTGTACGTGGGTTTTTCAACTCTTCATCAGTTAAATGATCTGGTGCAAGCCCACCACCGCGGTGCAATTGAAACAATCCGAATGAAGTTCCATTATCTCCAACACTTCTTGGATTTAATCTACTTTCATGTTCGGCAATTGTAAGAGGTATCCATTCTGGAAGATTTACTTTCTTTGCTTCCTCTATAATGATTTGTTTCATCTGTTTTGCTTCTTCTGAATCCACATAGCTTGTCTCTTTCACTAGCTTATCCATTCCTTCAGACTTTCCTTGGAAATATAAATACACTCCAAGAACAACTAAAAATCCTACAAAGAATTTCTTCACTACCTCTACCTCTTTCTTAGCTGAAATTTGTCCCCTTTCAGCCTTCCCTTTACAATTACCTATATTCTATCATTCTCTTACTCTTTCATCATAGCAAATAACTATACATATTATCATCATGCTTTAGACCTATTTTGCGAATATACATTTGGTAAATACGTGCAAAATGTATATCAAATAGACTATAACCTATTTTTTGTATATAATTGTAAATTGAAACCTAAATATAGACTAGGAGATTAATAATATGAAAAAATCGCTATTACTCTTATTCAGCTTACTACTACTCATTCCTGTCCCTATTTCCGCACAAACGGTCGAAAAATCGAAAACCCTTATTTTATATAGTTCGAATGATGACCAAATCACAAGTGATATCCAAATTCTTGATACAGAAGTAGGACATTTCACTAATAATATAACAATTAAAAGTATACAACAGTTAGCTGAAATCACTGATATCTCTTCGTACACACATGTTATTTATATGGGTGAAAAACAAGAAGAACTTTCTAATGAAGCAAAAGAATTTCTAGAAACGTTCCAAGGCCCACTACTAGTTATTGGACAAAATATAGAACAGTTATCCAATCGGTTTTCATTTATCACATCTAAAAATGAAGATGTAAAAGCTGACAAAATTACATATCCAACACGTAAATTAAAGAATACATTAGAAGAAGAGAGATTAATTAAACAACTTGATACAAATGGAACAATCCTTGCTCATGCTTTAAAAGGAAACAATACGTATCCATTAATTGTACAGCAAAATAATTCTTATTATGTTGCAACTTCCAACCTCTTTGACTGGATATCTTATTATATTGGTGAAACTTTATTTTCTTATTTCGGGCAAAAACCTGAAACGAATAAAACATTAGCCTACTTACGTCTTGAAGACGTTCATCCAGCTGCAGATATAAACCAATTACAAGATATTGCTGAATTACTCAAAGAGAAAAAAATCCCGTATATGATGACTGTTATCCCAGTATACACGGATCCAGGAACGGGAAAAACGATACATTTAAAAGACAATCCGAAGCTGGTCCAACTTTTACGCTCTATGCAAGATGATGGTGCAGCAATTATTATGCATGGTTACACTCACCAATTTTATGATAGTGAAACTGGTGAAGGTTTTGAGTTTTGGGATGTAAAAACAGATCAACCAATTCGCCAACCAAAGCATGAAAAACCAAAAACCAAAAATGACTTCCCTAATATAGAAGCATATAATCAATATGTAAAAAAAGGAGAAGAGTTTGAAGAAAAGTATACGACAGATCATATCGAAAAAGGTATTCAGGAACTTGTAGATGCCAAGCTATACCCTGTTGCATTTGAAGCACCACATTATACGATGTCCCAAAAAGGTTATGAAATATTATCAAGGTACTTTTCGACTTATGTAGGACAACTGCAGTTAAGTGATACAACTTGGAAATCGATGCACTCTCCAGCATACAGAAGTACACCAACATTTCTACACGGAATGAAATTAATGCCGGAAACAGTTGGATTTATTGAGGAAGATACACCGCAAGTTATTGCCCAAATGAAGGAACGTGCTGTATCTGTTGCAAAACTTTCTGATGGCATTATCGGTGCATTCTATCATCCTTACTTAGGTGTGAAGCCATTAAAAGAAGTATTACAGGATCTAGAAAGCATCCCAAACATAGAATGGATTGATTTACAAAAAGAAACAAACGAAGTAAAAATGAAAGATATTCATATTACTACAAATAAAGATGGCATTCATATTGAAAAACCAAAAAGTGTAAATGATGTACTTGATTACATAAAACAATATGGATTCTTCCTTATACTTGGATTCTTGGTCATTGTCTTTCTTCTATTATTAAGACGTGCAAAAAAATTAGAATCGTAATACAAAACCACCAAGCGAAATGCTTGGTGGTTTTTTTAACCTAAATCAAAACGTGGCATGTTATTAACAATCCATTGATTATTTTCGTAAATGTTTTTGAGAAATACGTGGACATTGTAGTCTCTAAAGCAACCTTCGTATTATAGGCAGGGTTTACTAATTCTCCGTATGAAAAATTCCCTAATTCCTTAATCAAATTAAATACATCATAAATTATAGGAAATATCAGAAAAAATATCCATAATAAAAAAGAATAAGAGTAACTCCCCTATCCTTTCAAATAAAACCGAATGGTATTTTCATATATTGTTTCTGTAACCTTATCAATAGATATGTTTTTTATGTTACTAATTTCATTTAATATTTCTCGAATCATTCTTGGGTGTGTCATAACACTCTCTTGAAATTCCCACGGTCCATCCGTTTCTACCATCATATATTCGAGTGGATAAAATGAAACGATTTTTCTAATTTTCTCCTTATGTAAAACATCAGGTGTGATAGAAATATAATAACCATTCCTCACCATCCGTTTCATTGTCTCTTCACTTCCTTTAAACCAATGGAAGTGTGCACGCGAAATTTTATATTCTTCCAGTAAATCACATACAATATCAGCATCTTCATAAACTGCATGTAATACAATTGGCAAATCATATTCACTAGATAGTTCTATAAACCTTTTCAATACTGTTACGTATGGATCTAGAGAAACACTTTCATCTTCTGTTCTTAAATAATATGGCAAGCCTACTTCACCAATCGCGACAATTTCTCCAGCGTATTGTTTAATAAGCTGATAAATCCGCTCACACTCCTCTTCACGCATCTCTTGCTCCGGGTGAAATCCTATTGCTGGGTGTATAAAGGGATATTTCTTTGCTAAAGATAAAGTTTCTTTACATGATCGCTCATTCATAGATACTGCAATAAGTCCTTTTATCTCATTACTATTTTCCACATCATTAAGTAATCTACGCTTCTCTTCATCCGTATATTGATCAATATGTATATGACTATCAATCCATTTCATCTTTATTCCCCCATAAAAAAAACAAGAAAGGACATCCTTCTTGTTTTATCATCTATATTATTTAACTATTAAATTTGTTATGATATCAAATAATCCAATACATACTACGGCAACAGTAAAGTAGCTACAGAAATCTTTCATTGGAAACTTCACTACTTCTTCTTTACGCATCCCATGTTTCTCCCTTCCTACTAAATCCCTAATTATTTTCCCTATTTGTATCTATTATGCAAAAAATATGACAATTTTACTATCGAATTAGCTTACGTAAACCTTACAATGTTGTAAGGTTTAAAAAAGAGCCTCATCTAAAAAGATGAGGACTATTAAAAATTAGTTGGTTTTCATTTTTCATTCACATTACAAATCAGAAAGCTATAAAGCGAGACTTTCTAGTTACACTCTATTACATTTACTATTTTTTTACTATCGAATTGCATTACAAGAGACTTACATGTTTGTAAGCTATGTGTAATGTAATTCGATAGTTTTCCTTATCTATATTTCGTACAATACAGTTAGCAAGTAAGCTAAATAAGAAGAACACTCACATAACCAAATTACATTGCTAGTAGCTACTCTTCTTATCCCTTTCAATCATGCTACTACAATGTACCCCCTTCCCCTTTATATAATAAAAAAAGCCTTAGTCCATAACGACTAAGGCTTTTTTATAACCATATTATACCCCTACCTAGTATTTTTATTTTCGACAAAAAATAGGTAGGGGTATATCCCGCTATCTCGTCGCTAAAAGTTTACTCTTCGCATTTATAGGAATATTTGTAATCTCAATCTCTTCAATCGACTCACCATAACGCCCTTTTGCCAAAACCCTTAACGCTTCATCTCTCTTTAACATATGCTTAACTGTTTTCTTTATTTTTTGTTCTTTCCCACGTTCATCGAATGCAATAAATTCATATTCATACCATTCATCACCGACAGGTTGGCCAATCGTATTCACAATCGTATAGTATTCTTTCGTCTTATAAAGCGGATTATATTTATCGATAAACGGTCCAAGTGTCGTAGGCATCAACACTACTACCATTACAGCTATCGCTATTACAGTCGTGATCATTTTTTTCTTCATAATAAACCTTCCTCCCTTGCAGGATATCTATACATCCATTTTAAAAAGGAGAAATGAAATCTACCATTGAATCCCATTACATTACCCTTACATTTTTGTAAGAATAAAAAAAGACGAACGAATTTACTCGTTCATCTTTTAGCTTGCTTTAAAACCACCACCAAGTACATCACGTACATCATGGATAACAACGAAGGCATCTTCATCTACTCGGCTAATAACTTGCTTTAACTTAACAAGTTCTTGTTTATTAATAACAACATATAAAACTTCTTTATTCTTACCAGTATATCCGCCACGCCCTTCTAATACAGTAACACCGCGCGTCATGTTTTTCGTAATAGCTTCACGAATTAAATCTGGTTGATTCGAAATAATTGTAACAGCTGTTTTTGTATCCATTCCTTCTACAATGAAATCAATCACTTTCGCTCCGATGAATACAGCAACAAGTGTATACATTGCTTTTTCCTGCCCTATTATAAATACAGAGCCAGCAATGACAACAATATCAATAATCAGTACGCCTTTTCCGACGCTCCACCCTAAATATTGATTTGCTAACTGAGCCAAAATTGCTGATCCTCCCGATGTACCTCCGGCTTTGAACATACAGCCTAATCCAACACCTACAAATACACCAGCAAATAAAGCTGCTAATAACGTATCACTATTTACATGATACTCAATATGCTCCGTAACATACAAAAACAGCGATGTTTCTACAATCCCTAAAATTGTATAAACCATCGTTTTCTTATCAAAAAATTTATAACCAATTGCCAGTAAAACTGCATTTATAGCAAAGTTGACAATACCTGGCGACCAATCAAATAAATAGTAAGTAACAACCGTTAAACCAATAATTCCACCTTCTGATAAACGGTTTGGAATTGCAAAATAATTAATACCAATTGCGAACAATAATGAACCAAGTGTAATGAGTGTTATTTCCTTTATACGTTGATTAACCATAGTTCATACCCTCCCCCCATTTGACATTGTATCACTATCTCCTAGAGGTTTAGAAGTGGTTTTTATTCCTCACTTTTTCTCATAATGACTACGATATTATGTTTAAACAAAGGGTTGGTTAATTATTCATATTTCCCCTAACCACACGGACAAATCGCTCCACATTCCCTCTCTGAATATACTTAGCTCTAACGGTTTCATGATTACAAGCAAACTCAAAACCCGAACGGAAATCTATGTCATCTATATGCAAATATGAGTAATCTTTAAATATTACAGGATAGTATGGAAATTCCCCGTAAAAAAGGAGACGTCTAGTAGTGGCAGCAAAGATTCCATGTTCATAATGTAACGTAAAATTATCTTTCTCAAAAATCCCTACAATAAAAGCTAAAATCTTTTCATCATCCTCTAAATGCTTTTTCATACTTAATAAAAGTTCCTTCATGCATATCCCTCCAAATACTATTCTTGAAAAGAATCCATGGATTATTACAGACCGGTTTAAATCTTTTATAAAGTATGAAACGCGTTTCCTGTCAAAGATATTTCAAAAAAACAATCCGCTATGCGTTTTGTACACATAACGGATTAAGACTAAACTGTAGAGCGTTCCACAAGTTTATAAGGAATTTCTACTTTTTCTTGTTTAGAATTCTCGTCACTCGCCCTCCTGTAAAACATTTCAAAAGCCGTTTTACCTATCTCCTTTAAATTTTGATCAATGGTTGTCAACTGCAATACTTGTGAAATAGGTTGATTATCCAAACCAATAATCGCCAAATCCTTAGGAACTTGAATACCTAATTTTTCAACTTCTGTCATAACCCCAATTGCAACTTCATCTCCTGCCACCATTAAAGCTTCTGGTCGACTCTTCATTTCCTTTAATTTACGAGCTACTCTTACACCATCTTCTAACGTAAAACATTCTGTGAAAATCCACTCTTCCTTAACCTCTTCATCTATAGATTGCAATTGATGTTTATAAGTATCAAAACGCTTTTGGCTACTCGGCCCTAATTTCCTTCCTGTGCAATAACCGATTTTTTTATAATTCTTTTCAATAAGAAAATTCATTCCTAACCGAAAGGCTTCCGAATGATTCGTATATACACTTGAGATATTTGAAATATCATTATCTTCGCAAGCAATTATTGTGCCGTATGGAACATATGGCGCTATCGTTTCCCAATCATTTGCACGTGAACAAATAATAAGGCCGTCCAATTGCTTTGTTTTTAACATATGTAAACTCTTCATTTCCTCTTTTTTATTGTAATTCGTTTGGCAAAGTAGCACTCTGTAATTACGGGCTAACGCTCCCTCCATTATCCCTCCTACCATTGCATCAAAGCTCGGATGATTAATATAAGGTAGAATCACACCAACAATATTCGTCTTCCCTTTCGATAAATGAACAGCATTTGCATTTTGCGAGTAGTTCAATTTCTCAACTATATCTAAAACCACTTTCCTTTTTTCTTCACTTACATACGGATGATCGTTTAACACCCTCGAAACTGTCGTAACTGAAACCCCAGCCATCTTTGCAATATCTTTAATATTAGCCATACACTCACCTCTACTTTTTAACTTAAGGAATCCTATGAACATATGTCAAATCCCCTAACCCTTACACCTTCATTCGTTTTTCTTACAAAAGTGTAATTTTCCTGTAAGCTAATTCGATAGTTACTCCCCTCAATATTTCATACAATTAAGTCAGAAAGAAACAACAACTCGAAAAGGAGCGGATTAATATGATGAACAACAAATTTATAAATACAATGGGCATGGTATTATCCGCTCTTATTGATGCAAAAGCTGTTGCTTTTACATTAAACAAGTAAGGAGAATTCATTATGCAAAACATTACTTTTAACAAATTAGATTTTTTAGGATTAGCTAGCGGCTCGATTCTTCTTACTATTTTTATCTACGCTGCTACGCTTTTATAAACTTTGTGTCCCCTTTCCCCTTTATATAGAAAAAGACGACCGTCTATGCCCGGTCGTCTTTTTATTTTTGATTTGATTGCAACTTTATCTTCAGCTCTTCAAACTTTTCATTCAACTGATCTGTCATCATTTTCATAGCTGTCTTTCGATCAATTTGCTCCCCTGCATCTATTTGAATTGGATCCCCGAAAATTAATTGCGCCCTTTTTCCTTTTATTAATTCCTTCACACTTGATGGTCCAATATATGCCGCTGGTACTAATGGGACGTTAGAACGCATTGCAATTGTAACAGCACCAGCTTTTAGCGAAACATCTTCCGTTGATCTCGTTCCACTAGGAAAAATCCCTACGACTTTTCCTTCTTTTAATAAGCGTGATGGAATTTTAAGTGTACTCGGTCCTGGATTCGCACGATCTACAGGAAATGCATTTACATTTTTAAAGAACCAATTTTTGAATTTCCCTTCAAACAATTCCTTTTTCGCCATGTAATGAATCTCCGTTGGATACATACCTGTCGCTAACATTAATACATCCATAAAACTCGTATGTGTGCACGCAACAACGTACGGACCATCTTCTGGTAATTTCTCTCTTCCTTCTACTTCTACTTTCCCAGCTGTTTTAAATATATATTTCAACAAAAATGTAATTGGTTTATACATTTGTTTCGTTCCTTTCTAAACATCCGAAATATACTCATTTTCTTAAAACAATTATAACACTAAGTTTTAGTAGTTGGTAATAAAAATAAGTATTAATTGTTAAATTTCAATCCTTACAAAAGTGTAATTTTCTTGTAAGCTAATTCGATAGTTACTTCCCTCAATATTTCATACAATTAAGTCAGAAAGAAACAACAACTCAAAAAGGAGCGGATTAATATGATGAACAACAAATTTATAAATAAAATGGGCATGGTATTATTCGCTCTTATTGATGCAAAAGCTGTTGCTTCTACATTAAACAAGTAAGGAGAATTCATTATGCAAAACATTACTTTTAACAAATTAGATTTTTTAGGATTAGCTAGCGGCTCGATTCTTCTTACTACTTTTATCTACGCTGCTACGCTTTTATAAACTTTGTGTCCCCTTTCCCCTTTATATAGAAAAAGACGACCGTCTATGCCCGGTCGTCTTTTTAATTTTTTCTTTCGTTTAACTCCTTTAAAAGCTGTATCAGTTCAGCTTGTTGTTTTACCTTCTTTCGACCATTTCGATTAATCGCTGCAAGCTCACAAGCAACTCCGACTGCGAAGAAAAACAATAAACTTTCTAACATGTGAAATCCTCCAATTGCTTATTAAACAGCTTGACGTAATCGCTCTTCCTGTAAAACTTGTTTATTTATACTTTCTTCTTTTCTCTGGCAAACATTATTACGAATAAGCGCTATAATAACAAGTAAAGTTCCTATAATATCAAACAGCGTTACTTGATATCCTTGCATCATCATAATAATCAAAGTCGTAATAGGTACAAAGTTAATAAATAAAATACCGTTAATAGACGATAAAATTTTCACTCCGTAATTCCAAGCAAGTAGCGCTACAATTCCTGGTAATGTCATCATAAACAATAAATCATATTTCACCATAGAAATCGTTCCCATACTCGGAACTGAAACATATCCAAGCGACGTAATAATTACCGTTATAATTCCTGTAACAGTCGTACCGAATACACACGTCAATGTAGAATAGCGTAGTGTTGACCAATCGCTACACGTTTGGCCACCCATCGTATAAATAACCCAACCTACAACTCCTACAAATATACATGCTAACGAAAACATGTTATCTTTCAATGTTAGAAAGAAACTCATATCTCCCTTTGTAATAACAAATACAGCTCCTACAAAAGCGATAATCATGCTTGTTATCATATATTTTTTTGGCTTTATATTCTTATATCCCCATAAAATACAAATAGAAATCATCGGCATAAGCGCTTCCATAATGGAAGCTACCATTACACCTGATTTCCCCATTAACATTTGACCTAAAAATATAAGTACATTATACACAGTAAACGCCATCGTTCCGAAAAAGACGAGTAATTTCCCTCTTCCTTCTAAACGAAATGCCTGTTTCCCTTCTTTTATTAACAGTAATACAACCAACACTATCGCCACCGCCCCATAGCGAATAAGCGAAAAGTAAAATGGATCTATGTATTCTAACGCATGATCAGCAACCGGAAACATCGCTCCCCATGACATACTTGCGATTAAACACGTCAAAGCTCCTATTATCATTTGACCTCTTCTCACCACAATCCCCCACTTCTTTCTATTTGCACAAAGAGAATTGTAAAAGAAAAAATATATCACGTAAAATGATTCAAAATGATGTTAACTATCATTTATAATGATAGTTAACATCAAGGGGGAGCATAAAATGGAATTACGAGATTTACAAATCTTTCAAAGTGTTGCCGATCGCGGTAGCGTGAGTGGCGCAGCAAAGGAATTAAATTACGTACAATCAAATGTAACAGCACGTATTAAACAGTTAGAGAATGAGCTAAAAACACTACTCTTTTACCGTCATAAACGAGGTATGACTTTAACAGCTGAAGGAAGAAAGATGCTCGTTTATGTTAATAAAATTTTGCAAGATGTTGAAGAGCTAAAACAAGTATTTTTAGATAGTGAAACACCTTCTGGTATATTAAAAATCGGTACAGTCGAAACAGTAAGTACATTACCTACCATTTTGTCTTCTTACTATAAAAGCTATCCAAACGTTGATTTATCATTACAGGCAGGTCTAACAGAAGAACTTATTAAAGAAGTACTCGACCATCAATTAGATGGTGCCTTTATATCAGGACCAATAAAGCACCCACTTATTGAACAATATGATGTCAGTACAGAACAGCTTGTACTCGTTACGCATAACAAAGCTTTTCATATAGAAGAATTCACTACAACACCTCTTCTCGTTTTCAATCAAGGATGCGGATATCGCTCTAAGCTCGAGCGTTGGCTTAAAGATGAAGGATTACTCCCAAAAAGAATTATGGAATTTAACATATTAGAGACAATATTAAACAGTGTTGCACTTGGCCTTGGAATTACACTCGTACCACAGTCTGCCGTTCAACACCTTTCTAAAGCAGGGCAAGTGCATTGCCATGCAATCCCTGAAAAATACGGTAGTATTTCAACAGTTTTCATACGCCTGAAAGATAGCTATATGACGAATTCAATGCGTAGCTTTTTAAAAACAATTAAAGAGCATCATCATATCAATATGCTTTAAAAGACATCCTTACATGAATGTCTTTTTTTCTTACAAAAATGTAAGTCTTCCGTAAGCTAATTCGATAGTTGCAGGCAATCATATTTCCTATAATTAAGACATAAAGCAGGGCAACAACAATTCGAAAAGGAGCGGATACGCATGATGAACAAAATGAAATCAAACAAATTTTTAAATACAATGGGCATGGTGCTATCCGCACTTGTCGATGCAAAAGCTGTTGCAACTACATTAAACAAATAAGGAGAGATTATGATGAATAACATTACTTTCAACAAATTCGACTTTATCGGACTTGCAAGTGGAGCGACTCTTCTTACAGCTTTCATTTACACACTTGCTCAAAGTCTTGTTTAACACTTTGTTTCCCCAAACCCCTTTATATATAGAAAAAACTGCTCGTCTTATAGACGAGCAGTTTTTTAATTTGTTTCATATATAATTTGACCTGTTTTCGTACTATCATATCCGCCAATTGCTCTTAATTCATTATGAAACTCTTCCGATTGCAAAATTTCTTTTATAACTTCAATAAGTTCTTCATTTTCTTTATTCTTCAAAATTACTAAATCATACTGTTCTTTCATTATCGGAATAAAGTCTACATTTACAATTTGTGAAAACTTTTCTGATCCTACCCCAACATCAGCTTTTCCATTTGCAACCTGCGAGGCAACACCAAGGTGATTCGATTCTTCCCATTCATATCCATTAATATCATGTTTATTTATCTCTTGTATGCGCAATTGCTCGTCTACTAACACTCTAATACCAGAACCTTTTTCTCGATTTACAAATCGTATCGAGGAATGAGATATGTCAGCCCACGTCTTTATGTTCTTAGGATTCCCTTTCTGAACATAAAAACCAACATTTCTCGCTAGTAAATTTATCATAATACATGGTTGTCCAACTAAAATACGCTTTACGTAAGGAAGATTATATGTACCTGTTTCGCCATCAAACAAGTGCAAACTAACGATACTTCCTTCTCCATGATACATTTTCACTAAACTCGTTAAACTACCTTGATATGCCCTTAATATATTAGAACTTAGCAGACGTGTTTCTAGACGTTTCGCCAACATGTCTAACGTCAGCTCTTGTCCGCTAATAATGCATGTACTCAAAATACTACTATCGTCGTTCTTTACAGGAGTTACTTGCACTTTTCCTGTTTTCATTTGCTTTATATATTGTTCTAAATCCGCTGCATCAATACGCATCTGTCTACCAACTCTATAAGAAGGAAGTTCTCCTTTTTTTAACAAGTCGTATACTGTTAGTTTCGATACTTTTAACCGCTTTGCCACTTCTTCCGTTGTGTAGGAGTGATGATCCATAGCCGATTCCTCACTTTCTTCTTTCATTGTAACAAAGAAAAGAATATTTCTCCTATATTTTAAAAACAACTACATCGTTCAAATTATATTCAATTATAACTAGTTATAATTAGTTATAATTAGTTATAATTAGTTATATCAAAACGAAAGGGGACTGTTTTATGAACAAATTTGCATTACGATCTATCGGGGCACTTATACTTTCTTTCCTTCTTATATTTAATGCCGCTTGTACAAGTGGAGAAAAGACAGAGAAATCAACTGCTACAAAGAAAAAAACAATTGAACTAACTATATCAGCGGCTGCAAGTTTACAAGATGCATTAAAAGAAATTGAGAAACAATATAAAGAGAAAGAACCTAACATTAAACTTTCTTTCAATTTCGGTGCCTCTGGTGCACTTCAACAACAAATTGAACAAGGTGCACCTGCTGATTTATTCTTCTCTGCAGCAGAAGATAAATTCCAAACCCTTGTTAAAAAAGGGTTCATTAATGAAAAAGAAGGGAAAAATCTCCTTGGAAATGAATTAGTACTAGTCGTCCCAAAGGATAGTCCTCTTACAAAATTTCAAGATTTAAAAGATGAAAAAATCAAGAAAATCGCACTTGGTACACCTGAGTCTGTACCTGCCGGAAAATACGCAAAAGCTTCTCTTACAAATGAAAATCTTTGGAATGATATTCAAAACAAAATCGTATTTACAAAAGATGTTCGCCAAGTGTTAACATATGTAGAAACAGGTAATGTTGATGCTGGTATTGTATACAAAACAGATGCTCTCATTTCAGACAAAGTAAAGATTGGTGAGACAGCAGCAGCTACTTCTCATGAACCAATCCACTATCCTTTAGGTGTTATAAAGGAATCTAAGCATAAGAAAGAGGCGACTTCATTTTATGAGTATTTACAGTCAAAAGATGCACAATCTATCTTTAAAAAATATGGATTTACAGTCCTATCATAATTGCCATGAGCTTTGATGCCATTTTGTCACCAGTCTTTCTATCTTTGCGAGTAGCCGCATGCGCCACCATTCTCGTTACGATTTTCGGAACGGTTATTGGACGGGCGCTTGCTCGCTCCTCATGGCGATATAAAGTACTATTAGAAACCATTTTCTTATTACCAATGGTACTTCCACCAACTGTTATCGGTTTTTTTCTCATTATCATTTTCGGAAATAACAGTCCGATTGGAGAATGGGTTGAATCATTATTCCAGCAGTCCATTATGTTTACATCTACTGCTGCTATCATTGCTTCTACAGTCGTTGCATTTCCACTCATGTATCAATCAGCAAAAACAGGATTTTCTATTGCGAATGTGCAAATTGAAGATAGCGCTCGTGATCTTGGTGCCAGTGAATATCAAGTCTTTTTACACGTTACACTACCACTTGCATTTCCTGCGTTACTAAGTGGTATGATTTTGAGCTTTGTTCGCGCACTCGGTGAATTTGGTGCTACACTCATGTTCGCTGGGAATATTCCTGGTAAAACCCAGACAATCCCAACCGCAATTTATATGGCCATTGATGCAAGCAATATGCAACTCGCTTGGACACTTGTAATTATCACTATCAGTATGTCACTCGTATTTCTACTATGTATTCAACTTATTAATAAAAGAATTATTAACTCTTAAAGCAGCTTTTTTCGGAGCTGCTTCTTTATTTCTTAGGAAATAAAATACACCGTCGGGAAATAACTGAATTTTACCTTTTATTTAAATATACATTCTATTTGAATTTACTTTCTAAAATAGGCAATTTCCTGTTATTATATGGAGGTGTTTGAAAAAATGAAGAAATGAAAACGCATTTATATTGTGAATTCTTCATCCTGTTTTAGCGATCGGTAATCTTCTACTTTAAGTGGCGCATTACCGATCGTTAGAACGATATGTAATTATAGTGGTATAACAAAACGAAGGGAGTCTTGTAATGGACATTTTATTAGCGCTTCTTCCTGCAATCGCATGGGGAAACATCTTATTAGTAAGCGTAAAAATGGGCGGTGGTGCATATAGCCAAACGGTAGGTATGACAATCGGTGCTCTATTCTTCGCAACAATTATGTATGTATTTACTCAACCAACTTTAACAATGACAATCTTAATTGTTGGTTTTATTTCAGGTTTATTCTGGGCTTTAGGACAAGTAAACCAATTAAAAACAGTTGAAAAACTAGGTGTTTCGACTACTGTAACAATTTCTACTGGTATGCAACTTGTTGCAACTTCGATCTTTGGGGTTATTGCTTTCCGTGAATGGACTACTACTACTACAATCATTCTGGGAACGATTGCAATCTTATTAATCGTAGTTGGTGTTGTATTTACATCATTAGATGATAAAGAAAATGCACAGCCGCCAGGACAATTAAAAAAAGGACTTCTTACTTTAATTGTTTCTACTTTCGGCTATCTTGTATATGTAATTATTATTCGTTGGTATAATATCGATGGCTGGTCTGCCATTTTACCACAAGCGGTTGGTATGTTTGTCGGTGCAGTTGTACTGACATCTAAACATAAACCATTTAACAAATATGCAATCCGTAATGCTCTATCTGGTTTACTATGGGGAACAGGAAACTTATTCTTACTTCTTTCATTACCACGTGTCGGAGTAGCAACAAGCTTCCCATTATCTCAAACTGGAATCGTTATCTCAACATTCGGTGCGATTGTCTTCTTAGGTGAAAAGAAAACAAAACGTCAATTGATTTTTATTGCACTAGGTAGTGTTTTAATTATCGGCGGTGCTGTATTACTTGGTATGACAAAAGCATAATACAAAACACCCAATTTTTCTTTAATTGGGTGTTTTTTTCTATGTATATGCACAAAAAACACTTTCAAACGTACTATACATTACAAGACATTTTTTCACTCCAAAATCTTTCTTGCTTAAGAGCTAACTATATAAATAGTTAGCCTTTTTTCTATACAAATCTTAATTTATAAATTAAGATTAAACGATTTTATTATCGTTTTTTTCTAAGAATAGTACAATACTCCTTTATATATAATTACAATAGTAACCCCTACATTTGTTTTCACCTTAGAAACTGTAATTTTACATACATTTCAAATGTTGTTTCTAATATAAACAACGAAAGGAGGGCTTATTTATGCTCACATGCCGTGATAAAAAAATTATCGATGCTCTACACCAATTCCGCTGTATGTCTCGTGATCAAATCGCACAAATATTTTTTAAAGATTTAAAAAATCCAATTACATCCACTAACTTTGTTTTGAAAAGACTACGACGCGAAAAATATATAGAAGCGAACACTACATTACAACCTTATGTATATTTCCCAGCACCTTCTTTAATTAAAACTAACTCTCAGAAATTGAATCACTATTTAGCTATTGTTAATTTTTATATAGATGTATGCAAATATCAACAACCAACTATTTTTGAAGTAGAAAAACGATACGGACCTACTTTTATGCAACCAGATATATATATGTTATGGGACAAAAAGGAATTTTTTGTTGAAATCCAAATTTCTAGATATTCTTCTGCTATAATGGAGGAAAAGTTAAATCGCTATAGGAATTATTATAATTCTCAAAAATGGATTTCTCGATCTGACACTCTTTTTCCTTACATATGGATTATTTCTAAAATAAGCTATCCCATTCAATGTAACAAATTACACATTATCCAAACGCCTTCTGTATCAAAATATTTACAGAAATAATTTTTTATTTATATATATTTCAAAATTTGGTCTTTCATACCAAAAAAAATTTTTATTTGATTATTAAACCAAAAAATAAATACATCTATCCTTTTCCAAAAAATTTTGAGTAAAATGAAGTTGTATGCAAATTTTTAAGGTGGGAAAAACATGAACATTAAGATTAAGGAACTTCGTAAAAAAAATGGGGATACCTTGAAAAGCTTAGCTCAAAAACTCAATTATGATTATAGTAATCTTTCTAAAATTGAACGCGGTATTTACACACCATCTTTAACATTGTTAAAAAAAATTGCAAATATTTACGATGTCGATATGTGGTATCTTTTAAGCGATGAAGATGAAGAAAATAATGAAAATGAGTTTCTACAAGATTTAGATATGGATTTAAAAAGTCTACTTCTAAAATACAATATTACCCTAGATGGAAAATCTGTAACTGAAGATGAAATGGAATTTATTATCCATATTATCCGACAGTTACGACAAGCAGTTGAAAATAAAGCTATTCAGCCTAAAAAGTCTGAATAGTCGAAACTAATAACTTCTTTGGTCATGTCTAATACATTATCCTCCGCAGTAATTATAATACAGCGACCACACACTTCTTCAACTGCTTTATTCTTCATCTTTCGTTGTAAAGAAATTAAATACACATTCATCATAGGATCTAATATACAATAAATTACTCTTGCTCCCTTATAAGCTTCTCTATAAATAGCTAGCAATCTATCGACAGTCTCCCTTCTCGAAAAAACCTCTCTTGGAGATCTGTCAATAAATTCTTCTCTTTTTAATCCAATTAATTGTAAGAGTCTAGGATCAATGTCTGTATAAATAAAGTCATCATTTCGCCTTCGCAACTTAAAACTCATTTCTCCGTATGTCTCTTTATGTATATCCATTAACTTACAGAGAATTATAGCTAAGTCTATATCTTTCTCCATAACATCCCCCTAAATATCAACTTTACTATAGTATATTTGAATTCAAATCACTTTTTCACCATTACATATAATTTCACAAAAATTACATAAAGGAGCTGGTTAAAAAAATCCGGCTCCTTAATATAACACACCTATTCTCATAAACTCAACGGAAAACAGAATATTCAGAAACTGTTTTATATAGATTTATAACCTTCATTGTCAATATTTGAAATCATAGTAATATCACAAATAGAAATGGTCTCCCTTATATATATTTTGTCCACGATATCATATACAAATGAAGGACAAATGGTCAAAATATGAATGAAATTAGGCGTTTTCTTTTACAAATTGCTTTTAAAAATGTTATCGTTTTTATACCATTTCTCTACCGGAAAGGACTAAATGATATGCTAACTAAACATCGAATTTTATTTATTGGTGCCGGACGTATGGCAGAAGCGATATTTTCTGGATTACTCAAAACAAGTAAAGACCATATCGAAGAAATTATTATTTCTAATCGAAGCAACATAGAAAAGCTAGAACAATTACAACAACAATATAACGTGTCCATTACAACGGATTGGAAGCAACATATTACATCTGTTGATACAGTTGTTTTAGCAATGCCACCTTATGCCCATGAAGAATTATTAGCAGAGCTATCTCCGTTAATATCGAATCAACTTGTTGTAACAGTAGCTGCCGGCATTGGCCCATCTTATTTAGAAGCTAGACTCCCAAAAAACACACCCGTCGCTTGGATTATGCCGAATACAGCTGCGAGCATCGGAAAATCTATCTCTTTGTATACAATCGGACACTCTGTAAACGAAATGCATCAAGAAACTCTACAATTACTTTTAAGAGGGATTGGCACTTCACAACTCTGTACCGAAGAAGAAGTTCATCAACTTACCGCAGTTACCGGGAGTGCACCGGCCTTCCTTTATTACTTCGCTGAAAGTTTAATTGAAACAACAAAGAATTATGGTATCGATGAAGCTACTGCAAAACACCTTGTCATCCAAATGATTTCTGGAGCTGCTTCTATGCTTGAACAAACACAAGATCCAGCTAACCTTCGTGAACAAGTAACAACACCAGGTGGTTCCACAGCTGAAGGGCTTAAAACTCTATATGAATATAATTTTCCAGAAGCAATTCAACAAGCGATAGAAGCAACAAACAAAAAGGCTAGAGGAAAATAATACGAAATTGGAACAATGCCTATATCTATTAGAACACACCTTATCGCTCCAAAATACCTTTAGTTTTCCACAAGAAAACCACTGTACGTATACAGCGGTTTTTTTTATTAAAAAACTGAAAATTTAAACTATATTAAATTCAATTGACACTTTATCACTTGAGGTGTAAGATTTTGAATTATCAAAGAAACACAAAAATTAATAAAGTTTATTCGTTTACTCATTGTATCAAGAGAGGTGGAGGGACTGGCCCTTTGAAACCTCGGCAGCAGGTTCATTTTGAATACTGTGCCACTTCCTGCAAGCTTTATGCTTGAAAGATAGAATGAGGGACTTCGTTTATATACGGGTGCATAACTTGTACGTAAAAATCCCTCTTTCTCAATACGAAAAGAGGGATTTTTTATTTTTCATTTCCCTCATCATCATCCAAACTTAATTATTTAGGAGGAAAATCAAATGAAAAAAAAGTTTGTACCCGGTATTGCATCAGTTGTAGGAGTAAGTATTTTATTAACTGGTTGCGGTAGTTATAAAAACGAAGCAAGCGGAGCAAATGCAAAAGACGAGGCGCCTAGTAAACAAGTTTTAAACTTATCTTCACCTACTGAAATACGAACAATGGATACAGCTCGTGCTACAGATACTGATTCTGGTCAAGTAATGAGAAACGTATTTGAAGGTTTGTATAACCTTGGTGAAGGTAATAAACCTGTCCCAGGTGTTGCAAAATCTCATGAAGTAAGTGGCGATAAAACGAAATACACATTCCACCTGCGAGATTCAAAATGGTCAAACGGTACTCCTGTTACAGCGAAAGATTTTGTCTTCGCTTGGCAAAGAGCTGTCGATTCAGCAACAGCCTCTGAATATGCATTTCTATTCTTTGATATTAAAAATGCAACAAAAATTAACAACAAAGAACTTCCAGCCGATCAACTTGGTGTAAAAGCAGTTGATGACCATACGTTTGAGGTAGAATTAGAGCGCCCTGTTCCGTATTTTATTAGCTTAACAGCGTTCCCAACATTCCTACCAATTAACGAGGAATTCTTTAAAGCACAAGGTGATAAATACGCTTTAGAAGATAATACAATTTTGTACAATGGTGCTTTTACACTAAGCGATTGGAAGCATGAACAAAGCTTTAAATTCAAGAAAAATTCTACCTACTGGGATAAAGATAATGTCAAACTGGAAGAAATTAATTTTAACGTAGTAAAAGAAAAATCAACAGAAGTAAACTTATTCGAATCAAAACAATTAGATCGTATAAAACTAACATCTGATTTCGTTGATAAATATAGAAAGGATGCTAACTTTAAAGAGCGCCCGAACGTAGGCGTACAATTTTTACGTATGAACCAACAAAACAAAGTGCTTCAAAACGTTTCTGCACGCCAAGCGATCGATCAAACAATCGATAGAAAATCCTTTGTAAATACGTTATTAAACGACGGCTCTACACCAACCTTTGGTCTCGTGCCAAAAAACTTTGCAAAAGGACCTGACGGAAAAGACTTCCGTACTGCAAACGGCGACTTAACAAAGGTTGATACAAAATCTGCCCAAGAATTATGGAAGAAGGCAAAGCAAGAACTTGGCTCGGAAAAGATAACATTAGAATTATTAACGAGTGATGCTGACCTCGATAAGAAAACTGGTGAATTCTTAAAAGGACAACTAGAAAAGAATTTAGACGGCTTAACAGTAAACATAAAGCCTCAACCACGTAAACAACAAGTTTCACTCTTATTAAAAGGTGACTATGAAATCGGAATCGACGGTTGGAGCCCTGACTTCGCGGACCCAATTACATTCCTTGAACTATTTACAACGAATAATCCATACAACTTAGATCATTACTCTAATAAAGAATTCGATGAAACAATCGAGAAAGTAAAAACAACTTTAGCTGGTGATGAAAAAGCACGATTTGACGCATTACTAGAATCAGAGAAGATCTTATTTAAAGACTCTGTTATCGCTCCTCTTTATCAAAAAGGCGAATCTTATTTAGAGCGTTCTTATGTGAAAGGTATTGTGCAAGTTGACTTTGCAGGTCAATTGAACTTCAAATGGGCAAAAATTGAGAAATAAAGAACTGCTTTAGTTGTAATTTTCCCATCCACATCAATTGTTTTTTTAGCAAAATATATGAAAAGTAGATTCCTTAATATGAGTGAATCTACTTTTTTGATATATTATTTCAAGAAACTAGTACCCTATTTTTATTATTGACATATAGTTCCCTCCAGTGTTAATATTCTAAATAATCAAAGAAACGAAATATTTAACCATCAAAATGTAATGTCTACTACGTTGAAACATATAACGACAGATTATAGTTCAACATGTATATACATATAGAACACCTTATTACCTATAAACAACTACTTATAATAGGTTTTATCTTCTTCTATAGCTACTTTAAGACATGGACATTATGACGTTATGAACAACACATTTAGGGAGGAAAGAACAATGAAGAAAAAAGTTGTACCTGTTGTTGCATCTGTTTTAGGGGCAAGTCTACTACTAACTGCTTGCGGAGGAAATAAAGATAATGCAAGCGGAGCGAAGGCAAACGATAAAGTACCTGATAAACAAGCAATTAACTTATCATTTGCTTCAGAAATTCCAACAATGGATGTTGCCAAAGCAACGGATGGGGAATCCATGAACGTAATGCGAAATGTTTTTGAAGGTTTATATGCAATGGGAGAAGATAATAAGCCTATTCCTGGTGTTGCTGAATCGGTTGATGTTAGTCCCGATAAAACAAAATATACATTCCATCTTCGTGATTCAAAATGGTCAAACGGTACTCCTGTTACTGCAAAAGACTTTGCCTTTGCTTGGCAACGTGCCGTAAATCCTGATACAGCAGCCGAATACGCCTTCTTATTCTTCGATATAAAGAATGCAAAACAAATAAATGAAAAACAATTACCAGTTGATCAACTAGGTGTCAAAGCCCTTGATGACAAAACTTTAGAAGTACAACTAGACCGTCCTGTTCCCTACTTCTTAAGCTTAACGACATTCTCAACATTCTTACCAATTAGTGAAGAATACTTAAAATCTCAAGGTGATAAATACGGTTTAGAAGCAAATCATTTAATTTACAACGGTGCATTCACATTAGATAATTGGAAACATGAGCAAGGCTTCCAATTAAAGAAAAACCCTAACTACTGGGATGCTAAAACTGTAAAACTAGAAGAAATCAATTTCAATGTCGTTAAAGATAAGTCTACAGAAGTTAACTTATATGATTCAGGTCAAATTGATCGTGTTGCTTTAACTGCGGAATTTGTTGATAAATATAAGAGCGATCCGAATTTCAAAGAACGCGCTGAAGTTGGAATCCAATTCTTACGACTAAATCAAAAAAATCCAACATTAAAAAATCAACATGCACGCCTTGCTATTAACGGTGCAATGAATAAAAAAGCATACGTAGAAACAATCTTAAATAACGGTGCTGTTCCAGCTGAAGGAATGGTTCCTGCGAAATTTGCAAAAAGTCCAGAAGGTAACGACTTCCGTAAAGAAAACGGAAATCTAGTTAAAGATGATGTGAAAACAGCGAAAGAAAACTGGAAAAAAGCGAAGCAAGAACTTGGTACTGACAAAGTAACAATTGAACTATTAACAAGTGACAATGCTTTAGCTAAAAAGACTGGTGAATATTTAAAAGGTGAACTCGAAAAGAACTTAGACGGATTAACAGTGAATTTAAAACCGCAACCACGTAAACAGCAGTTAAAACTACTATTAAGTGGTGATTATGAAATCGGTATTGATGGCTGGGGCCCTGACTTCGCTGATCCAATTACATTCTTAGATTTATTTACAACAGATAGTGCTTACAACTTCGATAAATACTCCAACAAAGAGTACGACGAGCTAATTCATAAAGTGAAAACAGATTTAGCTGGCGATGAAAAAGCACGCTTTGAAGCAATGAAGCAAGCTGAAAAAATTCTATTACAAGACGGTGCTGTCGCTCCTTTATACCAACAAGGTCGCTCTTACTTACAACGCTCTTTCATTAAAGGACTTGTAACAACTGACTTCGGTGGTGAGTTTAACTACAAGTGGACAGAAGTTGCAAAATAGTAAGTGCTAATAAAAAGGTATCCCACCGAGGATACCTTTTTATTTTATGCTTCTTTAACTACAGAGCTTCTTCCCTTTACCATTCCTTTTATAGCTAAAGTCATCACTGCTACTGACTGTGTAACCAATACAATAACTAATAATGAAATAATATTTCTCTCTAAACTAACTCCTCCAAATATTATTGTATAATAGCCATTCACTGCATATGTTGCGGGAAATAGTTCACCGATTGTTTGATATGTTTTAGAAAGCATCTCATGTGGGACAATTACACCGGAACTTACAAGTTGTAACGATAGTGAGATAATATTAAAAATCATACCTGCGTTTCCAAACACAGTTAGAAACATTTGTGTTAATGAAAGAAAGGCAAAGAAAACAATTGTCAATAATCCTCTTCCCCTTTTTTTTGCATTGGAACATTCTTTTAAAAGTTCTCGTAAATGCCTCTTGTGAGGAAAAACCATATTGCATTGCAATATCAATAACTGCTCTTTCAGTTGATACTAAAGCCTGTGCAGCATGAGTTAATCTTCTCTTTCGAATATAATCCGTTACACTCATCCCAACATATCTTTGAAAAATACGATGAAAATGGTACATCGATACTGCACTGTGAGATGCTACTCATTCTGTTGTAAGCTCCTCATGCAAGTGATTTTCTATATATTCAATTGATTTTTTTATTATCTCTTTATATTCTTCATGCATTTTAGTCCCTCCCTCACAACTTCAATTTACCATATACATACAAATCACTTTTGATTTAAATTGCGGATTATCCCTTATGACTACAAGGTAATAATTTATTTTCAACACATACATAATTACATGTTTTTTGGAAAAACTTGTATAGAACAACTTTACATAAGGAGGAATTTATAATGAGAATTTTACTATCAGCTTTATTAGCTCTTATGCTAGTACCTGTATTAACAGGCTGTAAAGCTCCCGCAAAGGAAGACACAACTTCTAATAAGAAGACTACAGAAGAGGCAAAAAATGAAGCCCCTGCTGATTTAAAACTAAACTTTAATGAATTCGATTTGAAGGCAGACTATCAAGATACGAAGAAAGACTACGAAGCTGATTATAAAAATGTAGCAGCTGATAAGAAAATGGAAGCAAAAATTGAAGACCATAAAGCAGATGTAAAATTAACAGGAGATGAAGCTATTACAAAATTAAGCCCACTTCTACAAGAATTAAAATTTGATAAAAATACTCCTGACCAAGAAGTAATCGATCAAGTAGTAAATGTATTCAAACTTGATAAAGACTATCAAAAATTCGATTTAGAAGTTGTCTTCTCTGATGGAACGAAAAAAGAATATAAGAAAGAAGTAAAATAAAGAAGTAGGCGATTGCCTACTTCTTTATTTTTGCATATCTTAAATCTGGTTTAGATCCAACATAATATTGAAGTCCAGATACTGATTCTTTTTGTAAATAAGAATCAGAAGGGAATATGATTGGGATTAATGGTGAATCTGTAAACATAATATCTTCTGCTTTATGCAATAAGTCGAAACGCTTATCTTCATTTTGTTCAACTTCTGCTTCTTTTACTAAAGCATCAAATTCGTTATTATGCCATTTTGCATAGTTATTTGGACCATCACCTGCATATAAATCTAATTTAGTAATTGGATCTAATAGAGAACCGCCCCATCCCATATAAGCTAATTGGAAGTCACTTTGCTTATATGTATCGATGTAACTCTTCCACTCTTTATTTTCTAATTTAATATCTACGCCAAGATTTTTCTTAAACATTTCTTGCATTGCTTCTGCTACTTTTTTATGTTGTGTATCTGTAGTGAATTTTAATGTTACTTCAGGTAATGTAGACCAACCCTGCTCTTTCATACCTTCTTCTAGTAATTTTTTCGCTTCTGCTGGATCGAATTTAACGTAATCACCTTTTTCTTTACGGAAATCACGACCACTTTGTGTTTTTGCTCCTTCTGGAACGAATGCATATGCTTCTTGCGCATTATTTTTATATAGTTTTTCAACGATAAACTTACGATCAACTGCTAATGAAAATGCTTTACGTACTTTCGCGTTTGTAAATGGCTCTTTTTCTACGTTAAACGAATAAATATAAGATGAGAATCCTGCAATACGTTTATATTCTTTATTCCCTTTTTCTTTCTCAATCATCTCTTGTGGTAAGCCACTTAATAAATCTAATTCTTTTGATTTGTACAATTGATACGCTGTTTTTGAGTCTGGAATAATACGAAACTCAATTTCTTTTAACGTTACCTTTTTATCATAGTATTCTTTATTCTTTTGTACTGTAATTGCTTGATTATGCTTCCATTCTTTTAACGTGAATGGTCCGTTCGTAATTAACTCTTTTGGATCTGTTTTTAATTTATTGTTATCATCAATTGATTTTTTTGATAATGGAATAAATAGTGAACTTGCTAATTTTTGTTTAATAGAAGCAACTGGATGCTCAAGTGTTACCTTTAATGTTTGAGGATCAATGACTTGAATGCCCACTTTTCCTTCTTCACCTTTTCCAGTATTGTATGCCTCTGCCCCTTTAATAAAATACATTTCTGTCGCATTCATAGAACCTGTTTTCGGATTTAATAATCGCTTCCATGCAAATTCAAAATCATTTGCTGTAATAGGAGAACCATCTGACCATTTAATATCTTTCTTTAAATGAATGGTATACTCAGTTCCATCAGCATTTACTTCTTCTTTCTCTGCTAATTCATTTTGATATTTCCCATCACTATCTTGCGTATATAAACTTGAGAATAAGTGCCCTATGACATAACCTGACGTGCTATCTGTCGCAATCGCGGAATCAAGTGTATATGGATCGCTACTAATATTCGTTACTAATCGCTCGCCATCTCCCTTACCTGCACTTGCCTTTTGCGCCTCTTTCTTACCGCAAGCGACGGAAGTAATTGCTAATACGGTCATAATGACAAATAATAAAAACTTCTTCATCTTACATTCCCCTTTAACCTGAAATTTTTGGTGTTGATGCTAATAATGTTTTTGTATAAGAATGTTGTGGATTGCGGAATACTTCGTCCGTATTTCCAAATTCAACAAGTTCTCCTTTGTATAAGACAGCCACTTTCTCACATAAGTAGTGAACCATCGGCAAATCATGCGCGATAAATAAGTATGTATAGCCTTGTTCCTTTTGGATTTTTTGCAGCAAATGTACAATTTGAATTTGTAGTGACACATCTAATGCTGAAATTGGTTCATCAAGAATTAATACTTCTGGCTCACATAATAGTGCTCTTGCAATAGCGATACGTTGCCGTTGTCCACCACTAAATTCATGTGGATAGCGATCAATATATCTTCTATCTAATCCAACGCGCTCTAGCGCATCACCTGCCACTTTATCCTTCAACCCTTTATCACCTAAACCAAATGATATATACCCTTCTGTTACGCTATCGCGTACTTTCCAACGCGGATTTAATGCAGCAGTGGAATCTTGAAAAATAAACTGTACTTTCTGTAAGAAATTCCGCTTATTAGCTGACTTCAGTTTGTGAACAATTTGACCGTTATAATTAATTTCACCAGACGTTGGTTTCTCAATCCCAGCTATAAGCTTTCCAAGTGTTGTTTTTCCTGATCCACTTTCTCCAATAATGCCAAGTGTTGTTCCTTTCGGGATAGAAAGTGATATCTCTTTTAACGCTGCGATTTCTTTATTTTTACTTCCATACGTTTTCGTTACTTGCTTTACAGTAATTAAATCTGTCGTCATGAGGCATTCACCTTCTCTTTTGATTTCGCTTTATTATGCTCCAGAACATGCTGCCAGCAATGCGAACTATGCTCCCCAGAATATGTTGTTCGCTCCGGGAAACGATGCATACATTCTTTTATCGCTACTGGGCAACGATTTACAAAAGGACAACCAAAGCTATTTAAAGTCTCAATGGAAGGCGTCGTTCCTTCTATTGCACGTAGCACTTTTTCAGAATCATCCATATTCGGAATTGCTTGTAATAAGCTTTTTGTGTATGGATGTTTAGGAGAACCTATTACCTCCTGTATCGTTCCTTTTTCAACAACTCGTCCCCCATACATCACAACTACTCGATCCGCTACTTCACGTACAAGTGCCAAATCGTGAGTAATTAATAAAATACTCGTATTTTGCTTTTCCTTTCTTTCCTTTAATAACTCCATAATTTGCTTTTGAATTGTTACATCTAATGCTGTCGTAGGTTCATCCGCAATAACGAGCTTTGGGTGGCAAGCAAATGCAATTGCTAAACAAATCCGTTGCCTCATGCCCCCGCTTAATTGATGTGGGTACTGTTCAAATCGTTTCTCCGGTTCATGTATCCCTAAATCTGTTAACAAGTTAATCGCTATTTTCTTTGCTTCTCTTTTCGATTTTTTCTCATGTTGCAAAATCACCTCTGTAATTTGCCTTCCCACCTTCATCGTCGGATTTAAAGAAGAAAGTGGGTCTTGAAAGATAAAAGCAATATCTTTCCCACGAATTTGATTCCATTCTGATTCTTGTAGATTCGTTAATTCCTCTGATTCAAAAGATATATTTCCATCATCAATATGAATTGATTCTTGATTTAAGCCGATAATAGATTGTGCTGTAACACTTTTCCCTGAGCCACTTTCTCCTACAAGTGCAACTATTTCACCTTCGCTAATAGAAAAGGAAACATGCTTCACAATCGCTTGCTTACTATTCTCTTTTTCAACGGCTAACGTTACGTTTTCTAAAGATAAGAGCTGTCCCATGCTTTTTCTCCTTTCTATTCTGTTTTACGATTTTTGGATCAATTGCATCTTGTAAGCCATCACCAATTGCATTAAATGCAAACATTATGAGCGCAATCATGATTGCTGGGAAGAATAGCTGCCACCACTCTCCACTCAATAATGTCCCGAGTGCATCATTTGTCATTGTCCCCCAACTTGCCGCTGGTGATTGTACTCCAAGTCCGATAAAACTTAAAAATGATTCTGAGAAAATAGCTGCTGGAATTGTAAATGATAAATTTACGATAATAATCCCTGTTAAATTTGGAATTAAGTGTCCATATATAATTTTCATATGAGGCGTACCTAATCGTTCTGCTGCGATAACAAACTCCCTTTGCTTTAACGACAATACTTGTGCCCGAATAAGACGAGCCATTCCAATCCACCCCGTTAATGCAAGAGCGATAATAATAGTGAAAAGCCCTGGCTTCATAACGATTAATAGTAAAATAACAATTAATAAATATGGTATACCGTATAATACTTCGATCCCTCTTATAATCCACTCATCGATTAAAGTTCCAAGTCGATTACGTCCTCTCACATATCCACTAAAGCCACCGATTAATACACCAAGTCCTATATCAAGGGCAGCTGCTACTAATCCAACTGTTAGTGAAATCTTCCCACCAGCCCAAGTACGCGCCCATATGTCTCTACCTAAATCATCTGTTCCGAACCAATGCTCACTACTAGGCGGTAAATTTGTCGCCTCTTTTACTTGTTCACTCGCTGTAAACGACGTTAAACTTTCTCCAATAAGAGAAAAAATAATAATGAGTAATAACGTTACAGCCCCTAAAACTGCAATTGGATTCGATACAAACTTACGAAACACTTCTTTCTTTCGGCTAATCGTTTGCTGCTCTTTATTTATCGTTAATTCTTTCTTCTCTTCATTCGTTAATAACTGGTCATTAATTTCATAAGCCCCCATTTAAACATCCCCCTCCTTACGTAATAGAACGAATACGTGGATCAACAATACGATGAATGATATCTGTAATAAAAATACTTACAATTAATAGCGCACTATAGAAAATGGTTGTTCCCATAATTACTGGATAATCTCGGTTAAAAATACTATCTACAAAATATTTCCCTAGACCAGGAATTGAAAAGATTTTTTCAATAACGAAAGTCCCTGTTAAAAGTCCAGCCATTAATGGTCCAACAAATGTAAGTACTGGAACAATCGCATTTCGAAGAGCATGTCTTATAATAATCTTCTTAATCGGTATACCTTTCGCCCTCGCCAGCTTAATATAATCACTCTGCAAAACTTCAATCATATTAGAACGAACAAATCTTGTAATAACCGCGATTGGCCCTAATGCTAATGCGAAGGATGGCAATACCGTATGTTCGAATGTACCCCAAGACGCTACTGGTAACAGTTCGAATTGTATAGCGAATACTTGTATAAATAGTGGAGCTAAAATAAAGCTTGGAATAGAAATACCAAGAATTGCAAGCAAGCTCACACTATAATCAATTACTTTCCCATGATATAGAGCTGCAAATGTACCTGCTGCAATTCCGACTAATAGTGAAATAATAAGTGCTTGTAGACCTATAATTGCCGATGGACCAAAACCAGTCGTAATAATTTCTGATACACCTTGTCCAGTCGATTGAACGGATTCACCAAAATCAAAATGAACTACGCCGTCTAAATACGCAACATATTGATTCCATAACGGTTCATCAAGGTGATACTTTGCTCTCATGTTTTGTATTACTTCTTCAGGAAAAATTTTCGCATCCGATGAAAATGGATCTCCTGGAATAATGTGCATAATTAAAAATGTTACTGTCGTAATAACCCATAGTGTAAACACCATAACCGCTAGTTTTTTAATAACATACACTTCAATAACCTCCTAAACTCATAAAAATACTTTGTTTTATAGAAATACTTTTCCCATTACTTCCGCTTCTCTTTTTAGAATACAAAAAGCCTTGATCTTAAAAAATAAGATCAAGGCTTAATAAACAAAGGCCCATCACTTATCTTTCAAGACTTGCTTGCTGGAATTAGCACGGTGTTCCTATTACAGAACCCGCTGCTGAGGTGTCATAGGGCCAGTCCCTCTACCTCTCTGGATAAGTAAATTGCTATATTATTATTTGGTTCAAATTGTATATTTTGAATTATAATTCTGAAAAAATGAAAAGTCAATCAAATTGGATATTTTTAGAAAAATCAGTTTTTAATGTGGTCATTTATCTAAATCACAGTTTTTCGCTTATAATAAAAAGAAATTATATTAAAGGAGTTATAAGATGAATCCGATACTGCTGGCAACTATAGGATTACCGTTAACAATTGTCATCCTTGTTATCATTGGATTTTATAAACTTTTCATTAAAAAGAAAGGCATCACCTCTTTTTATACACCCTTTGATAACATTACCGGTCAAACTATTTCTGAATTTCATGAAGAGCAAAAAGTATTAGTATGTGAGGATGAAGACGGTGATGGCAAGAAAAAAAAGTAACCTTGCATACGCAAGGTTACTTTTGCATTTCTGCTTGAAAGCGTTTATAGTATGTCGATGCTGTTGAAAAATTAATTTCTATATCACGAATCAACGATGAATCTTCTTCTTTAGCTAACTTCTGCAATTTTTTCATCGCTTGCTCTGATTCATTTAAGAAACCAACATACATTTCATGTTCTTCTTCTTTCGACTTCGGTACACGAATTTCTTTACGGATATTATCAATATCTTCTAACATACCTGTTGTTACCTTTTGTACGTCTTCTTTATATGTAGCATTCGTTATTTCCTTACCGCCTTTTTCTTTTGCTACTTCAAATAACTGCAACGCTTTATTAATTTCTTTATTCATTTTTATATCGTATTTTTCATGTACTGCAAGATATGCTTTCGTCTCTTCTGTTTGTTCAGTAGATTGCTCTACCTTTTCTTTTGGTTCTTTCGCTTCTTTATTCCCACTACATCCTGCCAGAAGAATCATACTTCCCATTACAGCAATACTCAAAACCTTCTTCATCTCGAATTCTCCTTTTATCTACAGCTACTACTCATTATAGTTTCACTTTATCTCCACTTGTTATTATACCGAGAACATCCTACTTTTTACACTGAAGACGCCATCATAATATATATACCAACATTTTTGTCACATTATCGTCACCTTATGCAAATAACTTTTGCATCATTTTACTCTCTTAACTTACAAATAAAGAGGGATGATTCAAATATTCCTTTTGAATCATCCCTCTTTTGTTAAGCTTCTAGATTTTGTTGTTGCAGTTCAAACTGCTTCTCACTTCTTCTTGCCATGAATAAATAACATAACACGGCTCCCACTTCACAAAGCGCAATAACAACCCCCATTGGTAATGCTGTATTACTGCCACCAATACCTACTAACGGTGCTACAAGCGCTCCTGAAATAAACTGTAATAAACCGAGTAAAGCTGATGCTGTTCCTGCTGCTTGTTTTTGATTTCTCATCGCTAATGAGAAGCCAGTTGTTGATACAACCCCAACACTTGATACAACAAGGAATAACGAGCATAAAACACCAATTAAGCCTATCTCTAATACGATTGTAAGTAGTAACGATATACCACCAACAGCCGCAATAATAATGCCAGAAACGAATAATGTTTTCTCATTCACTTTTCCTGCTAAACGGCCAGTAATTTGACTAGCAATAATAATACCAATACCGTTAATCGCAAAGAACAAACTAAACTGCTGTGGTGATGCCCCGTATATGTTTTGCAACACAAATGGTGAACCCGATATATAAGCAAACATTGCCGCTGTTACTAATCCTTGTGACAATGCATATCCCATAAACAAACGATCTTTCAGAAGCTTTCCGTATGTTGCCAACGTTCCTGATAAGCCACCTTTTTCTCTTTCTTCAAGAGGCAATGTTTCACGTAATACGAACGTAGCTGATATTAACATACATACACTAATTGCCCCGAGGACGATGAAAACACCGCGCCATGTTGTAAACTGTAACAATTGCCCTCCAATAATTGGTGCCAAAATAGGTGCTGCTCCATTTACTAACATAAGCAGTGAGAAAAACTTCGTCATTTCAGAACCTGAGTACATATCTCTTACCATTGCACGTGATATAACAATACCAGCAGACCCTGAAGCACCTTGTAAGAAACGTAAAAGTACTAAACTCCAAATAGATGGCGCAAAAGCACAAAGTAAAGAAGAAGCTACATAAATAATAAGAGCAATAATAAGAGGTTTGCGCCTTCCATAAATATCACTAATTGAACCGACAAATAATTGTCCTACTGAAAGCCCCAGCAAACAAGCTGTCAGCGTAAGTTGAGCAAGAGATGCACCTGTTTGCAAGTCATCCGTTAATTTCGGTAACGAAGGCAAATACATATCAATAGATAATGGTCCAATCGCCGTAAGTGTCCCTAATACAAGAATCATCCAAAACCTGTTCATCTTTACAGGTTTATATATTTCGTGATTAACTTCATTCACTTTTTCCATTCACCCTTTCCTATACATACTGAATCGTAACAATTATAGTTACAACATAAACATACGTCAAGTATAGTGCTTTTTCCTGTTTTATACTGTAAAAAAAGCGATAGAAATTCTATCGCTTTACTTTTTTAAATTATTATTTATAAATTTAGATACGGAGGACATCGCCTCTCCTGTATCTAAATATGTGATTTGAATTGGATCTCCCACCTCTGTAAACATAGCATATGGGAATTTTTTCGCAGGTATCATAAATACTTTTTGTTCATTTTCTAACAGCACGTACACAATTGTATTTTCGCCTGACTTTTCTTTGTATACACGTTGTACAATACCTTCTTTTTGCGCTTCTTTTCCACTTGAAGTCGGTCTAAATGAATCTCCACTTCCGCTCAACGCATTTTTATAATTCTCAAGCGCTTCTTTTTGCGTCGATCCTGTTGCAAATATTTTCGCATTAGAAGCATATATAACAGAATGAGCACGTACTAATCCCCCGTCATCAATAACAGGTACAATCCAAGATGGTTTACCGTATACGTTATAAATAACTGGCATCGTCCCATGCCATTTCTCTCTCTTAAAGGAATTATCCACTACCTCTGAAGCAGCTGAACCATCCATAATTCCCTTTACTTCTTTTCCGTTATAGTAATACAACTTCCCTGTACGCGCATCAATGAGTGAGTAACCTAACGCAGAATCTACTCCTTCTTTCGGAGAGGTGAAATCAGTAAAGTAATATAGCGTTCCATCCTTACCGAAAATCGGTGTAACTCCTTCCTTTGTCCCCCACTCAGTCGGAATCTTCATATCAGTTTGCGAGAATTTTGTATTCCAAAATCCGTGAATATATTTACCAAAGTACGTATTTAACGTAGATGCAGTCTCGTGATTTAGTACACCATCAACAAATTTAGGTGCCTTCCCTTTATCATATCTTTTCACTTCACCTGTTTGTGCATCTACTACGACAACACCCTCTACCTCAAATCCTGATCTTCCTGAAATAAATTCTCCATACGTCATTGTATAATACGGTTTCCCTTTATCATCAACTTCAAATTTAGGTTTCCCTTTAAAGATTAAATTAGGTTCCGCTTGGCGTACGACACGCTCTAATTTATTACCGAAAAACATGCTTGGAACATATTTCATTTTATAACCGAGGTGCAGTTTCGCTTCCGCATCAGGGTTCGTACCTGACATCGTTACGTACCCTGGAATTGTCCCAGCTTTACGTGCTTTAAAGAAACCTGAAACTTCAATCGGTGCTACATATAATGCCTCACCGTTTACCATTTGTGGCGTTAATTCACCTAGTTCAAAGTAAGCTACTTTTGGAATGTCCCCAAATACTTTTTTCATCTTATTCTCCGCCGTCTTAGGCGGAACTGTAAACGGCTGATCATTTTCAGTAAATGGCTCGGAAATATCTTTCTCTATCTTAACAACGGAATCATATTTCTTTTGTGAGATTACTATATCGTGCAAATAACCAAAATAGCCGTAACTTGCGAGTAGAACAAACATTAGAAGCCCTTTTAACATACCTTCTAATTTCCCTATTTTCTCTTGTGAAAATAAAACAAGCCCAATTAAAATTGCTACTGCAACAGAATAATGAGTAAGAATTGAATCTGCTCGATCATCAATTAGCCAAAAATATTCATAGATTGCAATACCAATCCAAAACAAAATAGGAATAACTAAAATGGATGATTTCTTATTCTTACCCTTTACATTCTTCTCATCTCCTCTCTTATCCACCGCTCGAAGTTTACTACTGCTTCTTGTCCATGGAATCAAAAACAAAGTGAGAATAGCTAAAATTAAAAATTTCATCAAAGGCAATGTCCCCTTTTCTTTTGTCTTCCCTTTTAGTATAACAAATAAAGGGTATTAAGGTAAAAATGGGAATAACTATATTTTTTTACTAGTTAATATAACTCCACTCACTACATATAAGAAGGATGCAATATAAAAAATAGTACCAATCGTAAAGAAATCTACTAAATATCCTGTTACAATGATTGCTACTGCACCTCCAATCGATGTCCACACATGATATTTCCCAATTTCATATCCTGCGTTCTCCTTTGCAACCTTTCGCGCTAACGACGTTTTCTCCGTATTACGCTGCACAGCACCTAAAACTCCCATTACAATTTGAAGTATATATACATGCCAAACTTCTTTTGCAATAGGAAAACAAAGCATTAATATCGCCATAGACCAAGCGTATATAATTAATAATTTCCGATCACCTACTTGATCAGATATTTTTCCTACTAACGGATATACGAGAGCTGAAGTTAAAGCAAATAAACCATATGCCCAACCAAACTGAGAGAAGCTATTTCCAACATTCCGAAGCAATAGAATGTAAAAAGGAAATACCATACTTCCCGCCATCATAATGATACTTTGCGTGGCTACAAATCTTCTATATGTCATTTCGTATACTCCCTATAAAATAAATTCACGAATCTCTCTTCTGGATCTACATCCTTCTTCTTCTGAAGAAATTCTTCTATACGAGGATATGCTTTCTTCAGCTGACCTTTCGTTGGATAAGAATAGTACGGCAAATAGTAACTACCGTTATGTTTTAAAGTAACTTCAATCATCTTTCGAATGATACGTTCTGTCTTCTTTATTTCTTCCCCAGAACGTCCTTGATTAATTAAAAGTACAAGCGCAAACATATCATCTTTCGCATAAGATAAAACTGCATTTTCATTCTTCTCTACGTAACGAATTGTAATGTTAAGAAGATTAAATTCTTCTTCATTTAATACATTACGTAAGTCATCTATATACGCAGTAAAATGATCAATTGGTACGAAATATTCTTGTAAAACTTCTGTACGATTTGGATTCTCATATTCCATAAACGTACTGTCTGATCTCATTACATTATTTCTCGTTTCATATTTCCCATCTGTACGTTCAAAATAAGTTCTTTGTATGTCCCAAAATGTATTCTTGCCCCAATCACTATAACGTGATAATCCAAGTAAAAACTTCGGCATAGCTATAATATTTTCTTCTTTTAATTTACTGTACTCTTCTCTCATATTTTGATTTTGTGCTAATGTATAGTCTGTTACATACATCTCTTTCAAAAATGAATTTGGAGCAACAGAAATACGTGCTAAGTGCATACGAACATTTGCATCTTTTTTCACTTTCTCTTTGAAATAAGATGCATATTCCTTATAATCTATCATCCTCGTATGCATTTCATATAATTCATCATCCGTTAGATGTAGCGTCACATCTAAAATAACACCAAATAATCCGTAACCACCGATGACATATGGAAATAACTCCTCATTCTCTTCCCTGCTTACATTACGTACCGTACCATCTGCCATTAATAATCGAAATGATTCGACCGTATCAATCAATGCTTCATGACGAATATCACGTCCATGTACATTTACACTTAATGAGCCACCAACAGTAAAAATATTTTGAGACTGCATCACTTGAACCGCAAGGCCATATGGATTGATTTTTTTCTGAATATCATTCCATGTAACACCGCTTTGGACTGTAATCCTCTTTTTCTCTGGGTTAAATTCTAATATTTTATTATATCCCTTCATATCAAGCATCGTGCCGTTCGGATAATATGTCTGTCCGCCCTGACTATGTTGCATACCTGCGATGGAAATTTTCTCTTCAGAAACATTTGCATCTTTTACTAACTTTATTAACGAATCCTCATCTATAGCACTTTCAACACGTTTAATCTTTGTTGGAAGCAATTTACCAACATCACTCGCAATGGGATGATCGAGTTGTTTTTTATATGTATGTATCGACGCTGTTAACAACACCGTATACGCTACAATGACAATTGCTATCTTTCTTTTTTTCAAATGGCACTCTCCTCCTCTAACGTTCTTTCCTATTTTCTTAAATAGGAAGCATTAACAAAAAAAGAGAGAGCCCACTTATTTCAGGTCCCTCCCTCCTCAAGACTATCACTTTGCTGCCGGTAATTGTATCGGCTCAAACTTTTCGTACGATGTGAATTTTGCATTAGTCGTAATGTGTGCTTTATCTGTACCGTTAGCCCCCATAATCATATCTATCTTTGCTGATTCATATTTAAAATCTTTTGTAATGATATATTCGCCATCCACTTCTTCTATTTTTGCATTTTGTGCCTGTAGCATTTTCTTCTGTGTCTCATCTATGCTAGCTAACATACTTTCTGTTTCTTTTCCTTTTAATGTGAACTTCAGCTTATATTTGTCGCCACTTTTCTCCATCTTCATTTTATCTAAAACTACTGCTGGCACTTCTAAATTATCCACAAGATCTTGAGTTGCTTTCATTCCGCCAGCATTTAATTGCTCCTCCGGTATAGATACAACTTCTCCTGTATTAGAATTTTTCACCTGACCAGCAACTTTACCATCCACAGTATAAACTATAATATCTGTACCAGAAACATTCATTTCAGAACGAGAATTCTTTTTCTTCGGCTCTAATTGCATTTTAGCCTTTAATACATTCATCTCTGTTCCTTCAGCTTTTATCCCTACATCATATGTCATCGTTACATTTTCTTCATTTTTAAAAGCTTCAGTCGCTTTTTTGAAAACATCCTTCGCTGCTAATTCCTTTTCTTTTTGTACCGATTCTTTTTTCGGTTCATCAGTTTTTGGTGTTTTCTCGTTACTACACCCTGCCCCTAAAATAATCGTAAGAACTAGACTAGAAGTTAAAATAAGTTTTTTCATAATTCCCCCCCTTTTTAAAAGGATATCATCTATTTTCCTTTAAAATCCATATGTTTTTTAATATTTCTATTTAACTTTATTATTCTCTTAACAACATGTTTCAAGAAATACTTAAATATGATGTAAAGAAAATAACTACTTTCAGGAGGCCATTATGAGAGCGATTATTTGTACAAAGTATGGACCACCTAACGTTCTTCAGCTTCAAAATGTAGAGAAACCTACACCTAAAAAGAATGAAGTGTTAGTTAAAACTCACGCAACAAGTGTAACGACTGGAGATTGTAGAATACGCGGTTTTAATAGCCCCCTCTTATTTTGGGTTCCTATGCGGATTATATTAGGTTTCAGAAAGCCGAGAAAGCCTATACTCGGTGTAGAGTTATCCGGTGAAATCGAAGAAATAGGAATAGATGTAACTCAATTTAAAAAAGGAGATCAAATTTTTGCATTAACAGAGCTTAATGTTGGTGGTTATGCAGAATATACATGTGTACATGAAAGTGGATTAATAGCATTAAAACCTACCAATGTAACGTATGAGGAAGCAGCAGTTATTCCTTTTGGTGGAACTTCAGCATTGCATTTTCTGAGGAAGGGCCGTATAAAAAAAGGGCAACAAGTACTCATATACGGCGCCTCTGGATCAGTAGGAACAGCTGCTGTACAACTTGCTAAATACTTCGGTGCGACCGTTACAGCTGTTTGTAGTGGTTCAAATTTTGAATTAGTACGATCTTTAGGGGCTGATAAAGTAATTGATTATACGAAAGAAGATTTTACTAAACAGGAAGAGCACTACGATATTATATTTGATGCCGTTGGAAAAATTAAAAAATCCTTTTGCCAAAAAGTATTAACGCCCACTGGTAAATATGTATCTGTAAATGGAATGATGGCAAAGGTAAGTAAAGACGATATGATTCTACTAAAAAAATTAACTGAAACAGAAGATTTAAAACCTGTTATCGATAGAACTTACTGCCTAGAGGAAGTTCCAGAAGCTCATACGTATGTAGAGATGGGGCATAAGAAAGGGAATGTTTCTATTTCCTTAAAATAAAATATTTTCAGAAAATAACATTGACAATTCTTTTTGTAAGATTTACTATTAGTACCATATCTAAAAACTACATATACAAACTCTTATCAAGAGTGGCGGAGGGACTGGCCCGATGATGCCCGGCAACCGAGCTTATAACGTATAAGCTAAGGTGCTAATTCCTGCAAAACGAATTTTCGTTTTGGAAGATAAGAGAGGAACCTATTTTGTCTATTCGGCACCTCTCTTATTTTGAGAGGTGCTTTTTATTTTGGATCGTATATTAAGGGGGAATTATAGATGAAAAAAGTATTATTGAGCATTGTAAGCGGAGCTGTATTGTTATTAGGTGCATGTGGTGCTAATTCTGATAAAGAGATAAAAGCATTAGATGAGAAAAAGATTACCGTTGGTGTAACAGGCGGTCCGCATGAACAAATTTTCGAAAAGGTGAAAGAAGTTGCAGCGAAAGATGGTCTCGAAATTGAAGTAAAAGTATTTAATGATTATGTAGCACCAAACGTATCATTAGATGAAAAAAGCCTTGATGTAAATAGCTATCAAACGAAATCATATTTAGACGTATTTAAAGCTGAACGCAATATGAAATTAACTGAAGTATTTTCAACAGTAACATTCCCTATGGGCGTATATTCAAAAAGCTTAAAAGATGTAAAAGAATTAAAAGAGGGTGATGCAATCGCTGTACCCAATGATCCAACGAATGAACTTCGAGCTTTAAAGCTATTTGAAAAAGCTGGTGTTTTAAAGGTAGATCCAAAAGCTACAGAAAAAGCGACTGCAAAAGATGTAATTGAAAACCCGAAAAATTTAAAGATTGTTGAATTAGAGGCATCTCAACTACCAACGCAGCTAAGTGAAGTGAAAGCAGCTGCAATCAACACGAACTTCGCATTAGGTGCAAAATTAAGCCCAGCGAAAGATTCTATTTTCCAAGAAGGAAAAGATTCACCATATGTGAACTGGGTCGTTGTTCGTACTGAAAATAAAGATGATGCTGTTGTAAATAAATTAAAGAAAGCTTATCAATCTAAAGAAGTAAAAGAATTTATTGAGAAAAAATTTGATGGTTCTGTTTTACCGTCTTGGTAGGAGCTGACGATAATGATCGAATTAAAAAATATTTCCAAAGTATTTTCAACAAAAAAGGGGAATGTCGAAGCTCTTAAATCAACTTCTATTAAAGTAGCAAAGGGCGAAGTATTTGGAATCATCGGATATAGCGGTGCTGGTAAAAGTACATTAATTCGCTGTGTAAATTTATTAGAAAAACCAACGACAGGAAATATCATTGTAAACAATCAAGACTTAACAACTTTATCGACAAAAGAACTAGCAAAAGCGAGACAAAAAATCGGGATGATTTTTCAAGGATTCAATTTACTCAAAACTGTTACCGTTTATGAAAATATCGCATTACCGTTACGTCTTGCTGGCATTCCAAAAGCAGAAATTGAAAAAAGAGTAGAAAAGTATTTACGCATTGTCGATCTTTTTAATCGAAAAGATGCGTATCCAAGCGAACTTTCTGGTGGTCAAAAACAGCGTGTTGCAATTGCTCGTGCACTATCACATGAACCTGAAGTTTTATTAAGTGATGAAGCAACGAGCGCATTAGATCCAGAAACAACCGATTCTATCCTTGATTTGCTATTAAAGATTAACGAAGAAATCGGAATTACGATTTTACTCATTACACATGAAATGAATGTCATTCAGCGTATATGTGACCGCGTTGCTGTTATGGAACATGGATCTGTAGTCGAAAGCGGGACTGTAAAAGATATTTTCACAAACCCACAACATGTAACAACAAAGAAATTTGTAAATAGCGCATTTGCAGCGAAAATCCCAGAAGAAGTACAAAAAGAACTACAAACTACTGGTGAAATTGTAACACTTTCTTTTATAGGACATTCTTCAGGGGAGCCAGCATTAGCTGTCGCGACGAAACGTTTCAAAGTATATCCGAATATTTTGTCCGGTAATATTACACAGTTAAAACATGAGGCATATGGGAAACTTGTCGTTCATATGCAGGGTGAAAAAAGCGAGGTAAACCGTGCTTTATCCTTTTTACAAGAGCAAGGAATCATCGTAGAAGGAGGTAGAACAGACTATGGGAAACAAGTCCTTTTTGGATGAATGGGGTAAAGTCATATGGGAAGCCACAATCCAAACCTTTCAAATGACATCTATTTCATTACTCATCTCGATCCTTATTGCACTGCCACTCGGTGTTACGCTTGTTTTAACGAGACCTGGTGGACAGCATGAAAATAAAATCATTTATCCTATTCTTAATACGGTTATTAATGTTATTCGCTCTCTTCCATTTATCATTCTATTATTCTTTATTTTACCTTTCACAAAGTTTCTAATGGGAACATCCATTGGCGTGCAAGGCGTTATTGTACCACTTGTCGTATTCACAGCCCCTTATATTGCACGTTTAATGGAGACAGCTTTACTAGAAGTAGATCGCGGTGTCATTGAAGCCTACCAAGCGATGGGAGTCTCTACTATAAAAATCATTTGGCACGTCATGGTGAAAGAAGCTCGTCCCTCCCTTGTACTTGGATTAACAATTGCAACAATTGGCTTAATCGGTGCAACAGCAATGGCTGGCCTTGTAGGTGCTGGCGGTCTAGGGGATTTAGCATACCGCTTCGGACATTTACGCTACGAACCTGAAGTAATGTATGCAACTGTCTTTATTTTAATTATTCTCGTTCAAGGATTACAGTCTTTAGGAAATGGTGTTGCACGAAGACTGAAGAAAGATTAAAAAAGAAGGTATCTCACCCTGGTGAGATACCTTCTTTTTATCCCGCTTTAGCGGGCAAAATTCAGCAGAAGCAAAGAAGTTAGGTGGGAATCAACTGCCCGTAAAAGCCCAATTGGTGAGGGCTAATAATCAGTGGTGGATGCCCCCACTGATTAAAGTTTCACTTTATCTTTTAAACCCACCTTCTGAATGAATAACTTGTCCAGTAATCCACTCTGCTTCTTCACTTACTAAAAACTTAATGAGCCTTGCTGCATCCTTCGGCTCACCAATTCTACCGAAAGGAAACATTGGTTTTAATCCTCGCTTTATCTCTTCAGTCATCCACCCTGTACTAGTTGGACCTGGATTAATTGCATTCACTGTTATTCCTAAATGAGCTACCTCAGCTGACAACGAACTAGTAAGAGCGTCAATAGCTCCCTTCGTTGTTGCATACGCTAGTTCTCCAACCATAGGCCCTTGAAATTGCCCCGAAGTCATATTCACAATTCTACCACCAGATTTTTTATCAAATCCTCGGGCAAATTGACTACTGAGTAATGTAGTCGCACGAATATTTACCATGTAATGCTTATCCAGATCTTCAGCAGTCAAATTAGAGAAATCATTATTCGTAGAATACGCCGCATTATTAATTAATATATGAGGGTATCCAAGTTGCTCAGTAACTTTATTTATAAGCTCTTTCGGTGCATCATTCTGAGTTAAATCTAACTCCATGTTCGATACTTTGACACCATTTTTTAATAACTCTTCTTTTAATTGTATTTGTTCGTTTTGCTCAACGCCCCAAGGCATCTCTTTATCATACTCTGTCCAATACGTAAAAAATATATCGTATCCTGCCTCAGCTAATTCTTTACAAATCGCTGCACCTATACCATCTAGACGACTTACACCTGTAACAACTGCTATTTTATTTTTTAATTGATTCATCATATACTCCTCCAAGTTTAAAGGACGCATATTTTAATGTAAGAGATATAAATTTCCCTACCCATTATCCTTATAAAAGGGATGTACAAGCCAAATATGCAGTCCTTGCATGATTTACAGATAGCTAAATAAACCCTCACTTATGAAAGAAAAATTCATCTATCTCATTTCTAATCATTACAAGTTCATCCACATATTGAGTCTTTGTCCCCTCTCCATATATCTCTATTTCTATCATACCAATATGATGTAATATCTCAAATAATAAAAAATAAAAGTAAATATTTCCATGCCAAACTTCTACTAATCTTAGTATATTACAATAACTAAATAATTAAAATAATCAGAAAAACACTGGTAAATACTGTCTCTGTTTTTTATAATAAAACGTGGGGCTAATGTGAGAGTTCAGTTTTACACAAATAGGGGGAAGAAACATGTCAAAAAAATTACTTTCTTTATTTTCTACAGTAATCGTAGCAGTTTTTTTAACAACCGGCTGTGGTCAAAGCGATACGACAAATAAAGAACAAAAAGAAAACAAAACAGAAAAAACGGATACAACGAAAGAGAATAAACCTGAAGAGAAAAAATCCGAAGATAAAAAGCCTGAAAATACAGCTACTAGCTCAAGCGATTTCTCTAAACTAATTTCCTATATGGAAAAAGAAACAGGTGGTAAAACAAAAGTTCTTTTTGAAAATAAGGAACCACAAGTCCATAAAGCTGAAGATGTTTCCGTATCACTGAATAGTTATACATTAGTTGAATTGAACGGATTCCATACGGACTTTAATATTCCATTTAACCGTCAAACAGAGGGCGGGGTTATTCTTGCAAACTATAGCGTAAAAAATAGTTCAGCTAAAGATATTTATTATATGCCAGCATTGGACATGTCATTTACTGGCGCTCAGAAAGTATATAGTAACTATAAAGATTTAATTCCAAAGGAAGATCAGCTACCAACTAAGCTTGCTCCAACGAATGATTACTTAGTAAAAGCAGGGGAAACTATTTCTGGTTATATCGCGTATCCATTCGGAAAAGATGATTTAACGAAGATTTCGAGCCTCTCAACAGTCTCAGTCACAGTTCCAACTGCACAAGCTAATAAAGGAAAATTTGATGCTCCAATCGGAAGCCCTGGAAACTTTTCATTAAGTTTAAACAAACAAGGTTCTGAAAAGGTTGCAACAGATAAAACTTTCTACCAAGATAAGGCTACTGCTAATAACATGGGCGATAAGAAAATGTTAAAAGAGAAATCAAGTATCAATAGTAGTCAAGAATTAGGTGCTGTTCATGTTACATTAGATGGATATCAGTTTGCTCAATTCACGCCAAATTCCGTCGAGGCTCCACGATTTGCAAGTTTCAAAAATGGTATTGTTCTATTAACAGTGAAATTCAAACTTGATAACAAAGATGCTCAAGACGTTTCACTATCTCCTATAAGCTCTACATTGAGAGTGAATGATGGTACACAATATACGATTAATGAAGGTATGCTACTAAATTACGACTATAACGCTGCAGTCAAAACGGGAACATCTGGAGAGTTACTACAAGTATTTATTTTAGATCAAGAGCAGTATGAAAAGATTTGGAAAGACAAAAGTTTTGAGATTGAGTTAGGACCTATGAGAAATAAAGAAGCTAAAGATATTTCACAAGGTAAAAAAGCTAAATTTACATTACCTAAATAACTTACTAAATATATAATAGAAAAGGCATATAACATATGATTGTTGTATGCCTTTTTTATTTTCATAAAAAACACTACTTTTGTTCACACTTTATCCATTGTGAATTTTTTCACAATGGATATATAATAAACTTGTAAATACAATATTGGAGGGATTTCAATGGTTATCAATTTTTTAAGAACTGATAAACGTGCTACTTTCATATTATTACTTTTACGGCTTTACATAGGATATACATGGCTCGCTGCTGGGATAGGCAAAGTCTTCGGACAATCTTTTGACGCAAGTGGTTTTCTAAAGGGTGCTATTGCTCAAGCATCAGGTGACCATCCTGCAGTACAAAGTTGGTGGGCAGATTTTCTTCAACATTTTGTCCTTCCAAACGCAGACCTATTTAGCTTTTTAGTTCAATGGGGAGAAATTTTAGTGGGTCTAGGTTTAATTTTAGGCGGATTAACAAAAACAGCTGCATTTTTCGGAATCATAATGAATCTTTCATTTTTATTAAGCGGAACTGTTAGTGTAAATCCAAACCTGCTTATTTTGACTATGTTCATTTTAGTTGCAGGGCAAAACGCTGGACGTATTGGACTAGATGGCTATGTTTTCCCTAAACTTTTCCGTAAAGACAACCACGGAACATATAAATTAAGTAAAACTGCATAGTAACAGTTTACTCTTAAAATATAAATAAGAAAAAGAGCCTGAGTATAGGCTCTTTTTCTTATTCATCCTAATTTAAACTTTTAACGAGCCTCGGAAACCTCTGGCAGCATAATAGGAATCTGCTCCATTGTGGTACACGAAAACATGTCCGAAGCGATAATCGCAAAATAGAGCTCCACCAAGCTCTCTAATATCTGAAGGTGTTTGTACCCAACTTGATGATTTCATGTCAAAATCCCCAAGTTTTTGCAACTCTCGATATTGTTCTTCTGTTAATAGTTCAATACCCATAGCAGTTGCCACATCAATAACGTTATTTTCTGGTTTATGTTTTTTTCTTGCTTCTAATGCTTCAAGATCATAACAAAGGCTTCTACGACCTTTAGGACTCTCCTTTGAACAATCGCAGAAAATATACTCGTCCTTCTCTTTGTCATATCCAACAACATCCGGTTCACCGCCAGTCACTTCCATTTCATTAAGTGACCATAACTTTTCAGGGTTAGCATTCAGCTTTACCTCAACTTTAGCCCATTCAAGATCTTCATGGCGGTTCATGTTTTTCTCAAAACGAGCTTGTAATACTTTTAATAGTTCTTCACGCTGTTCTACTGGTAGCACATTTTTATTCTCTGTCATATTAGTCCTCCGAATTACGCTTCCTTATAACCACTTAAATCTTCTCAATAATGGTTTAAATGCAGTTTACAACAATCTGGCCCGATTGCACAACGAATAATCCCTGTGCAGATATCCATTATATAGTACTAAAACCCTCCATACTTTCTCCAAGAATATAATGTGAAAACCACATCAAGTTCTGCTTCATAATAGCCACATGAACTCCTGGTTGGTCAGAACTATATGCCATTCCTTTAAATATAATTAATTCTGTATCAACTTCCATATCCTTTAATCCTTGATGTAGCTCATATGCATTTGTAATTGGAATTCTTGCATCCTTTTCGCCATGTTGGATTAAGGTAGGCGTACAGGCTGATTTAATATACGTCATTGGTGATGTCTTCGTATAGATCTCTGGATCATTCCATGGAGTATCTCCTAAATGCATTCTAATAAAATAAGGAATATCTGTATTTACATAATGAGTACTCCAGTTCGTAATTCCGCCCCCAACTGAAATAGCTTTAAATCTATTACTAAATGTAGAACAGAAAGCTGATATATATCCCCCGTTGCTCCATCCCATAACTCCTACTCTATCTATATCCACTATCCCTTGTTCAACTAGTTTATCCACCCCTGATATAACATCATCGTAGTCAGCGATTCCCTGTTTTCTATAGTTTGCTTTTAAGAATTCATTACCATAACCAGAACTTCCTCTGTAGTTTGGCTCTAAAACGATAAAGCCTTTTTCGATAAACTGTTCAATCGGATATTTCTCATTGAAGCAGTCTGAAAATATCGGAAAGGATGCCCAAGCCGGACCACCGTGAATTACTACTAATAAAGGATATTTTTTATTTGCGTCAAATTCTACTGGAATTGATAAAACACCCTCTATTTCAAGACCATCACTACTTTGCCATGAGATGATTTCCCTGTTACTTTTAAGCTTCCCTTCGAAAAAGCTATTCTCATCCGTTATTTTTTTATCATCCAAATAGATTTCAAAGGTTTCATTTGTTATAGCCTTAGTATATGTTATATGATTGCCATCCTTTGTTATAGAGGCATCCATTATAAACCCATCTACTTTTTCGCTTAATATTTCCACAGTGCCATCTTCAGCTAATAATCCAATACGATAATTCGTTTTATCCTGCCATCTAATTAAAATTCCTTTAGCTATCCACTGTAATGGGGTAACCGTACTATCAAAGTTTGTTAGAGGCTGAATTACCTCTCCAGTATTCATATCATATATCTCTAATACACTTTCTTGTATATGGTTTCTATAGTAATCCTTCTCTCTTATGCTTGCTGAGTAACAGATTTTGCTGCCCTCTGGAGAAAAACAAACGCTCCCGCCCAACAACTTATCTACATTCATCTGTTGTAGTTCCCTAGCCTCAACATCCAATATGTATAGGTCACCATTCATATGATCGCTCGGGCTTGGTGTAGCCATACATACAACCTTTTCCCCATCATTTGAAATATCAAAGTTATGTATATAAAAATCCTTACCGTCAGTTAATGGATAAACACCCTTAATCTCTCGTTTCTCTTTATCATTTTGTATCACTTTTTCTATTTCAATGTAATATAGACAATTATTCTGATGTTCCTTATCTACATGTTGAAAATCTCCATATAGCTCCTTACGTTTCTTTATTTCCTCACATTCTTTTGAGTTTGCAATATAATAAAAACCTTTACCGGTAGGCTCCCATTTGAATGTACTGATCCCTTCTTCCTCATCAGTAATTTGCACCCCACCATAACCATCTAATGACTTAACGAAGATTTGATTTTTCCCATTACCAACAGGGCTAAGGTATGCAATATCCCTAGAATTTGGAGACCATAACGGGCATGTACTATCTATATCCCCATTTGTTAATGGATAACTCTGTCCTTTACCTTTTTCATATATCCATACATGATTTCTATATGTATTGTCTTTCCAGTTAGCTGTCTTCTTAACAAATGCTACGTTCTTGCCATCATCACTTATGTTTGTACTTGATAAGGTTGGTAATGAAATAATTTCTTCTATACTTAAGTATGTTTTTTCTTTCACGTTCATTAATAAGCCCCTTGTAATACCTAGTAATCTATCCTCTCTTCTTTTCATAATAAAGGAAATTGTTCACGAATACTTAAAATGATAATGAAAAATTCAGAAAAATTAAAGTGATACTTTAGTGGCGTACGGGCATCCTGACTTTCTCTTATCAATTTTAGATGTTTTTTTTAACACAAAAATACCCCTTTAGACAGCTATATCTAAAGGGGTAAAACATCGTATCTTTATTTTAAATCTAAAAAGCTCCTACTCAACCGTAACAGACTTAGCTAAGTTACGTGGCTTATCAACGTCACACTCGCGATGAAGTGCTGCGTAGTATGAGATAAGTTGTAATGGAATAACTGCTACTAGCGGCGCTAGTGCTTCGTGTACAGCTGGTAATACGAAGCTGTCTCCTTCCATTTCTAAGCCTTTCATTGAGATGATACATGGGTTAGCTCCACGTGCTACTACTTCTTTCACGTTACCACGAATTCCTAGGTTTACGTGCTCTTGTGTAGCAAGGGCGATAACTGGTGTACCGTTTTCGATTAAGGCGATTGTACCGTGTTTTAATTCTCCTCCAGCAAATCCTTCTGCTTGGATGTAAGAGATTTCTTTTAGTTTTAATGCACCTTCTAAACCTACGTAGAAGTCTACGCTACGACCAATGAAGAAACAGTTACGTGTTGTTGCTAAAAATTGTTTTGCTAACGCGTCCATTTCCTCTTTTTGATCACAAAGTTCTACCATTGCATTTGCTACAAGTCCTAGTTCTTGTGTTAAATCGAAATCAAGAGCTTGACCTTTTGCTTTCGCAATATCAGCTGCTAAGATTGAAAGCACTGCAAGCTGTGCTGTGTAAGCTTTCGTTGATGCTACTGCAATTTCTGGTCCCGCATATAATGGAAGCGTGTAATCAGCTTCACGAGAAAGCGTAGAACCAGGTACGTTTGTGATTGTTAATGCTTTATGACCCATTTCATTTGTTTGCACAAGTACTGCACGGCTATCAGCTGTTTCACCACTTTGTGAAATGTAAATGAAGAATGGTCTTTCTGTTAATAATGGCATGTTGTAAGAGAATTCACTTGCTACATGTACTTCAACTGGCATTTTGGCAAATTTCTCGATGAATTGCTTTCCAACAAGACCCGCATGATAACTCGTTCCACATGCAATGATGTAAATACGATCGCTATCTAAAATCGCATTACGGATGTCTTGATCTAATTCAATCTCGCCATTTTCACCTTGGTATTTTTGAATAATATTACGGATTACAAGTGGTTGCTCGTCGATTTCTTTAAGCATGAAATGAGGATATGTTCCTTTTTCAATATCACTTGCATCTAATTCCGCTGTAAACGGTGCACGTTCAATCGTTTCACCTTGTAAGTTTTTAATTGTAATGTTTTCTTTCGTTACGATTACGATTTCTTTATCCATTAACTCAATAAACTGATCTGTAACTTGTAACATTGCCATAGCATCGCTCGCCACAACGTTAAAGTTGTCACCAACACCTACTAATAGCGGGCTTTTGTTTTTAGCAACATAAATCATGTTTGGATTTTCAGCATCAAGTAATCCGATTGCATAAGAACCATGTAAAAGAGATAACGTGTTACGGAATGCATCTTCTACACTTAGTCCTGTGCTTACTTGTTGTTCCATAAGCTGCACGATAACCTCTGTATCTGTTTCACTTACGAACGTTACATCTTGTAAATATTCTTTCTTCACTAGTTCATAGTTTTCAATTACACCGTTATGAACTAATGTAAAGCGTTTCGATGTACTTTGATGCGGATGCGCGTTCACTTTGCTTGGAACACCATGTGTAGCCCAACGTGTGTGACCGATTCCCACGCTTGCAGCTACGTTCTCGTCTACAATTTCACGAAGTTTTGCAATACGGCCTTTTTCTTTGTATACAACAACACCGTTCTCTGTTTGTACTGCAATACCTGCTGAATCATATCCACGATATTCTAGCTTTTCTAAACCTTTTAATAAAATTTCCTTTGCATCTTGCTCTCCAATAAATCCTACGATTCCACACATGTTTAGTCGCCGTTACAAATGCTTACACTGCTCTGCGAACATGTAACGACATAGTCCGATACCATTTTTATTTATACTAAAAAACGGATTACATATTGCTAGCCCTGTAAGCTTGTAACGGCTTTCACCTTCCTCTCGATTCTGGTTTAAGTCCGTATATACTTATACAGCTAGTTTGTATCCGTTCCTTTTCTCTCATCACACTTTCACCTTTGTCCACTAAGTCACCTTAATGATTTAAGTAAAAGTTTGCGGTTGTGATGAACAACCGGGAGTCATCCGCCGAAATCTCGATAAACCCCACCTCGTCAACTACACTACTTGTAGTTCTGGCGCTTTTATAATTTACAATATTTAATATGAGAAAAAGAACAAGACAATCTTATAACAAACAATATAAAACCGTCAATGAAAATTTTTTCATTGTCTATAAAACATATGAAAAAGGAGCACTTATTGTGCTCCTTTTAAAATAAATTCAATAAATTATTCAGCGCCAACTTCAGCTTTTACAACTTCTACAATACGGTGTACATAAGCATCGCAAACTTCTTGTGTTGGTGCTTCTGCCATTACACGAATAAGTGGCTCTGTTCCAGATGGACGAACAAGAATACGGCCATCACCGTTCATTTCTTCTTCTACAACACGAATAATTTCTTTAATTTTTTCATTTTCTAATGCTAGTTTTTTATCTGTTACACGAACGTTTACTAGTAATTGTGGGAATTTAGTCATTTCTCCTGCAAGTTCAGATAATGGCTTTTTCGTCATTTTCATGATGTTTACAAGTTGAAGTGCACTTAACATTCCATCACCTGTTGTAATGTAATCAAGTAAGATAATGTGACCTGATTGTTCTCCGCCCAGGTTATAACCACCACGCTTCATCTCTTCCATTACGTAACGATCGCCAACCGCTGTTTTATCACTTGTAATATCGTTTGCTTCAAGTGCCTTGTAGAAACCTAAGTTACTCATAACAGTTGAAACAACTGTATTGTGCTTTAATTGGCCAGTTTCTTTCATGTACTTCGCACAAATAAACATAATTTGATCGCCATCAACAATGTTTCCTTTTTCATCTACAGCAATTAAACGGTCTCCATCACCATCGAAAGCAAGTCCGATATCAGCACCTTTTTCTTTTACTAACTCAGCTAAACCTTCTGGATGCGTAGATCCTACTCCATCGTTAATGTTCATACCATTTGGTGAAGTTCCCATTGTCGAAATATCTGCTTCTAAATCTGCAAATAAATACGGAGCTAAAGAAGACGTAGCACCATGTGCGCAGTCTAAAGCGATATGTAAACCAGAGAAATCTTCCTCTACAGTTTGTTTAATGTATTGTAAATATTTTTGTCCACCTTCGAAGTAATCGCTCACTTGTCCAAGATTAGTACCTGTTGGACGTGGCAGTTCATCAACTTCTTTGTCTAGTAATGCTTCGATTTCTGCTTCTTGCTCATCTGTTAATTTAAATCCGTCTGAACCGAAGAATTTAATTCCGTTATCTTGTACCGGATTATGAGATGCAGAAATCATAACACCAGCTTGTGCACCTAACGCTTTTGTTAAGTAAGCAACACCTGGTGTAGAAATAACACCAAGACGCATTACTTCTGCTCCAGTTGATAATAGACCTGCTACTAAAGCTCCTTCTAACATATGGCCAGATACACGTGTATCACGACCGATAATTACTTTTGGACGATCTGTATCTTTTGTTAATACATAACCACCAAAACGTCCAATTTTGAATGCCAATTCAGGTGTTAGCTCCTGATTCGCAACTCCGCGTACTCCATCTGTACCAAAATATTTACCCATTATGATTCGCTCCTTTTTCTTGCTCTTTTTGATTATCTACTGTTGGTTCTTGACTAGTTTCTTTATCTTTATCTTTTTCTTTATCTTTTTCTTTATCGTTTTCTTTATTTTTTTCTTGTTCCTTTCCTGGGTCAGGTTCAGGATTGGTTGGTTTTTCAGCTTGATTATCTTGATTGGTATTCGAATCTGGCTGTTCACCATTACCTTGTACTTCTTTATCTGGCTTTTCTTTCTTCACAACTGTGACTTTAGCACTTTTTTGTTTTGGCGCTATTGAAATATTACCAGGACCACTCACTTGAATAGAAACATCATTCGTCCCCGGAGATGCATTTTGCAGATTAATCGCAGCTGTTATTTGAGCAGCTGTTATTTTATCTACTATACTTGCTTCTCCTGAAATATCAACGCTTATCTTCCCATCTTGCGGTGAAATTAGCTGAGCCGTGACATCTTTAGAAATCCCATTTTTTTGAATTGGGATACCATCAATCGTTCTCGTTTTCGTTTGTTTTATTTTTTGTACTCCTACGGAAACTTTCACTTGATTCGGTTTTGCACTTGTTACACCCTTTGGCAATAAAACAGAGGTATCGAATGTTGTAGACTCTGTCAATTGACTCACATCTACTTCGACCCCCTCTATCGATTGTACATTATCTAAGATATCTTTTGGACCTGCTATTGTTACTTCTTTCGGCTCAACACTAATGTTTGTAACAGCCAATCCTTCTGGTAAACTTCCTTTTTTCGTATATGTTATAGGAACCGTTTTTTCGGTGTTGTTAGCTGTTGCTTGTGTCGCTATATTCAGCGTTACACTAATTCTAGATGGATTGGTTCGTACATTTAAACGTTTTCCTTCTTTATTGTATAATGTAACTTCTGCTGTTTTTGTAACAGTTTTATTAACACCTTTTAAATCTATATATGCTTTCGCAGAAGAAATACTTTCTATTTCTTCTTTCGTCCCAACTACTTCAACCGTATCTGGCTTAATACTTGATTTCTCAAGAGTAGCCCCCGCTGGCATCTGGTCTTCATTCGATAACTTTAAGTCTACATGAACATACTTGCTCGCTTTTTCATGAAGAGTAACTTTAATTGTCGATGGTTGAACTGTTCCTTTCACATCATCTGGAAGCCCGTTCGTTTTTAAAGAAACTTCATAAGTTCCTTCAGGACTATTTCGTAAATCCACTGGTATGTCAAATTGTTTTTTCGCTTTAGCTGTAGCAACCGCGGATTTCGGTCCCTCTAACTTAACCTTGACTCCCTCTGATGGAATCCCACTTACAATATATTTCTCTTCGTCATACTTAAGGTTAATAGCGTAATTAGTTAATGTTTCTTTCGTTTCATTCACGAAAGGTAGTACATTTGATGTTGTATTTTTTTCGGTTAAAGTTGCTGACATAAAAAGCATACACGCCAATAGTAATGAGATTCCTTTTAAAAACCAATGATTCTCCATTAACTTATCCATGACGCTTTCTCCTCCAATTCCATAAAGACGAAGAAGTCGTTTTTTCATTCCCACTAAATTCTGCTAACAACATATCCTTCAGTTGTTCTGATTTCAAATCACGATGTAACTTACCGTTTTTCGTTAAAGAAATTTGGCCAGTTTCTTCTGATACAACTACTGTAATACTATCGGTAACTTCACTAACTCCCATTGCAGCACGGTGCCTAGTTCCTAACTCCTTAGAAATAAACGGACTTTCTGATAACGGAAGATAACACGCTGCTGCTTTAATTGTACTTCCTTGCATAATTACAGCTCCGTCGTGAAGAGGCGTATTTGGAATGAAAATATTAATGAGTAATTCTGATGACACGTTTGCATTTAGCGGAATACCAGTTTCCACATAATCGCCCATTCCGGTCTCTTTTGATAAAGTAATTAATGCACCGATTCTACGTTTCCCCATATATTCTGTTGCTTTTGCTATCGCGGTTGCAACAACTTCAGGTTCATCATCATCATAAGTTCCAACACGCGAAAATAAACTTCCACGTCCTAGCTGCTCAAGTGCTCTTCGCAATTCTGGCTGAAAGATAATAATAACGGCTAAAAATCCCCACGTTAACACTTGTTCAGTTAACCAATATAGAGTATGTAATTCAAGGAAAATACTGATCATCCGAACGACAATAATAACTGTAATCCCTTTTAGAAGTTGAACAGCTTTCGTCCCTCGGATTATAAGAATTAGCTTATATATAATAAACCATACAACGGCAATATCTAATACCGTACTAAGATATTTCAAAATGGTCGTATCTTCAAAAGGCATGCTAACCCTTCCTCCTACTTACGAGCAATTCTATCCATATATTGAAATATTGTTTTATGCTCTATCTGTATGTATTTCCAACAACTAGTTAATTATACCATACATGAAACAAACAACAATTACAAACAACCCCTTTCATTCAAATTGGTAAGATGTCAAACATTCTTATCGTACAGTATAATATAAATCATTATTATACGCTTATTTTCAAATAAAAAAAGCAACTTCTCAGTTGCTTTTCTTACATTTATTTTAGCTTTTCACCGAATAAAGAACCCATTAAAGCAACCGCTGTTGTTGCTGTTCTATTTCTCTCATCTAAAATCGTATTTACTTCAACAAACTCAGCAGATGTAACAATATCTGCTTCCGCTAACATTTCCATCGCTAAGTGGCTTTCACGATACGATAGACCACCAATTACAGGTGTTCCTACTCCTGGCGCATCGTGAGGATCAAGGCCATCTAAATCTAATGATAAATGCACACCATCAGTATGAGATAAATAAGCAATTGTTTCTTCCATAACAGCCGTCATACCCATACGATCAATCTCATGCATTGAGAATACTTTAATACCTTCATTGCGAATAAAGTCTTTTTCGCCTTCATCCAATGCACGTGCACCGATAATTACAACATTCTCTTTTTTCACCTTTGGATATGCTCCGTATAAGTCAACAAGTGAAGGATGCCCATAACCTAAGCTTGCTGCAAGAGACATACCGTGAATATTTCCAGATGGTGAAGTTTCTTCTGTATTTAAATCACCGTGTGCATCATACCAAATAACACCTAAATTTTTATAATGCTTCGCTACACCAGCTAGTGTACCAATAGCGATACTATGGTCGCCACCTAACACAAGTGGAAAACGACCTTCTTCTATAATATGATCCACCTTACTCGCTAATTCGTTACATACAGTTGCAACTTGTGTAAGGTTTCTTAATTTTGTATTTTCATCTACTTCTTTTTCTCGCTCTATACATATATCGCCCATATCTTTAACGTCATATCCAATTTCTTCAATTCTTTCAACTACCCCTGCATAACGGATTGCGCTTGGTCCCATATCTACCCCGCGACGCATCTGTCCTAAATCCATTGGAACTCCAATAACTGAGATTTCTTTTTTCATAGATAGTATCCCCCTTTTATGCCTTCACTAAATATTTTAAATCTTTTTTATAGTCTGACTCAACTCGACATTTTTCTGTATGGATATACAAATTATTCACTCATATTTACGTTAAAATCTAAATTCCAAGCCTATTCTATGTATAAAATTAACTTAATAAAACAATTAGTTCCCAACATAAGCTAAAAATAAAAAAAACACTTCTACACTTAGACGCGTTTTTTAGATGCTACTTTCCACACTGCCGCAATATTCTTTGCTGTCATTTCAACATTCTCTTTTGCCGCCTTATATGCCTCTTCCAAAGTCATTGGACTCGCTGTACTACTAAATACCGCATCAATTCCTTTATCGTACACAGCTGAATAATTAGGTGATACAGATCCTCCAATAGCAATTACAGGAATATGAAGGCGTTTCGCACGCCCCGCAACACCAGTAGGGGCCTTTCCATATGCCGTTTGTTCGTCTATCCTACCTTCACCAGTTATAATGAGATCTGCACCTTCTATATGCTTATCAAAATTTGTATAATCTAATACAATTTCAATTCCCCTTCGCAATTCACCTTTTAACACTGCAATAACAGCTGCTCCCATCCCACCTGCTGCTCCTGCACCAGGTATTTCAGATACATCCAAAAGTACATATCGTTTCAAGATAGTCGCATAATGCTTTAAATTCTCATCTAACTCTTTCATCATTTCTACATTCGCACCCTTTTGTCCCCCAAATACGAAAGATGCTCCCTGTATTCCGATTAATGGATTATCTACATCACATGCCGCCTCTATTTTTATCCCCTTTAAGCGTGAGTCGATTTGCGAATAATCAATGGAAACAATCGAATGTAATGTTCCTCCAGATGGTTCTATCACTTCACCTTTTTCATTTATAAACCTTACTCCTAAAGCTGACAACATACCTGCTCCACCATCATTAGTAGCACTTCCTCCAAGCCCTAAGATTATGTGCTTAGTTCCTTGATCCAACGCATGTAATATAAGCTCTCCTGTCCCTTTTGTCGTTGTAATAAGCGGGTTTCTCTCTCCAATTGGAACGTGTTGTAATCCTGAAGCTGCTGCCATTTCAATAAAAGCGGTCTTATTATCTTTAGACATGCCATAAGAAGCTTGTACACACTCTCTAAGCGGTCCCGTCACATGAATTGATATCATTCTCCCTCCAGTAGCATTAATAAGAGATTTAACCGTTCCTTCGCCTCCATCTCCAATCGGTACCTTTACGTACTCCGCTTTAGGAAAAATCGCTCTAAAACCTTTTTCAATCGCTTCACATACTTCTATGGCCTCCAAGCTTTCCTTATATGAATCAGACGCAATAACAACCTTCACAATTATCCCCACCCTTTATTTTCACATTGTCTTCATTTTAAACGAGAAATATAAAAGTTGTCCTTTTAAACACAAAAAAAGCTTACATCAAATGATGTAAGCTTTCTCTATTTAGATGGAGCCTAGCGGGATCGAACCGCTGACCTCCTGCGTGCAAGGCAGGCGCTCTCCCAGCTGAGCTAAGGCCCCTTAGTAATTAAGCGGAAGACGGGATTCGAACCCGCGACCCCAACCTTGGCAAGGTTGTATTCTACCACTGAACTACTTCCGCGAAAATGGTGAGCCATGAAGGACTCGAACCTTCGACCCTCTGATTAAAAGTCAGATGCTCTACCAACTGAGCTAATGGCTCGTAAATGGCTGGGCTAGCTGGATTCGAACCAGCGCATGACGGAGTCAAAGTCCGTTGCCTTACCGCTTGGCTATAGCCCATTAATATTTACTAGTATGGTTATCTTTTCAAAAAAATAAACCCTCTCAGGTTATTTTAAGAAAAATGGTGGAGGGGGGCAGATTCGAACTGCCGAACCCGAAGGAGCGGATTTACAGTCCGCCGCGTTTAGCCACTTCGCTACCCCTCCGACATTTTAAAATATATATGGTGGAGGATGACGGGATCGAACCGCCGACCCCCTGCTTGTAAGGCAGGTGCTCTCCCAGCTGAGCTAATCCTCCAAAAGTGGTGACCCGTACGGGATTCGAACCCGTGTTACCGCCGTGAAAGGGCGGTGTCTTAACCACTTGACCAACGGGCCAAAAAAGTTTTAAACCTATTCCCAAGCTTCCAACCGGGCTTGAACCGGTGACCTCTTCCTTACCATGGAAGTGCTCTACCAGCTGAGCTATGGAAGCATAATGGCTCCGCAGGTAGGACTCGAACCTACGACCGATCGGTTAACAGCCGATAG
>JAQEWB010000001.1 GCA_027694045.1 Bacillaceae bacterium OF18-1A | reverse complement strand
TATACTATAAAAGTTGGATGTGACCCTCGTGTGAACATAGAGTGAAAGAGAGAGGGAGTTTTAAATAAATGATAGAGAGAACAAAAAAAATAAGACCATCAAGTGATGGTCTAGGGAAGGGGACAATTTATGTCAATTTAATTAGGGATGGAAGTTGCTCAAAGACACTGGGGAATGTCTTATAAATTAGGGAGGAACAACTTCGATACATATACTATAAAAGTTGGATGTGACCCTCGTGTGAACATAGAGTGAAAGAGAGAGGGAGTTTTAAATAAATGATAGAGAGAACAAAAAAAATAAGACCATCAAGTGATGGTCTAGGGAAGGGGACAATTTATGTCAATTTAATTAGGGATGGAAGTTGCTCAAGACACTGGGGAATGTCTTATGAATTAGGGAGGAACAACTTCGATACGTATACTATAAAAGAAAGATGTGACCCTCGTGTGAACATAGGGTGAAAGATAGGGGAATTTGAAAAATAGTACATATGAAATTAATGTTGCAAGAGTTGTAGAGTAGGAAGTATATAATAGAAAGTTTTTTCATCATAAAATGAAGTGAAGTCTGAATATAAATAAGAGTTGAAATCTATGAAAAAAAGGATTATGCTCAACTATATTATAAGAATATAAGGTTTATCCCGTTATTTGAGGGCTTTTAAAAAGTCTGTATTTATGAAGGGGAGAGGCTTCACTTTATTAAGGAGTTAGTGATATGGAAGTAACCAAAAGACAAGGACTGTATAATCGTTTTATACGATTAAACCCACCACAAATATTAGCAATAGGCTTTTTTTTCTTAATTGTGGTTGGAGGTTTGTTATTAAAGCTCCCATTCGCAACGAAAGTACATATTAGTTGGGTAGATGCTTTCTTTACAGCAACGTCAGCGGCGACTGTAACGGGTTTGGGAGTAGTAGATACTGCAAGTACGTTTACGATGTTTGGTGAAATTGTTATTATGTTTTTAATTCAAACAGGTGGTTTAGGTCTTATGACAATCGCTATTTTAATTGTTTGGGTGTTAGGAAAAAAAATTGGATTACGTCATCGGTTATTAATTGGAGAGGCATTTAATCAAACGAATATAGGTGGTCTTGTCAAATTAGTAAAACGTGTCTTTATTTTTTCAATTTGCATTGAAATCATTGGAGTTATCTTTTTATCATTTCGCTTTATTCCAGAGTTTGGTTTTGGGAAAGGCTTATACTATAGTGTTTTTCATGTGATTGCATCTTATAATAATGCTGGTTTTGCTCTTTGGCCGGATAATTTAACAAGGTATGTAGGAGATCCGATTATTAATATAGGGATTTGCTCTTTAATTGTAATAGGAGGACTTGGTTTTACAGTATTAATTGATATATGGTATAGCCGTAGTTTTCGAAAACTATCGCTTCATTCCAAAATCATGATTATTGGAACGGTAGCATTAAATGTTATAGCGATGATTGTGATTTTTGTATTAGAATATAATAATGTGAAAACGTTAGGTAATTTATCTTTAAGTGAAAAATTGTGGGCTTCTTTCTTCCAAGGTATTACACCTCGAACAGCTGGATTTAATACAGTTGATTATGGAGGCATGGAAGAATCGTCTATATTATTTACGATGGTTTTAATGTTTATTGGTGCAGGCAGTGTATCGACAGGTGGTGGGATTAAATTAACGACGTTTGTTATTTTAATTACATCTGTTATTTCTTTCTTTAGAAAGAAGGAGGAAATTGTTTTATTTCAGCGAACGATAAAAATGTCAACAGTAACGAGAGCGTTAGCAATTGTTGTTGCCAGCCAAATACTCATTTTTACAGCAGTATTTGTATTAATGCTTACAGAAGAATTTAGTTTTGTTCAGTTATTATTTGAGACAATTTCAGCGTTTGGTACAGTAGGATTAACAATGGGGATTACTGCGAAGTTATCAGCGTTCGGAAAATGTATCATTATGTTTGTTATGTTTTGTGGATTAATTGGACCGTTAACATTTGTATTTTCATTAGCTCGTCCCGCAAAACAAAAAATAAAATATCCATCGGAAGATGTATTTACAGGATAAGGTATCTCGCATGAAGCGAGATACCTTTTTCTTTTTAAAAAAGAGAGAACAATAAGCCGATAAGAGCTACTCGGAATAAGATTGCGATAAGAGCAGCAATACCGCCGACAACCGCAGCGATACCACCAGTGACAGTAGCTCCACGATTATAAGCGTAAATACCGAGTAAAACAGAAACAAGACCAAATAGTGTTGGGAAGGTGAAGAGTGATAATATAGATAAGGCAAGAGCAATAAAACCGGCAGTTGATCCAGCGGCGGATGATCTTACATCGTCGTTATTATCTTTATCATAATCAATTCGTTGTGGTGCAACCTCAGCTGCGTATTCTTCTTTATATTCACTATAATCACTATCTACTCTATCTCTTCTTTTGTAATCATCGAATTTCTCAGTCAAAGTCATGACTCCTTTCATAACAAGGTTCAATAGTAGTATGGATTTATTTTTTCTTTTTATCCGGGGATATATAGGGAGTAATATCCATTTAGAAGACAAATTTGTTTTTTGAAATAGTAAAAGTTAGTATGACTTCCTCTATTTTGGAAAGTATAAAAAGGAATAATGAGGAAAGGGTGCAATACATAATGGAACATCCAATTGAAAATTTAATGAAAACAGCAATGACAAATTTAAAAGAGATGGTAGATGTAAATACGATTGTTGGAAGTCCAGTTTCAACAGCTGATGGGAATGTAGTATTAACCGTATCACAGGTGGCATTTGGCTTTGGAGCTGGTGGCAGCGATTTTAAAGGGGATTTCATTACTGAAAAACATAACAGCGGGCAAGGGCAGCATAAAGAGAACAAGCAAGATCATCCATTTGGAGGCGGCAGTGGTGCTGGGGTGTCTATTAGTCCAGTTGCTTTTTTAGTAGTTGGTTCTAACGGTGTACAAGTGTTGCATCTTAATAGTAGTACACATTTAATTGAAAAAGCTTTAAATACTGTACCAAGTACTGTAGATAAATTTGTGAATGGACGCCACAAGTGAACTTGCATTTTTTAGGAATTATGATATATTAGAAAAAGTGTGCTTTAGGGATGATCGGAATAATGGAAATGTAAATATATATAATGAGTGAAATAAGGGAGAGGAATTTATGATTAACATCAAAAATTTAGTAGTGGGCTTATTTATGTTAGTAAGCGGCTTTGTTGTATATGTAATAAAAGAAAAAGCTCCATTCTAAAACAGACAAACCGTTACTGTCTGTTTTTAATTTGGAAAAAATGTTGACAAGTTGTTGTATTGGTGTTAGAATTTTAATTCGTGTCTCGGTTACAGCTAGTGTAAAGTGAATATTTCTTGTGGATACAATATGAAAAGTTTGCGAAAGATCGGGTAATTTTATCAACAACTTTTGTGAACAAACCCTATAAATTGTATTTGTAAGCTTTATATGTATACTAGTGAATCAAGGAGCGGTCAGTGGAACCGTAATGATGAGAGAGAGGTAGGGCTTTCATCCAGTATATGTTACTTTCCCGTTAGGTGAATATAAAAAAGAGGACTTCTTTTCATAAGAAGTCCTCTTTCTTTTTGTTCGCTGTATTGTAAATAAAAGAGCTTTTAAACACGGTTCTCAACTTGTTGACAAATTTCATCTGTTGTTAAACCGTGAGCTGTAATTACTGATCCTTTTATTGATGCGTCTGCAATACCCATCATATTAGAATCTTGCCCAGTTACAACACAACAATCGCACCCTTGTGCATCATGCTCTGAGTTAAGCGTAACGACTTCATGCCCCTGTTGCTGAAGAGCCTGCTGAACATCTGTTAAAGAGTTTTCAACACCAATTCTAGCCATAATTCTCACCTCCTACCATCTAGTTGCTAGTATGCTCAAGTCTATAGCATATATTTATGAAAAGATGGTAGGAAGCTTATATTTGTTTAGTCGTTATAAACGCCAGTAAGCATTTCGCTAACGAATTGATCGTTTAATGTATCTTGGGCGGAAGTAGTATTCGATTGAAGGTCGATTGAAGCGATAAAGTTGTCATGTTCTTTGTTATTTGGTTCTACTTCTACATAATTATCGAATTTACAAAACCCTTTCGTATCCATTAGATCAAATAATTGCAACATTTCTACTACCTCTTGTCTCGTTCCTTTAATTTGTACACACGCCATATTTATTTCCTCCTTCATTTTGACAAATTGTTTTTTAAAAATAGGATTATGATTCCGAAATGAAAAATATGAATGTTATTTTTAGACAACGTTATTTTTTTATTTTCCCCCTTTTTCAGCAAAAGTCGTTATATATTCCCGAATTTATAAAATCGGACGTCCGTTTATTGAATACAATAGATTCGTATCAATTGACGTAAATCCTTCTTTTAAACAAATATTTTTTTTAGTGAAAATTGGTGAAAAAAATTTTTTGATATTTTGTAAACGTTAACAATGTTGTTAAATCAATATAATCAAAGATGTACGTACGATTAAAAATTAAAAATTTTCTAAAAATTCACTTGATTTATTTGTAAAGGAGAGTAAACTAGGAAACAATAAAAAATTCATAGACATAGGAGGCGCTTTCCAGTGAACGAGCAATGGATTTTCTTAAATGGAGAATTTGTTCCAAAAGATGAAGCAAAAGTTTCAGTATATGATCATGGCTATTTATATGGCGATGGGGTGTTTGAAGGAATTAGAGTTTATAGCGGTAATGTTTTCCGTTTGAGAGAGCATCTTGTCCGGTTATATGAATCAGCGAAATCCATCATGTTAGAAATTCCATATTCATTAGATGAAGTAACGAATATTGTTGTTGAAACGATTCGACAAAATAAATTATCTAATGGATATATTCGTCTTGTTGTATCAAGAGGAGCAGGAAATCTTGGATTAGATCCTGATTCTTGTAAGAAACCAAATGTAGTAGTAATTGCAGAACAACTATCACTATTCCCAGAAGAATATTATGAAAAAGGAATTCCGATTATAACAGTTGCAACGCGTCGTAATCGTCCTGATGTTCTATCACCTCAAGTAAAATCTTTAAACTACTTAAATAATATTTTAGTTCGCATTGAAGCGAAGTTAGCTGGAGTACAAGAAGCGCTTATGCTAAATGATCAAGGATACGTTGCTGAAGGCTCTGGAGATAACGTGTTTATTGTAAAAGGAAATAAATTAATTACACCGCCAAGTTCTGCTGGGGCGCTAGAAGGCATTACGCGAAATGCAATTTTAGAAATCGGCGAACAACTTGGGTATGACGTAAGAGAAGAACTATTTACAAGACATGATGTATACGTAGCTGACGAAGTATTTTTAACAGGAACAGCTGCTGAAGTCATTGCTGTTACGACAGTAGATGGTAGGACAATTGGTTTAGGAAAAACTGGTCCACATACGAATCGTCTATTAGAAGCATTCCGTAAATTAGTTGTAGAAGATGGGGAGAAAATTTACGAAGAAAATAAAGTTGGATAATAACTCTTTATGATATGAAAAGCATTGATAGGGAGGAGTAGTTGATTGTGAAGCCTCACAGAGAGTCGGTGGCTGCTGAAAACCGATGGTTCACGTCGACGAACATCGCCCTTGAGTGCTAAGCTGAAGCATTTGCCTAGGCTTAGACGGTAGCTCCGTTATTAGCTAGGCCCATTTATGGGTCACTGAGGCAAGAATATTCTTGCGAAGAAGGGTGGTACCGCGAAATCTTTCGTCCCTTCAGCACATAGCTGGAGTGTGGACGTAGGATTTTTTTATTGTATAAAAGTTTCAGAAGGGGGCTTATAAGAAAAATGTCTTCAAAAACGGAAGAGAAACTGGCAACTGGTGCACAGCTATTGTTAGAAGCGCTAGAGAAGGAAGGGGTAGAAGTAATTTTCGGTTATCCAGGTGGAGCCGTTTTACCGCTCTATGATGCCCTTTATGACTGTGAAATTCCGCATATTTTAACGCGGCATGAGCAAGGTGCTATTCATGCTGCTGAAGGATATGCAAGAATTACAGGAAATCCAGGAGTTGTCATTGCAACGAGTGGACCAGGTGCGACAAATGTTATTACTGGTCTAGCTGATGCGATGATCGACTCATTACCGCTCGTTGTATTTACAGGGCAAGTAGCAACGACGTTAATCGGAAGTGATGCTTTCCAAGAAGCTGATATTATGGGGCTTACGATGCCAGTGACAAAACATAATTACCAAGTGCGAAAAGCATCCGACTTACCTCGAATTATTAAAGAAGCGTTTCATATCGCTAGAACAGGCAGACCAGGACCAGTCGTGATTGATCTTCCGAAAGATATGATAATAGAACAAGGAGAAAGATGTAACAACGTACAGATGGATTTGCCTGGGTATCAACCAAATTATGAACCAAACTTACTCCAAATAAACAAATTATTACAAGTAATTGAGACTGCAAAAAAACCGTTAATTTTAGCTGGAGCAGGTGTATTGCATGCAAAAGCTTCAAAAGAATTAACAAGGTTTGCTCGTAAGTATGAAATTCCGGTCGTGCATACATTACTTGGGCTTGGTGGTTTTCCACCAGAGGAGGAATTATTTCTAGGGATGGGGGGAATGCATGGCTCATATACAGCTAATATGGCGTTATATGAATGTGACTTACTTATAAACATAGGTGCGAGATTTGATGATCGTCTTACTGGAAATTTAGCTCATTTTGCTAAAGAAGCGACTGTTGCACATATCGATATTGATCCGGCGGAAATTGGAAAAAATGTACCGACTGAAATTCCAATTGTTGCGAGTGCTAAGCGAGCGTTAGAAGTATTACTTCAATTAGAAGGTAAGAAAGAAAATCATCGTGAATGGCTTTCTTTATTAAAGAGTAGAAAAGAAAAGTATCCGTTATCTTATAAACGGAATGCTGAAAGTATTAAGCCTCAATATGCAATTGATATGCTATATGACATTACGAAAGGAGAAGCCATTGTAACAACAGATGTTGGGCAACATCAAATGTGGGCAGCACAATATTATCCGCTGAAAAATCCAAATAAATGGGTGACTTCTGGTGGATTAGGAACGATGGGATTTGGATTTCCGGCAGCGATTGGCGCGCAAATTGCAAAGCCTGAAGAACTAGTTATTGCAATTGTAGGTGACGCTGGATTTCAAATGACCCTGCAAGAATTAAGTGTATTAAAAGAGCATTCTTTGCCAGTTAAAGTATTTATTTTAAATAATGAAGCTTTAGGAATGGTAAGACAATGGCAAGATGAATTTTATAATCAAAGATATTCACATTCCTTACTATCGTGTCAACCAGATTTTGTCGCTCTTGCGAATGCGTATGGTATAAAAGGTGTCCGTATTGATGATCCACTTCTTGCAAAGAAACAATTACAGCATGCAATTGAATTACAAGAACCAGTCGTAATTGATTGCCGCGTACTTCAGTCTGAGAAGGTTATGCCGATGGTTGCCCCAGGGAAAGGTGTTCACCAAATGGAAGGAGTGGAAAAAAGGTGAAGAGAATTGTTACAGCAACAGTTCGAAATCAGAGTGGAGTGTTAAACCGAATTACAGGTGTTATGACGAGAAGGCATTTTAATATTGAAAGTATTTCAGTAGGTCATACGGAATCATCAGACATTTCGCGGATGACGATTGTTGTACACGTTGAAAGTGAACAGCAAGTTGAGCAGTTAATTAAACAACTTCATAAGCAAATCGATGTTCTGAAAGTATCTGATATTACAGAAGATGCGATGATTGCTAGAGAACTCGCGCTCATTAAAGTAGCAACTTCAAGTGTAACAAGAGCAGAACTATATAGTTTAATTGAACCGTTTCGAGCCACTGTAATAGATGTTGGGAAGGATTCCATAGTGGTGCAAGTAACAGGTACACAGGATAAAGTAGAGGCGTTAATTGAATTACTTCGTCCATACGGTTTGAAAGAAATTGCTAGGACAGGTGTAACAGCATTTACACGTAGTATGAAAAAACAAGATAAGCAAGTTATGTTAATTCAATAATCATTTAAATATAGGGGGAAATGAAAATGGCAAAAGTATATTATGAAAAAGATGTAACGGTAAATGTATTAAAAGAAAAGAAAGTTGCGATCATCGGATACGGCTCACAAGGTCATGCGCATGCACAAAACTTACGTGATAACGGATTTGATGTAGTAGTAGGTTTAAGAAAAGGTAAGTCTTGGGATAAAGCGAAAGAAGATGGGTTTTCTGTATATACAGTAGCAGAAGCAGCAAAGCAGGCTGATGTAGTAATGATTTTACTGCCGGATGAACTGCAGCCAGAAGTATATGAAGCGGAAATTGCGCCAAATTTAAAGGCAGGAAATTCTCTTGTTTTTGCACACGGGTTTAATGTGCACTTTGATCAAGTGAAACCACCAGCGAATGTAGATGTATTTCTAGTAGCACCAAAAGGTCCAGGACATTTAGTACGCCGTACGTTTAGTGAGGGCGGTGCGGTTCCAGCGTTATTTGCAGTATATCAAGATGCAACGGGAGTTGCGACTGAAAAGGCACTTTCTTATGCTGATGGAATTGGAGCGACGAGAGCTGGTGTACTAGAAACGACATTTAAAGAAGAAACAGAAACGGATTTATTTGGAGAGCAAGCTGTACTTTGCGGCGGAGTAACTGCCCTTGTAAAAGCGGGATTTGAAACGTTAGTTGATGCAGGATATCAACCTGAACTTGCATATTTTGAATGTTTACATGAACTGAAACTCATTGTTGATCTTATGTACGAAGGTGGACTTGAAAATATGAGATATTCAGTTTCAGATACAGCACAGTGGGGAGACTTCGTATCAGGACCACGTGTTGTTACAGAAGATACGAAGAACGCGATGGGTGAAGTATTAGCAGAAATTCAAAATGGTACATTTGCAAAAGGATGGATTGCAGAACATAAAGCAGGAAGACCAAATTTCCATGCGACAAATGAGAAAGAAAATAAACATGAAATTGAAGTAGTTGGACGTAAATTACGTGAAATGATGCCTTTCGTACAGCCGCGAGTAAAGGTAGGGGTTAAATAATATGAAGCAGATTTTGTTCATGGATACGACGCTTCGTGATGGCGAACAATCACCAGGAGTTAATTTAAATGAACAAGAGAAATTGCAAATTGCGAGACAATTAGAGAGACTCGGTATTCATGTAATGGAAGCTGGTTTTGCAGCAGCTTCTGAAGGGGATTTTCAGTCAGTAAAACGTATTGCAAATACAATTCAAAATGCTACAGTTATGAGTTTAGCTAGAGCGAAAGAAAGTGATATTAGAAGAGCATATGAAGCTGTGAAAGGTGCTGTATCTCCTCGTCTACACGTATTTTTGGCTACGAGTGACATTCATATGAAATATAAGCTGTGTATGTCGAAAGAAGATGTGTTAGATAGTATTCAACGCTCAGTTACGCTTGGAAAATCATTATTTCCGACCGTACAATTTTCTGCAGAAGATGCGACAAGAACATCGAGAGCCTTTTTAGCTGAAGCAGTGGAAGTTGCGATTCGTGCAGGAGCGAATGTAATTAATATTCCAGATACAGTTGGATATACGAATCCAGAAGAATATTATTCTCTTTTTAAATACTTACAAGAATCTGTTCCATCATATGAAAAGGCAATTTTCTCTTGTCATTGTCACGATGATCTTGGGATGGCGGTTGCAAATTCATTAGCTGCGATTGAAGGCGGAGCATTGCAAGTAGAAGGAACGATTAATGGAATTGGGGAAAGAGCAGGGAATGCAGCTTTAGAAGAAGTTGCGGTTGCCCTTCATATTAGAAAAGATTTCTATAAAGCTGAGTCTTCTATAACACTGAAAGAAATTAAATCGACGAGTACATTAGTAAGTAGGCTAACTGGTATGGTTGTACCAAAAAATAAAGCAATCGTTGGGGCAAATGCATTCGCTCATGAATCAGGTATTCATCAAGACGGTGTTTTAAAAGAAGTGACAACATATGAAATTATTGAACCAGAACTTATAGGAGAATCTCAAAACCTATTTGTACTTGGTAAACATTCGGGGCGTCACGCATTTACTGAAAAAATGAAAGAACTTGGTTACGAGTTTACAAACGAAGAACGGGATACGGTATTTGAAGCATTTAAAAAACTGGCTGATCGTAAAAAGGAAATTACGGAAGAAGATTTACGGGCACTAATGCTTGGAGAAGCAGCGTTTGCAGCGCAGCAATATAACATTACGCAATTACAAGTACATTTCGTATCCAATAGTACACAATGTGCGACAGTTGTACTGAAAGATGAGGAAGGAAATGTATACGAAGATGCAGCTACTGGTTCTGGAAGTATTGAAGCGATATATAATGCAATCCAAAGAATTTTAGGGTTAGAATGTGAATTGGCAGATTATCGCATACAATCTATTACACAAGGTCAAGATGCACTTGCTCACGTTCATGTTGAATTGAAAGAAGGAACTCATCAAGTATCAGGTTTTGGTGTTGCTCAAGACGTATTGGAAGCATCGGCAAGAGCTTATGTCCATGCAGCAGGGAAATTAAAATCTCTTATAGCGCTTGTAAAATAAATATTTTTGATAGGTGAGGGAAACTTTCCTCACCTATCAAATTAAAGTTCTGAAAATTCAGTTAAAAGGAGTGTTTCTATTGGAAAAACGTATCGTTTGTTTAGCTGGTGATGGTGTTGGCCCAGAAATTATGGGAAGTGCGAAGGAAGTATTGCGTATGGTAGAGAGGCTATATGGACATCGTTTTCATTTGCAAGACGAGTACTTTGGCGGTGCTGCTATTGACTTAACGGGCCAGCCGTTACCACAGAGAACACTTGCCGCTTGTTTAGCGAGTGATGCGGTTTTACTAGGAGCAGTTGGTGGACCACGCTGGGATAGTGTGAAAGAAAGACCAGAGAAAGGATTATTAGCTTTAAGAAAAGGACTTGGTGTATTTGCAAATGTTCGCCCTGTGACGGTAGAAAGCGCAACTGCGCATTTATCGCCATTAAAAAATGCTGATGAAATTGATTTCGTTGTCGTTCGTGAATTAACAGGAGGAATTTATTTTTCTTATCCGAAAGAACGAACGGACGAAGTAGCAACAGATACACTTACGTATCATCGCCATGAAATTGAACGTATCGTTTCATATGCTTTTCAATTAGCGAGTAATCGAAAGAAAAAAGTAACATCTATCGATAAGGCGAATGTTTTAGAGTCTAGTAAACTATGGAGAACTGTGACAGAAGAAGTATCACTTCGCTATCCAGATGTTGAATTGGAACACATTTTAGTAGATGCCGCGGCTATGGAATTAATTCGGAATCCAGCACGTTTTGATGTTATCGTAACGGAAAATTTATTTGGTGATATTTTAAGTGATGAAGCATCCGTATTAGCTGGATCATTAGGAATGCTTCCATCAGCTAGTCATGCTGAGAAGGGGCCTTCATTATATGAGCCTATTCACGGATCAGCACCAGATATTGCGGGGAAAAATAAGGCAAATCCAATTGCAATGATGCGTTCAGTTGCAATGATGCTTGGGCAATCATTCGGTTTAACGAGAGAAGGATGTGCAATTGAAGATGCGATTTCTGCAGTTCTTAAATTAGGGAAATGTACAGTTGATATTGGGGGAGATGAGACGACAAATTCATTTACGAAAGCGGTTATTCAAGAAATGGAAGAGCAAGCGCTAGTAGGGAGAGGACGATAATGGGAAAAAGATTACTAGATAAGCTTTGGGAAAGGCACTTAGTTACAACGAATGCGAATGGATTGGATTTACTATATATCGATCTTCATCTTGTTCATGAAGTAACGTCACCGCAAGCCTTTGAGGGCTTGCGGCTGACAAATCGAACTGTTCGCAGGCCGGAGTTAACATTTGCAACGATGGATCATAATATTCCAACGAAAGATGTTTGGAATATTACCGATCGTATTGCGAAGCAACAACTAGATACACTTCGTGAAAACTGTAAACAATTTCAGGTGCCATTAGCTGATATTGGAGATGAAGAGCAGGGAATTGTTCATGTTATTGGTCCGGAGCTTGGACTTACGCAGCCGGGAAAAACAATTGTTTGTGGTGATAGTCATACTGCTACGCATGGAGCTTTCGGTGCGCTAGCTTTTGGTATTGGTACGAGTGAAGTAGAGCATGTATTGGCAACGCAAACGTTGTGGCAAAGAAAACCGAAAGCGATGGGCATTGAGTTAAAAGGAAAATTATCGAAAGGTGTGTATGCAAAAGATATTATTTTGCATCTCCTTTCCAAGTACGGTGTAGCAGTTGGAACGGGATATGTAATGGAGTTTTACGGAGAGGTCATTCAAGGTATGGATATGGAAGAACGGATGACCCTTTGCAATATGGCAATTGAAGGGGGAGCGAAAGCTGGCATCATTGCACCAGATGAGAAAACATTTTCTTATGTAAAAGGGCGTAAATATGCACCGAAAGATTATAAAGCTTTCAAGGAAAAATGGGCGGAACTTTATACAGATTCCGATGCGATTTATGATTTACATATTTCGATAGATGTTACAGATTTAGCGCCGTATGTCACTTGGGGGACAAATCCGAGTATGGGTGTTCGTATTGATGAAAACTTACCAGAAAAGCATGATGAAAATGATGAAAGAGCATTTTCATATATGGGATTGAGCCCTGGACAAAGCACTTTTGAAATTCCAGTTCAACATGTTTTCATTGGATCTTGCACAAATTCCAGGCTTTCTGATTTAGAAATTGCCGCATCTGTTGTAAAAGGAAAAAAGGTAAAAGAAGGTGTGCGAGCACTTGTTGTACCAGGATCAAAACGAGTGAGAGAGCTAGCCATGCAAAAAGGATTGCATCGTATATTTGAAGAAGCAGGGTTTGAATGGAGAGAGCCTGGATGTTCAATGTGCCTTGGGATGAATCCAGATCAAGTACCTGAAGGGGAACATTGTGCGTCTACTTCAAACCGAAATTTTGAAGGAAGACAAGGAAAAGGAGCGCGGACCCACTTAGTTAGCCCAGCAATGGCGGCAGCGGCAGCATTATATGGTCATTTTGTTGATATTAGAAAGGAGAATTATGATGGAGCCATTTCGTATTCACAAAGGTACTGCTGCAGTACTTATGAATGATAACATAGATACAGATCAAATTATTCCGAAGCAATATTTAAAGAGAATTGAAAGGACAGGATTTGGAAAGTTTTTATTTGATGAGTGGCGATATGATAATAATCGAAATGAAAACCCGAAATTTCCGCTTAATGAACCAGAAAGGAAAGGTGCGAGTATATTAATTACTGGTGATAACTTTGGATGTGGATCTTCAAGAGAACATGCGCCTTGGGCACTGGCTGATTATGGTTTTCGCGTTATTGTTGCTGGGGGATTTGCAGATATTTTTTATATGAATTGTATGAAGAATGGTATGTTACCGATTGTAATGGATAAAGAAATGCGAGAACAACTTGCTAAAACGGATACACGAGAACAAATTGAAGTTGATTTAGAAAATGAAGTAATTACAACGAATACGTACAGATTCCATTTCACAATCGAGAAAATGTGGAAAGAAAAATTATTAAACGGTTTAGATGAGATTAGTATTACAATGCAATATGAACAAGAAATAATAGAGTATGAAAGAACGATAGCTTTATATTAAGAAATAACGGAATATTAAAAATGTATTTACATTCGAAATTAACTGTTATATACTATGTAAAAATCAGAGGAGAAAGGGAGTAAGTATTATGAATACAATACAATCTATTAAAATACTTGCACAACTACATCATCATACATGAAGCCCTTGAACCTAACGTGAAAACGTGTAGGTACAAGGGTTATTCCCGTTGTACCTACACTCTACTAAAGAGCCTTGTAGGTATTTTGTCTACAAGGCTCTTTTTATTGTTGGCTTAGGTGAAGCGAATGGGCATACATTAGAAAAGGAAAGGTGTGAGAATTTAGATGACAAAGTGGAAGAGGGCAAATCCGAATGGAACGAGAGATTATTTATTCGAAGAATGTACGTTAGTTGAAGAAGTGGAACAAAAATTAAGGCGTACATTTTTAGACAGAGGTTATGAAGAAATAAGGACACCTACAATTGAGTTTTATGATGTATTTGCTTTTCAAAATCGGCCGATAGATGAAGAAAAGATGTATAAGTTTTTTGATGAAAGAGGCCGGATTATTGTATTGCGCCCAGATATGACGATTCCTCTTGCGAGAGTGATTGGAACACAGAGAGGGGATACACCACTTAAAGTAACATATAGCGGAAATGTATTTCGGGCGAATGAGTCCCTTTCTGGAAAATATAATGAAATTGTGCAAAGTGGGATTGAAATTATCGGGATTGATAATGTAAGGGCTGAAATTGAGTGTGTGATAAGTGTAATTCAAGCATTACAAAAATTGAAGGTACAGTCTTTCACGATCGAGATTGGGCAAGTGCAGTTATATAAGTGTATTGTAAAAAAACTCTCCATTTTCGATGATGAAGAGAAAGTGCTTAGAACGTATATTGAGAGTAAAAATTATGCTGCCCTTTCAAGTTTTATCGAAGAAAAGAAGTTAGATCGATGTGATGAAACAGTAAGATTACTTGAAAAATTACCAAGGTTATTTGGGGATTTAGAAGTTATTGAGGAAGCGGAACAACTTGCCTCCAGTAATGAAATGAAAATAGCAATTGCTAGGGTGAAAGAAATATATGAAGCAATTGAAAAAATAGGATATGGATCTTACATATCAATTGATTTAGGGATGATTCAAAATTTGGATTATTATACGGGGGTTATTTTCAAAGGATATATATATGAAATTGGAGAAGAGATTGTTAGTGGTGGAAGATACGATGAATTAATTGGAAATTTTGGAGACATGATGCCAGCCGTTGGACTCGCGGTACAAGTAAATCAAATTGTGAAGGCACTACAAGAGCAACAAGAATCGTATGAACGAAATCGAATTGATATTATGATTCATTATGAGTTAAATAGATTAGCGGAAGCAGAAAGGTTACGAAGTTTACTTCGAAAAGACGGGAAAAATGCTCATGTATCCTTATTCTCTAATTTAAACGACACCTTTCATTTTGCAAGAAAAAATAAAATAGTAACGGTTGTTGAAGCGAAGAATGAATCATTAGTAGAATATGTATGGAAAGAGAAATGGGTAGTTCAGAAAGAAGGGGAGACTTCATGCGTAACGTTCAAATTGCGTTAACGAAAGGAAGACTAGAAAAGCATGTGATTCCACTGTTCGAGAAAATTGGGATTGATTGTTCAGAGCTGAAAGATAAAGGTAGGAAACTTGTCTTTCAAAGTAAGAATACAAATATCTCATTTATTTTAGTGAAAGCAGTAGATGTTGCTACTTATGTAGAACATGGAGTTGCTGATATCGGTGTCGTAGGAAAAGATATTTTAATGGAAAATGAGAGAGATGTATATGAAATGGTGGATTTAGGTGTAGGTGTGTGTAAGTTTTGTATTGCTTCTATTCCTACGTATAATCCGAAGAGTTATCGAAAGAAACGCATTGCTACGAAATATCCGCATATTACCTCCACTTATTTTCATGATAAAGGAGAGGATGTAGAAATTATTAAAATAGAAGGATCTGTAGAGATTGCTCCTCTTCTCGGATTAGCGGATGCAATTGTTGATATTGTTGAAACGGGAAAAACATTACAAGAGAATGGATTAATTGTATTTGAGGAAATGTGCTTTATATCGGCTCGGATGATTGTAAATAAAGCAGCTTTAAAAACTAAAAAAGACGAAATATTCAGTATTATAAATATGATGGAACAAGAAATTTTGTCAGGAAAATAGGGGGATATCATGGAAATCATTTACGAAGATTTCAAAGAGACATTATCCAAAATAAAACTGTTACGAGAAAGCGCTAATATAATAGAAGAAACTGTTCAAAGAAGTGTAAGAGAAATTGTTCAAAACGTAAGGGAGAGTAAAGATGAGGCTTTATCTTTCTATACAAAAAAGTTTGATGGTGTAGAGATACAAAAATTTCGTATAGGTGAGGAAGAAATAAAAAAAGCGAGTATGTTTGTGGAGACTTCATTTTTAGAAGCATTAAAAGAAGCGAAGAAAAACATTCTCTCATATCACGAAAAGCAAAAAAGACAGTCTATGTTTGATTGCGAAAGCGAGGGAATAATTAGAGGACAGCTCATTCGGCCGTTAGAGAATGTAGGGGTATATGTGCCAGGCGGGACTGCTTCGTATCCTTCATCGGTATTAATGAATGTATTGCCGGCAAAACTCGCAGGTGTGAAAAAAATTGTAATGGTAACACCGCCAAGAGAAGGAGGAATTGATCCACACATATTAGCTGCTGCGAATCTTGCGGGGGTAGATGAAATTTATACACTAGGTGGTGCGCAAGCAATTGCTGCTTTAGCATATGGGACGGAATCGATTCCTAAAGTAGATAAAATAGTGGGACCTGGAAATTTGTATGTTGCTCTAGCGAAGCGAGAAGTATACGGAATAGTAAATATCGATATGATTGCTGGACCGTCAGAAATTGTCGTTATCGCAGATGAAACAGGAAATGCAAAATATATTGCAGCTGATTTATTGTCACAAGCAGAACATGACGTAAGAGCAACAGCAATTTGCATTACAACGAATGTGGAATTAGCAAAAGAAGTAGAAAAAGAGATAGAAAGACAGTTAGAAACGTTACCAAGAAGTGAAATTGCACGTGAATCGATAAATAGAAATGGAGCCATCTTTATAGTTCCTTCTTTAGATGAAGCATTCCAATTATCAAATGAAATTGCTCCAGAACATTTAGAGTTACATATAAAAGAACCGATGAATGCTCTTGCTTATGTGAAACATGCGGGTTCTATTTTCCTTGGATCATATGCACCGGAACCGCTAGGTGATTATTTAGCGGGGCCGAATCACGTATTACCGACAAGTGGAACAGCAAGATTTTTCTCTCCGTTATCAGTCGATGATTTCGTGAAAAAATCAAGTTTTGTCTCTTATACGGAGAAAGCGTTAAAAAGTGTACAACATCATATTGTAGAACTTGCAAATAAAGAAGGTTTATACGCACATGCGAGAGCAGTCCAAATGAGATTTGAGGAGGAAGAATAATGCGTCAGTCAAGTCAAGTACGTGAGACGACAGAAACAAAAATTAAATTAAGTTTGCAGCTTGATGAGAGCACAAATGTTTCTATTCAAACAGGTGTTGGTTTCTTTGATCACATGCTAACTTTATTTGCAAGACATGGAAGGTTTGGCTTGCAAGTTGAAGCGGAAGGTGATGTATTTGTCGATGCTCATCATACGGTTGAAGATGTTGGAATTGTACTTGGAAATTGTTTGAAAGAAGCATTGCAAAATAAAGAAGGAATTAACCGGTATGGCGCAGCATATGTACCGATGGATGAATCGCTAGGATTTGTTGCAATAGATATAAGTGGTCGCTCATATTGTGTATTTCAAGGAGAGTTAACGAATCCAAAGCTCGGAGATTTTGATACAGAATTGACGGAAGAGTTTTTTAGAGGGGTGGCCCACGCTGCGAATATTACGTTACATGCTCGCGTTTTATATGGAAGCAATACACACCACAAAATTGAATCGCTATTTAAAGCATTTGGCCGAGCACTTAGAGAAGCAGTCGATAAAAATGCCAACATTACTGGTGTAAATTCAACGAAGGGAATGTTGTAATTGATTGCCATTATAGATTATGGAATGGGAAATATTCGTAGTGTAGAACAAGCATTAAAGTATGTTGGTGCTAAGTATATTGTAACAGATGATAAAGAAGAAATATTGAGAAGTGATGGAGTTATTTTACCAGGCGTAGGTGCTTTTCCGAGAGCGATGGACGTTCTAGAAGAAAAAGGTTTAGTATGTGTGCTAAAAGAAGTTGGGCATTCAGGGAAGCCACTTCTCGGTATATGTTTAGGGATGCAACTTTTATTTGAAAAAAGTGAGGAATTAAAAGATTGTAACGGATTGAATTTATTTCCAGGTGTTATTCGAAAGTTAAAAGTTCCGTATAAAATTCCGCATATGGGGTGGAATGAATTGAAGAAAGAAGGAGAAATACCACTTTGGAATGGAATAGAAGATGGTTCTTTTGTATATTATGTCCACTCGTATTATGCAGATTGTCCAAAGGAAATTGTATATGGGGTAAGTGAGTATGGAGTGCAAATACCTGGTTTTGTAGCAAAAGGAAATATATTCGGTGCACAGTTTCATCCTGAAAAAAGTGGAGAAATTGGGATGCAAATGTTAAAAAATTTTAAAGGAGTGGTAGAAGCATGGAAATCTTCCCAGCTATCGATTTAAAAGAAGGACGATGCGTTAGACTGTATCAAGGAGAGTTTAGTAAAGAAACGGTGATGAATGAAGATCCGGTCGCACAAGCGATTGTATTTGAAAAGCTCGGGGCGAAAAAATTGCATATCGTTGATTTAGATGGAGCAATCGCCGGAGAGTCAGTGAATTTGTCCGTCATTGAAAAAATATGTAAGGCGGTACGTATTCCAGTACAAGTTGGAGGAGGAATTCGTTCGCTTGCAGCAGTGGAACAGTTATTGTCAGTAGGTGTAGAAAAAGTGATTTTAGGGACAGTTGCCCTTTATGATAAAGCATTTTTAAAAGAAGTAGTGCGTCTCTATAAAGAGAAAATCATTGTTGGAATTGATGCAAAAAATGGTTTTGTGGCAACAAGGGGCTGGCTTGATGTGTCTGAAATTTCTTACATTGATTTAGCGAAGCAAATGGAAGAGTTAGGTGTTCAAACAATTGTGTATACAGACATCTCGAAAGATGGGACACTTGCAGGACCGAATTTTGACCAATTAGAGTTGCTGCAAAAAAATGTAAATGTTCGTTTGATTGCTTCTGGAGGAGTCGCATCTATTCAAGATGTGAAAAAGTTAAATGATATGAATATATATGGCGTTATCATTGGTAAGGCTTTTTATGAGAAAACAATTGATTTAGAAGAAGTGCTAGAGGTAACAAAGCTATGTTAGCAAAGCGAATTATTCCATGTCTAGATGTAAAAGAAGGCCGGGTAGTAAAGGGAGTAAATTTTATAGGGTTACAAGATGTCGGTGACCCTGTAGAAATAGCAGCTTTATATAATGATGCTGGGGCAGATGAAATTGTATTTTTAGATATTACTGCAACGCATGAAGGCAGAAAAACGATTTTAGATGTTGTAGAACAAACAGCTTCAAAAGTATTTATTCCTCTTACAGTAGGCGGGGGGATTTCAAATGTAAGAGATATGTACAATTTACTAAGAGCTGGAGCGGATAAAGTTTCAATAAACTCGGCGGCAGTGAGAAATCCAAAGTTAATCGAAGAAGGAGCAGAGCACTTTGGATCACAATGTATTGTCGTAGCGATTGATGCTAGAAAAGTAGCGGAAGATAAATGGAATGTATACGTAAATGGCGGAAGGCTTGACACGGGAATAGATGCAATTGAATGGGCAAAGCGTGTCGCCCAGCTAGGAGCTGGAGAAATTTTACTAACAAGTATGGATGCAGATGGAACGAAAAATGGATATGATCTTCGTTTAACAGAAGCAGTTTCAAGCAATGTTTCTGTTCCAGTCATCGCATCGGGGGGATGTGGTCATGCGGATCACATTATAGAAGTTTTTCAAAAAACGACTGTTGATGCAGCGTTGGCAGCATCCATTTTTCATTATGGAGAATCGACAGTTCAGGAAGTGAAGAGAAAATTAAGAGAAAGAAACGTTGAGGTGCGTTTATGAAACCTAACTTTTCAAAAGGATTATTACCAGCGGTTGTAATTGAGGAGGATACGAAAGAAATTTTAATGCTAGCTTATATGAATGAAGAAGCGTATGAAAAGACGCTAGAAACGAAAACAACGTGGTTTTATTCGCGTTCAAGACAATCGTTATGGAATAAGGGAGAAACATCAGGAAATGTCCAATATGTGCAATCACTTTATTTAGATTGTGACCAAGATGCAATTGTCATTGTCGTAAAGCAGGTTGGTCCTGCTTGCCATACGGGAGAAAAAACGTGTTTTCACCACAAAATTATATAGGGGGATACATATGGAAAATGTTTTTAAGGTGTTGTATGAAACAATTGAAGAACGAAAAAAAAATCCACTTTCGGAATCATATACAAATTATTTATTTTCAAAAGGAGAAGATAAAATTTTAAAGAAAATTGGTGAAGAATGCGCTGAAGTAATCATCGCATCCAAAAATAATGATAAAGAAGAATTGGTAAAAGAAATGGTTGATGTGTTGTACCACTGCTTCGTTCTATTAGCTGAAAAAAATATTAGTTTGGAAGATGTAATGAGAGAAATGAAAGATCGAAATGGAAAGCTTTCGAGAGTAGGAGAACGAAGAGAAATAGATACATTATAAGGGGGAATACATATGAAAGTGGATTATCACCTTCATTTAGAAGAGGGACCGTATTCAATAGGATGGCTTGCTAAAATAAATGAAGCGATGGAATATTATGAACCGCTTCAAGAAGAAAGGCATTCTATCGATTGGCTGATGAAAACACAAGAGCGTTTGCAAAGACGTGTGAAGGAAGGTCCATTTACAACGAAGTGGATTGATTATTATTTAGAAGAAGCTGTGCGAAAAGGAATAAAAGAGGTTGGTATTGTTGATCATTTATATCGTTTCTATGAAGCGAAAGGGTATTATGAAAAATATGTAGATATTAGTGATTCAAAATTAGGACATATACAAAAGGAATGGTTAGACCAAGTAAGAGTAGCTTCACTATATGATTTTACAAAGGCGATTGAAGAGGCGAAAGAACGATGGAGTAAAAGAGGAATAACACTCAAACTTGGAATTGAGGCGGATTATTTTATCGGTGGCGAAAAAGAACTAAAAGAATTAATGGCGCTAGGAAACTTTGATTATGTAATTGGTTCTGTTCATTTTCTCGATGGGTGGGGATTTGATAATCCAGATACGAAAGAGTATTTTGAGGAACATGATTTACAGGAACTATATGCTACATTTTTTAAAACGGTTGAGCGTGCAGTGCGTTCTGAGTTATTTGATATTATAGCTCACCTTGATAATATAAAAGTATTTAATTACCGATTAGATGAGAATGAACAGCTTTCGTATTATAAAAAAATTGCACATGCATTAGTAGAAACAAATATAGCGACAGAAATAAACGCAGGATTGTACTATCGATACCCAGTGCGTGAAATGTGTCCGAGTCCGCTATATTTACAAGTATTAGCTCAGTATGGGGTCCCGATTACAATTTCTTCAGATGCTCACTATCCAAATGACTTAGGGAAATATGTAAAAGATAATGTACAAACGTTACGAACACATGGTATCTCTCATATCGCTACATTTACGAAACGAGTAAGAGTGATGAAGTTACTTGAAGAAGCGGTAACAAATTCAAAATGAAACATGATTTTTTTCATGAAAACCTTCTTTTTTGTTCAAACTAAGCAAGAATAAAAAGGAGGGTAAGAAATGGCGAAACAACAAAAGAAGCAAAATGTACAAGCGGTAGACCAAGCTTATACTTCTGAGATGAATCAAACGGCTAATTCGGTTATTGAAGAACAAATTAGCGATACAGTTGCAGAAGGAACAATTGATGCAAAGCTTGGACAGGAATCGCAAGAGAAAGCGTAAGAAAGGAGGAGAGATGAGTCTCCTCTTTTCTTATGTGAAAAAATGACGATTTTCAAAACTATAATCAAATTTCTTGGTTTTTACATGTGGATTTCTTACAATAAACTATAAGAGATATCTTATTTTTTATAGAAGAGGTGTTAGTAGTGGCAAAAATATTAGTAGCAGGAAAAATTCCAGAAATCGGATTAGAACTATTAAAAGATCATGATGTAGAAATGTACGAGAAAGAGGAGTTAATCTCTTTAGACGAATTAACAGAACGTGTAAAAGATAAAGATGCATTGTTAAGCTTACTTTCTACAAAGGTACCGAAAGAAGTTATTGATGCAGCACCTCATTTGAAGATTGTTGCAAACTACGGTGCAGGTTACGATAATATTGATTACATGTATGCAGGTGAAAAAGGAATTGTAGTATCGAATACACCGAAAGTATCAACTGAAGCGACAGCAGAACTAACCTTTGCACTTCTTTTGGCAGCAGCGCGCAGAATTCCTGAAGGAGATACTTTATGTCGTACAACTGGATTTAACGGATGGGCGCCATTATTTTTCTTAGGCCGCGAAGTACATGGTAAGACAATCGGCATTATTGGCCTTGGAGAAATTGGGAAGGCAGTTGCAAGACGTGCGAAAGCATTTGGAATGAATGTTTTATATACAGGACCAAATCGTAAACTGGAAGCTGAAAGTGAACTGGAAGCAACATATGTAACGTTAGAAGAATTATTACAAACAGCAGACTTTATTACAATTAACTGTGCCTATAATCCGAAATTACATCATATGATTGACGAAGAACAGTTTAAAATGATGAAGAAAACAGCATATATTGTAAATGCTTCACGTGGACCAATTATGAATGAATCGGCACTTGCGCATGCATTAAAGACGAATGAAATTGAAGGGGCAGCTCTTGATGTGTTTGAATTTGAACCGAAAATTACAGAAGAGCTAAAAGGATTAAAGAATGTGGTATTGGCTCCTCACGTAGGAAATGCAACATTTGAAACTCGTGATGCGATGGCTGAAATGGCAGTAAGAAATATTTTAGCAGTATTAAACAATGAAGAGCCAGTAACACCTGTCAATCAAAAAGTATTCGTTACAAAATAAATTGAAATTTTAATTAGAGGGGGAGTCTCCTCTAATTATTAGCTCTCACCAATTAGGTTTTTGCGGAGTAAAAAGAAACCTTCCGAACTTCGGAAGGTTTCTTATTTTTCTTTATTTGCTTTTTTAGATGGTCTTTGTCTAAGAAATTGAGATAGCATATACAAAATATATAGTGGAATAGCAATGAATAAGAAAACAGAAAAATTACCGAACCCTGTTTGATACATTGTGATAATGATTCCAATTAAAAATAGTGTAATAATTATGCTATATCGTGGAATTGGTACATCTTTTAAACTTGGGATGCGAATGCGGCTTACCATTAAAAATGCGAACGTTACAAATACTGTAATTAGAACGATTTTTGGAATGACATGTGAAAATAATGTTAAGAAAGCGACAAGCCCTCCCGCTGCTGTAATCGGAACTCCAGTGAAATATTTCATTGAAGTAGAAGATGGTGTTACATTGAATCGTGCTAAACGATATGCTCCGAAAAGAGGGAATAATCCCGCTATGTATAGTCCGATGATTCCGTAGTTGGAGAAAGATGTGTAATACATTAAAACAGCAGGTGCTGCACCGAATGTTACAACATCCGCGAGTGAATCAAGCTCTTTTCCCATCTGTGAATCCACACGTAATAAACGAGCAACACGACCATCAAGACTATCTAACATCATCCCGATAAGTACTAAAATAGCAGCTGATTTATAATAACCTAAAGATGCATAGCCGATTGATAAAAATCCGCTATATAAATTTCCGAGCGTAAATAAGTTTGGAATAGCTGCTCTATACAAAATCTGATCCCTTGCTTTCTGTAATAAATTCTTAATTAGTGTATGAAAGTTTACTTATTTTATCATACCATAAATTTCTTCCTCATACGAAAGAAATTCCCAATTTGTGAAAGATTTCATAGAATAACGATTTAGAGAAATAAGTAAAAAAAGAAGCAACTTTTATAAAGTTGCTTCTTGCACTATTCGAATTTCGTTGTCATCGTTCCAGTTTTATATCGATTATTAGGATCGAAACGTAATAAATCTCCATAAATGAGTTTGTCGGATAATTTTAATTCTGTTTTTGCTTTTTCAATATACGGCTGACATAGTGTTATATCAGTTTCTTCTCCTGTATTTCTTTTATAGCACATATTTTTTGTATAAACGTATTCTTCCGAAACAAAGCTCCCATCACGCATTATCATAAGGGGGTCTTTTTCTTTAATAAATAAGTCAGTTCCAAATTCAACGGATTGATTCGTTTTAATACCGAGTAAATGAAGTAACGTTGGTTTAATATCAATTTGACCAGATACTTTAGAAATGACTTTTCCTTCTTGACCAGGCACATGGATAATGAGAGGGACACGTTGTAATTGCATAGAATCAAACGGTGTAATGGTGTCTTTTCCAAGGAATTGGGCCATAGCTGCGTTATGATTTTCAGAAATTCCGTAATGATCACCATAAATGACAATAACGGAATTATCATACAGTCCTTCTGCTTTTAATTGTTGAATAAATAATTTAAGAGCTTCATCCGTGTAACGAACTGTCGGGAAGTATCGGTTTAAAACACCACTTTCCGAGTTGAATTCATCAACATATTGATCTTCTGGATTTAGAAGAAATGGAAAATGATTTGTTAGAGTAATAAATTTCGTGTAGAACGGCTCTGGTAAAGATTTTAGTTTTGGGATAGATTGCTCAAAGAACTCTTTATCTTTTAATCCCCAACCAACAGACATTTGTTCTGTGCCAACGTAATCATTTAAATTAAAGTAACGATCATATCCTAGCGCAGGGTACATTACATCACGATTCCAAAACGCCTTATCGTTTGAATGGAAGACAGCAGAAGAATATCCGTATTTCTTTAATTGTTCTGGTGTAGCTGTATATTCATTCGTTGCATGGGTAAAGAAAACAGAACCACGATCTAATGGATAAAGTGAGTTTTCCACGATAAATTCAGCGTCAGAAGTTTTACCTTGTCCAGTTTGATGATAGAAGTTATCGAAATAAAAACTATCTTTAATAAATTCGTTTAAAAATGGAGTGATTTCTTTTCCGTTTATTTTTTTATTAATAACAAAACTCTGTGTAGATTCCATTGAAATCAAAATTACATTTTTACCTTTTGCAGCTCCAAATAAGTTTTTATCAGCTTGCTTATCCTTTGCGTCGGTATAGTTTTTGATTTCAGAGAATCCGTCACCACTTGCAAATACGCGCTCAGCTGAAGATTTAGATTGAAGCGTAATATCAAATAGATGATATGTGTATAGCCCTAAATTTTTCACGACAGTTTGACGATCAAATGAACGCGAGAACATTTGTGGTTTATAAATAACGGAAACAACAATTTGTAGTGCTAGTAATGCTGTTACACCACTAAAGAAAGTTCTTTTCTCTGAACGGGAAAGTGGTGTTTTATCACCAAATGATGGGAATTTACGTGAAATGAACATTAAAATAATTGCATCTGCAAATAAAAGTAATGTTTTGTACGTAAAGAGCTCTTTTATACTTGTCCCTAAATCAGCCATATTATTTGTTTGGAATAAAACTGGGAAAGTAACGAAATCGTTATAAAACCCATAAAACATTGCGTTTCCAAATAAAATAAATGACAGTATAAAACTGATCCCGATTATAATTCGGTTTCGATGCTTAGATGCAAGTAAAGCTAAGCCGAAAAATAAAAGTAATGAAGCTAGTGGATTAATAAAAAGCATAAATTCTTCAAAGAAGTTATCAATTTTAATATCAAACGCTAGCTTGTATACAATATATGTTTTAATCCATAATAAAACGACTGCAACGAGTGCAAATCGTAATTTTGGAAACAGATGTTGTAGCATAATATACTCCTCTCCTAGAAAGCATGACAGTTCTTGTGGGCCGGTTTGATTAGCACCTTACTTTATATATACGAACAGTCCTTTGTTATTATGATTATTACACTATGAGTATCATTATACGAAAATAAGAGCGGGTTGTGGACTTTTTTTGTAACAATTGAGTAGAAAAAAAGAAGTAGGAGACAATAAAAAAGAATTTCTATGTATGATTATTATGATTTATTAAGCGTAGAGGGTATTGCGTAATGGTACGGAGGTTATAATGAGAAAATTATTATATCTTATAGTATGCACTAGTTTTATACTTTTTGTTTCACCGAACGCATCAGTAGCACAATATGATGCGCCTCTTATGGAAGATGCACTTTATTCTGTTTTATTTCCAAAAATAAATAAAGCAATTGAAAAACAATATGGGAGCCTGAAACCTTATCAATGTCCTAAACTCATTCTTTTAAAGAAGATGTATAGTGGTACATTTTTATTTCAAGCAGTTATTGAAGTGACGAAGTATGAACGGATTGGTGGAAAAAATGTTCCACCATTTGAAAAAGTAACAATTACGTTTAATAATGAAGAAGGCGAATGGGAAGTAACAAAAATTGTAGTAAAGCGCTTACCAAATGATACAAAACTAGACTGTAAAAAAACAATATAAAAAATTGTTTGACAAATAAAATGGTCCTTTGGTATTGTTAATAGCAACAATTAGATGTTTGAAAATTAAATAGACTTACCTCATCTACTCTCAAAGGTAGAGGCCGCGATAGGAAAAAGTAAGCTATGGGAGATTTAGTGGAATCTGTGATCATAGGTTGAAAGGGACTATTGCCGAAATATAAGAATGACCACCTTATTCATATATTGGGACTGCATTGAATAAATGTAGTACTGTCATAAGAGTTATTTTATGGAGAGCTATTTGGAGATGTTGATGCGGTTTCTTATTTTGAGAAGATAACAACTCGTTTATTTTTTCAATATATATTTTTCCTAATAAGAAACGCGTGTGAACATTGTTCCGCGCGTTTTTTGTCTATCTAAAAGCGTGCTGCAATGAATAGAAGATTGGGGTTATGAGTTTTAGAGGAAATAAGGGAGGAATTCAAATGTATTTACACGGCACGAGCCGAATTAATGGGCAAGGACACTTAGAAATTGGAGGGTGCGATACGACGCAGCTAGCAAAACAATACGGAACACCACTTTATGTATACGATGAGGAGTCTATTCGAGGGAAATGTCGTGCATTTCATCGTGCTTTTAAAGAAAGTGGTTTCTCTTATCAAGTAGCATATGCAAGCAAAGCGTTCTTGTGCATGGAGATGTGCCGAGTAGTTCGTGAAGAGAATATGTCATTAGATGTTGTTTCTGGAGGGGAATTATATACTGCGCTCCAAGCTGGATTTCCAGCATCACGTATTCATTTTCATGGGAATAATAAAACAGAGGAAGAGATCGTGATGGCTCTTCAAGCGAATATTGGTTGTTTTGTAGTAGATAATTTCTTTGAATTAGAAGTTTTACATGATTTAGCAGTGCAACATGGGGAATTTGTAAACATTTTAATTCGTGTTACACCTGGAGTAGAGGCGCATACGCATGAATATATTACAACAGGCCAAGAGGATTCAAAATTCGGATTTGGCGTTTCAAATGGTCAAGCGATGCAGGCAATTAGTCTAGCTTTACAAAAATCAAATTATAATGTGCTAGGGATCCATTCGCATATCGGATCACAAATATTTGAAACGGCTGGTTTTGTTCGAGCAATTGAAGTTCTCCGTCAATTTCTCGAAGAAGTGAGAGAGCAAACAAAATATGTAGTAAAAGTGTTAAATGTAGGCGGAGGATTCGGAATACGCTACACAGAATCAGATACGCCATTAACTCTTGAGTCATATGTGCGGGCGGTAACAAGTACAGTGAGAGAACAATTTACAGCATGTAGATATCCGTTACCAGAAATATGGGTTGAACCAGGTCGTAGTATTGTAGGTGATGCGGGAACGACAATTTATACAGTCGGATCTGTGAAAGACATTCCTGGGATTCGGAAATATGTATCAGTGGATGGTGGAATGACAGATAATTTAAGACCTGCTTTATATAGCGCTCGTTACGAAGCGATGTTAGCGAATCGAGGGAACGATGAAAATGAGGAACTCGTTTCGATTGCTGGAAAATGCTGTGAGAGTGGAGATATGTTGATTTGGGATATTCATCTACCAAAGGTTGCTTCTTCGGACTTACTAGCGATTTCTTGTACTGGGGCATATGGATACTCAATGGCGAATAATTATAATCGTATTCGGAGACCGGCTGTTGTCTTTGCGAAAGGTGGAACATCACAAATTGTTGTGGAACGTGAAACATATGAAAATATTATTGGGAACGATCGCATACGCATAAAAGAACTTGTTTAAATGAGAAAGAGGAGTTGTTCGGATGGGCAATTCCTTTTTTCTAAAATAAAATAATTAAAATATATCGGAAAACTAGGATTGAAAAAAATCAGAATTATGATAAAATACAAATACAAAGCTTACTTATCAAGAGAAGCGGAGGGAACTGGCCCGACGAAGCTCGGCAACCTGCTTATAGAAAGCAAGGTGCTAAATCCAGCAAAATGGAATCCATTTTGAAAGATAAGGTAAAATATATTACCGAACAGTCTTTTCGAAATGGGAAAGATTTTTTTTGTGAATAAAAAGGGGGGCTGTTCGCGTGAGCGCACGGGAACATTTTGATGAAGTATCCGAGAAAATTCAAGCGATGCTTGCTGATATGAAATATGGTTCAATTACAATTGTTGTGCAAGATGGAAAAGTCATTCAGTTAGAAAAAAGTGAAAAAGTCCGTTTAAAGTAAAAAAGCGCTGACTAGAAAAACTAGAGGCGGTTTTAATCTATTTGATTAGGTTAAAACCGTCTTTTTGCTTTTACAGGGGGAAAAAACATGTTGACGTATGAAACGTGGGAAGAAAATAGTATTTCATTTCCAGAAGGAGATGAAACGAAAGGCGCATTGGCAGTATTAAGTTGGGCTTATAAAGAATATGAAGGTGAGATTGTATACGCGTGTAGTTTTGGTGTGGAAGGTATGGTATTGCTGCATCTTATAAACCAAGTAAATCCATCTGCTAAAGTTGTATTTTTAGATACGAATGTTCATTTTCAAGAAACATATGAATTGATTCAAAAAGTACGAGAACGATTTCCTTCATTAAATATTATAGAAAAATTGCCAGAGCTTACACTTGATGAACAAGCAAAGTTGCATGGTGAGAAACTATGGGAAAGTAATCCGAATCTCTGTTGTAAGATTAGAAAAATTTTACCGTTAGAAAAATCATTAGCAAATGAAAAGGCGTGGATATCAGGCTTAAGAAGGGAACAATCAGAAACGCGCAAGCATACAAAGTTTATAAATCAAGATCATCGTTTTCAATCTATTAAAGTTTGTCCGCTTATCCATTGGACTTGGAAAGAAGTTTGGCGATATGTATACAAACATAGTTTACCGTATAACCCACTGCATGATGTTGGCTATCCGAGTATCGGGTGTGAAAAATGTACATTACCTGTAGGAGCTGAAGGTGATTCAAGAGATGGTAGGTGGGCTGGGAAAATGAAGACAGAATGTGGTCTTCATTACCAATAAGATGAATCTTGAAATAAAGCGAAGAGAGGATATAGAAAATGAGTACAATAAACGAATTAATAAACCGTGTAGATGAGACATATGAAGTATCGCAAATTGAAAAAGAAATTGAATTAGACAATATTGCGTTAAGTGATTTAGAGTTGCTTGCGACAGGTGGGTATAGCCCGCTTGCAGGTTTTTTAGGAAAGGAAGATTATGATTCGGTCGTTACAACACTTCGTTTAGCAAATGGAAGTGTATGGAGTATACCAATTACATTACCAATAACAGAAAACGTAGCAGAGAGGTTGAGTGTTGGAGAAGAAGTAAAACTTGTTCGAGAAGGTACTGTATATGGTGTCATTCAAATAGAAGATATTTTTATTCCAGATAAAGAAAAAGAGGCGTTACATGTATATAAAACGACGGATGAAGCTCATCCAGGAGTGAAAAAATTATATGAACGACCGAACGTTTACGTTGGAGGAGCTATCATTCTCGTAAAACGTTTTGAAAATAATCAATTTCCTTCGTACCATTTAGATCCAATTGAAACGAGAGAAGAATTTAAAAAACGTGGTTGGAAAACAGTAGTCGGATTTCAAACGAGAAACCCAGTACATCGTGCCCATGAATATATTCAAAAGTCGGCTCTTGAAATTGTGGATGGTCTCTTTTTAAATCCGCTCGTTGGGGAAACAAAATCAGATGATATTCCTGCTGATGTAAGGATGGAAAGCTATGAAGTGCTACTTCAAAACTATTATCCAAAAAATCGTGTCTTTTTAGGGGTATTTCCTGCAGCGATGCGCTATGCAGGACCGAGGGAAGCGGTATTTCATGCATTAGTAAGAAAGAATTTTGGATGTACCCACTTTATTGTAGGGCGTGATCATGCTGGAGTAGGAAACTATTACGGAACGTACGAAGCGCAGGAAATATTTAAGAATTTTACAGTAGAAGAGTTAGGAATTACACCTCTATTTTTTGAACATAGTTTTTACTGTACAAAATGTGAAGCGATGGCATCAACGAAAACATGTCCACACGGAAAAGAGGACCATGTCATTTTATCAGGTACGAAAGTAAGAGAAATGTTAAGAAATGGTGAGATTCCGCCAAGTGCATTTAGCCGTAAAGAAGTTGTGGAAGTGCTAATTAAAGGTTTGAAAAAAGAAGTAGTAGCAGAATAGGGAGAGAACGATATGGATACGAATATTACTTGGCATGCAGCGTCTGTTTCAAAAAATGAGAGAAGAGCAAAAAGTGGGCATCATAGTTTTGTAGTTTGGTTTACTGGTTTATCGGCTTCTGGTAAATCTACAGTAGCGAATGCGGTGGCTCGTAAACTATTTGAAAAGAATATCGGAAACTACGTACTAGATGGGGATAACATACGCCATGGTTTAAATAAGGATTTAGGTTTTTCAGAGAGTGCTCGTATGGAAAATATAAGACGTATTGGCGAAGTGGCAAAGTTATTTGTAGATCAAGGAACAGTTGTCCTTACAGCGTTCATTTCACCATTTCGATTAGATCGAAAACAAGTTAGAGATTTATTAGAGGTAGATGAGTTTATTGAAGTCTTTGTGAAGTGCCCGATTGAAGAATGTGAGAAGCGTGATCCAAAAGGACTTTATAAAAAGGCGAGACAAGGTGATATTAAAGAGTTTACAGGTATTGATTCACCTTATGAGGAACCAGAACAAGCGGAATTAGTTGTAGAAACGCATAAGTATTCTATTGAAGAGTGCGCAGAACAAATTGTGAAGTACTTACAAGAACGTGGTTTTATCTCGCTATTTGCCGAGAAGTAAAACTCTCACCTTAAAAGTCGGCTGGGGTAAAGAAGTTAGGTGGGAGTCGGGCTGCCCGTTAATGCCTGATTGGTTCAACTGATCAAAGTTTCACTTTATATAGGGGGATTTAAAAATGAGTTATGAAAAAGTATGGGCTAATAATGAAAAACTAAACCAAACTGAGAAGAACAAATTAGAAAAAGATGGATTAGAAATTTTTAATGACATTCCTTTCTATGCGAAGAATGGATTTGAATCTATTCCGAAAGAAGAATGGGACGCATTTAAATGGGCGGGATTGTATTTACAGCGTCCAAAAGAAGCTGGCTATTTCATGATGCGTGTAAATATCCCTTCTGGGATTATTACAAATGCACAGGCAGAAGTGCTTGCTTCTATTGCTGAGGACTATGGACGTGATGTAATAGATATTACGACAAGACAGGCGATTCAGTTTCATTGGTTAGAAATCCAGCAAATTCCAGATATTTTTAAAAGGTTAGCGAGCGTTGGCTTATCTTCAGCTGGGGCATGTGGTGATATTACGCGTAATATTACAGGGAATCCACTTGCTGGAATTGATGCGAATGAACTGTTTGATACAACACATATCGTGAAAGAGGTATATGACTATTTTCAACATAACGAAGAGTTTTCTAACTTACCACGTAAATTTAAAATGTCTATTAGTTCTAACGTTTATAATTCTGCAAATGCAGAAATTAACTGTGTTGCCTTTACACCTGCTACGAAAGAAATAGATGGTGAGAAAAAAGTTGGTTTTCATATAAAGGTAGGCGGAGGATTATCAGCTCGTCCCTATTTAGCAGAAGAATTAGACGTGTTCGTTTTACCTGAAGAGGTGAAGACGGTAGCGGTTGCGATTGCTACTATATTCCGTGATTTTGGATATCGTGAAAAACGTCATTTAGCACGTTTGAAATTTCTTGTTGCCGACTGGGGGGCAGAGAAATTTAAAGAGAAATTACTAGAGTATACAGGACCTTTGCAAAGTAAAGGGAAAAGTGCTCTCAAAGGCTGGAATGCAGGATACTTTTATGGTGTCCAAGATCAAAAACAAGAGGGATTAAAATATGTAGGGTTTAATGTGCCAGTAGGACGTTTGCATGCCGAAGAAATGTTTGAGATTGCAAGAATTGCAAAACAATATGGGAATGGACAAATTCGTACATGTAACTCGCAAAACTTTATTATTCCGAATGTTCCGCCAGGAAATGTAGCAGGGTTACTAAGCGAACCATTATTTGAAGCGATATCTGCAAGTCCGAAATCATTTATTGGTCATGCGGTTTCATGTACAGGTATTGAATACTGTAACCTTGCTTTAGTAGAAACGAAAGAAAGATTACGGAAAATTGCAGAATACTTAGATACACAGGTTGCACTCGATGTTCCGGTTCGAATTCATATGGTAGGCTGCCCGAATTCGTGCGGTCAACGCCAAATTGCTGACATTGGATTGCAAGGTGTAAAAATGAAAACGAAGGAAAAAGGAATTGTTGAGGCTTTTGAAATTTATGTAGGTGGAACGCTATTAGATGGTGGTGCTTATAATCAAAAGTTAAAAGGAAAAATAGATGGTGAAGATCTACCAGATGTACTCGCATCCTTTATAAGTTATTTCAAAGAGAATAAGTTGCCAGCTGAAACATTTTATGATTTTGTAGGCCGTGTTGGTGTAGAGACATTACAAATAGTGTTAAATACTGTGTTAGAAGAAGTAATAGCGTCTTAGGAGGGGCAATATGGATTTATATCGATTTGAAGCGGTATTGGTGAATAGCATTGTTCCAATTGTTGTTGTTGCTGAAAGTGAAGAACAGGCATTTAAGATGGCGGAGATTGAGCTTGAAAAACATTTTTTACCGTTACCAGAGGTAAAGGAGATTGCTTTATTTGAAAAAAAGAAGATTCGAAAAAGCGCGGCTTTTGTTATTCATGAGTAAGGAACATTGAAATATGAAGAAATGAAAACTTCCATTCATATATAAGGATGGAAGTTTCACTTTAATAGTAGAAATGAGGAGAGATGATGGGAAAAGTATATATCGTTGGAGCGGGTCCTGGCGATCCGGATTTAATCACTGTTAAAGGATTGAAATGTATTGAGAAGGCAGATGTTATTTTATACGACCGTCTCGTGAATAAAGAGTTGCTTTCATACGCAAAGCCTGGCGCGGATTTAATCTATTGCGGGAAACTCCCGAATTATCACACGATGAAGCAAGAAACGATTAACACATTTCTTATTAAATATGCAAAAAAAGGAAAAGTTGTAACGAGACTTAAAGGTGGTGATCCGTTTGTATTTGGGAGAGGCGGAGAGGAAGCTGAAGCGTTAGCGAAGCAAGGTATACCGTTTGAAATTGTCCCAGGTATTTCATCAGGAATAGCCGCACCTGCTTATGCAGGTATTCCAGTGACGCATCGTGATGCAAGTGCAAGTTTTGCTATTGTGACAGGACATAGGAAAGAAGATGCTGAAGAGGAAGTGAAGTGGGAAAGTTTAGCAAAAGGTATAGAGACTTTGGCAATATATATGGGGGTTAGCAATTTGCCTTACATATGCGAACAACTTATGAAGTATGGAAAAGATAAAAATACACCTACTGCTATTATTGAGCGGGGAACGACGTCTATGCAACGAACGGTTGTCGGAACATTAGGGACAATTGTAGAGGTTGCGAAAAAAGAACAAATTCAAAACCCGAGTATGATTGTGATCGGAGAAGTTGTCCGATTTAGAGAAAAGATTCATTGGTTTGAGAAGCAAGCGGAAAATGCATATCAAGTAAGCGGAGTGTTGTGATATGAAAGCCGTCTTATATATATGTCACGGAAGCCGTTTGAAAGCGGCAAAAGAAGAAGCGATTGCATTTATTACGTCGTGTATGAACCGGGTAGAGGCAAATATTCAAGAAGTTTGTTTTTTAGAGCTAGCGAGTCCATCTATTGATGAAGGATTTCGTACATGTGTGAAGCGTGGTGCAACAGAGATTGTCGTAATCCCTGTTTTTTTATTAGCGGCAAGACATGTGAAGGAAGATATTCCGTTTGAATTACGAAAGTTAAACGAACAAAATCCGGACATCAAAATAGTGTACGGTAATCCATTTGGTGTATCAGAAGTGCTTGTAAAGGCGGTATATAATGGAATGGATATGAAAGAGAAAGCAACACTTTTGCTCGTTGCGAGAGGGAGTAGTGACCCTCAAACTTTACAAGATATAAAGTGGATTTCTTCTTTATTTCAAAAAGAAAAGAACATTAAAAAGGTTGAAGTTTGTTATTTAGCAGCTGCGGAGCCAAAGTTTGATGAGAAGTTGAAAGAAATGGTAGAACAAAAGGAACGAAACGTTGTTGTGTTACCTTACTTATTATTTACAGGATTGCTCATGAAACATATTGAGAAAGAAGTGCGTCAATATGAGTTGGAAGAGATAAGAATAAGTCCGTATTTAGGAAAGAATGTCGCATTTCGAGATATGTTAATTCAGAAAACAGAGGAAATATTGAAGGGGGATCAATATGTATCCACTTACAGTGCGAGTTGATAGGAAACGTGTTGTTGTCATTGGTGGAGGGAAAGTAGCTGGATTTAAAATTATTCCTTTACTAAAACAAGGTGCGGATATCGTTGTGATAAGTACAGAATTAGATGCGAATTTAGTGAAACTTGTAGAGGAAAAGAAAATTCGTTGGTATCAAAGAGAATATGAAAAAAGTGATATTAAAGATGCTTTTTTAGTAGTTGCGGCTACTGATGATTCGGTACTAAATGAACAAATTGCTGAAGATGCTGCAGCGAATCAATTGGTAAATGTTATTACGAATCCGGAAAGTGGAAATGTTCATTTTCCAGCAGCATTTCATCGTGGTTTGCTTAATGTAGCTGTTTCTACAGGAGGAGCAAGTCCGAAATTGGCGAAAAAAATCCGTGACGATATCGCAAATAAATATGATGAGACATATGAAGCATATCTTGATTTTTTATATGAAGTAAGAATAAAAGTTAAAGAATTACAAGTAGATAAACGCCAGAGAAATATATTGTTACAAGAAGTATTAAAGTCGGTATATGTTCAAAATGAAGAAAAAAGAGAATTGTTTTTACGAGAATTAGAGAGAAGAGTTCATATAGGATAATGAATAAATTGTACTTTACAACTATAAAAATATAATTTATAATCACAAGTAACTTCAATAGATGAAATCGATGAGCAAGAAGAGTACGTATATTTGATGCGTTCAGAGAGCTGGGGTAAGGTGTGAGCCCAGTACGATAAAATATACAGAATGGGCTTGCGAGAGGTATGTTGAACATTGTAGTAGGCAACCCGGGTTCCGCCGTTAAAAGGATAGAGTATCGGAAGTATTCCTGTACTTGAACAAGTGGGATTTATTCCAATTGAGGTGGTACCACGGTATTTACATTACATATATCGTCCTCTACATGCATATTTGCGTGTAGGGGACTTTTTTATTTTCTAAAGGAGGTGTGCGAGTATGAAATGAAAGTGTATAATTAATAAAAGTTCAAATATTCAGAAAAGGAGAAATTATAATGAAAGAAACACAGCAATGGACGTCGAAAATAGGCTTTGTACTCGCAGCAGCTGGAGCCGCAGTAGGTCTTGGTGCAATATGGAAGTTTCCTTATGTTGCAGGTAATGGCGGGGGAGGCGCATTCTTCCTTGTATTCTTATTATTAACTTTATTTATTGGTATGCCTCTTCTTTTAGCTGAATTTGTTATTGGCCGTAGTACTCAAAAAGAGGCAGTTACAGCTTATAAAGTATTAGTACCGAATAGCAAGTTATATCCTTGGATTGGTCGTATGGGGGTTGTTACTTGTTTTAGTGTACTATCTTTTTATAGTGTTGTAGGTGGGTGGATTTTACTTTATTTATACTATAGTGTCACAGGTAGTTTCTGGAACGGAGTAGTCGATTATGGGCAATTATTTGCTGAAACAATTTCAAATCCAGTAAGTGCGATTGGGGCTCAATTCATCTTTATGCTTTGTACCATTTTTGTTGTTAGTAAAGGTGTGGAAAAAGGCATAGAAAAAGCAAGTAAGTACATGATGCCGCTATTATTCATCTTATTTATTGCTATCATTATTCGTGCGTTAACACTTGATGGTGCTATGGCTGGGGTAGAGTTCTTCTTGAAACCAGATTTTTCAAAGCTTACAGCAGATACGATTTTATATGCGATGGGACAATCTTTCTTCTCACTAACAGTAGGAGCCTCGGTAATGGTAACGTATAGTTCGTACTTAAAGAAAGAAGAGCATTTAGCGAAATCAGCAACATCTATTGTAAGTTTAACTGTATTTATTACAGTACTTGCAGGATTAGCGATTTTCCCAGCGATTTTCGCATTAGGAGTTAAGCCGACTGAAGGACCAGGACTATTGTTTATCGTTCTTCCAGCAGTATTTGCGAAAATACCATTTGGACAATTCTTCTTCATTATGTTTTTAGTATTATTTTTCTTTGCAACTTTAACATCTGCAATTTCAATGCTTGAAATTGTAGTAGCGTCTGTTGCGAAAGATAATGAGAAGAAGCGTCCATCAGCATCATTATTAATTGGTATTCTTATTTTTGCAGTCGGCATTCCATCAGCGTTATCGTTTGGTATTATGAGTGATGTGAAAATATTTGGTAAGACATTCTTTGATTTCGTCGATTTTTCGGTAAGTAATGTGTTACTGCCGCTAGGGGTACTAGCTATTTCACTATTTGTACCAAATAAAATGAGTAAAGAGTTATTAATGAAGGAATTAGAAGTTACAGAAACGAAAGGTAAGACGTTATTTAACATTTGGTTCTTCTTACTTCGTTATGTCATTCCAGTAACTGTAATCATTGTGTTCTTAAATGCGATAGGCGTATTTAAAATGTTCGCATAAAAAAAGACGGGGATCTCCCCGTCTTTTTTTTATGGTGTTGATGAATGTAATAAACGATTATATGTTTTGTAAGCTGTGACAACTGCGATGAAGGAACCGATTAAAAATAACGTTGAACCACCAAATGTAAATAGTCGACCGATATATGTTTCTCTAGCTTCTTCTATTTTTTGCTGTAATTGTGTATTCATATTTGATCACTCCGTAAACTGTAGGCATTTAGTTATAGTCTATGTAAAATGTCTATAGCGTGTGAAGTGTAAATAAAAAACTCGGTATGCACCGAGTTTTTTAGAGTCCGATATAAGGAGATGGGTCAACTGCATTTGTCTTACCGACATTCCATTCTCCGAGGTGAAGTTCAAAGTGTAAATGTTGTCCGTATGATTGACCAGTATTCCCCATAAAACCAAGTTGATCGCCTTGCTTTACAGTTTGTCCATTCGATACAGAACGGCTATTCATATGAGCGTATACTGTCGTATATGTTTTTCCGTTTATACGGTGAGATAAGTATACAACATTTCCGTAACTAGACGATAATTCTGAGCGAATAACAACACCATCTGCTGCTGCAATAATTGGGACCGTTCCTGAAGCGGCAATATCGATTCCTTTATGGTTGTCTAAAGAGCGCGCGCCGAATCCAGAAGTTTTTGATCCGGCTGCTGGTTTAATGAATCCGCCGATATTTGTATCATGTGGTACAGGTGCGGCCTGGGCAGATGCAGTAGCCTGTTTACGAGCTTCTTCTGCTTTTCGGGCTTCCTCTGCTTTACGAGCCTCTTCTGCACGTTTCTCTTCTTCAATTGCTTTTTGAACAGCTTGACGTTGGTTTTCTAGAATGCCTTTGGATTCTTCTAACCCTTCAATCTCTGAATCTACTTTTGCTACTTTCGTATGTAGATCGTTAATAAGCACTTGTTGCTGTTGCTGGTTCGTTTGTAACTCTTGTTGTTTTTGTACTAATTTTTGTTCGGCTTCTTTTAGTTGTTGTTCTTTTTGTTCAACAGCCTCTTTTTCTTTTGTTACAGCATCTTGATCAGTCGTTTGTTTTTTCACAATATCGGTATCGTTGTTTAAAATTAAACTTACGGAGTACATATTATCAACGAGATCAGCAATGTTTGTAGAATTTGTTAATACCTCTGTAATAATATTTGTACGAGGTTTTTCTTGCATAGATTGTAGTCTTTGTTTAATGACTTCTTGGCGTGTATCTATGTTTGTTTGTAATTGTTCTATATGTTTCTTCTTTTCAGCAATGACTTGTTGTGTTTTGTTAATTTCTTTTTTTGTATCGTTTAATTCAGCCTCGTTTTTATTAATAGAAGTAGTCAATTCGTCAATTTTTTTTTGTAACTCTTGAATTTCCTTTTCTATTTGTTCTTTCTCAGCAGATTTATTTTGTAAGTCATTTTGTTTGTTGTCTAATTCAGATTGAATATTAGATAATTTATCTTGATTTGTTTCAGCGTATACAGGTGAAAGTAGCGGAGAAACAAAAATCGTTCCTGCTGCTAAGACACTGAACGCTGCAAATTTCTTTTTCATGGTTGTCTAGCTCCTTTCCCTATGAATGTTATATCTCATAAGAGGAAGGGTGTCTATCGTTGTAATCATAATGTAAAGAAAATTTTATAAAATTGCTAAGTTTTGTCGGAATTTATCACTTTTTCATCTTAATTGTCATAGTGGATACATTTTTTTTGTTTACTTCAAAATTATATTTTTAAAATTATATTTGCGAAATAATGGAAGAAGTAAGTTTGTTTTATATAGTGAAGTATTATTTGAAGAGTCAAGAAAACACTAGTGAGGAATCGTTCTCATGTTAGGTTTTCTGACATGAGGTTTGTTTTTGTCAAGAAAATTATTTGTATTCGGGCAAACTTATTTTGTTGTCAGATTTAAAAATTTGATTTATGATTTTTAACAGGGACAAAATGTAGTGAATTGTCGAATAATATGTAATACTCTTAATTTCAAGTTTTATAGAGATAGAATGCGAGATAGAGTGACACATCGAAGAGGGGGTTACACAAGTATGAAAAGAATAGGACTTGCATGGCAAATATTAATAGGACTTGCGCTTGGTATTGCGGTTGGGGCAATTTTCTTTGGCAATCCGGCAGTGGTAAGTTATTTACAACCAATCGGTGATATTTTCATCCGATTAATTAAAATGATCGTTGTACCGATTGTAGTAGCAAGTATTGTTGTTGGGGTTGCTGGTGTTGGCGATGTTAAAAAATTAGGCCGACTAGGTGGAAAAACAATTATTTACTTTGAAATTATTACAACAATTGCAATTATTGTCGGTCTATTAATTGCGAATATTTTCCAACCAGGAAAAGGCGTAAATATGGAGCAGTTAACAAAGACAGATATTTCGAAATATACACATACGACAGAGCAAGTGCAAAGTCATTCATTTGCAGATACATTTGTAAATATTGTTCCGACGAACATTATGAAGTCATTAGCTGACGGAGATATGCTTGCTATTATCTTCTTCTCTGTATTATTTGGTTTAGGTGTGGCAGCGATTGGTGAAAGAGGAAGACCGGTTCTTCAATTTTTCCAAGGTGTAGCTGATGCAATGTTTTATGTAACAAACCAAGTTATGAAATTTGCGCCATTTGGTGTATTCGCACTAATTGGTGTTACAGTTTCTACATTCGGTCTTGCTTCATTAATTCCGTTAGGAAAATTACTACTTGTTGTGTATGGAGCAATGATTTTCTTCGTTGTAGTTGTATTAGGACTTACAGCGAAAATATTTGGAATTAACATTTTCCAATTCTTTAAGATTTTAAAAGATGAGCTGATTTTAGCGTATTCTACAGCAAGCTCAGAAACGGTTTTACCGAAAATTATGGAGAAGATGGAGAAATTCGGTTGTCCGAAAGCAATTACATCTTTCGTTATTCCGACAGGTTATTCATTTAACTTAGATGGATCAACTTTATATCAAGCAATTGCAGCGATTTTCTTAGCGCAAATGTACGGTATTGATTTATCCATTGCGGAACAAATTACATTATTACTTGTATTAATGGTTACATCAAAAGGTATCGCGGGTGTACCGGGTGTATCATTCGTTGTATTATTAGCAACACTTGGTACAGTAGGTATTCCAGCTGAAGGTTTAGCGTTCATTGCTGGTATTGACCGTATTCTAGATATGGCTCGTACAGCAGTTAACGTTGTAGGTAACTCTTTAGCAGCTGTAGTTATGTCTAAGTGGGAAGGTCAATATGACGCTGAAAAAGGACAAGCTTATTTAAAAGAGATATCTGAAAAGGGTCAAGCGGCTTAATTATAATATGGAAAAGCTCTCACATAGTATGTGAGGGCTTTTCTATATATAGAAGGGGAGCAGACGTAATGAAACGTAAATATGGTGATGGTTCTTCGTGGAAGCGACTAATAGAAAAGGATTATATAGTTAAGAAAGTAGAAGATGGGATGCTAGGAATACTGGATATAAAAAAAGTGAGAGAACCCAGCTATAAAGAATATGATAAAGAAGAAGTTTGTATTGCAGATGATAAGTATACGTGGATGCAATATTTTGTAGATGGAAAAAACTTTGCAATTACTGCTATGTTAGATGATCGGAAAAATTTAGTACAATATTATATTGATGTGGCGAAAAAATATGCAATAGACAACCGTGGTTTACCGTATTTTGATGACTTATATTTAGATGTGGTATTATTACCGAACGGTAAGGTGTATATATTGGATGAAGATGAGCTAGAGGATGCTTATAAAAGTGGCGATCTTACAAAAAAAGAGTATGAGTTAGCTTGGTACACTACAAAGTGGATAATAGAAGCGATAAAAAATAATGAATTTAATTGGATTTCAATATTGGAAGAAGAAATCAAAAAGTTAAAATGATTACTGTATTCAAATTTTTGTATAATTACCAAAAAAATCTATACAAAAAATAATTGACTTTTGTTTTGTAAGCGAGTAAAGTTAGGAAAGAAATTATATTAAAAATAAATATGAAACCTTCTTATAAAGAGAGGCGGAGGGACTGGCCCTACGATGCCTCGGCAGCGGACTCGATTTCAGAGTGCTGTGCCAAATCCAGCAAGCATGTGCTTGAAAGATGAGAAGAGCGTTCCTTATAGATGTATAAGACCTCTTCTCATTGGAAGAGGTCTTTTGTTATTCATTAGAAAAGGTTGAAACTAGGGAGAGATGGTACTTTGAAAGAAACGAGAGGAAATGGTTTAGCTTTATTACCACTTGGGATATTTTTGGCGCTATTTATTGGTTCTGGAATTATTACAGGTGATTTCTATAAATTACCGATACTTGTAGCGATTTTAATTGCTGTAGGGGTTGCTTTAGCGATGAATCGTAAAGAAAGTTTTAATGTGAAAGTAGAACGATTCGCTAAAGGGGCAGGAAATCCGGATATTATGATTATGGTATTAATTTTCGTACTTGCTGGTGCATTTTCTGAAACAGCAAAAGGAATGGGTGGCGTTGATTCTACAGTTAACTTAGCGTTATCTATTTTGCCACCAGGATTTATCGTAGCTGGAATTTTTGTTATAGGGGCATTTATTTCATTAGCGATGGGAACGTCAATGGGAACTATTGCAGCATTAGCGCCAATTGCTGTAGGTATTAGTGGGCAAACTGATATCCCAATTGCACTTGCGATGGCAACCGTTGTTGGCGGAGCGATGTTTGGTGATAATTTATCATTTATTTCAGATACAACAATTGCAGCTGTACGTTCACAAGGAACAGAAATGAAAGATAAGTTTAAAACAAACTTTTTAATTGTATTACCAGCAGCTATTATTACAATTGTACTATTAGTCATCATTACTTTAGGAAGCGATACGCAGATTAAAGCGCATAGCTTTGACTGGGTAAAGATTTTACCATATGCAGGAGTACTTATTACAGCGCTACTCGGTTGGAATGTACTTATTGTGTTAACCGGTGGAACTGTATTATCAGGTGTTATCGGCCTTTTAGATGGCAGTTACACGCTAGAGAGTTTCTTTAAAAGTGTAACGACTGGAATGGGCGGTATGATGGAGCTAGTATTACTTGCAATTTTAATTGGCGGTATGGTCGAATTGATCCAGTATAATGGCGGTATTCAATATTTAATGAACCTTTTAACACGTAATATTCGTTCGAAAAAGGGAGCAGAGTTTGGAATTGCTGGTTTAGTGAGCATGACGAATATGTGCACAGCAAATAATACGATATCAATTATTTTTACAGGTCCACTTGCAAAAAATATTGCAGACCAATATGAAATTGATCCCCGTAAATCAGCGAGCGTATTAGATCTTTTCTCATGTTGTGTGCAAGGGTTAATTCCGTATGGTGCGCAAATGTTAACTGCGGCAGGCTTTGCAGCTTTATCTCCAGTTGAATTGTTGCCATATGCATTTTATCCAATTTTAGTTGGGGTATGCGGGGTTGTTTCTATTGTAATTGGTTTCCCTCGCTTTTCGAAAACTGTGGAGAAAAAAGAGTATCATAAAACAGCATAATTAAATAGGAAGCTTGAAGATTGGAAATGGAAAACGTGTAGAGATATCTCTGCACGTTTTTTTGTATTATGGAGGACTGAATACGTCTCGGTCTTAAGTCTGAGTTCAAAACGGTTCTTAAGCTCGTTATGGAAAGACGAAAAAATAGTTAAGATAAGAGTATCAAATCGAAGGGAGGCAAGCACAAGATGAAACAATTTCTAGCGTTTATCGCGGCCGGTATTTTGGCTTTAATTGCTCTTGGTAGTCTTGCTGGTATTGTAGGATTCGCAATAGGAGCAGGAGTTGTGTACTGGAGCTACAAATCATTTGTGCGAGCACAATCATTTTTTGGAAAGTTAGCTTGGGGTATTGTCGGTTTAATCGGCTTGTCAATTGCCCTATCACATTCACCAGCATTAATCGGTATCGCAGCTTTAGTAGTTTTATACTACGGATACCGTGAGTGGAAAAAAGAAAAAGATGTAGTTGTTGATGCTGCTCCAGAAAGTTCTAAACCATATAGTAACTTTGAAGATGAGTGGAACAAATTAATGAAAAACTAAAACAATAAATCAAATTATAAATAAAGTAGAAGAGAGGAAGATTTATAATGAAACAATCTTTATTCGGACGTGTACGCGATGCAATTTTAGCTGATTTTCATAATGTGTTAGATGAGAAAGAAAGAAAAAATCCAATCGCTATGTTAAATCAATATTTACGTGATAGTGAGCGTGAAATAACAAAAATTGAGAAGTTAATCGAGCGCCATAAAACATTAAAATCTAATTTTGCTCGTGAACTTGAGCAAGCGCGTTATTTCGTGAATAAAAGATCAAAGCAAGCGATCATTGCCCAAGAAGCAGGCGAATTACAACTGCATGAGCGTGCATTAGAAGAAGTAGCTTATTATGAAGGGCAAGTAACTCGATTAGAAGAAATGTATGCAGGTGTTGTAGAGCAAATCGATGAGTTAGAGCGTCGTCTTTCTGAAATGAAAAATAAATTAAAAGAAATGCACGCGAAACGTATGGAATTAATGGCGCGTGAAAATATGGCACATGCAAATCGTCGTATGAATACGGCGATGCATAAAATGGATGAAAATAATCCGTTCTTACGCTTTGAAGAGATTGAAGATCACATTCGTGATTTAGAAACTCGTATGAATGAAGATCATGAACGTGACACATTTGATATGAAAATTGCAAAGCTTGAGCGTGAAATGAAAGAAAAAAATGATGTATCGTTAACGAAAGAGTTAACAAAATAATTGTAGTATATTATAAAACAGGCTTATGATATAGTGATAGGAGAAAAGGTGTTGGAAAGCAATGCCTTTTCTTCTATGTATATGTGATTAGAAGGGGGGAGCTGAAATGAAAAAGCAATTTTCAAAAACACAATTAATGGGGATGCTCCTCATCATATTTGGGTTCGGTCTTTTTCTTGATATGGTACTTGGACATTTTGAACCAGGTGGTCTAATTTTTGCATTTATTATGATTATGTTTGGTAGGCATTATCGGAAGAAGAATCGTTATGTAAGGGGAAATGTATTTTTATTTGTTGGTGGTATAGTATTTTTATTCTTCTTATTTTCATCAGCAGCTTTTGTGCTCGTAGTATTTTCTTGTCTTGCTTTTATTGGTTATCAATTGATTCAGCAGGGACATCAGCAAAAAGCAATGAAGGTTGAAATTAAAGAAAAAGGATATATAGATGAAGAAAAACAAATATACCGTACAGAACCATATTTAAAAAATATGTTCATAGGTAATGTGCGAATGATGGATCACATTTATGAACTTGAGGATATTAATGTTCAATATGGAGCTTGTGATGTTGAAATTGATTTAACAAATGCGATGATTCCTGAAGGAGAGACGGTTATTGTTATTCGGGGATTCGTTGGTAATATTCGTTTATATGTACCGTACGATATTGAACTGTCTTTAAATCATTCTGTTATTGTTGGGCGGGTGTTTCTGCCAGGGCATGAAGAGACAGGATTTAACCGTAATGTTACGTTTAGAACAGAGCAGTATAAAGAAGCTCCTCGTCGTATAAAAATTATTTCTTCGCTTGTCGTAGGCGATACGGAAGTGAGGAAAGTATAATGAAAAAAACAAAGAATATTTCGTGGATGTACATTCGCTATTCTATGTTGTCCTCTGTGAGTATCGCACTTATTTGTACAATTATATATGTATGGAAAAGTGAGCAACAAATTTACGATTTATTATGGAAAGAATCCATCGCTTCTGTTCCAATTGGCTTGTTTATTATGAGTACCAGTCTTCTTATCGGAGGAATTATAGGATATGCAATCGGTTATTATATCGAGCAGCGTATACAAGGGTTAAATACTTTTCTATTTGAAGTAGAGCGAGGGAATTTTCCAAATGATGTTTCGTTTACTGCTGATGATGAATTTCACGAAGTGGAAAGAAAAGTAATTGGTCTTGCTCGTCGATTGGAAGAGCAAGCTGGACTCTTTCAAAAAGTAACGAATGAACGAGCTCATTGGAATGAAGAGATGAGACAAGAAGCAATTTCGCAAGAAAGACATCGATTAGCGAGGGAACTGCATGATTCTGTAAGTCAACAGCTTTTTGCAATGTCAATGATGATGTCGGCTATTAATGAGCAAGTAGCTGAACTTCCAGAGGTAACAAAAAAACAATTGCAACTTGTTGAAAATATGGTTGTAAATGCACAATCAGAAATGAGGGCATTGCTCCTTCATTTACGTCCTGTCCAATTGGAAGGGAAGAAACTGACAGAAGGTATAGAAGAATTATTAACGGAATTATCACGAAAACAACATATGAAAATTGAATGGCTTATTGAACCTATTGAATTAAAAAAAGGTGTAGAAGATCACTTATTCCGTATTGTACAAGAAGCGTTATCAAATACTTTACGACATGCAAAGGCGAAGAAAACGGAAGTGCGCCTTCGTAAAATTGATCAATATGCAATTTTAAAAATTATTGACGATGGTGTCGGATTTGAAGTAGGAATTAATAAGGCGGGTTCATACGGTTTACAATCGATGCAAGAGCGTGTGCATGAAATTGGTGGGACACTAAAAGTGCTTAGCTTTCCAAATAAAGGTACGCAAATTGAAGTGAAAGTACCAATTATGATTGAGAGAGGGGGAGAAGTATGATAAAAGTATTACTTGTTGATGATCATGAAATGGTTCGTATGGGCGTGTCAGCATATTTATCAACACAACCAGATATTGAAGTAGTGGGAGAAGCTGAGAATGGAAGAAAAGGATCAGAACTAGCACTGCAATTAAGACCAGATATTATTTTAATGGATCTTGTGATGGATGATATGGATGGTGTTGAAGCGACACGCACTATTATTCAAGAATGGCCAGAAGCGAAGATTGTAGTTGTAACAAGCTTTTTAGATGATGAAAAATTGTATCCTGTTATCGAGGCTGGAGCGACGAGTTATTTACTAAAAACATCTAGAGCAAGTGATATCGCAGATGCTGTACGAGCCACTTATGACGGAGAAACGGTATTAGAGCCGAAAGTTACGGGGAAAATGATGTCTCGTATGCGTCAAAAGAAAGAACAACCTTTGCATGAAGATTTAACAGAAAGGGAGTTTGAAATTTTGTTATTAATTGCAGAGGGAAAAAGTAATCAAGAGATTGCAGATGATTTATTTATTGCACTTAAAACAGTAAAAACACATGTGAGTAATATATTAAATAAATTACATGTAAGTGACCGTACACAAGCAGTTATTTATGCATTTAGACATCAATTGACGAAATAATAATGAAGCTTTGACTATATATGGTCAAAGCTCATTATTGACGGTCAAAAATGAAAGCGTTATCATCGGTTTGTTAACAGTACATACAAAGGGGAGAGAGAGTATGTTAGTTCAAACTATATTCGGAATGGATAAGTCAAAAAAATTAGGGGATTATGTGAACGCACTACAAGCGCTTTGTGAACAATATAATGTTGAAACAAATAAAATTGCAATTATTGAAGCAACGGAAGAGTACTATATATTTCTAGTCAAGCAAGAAAATCACTATGATGTTGTCAAGGTAGAAACAGTGGATACAAATATCGACTATTATACGAAAGTACATAAAATAAGTACCTTTAATCATACTCTTTATCAAATGTAAAAGAACTCCCAACAGGGAGTTCTTTTTAAGATGCTTTTATTTTATGTGACTCCGTTGTTAATGGAACTTTTTTTGCGCCGCTTAGTTTAGCGATTGTAAGACCGATAAGGGCTCCAGCTAATGCTGGTATTAGCCAGCCAATCCCTTCTTTATATAAAGGAATAAATTCAAAATAAGACGTAATAAATGAAACAGGAATTTCTCCTTGTTTTAATCCATCAAATACACTTACCGTTGCAGCTCCAATTAAAGCACCTACATAAACAGAACGATATCCACCAAAATATTTATGAAGTAGTGATAGTAGAACGAGTACAATCGCAATTGGATATACAACAAGTAAAATAGGAATAGAAATTGCAATGATTTTTGTTAAACCTAAGTTGGCAACTAGTAGTCCTAAAAAACAAATGATGCTGGCGAAAGTTTTGTAAGAAAATTTAGTTAATAATGTTGAGAAATATTGACTGCATGCAGATACAAGTCCAACACATGTCGTTAAGCAAGCAAGTGTAACGATAAGAGATAGTAAAAGTAGACCATATGGACCGAATAACTGTTGTACGATAACAGTTAGTAATTGTCCGCCATTTTTTGCGTATCCGAGAGAAATGCTAGTTGCGCCAAGCCAACCAAGTGCACCATATACAAGTACGAGCCCAGTAGCGGCAATAAGCCCTGCTTTTGCTGTTGCGATAGCAATGGATTTGCGATCATTTACACCTTTAGAGCGGATGGCATTTACAACGATAATTCCAAATGCAAGCGCTGAAATGGTATCCATCGTTAAGTATCCTTCCATAAAACCTTTGAAGATTGGAGAAGCTTGATACTCTTGCATTGCTGGTCCTGATTGTCCGAGTGGTGTAAATACACTTTTCACAAATAATAAGAAAATAGAGAGTAATAAAATAGGAGTTAATATATTTCCAATACGATCGACCAGTTTAGATGGATTTAAACTAAGCCAAAATACGATAGAAAAGAAGATAACTGTGTATAAAAATAGTGCTAGATTGCTAGAACGCATTGTTTCAGGTAAGAAAGAACTGATTCCCATTTCATAGGCGACGTTAGCGACGCGTGGAATACCCATAGATGGACCGATTGCGATGTATACAACTACAGTAAAGAAAATTCCGAATAATGGGTGAACATGACTTGCGAGTTGCTGCATACCGTTACCTGATAAAGAAATTGCAATAACAGTTAATAATGGTAAGCCGACTCCTGTTAGTAAAAATCCAATCATTGCAGGTAAAAAGTTTTCACCCGCATTTTGTCCAAGCATGGGAGGGAAAATTAAATTACCTGCCCCAAAAAATAAAGAAAATAGCATAAGACCCGTGGAAAAAATATGTTTTTTTGATACAGTGTTCATTGTTTTTCCTCCTTTTTAAATTCATTGTAAGAACACAAAAAACTCGTCCCTAAAGAAAGGGACGAGTTATATTTACCCGCGATACCACCCTAATTTATACATGCAGAAATGAATCTATATGTATACGGCTTTGCAACGTACAACATGATACGTGTTCCTTGTAACGGAGGACAGCCGGTAAGAACTTACTGTAGCATTCGGTTCTACTTCTCGGAGATGATTTTCGGTTATGCACTGAACATTGGCTTTCAGCAAATCGCCAACTCTCTGGTGAACAGTTCTATAACGTACTCGTTCTCGTCAATGAATTTTTATTCAAGTATTCTGACAGTATTGTTGCATGTTTTTTTTAGAAAGTCAATATGTTTTTTGAAGATATATTCATGTGTGAAAATATTGAAGCTAATATTCGTTATTGTAAAATGAATGATAAATTGTAAAGTTTACGGAGAAAAGTGGATATTTATAGGAGTAAAGAAGGTATTATTTGAATTCATAGAGAATAATACAACAATCCACTTGCTGGAAAGAACAAACCAAAAGAGGTGACTGAAATGCTTGCGATGGGAGTATTATTTGGCATTATTGCTATAATTGGTTTTATGTGGTTATATTATTCGCGTTCGTTTAAACAAGCAGAAGTTTTACTCTTTCAAAAAGGTAGTTTGTTGACAAATCAGTCTAGATATTTAGTATGTCCGAAGTGCGGAAGTGCACAAGCCAGAAGTGGAGGATATCAAGAGTGTTGCAAAATTAGATTATGAAAGAAGGAAGCCTCACATTCATTTGTGAGGCTTCCTTCCTTACAGTTTTCTGCCGCTCCAAATTGTCCACCGATCTCTTTCGATAATAGGAGAGGTGTTTTGTAATGCGATTTGGATATGCTGAAGAAGTTGAGAAAGGTCATGATCTGTTAATTCGTATAGAATGGATCTTCCGGTTCGAGGAGATAAATCTAGTAGCAAAGCTTCTATAGAATCATGTATTTTCCGCACCTCCCATTCGGTTTGGCTAGGTAACACGTGGAGAGGAAGTTTTTGTAATTCTTTCTGTATAGTAGTAGTTTTTGGTCTTCTTTTTGATTCGGTTTCAATGAGCTTTGGAAACACTGAAAAAAAATATCCACGAATATGTTCAGGACTTCCTGGGACTGTACAATCTTCGATGGTTCGATCTTGCAAAATAAGTACACCGTTTTTCTTTAATATGCGAGAAGCCTCGCGTAAAAAGGTAGGAATGTCTTGTAAATGATGAATAACTGCGCGCGAAATAACAATGTCGAATGTCTCGTTATGGTATGGGATATGATGTGCGTCACTGTGAATAAATGAAATGTTTGGAAAATCACTACAATTTTCTTTTGCAGCGTTTAATATTTCTTTTGAAAAATCAAGGCCGATAACATTTTTAGCTCCCATAAGAGCGAGCTCTTTCGTGTAAATTCCACCACCACAGCCTATATCAATTACTTGTTTGTTTTGTACATTTACAATGTTGTTTATCATTTTGTTCCATGAAATATGGGCATTACGAGTGGAGTACGTATACTTATTATGTGCATCATGAAAATTAATGGACATTGTAAAATCCCCCCTTCAGTGTATAGTATAGCGTATTATTTATCATGCAACGTTTTTGTTTTATGTATGACTACTATAAGAATTTCTTATTGGAAAAGGAGAATTAACTTGAAAGGAAAATACGTCATATTTTTATTAGTGATTTTACTCGCAGCGTGTGGGCAAGCTGAACAGAAGAAAGAGACAAAACAAGTAGAAGAGACGGTGAATGAAGTGAAAGAAACAACAGGGATAACTGTTATATCAAAAAAACATAAAGAAAAGAAATTAAAGGAATCAGAAACTAAGTTAGTAATAGATATAATAAATAAAGCAGAAAAACAAAATGTAACAGGCAGTTTTGGCGAACCGGAGTATGAAATGCAAATTAGTCGTAATGGAAAAAAAGAGACGTATTATGCATGGCTAAGAGGAGAAGATCGACGAGGCTGGTTGCAATATAAGGATGCTATGTATATGTTGAATGAAAAAGATACGGAAACACTTTTGGCTATATTTCCAAAGATTTCAGAAGAACAAGAAGGTGAAGAAGAGGCAGGTGCTTTAACAGAGGTAACAAAAAAAGACTTGCAGATTACTGCGTTTCATATTAAGGCTGGTGATCAAAAAATGAATTATACAGTGCGTTACACAATTTCACAATCGCTATACAATAAGTTAGCAAAAGAACAAGACTATTATTTGCAATTGATTTTTCCAGAAAAAGTTCAAAAATTAATTGGAGCAAAAGAGAGTGAAATGATTTTAGGTGGAAAAGTAAAAGAAGGATATAAACAGTATGAAGTGCAGGCTACTGTTCCAGTAAAAAGTGCTTCAGAAGCACAATTAAAATCATTTGAAACATATTATGAAAATTATGATTTGAAAATATTAAATAATAAAAAAGAAAAAATAGGTGTTTTCCAAAATATAATTCAAATTGTTAAAGAGTATGGTGAAAAAATGAATTTACAAAGATAAAGTGAAATTTTAATAGGTGGGGAAGATTCATCCGCATTGATTACGAGTCACACCAATTGGGCAAGAATCCAGGATCAGTGTGAATTGTAAAGACGATATGGCTTTTCCTAGGAAATGATAATAGAGAGGGGAAAGAATACCCCTCTCTATTATTTTGCTTTCGCAGATGGCTCATTCATTGATTTTCGTGTAATAAGAAAAGAAATCATAAGAGCGGAAAGAATGATAAGAGCGATGAATAAGTGATTTGGCAACCAATCTAATAATAATAAATAGCTAACTGTATAAAAAATAAGAGTTGAAGCTAAAAACGATAGAGCTCCTATCATAAGAGATTGTAATTTCATTGTATATACCTCCTTTCATTTATATTTTTGGCTAAAAATGGATTAAATAAACATTATTTCTAACAATAGAAAAAAATATGTCATAATAGAAAAAAGAATGAATTTTGATGAGTGCATATGGCTCAGTAAAGGAGAGGGATATGAAAAATAATAAAAAAGGATTATGGGGAATTATTGTTGCAATAGGATTATTTTTACTATCAAAGTTAAAATGGGTATTTGCAATTTTTAAATTAGCAAAATTCTCAACAGTATTTAGTATGTTTCTGTCGCTTGGTGCATACGCAGTTATGTATGGATGGAAATTTGGAGTCGCACTTGTTTATCTATTGTTTGTTCATGAGATGGGACACTTGTGGGCAGCAAAAAGAAAAGGTATACCAACATCGCCAGCAATCTTTATTCCGTTTATGGGGGCTCTTATCGGGATGAAAGAGATGCCGAAAAATGCAAAGGATGAAGCTTACATCGCGTATATGGGGCCTCTCTTCGGATTGCTTTCATTTTTACCAGCTATTCCACTATATATACTAACGAAAGAACCGTTTTGGGCTCTTATTATTTTGCTTGGAAGTATGATTAATTTCTTTAACTTAATTCCAGTTTCACCATTAGATGGTGGACGAATTATCTCAGTTGTAAGTACGAAAATTTGGGGAGCAGGGCTTGTTTTACTGCTCGGTTATTCCATTTACTTTAAAAGTATTTTAGGAGGATTTATTGTTATTATAGGCTGTATGGAGCTATATAGAGTTATAAAGCGAGATGAACCAATTAAGCAATTAGGATATAGAATTGATGGAATGAAAGAATATATTGCTAAGCTTGAAGAAGAATTAAAAGAAACTGGTGCTGTGCATCGAACTATATACATGATGCATCATGAGCTGAATGTATTAAGGCAAAGAGAGCGGGAGAAAGAATTAAAAATAGGAGAACTTCAAAAGATTGATGTACTAGAATATCTTTTACCAAAGTTTGAGCCGCTGGATTACGTACCATATGAGGATGAACAAGAAACATATACAATCCATATAAGAGAAGCATTTGAAGTATCAGAAAGAAAATTAAATGAATGGGAAACGGAAAAGAGACAACAAGAAAACTATTATAAAGTTGATACGAAAACGAAGTGGATAGTATTTGCTTGTTATATCGGATTAATGGCTATACTTGGTTACACAGCCTATGAAGGGTATATTGTTTTACAAGAACATTTACCAAGGAGAAATATGTAGAAAAATAGTGTCGAAATGATAGGAAGAATTTATACAGGAATTACATTTTTGCGAGAGAATGTTACAAGTGTAACACTTCATTGTAATATTCATAGTAGAAAAGGAGTTCTGTATATGAAAAAAATTCTAAAATTTTTCGGTGTTATTATTGTGATGATCATTGCGAGTTATAGTCTGATGAAAGTGTTATTGCACTATGCGAATAAGCCTGCTGGGGTAAATGCAACAATTCAAGTAGAAGAAGTACAGGAGAAGAAAAAAGCACTTGATTTTATTCGCACAACACATGAAAGTTATAATGATTTTTTGAACTATGGTAAAGCAGAAAAGTATACAGACGGAGACTGGAGTCAATTTAAACAGTGGTTTCAAAAACAAGAATCATCTTTAAAAAATATACATAAAGAAGTAAAAAATGAAAAGATACAACGTGATGTGAATAGAAGCTATGAAATTGCAAAAAAAGGTGTGGAACTTCAAAATATTGAGTATGTCGTTTATGCTCATCGTGTATATCATGACTTGGATATTATTGTGAATAAATATAGAGGTGAAACGAATATCTGGGGGTATACAGAGTTTGGAGATGGGAAAGATATAAAAGTAGTTGAAGAAGCTATACAAGCAAAATGATAAGCTAGCTAGCATTCTAGTTAGCTTATTTTCTTTTGGAAGTGCAATGTTCATATATTTTTCACAAAAACACAGTGTTAATAGTGATTAAAATCACAATACATATGGTGTAATTGAGTTAAACTAAAAACAGTTAAGGAAATAGAGGAGTGGGATAACAATGTTAAGTGAAAAAACAATCGAAATCGTAAAGTCAACAGTACCATTATTACAAGAAAAAGGCGTTGAAATTACAACGAGATTTTATCAAATTTTATTTTCGGAACATCCGGAGTTATTAAATATTTTCAACCATACGAATCAGAAAAAGGGAAGACAACAACAAGCGTTAGCAAATGCTGTTTATGCCGCTGCGACGTACATTGATAATTTAGAAGTGATTATTCCAGTTGTAAAACAAATTGGCCATAAGCATAGAAGTTTAGGAATTAAAGCGGAACATTATCCGATTGTAGGAACATGTTTACTACGCGCGATTAAAGAGGTTGCAGGTGCACCTGATGAAGTTTTAAATGCATGGGGAGAAGCTTATGGTGTTATTGCTGATGCATTTATAAGCATTGAAGCAGAAATGTATGAAGAAGCTGCACATCAAGAAGGTGGCTGGAAAGATTTCCGTAACTTTGTAGTTGTTAAAAAAGTGAAGGAAAGCGATGTTATTACATCATTTTATTTAAAGCCTGAAGATGGTGGGAAAGTTTCTTCATTCATCCCGGGACAATATGTAACGATTCAAATCAATATTAAAGGTGAAACATATACACATAATCGTCAATATAGCTTATCTGATGCTCCTGGAAAAGAATATTATCGTATTAGTGTAAAGAAAGAAAAAGGTGTAGATACACCCGATGGTAAAGTATCTAATTACTTACATGAGCATGTAGAAGAAGGAGCTATATTACCGGTTAGCGCACCAGCGGGAGATTTCGTACTAAATATGGATTCAACATTACCTGTTGTCCTAATTAGTGGTGGAGTAGGTATTACACCAATGATGAGTATGTTAAATACATTAATTGAACAAGATTCAAAACGTAATGTATGTTTTGTTCATGCAGCGATAAATAGTAATACACATGCAATGAAAGAACATGTTAAGGCGATAGACAATGAATATGAGCAAGTAAAAACATACACTTGTTATTCTGCTCCGACTGAAAAAGACATAGAAATGAAGAATTTTGATAAAGAAGGCTTCATTGAAGGAGAATGGTTACAAACTATCATTCCAACAACGGAAGCAGAATTTTATTTCTGTGGTCCAGTACCATTTATGAAGCATATAAATGCAGCATTAATTGATTTAGGTGTGAAACAAGAACATATTCATTATGAATTTTTCGGTCCAGCAGCAAGCTTACAATAGGGTTTGAACTAGCAAAAAAACGAGGTATTTATTTTACCTCGTTTTTTATTTGTTCTCTTAATAGTCGGTTTACTGTTTCACGGCGTATACCTATTAGTTGACCAATTTCAGATTGCGTTAATATTTCATATATCGGAATATCACCTAAATATAGTGTGAACCACTCTTGTAAACGATGAAGACGTTCTTTCGGCGAGACGGTTGTCAATTGGTCGATGCGTTGTTGCATCATACGTAACTTTGATTGTAATTGCATAGCAATATCGGCATAGAATTCAGGGTTCGCCTGAAGTTTATCATACCATTCACTACTCATAATAGGTTCAACTTCCGTTTTTATTAAAGCGATAGCTGTACCGTGGTATTCCTTCGGTGAAATTAAAGAATGGTGAGGTATCGTTTCACCTGGAACGATAATGTTGAATAAAAATGGTGTTCCATCTTCTTGCAGTCTTACCACTTTTAATAGCCCTGTTTTTATAAAATATAAAGGACCGTCCTCACCTTGACGGAATAGTACATCTCCCTTGTGTAGAATCAATGTTAGCACCCCATTTAAACATTTCTATTTCTTCTATTGTAGCGTATATGTATAAAGACAATATGCTATTTAAACAGCAAATTCATTGACGAAATGTATGCTATTACAGTAGTATACTATTTAGTGTGTAATAGTACTAGCAATGAATACGCTGTAGGGGGTTTAGTATATTGTTAGATGCGATAAAAATGACGGATATGAGAATTCCGGCGAATGCTATCATTCATGTAGAAGAGATGAAAGGTGGAGTCGTTTTATCCGTTGAAATAGACGGCCAAATTATTTATACAATGGCTTATGATGAAGAAACAGATAGTTATGCTGAATTATATGATCGAAATGATAAGAGGGCGTGCCAAGTACATGAAGACTTTATGGGATGGTCACTTCTTCACTAAAAAAGATGTCAATATGACATCTTTTTTTGTTAAATCGATAGAATATACGAAGAAATGAAATATAAGGATAAAATTTGTAATAAATGATTTTGCATTGTTAGCACTTTGTAACTGCAAGCCAACTATTTTTTCGTTATCATAAAGGTAACAGTCGCAGTTATAGGAGTGGTCAATTTGAAGAAAGTACATATTTCAAATTATATGTTATTAGGTATTTGTTTAATTTTACTTATCCTTCTAGGAAGATTTTTGTATTTATGTGTATAAGAAAAACGTATTCTAAAAAGAACACGTTATAAAAAAGAAGTAATAATTAATCTAGTTCCAAGGATAATTAATGTGATGCGTAATAAATTAATTACGGCTTTACCACTCAGTTTTGTATTAATATAAGCCCCGATTTTTCCGCCAATCCACGCGCCTGGAATAAGGATTAATGCATAAATCCAGCTAACATTTCCAAGGGAGATGTGAGTTGCAGAGCTTACAATTGCTGATAAAAATACGATAAACATTGAAGTTGCTACAGCAATATGTGCTGGGAATGCAAAAAGGAGCATCATTGCTGGAACGAGTAAAGCACCACCACCAATTCCAAATAACCCAGATATAAACCCGACTATAAAGGCGATAAAGATAGCGAGAAACGGTGGGAATTGATAGTGTACAGTATTTCCTTCATTATCTGTAAAAGAACGCTTAATTACAGACATATTTGATAAGGAAAGAGGTTTTAATTTGTCTCGTAGCATAAGAAGAATTGAGACGAATATAAGAAAAATTCCAAAGTATAAAGAAAACGTATCTTGGTTTAAAAATTTGTTCGCCCATGATCCGATAATACCACCAGGCCCACTACCGATAAATAAAATAAGTCCACTTTTATAATCTACTCGTTTATGTTTCATATAAGTAAGGGTGGAAGATAGTCCTGTAAAAACGACTGTTACCATAGAAGTCCCCACAGCAAGTTGTGGTGATAAACTATGTAATCCAATTAATAACGGAACGATAATGATTCCGCCTCCAAGCCCGACTAAGCTTCCGACTGTCCCGGCGATTAGTCCGATGAAAAGTAACATGATGTATTCCAAAATTGCCAACTCCTCTAAATAACTTATCCACTAATTATTATACACGTTTATACATGTTTTTTTATAAGAAATAGGCTTGTTCACAAAAAAGTCGTCTTCCTAGAAAAATAAGGAAGACGACTTTTGATTAGAAAATAAATTGTAACAGGGAGTAAAATAGAGCAGCTAAAGAAGCTGAAATAGGAAGTGTAATTACCCATGTGATTAACATGCGTTTTGCAGTTCCCCATTTTACACCTTTCACACGGTGAGAAGCACCAACCCCTAAAATAGAAGAAGAGATAACGTGCGTCGTACTAACCGGTAAGTGAATGAATGTTGCACCGAAAATAACAAGTGATGATGATAAATCGGCAGCTACACCATTTACAGGACGAATTTTCATAATTTGTCCACCGACAGTTTTAATAATTTTCCATCCGCCGACAGAAGTACCAAGTCCCATTGCAATCGCACAACATAATTGTACCCAGAATGGAATGTCGTCAGAAGTATGATAGTTATTGGCCATAAGAGCCATCGTAATGATTCCCATTGCTTTTTGCGCATCGTTCGTACCGTGTGTATAAGCTTGTAATGCTGCAGTGAAAATCTGGAATATACGGAAGTTCTTATTCGTTTTTGTTAAGTTAAAGTTTTTGAAGACTACTTTAAAAATACTGTATACGATATAACCAATAACGAAAGCGATAATCGGTGAAAAGATTAAAGCTTCGATAATTTTTATGAATCCTTTGAAATTTAAAGCAGCAAAACCAGCAGCAGCAATCGCTGCACCCGCGATTGAGCCAATAATTGCATGCGAAGAACTACTTGGAATACCGTAGTACCAAGTAAGTAAATTCCATACGATTGCCGCAAGTAACGCAGCTAAAATTACAAGAGAACCATTTTGTAAGGCGAATGGATCAACGATATCTTTTGTAATCGTTTTTGCTACACCTGTAAATGTCATTGCACCTAAAAAGTTCATAATAGCCGCCATAATAATGGCATGTCTAGGCTTTAGAGCTTTTGTTGAAACAGCCGTTGCAATAGCGTTTGCTGTATCGTGAAATCCATTGATAAAGTCAAAAGCTAAGGCGCAAATGACTACTAAAACGGTCAGTACCAAGAGTGTATCCATGATCAAACTCCTTACGCGTTCTTCATAATAATTGTTTCTAATACGTTTGCAACGCTTTGACAGCTATCAGCTACTTCTTCAAGCTCTTCGTAAATTTCTTTGAATTGAATGATCTTAATCGGATCTTTTTCACGAGAGAATAAGTGCTTAATTGCATGACGACGAATATCATCACATTGTGATTCGTAATCTTTAATCTTAATTGCATTTGTACGAATGTCGACTAATTTTTTGTTAGACATTAGTTCAACAGAGTTTGCAATCTCAATCGCACATTGATTAATTGCCTCAACGAATTTAATCATGTATTCATCAGCTTCTGTAATAGAATACATTTCGAACAGACCAGCACTGTGATCTAATCCGTCTAATACATCATCCATACTCATTGCAAGCTGTAGGATGTCTTCACGTTCAATAGGAGTAATAAACGCTTTGTTTAGCTCCATAATGATTTCGTGAATAAATGAGTCACCTTTTGACTCATATTCTTTCATGCGCATAGAAAATTCTTTTAAATCGCTAGCATTTTTAATTTTATACTCCACGAAAAACTGTGCGCCTTCTTTTAAATTTTCGGAAACATTCATAAGCATTTCAGAAAATTTATCTTTTTTTGATTTAAAGACCATTATTGTTACCCCCACAAAAGTAATATATGTAAAATATATTGGCTAGTCAATTCTAACAAAAAACTGTCGTTTTTTAAAACATTTTATCGAAAAGTTTACAAAAACTTAACATAACTCACATTGTTGCATTAATAATATTAATAATGAATGTTGAATATCTTACTTGTAGAATGTCCTTTTCTTGCAAAAAGTATGAATGTGAAAGAAATGCTTTACACTATAGGAACGACTGCGTTATTATAATAAATTTAAAAGGAGGTATATTCTTCCTTTTGAAAAGAAGAGTGTAAACAAACGAAGGAAGTGAACGAATGAAATTGAAGAACACTCACTTAAAAAGAACGCTTGAGTGGTTCAATAAGAGGAAGAAACTTCGCAATTCATTAATTGTATTGGGAAGTTTGCTCGTTATTCTATTTGTTGCTGTAAATATAATAATTTCCATTCAAGACATATCTGCATTAAAACAAGCTGTTCCGCAACCGACTTTAATTTACGATGCGAATAATGAAGTTGCGACTAAATTAGCTTCTTCGAAAACCGAAGGAGTTAAAAGAAAAGATATTCCTGATGTTATGGTTCAGGCGATTGTTGCGGTAGAAGATAAGGAATTTTTTAATCATCGTGGCATTTATTATAGTGGAATTATAAGTGCAGTTTTTAAGAATATTACAGCAGGAGAAGTTGTAGCGGGAGGAAGTACAATTACACAACAACTTGCAAAAAATGTATTTTTGACACAAGATCGTACCTTCTCGCGCAAAATAAAGGAATATTTTCTAACGAAAAAAATAGAACGTACTTATACAAAAGATGAAATTATTGAAATGTACATGAATCAAATTTATTTTGGTGAAGGTGCTTGGGGGATAAAAAGAGCAGCTAAATCTTATTTTGATAAAGATGTAAAGGATTTAACAATTGCAGAAGCTGCAACAATTGCGGGATTAATTAAAGCACCGTCTGCGTATTCGCCTTATAAAAACTTTAATAAATCAATTGAGCGACGTAATGTTGTATTAGGTTTAATGAAAGAGCAAGAGTATATTTCTGACGAACAGTATAATAAAGAAAAAGAGAGCGGGCTTGTATTAAAGCGCGGTGTTGATGATAAGTACAAGGGGAAATATTCTCAATATGTAGACTATATTGTTAGAGAAGCAATGGACAAGTACGAATTAACTCAAAATGAAATTTTAGCAGGTGGTTATCGTATTTATACAGAGCTTGATCCGAAAAAACAACAGGCTGTAGAGGATGTTGTGAATAATGATGGCTATTTTAAAGGTAGTGACTCAGAACAACTTATGCAAACCGGTGTAGTTCTTATGAATCCGAAAACAGGTGGTGTTCCAGCTTTAGTTGGGGGCAGAGGACCGTATCAGTTTTTGCAGTTTAACCATGCAACACAATTAAAAAGACAACCAGGCTCAACTTTAAAGCCTCTAGCGGTCTATGTACCAGCTTTAGAGGAAGGCTACGAAGTGTACGATATATTAAAAGATGAACCGTTTAATATTAAAGAATATAAACCGCAAAATAGTGATCATACTTTCCATGGTGATGTGACAATGTATGAAGCGGTGGCAAAGTCATACAATGTTTCAGCTGTTTGGTTATTAGAGCAAATAGGATTAGATAAAGGATTGAAATCTTTAGAGCGATTTGGTATCCCGTTAGAGCCAGAAGATCGTACTTATCCAATTGCTTTAGGTGGGATGCATATGGGGACCTCACCGTTTGTAATGGCTCAAGCCTACAGTACTTTTGCAAATGATGGTGTTCAAGTAGAGGCTCATGCAATTAGAGAGATTCAAAATGCTGAAGGTGAAACAATTGGAAAATGGTATAAGAAAGAGACACGCGTGACGAGCGAGAAAGTTGCTCAAAAGATGACATATTTATTAAAAGGTGTTGTCGAAAAGGGAACGGGCGAGAAAGCAAAAGTTAATAATGTTGATACGGCAGGTAAGACAGGGACTACGCAACTTGTAAATGGTCCGAGCACTGGTGCAAAGGATTCATGGTTTGTTGGATATACACCAGACTTAGTAGGTGCGATTTGGGTAGGATATGATAAAACAGATAGTGAGCATTACATTCCAGGTGGTAGTCAAATTACGACGACAATGTTCCGGGATATTATGAAAAAAGCGAATGCAAATCCAGCACAAAAAGCATTTCAGTTATCTCTAATATCTGAGGCCGATTATAAAAAACAATTGAACACAATAGAAGAGGAAAAAAGAAGAAAAGAAGAAGAGAAGAGAAGAAAAGAAGAGGAACAACAAAGGAAAAAAGACCAGCAAGAATGGTTTGATAAAGTGAAAGAGTGGATTCCATCACTTTGGTAAAAGAAAGAGGCGAATAACGAGATTCGCCTCTTTTTATTATGAGAAATGGATGTAGTCATTCATGGAGTGTCACATTTGTACTGCCAAAGGATTTAGAATCAAAAGTGACCATTATTTTTCCTTTACTAATAGGCTCATAAGGTAAATCTTCCTCATAACTACCGTTATTTTCATTATGAATAGAAAGAATAATTTCATCCACTTCTTTATTCGTATATTGATCTTTAATTGTTTCAGCAATTTGAAGTAGCGTTTCGTAACTAGAAGCTTTCGTGATTAGCATTCCTTTTATAACTTTTTTTTCCTTATTTGCGGAATTTGAGTAAGGGATATTGTTTTGTTTTGTATACAAAAGCTTGTATGGAACTGTTTTTTTCTCTGCTTTGGATATAGTGGAATATTTTAGAGTTAAAAAAAATCCTATACATAAAATAATGCATACCATAAGAGCAATCCAAATGCGTATTAATGATACAACTCTCATTTTTTATCCCTCTTTCATGTCTTTGGCTTCACTATTTATCATACAAAATAAGGATTAAGATAGAGTAAATTTGAGGTAAAGAAACGTAAAGAAGGATGAGAATAAAAAACTGCACGTTAATTGTTAGACGTTCTTTAACAATTAACGTGCAGTTCGGATAATCGTACATCATGTGTACTGGTTCATTGCGTCAAAGTTTATTTGAGGGAAAATTGGAATAGAAATAGTGAAAGTTGTACCATGTTGATTACTAGTCATCTTTAATGTGCCATTATGATTTTGAATAATTTTTTTTGTTACTGACAACCCTAGTCCGGTTCCTGAATCTTTTGTTGAGAAGAACGGATCAAATATATACTCTTGAATAGCAGGAGGAATACCAATTCCGTTATCTGTGAAAGTAATTCGAACAAAGTTATCTAGGCGATAACTAGCGATTTGAATAGAAAGAGGTTTTTCGCCTTGGGCATCGACAGCGTTTTGAAATAGGTTTAAAAAAACTTGCACAAGTTCATGACGATCAATATGGACTTGTACACCGTCTAATTCGGTAGAAAAATTATAATCAATTGCAATGTTATGCAAAAAGACCTCACTAGCTAATAACTGTTGAATGTACTCACGTAAAAATGTATTAATAGGAAAAGGTTCTCTTGTAAATTCTCGAGTTTTTGAAATGGCTAAAAATTTTGTAATAATACTGTTTGCACGATCTAATTCAGGGATAAGTAGGTTTTCAAATAATTCTTTATTAGATGGAGAGACGCTTTCTTGTAAAAATTGTAAGTATCCTCGTACTGTTGTAAGAGGATTACGTACTTCATGTGCGATTCCAGCTGCGATTCTTCCTGCTAATGAAAATTTCTCTGCATCACGCTCTGAGTTTAAGTAATGAAAGACACTAATAACTCTAAAAATTTCTCCGTTATAATCACGAATAATGCGGTTATTTACAATCCCATAGTTTTTGTCTAAAATTTCTTCGTTATATATTTCTGTTCCTGTTTTTAATGTTTCAATAGCTTTAATTTTTTCTTCTGGCAAGTTTAGTAATTGTTGAATTGGTTTACCAATTATATCATTTCGTATTACCCCAAAATCATCTGCAGCAACTTGATTACATAAAGTAATAATCCCTTTATTATCAATAAAGGTTACGTGATGTGAAAAAGCATCAAAAATATGAACAAAGTGTTTTTCAAGTTGCTCAAATAAAAATAAGGAATCGCAAGTGAGTTGAAAAACGGCATCTTTATTCTCTTTTTGTATGTTTTGAATGGAATGAGTTGTTCTTGTTTTTTTTAGTTGTAAACCAATATGTGGATTTTTATATGTGAAATGATGCGGTAATTGATTCACAAGTTCTTCATAAAAACGTACTTTATTTTCTAGTTCTTCTATTCGTTTTTCATGAGATAAAATATTATCGTTTGGAAGCATAAATAAATAACCCCTCAATTTAAAAATTCTTCCATCTAGTATATCATATTTTTATACGGATACTCTTAAAGAAAGGCTACTTAATAAGGTGAAACTTTAATCAGTGGCAGTTTTGACCATCACCCACTGATTATTAGCTCTCACTACTTGGGTATTTATAGGCAGCACGACTTTTGCTTTAGCTGGGGGAGTCGCAACCTGCAAATAGCAAGATGAAATGGATTAGCGGAAGTGTTTGAGCAGTAAGTAGTATAAGATGAAGTTAGAAAGGGAGGAATATGTTTGCTTTTCATTGGAGTGACAGGGTGGGGAGATCATAATTCTTTATATATAGATCCCTATGAAAATAGAAATAAATTACGAACATACAGTGAATATTTTCCTATTGTGGAGGTGGATAGTTCGTTTTATGCAATGCAACCTGCACGAAATTATACAAAATGGGTGATGGAAACACCAAAAGATTTTTCATTTATCGTAAAAGCGTATCAAGGGATGACAGGGCATATGAAGGGAGAAATTCCTTTTTCTACTTTCGATGAGATGTTTGATGTATATAAACAATCTATTCTCCCGTTAATAGAAGCGAATAAATTAAAAACAATTTTATTCCAATATCCACCATGGTTCGATTGCAAAGTGAAAAATGTAGATTTTCTTCGGTATACGAAAGAAAAAATGGAAGGTTTACCGTGTGCCATAGAATTTCGAAATCAAACATGGTTTTCTCCGGAGATGAGTGATAAGACGTTACAATTTTTAGAACAGGAGAAATGGATCCATACAATTTGTGATGAACCACAGGCAGGAATAGGATCGGTACCACTCGTATTAGAAGTAACGAATTCAGACATGGCGTTAATACGTTTTCATGGGCGGAATGTTCATGGATGGCTTGATAAAAGTGAAAATTGGAGGGCGGTTCGCTGTTTGTATCGTTACAACAATAAAGAATTGGAAGAATGGGTAGAGCGACTAGAGCAATTGAAAAAGAAGACAAAGGACATCTTCGTACTATTTAACAACAATTCGGGCGGGGATGCGGCAGATAATGCAAAACAGTTGATGAAAATGATGAACATTACATATGGTGAGCCGAAACCTGAGCAATTAAATTTATTTGAAGGATAAACAAGAAAGGCACTGTACAAACAGGGGGAATGTACAGTGCCTTTCTATATGAAAAAGAGGGGTAACAATGTTACTGAGCGTTTGGTTGATTCATCAATTGTTGGCTTCATAATAAATGATAATGGTTATCATTATCATAGTCAATAGTTTTTCGAAAAATAAATAAAAAACTTTTGATATTTTGAAAAAAATAAAAAAAGAACAGCGATTAATGCTGTTCCTTTCCATTAATAATTTGTTGTAAATCAAAAGGAGTTATCGCTTGGATAAATTCTTTTGAGATAAGTGTTTGAAGAAGAGTGCTCTCAGAAATGGCAGCACCTGTTTTCTTTTCATAAGCGCGCTTTAATAAATCAAGTTTTTCAGCCGTTTCTTTCGGTAATTCAATTGTTAATGTGTTCATAATTTCTCCCCCTTACTATTAGAGTACCACTACAGTATAAGGGAGACAAGGAAAGAGAATGTGAAATATAAAAAAGGTTACCAATTTTATAAATGGTAACCTTTTTATGTATAAGGGGTATTAAGCAATACCGATATACTTTAAAGTTTTGGATGGAGTACTATGATCAAAGAAGTGTTGTAAAAATGCAATGTCAACACCTGATTTGTATGCACAATAGCCCCAAGTTTTTCGAAGTGTATGTGAGCTAATCCCTTCTAATCCAACTTCTTTTGCAGCTTTGTTTAAAATGTACCATGCATGTTGTCTCGTAATAGATTTTGTTCCTTTTTGAGACTTTAATAATGGTTCATTACGTTTCCAAGTTTTACGTTCCTTCATGTAGTCTTCGATTGCGTGCTGTAAGTCTTCATTTACAGCAAACCATTTATGTTTCTTTACTTTTTCATTGTAAAATAAAATGGAATGGCGAACATTTTCATTTTCATCGATTACATCGCTAACTTTTAATTGTAAGATTTCACTTACTTTTAAGCCAGAATTTACAGCTAATACAAATAATAAGCCATCACGTTTCGAAGATTGTAAAAGTATATTTTTGATAGTTTCTAATTGTTTTTCGTTTTGAATAGGTTGTCCTGCTTGTTTCATTTCACGCACTCTCCTCTTTTATGTGTGTAAAGGAAAGGATTAACTTGGTTCTTACTATAAAGGGAGAGTGTGAAATTCATGTGAACTCCTAGTGAAATTAAGACAAATTATTTGACTTCTTTTACTTTTTGTAAATTAAAATAGAATACAACACTGTTATCTGTATTATACACACCGTATTCGGCATGGTGGAGGTCTAAAATGTTTTTTACAATAGATAATCCAAGGCCAGTACCCCCAGTGTGACGACTGCGTGATGCATCTAAACGATAGAAGCGATCCCAAATTTTTTCAAGGCTTTCCTCTGGAATAGGGTTTCCTGTATTTTCGATTTCGATTTTTACTGTGTCTTCCATTTCTAAAACAGAAACTTGTATTTTTTCACCATCTGGCGTATAGCGAATTGCATTGCTCAGTAAATTTACAACTACTTGCTCAATGCGACTACGATTTGCTTCAACAAATATAGAAGAGTCTATATTGACGTCCACTTGTAAATGTTTTTCCTCCATACTAAATAATAACTTTGTATACACTTGTTGAATTAATTCACCGATTGAGAATGTCGTCTTTTCTAGTTTGTACGTACCAGATTCTAATTTTGCTAATTCTAACATTTCAACAATAAGTCTGTTCATATTTTCTGTTTCTTCTAAAATAACATCTGTATAATACGTCGTATCCTTACTAACACCATCTTTAATTCCTTCTGCAAAACTTCTAATTACACTAAGTGGTGTTTTTAATTCGTGTGATACACCAGAAATGAATTCTTTTCGTGTCTTTTCTAATTGACGTTCCCGTTCAATATCTTGTTGTAATTTTGTATTGGCAACATTTAATCGATCGATTCGGTCTTTTAAGTTTACTGATAATGTATTAATACTATTGGAAAGTCCGCCAATTTCATCGTCTGCTGTAACAGGTAATTTCTCGCTAAAATCAAAGTTAGCCATTTTTTTCGTAACGCGATTAATTTTAAGTAGTGGCTTCACAATAATTTTTGAGTAGTAGAAGGATAACAAAATAATAACGAGAAATACGATGATTAAGGCATAGACATAATAGTCTTTTAAAACGAGCATAGCCTCATTAACAGGTTGCAAAGAGGCAATTGCAAAAGCGTATTCTTGAATTGTTCCGTTTTTTATAATAGGTTTTACAAAGATACTATTTTTTATATTCTCTCCGCCATCTAATATATAAGTATTTAATTGCTGCGAATTAGAAGTGCCGTCTCTAATAGTGCCTGCAAAATATTGAACGGCTTGTAATGTTTCAATATCATTTGCCAGGCGAACCTCAGCTTTGGATGGAAGTTGTAGCTTAGATATAATACCGTTAAAGCGTATCTGAGTTGTAGGTTTGTATCGGCTTGTCAATTTATTTTTAGAAGGGTTACCATTAATGGATTGAAAATCTGAATTGAAATGTTCATTTCGCCATCGATTATAATTCGTTTCCAACGTTACTGGCGTTATTATATTCCCTTGTAAGAATCCATCGACGGTGACTATTCCATCTTTTTTTAAACCTAAATTTTCGAATTTATTATATTCTTCAGGTGTTAAAAGATTATTGAGTGGAATGGAATATGTTTTGTTATTGTTAGGATTAAATACATCAATATAGAAATTATTTTCACTTTTAATAATGCCGTTAGAATCTAAAAATTGCATTTCAGCATTTGTTTTATCGTGAAATTCTTGTTTTAGTTTTCTAATTTCCTCATAAGTTTTACCGCTTTTTTCATAATCATCTACGAATTTTTCAAACGCAGTTTGAACGGTTTTTACTTTTTTATTAATGTAAAATTTCTCTAAAAAGAGAGATTGTCCTAGGAAAAAAAGGAGGAATATGATTGTAAATAATGTTGATGTTAATAAAAATAGTTTAAAGACGATACTTCTGTTTTTCACTGCGTCACCTCATATGAGAAATACTGTAAATCGTTGCGGGCAGTAAGACTCCCACCTCAAAATTTGGCGAATGCAAGGGAGTTATGTGGAAGTCGGATTGCCCGTAAAAGCCCGATTGGTGTGGGTTAATAATTAGTGGAGATGGACAACCCACCCACTAATTAAAGTTTTACTTTATTATAACAAACGTGACAAGAAAGTAGAGGATAGAAATCTGTCTCTTTCTAAAGTAGTTTTTTTTTAAAAGTCACATAAAAAGAACTTGCCGGACGTATGACAAGTTCTTTAGTGTGTTATTACTGAATTGCTGCATCTAAAGCGATTTCAATCATTTCGTTAAATGTAGTTTGACGCTCTTCAGATGTTGTTTCTTCACCAGTGAAGATGTGATCGCTTACTGTTAATACAGACAATGCATTCACACCATATTTTGCTGCTAATGTGTAAAGAGCAGTTGTTTCCATTTCTACTGCTAATACACCGTAATCTCCAAGTTTTTTAACCATGTCCATGCTTTCGCGGTAAAATACATCTGCTGTTAAAACGTTACCAACACGGACGTGTAAGCCTTTTTCAGTTCCAGCATCGTAAGCTTTCTTTAAAAGGTCAAAGTTTGCAGCTGGTGCAAAATCAAAACCTGGGAATGTTAAACGATTCATATTAGAGTCCGTACAAGCAGTCATTGCAATAATAACGTCACGAACTTTTACGTCTTTTTGAATTGCACCGCAAGTTCCAACACGAATTAAATTTTTAACTCCGTAGCTTTGGATTAATTCGTTTACATAAATAGAAATAGAAGGAACACCCATACCTGTACCTTGTACAGATACACGTTTTCCTTTATAAGTTCCAGTGAATCCTAACATACCACGCACGTTATTATAGCAAGTAACGTCCTCTAGAAATGTTTCAGCGATATATTTTGCACGTAATGGATCGCCAGGTAATAGAATAGATTCAGCGATTTCGCCTTGTTTTGCTTCAATATGTACACTCATGAAAAATCCTCCTTATAATGTATTGATAGAAATCAATATCATTTGCATTATACACTACGAATCCTTTTAATTAAAATCTTTTTATCCTTTTCGGCAAGAAGACTCTATTTGATTTGTGTTACGGGTGAATCCCAATAATTCAGACGGAGATGAAGTATCTTCAGTCAAGAGACTGAGGGCTTTTGTTTCGTTCGTAATAATTTTTTGAAAGCGAGTATTTTCTTCTTTTTTTGTCTTACGATGTAATCTGTCGTAGATAAGGGAGGAATAGATGCATGACAACGAAATTAGATAATATTAATTAGTCAGTGTTCTTACTCTACCATGTTTCATCTCAGTGAGGGGAGTTGACTATTTGTAATATGTGCAAAATAGAAGGATTTCATAAATCATACTATAGAATATATATGTAAGAAGTTTTGTGTGGATCGAGACTATAAAAATGGTAGGTGATATTTTGAAAAATCTTGTCATTGGACTTGTTGCTTTAGTATTGATTGTGGCAGGAGGATTTTACATAAAAAAATATCAAGAAACTGTAGAGACGGTAGGAGATGTTCAGGAAGTAAAATGGGATGTGTCAAATGGAAAAGGAAATGAAAAAGTAGATATTGTATTTCAATTGCTGAATAAAAAGAATAATGAGGTTCGTGGTGTGAATGATCAAATTCGGACAGTGATTGTAGACGAGCAGTTAAAACATATACAAAAAATTAAACCTACATTTGCTGGAAGTGGATCGTATAAGTTATCTTCTAAAATAGTGAAAGATGAAGGCTATACAGTATTTTTATATGAAGACAAAGGCAAGTCGGCGGAATCATTTGCTAAGAGAGATTTTGGAGTGAAAAAGGAAGAAGAAAAAAAGAAAAAAGTGAAGTTTCCAATTGATAGTGTACTTACGAAAAAAATAGGGGAGTATGAGGTTTCTCTTTTATTTGGTGCATTGCATCCGAATGAACCAGTTACGTTAACATTTCAATTTCAAGCAAAAAAGGGTGAAAAATTGAAATTACATTCAGAGAGAGGGGAGATGGAGACTCTCTATATTGTAGATGAAGCGAGAGAACATTTTTTATACGCTATACCTGTTGATACAGATGAGCAATTACAATATCGTATTACATTTCCTGCCGAAGGCGCATATAAAATATGGGGAACTTTCTATATCAATGGCAAGAAGTATGAAAAGGAGTTTATTGTACAAGTTCAAAAACGAAAAAACAGCTAATGGATTAGCTGTTTTTTCGTTTTTCTATTAATTTTGTTACAGAAAGCATCGTAATTGGTAAAGAATGATTCTTCCTAAATGCTAAATATTTACCGCTCCATGCTGGTTTATATTTTTCTTTAAAGTGCCGTAATCCGCTGAAACTATACGTATAACGAACGTTATTAAAGATTGCAGCCGCGACTCGTTCAGACCAGAAAGATTGAGTTGATAAACCAACGTTTGAAAGTGGTGCCATACCAATATTAAAGGAGTGGTATTCATTTTCTTTTGCCCAGTGGAATAAGTGGATGAAAATCGCGTCCATAATTCCGCTAGGAGCATCTGGATAATAGCGCATTAAATCAACAGACAATATTCCGTTTTGATATACAGGCATAAAGGTTGTAAATGCGATGATTTTTCCTTCTGCGTCAGATAATGTAGCAATAGGAGCGCGGCTAATATATTCACGATCGAAGTAGCCGAGTGAAAAACCTTTCTCTTTTTTCCCTCCGAGCCATGCATCTGAAACTTTCTTTAATTCTTCATATAACTCATCTGAGATTGGCGACCCATGAATAGAGAATGTATAGCCTTCTCTTTCAAAACGGTTGAAAGTAGCTCGCATACCCGCACGTTTCTTGCCTGTTATTGTGAATGTATTTAAATCTACGACAGCTTCTTCACCAAGCTTAAAGAAGTTATAACCAAAATCATGATATAAACTCATCCATTTGCTTTCGATTTGATAGAATACGCAAATGTAACCAAATCGATCAGCTTCAGCTAAAAATTCTTGTAGCACAGTACGGTAAGAGGAAGGATCTCCAATGGGATCACCTAGTACAACAAGGCGTTTTCCAGTTATTGAGAAGAGAAGGAGCGCTTTCCCATCACTACTGAAGAAGAACTGTTTATCTCCTAAAAAGCCTAGATGACTAAGTACATTTCCGCCATGCTCATCTAAAAAGTTTTGTAGCCGTTTATCATTAGCAGGTTGCCCGGGAAATTCATTTCGATAACGGTTGGCAATGAGTGAGCCAATTAGTAAGAAAGTAGGAACGAAAAATGCTGCTGCCAATGCACTTCGTTTTACTTGTGTAATGTTACGAACGACAAAATCAGGTTGGAAAGCTTCTTTTGCACCTGCAAATAAAACACCTAAATATTTATATGCATATAATGTTACTAGTAAAAATATAAAAACTTTTACGACATCAGAAAGTGAGACTTCCATTTTCTCGCGTGCAAACCTTTTACGAAGCATATACAATACGGCGAGCACGATTAATAAAATAAATGTTTCTTCAATATCAATTCCTTTTAGCGTGTTAAAGATAGCTGCTCCGATTAAAGAAACAATCGTCATATAATAAGAACGTTTTGTTCCGTAATAGATCCCTCGTGACAGGAGCAGAAGGAGAATACCGAATGTTAGCGACAAGCTAAAAGAAAATTGAATAAGATGTTTTGGAGCTAAAATATGTAAGGCGTGTGCTCGGTTTATACTCGTTGGTAAAATAGTGGATAAAATAACCATTAACCCTGCAAATACTGTTAAAGCAGCAGAGGCCCATGAACCTAGCTTTCCTAAAAAGTCCCGCTGCAGAGTCCATATAACACCTGTTGTTTCTAATGCAGGTGCAATAAAAGGTTTATCTTCAAACTTTTTAATGGCTACTCCTGTCATTTCAAAAGCTGCAAAAATGAGACCAAGACAGAATGGTAAGATGTAATAGACGAGGCGATATAATAGCATAGCAGGTAGTAACACACCTGTATCAATACCATATTGCCCTAATCCAGTTAAGAAGACGAGGTCAAATGAACCAAGACCACCAGGAACAAGACTAATGACACCAGCTAAAGCAGCAATTACATATACACCTAAAAACTTTTGGAATTCGATTTCAATCCCAAATAATATTAATATGACGTACATAACAATACCGGCAGATACCCATTCGACTAATGAAACTAATGAGTATAAAACAGTCGGATTTTTCTCTTCTACTTCTTTTTCCTCTATTTGTGTTGTTTTTCTGTTTTTAAGTTTAGAAAAGCCAATGTATATAGGAACGAAAAGAGCAAAGAAGATAAGCACAGGCCATAGCCACGGCTTTTCATGCAAAATAAATCTTGTATCTAATATTCCGATAAGACCGAGGAATGAAAGAATGGCTAATCCATTAATAAAAGCAGTTGTCATCCAAGCGATACTTTTAATAAGTTTGCCATTCTCTTTTATGTATGGGCGATAAAGCATTGTACGTACACCAGCTCCAACGAGACCACCAAATCCAATAAATCCATTTAAAGTGTTAGCAATCCATGAGATACGGAAAATCTTTTGAACGGGTATATCTGCTTTTAAGTAACGAAGCATAACATAATCATAAAAGAACATTGTTGATACAGCGAATGCACCAAGTGTAATTGCTAAAAAGACTCCGCCTGTTGGAATGTTTTTAATTGTATCAATCGCTTCTAAAAAAGAAATGCCCGCTAATTCTTTTTTTGCTTGAAAGAATACAATTGTTAATACAACAAATGGGAAGATGATTTTCCCGATTTGTAAGAAACGTTTCCATGAAAACGACATAAATACAACTCTCCTTGTGTAAGAAAACTGAGACAATAATATTATTATGACAAACTTCAAGAAAAATAAAAAGGTAAATTCCTGTATATAGGGAAGCTATTTTTTATATAGGTATATTTAAAAGAATATTTCGTTTGTTAGAAAATTAAGTTAGAATGAAATGAAAGAAGGAAGAGAGGGGAAATGGATGATTATAATAGGTTATGCGGGGTATGAGTTAGAGAAAGCAAAACCTAATACATCAGAAGATTTTTTTAACAGATCTGAAGTGACATATATATTAAATGATAAAGAGAAAACTTTTTCAGTTTTATACGTTCGATATTTTGAAGAAATTGTGCAAGAAATTACTAATTTTAAAGGAAATCCAGTGTATAAAGTAGAAGAACAAGACATATATTTGCGGGATATTGTAGCGATATGTTGTTTAGTGAAAGATAAGGAGCTTCTTACGCAAAAACGATTGTATGTAAATAATATAGAAGAATTCCAGCGATATTTTGATGAGGAAACAATGGTGAAAGTACAAGAAATATTGGCTGAATTACATAAAGATAAAAGAGTAGAAATAGTTTGAAATGGCAAAGGAGAGAGAAGACATGTCTAATTTGATGGTTGAAAACCAAACAGAACAAGTTTCTATATTTCTAGAGGATGTTATTCATTTGATAACCGATTATGTGAATTATCATACGCTTCCTTCTTTATTAGAAGAGACACCTACAGGGAACGAACAATATTATAAAGGGTTATTAGCAACCATGAGACGTCTGCTTGTTTTTTGTGAAGAAGGACATGATGCATGTTTTGTTTTGTTGAATAGCCAGCCATTTCGGAAAACAGCTGCTGAAAAAATTTTATACAAGATTTATCATCAAGTAATTGCAGAGTTCTTTTCACCGAAAAGCGATCATTGGTATGAAAATAGTAGATCTGCGTATACAGGAAAAAATTCTATCGTTTTTCAACAAATTCCTCCTGTATCTATAGAGCAAGTGATGAAGAATTTAGAAGGTAAATTTCAATTGATGCGTGAAGAGCTAGAATATTATGAGACAGATTATCAAACAAAAATGTTGCACAAATACTAATTGAGAAAAAGAAGCTAAGAGGACTTAGCTTCTTTTCTTTTTGTACAGTTATATAAGGGATTTTCATTGAATATAGTTAAGTGGATAGCATTAAGGAGGTGTAACATGAACCAGCAAGGTGTATTTACAGATTACTTTCATGAAGTAGAAAGTTGGTGTGAAAGTGTTCTTCACGTATTAGATAGCCGTGCAATGGAAGTGTATGATGTCCATATGCTTGCTTATAAAATTCAAACGTTATTAGAACGTATGAAAGAGCATGAGTATGATACAGATGCAGAGTTTATGTATGAAATAAGTGATGATGTAGAACATATTCAGCATCATTTGCAAGAAGTATTTATGCAGGAAGAAGAGGAGTATGAACTGTATGAAAGAGGGGATAGTGAACGAGCTGTTCCAATTGGAGGGCATACACTTCCACCATTACCTTATCCGTATAATGCGTTAGAACCGTATATTTCTAGAGAGATTATGATGTTACACCATGATAAACATCATCGTAGTTACGTGGAAGGGCTAAATAAAGCGGAGAAGATGATGGAAGAAGCGAGAAAAACAAATCAATTTGATTTAATTAAGCATTGGGAACGAGAAGCTGCTTTTCATGGATCAGGTCATTATTTACACACGATATTTTGGAATAACATGAAAAAAAATGGTGGTGGAAGTCCAAGAGGGGCTTTTTCACAACAAATTGAACAAGATTTTGGGAGTTTTTTACGTTTTCAAAAACATTTTACAGAAGCGGCTTCTAAAGTAGAAGGATCAGGATGGGCAATCCTCGTTTGGGTACCACGATCTGGAAGATTAGAAATTTTGCAGAGTACACTTCATCAATTATTTACACAATGGGATACGATACCACTCCTTGTGTTAGACGTGTGGGAACATGCGTATTATTTACAATACCAAAATCGAAAAGATGAATATATTAAAAACTGGTGGAATGTTGTAAATTGGCCTGATGTAGAAAAAAGATTTGAAAGTGCGAAACAAATTGAATGGACACCGTATTAGACGCATATTTTCTGCGTCTTTTTTATTAGCGGTAGTAGGGAGATTTCGTTCATAATTTAAAAGGCCAAGCATACACTTGTACAAAAAGTGCCAAAAGGACGTGGGGGGAAATATGAGACGAATTTGTGTAATCATTACTCTTCTTATTATGTATGCAAGCATTATGCCGATTCCTACATATGCAAAGATGAACGGTAATGTCAGTGCTCGAAATGCTGTATTAATGGAGCAACAGTCTGGTCGTGTATTATATGGAAAAGCAGAGCATGAGCCACAAAAAATTGCCAGTATAACAAAAATTATGACAGCCTTGTTAGCTGCTGAATCAGGAAAAATGAAAGAAATGGTATCAGTTAGTAATGAAGCGGTGAGAGTGGAAGGGTCGGCAATTTATTTAAAGCCTGGACAAAAAGTGAAGTTAGAGGATTTAGTATACGGACTCATGCTTAGGTCTGGTAATGATGCAGCGCAAGTAATTGCTGAAAACGTGGGTGGAAGTATAGATGGTTTCGTATATTTAATGAACGAAAAAGCAAAAGAAATTGGAATGAAAGATACCCACTTTTCAAATCCGCATGGTTTGGATGGAGATGGATCACATTACTCGTCGGCTTATGATATGGCACTTTTAACGAAATATGCAATGGGGAACGAGACCTTCAAGAAAATTTTTGGAACAAAAACGTATAAATCAGATTCATGGGATTATCCGTGGAAAAATAAACATAAGCTTGTGACTTCTTATTATGAATTTGCAACAGGAGGAAAAACAGGTTTTACAAAGAAAGCAGGCCGGACGCTTGTCACAACGGCTTCAAAAGATGGGTTAGATTTAATTGTTGTAACTTTGAGTGCATCTAGTGATTGGGACGATCATATGAATTTATTTGATAAAGGTTTTGAACGTTTCAAGCAAACAAAAGTTTTAGGACAAGGAGCGCTTGCTGAAATAAATGAAAAGAAATACGTCAATCATGTTTATACGAAAAATAGTTTTTCGGTACCTTTAACTGAAGAAGAAAGAAAGAGCGTAGTATTAAAAGTTGAACTCGATAAAAGTGTAAAACTTACGGAGGGCGTAAAGGTTGGAAAGACCGACGTATACGTTGGTAATGAGAAGGTTGGAGAACGGAATTTATTTTATAGTAAACGAAAGTTAGTAGCTACAACGGGAATGTATTGGAATAATGTGAAGGAAATTTTTTCGCATATGATAGGTGTTGGGAACGATGGTTAATCTCGTCTGGGCAGCGATGGCGGTCATAGGGATTGTGTATGCCATGATCAATGGAACGATGGAAGAAGTAACTAAAGCTGTATTTGAAGGATCAAAAGACGCGGTAACGATTTGTATAGGACTCATTAGCGTTTTAGTATTTTGGCTCGGTTTAATGAAAATTGCAGAAGAAGCAGGATTGTTAAAGAAGTTAGTTACACTTTTTATGCCGATAGTGAAAAGGTTGTTTCCAGAAATACCGAAAGATCATCCGTCAATGGGGTTTATTTTATCAAATATGATGGCGAACTTTTTTGGATTAGGGAATGCAGCAACCCCCCTTGGCATTAAAGCGATGGAACAACTAAAAGAGTTAAATGGAGGGAAAGATTCGGCAAGTCGTTCTATGGTGACGTTTCTAGCCTTAAATACATCAGCTATTACTTTAATTCCTACTACCGTCATTTCGATTCGAATGACATATGAATCAGCGAATCCTACCGAGATTGTTGGAGTGACATTTATTGCACAGGTACTCTCTATGATTGGAGCAATTTGGATTGACCGCTATTTTTACCGAAGAAGGAGTAGAAAGGGGCGGAAAAAATGAGTATTGTCAATACGATTTCATTATGGGTAATTCCTTGTGTAATTGGTTTTATCCTTTTATATGGCACGATAAAGAAAGTGCCGACGTATGAATCGTTCGTTGAGGGAGGAAAAGAAGGGATTCAAATTGCGATTTCCATTTTACCATTTATGGTGGGAATGCTTGTATCTATTTCTATATTTCGAGCTTCAGGTGCGCTAGATGCAATGATATCGGTCATGAAGCCAATGCTAGATCTGATTCATGTTCCAGCAGAAATTGTTCCGCTAGCACTTATACGCCCGATTTCAGGATCTGCTGGTTTAAGTATTACGACAGATTTAATTGCCACATATGGGCCAGACTCGTTTATTGGGAGACTAGCTTCTACGATGCAAGGGAGTACAGATACGACTTTTTATATTTTAACTGTTTACTTCGGAGCTGTTGGAATTAGAAAAATGGGAGACGCATTAAAAGTAGGACTTTTTGCAGATTTAATTGGGATTATTTGCTCAATTGTGTTCGTTTCTTTATTGTTTCAGTAAGGCTATTCATTTTTTATGGTATTTCGCTTATAATACGTATACGACCACTATTAAGGTGTAGCTTAATAGTGGTTTTTTTATGTAGTGTTTTTGACAAAATGATGAACTTTTATCGTAAGCAATATGAAAAAGGGTAAACAATAATAAAGGATAAAAAGGCGATATGACCTTTATACGTTTATTATCATCGCTATGTTGTTAAAGGTAGACGAGGGAAATGGCATAAAGCTTAAGCGGTTGCCAAGTCTTTCTAATGTAAGGTAAGATAAATTTGAGGTGAAAAAAAGAAATGGAACGATTACAAAAAGTGATTGCGCAAGCAGGTATTGCATCGAGAAGAAAGGCTGAGGAATTAATTCAGCAAGGAAAAGTGAAAGTGAATGGAAAGGTTGTTACTGAATTAGGTACAAAGGTAACTCCTCAAGATAAAGTAGAAGTAAATAATATTCCTCTTGAAAAAGAAGAGCCTGTTTATTTCTTACTATATAAACCAACGGGTGTAATTTCAAGTGTATCAGATGATAAAGGAAGAAATGTTGTAACAGACTTTTTCCCGGAAATTACACAACGTTTATTCCCAATTGGACGCTTAGATTATGATACGTCAGGCGTATTATTGATGACAAATGATGGGGACTTTGCGAATGTATTAATGCATCCGAGATATAAAGTTGAAAAAACATACGTTGCAAAAATTAAAGGACCATTAACAGGTGAGAAAATTCGCATGTTAGAACGAGGTGTGACATTAGAAGACGGAAAGACAGCACCAGCAAATGTGAAAATTATTTCTTGGGACAAGCGTAAAGAGGTCGCAATTGTACAATTAACGATTCATGAAGGACGTAACCGTCAAGTACGTCGTATGTTTGAAGCGTTAGACTGTAAAGTTGTGAAATTAAAACGTGAACGTTATGCCTTTTTAGAAGTGGGTAGCCTGCGACCTGGTGATGCAAGAGAATTGACACCACATGAGGTAAAGCAATTACGTGCACTTGCTTCAACAAAACCAAGATAAGTTATAGAGTTAAATTTTCACCAGTGGAGTGCTCTGCTGGTGATTTATTCAATACAACATTTGCAGAAGAGAATACAGACATTTATCGAGGAGAGGAGAGGCAATATGAAAAAAAACCGCTTGTTATTTCGCGTTATCATTCTGCTCATTTTAATCGGTGCTGTAGGATTTACACTTTATCAAGGATTTTTTGCTGATAAAGAAAAAATGCAAATCGGAAAAGAAGCACCTAACTTTGTTGTGACAGATTTAGAAGGAAAGAAAATTGAACTAAACGACTTGAAGGGAAAAGGGGTATTTTTAAATTTTTGGGGAACTTGGTGTAAGCCTTGTGAAAAAGAAATGCCTTATATGAATGAATTATATCCAAAGTATAAAGAAAAAGGCGTCGAAATTATTGCGTTAGATGCAGATGAAACGGATATTGCAGTAAAGAACTTTGTGAATCAATATGGTTTGAAATTCCCGGTTGCAATTGATAAAGGTCAAAAAATTATAGGAGCATATGGAGTAGGACCACTACCAACGAGCTTTTTAATTGATAAAGATGGAAAAGTAGTGGAGCAAATTATAGGTGAACAAACGAAAGAACAATTAGAAGGCTATTTAAAGAAAATTACTCCATAATAAAGAAAGCCTTTACATAAGAGGTGTTTGCGTATAACACCTCCGGTTCGAAAATTCTGAGTATTGCGGTAACTCCAGGTTGGAATATACAATAGTACATATAGTTACGAGGCGGTGAGAGTATTGAAAGAAATTAAGTGTGAATGTGGACATGTGAATCCGATAGGAACTGTATTTTGTGAAGCTTGCGGGAAACCGTTTGAAAGCAATGAAAATGTGAAATTACTAGATATGAGATATGAAGGAAGCGCCCGGAGATCATTGACACATACAAAAACAATAGTAGATAAAGTCTGGAGCTTCTTCTCTTCTGTAAAAGTAGGTGTGTGGCTCATCGTAATCACGTTAGCTGCATCGGCGATAGGAACTATTTTCCCGCAAGAAATGTACATAACCCCAGGGATTGCACCAGCTGAATATTATAAGCAAGAGTATGGATTTTTAGGACAATTATACTATCAATTAGGTTTTAACAATTTATACGGTTCATGGTGGTATATGATGTTGATTGCTTCTATCGGTATTTCACTAGTGATATGTAGTTTGGACCGTGTTATTCCACTGTATAAAGCTTTAAAAAAGCAAGGTGTAAAAAGACATCCTAGTTTTTTAAAGAGACAGAGGTTATACGGGACTGGTATACCACAAGAGGGTGACTTAGAAAGAGTGCAAATGAATTTAAAGAAAACAAATTATAATGTGAAAGTGGAAGACGGGAACGTTTTAGCAGAAAAGGGACGCTTTTCACGTTGGGGTCCATATGTAAACCATATCGGCCTTATTATCTTTTTATTCGGTGCGATGTTGCGATTTTTACCAAGCATGTACGTAGATGAAGCACTTTGGTTACGTGATGGCGAGACGAAAGAAATACCAGGGACGAATGGACAATACTACTTAAAAAACGAGAAGTTTATAAAAGAAGTGTATGATAAAAGTAAGGACAAGGAAGTTTTTGATGAAGCAATTGACCGTGTAGGCGATAAAATGATTGCGAAGAATTTCCAAACAAATGCTGTACTATATAAAGCGGTAGGCGAAAATATAGCAGGACAAAAACCGAAATTGGAAAAGGTAAAAGAAGCTGAAATTCGAGTGAATGAACCGTTGAAATTTGATCAATTTGCTGTTTATCAAGTGGATTATAAAGAAAGTGAATTTAAAAGTATGTCCTTCAACTTGCAAAATAAAGAAAATAATCAAAAGTGGGGACCAATTAAAGTAGATTTAGCGAATCCTACAGAAAAATATGATTTAGGAAATGGTTATTCGCTAGAACTATTAAGCTATTTCCCTGATTTTTATTTTGACGAAAATGGAAGACCAAATACAAAAACGAAACTACCAAACAATCCTGCATTCGTATTTAAAATGTTTACACCTGAAACGCCAGATGGTGAGGTAAGTTTTGTTGGTATTCAGCAAAATATAGAACCTGACGGAAACAATAAATATAAAATGACATTTGCAGGTGTTGAAATGCAAAATGCGACTGCCCTCACTGTTAGAAAAGATTTAACGCTTTGGATTCTTGGTATTGGAGGATTTATATTTATGGTTGGTGTGATTCAAGGTATGTATTGGAATCATCGTCGTATTTGGATACAACGTGTTAATGATGAATGGTGGATTGCAGGACATACGAATAAAAATTGGTTCGGTTTAAAGAAAGATATTGAAAGAGTGCTAGAAGGTACAGCAATTCCGCAACCAAATGATAAAGTAATTGACAAAAAAATTAGTTAAGGTGGGGAAACGATATGGTGCAAATAAGTAGTAACTTTCTCTTTACCGCATTTATTTTATATTTAATTGCCACTCTATTTTTTGGGGGAGCAATTAAAGAAAAAGGTCATAAGTGGGCAAACATAGGAATAATGATTACAATTTTAGGATTTATTGCGCAAACAGTATATTTTGTTACAAGATGGATTGCATCAGGTCATGCGCCAGTTAGTAACTTTTTTGAATTCGGTACGTTTTTCGGCATGATGCTTGTCGGAGCATTTATTGCAATGTATTTTATGTACCGCGTAAGTATAATTGGACTATTTGCACTACCGGTTGCACTTTTATTAATCGCCTATGCAAGCATGTTTCCGAGGGAAATATCTCCGCTTATTCCATCTTTAAAAAGTAATTGGTTACATATTCACGTGACGACTGCAGCTGCAGGACAAGCGATCTTAGCAATTAGCTTTATTACAGGCGTTATGTATTTATTGAAAAATGTAGATCAATCAACGAGAAGTAAACGTACGTTTTGGTTAGAGACGGTAGTATTCACACTTGTTTGTACAGTTGGATTTATTGGAGTAACAACGGTATTTTCTAGTATGAAATATGAAGCGAAGTTTCAATGGATTGATAAAAATGAACAGCAACTGGAAATGAAGTATAATCTTCCAGCTTTAGTTGGGCCGCATGAAGGAAAGTTACTGACAGAAAATAAATTAGAACCGGCAGTTGAAGTTCCAGCGATTGTAAACGCGAAAAAATTAAATACTGTTATTTGGTCAGTGTTAGTTGGAACATTACTTTATATTGTATTAAGGCTTGTTTTACGGAAACGAGTATCAGCAGCACTGCAGCCGCTAGTAAAGAATACGAATAGTGATTTGTTAGATGAAATCGGATATCGCTCTATTGCAATTGGATTCCCGGTTTTCACGTTAGGTGCATTAATTTTTGCAATGATATGGGCTCAGATAGCTTGGACGCGTTTTTGGGGTTGGGATCCAAAAGAGGTTTGGGCACTTATTACATGGCTCTTTTATGCTGCAGTATTACATTTACGATTATCTAAAGGATGGCATGGAGAGAAATCAGCGTGGCTCGCAGTTATCGGTTTTGCAATCATTATGTTTAACTTTATTGTAGTAAACTTAATTATTGCGGGTTTACATTCCTATGCATAGAGAAATAAAATAGGAGAGTGCATGTCACTTTCCTATTTTATTTTTGTCAACTTTTCTTCTTTTTTGAGAAAAACATGACAAAGTAGCGGTTGATTTTGTAAAATGAGGTCGAGGACATAATACACTGTTCAAAAAAAATACATAGTTTTGGAAAATTATTGAACAAACTTTATTATTCTTGTGAAGCATAATACTGGGAAGTGAAACATTTAGAGGATTGCTTAAATAAACGAGAATAGCGCAACATAATAGTGTAGAAGGGTAGGTGTGAACCGCTGAGGTGAGAGTACGCAGCGGGTAGAAATGGAAAATGAATCAAGAATTTTAATTGTAGACGATGAGGATCGTATTCGTCGTTTATTGAAAATGTATTTAGAAAGAGAACAATACACAATTGAAGAAGCAGATAATGGTGATACAGCTTTAGAAATGGCTTTGCAAAATGATTATGATTTAATCTTATTAGATCTTATGATGCCTGGTAAAGATGGTATCGAAGTATGTAAAGGGGTTCGTGAGAAAAAAGCGACACCAATTATTATGCTGACAGCAAAAGGTGAAGAAGTAAATAGGGTACAAGGGTTTGAAGTTGGAACAGATGATTATATTGTAAAACCATTTAGCCCACGTGAAGTAGTACTTCGTGTGAAGGCGGTATTACGTCGTGCGGTACCAACAACATTCTTTACACAAGATACAACAACGAAAGATGTGACTGTGTTCCCTCATTTAACGATTGATAATGATGCACACCGTGTTACAGCGGATGGAAATGAAGTGAACTTAACACCGAAAGAATATGAATTACTATTATTCTTAGCGAAAGCTCCTGATAAAGTATTTGATCGTGAGCAATTGTTAAAAGAAGTATGGCAATATGAATTCTTCGGAGATTTACGTACAGTTGATACGCATGTAAAGCGTTTACGTGAGAAATTAAGTAAAAAATCACCAGATGCTGCGAAGATGATCGTTACCGTTTGGGGCGTAGGTTACAAGTTTGAGGTTGTGAACGACTGATGCTTTGGAGAAGTGTAGTAGGGAAGTTATGGATGACCATATTACTTCTCGTTTCGTTTGTTCTTGGATTTGTTGCGATTTTACTTTCACAGTTTTTTAGAACGTATTATGTTGATATGAGTGAAGCTAGGCTGCAGAAAGTAGCAACAAGTGTTTCAGAGTTAATTGAAGAAGGTGCAGATGTAAAAACGATTGAGAATATCGCCTACAAATTCTCTGATCCACTTTCAAGAATAATTATTGTAGAAGACGGTAAGGAAATATCTTCTTCACCGAAACAAGAAGGGCTAGTCACTCTTACAATGAATGATTTGAAAGAAGATAAAGAATTAGCGGCTGTTTTTACAGACAAAAAAGAAATTAAGAATAACATTAGAAAAGCTTCTAATAGTAGGAAGAATAAAAATACTGAAAATGATATTATGATTGTCGGGAAACCGGTGCAGTCAAAAAATCAAAGTGCTGTCTTTGTATATGAATCTTTACAAGTTCCCATCCAAGGTATGGAGAGAACGACTGATTTTATTTTCTTATCGGCTGGGATTGCGATTATTTTAACAACTTTCTTTGCGTTCTTCTTATCTACTCGAATTACAGCGCCACTTCGTAAAATGCGTGAGGTTGCTTTTGAGGTGGCTCGTGGAAAGTTTGATGCAAAAGCTCCTATGGTATCTCAGGACGAAATTGGTGAGCTTGCAACGGCTTTAAATCAAATGGGAAAACAGTTGAAGTTTAACATGAATGCTTTGCAGCAAGAAAAAGAGCAATTAGCTAGTATTTTGAGTAGTATGGCAGATGGGGTTATTACGTTAAATCAAGAAGGTGAAGTCGTAGTGATTAATCCACCGGCTGAACATTTCTTACAAGTTTGGCAAGAAGAAAAAGAAATAGAGTTAAGTAAAAAACTTCCTTCTGAACTTGTAGAACTATTCCATCTCGTTGTAGAAAGCGAGCAACAACAAGTTGTTGAGATTAATTTGCAAAAAGGTAATTACGTAGTTCTTATGACGCCGCTTTACAACCAAACGAAAATTCGTGGGGCTGTAGCAGTGTTACGTGATATGACGGAAGAACGTCGTCTTGAGAAAATGCGTCAAGACTTTATTGCAAATGTATCACATGAACTTCGTACACCGATGGTCATGCTTCAAGGGTATAGTGAAGCGATTTTAGATGATATTGTACAAACGAAAGAGGAAATTAATGAGTTTGTTCAAATTATTTATGAGGAATCTGTTCGTCTAGGTAAGCTTGTAAATGAATTATTAGATTTAGCACGTATGGAAAGTGGCCATGTAGAGTTACATATAGGTGAGGTTGATATTCATCCTTTCGTTGAAAAGATCGGCAGAAAATTCCAAGGGATTGCAAAGGATAAAGAAGTTGCACTAACGGTTGATTTCAAAAATCCAATTGAACAATACCCGTTTGATGCAGATCGTATGGAACAAGTGTTGACAAATTTAATTGATAATGCAATTCGTCATACGAATGCAGGTGGTCATGTAACACTTGTAATTGATACGAAAAACAATGGCCTTACTTTCGAAGTACAGGATTCGGGAGCGGGTATTCCAGAAGAAGACATTCCGTTCTTATTTGATCGTTTCTACAAAGCTGATAAAGCAAGAACACGTGGGAAAAAAGGTGGAACAGGACTCGGGCTTGCGATTGCTAAAAATATTGTGCAAGGTCATGATGGGAAAATTTCTGTTTCAAGTGTTGTTGGAGAGGGAACTACATTCTCTGTATATTTACCGAATCGTATAATTTAGATATACTTTTTTAAAGTTGATAATGAATAAAGTTCTACTGTTGTTTATTTTTTTGTAAAATCAATTAAATAAATAATAGTAGAACTTTTTTTCTAATTTAGTCGAATGAAGAATAATGAGAGGGGTGTCGTAAAGCGATGAAATTATATACAAAAACAGGAGATAAAGGGATAACAAGTGTAATAGGCGGCAGAGTGGATAAAGATCATATCCGAGTTGAAGCATATGGAACAATAGATGAGGCGAATTCTCATATTGGATATGCGATGACTAAGCTACAAGCTCCATTGTTTGAAGATATTTATGATGAACTTGAAAATATTCAACATGAACTATTTGATTGCGGAGGAGACTTGGCAATAGTAGACCGAAAAATTCCTTACAAAGTGACAATCGAAATGGTCGAAAGCTTAGAAAAACGGATTGATTTGTACATAGAAGAAGCGCCACCGTTAGAGCGCTTTATTTTGCCAGGTGGTAGCGAGGCAGCGGCAGTTATTCATATTGGACGTACTGTTGTAAGAAGAGCAGAGCGCTCTATCGTATCGTTGCAAAAAGAAGGGGACATAAATGAAGTGGTCCTAAAGTATGTAAATAGATTATCTGATTATTTATTTGCGGTAGCTAGAGTAATAAACGCTCGATTACAAGTGAAAGATGTAGAGTATAACCGCAGTGCATTAGTTTTTCGTGACAAAAAAGAGAAGGAAGTGGATTGATTCCCTTTCTTTTTTTGTATACTTTTTTCTGTAATATACCAAAATAGAGAAGGTATGGTGGTAATTAGAAAACGGAGGATGTATATGAAAGTGTTAAAATGTAGCGTCATGTTATTGGCTATGTTGTTTTTATCTCAATTACATGTACAAGCAGAAGAAAATCGATGGACATGGCCCGTTGAAGGTCAGATAAGTGATTATTTTGGGACGAGGCACGGAAAACATTATGGCATCGATATAGCTGCGCCGATTGGAGTGCCTGTGGCAGCTATTCAAGATGGAAAGGTAACAAAGTCTTATTATTCAAGTAGTTATGGAAATGTTGTATTTATTAAACATGGAGAATATGAGGCTGTGTATGCACATTTAAATAAGAGATATGTAGGTCAAGGGGATCGTATTTCAAAAGGTGAAAAGATTGGAGAGGTAGGAAATACAGGAGAATCACGAGGTGCACACTTACATTTAGAAGTTCATCAAGGAAGATGGACGATGGCGAAAAAGAATGCGGTGAATCCATTGCTTGTTTTAAATGAACAAAGAAATGAAGTTGTTTCTTCAGCGCTATATGTCGTACAAAAAGGGGATACCTTAGTTGGTATTGCGCGGAAATTTAGTATGACAGTTAAGGAAATTAAAGAGAAGAATGGGTTGCAGCAAGAGCGAATCTATCCAAATCAACAACTATACGTTAAGTAATAAATCTTTTCAAAAAGTATAATCTTTGAAAAGATTTATTGTCTTCTTAGTTAAGAGGACAATAGGGAAAGAGAGTATATGCATTTCGCAATAAAATAAAACGATAAGGGTAACTGGACTCCTAACAAAAAACGCCCCAAAATGTATTTTGGGGCGGCTTCTTTTACCAAAAAATAAAGACACATATAAATCCAGAAATAGCTAAGTAGCTATATAAGTAAAAGACTTTTGTTCTTGTTTTCTCGTTTGTCCGAAACAGTACAATGGTCGGTTCAATTAAACCGATTGTCAAACAAAGGAGACCAAGAAGCATACATCCAATTGAAAGTGAATACAGGGCGATTTGTGGTGCTTGAAATGGAATCATCCATTTTAATAAGAATGCAATAAGTGCAGTGTAGCAAATACTACCGATGTATTTATTCAACGGTGTATTAGAACGGAAACCAGGAAGTTTTTTAAAGAAAGAGCGGGAAACAACTTCTGTTTGTAAAGATGTATGCTCTTCGATTATTTTTTGAGCTTCTTTTCCTTTTTGGAAAAGGGATAATATCCAGTTTCGCTCGCCTTGAAAAATAAATTGAGAAGTTGTCAAATAGTGATCAACTTTTACTTTATTCCAACTTTTCCATGGATGACGCTCACACAATTTCAATTTACTTTCTGTTTTTTTATCATACTGATAAATACTGATGCCATCTTTATCGAAAGCAGCATAATATGTCTCGCTTGAGAATGTGCCTAAATCAATTGGACAGTGGAAAAGTAATTCTTTTTTTAAATAAAAGTATTCTTTTCTTAAGTTTTTTTTCATGACTTCTCGAATAGAGTGTCTTTTTTCTTTCTTCATGACATTTCCTCCATAATAATTCAGAAAATGTTCTTATCTTAACAATTCAACATCTTATCACTTTTAGCTATATATGACTAGGGAATTCATAAGAGAAATGCTGAATAATAAGGTGAAACTTTAATCAAAGGGTATCCCCACTTATTATTAGCTCGCGCTAATCGGACGTTTTCTGTTCGCAAATAGAGGAATAAAAATATGGATCGAATTGTAAAATTTTTTATAATTCCTTTGTAATTATAAAAAATAAATAACTAATTTTAAATAAGTTACAATTTTTTAGTTCACAATGTTATTCGGTTGTTGTATAATGAAGTGGAAAATAGAATATCGGTCTATCTTCGGGGCAGGGTGAAAATCCCGACCGGCGGTGATGAACTATTTATGATTGCGTTCTAAGCCCGCGAGCCGTTAAGGCAGGATTTGGTGTGATTCCAAAGCCGACAGTACAGTCTGGATGGGAGAAGATGGAGGTTCAAGCGTTCAAAAAAGATATGGATTTGAACGTCTGTTTGATGTGCCTTAAATTCTCCCTTTGTGTAAAACACAAAGGGTTTTTTCGTTCTATGAAAAAATAGGCATAGCAGAACCTTTCCACTTTCCATGAGATGATCGATGGAAAAGGAGAGAGAAAGATGAAACAAAAAAACAGTGTAGTGCAGATGGTGAGTGTAGCAATGCTAAGTAGTATTGCATATTTACTGATGATGTTGGATTTCCCATTTCCAGGGCTTCCGCCATTTTTAAAAATTGATTTTAGTGATGTGCCAGCTTTAATTGCAGCAATTATCTTTGGACCAATTGCAGGAGTAATTGTAGAGGCGATAAAGAATATTTTACATTACGGGATTCAAGGGAGTTTAACGGGAGTACCAGTTGGAGAGATTGCAAACTTTATTGCAGGATGTTTATTTATTGGACCAGCAGCTTTCTTATTTAGAAAGTATCGTACTGTAAAGGGTTTAACGACAGGACTTATGCTAGGGACAATTACAATGGCGCTAATTATGAGTGTATTAAACTACATCATCATATTCCCAGCTTACACTTGGTTTTTAAATTCACCAGCTATGTCTAGCGAAGCTATAAGAACGACGGTTGTAACGGCAATTTTACCGTTTAATTTGATTAAAGGGATTGTAGTGACAATTGTATTTGTAGCGTTATTCTCACGCCTGAAAGTATGGATGTTTGCAAAAATGAAAAATGCATAATATATATTAAAACCATTAGTCGTGTGGAACGACTAATGGTTTTTTGTTAAGTAGAATAGAAAAACAACAAATGCCCCTCATCTATATGATGAGGGGCATTTGTTGAAGTTAATAAGACTATTCGAATTTTAAAGCGTCGCCGTCAAATGATTCGTCAGCAACTTTAATTGAGTCAGTTGGACAACCTTCGAATGCATCCATCATGTCTTCAACTAATACATCTGGAATTTCAACGATACCTTGGTTATCGTCTAATGTTACAAATGCAATACCTTCATCATCATAGTCATAAATGTCAGGTGCAGCAGCGCCACAAGCACCACATGCAATACAAGTATCTTTATCAACGATTGTATATTTTGCCATCTTTTTTCCCTCCTGATAATATGTATGTGAAAAGCTCGTCATAAAAATTATAACCTTATTGTAAAACGGTTTGTGAAACTTTTCAACATAAAATTATAATGATAATGCTTATCAATTAGGGTGTCAACTTATTTTTGAATTATGTCATAAGATTTTCAAAATACGTAAATGTTATTTCGTTTGGTACAATAGAATATATACAAGTATATGGTGCTGATATGATAAGTTTAATGAGCAATAATAGACTTTGTGATCATATCAAAAAAGAAATTAAGTTGGAAGGTGGAGACGGTAATGCAAATACAATATACTTTATTGTATTGTTTAAAACAATTGAATGGCGAAAGAACCGTTTCTTCTATTTTTTATTTATTAAAAGGTAAACGTTCTTCGCAAACGTTACAAGATGGGAATATGTTCCGGATTTCTTTTTTGTTTGGAATATATAAATCGTTAAATAGAAATGATTACGATCGTGAAGTTGCAAAGTTGATGCAAACAGATTTTATTCAAGAAATACATGAAAATACATATGTGTTAACAGAGACAGGTAAAACGCAGTTACATAAATGGGAGAAAGTTTATTCTTTTCCAACTCATTTACACGGTTTGCACTATGGTGAACTAGGTGAAACGTTTTGGAAAAGATTATCGCTAATTATTCAAACTATATCAAATTTACAACAGAATAATACGAAATTTATTCCTATTCAACAAGATACAGAAATAATGGTTTGGGTGAAACGATTCCTTACGGGATTACCGTATAGGAGAAGTGAATTGGCGAAAAAATTATGGGAAGAAATACATAACCTTTTAGAAAAAAGTGATGTGGTAGAAGCGACGATTGTCACTTATCGACTAACCGGATATGAACGTATAGGTTGTACACTGCAACAGCTATCAGAAATTACGAAACAAGATATATTCAGGGTATATTTTTTATTTTGGGGTACTATTCATTTCTTTATACAAGAGGTTCGTGGTAATGAAAATGAATTTCCACTATTAGCTGAAGTCATATCTTATCCAAATGAGAGAGCTGAATTATTTAGTTTATCAACGAAAAAAACATATAATTTTTGGAGGCAAGGGCGTTCTTTAGAAGAAATAGCGACAATTAGAAATTTAAAGGTTGCAACGATAGAAGATCACTTTGTTGAAATTGCATTGCGAGAAAAAGAGTTTTCTATCGAGATGTTTATGGAAAAAGAAAAAATAGAAAAAGTAACAAAAGTAATCGAAGCACTGCAAACACGTAAGTTGCGTGTGTTGAAGCAAGCGGTTGGAGAAGATATTTCTTATTTCGAAGTCCGTCTTGTATTGGCGCAGATGGAGGGTATAAATGAAGCTTGAGGAATATTTGTATAAGTGGTTTGGATATTCTGAATTTCGTCCAGGTCAAAAAGGAGTTATTACAGATTTATTGGAAGGAAAAGATGTTATAGCTATGCTTCCAACTGGGAGAGGGAAATCTATGTGTTATCAACTTCCAGGTTTAATGCAAGAAGGGACAGTACTTGTTGTATCGCCATTATTATCTTTAATGGAAGACCAGGTTACACAATTAAAATATGTTGTGAAAAACCGAGTAATAGCATTTAATAGTTTTCGGACGTTAAATGAAAAAAGAGAAGCGATGAAAAAATTAGCTTCCTATAAATTTATTTTTGTTTCACCAGAGATGTTGCAGTCGGAATTGTTAATAAGAGAGTTGAGGAAAGTTCATATTTCACTATTTGTTGTTGATGAGGCCCATTGTATTTCACAATGGGGTTATGATTTTAGGCCGGACTACAAAAAATTAAATGTAGTCATTGAGAATATTGGATCTCCTGCAGTATTAGCGTTAACGGCCACGGCGACAAAAAGCGTGCTGCGAGATATAGCGGAGAGTTTAAATTTAAAGAATGCCGCAGAGCATGTATATTCTATCGATCGTCCGAATATCGCAATGGAAGTGCAATTTGTAGAGACGATTGAAGAGAAGAAAGAAGCACTTTTGGAACAGGTACTGTATTTACAAGGACCAGGGATTGTGTATTGTTCAAGTAGGGCGTGGACCGAACGTTTAACAGAATATTTAAGAGGAAAAGGCGTTACTGGTGTAGCTTTTTACCATGGTGGTATGGAACATGAAGAGCGTATGTTGATTCAACAGCAGTTTATGAATGATCAGTTGCAACTGGTAATATGCACAAGTGCTTTTGGTATGGGGGTAAATAAGTCAAATACGAGATATATTGTTCATTTTCATTACCCGACCAATATAGCTTCCTATTTACAAGAAATCGGAAGAGCAGGAAGAGATGGTGAACCGAGTATAGCCATTTTATTATGCAGTCCGTTAGACCATGATTTACCAATTTCAATCATTGAGGATGAATTGCCAAGTAAGTCGCAAATACAATTTTTGTTTTCTTTACTACAGGAAAGAATGTTTCAAACGAAAGAATTACCAATAGAAGATGTAGAAGAAATTTGTTATAATGCAGCAAGATTTAATGAACAATATTGGCGTTTCATCCGTTATCATCTCGAACAGCTTGGAATCATACAACAGCGAAAGGTATTATTAGAGAGCTTGTCGGATGAAGTTATGACCAGATTAATAGCTGAAGTAGAAATAAGGCTACGTAATAAATATAGTGAGCTAGAAAACATGAAGTCATGGATACAGGTTAAAGGGTGCAGACGCGAATATGTACTGCAACAGTTTGGCTATAGAAAAGAGCAAGAGTTAAAAAATTGCTGCGATTACTGCGGTATTACAAAAACGGATTATAAAAAAAGACGAGCGCAACAATCGGATTTCGACTATAATTGGGAAACAGAGTTACAAAAGCTTTTCGGCCTAGAAAAGATGGGGGAATGATGAACATTCAAAGGCATAATGTTGAAGAGATGAGTCCGAAGGAAATAAGGCTGAACTTGTATATAACACAGTTAATTATTATAGGTATTGGTTGTTTACTAGCATATATATTGTTTCAAGATATAGAAGAAGTGTATAGTCTTTGGAAATGGGAACCGATGATTATCCTTATAATAGGTGGTTTGTTAGCGATCGGTATTGTGTTATTAGATTATGTTGCGATGCGAGTATTTCCAGAGTCTTGGTTTGACGATGGTGGTATTAACGATAAGATGTTTCAAGGAATGTCAATTATGCATTTACTCATTATTACATTCGTTATCGGTTTTGCAGAGGAATTTTTATTTAGAGGTGTAGTGCAAACACATTTCGGAATTGTAATAGCGAGTTTAGTATTTGCAGTATTACATATTCGGTATATAACAAAGCCATTTTTGTTTTGCTTTGTCTGTTTTATTAGTTTTGTCTTTGGTTACGTATTTGAATGGACAGGAAATTTGTTTATAACAATCTTTGCACACTTTCTTGTTGATTTTATAATGGGACTCCAATTAAGAAAATAAATGGAAGGTGGTGGTGAACAACATGAGGAAGCGAATTCCTGATTTTGAAGAGGAATTAGAAGTTGAGCGAGTGGAAGAAAATGAAGGTTTACCGCCGCGTAGTGAAATTCATAGAAATAAAGAGAAGAAACAAAAGTTTAAAATGAATCACATTTTCGTTCGGGTTTTAACATTTTTATTCATATTACTGCCAATTAGTATTTTATGGTATACGGATAAATATATTCAGGTGAAGAATGATAGCGATAATGCTGGTAAAAGTGCATTTGAAGTAATCTTCTTTGATTCAGCTAAATCGGAGTCTCCGAAACAATCTGAGAAGGTAGTAACGCATACTGTGAAAGAGGGAGAAACTTTAGAAAGTATAGCGAAGCAATATTATTCAGATGAAAATGGAATTGAAGTGATTAAGAAGTATAATCATTTACAAGAAGATGAAGTGAGTGTAGGTCAGGAGTTAAAAGTTCCGATAAAAGATAAGTCCACAAAGCAAGAAAGTTAGTAAAATAATCGATTTACAGCGTGTTATAAAAATTGAGGACTATCTTTATGAGGAGTGGAGTAAAAAATATGATATGGATTATATTATTAAGTACTCTCGTAATCATTGGTATTCTATTTCTTCTTGTAATGTACAAAGAAGCGATGCGTAATACGGTGTTGGAACATACTTTAGTATTTAAAGAATTTCCGGAAAGTTTTCAAAAAGTTAAGGTGTTTTTTATTTCTGATATTCATAGAAGAGTCGTTTCAAGTTCGTTAATTGAACAAGTGAAAGGGAAAGTAGATCTCGTAATTATTGGCGGTGATTTAGCAGAAAAAGGTGTTCCTTTATCGAAAATCTCTGCAAATATTCAAAAGTTAAGAACGATAGCTCCTGTATATTTTGTGTGGGGAAATAATGATTATGAGATTGAATATCATGAATTAGATGCTTTGTTATTAGAAAATAATGTGAAAGTTTTAGATAATACAAGAGTTGTATTCGAGTCTGAATTAGGAGAAAAAATTTGTTTACTCGGTATAGATGATGTCGGATTGGAACGTGATCGTCTAGATTTGGCGTTGGCTGATTGTAAGGAAGATGGCTTTCGCATTTTGATTAGTCATAATCCTGATATAATAAAGAAAATGTCTGGGAAAGAACAAATTTCACTTGTATTAAGTGGACATACACATGGAGGGCAGATTCGATTATTCCCATCAAAAAAGTATTTAAAGGGTGGCGTATATAATCATTCAAATATGACTTTATTTGTTAGTAATGGATATGGAACAACATTGTTTCCGTTGCGCTTTAGAGCACCTGCTCAAACACATATTATTACATTATGTGGGGGGAAATGATGCCAACTCTAAATGGGAAATATAATATAAAAGCTGTTTCGAATATAATTGGAGTCCAGCCAAGTACACTTCGTGCATGGGAAAGACGATATCAAATTATTGCCCCAAAGCGGAATGATGCTGGGCATCGTTTATATACAGAAGAACATATTCGAATTTTGAAATGGTTAGTGGAAAAGGTTTCATCCGGTATGATGATCGGACAGGCAGTTCAGTTGTTAGATGGGAATCGTTTACAGAAAAATGCACAAAAAGAAATACAATACGATAAAGAAGTTGTTTTAGTGGACGATTTACTGCAAGCTTTGTTAAAATTTGATGAAATCACAACTTCTGCATTATTAAACGAGGCCTTTAGTATTTATTCAATAGAAAAGGTCATTACAAGTATTATTCTTCAAATGACAAACAAATTGTTAATGTTAAAAAATAATAATGAGATTACAATGGTGCAATTTCATTATGTAGTATCGCTTTTACAAACCCGTTTAGGCATGATATATCATAATGCTTCGAAGTCTTCTTCCGTACACAAAGTTCTCGTACTGGAGAATAATGCGTTGAAAGGATTTGTTTTTTCAACGTACTTACGTTTAAAAGGGTATGAGACGATATATATTAGGACAAGCCTAGCGGAAGATGGTATTTTGCTAGCTGTTGAGCAAATACAGCCTAAGTATTTATTTGTATCGTTGGATCATGGACGCGAACTGAATGAGGCGATGAGCTTTATGAATGTGTTGCAAGAAAAACATGAGAACCTTTCTGTTGGGGTTATAGGGAAATTTGGTGTTCGAGATCAGTTAAACATCCAAACAATCCTAATCGGTGATACAAAAGAAGAATGGGACGAATGGTTAAAAATGTCAGAATAGTTGTTCAAAAAGAACCATCTATTTTCTATTTCATATAATAAAAATTAGATTCATTGGTTACGTAGGGAGGGTATGAGATGAGGCTGGAACGATTAAATTATAATAAGATAAAAATTTTCCTAACATTTGATGATTTATCTGAACGAGGATTAACGAAAGAAGATTTATGGAGAAATGCACCGAAAGTACAGCAATTATTTCGTGATATGATGCAAGAAGCAAATAAAGAATTAGGATTTGAAGCAGATGGTCCGATTGCAGTTGAAGTATTTTCTCTACAAGCACAAGGTATGGTGGTAATTGTAACGAAAGAAAATCAAGAGATGGATACAGAAGATGAATTCCGTGATGAATTTATTGAAATGCAAGTGACTCTAGATGAAAACGAGCACATATTATATGAGTTTGCTGCATTAGATGATGTAATTAACCTGTCGAGTCGCTTATATAACCTTGGTGTGACTGGCGGAAAGCTGTACACGTGGGATGGACGTTTCTATCTCTGGATGGAAGAAGAAGAGCAAACTCAATTGCTGAAAGCGGATTTCATAGCTATTTTGGCGGAATACGGTAATCCGTCTACAGTAACTATTTATCGTATAATGGAGTATGGTAAAGAATTAATGGCTGCTCAAGCAATTGAACAAATACACAATTACTTTGTGAAAAAACAAAACCTCAGCTAATGTAACATAGCTGAGGTTTTGTTTTCATGTGGATAAGCATTGCGATTCTTGTGCCGGAATTGAACAACCGTACGATAATATGAAAATTAGAGTATTATATTCCTGAATTTAATATCTTGTTTCGTACTACTTTATTTCACTACTTATGGGAGTTGGGCTGCCTGTAAACGCACGATGGGTGAGAGCTCATAATCAGTGGAGATGAACGAAAGTTTTCCTGATTAAATTTTTGCTTTATTGGAGTGAAATAAAAAATATTTAAATATTTAAGTATTTTACTTTTCTAAAAGTAATAAAAGGACTATAATAATAGTGAAAACGCTTGCAACAGAAAATAGTTTGTATATATTTGTTAGCGTTTTCTATTGCATTCCAAATTTAACGGTGTATACTAGGCAATGAAGGTTTACTAAACAAGTGAAATTACAGGGGGTTTACTTACTATGGTAGCCGAAAAGGGAACTCAAACAAAAACACAACAACAAAGGGAACAACATTTTGAACTATTGAATTCAACACAAATTGTTATTAGTGAAGCGTTAGAAAAATTGGGTTATCCAAACGAAGTATATGAATTATTAAAAGAACCAGTTCGTATGATGACAGTGAAAATACCAGTTCGTATGGATGACGGGACTGTTAAAATATTTACAGGATATCGTGCACAACATAATGATGCTGTTGGTCCAACGAAAGGTGGAATTCGCTTCCATCCGAACGTAACAGAAAACGAAGTGAAAGCACTTTCAATCTGGATGAGTTTAAAATGTGGTATTGTTGATTTACCATATGGTGGAGGTAAAGGTGGAATTATCTGTGACCCACGTGAAATGTCGTTCCGTGAGTTAGAAAGATTAAGCCGCGGCTATGTACGAGCAATTAGCCAAATCGTAGGCCCGACGAAAGATATTCCAGCTCCAGATGTATTCACAAACTCTCAAATTATGGCATGGATGATGGATGAGTATAGCCGTATTGATGAATTTAATTCACCAGGATTTATTACAGGTAAACCGCTTGTATTAGGTGGATCACATGGACGTGAAACAGCGACAGCGAAAGGTGTAACAATTTGTATTCGTGAAGCTGCAAAAAAACGTGGCATTGATATTCAAGGTGCGCGCGTTGTTGTTCAAGGATTCGGTAATGCTGGTAGTTTCTTAGCTAAATTTATGCATGATGCAGGTGCGAAAGTAATTGCAATTTCAGATGCTTACGGTGCACTACATGATCCAAATGGATTAGATATTGATTATTTACTAGACCGTCGTGATAGCTTCGGTACAGTAACGAAACTATTTAATAATACAATTTCAAACAAAGAATTGTTAGAGCTTGATTGCGACATTTTAGTTCCTGCTGCAATTGAGAACCAAATTACAGAAGAAAATGCGAATGATATTAAAGCGAAAATCGTTGTTGAAGCTGCAAATGGTCCAACAACATTAGAAGCAACTAAAATTTTAACAGATCGCGGAATTTTACTTGTTCCAGACGTATTAGCAAGTGCTGGTGGTGTAACAGTATCTTACTTTGAGTGGGTACAAAATAACCAAGGTTACTACTGGACTGAAGAAGAAGTAGAACAACGTTTAGAAAAAGTAATGGTAAGATCATTTGATTCTATTTATGAAACAGCACAAGTTCGTAAAGTGAACATGCGCTTAGCAGCGTACATGGTTGGTGTGCGTAAAATGGCTGAGGCTAGTCGCTTCAGAGGTTGGGTATAAGATCATATATCTTGAGAAAACGTGATTCCTTTCGAGGGGATCACGTTTTTTTGTTGAAGTAGTAAATGAGGTGTTGCATATGGAGAAAAAAATGATGGAAAGGGTAGCACAATTAGAAGAGAGGGTTAAGGTGTTAGAGGAGGAGCTTGCAAGTGCTAAAAGTGCTCATAAAAAAAGTATCGTTCGGGTGTTCGGGGAAGGGCTATTGTTTTTAGTATTCGGTGTGGTGGTAGTGGGACCAATTATTGCTTTTATAATGGTAATTATTAATTGGTTTGTTGAAAAATAAAATAAAAACGAAAAAGAACGCTTGTTCTACACGAACAAACGTGCTATACTCTCCTTAGATAAACAAAACGGAAATGATTTTAAGGAGAGATAAATGATGAAAATGACAGTAGACCAAAGATTTATGATGCCAGCAGATGTTGTAGAACGAGTAGAAGTATTACGAAACAAACAAAGTAAGCGTGGCACATTAGTACAATCAGTAAATAAATTTTTCGGTTTAGATACGAAAGAAGATTGTGTTTGGTTTTACGGTTTTTATGGAGTGGCTGTAAGTATTTTGTTATTTATGGTGTTCACGTCCAATATTTTCGATTTTCTCTTCGCGTAAGAAATATGCGATAAGGACATTACTGCCGAATACATATATAAGGAAGTAAGGTAATTTTCTAAAGCGGGAGTTGGTAGTAATGGCGATGTTTCCTATAGAGCGTAATTATATTGGATATGGAAATTCACGACCGGGTATTCCTCTTTCTAAAGTAAGGTTTATTGTAAGTCATGATACGGGGAATCCTGGTAGCAATGCGATAGGAAATCGAGATTACTTTAATGAAATACAACCGAAAGCTTCGGCGCATACATTTATAGATGACAAAACAATATTAGAAATTGTTCCTATAAATGAAGTTGCGTATCATGTTCGGTATGGTGTGCCGACAGATAATGACTTATATGGTTATGACGCAAATAAGGCGGCAATTGGGGTGGAGCTTTGTTATGGTGGTGATGTTAATTTTTGGGAGGCATATACTCGTTTTACATGGTACCATGCGTATTTATGTCAAAACTTTGGTCTGAATCCGAAAAAAGATATCGTATCACATAAAACACTTGATCCAGCTAGAAAGATCGATCCTGAAAATGTATTAGGGCAACAAGGTATTAAATTTCAGCAGTTTTTAGCAGATGTCTATCGGATGTACGTTTCGTTTAGATGACAAATATATGAAAAATGAATACAATAAAGATAGGTGCCTACTGCTGTAAGTAGGTTTTTTCTTGTTTTTATAAATAGTGCAGAGGTAGAAGACTAGGAGTGAACCGAGTATGCAGAAAGAAACAGCTATCATAATTGGAGGTGGTCCGTGCGGATTAGCGGCAGCAATTTCGTTGCAAAAAGCAGGGATTAATCCATTAGTAATTGAAAAAGGAAACATTGTAAATGCGATTTATAATTATCCAACTCATCAAACATTTTTCTCCTCTAGTGAAAAATTAGAAATTGGTGAAGTAGCTTTTATTACGGAAAATCGCAAGCCAGTTCGAAATCAAGCACTTGCGTATTATCGTGAAGTAGTAAAGCGGAAGTCTGTACGTGTAAATGCTTTTGAACGAGTAGAGCAAGTCCAAAAGGATGGAGAAACTTTTAAAGTAGAGACGACAAAGTATGATGGAAGTAAAGTAATATATATAGCGAAATACATCATTGTCGCAACTGGATATTATGACAATCCAAACTATATGAATGTTCCGGGTGAGGATCTAAAAAAAGTATCTCACTACTTTAAAGAAGGACATCCTTATTTTGATCGAGATGTTGTAGTGATAGGTGGGAAAAATTCAAGTGTAGATGCCGCGTTAGAACTTGTTAAAGCGGGTGCGCGTGTAACGGTACTATATCGTGGAAGTGAGTATTCGCCAAGTATTAAGCCATGGATTTTGCCGGAGTTCGAAGCTTTAGTACGAAATGAGACAATTCAAATGCGTTTCCAAGCTCATGTGAAAGAAATTACTGAACATACATTAACGTATACGGTTGATGGTGAATCGTTTACAATCCAAAATGATTTTGTATTTGCGATGACAGGATACCATCCTGATCATAGTTTCTTAACAAAGATGGGCGTTCGGATTGATGAAGAAACAGGGCGTCCGATTTATACCGAGGACGGAATGGAAACAAACGCTAAAAATATTTTCATTGCAGGTGTAATTGCCGCTGGGAATAATGCAAATGAAATATTTATTGAGAACGGTAGATTTCATGGAGATGCGATTGCGCAAACCATTGCATCAAGAGAAAAATAAAAAAGAAGTTGTCGAAAAAAATTCGACAGCTTCTTTTTTTAATCGTGCATAAACATATTTTGAATTGTATCATGAGAATTTGTATTCTCTAATGCGACTAGTAATTTAATGCGTGCCTTTTGAGCATTTAAACCGTATGTGAATATAATACCCATATCTTTTAAGTGTTTGCCGCCACCTTCATAAGAATATACGTCTTGAACGATACCGTTGAAGCAACGTGAAACTAATACGACAGCAATTCCTTTGTTCATTAATCTTTCTAGACTAGGAAGTGTTCTCGGAGGTAAATTACCTTGTCCAAGTGCTTCGATGACAATCCCATCTACTGGAAGATTTTCGATTGCTGCTAACAATGTATCATCCATGCCAGCGTAAGCTTTTAGAACAACGACATTTTTTGAGACTTTGTTTACTGTATATGTTTCATGATGTACTAAAGCATGGTGGAAGACGACGCCGCGTTTTGTTACCATGCCAATTGGTCCATACTGTGGGCTTTGGAATGTCGCAACATTACTTGTATGTGTTTTCGTAACGTTTGTAGCACAATGGATTTCATCGTTTAATACGACTAGAACACCTTTTTCCGCAGCTTCATTACTGCTAGCAACTTTTACAGCTGATAAGAAATTATATAGACCGTCAGCGCCTAATTCATTACTAGAGCGCATTGCGCCTGTCACAACGATTGGAATAGTTGCTTGTACTGTTAAATCTAAGAAATACGCAGTTTCTTCTAATGTATCCGTACCATGCGTAATGACTACGCCATGAATGTTGTCTTGTTTTACTCTTTCATCAATGATCACTTGTAATTGTAACATTTCGCTTGGTGTCATATGTGGAGATGGTAGATGGAACACATCTTCAACGATTAAATCAACATCGCCTTCTAAATCAGGAATAAATTTTAAAAGAGGATTTTTTTCGCCTGGTTGTACGACCCCAGTTTCTTTATCTTCCTCCATTGCAATGGTTCCACCTGTGTGTAAAACTAGGATTCTTTTCAATGTTTATACCCCTTTCAAATTGAAAAATACCTTTAGAACATAACATGTTTTGAGTAAATTCGACAATGAAAATGTATAAAAGAATGCTTGGAATATGACAATAAATTTAATTGCTTTATGTGTACTGTATGAACTGATGAGATGAAATAGGTAAGCGTAGATGGGAAGGAGAACATACTTTGAAAAAAGTGGAGAAGATTTTTGTTCGTATATTAGTAATACAATTTATTTGCCTTTGTATTGTGCAGTTGTTATTTATGCATAAGTCTTCAGTGAAGTATTTATCTAAAATTGTGTATTATGAAGGTGTCATGGCAAAAAATAAAGTGGAAATCTTACAGGTGAGTAGGTAGTTTTCATTTTCTTCTAGGTAGGATTATGCTACAATAATTGAGGATTTAATGACATGAAGCAAATGAGAAGAAGCAGGGATGAACACCTGCTTTTCGTTTTGTTTTATAAGTGAAAAAATGAGGTGTTACAATGGATAAACGAATTTCAATTGCTATAGATGGTCCAGCAGCTGCTGGAAAAAGTACAGTTGCAAAAGTTGTTGCAAAGGAACTTTCTTACGTTTATATTGATACAGGCGCAATGTACCGTACTCTTACATATGCAGCCCTTGAACAAAAAGTGGACATTGAAAATGAAGAGAAATTAATGGAAGTTTTAAAGGACGTAAATATTGAATTTCAGCACGGAGAAAATACACAACTTGTATTTTTAAATGGACAAGATGTTTCTGAAGTAATTCGCACACCTGATGTGACGAATCGAGTATCTATTGTAGCGAAGCACCGTCTCGTTCGTGAAGAAATGGTACGTCGTCAACAAGAATTAGCGAAAAAAGGCGGCGTTGTAATGGACGGCCGTGATATCGGTACACATGTGTTACCAGACGCTGAAGTGAAAATCTTTATGCTTGCTTCTGTAGATGAAAGAGCGGAAAGAAGACATTTAGAAAATACAAATAAAGGTTTCGATTCTAATTTAGAGCAATTAAAAGAAGAAATTGCTAAGCGTGATAAATTAGATTCAGAGCGCGAAGTTTCTCCTTTAAAAAAAGCTGATGATGCATTGGAATTAGATACAACTTCTTTATCAATTGAAGAAGTTGTCCAAAAAATTATGGGCATTGTTTCAGGGGTATTTGCGAAATAAAGAAAGGGGATAATCCTCTTTCTTTTTTGTTTGCATAGAAATGTAAAGGATAAGTGAATTATGAGCCTCTTGTCTTGACAAATGGGCTGATTTGTAAGAAGTTAGTTAAAGAGGAATAAAACTGTCAGAATATATTCGCTATTATATTTCAAAACATACTTTCTTCAAGGTGATTTTGCTGTATACTATTTATATAGGTTTAATATATTTTCCTGTGAATGGTATTGAAAATAAGTATGTGGTGACAAATTCTTAAACATGCAAATGAAAACATTTGTTTTCATTTCGTATATACATAAAAATGCTTTGTCAATTCTGTAGGGAGGTATTTCCATGGTAGAGAAAATGAATGAAGAAGTTATGGATTCAAAAGAATTACAAGTTGGTGACATTGTTACAGGTTCTGTGACGAAAGTTGAAGAAAAACAAGTTCTTGTAAATGTTGGATACAAAACAGATGGCGTAATTCCAATTAGTGAATTAGCTAACGTTCATATTGAAAAAGCAAGCGATGTTGTAGAATTAGACCAAACACTAGAATTAAAAATTATTAAATTAGAAGAAGATGATCTTGTCTTATCTAAGCGTGCTGTAGATGCAGAAAAAGCATGGGTAAAATTACAAGAGAAGTTTACTTCTGGTCATGTATTTGATGTTACTGTAAAAGATATCGTGAATGGTGGATTAGTTGTGGACCTTGGTGTTCGTGGTTTTATCCCAGCTTCACTTGTAGAAGTACATTATGTAGAAGATTTTACTGACTATAAAGGAAAAACATTAGCGGTAAAAATTGTAGAATTAGACCGTGAAAAAAATCGTGTAATCCTTTCGCATAAAGCGGTAGTAGAACTGGAACTAGATTCTAAGAAAAAAGAAGCGATCTCTTCGTTAAAAGAAGGGGACGTTGTTGAAGGAACAGTGCAGCGATTAACGGATTTTGGTGCTTTCGTTAACGTTGGTGGCGTAGATGGTTTAGTTCACATTTCACAAATTTCACATGAACGTGTAGAGCAACCTTCTGAAGTGCTAGAGCAAGGTCAAAAGGTAAAGGTAAAAGTGCTCTCTGTTGATGCTGATACACAACGTATTTCTTTATCGATTAAAGCAGCGCAACCAGGACCTTGGGAAAATGTTGCTGGTGAAGTAAAAGTTGGAGACATTCGTGATGGAGTCGTAAAACGCCTTGTTACATTCGGCGCATTTGTTGAAATTTTACCTGGTGTTGAAGGACTTGTACACGTATCTCAAATTGCAAATCGTCATGTGAAAAATCCAAATGAAGTATTGGAATTAGGACAAGAAGTAAAAGTGAAAGTACTTGAAGTTCATATAGCAGAGAAACGTATTTCTTTAAGTATAAAAGAAGCACTTGAAGAAAATAATGTAACAGAAGATTATAGCCAATATGAGCCAAATGCTGATTCTGCTACTTTCCAATTAAGTGATATTATTGGTGAACAACTGAAAAAATTAAAGAAATAAAGAGGGGTACAAGTGGTAAGGGCAAAACGTAAATTAGATCATATTGAATACGCTCTTTCCACTGGTCAGTCTCGTACGCATGGCTTTCATGATATTGATTTTGTGCATCAAAGCTTGCCAAATTCAAGTTATGATACTGTAACATGTGAAACAAAAATCGGCGAACTTTCACTAAGTTCGCCGATTTTTATCAATGCGATGACTGGTGGTGGCGGAGAGCAAACATTACATATTAATGAGCAATTAGCGTATGTAGCAAAACATCATAATCTTGCTATGGCTGTAGGTTCGCAAATGGCGGCGTTAAAAGATGAAAATGAAGCGGCTTCTTATAAGGTCATTAGGAAGGTAAACCCAAATGGTACTTTTTTTGCTAATTTGGGGAGTGAGGCAACTGTAGAACAGGCAGAGCGCGCCGTTGATATGATTGAAGCAAACGCACTGCAAATTCATTTAAATGTTATACAAGAGTTAACGATGCCAGAAGGAGACCGTGATTTTACGGGGGTACTTCAGCGAATTGAGAAAATTGTTTTAAAGAGTAAAGTGCCTGTCATTGTGAAAGAAGTCGGATTTGGGATGAGTAAGGAAACAGTACAACAGTTAGCGAGTGTAGGTGTAACAGCAATTGATATTGGTGGACAAGGTGGTACGAATTTTGCTGCTGTTGAAAATGAAAGAAGACAGCGAATGCTTTCTTATTTTAATAACTGGGGCATACAAACAGCTACCTCGATTATTGAAGCAACCTCTACAAATAATAACCTCTCTTTTATTGCATCTGGGGGCATACAAACAGCGCTTGATGTAGCGAAGGCGATTGCATTAGGAGCGAATACAACAGCGTTTGCTGGATACTTTTTACGCATTTTGATGCAAGATGGTATTGAGAAATTAGTAGGTGAAATCGATCTTTTACATACAGATTTAAAATTCATTATGACAGCTCTTGGGGCAAAGACGATAGAAGAGTTACAATGTGTACCTCTTGTTGTGAAGGGCGAAACATATCATTGGTTAGCGCAGCGTGGTATTGATACTGCGCATTATAGTAGAAGATGAAAAATCAACCGTTCGGTTGGTTTTTTGTTTTGGTGTAACATACGAGTTTATGAATGTTTTTTTATTAAGGTAGCTTGATTCCTACCTAACTTCTTCGCTCTAGCCTGAGAGGACGTTAATGTGGGACAAAATAATTATGTGAAAGACGGTTTCGTACAATATCGAAACCGTCTTTTTGTATTGTTAGTGCTGATTCTGCTTTCGAGCTTGCTCTGGTGTATCAAGTCCAGTTGCACCTGGATATTGAAGCGATTGGTCACGGTCGGATTCGACGCGGCGTGATTCTTTTAGTTTTTTTTCTTGGCGATCTTTACCCATAATGAATAACACCTCCTTGTTACAAGTGTTGCTGTTATAAGAAAAAACTATGCGTAAAGAAAGTGGATTAACTTTCATAAAAAGTTCCCATAATGGAAAACATAGGAGGTGAAATGATGGATGGGAGTACTTTTTATTTTGTAGCTTGGATAGGATGGGTTATCGTGACTTTTTTCATGAAAAAAGATTCTATTCGATGGAAATTCAGCGCTTGTATACTGCTTTTTATAATTTGTTCACCATTACATGTGACGATTGCTTCATTCACGATATCAGTAGATTCTCTTTTACTTTGTATTATTTCTTTTATAGGAATCACGCTATATTCTATTTGGAAAAAATTATATAGCTTACTTTCAGCACTTATTATTGCAATGTTATATACAAGTTTTCATCTGTTAGAAATATATGATCCAATTTGGATTGTGTTGGATAGAGTGTTTCTGTTAAGTAGTGCTCTTGTGTATGCATCAGTGTTATTACATGGGGACCGAATATTACGGTTATGTTCCCTCTATATAGGGATGTTGCAAGGAGAGCTGTTAGTGACACTTATTTTTCGGAAATTGCATTTTCCATATGATTACGGTAGTTTAGCATTTTTTGATATCGTCGCCGTTTCTACATTATTTATGGCAGTATTGTTTTGGATTGCAAAAGCATCAGTATACATGGAACAGTTTAAGAGAAAAACACGTAAACGAAAGGCGAGGGTAATACATGAGTGAATATACACCAGCCATTTTATGCGGCGTAATAGCAGGGACAGTAACAAGGGTTTTAATGCTTCGAACAGATACGCGGCAATATCCGACGAGGCTTCATGGGAAAATTATTCATATTGCGATGGGGTTAATTGCAGCTGCTTTAGGAGCGATTGCGATTCCGTCTATTTTGAAAAAAGATTTTTCTGCAATTACATTCCTTACGTTAGCAGCTACACAATTTCGTGATGTGCGTAACATGGAAAGGAATACTCTTCAACAATTAGATGGATATGAGCTCGTACCGCGTGGAAATACATACATTGAAGGGATTGCATTAGTTTTTGAAAGTCGCAACTATTTGGCGATGTTAACGTCGTTTGTAACGACATTTGCATATATAGGATTTCATTCATGGATTGCCGGTGTGGTTGCCGGTATAGTAGCGTTTTTTATCGCCCAAAAATTAATGTCTGGTAAAAGGCTTCACGCTCTTGTAGAGATTGAACATGTTCCACTTCGTTTTGAAGGAGCGGGACTTTATATTGATAACATTTATATTATGAATATTGGATTGCCAGCAAGACAAGAAGAAATTATGGAATATGGAATGGGATTCATTTTGAAACCGAAATCAGTAGATGCAATGATTACTATTTCGAATTTAGGACAACGTCAAGCGATTTTACATGATGTTTCGGTTGCTTTAGGGGTGTATAGAGATTCTGGAACACCAGCTCTTGTGCCGTTAGCAAAGCGTGATTTAGCTAGTGGGAGAATTGGGGTTTTTGTCCTTCCGCAAGATAAAGATGCTAAAAAAGCAATAAGTGTAATAGGAAATGTGCCGACGTTAGAAAGTGCGGTCCATATGTCATCGGAAGCTCCAAATGGAAGGGGAGATAACAGATGATGTTAGAAAGTTGTATCCTCGCTGTTATTACAACAACGCCAGAAAAATTTGGGGGCGGGGCACCGTTATTTCTTTGTGAATCTAGTGAGGAGCTTGAATTTGTAGCAAGTAACTTAGAGGCGATTTTAGATGGTATTGCGCATCGCTTACAAGAGAATGTATATATTATTGTGAAACATTAGCAACGTGTGTTATAATGTGAGGTGTTTTGATACACTTAGAAATATTCTGGAATGCAAATCCCTTCTTGCACAAAGAAGGGTTTTTTACATAATAAACAGGAGCAAGTTGAAAGGATGAAAAGTATATGCCGAAACCAGTAATAGCGATAGTAGGCCGCCCGAACGTAGGGAAATCTACTATTTTCAATAGAATTGTTGGAGAGAGAGTTTCAATCGTAGAAGATATTCCAGGTGTAACACGTGACCGTATTTATAGCGCTGGAGAATGGTTAAATCACGAATTTAACATTATTGATACAGGTGGAATTGATATTGGAGACGAGCCGTTTTTGACACAAATTCGTCAACAAGCTGAAGTAGCGATTGATGAAGCGGATGTTATCATTTTTATGACAAACGGTCGTGACGGTGTAACAGCAGCTGATGAAGAAGTTGCAAAAATTTTATATCGCTCAAATAAACCGGTTGTACTTGCAGTAAATAAAGTGGACAACCCAGAGATGCGCAGTGACATTTATGATTTTTATGCATTAGGTTTTGGTGAGCCATTCCCAATTTCAGGTACACATGGATTAGGATTAGGTGATTTATTAGACGAAGCTGCACAACATTTTCCAAAGATCGAAGAAGACGGATATGATGAAGATACAATTCGTTTCTCTTTAATTGGACGTCCAAACGTAGGGAAATCTTCACTTGTAAATGCTCTTCTTGGTCAAGAGCGTGTAATTGTTAGTAATGTAGCAGGAACAACTCGTGATGCTGTCGATACACCGTATAGTAAAGACGGAAAAGATTATGTCATTATCGATACAGCTGGTATGCGTAAAAAAGGGAAAGTGTATGAAAGTACAGAAAAGTATAGTGTACTTCGTGCATTAAGAGCGATTGAACGTTCTGACGTTGTTTTAGTCGTTTTAGACGGTGAAGAAGGAATTATTGAACAAGATAAAAAAATCGCTGGATATGCTCATGATTCAGGGCGAGCTGTTGTTATCGTTGTAAACAAATGGGACGCAGTGAAAAAAGATGAGAAAACAATGAAAGCATTTGAAGAAAATATCCGTGCTCATTTCCAATTTTTAGAATACGCACCAATCGTGTTCTTATCTGCGAAAACGAGAAAACGTACACAAACGTTAATCCCGGTTATCGATGAGGTAAATGAAAGCCATAGCATCCGTATTCAAACGAATGTATTAAATGATGTAATTATGGATGCGGTAGCGATGAATCCAACGCCGACACATAATGGTAGTCGTCTGAAGATCTTCTACGCAACACAAGTGGCGGTAAAACCACCAACATTTGTTGTGTTTGTAAACGATCCAGAGTTAATGCACTTCTCATATGAGCGTTTCTTAAAAAATCGTTTACGTGAGTCGTTTGGCTTCGTAGGAACGCCGATTCACATTATCGCTAGAGCAAGAGACTAATGGAGAGGATGTGATTTTATGACAAAAATCACAGTAGTAGGAGCAGGTAGCTGGGGAACAGCGTTAGCGATGGTATTAGCTGACAATGGACATGATGTGCGTATTTGGGGAAATCGTTCAGAACTTATGGATGAGATGAATACGAAACATGAGAATAGTCGATACCTCCCGGGAATTACATTGCCAAGCACAATCGCAGCCTACTCTTCTTTAGAAGAAGCATTAGTAGATGTAAATGTAGTACTTCTTGTAGTGCCAACGAAAGCGTATAGAGAAGTACTACAAGATATGAAGAAATATGTAACGGGTCCGACTACTTGGATTCATGCAAGTAAAGGAATTGAACCTGGTACGTCAAAACGTATTTCGGAAATGATTGAAGAAGAAATTCCAGAGAGCTTAATTAAAGATGTTGTTGTACTGTCTGGGCCGAGTCATGCTGAAGAAGTTGGCTTGCGTCAAGCTACAACTGTTACATCTGCAGCGAAGCGTATGGAAGCAGCTGAAGAAGTACAAGATTTGTTTATGAACAGCTACTTCCGTGTATACACAAATCCGGATATTGTTGGAGTTGAGCTTGGTGGTGCGTTGAAAAATATTATCGCATTAGCTGCTGGGATAACGGATGGTCTTGGATTAGGTGACAATGCAAAAGCGGCATTAATGACACGTGGTTTAACAGAGATTGCCCGTTTAGGAAGAAAAATGGGTGGAAATCCGTTAACGTTTGCAGGGTTAACTGGTATGGGAGACTTAATTGTAACTTGTACGAGTGTTCATAGCCGAAATTGGCGTGCTGGAAATATGCTTGGAAAAGGACACTCCTTAGAAGAAGTGTTAGAAAGCATGGGTATGGTTGTGGAAGGTGTAAGAACGACGAAAGCTGCTCATGAATTAGCAGAGAAGATGGAAGTCGAAATGCCAATTACAGCTGCTTTATATGACGTTTTATTCAATGGGAATAATGTGAAAGATGCAGTAGGATCATTAATGGGACGTGTGAAAAAGCATGAAGTAGAGGCTGTACCTGATTTACTATAAATAAAAGCGACAGCGGTGCAACTTGTACCGCTGTCGCTTTTATTTTTGGGTTTTTTCACCATTTTTTCATTTTTGCATAGGATGAAAAGTAACTTGAGGAGAGGGTGAAAAAAATGGATAATAACATTTTTAACAATATCGAGAAAGAAGCGAAAGTGAATAAAGAGGATATTTTTAAATTAGCATCATCTGTACAAAATGCGAATTTACGTGATGAAAAAGTGCTTCGTCAATTGATTCATCAAGTTGCTCTTATGGCAGGACGCGAAGTGCCGAAAGAGCAAGAGGATCAAATTGTAAAAGCGATTATTAACAATAATATGCCAGCAGATTTTGGCTCGTTAAGCAAAATGTTTAAAAAATAAAATATGAGAAACAAAGAGTTTGCAGATTGCATATGATAGCCATGAAAGTATGGAAATAGAGCTGTTTTGGGCATATTTGGTCAACCGAAGCGAGAAATATAGTCGCTTCGGTTTTATTTGTTATAAAGGTTAATAGGAGGAGACAAAAATATTGGTTAAAGGATTAATTCGTAATAAAATGTAATTTTTTTATTTGTTTAAAGATTTTAATTTGTTAAAATAGTATAAAAATAGATTCATAATAAAGGGGTGTGTATATGTCAGAAGGACTTATTAAAATGTGGTTTTCCTTAGGGGCAATGGGATTTATGTTTGTGGCAGTAAGTTTTATTTTATTAAGTAGACATAAAATAAAGAATAAATTTTTGAAAGGGATTACAGCGTTAGTCGCATACACCCTTATGATCGTGTCAGGAATTGTTATTTTTCTTGTTGTATTTAGTGGACCTGTGGAGCAATAAAGGGGGCGCTCATAATAAATGATACATAAGGAGCAAGTTATACTAGTATGAAAAGGTGATTATTAGTGAAAAAAATCCATATTATTTTAATATTTTGTTGTATAAGCCTTTTGACGGGGTGCCTGTATCCGAAAGAAAATATGAAACAGAATGCTGTTCCTTATGAAGATCAGTTACAAGTTGTTCAAAAAGCTATTACGACATTTAAAGAACAAAATGGAGGGGTATTGCCAATTAAGACGCGTGATATGAATACGCCTATTTATCAAAAGTATCCAGTTGATTTTCAAAAAATTGCTCCGCGCTACATACAAGAAGCGCCAGGGAATGCGTATGAAAGTGGAGGGGTATACCAGTATGTATTAGTGGATGTGGAAACAAACCCGACAGTAAAATTAATTGATGTTAGAATGTCTGAACAAATTCAGGAATTATCATTAAAATTAAGAATGTATCGTGATGAACATCAATATCCACCATTTAAAAAAGTAATTTCAGACGGTGTATATGAATTGGATTTCAAAAAACTAGGATATAAAGATGTACCACAAGCGATAAGTCCGTATTCTGGTAAAGGGCTTCCTTTTGTAATTAATGAAAAAGGAGAAATCTTCATTGATTATAGAATCGATTTATATGAAGCGTTGAAAAAAAATGAAGGGCAATTTAAGGAGGGGGAAGATATTCGGAATATACTCTTGAAAGATTCTCCATTTGTACCTGCGTATTCTTTACCGTATACGATAAAGAATGGAGAACCAATTTTTTTAAAATCATAAGTCATGAACCTTTCTTTTAGTGAATAAGTTCTAGAAGAAAGGTTTTTTATGTTATACAACTTGCGATGCAAACAAAAAGTATTTTTTAAATAGTCATATGAGATTGGACAAAATTAGATGATATATTGTCCGAACTTCTAGAATACCATTATATTATATCAGATATTATAGGCAACGTTAGAGAAGGTATTAGTTGACTATAAACGTGGAATTATTCCCAAAAATTTTGAGGGAGGGAATCACTTGGAAAAGGTAGATATTTTTAAAGATATTGCAGAACGAACAGGCGGTGATATTTATTTTGGAGTTGTAGGAGCTGTTCGAACAGGGAAATCAACATTCATTAAAAAATTTATGGAACTTGTAGTCATTCCAAACATTGAGAATGAGTCTGACCGTCAAAGAGCGCAGGATGAACTGCCTCAAAGTGCCGCTGGTCGTACAATCATGACGACGGAACCGAAATTTGTTCCGAACCAAGCGGTTTCTATCGAAGTAGATGAAGGACTTGAAGTAAATATTCGATTAGTAGATTGTGTTGGCTATACAGTTCCAGGAGCAAAAGGATATGAAGATGAGAATGGCCCGCGCATGATTAATACTCCTTGGTATGAAGAGCCTATTCCGTTCCATGAAGCTGCAGAAATCGGAACGCGTAAAGTAATTCAAGAACATTCAACAATTGGTGTTGTAATTACAACAGATGGAACGATTGGCGAAATTCCAAGAAGAGATTATATAGAGGCAGAAGAACGCGTTGTAAACGAGTTAAAAGAAGTCGGAAAACCTTTCATTATGATTATTAATACTGTACAGCCGTATCATCCAGATACAGAGCAATTGCGCCAAAGTTTATCTGAGGAATATGATATACCAGTCATTGCGATGAGTGTAGAAAGCTTAAGAGAAACAGATGTGTATAACGTACTTCGTGAAGCATTATTTGAGTTCCCTGTATTAGAAGTGAACGTAAATCTTCCGAGCTGGGTAATGGTGTTAAATGAGGGTCATTGGTTACGCCAAAGCTATCAGGAAGCAGTTCAAGAGACTGTGAAGGATATAAAGCGTCTCCGTGATGTAGACCGTGTCGTTTGGCAATTTAGTCAATATGAATTTATTGACCGAGCGAGTCTAGCTGGCATTGATATGGGGCAAGGTGTGGCAGAGATTGATTTATACGCACCAGATGAATTGTATGATCAAATTTTAAAAGAAGTAGTAGGAGTAGAAATTCGTGGGAAAGATCATTTATTGAAGCTTATGCTCGATTTATCTCATGCAAAAATAGAATATGATCAAGTGGCAGATGCCCTGCGTATGGTGAAGCAAACCGGATATGGTGTTGCAGCACCTGCATTAGCTGATATGAGCTTAGATGAGCCCGAAATTATTCGTCACGGTTCACGATTTGGAGTGAAGTTAAAAGCGGTAGCTCCATCTATTCATATGATTAAAGTAGATGTAGAGTCTACGTTTGAACCAATTATTGGTACGGAAAAGCAAAGTGAAGAATTGGTTCGTTATTTGATGCAAGATTTTGAAGATGATCCATTATCAATTTGGAATTCTGATATATTTGGACGTTCGCTTAGTTCTATCGTTCGAGAAGGGATTCAAGCGAAACTATCTTTAATGCCAGAAAATGCTAGATATAAATTGAAAGAAACATTAGAAAGAATTATTAATGAAGGATCTGGCGGATTAATTGCGATCATATTATAAGAAAAAAATCCCTCTCATTGTAGAGGGGTTTTTTCTTTTTTATGTATGGAATAGAAAAATAAACAGTCATTATCTAATACATTGTTGTAAATTGTCAAGTTTCATCAGATTTTCACATTTTAAGAGTAACAATTTCTTTAAAAATATTGAATTATAAAGGAGAATCGTATAATATAGGCGTTGATAATGATTTATCTACATCTTTGTAGTATAGAATTTGCAAAAATTGCCTACAAATGAAAGTAAGACTCATTTTATGATCATTATACAGTCTTATCTTTGGGAGGAGGTGAATGGCATGAACAAGACAGATTTAATCAATGCTGTTGCAGAAGCAAGTTCCCTTTCTAAAAAGGACGCAACAAAAGCAGTAGACGCTGTTTTTGATTCTATCTTAGAAGCTTTAAAACAAGGTGATAAAGTACAATTGATCGGATTCGGTAACTTCGAAGTTCGTGAGCGTGCGGCTCGTAAAGGTCGTAACCCACAAACAGGTGAGGAGATTGAAATCGCTGCAAGTAAAGTACCTGCATTCAAACCTGGTAAAGCGTTAAAAGATGCGGTTAAATAATCCTTACATATTAACAGGGAAGAAGAGTTTCCTTTTTGGGAACTCTTCTTTTTGCTTTTAAAAACATAAATATGCTAGAATGTGTTCGTATCACTTTTAGGTTTTCGGGAGGGCTAGCGGATGGCAAAAGTTAATTTAGAACAAATTGAACATGCAGTACGTCTTATTTTAGAGGCGATTGGAGATGATCCGAATCGTGAGGGAGTACTTGATACACCAAAGCGCGTTGCGAAAATGTACGCAGAAGTGTTCTCGGGCATGCATGAAGATCCGAAAGAACATTTGCATAAAGTATTCGGTGAAGATCACGAAGAGCTTGTACTAGTAAAAGATATACCATTCTATTCGATGTGTGAGCACCATCTCGTTCCATTCTATGGAGTTGCTCACGTTGCATATATTCCGCGAGGCGGAAAGGTAACAGGATTAAGTAAATTAGCTCGTACTGTAGACACAATTGCACGTCGTCCACAATTACAAGAACGTATTACATCAACTGTAGCAAACTCTATTATGGAAGTACTAGAGCCGCATGGTGTAATGGTAGTAGTAGAAGCAGAACATATGTGTATGACGATGCGTGGCGTGAAAAAGCCAGGTGCGAAAACAGTAACGACAGCAGTACGTGGTGTTCTTGAAAATGATGCTGCAGCACGTAGTGAAATCTTATCTTTTATTAAAACGAAGTAAAGAAAAGCGGGAAACTGCTTTTCTTTTTTTTGCATGTGAATAAATGATATAGTTTTAGTTGAACAGATTGAGAAGAGAGGGATTACTTAAAAGAATGGAAGGTATTGTTTCATTCAGTGGAAGTTTGGAAGGGATAGCCAAGTTTTGGTTATAGAAAATAGAGTGTATGTGTTATAATAAGTTTTATGAATTAGAAAACAAGGGTGATTTTTTGTGTGTGACATCTACGGAGGGTATGCGGGTATAAAAGAGAAATTGATGGAGAAATTACGCCATCCTTATTTTATAAACTATATTGAAGAACCATTTATTGATGAAGAAAAAATAGCATTGTTATATGGGGCTTTAAAGAGTGCAAAATTACATATAGAACAAATTGAGCATTATGTAGTAACGATTATGCTTGTGCAAATTGCACTTGATACACATGAAAGGGTATCGAGTAAAGCAGGTGAAGAGGCGGTTGAATCACATAAATGCCGCCAATTAACAGTACTTGCAGGGGATTACTATAGTGGGCTATATTATTACTTATTGTCTATGAATCGTGATATCGTTTTAATTCGTGCGCTTGCTGAAGGAATTAAAGAAATTAATGAACATAAAATTATGTTGTATCAAAAAGCGCATGGAACGATTAATGACATAATGGAAAGTGTAATAACAATTGAGTCTGCGCTATTGCAGAAAACATGTGATCATTTTCATTTATCGCATTGGAAGCCATTTATAACTTATGTATTAGGGAAAAATCGTCTTCAAAAAGAATGTCAATTATATGCTAAAAAACAGCTTTCACCTGTTTTTCAAGCAGTTCAAGAGACTTTAGGGGATAAAGAACATGCAGAAACGGTTATTAATGGTTGGATGATGGAACTCAGAAAGAAGGAAAATCAATTTTTAGAAAATCACACAGATATAAGAGAAATAAATTCTGTGTTAAGAGATAAATCGAAGACATAAGCAATTTTACATTGGAAGAAGGTACGAGCATGCAACAATCAAAAGAAGAAAGAGTACATGACGTATTTGAGAAGATTTCTGATAAATACGATGTGATGAATTCTGTAATTAGTTTTCAAAGACATAAAGCGTGGCGTAAAGAGACTATGCGTATTATGGATGTACAACCTGGTAGTAAAGCGCTTGATGTATGCTGCGGAACGGCGGATTGGACAATAGCGTTAGCTGGAGCGGTAGGTGAGCAGGGGAAAGTTGTTGGTCTAGACTTCAGTGAAAATATGTTATCTGTCGGTAAGCAAAAGGTAGAAGCATTACAATTAAAACAAGTAGAGCTTCTACACGGGAATGCAATGGAGCTTCCATTTGAAGATAACACATTTGATTATGTAACGATTGGATTTGGATTGCGTAACGTACCGGATTATATGCATGTATTAAAAGAAATGGCGCGTGTAGTAAAACCTGGTGGAAAAGTAATCTGTTTAGAAACATCTCAACCAACAATGATTGGTTTTCGACAAGGCTATATTTTGTATTTTAAATATATTATGCCGTTATTTGGAAAGATATTTGCGAAAAGTTATAAAGAATATTCATGGCTTCAAGAATCGGCTAGTACATTCCCAGGAATGAAAGAATTGGCTAACATGTTTGAAAAAGCTGGGCTTGAAGGTGTGCAAGTAAAACCATTTACTTTTGGAGTAGCAGCGATGCATTTAGGAATTAAACCAGAATTAAAATAGAAAAAAGAAGTTTTAGGTTAAGGTGAACAATATGAAGTTACAACTTATGTACTCTTTTTTACGATCGGATATTAATGTGATAGAAAAAGAATTAAAAAAGACAGTTGCTTCTGAACAGCCATTAGTAGAAGAGGCGGCATTACAACTTATTGAAGCTGGTGGGAAGCGAATTCGCCCTGTATTTGTGTTACTTGCAGGGAAATTTGGAGATTATAAGCTAGACGCAATTAAGCATGTAGCTGTGGCGTTAGAACTTATTCATATGGCTTCTCTTGTTCACGATGATGTTATTGATGCTGCATTTTTACGACGTGGTAGTGCGACTGTGAATGCAAAGTGGGGAGATCGTATTGCGATGTATACAGGAGACTATCTGTTCGCTAAGTCTCTTGAATGTATAACGAACATCGAAATCCCAGAGGCGCATCAAGCGTTGTCGCATACTATTTTAGAAGTATGTAAAGGTGAAATTGAACAAATTAAAGATAAATATAACTATGACCAAAATTTAAGAACGTATTTAAGAAGAATAAAGCGAAAAACAGCATTATTAATTGCTGCGAGTTGCCAGCTAGGAGCGATTGCTGCTGGTGCTGATCGTGATACGGTAAATCGTCTGTTTTGGTACGGATATTTTGTAGGGATGTCCTATCAAATTATTGATGACATTTTAGATTTTGTTTCAACAGAAGAGAAACTAGGAAAACCTGCTGGTGGTGATTTATTACAAGGAAATGTTACGCTTCCTGCTTTGTATGCGATGGAAGATCCGATACTTCGTAAGAAAATCACAGCTGTACATGAAAATACAACTGCAAATGAAATGAAAGAAATTATTGATGCTGTAAAAAATAGTACAGCTATTGATAAAGCATTTGCATTTAGTGAACGTTATTTACATAAAGCATTGGAAATAATAAAACCACTCCCACGTGGGCAAGCAAAGTACGCATTGCAAAATGTAGCAAAGTATATTGGAAAACGAAAATTTTAATATTTTTTCTAAAAAATAAAATAATCTCTCTATTTCAAAACTATTGCACAATTGTGATAAGGGTGTTAATATGTGTGTGGGGATATACAATTACATACATAATTCAGAAGTGGAGAGATTTTTTATGGAAAAAACATTTCTAATGGTAAAACCAGACGGTGTACAACGTGCCTTCATTGGGGAAATTGTAGCTCGTTTTGAGAAAAAGGGCTTTCAATTAGTTGGTGCAAAATTAATGCAAGTCACTCCGGAAATCGCTGGACAACACTACGGTGAACACAAAGAAAAACCTTTCTTTGGTGAGTTAGTAGACTTTATTACATCTGGACCTGTATTCGCAATGGTATGGCAAGGAGAAGGTGTAGTAGATACAGCACGTAACATGATGGGTAAAACAAGACCACATGAAGCAGCTCCTGGAACAATTCGTGGAGATTTCGGTGTAACTGTTGCGAAAAATATTATCCACGGTTCTGATTCTTTAGAAAGCGCAGAGCGCGAGATTGCTATTTTCTTTAAAGAAGAAGAATTAGTTGACTACTCAAAATTAATGAATGAATGGATTTACTAATTATTTTAAAATAATTTGTAAACGCTTTAATCACTGTGATAATAGTAGAAAGTGCAAGGAGAATAGGGGTATTCTTCTTGCACTTTTTTTTATTTCTATTAGTTACGAAGTTAGAGCTGTTATGATATATTGATATGTAAAGTAAAGGCCTATCGGAGAATAAACGAATGGCTGATGTATGAATAACTCTTTCATATTTTTAGAGTAATGAAAGATAATATTATTGCTTAATATAGCGAGATAAATACATATACGAAAAGAGGAATAACGTATGCGATATATTACAGCTGGTGAATCCCACGGTCCGCAACTTACGACAATTTTAGAAGGTGTTCCAGCAGGACTACCTTTAGTAGCGAATGATATAAATGAAGAATTGGCTAGAAGACAAAAAGGGTATGGACGCGGTAGACGCATGCAAATTGAAACAGATCAAGTGCAAATTGTAAGTGGTGTTAGACATGGAGAGACGTTGGGTTCTCCTATTGCGCTCGTTGTTGAAAATCGTGATTTTGCACATTGGACAAAAATTATGGGTGCGGAACCTTTAACGGAACAAGAAGAAAAAGAAATGAAAAGAAAAGTGACAAAGCCAAGGCCTGGGCATGCTGATTTAAATGGTGCGATAAAATATGGTCATAGAGATATGAGAAATGTACTTGAACGTTCTTCAGCACGCGAAACGACAGTGCGTGTTGCTGCTGGTGCGGTTGCTAAAAAAGTGTTAGCGGAACTGGGCATTCAAGTGGCAGGCCATGTAATTGAGATTGGTGGTGTACGAGCTAAGGAGACTACATATAGTTCAATTGAAGAATTAAAGAGTATTACTGAAGCATCACCTGTACGTTGCTTAGATGATGATGCTGGTAAACAAATGATAAAAGCCATCGATGATGCGAAATCAAATGGCGATTCAATTGGTGGGATTGTTGAAGTAGTTGTGGAAGGAATGCCAATTGGAGTAGGTAGCTATGTACATTATGATCGGAAATTGGATGCGAAATTAGCGGCCTCAATTATGAGTATTAATGCTTTCAAGGGTGTAGAGATTGGAATTGGATTTGAGGCAGCACATAGACCAGGAAGTGAAGTTCATGATGAAATCCTTTGGAATGAGGAGCATGGATATACAAGAAAAACAAATAATGCAGGTGGATTAGAAGGTGGCATGACGACTGGAATGCCAATTGTTGTGCGCGGTGTGATGAAACCGATACCTACACTATATAAACCTCTTCAAAGTGTGGATATTGACACGAAAGAACCTTTTACAGCGAGCATTGAGCGTTCAGATAGCTGTGCTGTACCGGCAGCTAGTGTCGTTGCAGAAGCGGTTGTGGCTTGGGAATTAGCGACAGCGCTAGTTGAACAATTTGGATTAGATCGTATGGACCTTATTCGTGAAAATATTGAGAAACATAATGAATATGCGAGGGGATTTTAATGAAAAACATACATATTCAAACGAAATCAAAAGAATATGATGTACATGTTGGAAAAGAATCGTTGTCACATTTGACAACGATCGTTCAAAATATGCAACCAGCTGTATCTAACGTAATGATCATTTCAGATGAAGTTGTTGCAGATTTGCATTTACAGACAGTTGTTAGCGCGTTGCAAGTAGAGCAAGACGTATTTTCATTCGTTGTACCGAGTGGTGAAAAAGAGAAGTCATTTGAAAATTTTTATGCGGCTCATACGGCAGCTCTTGAAAATAAATTAGATAGAAATTCTTTAATTATCGCACTTGGAGGCGGAATGATTGGAGACTTGGCTGGCTTTGTTTCTGCATCATTTATGCGTGGTATTCGCTTTGTCCAAGTTCCAACGACTTTATTAGCTCACGATAGTGCAGTAGGTGGGAAAGTAGCGATTAATCATTCGTTAGGGAAAAATATGATCGGTGCATTTCATCAACCAGAAGCGGTTGTATATCATACACCATTTTTATATTCTCTTCCTGAAACAGAGTGGCGCTCAGGTTTTGCAGAAGTGATCAAGCATGCTCTTATTGGTGATGTTGAGTTATATCATTGGTTAAAAGAAGAAGTCCAAACATTAGCAGATCTGCGTGATGAGAAGTTAATTCATATATTAACGAAGGCGATTCCAGTAAAAGCAAATATTGTATCGCAAGATGAAACAGAAAAAGGTGTACGTGCCCATTTGAATTTTGGTCATACGCTAGGACATGCCCTTGAAAAAGAGCTAGGGTATGGAAATATTACTCACGGTGATGGAGTAGCGGTTGGAATGTTATTCGCCATATTTTTAAGTGAGCAAGTGTATAAGGTTGATCTTGCTTATGAAGAAATGAAGAATTGGTTCTTGAAATACGGCTATCCAAAAATGCCAAGTGATTTGAATGTAGAGCGTCTTGTCCAATTAATGAAACAAGATAAGAAAGCAAATGCAGGTACAATTCATATGGTACTTATGCAGGAATATGGGGTAGTGAATGTCGTATCTATTTCAGATGAGACGGTTCATATTGCGTTAGAAGCATTTCAAAAGGATCTGGCCTCTAAATAGGCATGAAGTGCTTAGTTAGAGGTGTTCTCGTGATGGCGACGGTTAGAATGAACTTATAGCCATATTGTAATTTAAGTGAATAAAATGACTGGGGGAAGAAAAATGAAAGTGAAAGAGCAATTGTTAACTTTGAGAGCATATGTACCTGGGAAAAATATTGAAGAAGTAAAAAGAGAATACGGATTATCAAAAATTGTGAAATTAGCATCAAATGAAAATCCATTCGGCTGCTCAGCACGTGTAACAGAAGCATTAACCTCGTTAGCAAGTCAATATGCTCTTTATCCGGATGGTTATGCCTTTGAACTTCGGACAAAAGTAGCAGAGCATTTAGGTGTAAAAGCGGAACAACTGTTATTTGGTAGTGGATTAGATGAAGTCATTCAAATGGTTAGCCGTGCGTTACTACAAGAAGGAACGAATGTTGTAATGGCAAATCCTACATTCTCTCAATATCATCACCATGCTGTTATTGAAGGAGCAGAAGTTCGTGAAGTACCACTAAAAGATGGTATTCATAATTTGGATGCAATGTTACAGCATGTAGATGAAAAAACGAAGATTGTATGGATTTGTAATCCAAATAATCCAACAGGTACATATGTAGAGAAACAAAAGCTACTTTCATTTTTGGAAGCAGTACCTAAGTCAGCGCTCGTTATTATGGATGAAGCGTATTATGAATATGCGAGAGCAGAAGACTATCCACAAACATTACCACTTCTTGAAAAGTATGAAAATGTTATGGTTTTACGTACGTTTTCAAAAGCATACGGTTTAGCTGCTTTTCGTATCGGATATGCGGTTGGTAATGCGAAATTAATCGGACAGCTAGAAGTAGCAAGGTTACCATTTAATACATCAACTGTAGCCCAGGCTGTAGCAATAGCTGCGTTAGATGATCAAGCATTTTTACAAGAATGTGTGAAAAAGAATGAAGAAGGGTTAAAGCAATATTATGCATTTTGCAAGGAATATAACGTATTCTATTACCCATCTGAAACGAATTTCATCTTCTTAAAACTTGGTATTTCTGGGAATGAAGTTTTCGAACGATTAATGAAAAAAGGGTATGTTGTTCGTTCTGGAGCTGCGTTTGGTATAAATGATGGTATTCGTATTACTGTCGGCTTGAAAGAAGAAAATGATGAAATTATAGAATTGTTGAAAGAACTTGTAAAAGAACAAGTGAAAAAAGAAGAAACATATTCTTAAAAATTTACGAAGGCTCCTTATTATAGGGGCCTTTTTTATTCGTTATTCATAGGCGATAAAATTTCTATTTTACATATAGGAACGGATCTGCATGGCACAATTTGCGGGACTTAATAATGGATGAGGGAAGTTATTTGCACGGTCAGGAAAGAAAACGTTACAATAGAAAGTAGTGATGCGTTATCGGTTTCATATCCGGATCGCTATAAACGAAAAGACAAGAAGAAGTACGTTCACTCTAAAGGTTGCGTTCTTACACCTAGTTGCTTATGATAAATAAACAGAAGAGAATATTTTTTTGAATTAAAGGAGACATTTATGCAAAAGTTTGAACAAGCTGTTTCATATATTGAAAATGGTGAAGCGGAAAAAGGATTACAATTAATAAAAGAACAATTACAAACTGCGAATGATGAAGAGAAGTATGATATCGCTCGTTATTACCATACACTTGGATTTATGGATGAAGCGTTAGCTATTACAGAAGACTTACGTTTGTTATATCCGGAAGAAAGTGAATTCACTGTATTTTTAGCAGAATTATATATTGATCTAGACAAAGAAGATGAAGCGATTGAAGTGCTTCATGATATTCCAGAAAATGATGATTTATATGTTCAATCATTATTACTTGTTGCGGATTTATTCCAAATGCAAGGTTTTGATGATGTAGCAGAGCAAAAGCTATTAAAGGCGAAAGAAATGATGCCTGACGAACCTGTTATTACGTTTGGATTAGCAGAATTATATAGTAGTAAAGGTGAAGAACAAAAGGCGATTACTTATTATGAGGCGCTATTAGCAGAACATAAGGTAATGGGTGGTGTAGTCATTGCGCTCCGTCTCGCAGAAACGTTAAGTGCGATTGGTAACTGGGAAGAGGCAATTTCGTACTATGAAGCAGGTTTAGAAGAGCAAAAAGATATTCACTCATTATTTGGATATGCCTTCACATTATATCAAGGAGAAGAATATCAAAGAGCAATTGGTGCTTGGCAAGAACTAAAAGAATTAGATCCTGAGTACGCATCACTATACATGTATTTAGCGAAAAGTTACGAAAAAGAAGGAATGCTTCAAGAAAGCTATGAAACACTTCACGAAGGAATTAAAGTAGATGAGCTTTCTGTTCCGTTTTATGTAGAATTAGCGAATATCGCGGCGAAATTGGGAAAAGTAGAGGAAGCAGAAGAAGTGCTTCAAAAAGCGCTTGAGTTAGATCCAGGGCATTTAGGTGCAACATTAAAGTATGCTTATATCTTAAAAGAACAAGAGAAGTACGAAGAATTAATTGCAGTTGTAGAGCGTGCTATTGACAGCGGAGAACCTGATACACAACTACTTTGGGATCTTGCGTTTGCAAAAAAACAATTAGAAATGTATTCGGATGCATTAAAACACTATGAAAGTGCATATACTTCTTTTAAGAATCATCCAGACTTCTTGGAAGAGTACGGTTATTTCTTATTGGAAGAAGGTAAGCGAAAAGAAGCGAAAGAAGTATTTACCCAGTTATTACAACTAGACCCAACACAAATTCATATCGAAGAGTTGTTATATAATTTAGAGGATTTTTCATAAGTTGGAAGGAAACTGAATGCCGCTTCTTGAATCTAAAAAGAAAAGAGAAAGACAGAGGAGGGACTTAATTGCTATGAATACCCCTGTTTCTGTAAACGAGAAGAAGGATTTTGTAAAATGGTTTTTGAATAATTACCAACTGAAACAGCGTGAATGTGTATGGATTTTAAATTATTTAATGAGTCATGACCAACTAATGCATAAAGTCCACTTCGTAGAGCATGCAAAATATTGTCCACGCGGCTTAGTGATGTCAGCAAATTGTGTGAAAGACACACCGTTTCACTTTTTTAAACAAAATGTTATGACAACAGATGCTGAAAAATCGTTTCATGATATTCGTTTAAATCGAGATGAGGACATTTACATTCAGCTCAATTTTAAATCATCGTTCCAAAATGCAAATTATGTAGCAGTATTAGAAGAAAACCCATATTTACCAAAGCATATTGAAGTAAATGAAAAAGACCGTTTATTAGCAGAGAGATTTTTAGAAGAGAGTGTATTTTCATTTAGAAGAGAACGTATTTTGAAACAAATTGATGAGGCGCTGGATAAGCAAGATAAAGAAGCGTTTCATCGGTTAACGACGGAGTTAAAGACTTTATAGAATTCATTTGGATTATTTAATTTTTACAAATTTCAGACTTTTTAAGAAAAACTATCTAATATAGGTAGTTTTTCTTTTTTTACCTCCTTTAGTATGGTTTAATATATATAAAGTGAAAGTTCTGTCATTTCCGATAAAGGAGGGGAGAAATATGAAATGGATTGTAAAAGATGTAGAACAATTTGAGCAAGCAAGAGAGTATGTAGATACAGGAATTATACCGCTTTTATCAATTTCGACAGCGAAAGAAATGAAAATGGTTGTAGAACAAGGGGAATTTATCGAATTGTTGAGTATGGAATTGGAAAGAGAGTATAAAGGAAGAGTGTTTTTATTGCCGGCGTTTACGTATTTAGTAGAAAGCCAAAAGAAGGAAAAAGATCGTTTGCAAGAATGGACAGATTATTTACAAGGGCACGGCTTTAAGCATATTGCTTATGTTACAAGTGATTTTTCATGGAAAGAAGATATGCAGGGGCTACAAGGAGATTTATTTTGGTTCCCTTCGTTAGCATTAGAACAATTTAGTGAGCAAGCAAAAAGAGAAGTCATTCATGCACATATAAAAAATATAATGGTGATGTTAGAAGAGAAATGGGGAAAAAAATAATAAACAGAAAGTTCTTATTATTATGAGTAGTATGATATTGACCTGTGCATGAGCGTATTATATCATGATAGTGTCCTAGTATTTATTTTTTATATAATTTATCACGAGGGGACAATTTCTGATAGAGGGGGGAAATTTTCGTGAGCGAGAAAGAACATCGTGTGTCAAGAAGACAGTTTTTAAATTACACACTTACAGGGGTAGGAGGCTTTATGGCAGCTGGTATTTTAATGCCGATGACGCGATTTGCGCTTGATCCGGTGTTAAGAAAAGAAGCAGGAACGGATATGGTTGCTGTTGCACAAGTAAAAGATATTACAACAGAGCCGAAGCGTTTCGATTTTAAAGTGAAGCAGGTTGACGGTTGGTACAAGTCGGAGGAGCCGAAATCAGCTTGGGTCCATAAAGATGAAAGCGGAGACATTGTTGCGTTTTCTCCAGTATGTAAACATTTAGGTTGTACAGTTAACTGGAATTCAGACAAGGCACATCCGAATCAATTCTTTTGCCCGTGCCATGGGGGCCGTTACACAAAAGATGGGGTTAACATTAAAGGCACACCGCCTCTTGCTCCGCTTGATGTGTACGATTCTAAAGTGAAAGATGGAACGCTGTATCTAGGGAAAGCGAAGCCAAGAGGGGGTGCAAAGTAGATGTTAAATAAAATTTATGATTGGGTAGATGAGCGATTAGATATTACACCGATATGGCGCGATATTGCTGATCATGAAGTACCTGAACATGTAAACCCGGCACATCACTTTTCTGCATTCGTCTATTGCTTTGGAGGACTTACCTTTTTCGTAACTGTAATTCAAATTTTGTCTGGAATGTTTTTGACGATGTATTATGTGCCTGATATTAAAAATGCTTGGGAATCAGTATATTATTTACAAAATGAAGTTGCTTATGGACAAATTGTTCGTGGTATGCACCACTGGGGTGCTAGTCTCGTAATTGTAATGATGTTTTTACATACACTCAGAGTTTTCTTCCAGGGTGCGTATAAAAAGCCTCGTGAGCTAAACTGGATTGTCGGTGTTCTTATTTTCTTTGTTATGTTAGGTCTTGGTTTTACCGGATATTTATTACCGTGGGATATGAAAGCGTTATTTGCTACAAAAGTAGGGATTCAAATTGCAGAGCAAACGCCGCTTATTGGTCCTTATATTAAAACATTACTCGCTGGTCATTCCGAAATTGTTGGCGCTCAAACATTAACTCGCTTCTTTGCTATTCACGTCTTCTTCTTACCAGCAGCACTTCTAGGTTTAATGGCCTTCCACTTCATCATGATTCGCAAACAAGGTATTTCCGGTCCACTATAAGAGATTGCTAAATTAAAGGGGAAAGAACTAAAGGAGGGAGATTATGCATCGCGGCAAAGGGATGAAGTTTGTAGGAGATTCTCGGGTACCAGTAGCTCGGAAACCAAATATTCCAAAAGACTATTCTGAATACCCAGGGAAAACAGAAGCATTTTGGCCAAATTTCTTGTTAAAAGAATGGATGGTTGGTGCAGTTTTTTTAATCGGTTATTTATGTTTAACAGTGGCGCATCCATCACCGCTTGAGAGGATGGCAGATCCAACAGATGCAGGATATATACCACTTCCAGATTGGTATTTCTTATTCTTGTATCAGCTACTAAAGTATTCTTATGCTTCTGGTTCATTTACTGTAATTGGGGCGTTTATTATGCCAGGGATTGCGTTTGGCGCATTAATGTTAGCTCCATTTCTTGATCGAGGTCCAGAAAGACGCCCGTTGAAGCGTCCTGTAGCAACTGGTTTTATGCTATTAGCAATTGCATCAATTATATTTTTAACTTGGGAATCTGTAGCGCACCACGATTGGGAAGCTGCAAAAAAACAAGGAGCAATTGTAAAAACAGCACCAGTTGATAAAAATGATGACGGCTATAAATTAATGCAAAAGAACACTTGTTTAACATGTCATGGTGACAATTTACAGGGCGGGGCAGCAGCACCAGCACTGCAAAACTTAACTTTAAAACCAGAAGAAATCGCTAAAATTGCGAAAGATGGAAAAGGTGCAATGCCTAAAGGAGTATTTAAAGGAACGGATGAAGAATTGAAGAAACTTTCGGAATTTATTGCAAAATATAATAAAAAATAATAGAAGCTGACTACAAAATTTGTAGTCAGCTTTTTATTTTGATGATAGAAAGTTTACTATATAATAGAGTAGAGTTCGATGAAAGAATGACTTTGTTTGAAAGGTGTTGGACATACAGCTTGGTTTACTTGTATGCAATGTTAAGGCAGCGTTCCGTATTATTATTTTTATTAGTTGTGAACATATTAGGTACAATTTACGGTTTTATATGGTATGGAAATCAATTAAAAGAAACGTCACCTATATTTTGGCCGTTTGTACCAGATAGTCCTATGGCGAGTCTCTTTTTTGTCTTTGTTTTAATAGCTTTTTTGACAAAGAGGAACTGGGGATTAGTAGAGGCACTAGCGATCGTTACTCTAATAAAATATGGTATATGGGCTGTTGTTGTAAACGCAATTACGATTTATGTAAAAGGCCCTATTGGGGTTATGGGGTATATGCTAATGCTTTCGCATTTTGCGATGGCCGTGCAAGGAGTGTTGTATGCTCCGTTTTACCGTATAAAAAAATGGCATTTTGTAGTAGCAAGCATATGGACATTACATAATGATGTAATTGATTATTTATTTTGGCAGATGCCAAGATACGGAGTTATGCATTTGTTTGTAGAGAAAATTGGTTATTTTACGTTTTGGTTAAGCATTTTTGTACTGTGTATTACATATTATTATTGCTTACGTGAACGCCGAAAACAGTTTTCTTTATGACGGTGAGAACATTTAGGGGGAGAAGATGAAGACGAATAAGAATGGTACAACAATATTAGACCGATTGCTTACTTTAGTTGTCTCATATAGCATAGCATTTTCTATTTTTGCACTCGCGACAACGGCAGTTGTATACGGGAAATGGCTATATTATTTTGAAATCGATTTTTTAAACATTCCTGATTTAGCAGATATGACAAAAGATGAAATTAAGAGAAATTACGATGTGCTTATTACATATTTATCTCCGTTTTATGACGGGGCACTACAATTACCAACATTAGATATGTCTACTAATGGTCGTATTCATTTTGTAGATGTGAAAAACATTTTAGTGAAAATTCAATATGTGATGTATGCGACAGTTGCAATTGCAGTAATAGGCGGCTTTTATTTATTAAAAAAGAAAAAAGAAAAATTTTTACTACATGGATCGATTTTAACGATCATATTTCCGGTAGCACTCATGTTACCAATTGCTATTAATTTTGAAAAAAGTTTTGTATTATTCCATAAGCTTTTATTTAGTAATGATTATTGGATGTTTGATATTGAAACGGATCCAATCATATTAATGCTACCAGAAGAATTCTTTATGCATGCTGCGTGCGCCATTCTATTATTTATTTTATGTGGTAGTATACTTTGTTATAGCTTGTATAGATATTTCGGAAAAAAGAAAAGAGCTTCAAACAAAAAATTCTCTGCTTAAAGAGAATTTTTTTGTTTTTACAACGATAATATATTTTTCAATCTAGTTCTGTTCTATTCTTGTCCCAATTCACATATTTTGTACTAGTAGTTATAGGGGGGACCGGGATGAAGAGAACATTAATTGGATTGATAGCATTTCTAATTATAATGTTTCCATTACGTATATATGCTGAAGAGTGGAGTGAGTTAACAGGATTGTTAGACGACTCGTTACAATTAGTGAAGCGTAATGAAGATGAAAAAGCAGTACAAGTATTGCAGCGTTTCTCTGAGCAGTTTATAACAGCAGGAAATGAAAAAAAGAAAGAAGTAACGCCAGATCAATTCAGAGTTATTTCTTTAGCTTATGATAATGCAAAACAATCTCTTTCAGAAGAAGGTATAGGTAAGCAAATTAAAATTGATAACGTGTTAGCATTACAGCTTGCAGTTGATGCGCAAGTATCAAAATATCAACCGCTTTGGATGGAAAGAGAAGGAAAAATAATGGGTGCCTTTTCTCAAATGGAAAAAGCGATGGAAAAAGAAGATGTTGGGCAATTTCAACAAACGTTAAATACATTTTTACATGAATTTAATATTATTTATCCAAGTTTAATGATTGCTCTTCCGGAAAACGAAGTGCAACGTGTAAATGCTCATTTATCTTATTTAGATGAATTTCGTAACGTTATGTTAAAAACGAAAGGTGGTCAAATGCAACTAGGAATCATTAAAGGGGATTTGCAAAAGATATTTCATACAGTAAAAAAGGATGAAATTGCACCTTCTCTCATTTGGTTTATGACAATTACTGGAGGACTTATTTTATTCACATTAACTTATGTTGGGTGGAGAAAATATAAAGGGGAGAGAGATAAAAGAAAAAGTAATGTACATTCTAAAAATAGATAATGCAATAAAGTGAAACTTTAATCAGTGTGGGGCATCCCATACTGATTATTAGCCTGCATCAATTGATAGTGAACCGCCCACCTAACTTCTAAATTTTAGGTGGGAGTCTTATTGTCCGCAAATATCAGGATAAATAAAGATGCAGATTGTAAGGTTTACTCATTGACAATGGTGGCAGAAGAAAATAGAATGAGAAGTACTATAATTAAAACTTCAATGGAGGTTCATGATGTTTTATTTAATTTACTTCGCGATCATAATGATCATACCGTTGTACGCACAGTCTAAAGTACGTAGTGCTTATAGCAAGTATTCACAAGTTTATTCAACATCAGGTATGACAGGAGCAGAAGTGGCTCGAAAAATTTTAGATGAAAATGGATTATACAACGTAGCTGTAGAAGAAACACCAGGTCATTTATCAGACCATTATGATCCAACTGCTAAAACAGTTCGATTATCAACAGATAACTATTACGGTCATTCAGTTGCTGGTACAGCAGTTGCAGCTCACGAAGTAGGGCACGCAATTCAAGATGCAAAAGACTATAAATTTATGCGTGTTCGTCATTCGTTAGTTCCTGTAGCAAATTTTGGATCGAATATATCATGGGTATTTATTATGATTGGTATATTTGCGACAATGTCAAAACTATTGTTATTAGGGATTATTTTAATGGCAGCAGGTGTTCTTTTCCAACTTGTAACATTACCAGTTGAGTTTGATGCTTCAAAGCGTGCGATGCAACAAATTGAAGCGTTAGGTATCGTATCAACAGATGAATATGGCCAAGCTCGTAAAGTATTAAATGCGGCAGCATTAACATATGTAGCAGCTGCAGCTGTAGCGGTATTTGAATTATTACGTCTCGTATTAATGTATACTGGTATGCAGCGTAGCGACGATTAAAGACTATCAATTTTGATAGTCTTTTTTTATTATTTGAAATAAATGGATAGAATAAAAGAAAAGTTGTAAGAAATTCCTGATATATAAGTAGCATATAATGAAAGCAGGTAGAGGTGATGGAGTATCCAGATCATTTAATCAAACAAGTGAAAGAGCGTAGTGCTTCTTATCAGTTAGAAGGTTTTTTAAGTGGACAAGGTCCTGAAAATCCTAAATTTATGCTCGTTGGAGAAGCACCTGGTGAAACCGAAATTCATAATGGTATTCCGTTTAGCGGAAGAGCGGGAAAACATTTAATGGAGTTTTTAGAACATATTTATGTCACAAGAGAAGAAGTATATATTACAAGTGCTGTTCGGAGCAGGCCTTATAAATGGAGAGAGAAGAGAGAACGAAATGGCGAAATCATACAGAAAAAGTATAATAGAACGCCAAATCAAGGAGAAATATTTGCTCATGCTCCTTTGTTAGATTATGAGCTGGAGCATATCGAGCCATCCATTATTGTCACTCTTGGTAATATTGCATTGCAGCGATTAATTGGTAAAAATAATAAAATTACAGATGTCCATGGGAAATTGTTAAAACAACCTGTGCAACGATTGAAAGATAGTAGTGGTACAGAGTTTATATGGACTGAAAAAGAATATTATATTTTCCCGACTTTTCATCCAGCTTCCATTTTTTATAATCGAAGTTTATTGGAGCTCATTTATGAAGATTTGGAGAAACTTAAAAGTTATGTACTAAAGTGAAACTTTAATCATTGTTTTTTTATTCATTCCCCATTGATTATTAGTTCACACTAACGGAGTTTAACTGGCCAGAAATAGTGGGATAAAAAAACTAGAAAAGCATAAAAGCTTTTCTAGTTGAATTTAGTTATGTAACGGATTTTTATTTTCATCTAATGTAAACCCTTCGCCAACTACATCGTGTACATCACTTACAGCGACAAATGCGTGAGGGTCTACGGCAGTAATGATGTTTTTTAATTTCACGATCTCGTTTTTAGCAACAACGCAATATAGTACATTACGTTCTACTTTCGTATAGGATCCGACAGCTTTTAAGAAAGTTGCGCCGCGTTCCATTTCAGATAAAATTTTTGCTGCAATTTCATCGTTTTTCTCAGAAATAATAGTTGCTCCTTTAGCAGCATAGGCACCTTCTTGCATGAAATCAATGACTTTAGCCCCGATAAAAACAGCAACTAACGTATACATACCTTCGCGATATGATAAATAGGTAAGAATAGATACGATGATAACGACAGCATCAAACATAAACATCGTTTTACCCATACTCCAGCCAACATATTTATGGGCTAACCTTGCGATAATATCTACACCGCCAGTAGTCCCACCATATTTAAATATAATTCCAAGTCCGATACCAATAAATGCCCCAGCAAATAAAGCAGCGAGTGTCATGTCATTTTGCAAGTTTAAATGTAAGTTGAGAACTTCATAACGCTGAAAAATCCATAGAAATAAAGATACGCTAAAAGTGCCGATTAATGTGTATAAAAATGTCGTTCTTCCGAGTAACTTCCAGCCAATGAAAAATATAGGGATATTTAAAATTAAGTTTGTATAAGAAGGGTCAAACGAAAATAGAAAATACAATAATAGCGTAATACCAGTAAATCCACCCTCTGCAAGATGATTTTCGATATTGATATTCACAATACCAAAAGAAAAAATAGCGGAACCGATTAAAATGAAAATGATATTTCGAATCTTCAAATTTGCTGTCATATAGAAATCCCCCTAATTATGTAGATTGCATTGCTCCGCTGAAACGGTAAAACATAATGATAAGTTATTTCTAGTTGTTGGTGAGAATAGTGAAAGTTGTAAGAACTTGATTAGTTCGGACTAATCTTTTGCGAAAAATAAGCAAAAGAAGTTACACTTTACCCCGCTCTAACGGCTGGTAGAGTGTAAAGCAAAGAAGAAAGGCAAAACCAGCCGTAAGAGCCCGATTGGTTCGGGCTAATCTTTTGCAAAAAGCGCAAAAGAAAGTTTCACTTTATTATAGTCTATCCCAAAAAGAGACGTAAATAGTGAGAGGAGAGAATAATATTTGTCAAATCGCGATGAATTGGCTAACATGAAAGAGGAAGGAGTAGAGGTGAATTGTATGGAAGCAAAAACGATGAAAGATATGCAGAAAGAGGTAGACGCATATATTGGTCAGTTTAAAGAAGGTTATTTCAGTCCACTTGCAATGATGGCTCGTTTAACGGAAGAGATGGGGGAGCTTGCGAGAGAGATAAATCATTATTATGGTGAGAAACCGAAGAAAACAACTGAAAAAGAGCGAAGTATTGAAGAAGAGCTTGGAGATGTATTATTTGTTATGATTTGTATGGCAAATAGTTTAAATATTAATCTAGAAACAGCACATAACATTGTAATGAACAAGTTTAATACACGTGATAAAGACCGTTGGACACGTATTGATGAGGGAGAGAAAGAATAATGAAAGAAATTAAGGTAATTATCGCTGGACCAAGAGGACGTATGGGGCATGAAGCAGTCCTTCTTATGGAAAGAACGGAACATTTTAATTTAGTAGCAGCAGTGGATTATAAGCATGGTGGAGAGAAAATCTCTGATTTACCTGGCATGCCAGCGTTACATGCGCCAATTTACGCAGATTTACATACTTGTTTAGATGAAGTAGAAGCAGATGTGTTGTTAGATTTAACAACGCCAGAAGTTGGGAAACAACACGTTACACTTGCAGTTGAGCGTGGACTTCGTTCTGTTATTGGTACAACTGGATTTACAGAAGAAGAACTAAAGCAATTAACAGAGAATGCAAAAGAAAAGGCAGTAGGAACAATTATCGCTCCAAACTTTGCGATTGGTGCAGTTCTTATGATGAAATTCTCACAAATGGCAGCGAAGTACTTCCAAGATGTTGAAGTAATTGAATTGCATCATGATCAAAAATTAGATGCACCATCTGGTACAGCAGTAAAAACGGTAGAATTAATTCGTCAAAACCGTGAATCAAAGCAGCAAGGTCATCCAAACGAAGTAGAGCAACTAGAAGGTGCTCGTGGTGCAAATGTAGACGGTATTCACATTCATAGCGTGCGTTTACCAGGACTTATTGCACACCAAGAAGTAATGTTTGGTGGAGACGGACAAATGTTAACGGTTCGTCATGATTCATTCAATCGTGCATCATTTATGTCAGGTGTAAAACTATCAATTGAGACAGTAATGAACCTAGATCATCTTGTGTACGGTTTAGAAAATATTATCGACTAAAGGGGAGAAAACGGATGAAAATTGCCTTAATCGCACATGACAAAAAGAAAAATGACATGGTTTCATTTGCGTACGCATATAAACCAATTTTTGAACAACATGAATTATTTGCAACAGGAACGACAGGACTTCGTATTATGGAGGCAACTGGCTTAGTTGTAACAAGATATCAGTCGGGGCCTCTTGGTGGCGATCAAGAAATCGGTGCCATGATTGCAAAAAACGATATGGATATGGTGATTTTCTTCCGAGATCCACTAACTGCTCAGCCGCATGAGCCAGATGTAAATGCATTACTTCGTTTATGTGATGTATATGCGATTCCACTTGCAACGAATATGGCAAGTGCTGAAATGTTAATGCATGCATTAGAACGAGGAGATTTAGATTACCGCAAGTTTAGAAAATGAGGGGAACAATTATGAGTGGATTACATATATTAGCGTTTGGTGCTCATGCCGATGATGTTGAAATCGGCATGGCTGGTACCATTGCTAAATATACGAAGCAAGGATATGAAGTAGGTATTTGTGATTTAACAGAGGCTGATCTTTCTTCTAATGGAACGATAGAGTTGAGAAAAGAAGAAGCAAAGGTCGCAGCTCGTATAATGGGAGTAAAAACGAGACTGAATTTAGCGATGCCAGACCGTGGTTTGTATATGAAAGAAGAATATATACGTGAAATTGTAAAGGTAATCCGTACATATAAACCAAAACTAGTTTTTGCGCCGTATTATGAAGATCGTCATCCAGACCATGCTAATTGTGCAAAGCTTGTGGAAGAGGCTATTTTTTCAGCAGGGATTCGTAAATATATGCCAGAACTTCCACCGCATCGTGTGGAGTCTTTTTATAATTATATGATTAATGGTTTTCATAAACCGAATTTTTGTATAGATATTAGTGAGTACCTATCACAAAAAGTGGAAGTATTAGAAGCGTATGAAAGTCAGTTTTCAACAGGGAGTGACGGTGTTAAGACGCCATTAACAGAAGGATACGTTGAAACTGTGGTCGCTCGTGAGAAGATGTTTGGGAAAGAAGTTGGAGTCTTGTATGCCGAAGGGTTTATGAGTAAAAAACCGATTTTATTACATGCTGATTTAATAGGGGGATGTAAATGAAATTAAAAATAGGTATTACATGTTATCCTTCTGTAGGTGGTTCTGGAGTTGTTGGAACAGAATTAGGAAAGCAATTGGCTGAACGCGGGCATGAAATTCACTTTATTACATCCGGTTTACCATTCCGATTAAATAAAGTATATCCAAACATTTATTTTCATGAAGTGACGGTGAATCAATATTCTGTATTTCAATATCCACCATACGATTTAGCGTTAGCGAGTAAAATGGCAGAGGTCGCACAAAGAGAAAAGCTCGATATTTTACATGTGCATTACGCAATACCACATGCAATTTGCGCTTATTTAGCAAAACAAATGATTGGAGAACGTATTAAAATCGTTACAACCTTGCATGGAACAGATATTACTGTGTTAGGTTCCGACCCTTCGTTAAATAATTTAATTCGTTTTGGTATTGAGCAGTCTGATGTTGTTACTGCTGTCTCACATTCATTAATTGATGAAACGCATGAGGTTGTAAAACCAAATAAGGAAATTCAAACGGTATATAATTTTATAGACGAACGTGTATATTTCAAGCGTGATATGTCTCAATTAAAAAAAGAATACGGTATACGTGAAAGTGAAAAAATACTAATTCATATTTCAAATTTCCGTAAAGTGAAACGTGTACAGGATGTTGTTCAGGCATTTGCTAAAATTGTGAAAGAAGTAGATGCGAAGTTGCTTCTTGTTGGTGATGGACCAGAATTTTGTACGATTTTACAGTTAGTGAAGAGTTTACATATTGAAGATCGCGTCTTATTCCTAGGGAAGCAAGATAATGTTGCAGAGCTTCTTGCAATGAGTGATTTAATGTTACTTCTATCAGAGAAAGAAAGTTTCGGTCTTGTATTATTAGAGGCGATGGCGTGTGGTGTACCTTGTATTGGAACAAGGGTTGGAGGTATTCCAGAAGTCATTCAACAAGGTGAAACAGGATACTTATGTGAAGTCGGGGATACAACAGAAGTGGCGAATCAAGCGATTCAGCTATTAAAGGATGAAGAACTTCACTGTAATATGGGAGAACGAGCAAGAGAAAGTGTTTACGAGCAATTCCGCTCAGAAAAAATCGTCTCACAATATGAAGCGATTTACTATGATGTGCTAAGGAATGACAAAAATGGAAAGATTTAAAAAAGCTAGTTCTATTATTGATACATTGAAACAACAAGGGCATGAGGCTTACTTTGTTGGCGGGAGCGTACGAGACCTTATTATCAATAGGCCGATTGGAGATATTGATATTGCGACATCTGCTTTACCAGAAGAAGTGATGGGAATATTCCCACGGCATGTTCCTGTTGGTCTCGAACATGGAACTGTAATTGTTGTAGAAAATGGTGAGCCCTACGAGATAACCACTTTTCGAACAGAAAGCGAATATGAAGATTTTCGAAGACCTAGTAGTGTTCAATTTGTTCGTTCATTAGAAGAGGACTTAAAACGTCGTGATTTCACAATGAATGCGATCGCTATGACAGAAGCAGGCGAAATGGTTGATTTATTTGCTGGGCAAGAAGCGATTCAAAAGAGAGAAATTGTAACAGTTGGAAATGCGGCTGATCGTTTTCAAGAAGATGCTCTGCGAATGATGCGTGGTATCCGATTTGTAAGTACGTTAGGATTTTCTTTAGAAATGAAAACGAAGCAAGCGATAGAAACGTATGGGCATCTACTAGAACATATAGCAATTGAGCGAATCACAGTGGAGTTTGAGAAATTGTTGACTGGTACATATTGTGTGAAGGGTCTCAAAGAGTTAGTAGAGACAAAGCTGTTTTCTCATTTGCCATATTTACAAATGTCAGAAGAGAGACTGTTAAAAGCTACGGAATTTAAATGGGATTCCTTTAAAACTGATATTGAGGCATGGGCATTTTTCTTATATTGCATCGGAGAAGAGCATCCATCTGTCTTTTTACGTCAATGGAAGTTTTCGAATAAAAAAATAAAAGATATCGTCGCAGTTTTATTAACAATCCGTACGAGAAAGGAGAAGGGTTGGGATACAGTTCTTCTTTATAAAACGGGAATTCATATTGCTGAAATGGCAGAGAGAGTATATGAAGCGATGATTGAATGCTATGATAATACATCTGTCAAACAAGTACGAACGTTGTTTGAAGCATTGCCAATTAAGAGTCGACAAGAAATGAATGTGACTGGGAATGATTTATTAAACTGGGCAAATAAAAAGCCTGGTCCGTGGGTTGCTGAAATGCTTCAAAAAATTGAAGAAGCAATCGTACAAGGGAATGTAGTGAATGAGAAAGAGTGTATAAGGGAGTGGCTGCAAGAATGCAATCTACTATAAGAAAGCAGTTGTTACAAGTTTTTTCAGAAGCGGATGGCGAGTTTGTATCTGGCCAAACGATTAGTGATAAACTTGGTTGTTCAAGAACCGCTGTGTGGAAACATATGGAGGACCTTCGGAATGAGGGATATGAACTTGAAGCTGTGCGTCGATTAGGCTATCGTATTGCAAGTAAGCCAGACAAAGTAACTGCTAATGAAATTCAGTTAGGGCTACAAACGAAGCGAATTGGTAGAACTGTGTATTTTGAAGAAACCGTTGAATCTACGCAACATATTGCGGCAAAACTTGCTTATGAAGGTGCAGAAGAAGGAACCATTGTTGTAGCAGAAGAGCAAACGGCCGGAAGAGGCCGTTTAAGCAGAAAGTGGCATTCGCCAAAAGGAACAGGAATTTGGATGAGTATTATTCTGCGCCCATCGATTCCAGTTCATCATGCCCCGCAGCTTACCTTGTTAGCGGCTGTTAGTGTTGCACAAGCAATTGAAAAGTGTACGGGTTTAAATGTAGGGATAAAATGGCCGAATGATATTTTAATTCAAGGTAAAAAGGCTGTAGGTATATTAACAGAAATGCAAGCGGATCCTGATAAAATTAATGCTGTCATTATGGGCATTGGTATTAATGCGAATCAAAAGCAAGAACATTTCGATGAAGAAATTCAGCATATTGCTACTTCTTTAGCGATTGAATCTGGTAAGCCAATTGTTCGTGCAGAGCTTATGCAACAAATCTTTTTCCAACTAGAAAAACTGTATGAAGAGTATTTGCAAAATGGTTTCTCTGTAATTAAAATTCTTTGGGAAAGCTACGCTGTGAGCATCGGGAAAGAAATTACAGCTCGAACGATGAGACAAGCGATTACAGGGCTGGCAAAAGGGATTACAGAAGAGGGTGTGTTGCTTCTTGAGGATCATGAAGGGAAAGTACATCACATTCATTCTGCGGATATCGAAATTAAGTAAAAGAAGTTCCTCTTTTGGAACTTCTTTTTTATTTCAATATTTTTAAATGGTTTTGTAAGATGACAAAAAAATTACAATCTAAGTTGTATGTAAAGTAGCGCGTGATTAGCTTTGCTCATCACTTAACTATTACTTTTCCCTCCATGCCTTTAAGAAGGTGGTATCGACATATTAATTCATATGTACCAGTGTTTGCAGGTTTTACGGTAATGTTTTTTTCTTTTCCTGACTCAACTATAACGTCAATTCCGAGTTTTTTCACTGTAAAGGTGTGCTCGTTCTTACCTTTATTTTTCAATAGCAATGTTGTTCCTTCAATCGGAATTGTGATGACATTCGGCTTAAAATAATCATCACCCAGCTCGACTTCCATTACTTTTGGTGAATCAATAGGCTGTGTTACGACGTTAGCTGAGGCAAATACATGGAAGGAGCCTAAAGTCATCCACCATACAATCATTACAAGGAAACTGATGAACCGAAATAACCACTTGCTCATAAACATTTGCAAATCTCCTTTGCTAGTACTTTTCCTCAATTAACCTGCATCATTAGTTCAAGAGTTATACAATACATTTAAAATGATTACAGAAGAAATTAACTTGGAATTTGTAAGAGTGCATTGAAAAGAGTATGTATATTTCTATGATGGAAGTCTTTATAAAAAAACTTTATTGTATATATCCGTATAATAAATTTCACATACCGTAATGGGAATAAAAATTATTTTTTCAAAAAAATGTAGTAATTTCTTTTTGTAGTTTGCTATAATTAGTTCGAGTATGGGCAGTATCAGAGTGAACTGCACCATAATTCGAAGCAGTATGAAAAATAATAACTTGGATTCTGCCTTGATCCAATAACGGACTGGGACAGAGGGATGAATAATGCCGACGAACACACAACCCTTCTGCCCTTTTATGGCCAGAGGGTTTTTTTTATATGATTTCGGCCATCTCCTCTCTCCTGTATAAAGGAGGAGTAGTTTTTGAAAACAAAAACAGATTTTTTGAAAATGAAAGAGCAAGGTGAGCCGATTACAATGCTAACGGCGTATGATTATCCTTCTGCTAAATTAGCAGAGGAAGCTGAAGTCGATATGATTTTAGTTGGAGATTCTCTAGGGATGGTTGTACTTGGATACGACTCAACAGTACCTGTAACAGTAGAGGATATGATTCATCATACGAAAGCTGTACGTCGCGGAGCGAAAGAGACATTTATTGTAACTGATATGCCGTTTATGTCTTATCACGTATCATTACAAGAAACGATGGTGAATGCCCGCCGCATCGTTCAAGAGAGTGGGGCACATGCACTGAAAGTAGAAGGTGCTGGAGAAGTAATATCAACAATTCAATATTTGACGAACGCAGGAATTCCTGTTGTAGCGCATTTAGGTTTAACTCCTCAATCTGTAGGGGTATTGGGTGGGTATAAAGTACAAGGAAAAGATGCTGAAAGTGCAAAAAAATTAATAGAAGACGCAAAAAAATGTGAGAAAGCTGGTGCGATAGCGCTTGTATTAGAATGTGTGCCAATGCAGTTAGCAGAAATTATTTCAGAACAATTAACAATTCCTACAATCGGCATTGGAGCAGGACAGAAAGTAGATGGGCAAGTTCTTGTATACCATGATCTTATCTCATATGGCGTAAATCGGGTTCCTAAATTCGTAAAACAGTATACGTCTGTTCAAGAAGAAATTGTACGTGGAATTTCTCAATATGTTGCTGAAGTAAAGACAGGACAATTTCCTGAAGGAAAACATTCGTTCACAATGAAAGAGGAAGAATGCTTAGCGTTATACGGAGGAAAACAATAATGAATATCATAACTACAGTGCAAGAGATGCAGCAAATTATGAGCGAACTTCGTACAAGTGGAAAGAGTATTGGTTTTGTCCCAACGATGGGTTATTTACATGAAGGGCATGCTACGTTGTTACGAAAGGCTAGAGAAGAAAATGAAATTGTAGTTTTGAGTGTGTTTGTAAACCCACTACAGTTTGGGCCGAATGAAGATTTAGATCGATACCCTCGAGATATTGATAGAGATGAAAGTGTAGCAAAAGAGAATGGTGTAGATTATTTATTTTATCCGAGTGTAGAAGAAATGTACCCTGTAGAACAAACGACAACAGTAGAGGTTGTGAAACGTACTGACGTATTATGTGGTCAACAAAGACCTGGTCATTTTGCAGGAGTTGCGACCGTGCTTATGAAGCTATTTAATATTGTAATGCCAAATCGTGCTTATTTCGGTATGAAAGATGCTCAACAAGTTGCTGTTATTGAAGGGTTTGTCGCTGATTTCAATATTCCAGTTACAATCATACCAGTTGATATTGTAAGAGAAGAAGATGGATTAGCGAAAAGTTCTCGTAACGTATATTTATCACAAGAAGAACGTGAAGAGGCTCCTCAGTTATATCGCAGTCTATGTATAGCGAAAGAACAAGTTGAAGCAGGGGAACGCAATCCAAAAATCATTACGAAACTTGTGAAGGAACATATTGAAAAGTATACGAAAGGTACTGTTGATTATGCTGATGTATATGCATATCCATCATTGACAGTAGTAGAGGAAATTGAAGGAAGAATTATTTTAGCTATTGCAGTTAAGTTTGAAAATGTAAGGTTAATTGACAATATAACATTAACGGTTAAATAAGGGGGAGCATCTATGTTTCGCACAATGATGAGAGCGAAGTTACATCGTGCAACTGTAACGGAAGCGAATTTAAATTATGTAGGTAGTATTACAATTGATGAAGATTTAATGGATGCAGTAAACATTGTAGAAAACGAAAAGGTTCAAATTGTAAATAATAATAATGGAGCTCGTTTAGAGACGTACGTTATTAAAGGTGAACGTGGTAGTGGTGTCGTTTGCTTAAATGGTGCAGCAGCAAGGCTTGTACAACCGGGAGATAAAGTAATTATTATTTGTTACGGTCTAGTTACGGAGGAAGAAATTCATAAACAAGAGCCTAAAATTGCAGTGTTAGACGATCAAAACCAAATTATTGAAATGTTAGGTGCCGAAAAGGCTGGTACAATTTTATAAAGTGAAACTTTAATCAGTAGGGAGGGGTTATCACCCACTGATTATTAGCCCTAGCCAATCGGGTTGCCCGGCAAATAGCGGGATAAATGAGGAAAGCTATCTCTATTTTAGGGATAGCTTTTTTCTGCATCTTTTCATTAAGATGAGATAAAACGTGGTATAGTAACATTATATGAATTATTGTTGTTTGAAAGGTAAGAAATTGAGGTGTTACATATATGAGTAAGCGTTATGTCGTTGTTGATTTAGAGACGACAGGGAACTCCTGGAAAGACGGGAAAGATAAAATTACCCAAATTGCAGCTGTTGTAGTAGAAGATGGAGAAATATTGGAGATTTTTTCATCTTTTGTGAATCCAAAGAGAGAGATTCCCGTATTTATTACAGAATTAACAGGAATCGATGAAAGTCTTGTAAAACAAGCTCCGTTATTTCAAGATGTAGCCCCGATGATTGTTGAGCTATTACAAGGTGCGGCTTTCGTTGCACATAATGTTCACTTTGATTGGAATTTTTTAAATGAAGAATTGAGGCAGGCAGGATACACAGAAATACATTGCCCTAAAATCGATACAGTTGAATTGGCGCAAATTCTTTTGCCAGCAGCTGATAGTTATAAATTACGTGATTTAGCTAAAAAGCACGAACTAGAACATGATCAACCACATCGTGCGGATAGCGATGCTCTTGCAACAGCAGAGTTGTTTTTACAATTTTTAAATGAAATTGAAAAATTACCACTTGTTACATTGCAATCGCTGTATGAATTAAGTGATGTTTTCCAAAGTGATATAGCTGATATACTTTCTGAAAATATTTTAAAGAAAGTAATGAGCGGTAAAGAAGAGCTGACAGAATATGAAATACACCGAAATATTGCATTAAAAAAGCGGAATTATTCTTTAAGTCTTGGAGAAGCCTGTTCATCGAAATTCGATGCTTTCTTGAATAAAACGATGGATAAACTAGAATTACATATGCCACAGTTTGAAAGAAGAGAAAGCCAACAAGTAATGATGAGAGAAATATATACGGCGTTAAGAGATTCTCGTTTTTCTCTTATTGAAGCAGGAACAGGAACAGGAAAGACTCTTGCTTATTTACTACCTAGTCTTTATTTTGCAAAGAAAAAAGAACAGCCTGTTGTTATCAGTACACAAACAGTACAACTCCAGCAACAAATACTTGAAAAAGAAATTCCACTATTGCAAAAAATAATGCCATTTTCATTTGAAGTAGCCCTTCTAAAAGGTAGAAAGCATTATCTTTGTTTACATAAATTTGAGTATGCTTTACAAGAGGAAGAGAAAAATTATGATATGGCACTTACGAAAGCAAAAATTTTAGTTTGGCTATTACAAACGGAAACGGGCGATCGTGATGAATTAAACATTCCAGAGGGTGGAAAGTTGCTTTGGAATCGTATTTGTAGTGATGCATATAGTCCAGGCGGGATACAAAGTAATTGGTTTAGTCGCTGTTTTTACCAGCGAGCAAAGAATAAAGCGTTATTTGCAGACATCGTGATTACAAATCATGCGTTATTATTCCAAGATTTTTCAAGTGAAGAACCATTGTTTGCTTCATGTGAACATATTATTTTTGATGAAGCTCATCATATTGAAGAAGCTGCGAGTAGAACATTAGGTGAACAGTTCTCCTGTATGTATTTTCAATTGGTTTTATCTCGACTTGGTACACTAGAAACAGACGATGTGCTTTCTAAAGTATATAAAATGGTGAAAAAATCAGAGCAAGCATCTCGTTCTACTTTCCGTATGATAAGTCATAGTTTGAAGGAACTTAAATTTGATGCGGATGAACTATTCCAAATGTTACGCACTTTTATATTTAAACAAACAAAGCAAGAACAAGGAACAAACAATATGCCGCTCATTTATCGATATAACACTGAAATAGAGCAAGGGAAGTTGTGGGATAGTATTGTTGAATTAACAAACCGCTTTGTATATGAATTAAGAAGATTAGTGAATAACCTCGAGAAACAAGTGGATATATTGCAGAGTAAATTAGAGTGGGAGATGCATGTTGTTACAGGTGAATTTATGCATTTAATCGAGTTGCTAAGAAAGATGGCAAACTCATTACAAATACTCATATTAGAAAAGAATTCATATGTAACTTGGATGGAGACGGAAACGAAAGGGACGATTCATTCAACGGTTTTATATGCACAGCCTGTTCATATTGGTGAAAGATTTGCTGATGAATTTTTAACAGAAAAAAAGAGTGTTATTTTCACATCTGCAACATTAACAGTTAACGATACGTTCGATTATATAAAAGAGGAGCTCGGTCTACATGATTTTGCTCCAAATACTGTAAAGGTTCCGTCGCCATTTCATTATGACGAACAAATGAAACTGATGGTGCCAACAGATGTACCTTTTATTAAGCAAGTAAGTAATGAAGAATATATTGAATCTGTATCGAAACATATTGCAAAGATAGCGAAAGCTACAAAAGGGAGAATGCTCGTTTTATTCACTTCGTATGAAATGTTGAAAGATGTGTATGCGAATTTGAAAACTGATGATGAATTAGAAGGCTATGTATTATTAACACAAAGTGTGAATAATAGAAGTCGAAGTCGCTTAATTCGAAAGTTTCAAGAGTTTGGTAAGTCGATTTTGTTAGGAACGAGTAGTTTTTGGGAAGGGATTGACATTCCTGGAGATGCCTTAAGTTGCCTTGTTATTGTTCGCCTACCGTTTACACCTCCTCATCAACCAATGATGGAAGCAAAAGGTGAATGGCTAAAAAATCAAGGTGAAGATGTGTTCGCTAAATTAGCGCTACCACAAGCAATATTACGTTTCAAACAAGGATTTGGTCGTTTAATTCGAACGAATACAGATACGGGGACGGTAGTAGTATTAGACCGTCGATTGACGAATTCTTCCTATGGAAAACGATTTTTACAATCGATTCCTAATGTACCTCTTTATGAGGGAACGTTAGAAGAATTATTAGTGCAATTAGAAGGACCGTCGAATGAATAAAATTGGAAGAAAAATACGCCTGAAGTATATATAAACTTCAGGCGTAAAAAATGTGGGTAGGAGGAATTTTATTTTTCTTACTTCTTGTATACAAAATGTATTGGTTTTCGACTTGAAACCTTTTTTTGCTGTACATGTCCTGCTATAATAGATGGGTGATGAAGCAGGGGTTGTAAAGAATGTACTCTTATTGTAACCGCATTGCGTTCTTCTATAATTAGAAATTTTTGTGTAACGGAGGAGTTTTTTCATGGAGAAGAAAATCGAAGTACTATCAACGACGCGTATTAAATATTCGTCTGATTTGTATAAAATTGTTGATAGTTTGAATCGTACGTTAAAAGAGCAGGACCTCATGTTCGGACTAGCATTAGACGAAAAAGATAAAGAAACAGCTGTATTTACGATTTACAGAACGTAGTGATACAATGAAAAAGTGGATCTTTACAATCATTATCGTTATCGTTGCTAGCGGAATATATGGGGCATATGTTTATAATAAAGCAATGGGGAAGAAAATTCCAAAAGAGGAAAAATCTATAGAAATTGCTAAAGAAAAAGCAAAGCTTACAAAAGTAAAATCTATTGATTACTTTAATGGAGAATCTTCATATACCGTCGTACAAGGTACAGATGAAAAAGGAGAACAACTAATCGTTTGGGTACCTGAGAAAAAAGGGGATACTGTAGTAAGAAAAAAGAGTGAGGGTATTTCTGAAAAAGAAGCTGTACAAAGAACGGTTGAACAAATCGGCGATGAAAATAAAGAATCAAAAAATAAGCCGAAAGAAATTTTAAAAGTAAAATTAGGCTTTGAAAACAATATACCATTATGGGAAGTTACATATATTGATGATGAAAATCGTTATAGTTATTACTATCTTGCATTTAAAGATGGTCAGTTTTTACGACGATATAGCATTGAAAAATAGATGTAGGGGGAACTACAAATGAAATTAGCAAAGCGAGTAGCTGCTTTAACACCGTCTTCAACTTTAGAAATTACAGCAAAGGCACAAGCACTAAAAGCAGAAGGTCATGATGTAATTGCATTAGGGGCAGGAGAACCTGACTTTAATACACCAGAGCATATTATGGAAGCTGCGCATAAAGCGATGTTAGAAGGACATACGAAGTATACACCAACAGGTGGTTTGCAAGCGTTAAAGCAAGAAATTGTGAAGAAATTTACACGCGATCAAGGTATTGCGTATGATCCGTCTGAAATTATTGTATGTAATGGTGCAAAGCATGCGTTATATACATTATTCCAAGTGCTACTTGATGAAGGAGATGAAGTTATCATCCCAACTCCTTATTGGGTAAGTTATCCTGAGCAAGTAAAGCTTGCTGGTGGTAATCCGGTTTATGTAGAAGGTTTAGAAGACAATGAGTACAAAATTACAGCAAAGCAGCTGCGTGAGGCAATTACAGAGAAAACGAAAGCAGTTATTATTAATTCACCGAGCAATCCAACAGGAATGATTTACAGCAAAGAAGAATTACAACAGCTTGGAGAAGTATGTTTAGAACATGATATTTTAATCGTTTCTGATGAAATTTATGAGAAATTAATTTATGGTGGTGCAGAATATACTTCAATTGCCCAGCTTTCTAATGCATTAAAGGAACAAACACTTATTATTAATGGTGTATCTAAATCTCATTCGATGACAGGATGGCGCATTGGATATGCAGCGGGAAATAAGCAGCTTATCAAAGCAATGACGAATTTAGCGAGTCATAGTACGTCAAACCCTACTTCAATCGCTCAATATGGCGCAATTGCAGCATATGCAGGCTCACAACAACCTGTAGAAACAATGCGTCAAGCATTTGAAGAGAGATTAAACATTATTTATGATAAATTAATTCAAATTCCTGGATTCACTTGTATTAAACCACAAGGTGCATTTTACTTATTCCCTAACGTAAAAGAAGCTGTAGCGTTATCTGGATACGACACAGTTGATGCGTGGGCGAAAGCTTTATTAGAAGAGGAAAAAGTTGCTCTTGTACCAGGTACAGGATTTGGAGCTCCAAATAACGTTCGTTTATCATATGCGACATCTCTTGAGCAAGTAGAGAAAGCATTAGAACGCATTCATACGTTTATGAACAGTAAAGTAAAAGCTTAATTTTATGTTTCATTCGTGTAATACAAAAAACCTCCCTACATAATAGGGAGGTTTTTTTGACGAATTGTGGCAAAAAGAAATAGCGAAAGGTGTGTTATACTAGAGAGCGAGGTGTTTGGTGATGAAAAAGAAAATGATGTTACAGTGGTTTGAGCAGGGAAGCATTGCAATTCCAAAATTGCTTATGATGCATTATAAAAAATTAGGGTTAAATGAAACGGAATTTATGGTTGTACTTCATGTGCACACATTTTTAGAATCGGGTAATTCGTTTCCGACTCCTTCAGAGATTTCAGAACGGATGACGATAACAGAAATGAAATGTATGGAAGTAATTCAAGTGTTGATTCAAAAAGGTTTTTTATCACTAGAAGGTGGACAAAGATCAGAAGCGATGATGTGTGAAAGTTATTCTTTACAACCGTTATGGGAAAAAATATTGCATTTCTTAATGGATGAATCAATAGAGGAAGAGCAAAAAGAAAAACAACAACTGCAAGTAAATTTATATACAGTATTTGAAAAAGAATTCGGGAGACCACTTTCGCCATTTGAATGTGAAACACTAGGGATGTGGGAAGATCAAGATCAACATCATCCAAATTTAATTCAAGCGGCCCTAAGGGAAGCTGTGATGAGTGGTAAGTTGAATTTCCGATATATTGATCGTATTTTATTTGAGTGGAAAAAGAACGGTATTAAAACAGTAGATCAAGCTCAAAATCAAGGCCGGAAATTTAGAGCGAATCAGCAACGAACGCAACAAACAACAAAACAAGAGACGAAATTTACTGGGAAAGTACCTTTTTATAATTGGTTGGAGCAGTAATGTAGGGGGACAAATATGCTTAACAAAACGCAAATTCGTTATTGTTTAGACACAATGGCGGATATGTATCCAGAAGCACATTGTGAATTAATTCATGATAATCCGTTTGAACTTGTAATTGCGGTGGCATTATCTGCACAATGTACAGATGTACTTGTAAATAAAGTGACGAAAAATTTATTTCAAAAATATAAAACACCAGAAGACTATTTAAGTGTTTCACTAGAAGAATTACAACAAGATATACGCTCTATTGGATTGTATAGAAATAAAGCGAAAAATATTCAAAAGTTATGCCGAATGTTATTAGATGATTACAACGGAGAAGTGCCAAAAGATCGAGACGAGCTTACGAAATTACCAGGTGTAGGAAGAAAGACAGCAAACGTTGTAGTATCAGTAGCATTTGGAATTCCGGCGATTGCGGTTGATACACATGTAGAACGAGTAAGTAAACGATTAGCAATTTGTAGATGGAAAGACTCAGTGTTAGAAGTGGAAAAAACGTTAATGAAGAAAGTTCCGATGGAAGAGTGGGGAGTTACGCATCATCGTATGATTTTCTTTGGACGTTATCATTGTAAAGCGCAGCGGCCACAATGTGAAGAGTGTCGATTGCTAGAAGTATGTCGTGAAGGAAACAAGCGAATGAAGGAGAAATAAAGGATGGAGCGAGTAATAGAAATACCGAAAGAATTTCGATGCTTACCATTTTTTGAGAAAAATGTAAATTCGATTAAGTATGATACAGACCAGTCTTTTGGAGAGATAATACAAAAGACTTACTTTATATTTGATATAGAAAGACAGCAAGAGCCGTGGAATGAAATGGAAACAAGCATTCCGATCATGTTGAATATATGGAAAAGTAAACAAGAAGAAATTGCTACACTATTTCGAAAGAGAAAAAAGCAAGAAGCTGAGGCTCCAATGATTCTTTTTGCAGCACACTTGCTATCGATTGTATATTGGCTAAATGAGCAACCTATTCGTAGTTTGAATGAAATGCAAATAAATACAAATAAGTTGGAATTACAACCTGTTAATTTTATGGAGCGATATTCATTTATTATAAAGAAACCAAGTAATTATCATTCTTATATTCAATTAGCACAGTTGTATATCGAAGTAGAAAAGTTATATGTAAAGAAAATAATTACAAAAAAGAAGTCCGTTTCTCGTTAAGAGAAACGGACTTCTTTTTTATTTATTAAGATTCGCTTGTAGCAACATTTCCGGCTGCGTGAGGTGTATCTCCTCCGGTATTTGGTTGTTGCTGTTCTTGTTGTTTATGTTGCTCTTCTTCAGCTTTTTTTCTAGCTTCTTCTTCGGCTTTCTTCTTAGCTTCTTCTTCAGCTTTTTTTCTAGCCTCTTCTTCAGCTTTCTTTTGAGCTTCTTCTTGTTGTTTACGTTGTTCTTCTTGCTGTTGTTGCTGTTGTTGCTGTTGCTGTTGCTGTTCTTGTTGTTTACGCTGTTCTTCCTCAGCTTTTTTCTTAGCTTCTTCTTGTTGCTTTAGTTGATCTTCAGTGGCTTTTTTCTTAGCCTCTTCTTCGGCTTTTTTCTTAGCTTCTTCTTCAGCTTTCTTAGCCTCTTCCTCAGCTTTTTTAGCATCTGGAGTTCCACCAGGGGCAGTGAAGGATGCGCCAACTGCAGGGCTTGTTCCAGTACCTTTTTTCGCTACTACAGAGAAGCTGTAAGTAACACCTGGTTTAATACCACCAAGAGTAGCTGTCGTGCCGCTTATTGATAAACTACCACTTGAACCATCAGTTCCTTTATAACTTGCCGCATATGCATCAACTTCTGCAGGACCAGACCAGCTTAGTGTAACTGTGCTAGCGCCATCGAAATTGACATTTAGGCCACTAGGTGGATCTACTTTAATTTGTTTAATTGCATCTTTCTTCGCACCTTTTACGTATAATTCTCCGTTTAGCTCCTGTACAGAAGAAGGACGCTCGAAACGAGATTTATCTGTAGCGAATTTGCTCATCATTACTTGGAACATTTGCTGTGCAATTCTAGTATAACGATCGCTAATGTAATTTGTAGAACTATTTTTTTCGTAACCAGTCCACACAGCCATCGTATATTGTGGTGTATATCCAGCAAACCAACTATCTCTGTTTGCGTCAGCTGGGATGCCATATTTTTTAATAGTATCTGCATCAAAGTTTTGTGTTCCTGTTTTACCTGCAACGTCAAAGCCAGAAACGTATGCTGTTGGTCCTGTACCACCAGAACCAGGTTTTACTACGTCACGAAGAACGTCAGTAATCATATAAGCAGTATAGTCATGCATTACGCGTTGCTCTTTCGGTTTAAAGTTTTTCTTTTTCCCATCTGGGAAGACGACTTCTTTTACGAAGTGAGGTTTATTATAAACGCCGTCATTACCAAACGCTGCATATGCACCTGCTAATGCTAATGGAGAGCTCTCGTTACTACCGATTGCAGTAGATTCAAATACTGCGCCCTTTTTAAACGTCATGCCTAAATCTTCAGCAAACGCTTGTGACTTATTAAGACCAACAGCTTGAGCGGTCTTTAAAGCCGGGATGTTTAATGATTTTTTCAGTGCTTCACGTAGTGAAACGTCACCTTTATAACTGTTTGTTGCATTTCGTATTTTTTTTCCATCTGAATACGTATACTCTGAGTCGTTTAATTGATGATACGTAGACCATTGTAAATTCTCAATTGCTGGACCATAGTCGAAAATGGGTTTCATCGTTGAACCAACTTGGCGTTCTAAATCAGTTGCCATATTGTGACCTTTGAAAGTAGACTTACTTTCTTTACGTCCAGCACCAATTGCTCGAACTTCTCCAGATTGCGTATCCATAAATACAAATGATCCTTGGAATTGATCGTTTGGATACTTAATGAGATTGCCATCCATAATTTTGTCAGCGTAATCTTGAGCATTTTGATCCAGTGTTGTATGGATCGTTAAACCATCTGAACCGATATTTACATCAGGGTATTCTTTTTCAACTTCTTTTACGACAGCATCTAAAAATGCTTGATACTTCATTTCAGTTATTTCTGAAGATGGAAGTAGACCCTCAGTTACAGGGATTTTCATCGCGTTATTCATTTCTTCTTTTGTTATATAACCATGTCGATTCATTAATGATAATACGACATTACGGCGATTTGTTGCTCGTTCAACATTTTCTTGTTTTGTTGGATCGTAAATATTAGGACCTTGAGGTAAACCAGCAAGCATTGCAGCTTCGTGTAATTGTAAGTCTTTTAAATCTTTGCCATAATATTTTTTAGCTGCTGTTGCAATACCGTAAGAGCGATTACCTAAATTAATCTTATTTAAGTACATTTCTAAAATTTCATGTTTAGAGTATTGTTGCTCTAATTTGTAAGATAAGTACCATTCTTGCACTTTTCTCTTCGCAGTTTTGTCCATCGTTAGAAAATAGTTTTTAACTACTTGCTGTGTAATTGTACTACCACCTTGTGATCCGAAACCACCAGTGATATTTTCCATGACTGCTTTTGTAGTTCGTTTAAAATCAATTCCATTATGATCATAGAAACGTGAATCTTCAGTCGCAAGGAATGCATTTTCGACTACCTTTGGAATTTGATCATAAGTAACATGGGTTCGTTTTTCAGCACCGTATTCATAGAAGAAATTTCCGTCTTTATCAAGAAACTTTGTTGACAAAGGATTGACAAGCTTTGATTTGTCTAATTTTGGAGCGTCCTTTACCATAACAAAGAAAGCGGAAACGCCAGCTACGAGACCAACGATACCAAGAAGTAGACAACCTATAAGGAATTTCTTGAAAAAGGAGCCTTTTTTCTTTGGTTTTTCTTCTTTATTTGTTTCTTTCTTTTGATTTTTCACATGATTTCGTTCTGTACGAGAACGATAATTATCTGACATTATACTTTCTCCTACCTTTCATTCTCTCCCCCAAAAGTCGAAAAAAGAGCCTTAGTGATGACTCTATCACGAAAAATAAACCGTGTCTAGTACACGGATATAATCAATCCGAGGGTGATAACCGCATGATAATAAAGATCCATGCTCTTCTATTTCTTCTTTTGTAATCGATTTACGTCCACCAGCATTTTGACGATTCCAAAATGCAATAATATGTTTCGCATCTAATAAATAAAGTTCATCAAAAAGTGTAAATTTGATAATAACAAAGGCAATTCCATTATGAGCGATTATTTGCTTCATATGTTCAATTTGATGAAGGTGGAAGTTTTGAAGTGGAAAACTGGTTTTATTTTTCGTTTCTTTCGCTTCAAAATCGATGTATTTCCCTTTATATACACCGTTGTAATCTGTTGTAGAAGGTTGTTTAAAATACGCTTCTTTTACCACTGCAGCACTTCGAGCGGGGTAATCTACTTTTACAATTTGAAGAGGTGTAGGTTTTTTATGTACACATGCAATATTGTGGGTTAAGTAATATTGATTTGTTTCATTCAATTCCTCTTCAAGGGACATACCTCTATTACTATAAGTATGTTTTTTAATTGGTGTTTTATGAGGTTGTGAAGCTTGATTATACCTTTTTCCATTTGGGTAACGAATGGTCATAGTGTGTCCACTCCCAACTTGTTAAGAATTACTTACAAAGGTGATTATATCAAAAAATGAAAAAAGATGTGACCTTTTTGAAGAAAGGTGTACTGACTTATTCATATTTATATGAGATAAGTATAAAAATTAGCTTGATGAAAGTTTCGCTTTATACGCTAGTACTTAGAAATAGTTCTTTTGTTGTGACATATGAGGAAATAGGTTTGAAAGATGGAGTTTGTTGTTTTTTTGAAGAGTGTAAGAGGAAAAGTTAATATAGCAGAACAATATAGAAGGAAAAGAGGGCGAATGTATTTGTTTTCTATTATAAATCATTCTGCTAAAAGAATAGATGAGTTCATGATATAATTAAAAAAGAAGTCCCGTCTTCATGTATGAAGACGGGACTTCTTAATGTGAAATATCCCTGCCATGTGTGCTAAGATTTTAATCTCAAAACGTAATAAAAATAAGAGATTAAGGATGGTTTGGAATTTGGCTTTGTAAAAGCACTATTAATTAAAGATTCATTTTATGTAGCAGGGAAATTTGGACCATCTAGCTTTGGATTTCCAGTTTCGGGTTTATTTTGTTGTTTGTTTTGTTTTTTCTTTTTTTCATTTTTGTTCTTTGCCATTGTCATACACCTCCTTTTTGTATTGTTACCATTTCTATAAATGACATACAAAATGATTTCTTTGACGAAACACAACTAGTTTTGTCATGTGAGCAGGAGTGAGAAATTATTCAGCGAAATTACATGACAAAGGAAAAGCAAAGAAGGAGGCGTTTTATATATGGCGATGGTTCAGAAGGAAGATGTAATGAAAAAAATGGATCAAATGTTAAGTTCTCTCGATTTGCTGGAAATGAATATAGGGATTAGAATGAATCATGCATTAAAGGACAAGAGTGAAAAAATATGTAATAAAATAGAAATAGCAGAAATGTATATTGAGCATATGGAAAATAAATTAGTGCATCACGAAGAAAAAGGGAATTGGGTGAAGACATTTCAAAACGTCGTAGTGAGTGCATAATAAGGTGGGAATGGAATGAAGCATGAAGCATTAATACAGTCTTCGGAAAAACTCATGCAATACAATAATGAAGCGAATGTAAAAAAAAGAGAAATAATCGAATACGATTTTTATAAGGATATGAAGCCATTTGTAAATAAGGTAGACGAGGAATTAAAAGTGTGGAAAGAATTAGCTTATAAATGGATTAAGGAAGAAAAACCAAAGTATATACATGTACAGCAAATTGATCAAGTGTACGATAATTTACAAACGAATGCGCTACAATGTTTTGTAAATAAAGGTAAAGGGAAAAGATTCTTTGAAACACATCAAGCCGTTTCGTATACTTTGCAAAATATAGTTGAGCAATGTAAATAACAAGAGGGGAAACCCTCTTGTTTTTTAAGCTTCTGTCATTGATGTAGGCTTTGTCGCGCCTTTTATTTCTAATTCTTTTATTAATGTTCGGTAATCTGATATACATAGTTTTCCTTCGAGATAACAATGTCTCGCAAAGTCTAATAATTCATTTGCACTCTCTGTGTAATACCCCTTCTTTTGAGAAAATGCTTGTTTTAAATCCTCTAATACCATGTTGATTCCTCCCCCATGAGAATCTTCTTCCTTATTATCATAGCATGGAAGGGTTTACTTTCTAATTTTTTTAAAAATTTAAACTTCCGACAAAAACAGACAGATAATCCGTCACACATTTTATTTTATAGGTACATATTCTATATGTAGAAACTTATGTGAAGGAGGAGGGTATGCATGTTTCAACAACCTAATGTATATCAGCAAACAAACCCATATGCACAGCAAAATATGTACCAATATAATACGGATACATATTTACGATATAATATGTATCCTTTCGAGCCTTATTATGGAAATCAAAATTATTATCAACCATTTGAAGTGTCGTTTATGAATCAGCCGCAACAACAATATGTGAATCCGCAATATTATATGCCACCACAATCTCCCTATCCAAATCAACAAGCGATGTTTTATCCACCAAAGCAACCATATCCGACAATGAACAAACAAAAACAACAACAGCAACCAAGTCAATTTTCAAGTTTTGTTTCACAATTTAAAACATCGGATGGTAACTATGATGTAAATAAAATGATGAATACAGCTGGACAAATGATGAATGCGATGAATCAAGTGACAGGTATTGTGAAGCAAGTTGGAGGGTTTTTCGGTAAGTAGAAGTAGAACAGATATTGTATAAGAAGTCGGGTACTAGACAAATTTCATGAAATAAATGGGTATATATAACAAACGGCTTCACCTCTTTTCTCATATTGTAAAGTGTAGTCAGATTTTTTTAATGAGAGAGGAGAGAAAAAACTATGCATCATTGTCATCCTTGCTTTGGAGGGCATAAGCCTACAGGACCTATTTGTACAACTGCTCCTGTCGTTCATCCGACGAAACAATGCGTAACACACTCTTTTTCCACAACGGTGGTACCACACATTTATCCAACTCATACAACACATGTACATCATCAGCAAATTAAAAATCAAAACTTCTTCCCACAAACAAACTCAAATGTAAATGTTGTAGACCCTGGAGATCCAGGATCTGTTGGAGGGTTTGGTGGTGGATGTGGACCATGTGGCCACGGACATCAAGTATCACCATTTGGACCAGGACCAAATGTATCACCATTTGGGCCAGCACCAAACGTATCGCCATTCGGACCAGGACCAAACGTATCACCATTTGGACCAGGACCGAACGTAGGACCAAACGTAGGACCAAATGTTGGTGGAATATTTAAAAAGTAAGTGATATGTTAGAACTAGCAAAATGCTAGTTCTTTTTTTGTAATTGGAGTGTTGATATGAAAGTTGTTGCTGTAACAGGATATAAGCCATTTGAACTTGGAATATTTAAAAATGATCATCCGGGAGTAGCGTGTATAAAAAAGGCGCTTCATCGTAAATTAACTGCTTTTGTAGAAGATGGTTTAGAGTGGGTAATTATAAGCGGGCAGTTAGGAGTTGAATTATGGGCTGCTGAAGTTGTTTTTGAAATACAAGAAGAATATCCAGATTTAAAATTAGCGGTGTTTACTCCATTTTTAGAACAAGAAGAAAATTGGAAGGAAGATAACCGAGAATTTTATGAATTTATTCTCTCTCAAGCAGATCATATTGATAGTATTACGAAACGAAAGTACGAAAGCCCAGAACAATTTAAATTGAAAAATCAATTTTTTATTGAAAAAAGTGATGCGCTTTTAGCTGTATATGATGAAGAGAAGCCTGGTAGCCCTAAATATATTGTGGAAGCAGCTAAGAAAAAAGGAGAAATAGAAAATTATCATAGTTATTTCATTCTTTTTTCTGATTTACAAGATATAATAGAAGAGGAACAATGGAATAATGCAGAGTGATATGTAATATAGTACTCGTATATATGATTGACAAAAGGCATTGTTTCTGAAAAAATTTAGTTAATGAAAGTTTTGGTAAAAATTTGAGGTGAAGAAAATGATTTCGGATAAAATTAAATTAACGGCGAAAGATATTTTGGAAAAAGAATTTAAAACAGGTATGCGAGGTTATCAACAAGAAGAAGTAGACAAGTTTCTTGATATGATTATTAAAGACTATGAAGCTTTTCACAAAGAATTTGAGCAATTAAAGCAACAAAATGCTCGTTTAAAACGCGAATTGGAAGAACAAAAACTAGCGGCAACACAAGTTCCGCAACAACCTGTACAAACACCAGTTGCACAACCAGTGTATAACAATACGAACACAGATATTTTAAAACGCTTATCTAACTTAGAAAAAGCTGTATTTGGAAGTAAGTTATACGAATAATGTAAGGTGATAAAAAGGTTTAAGCATTTTACATAGAAAAAAGCATTGCAAAATCTTTTTGTTTCCACTATACTAATGAATGTCATAACGTTTGGGTAATCGCTGCAACGCCAACGTTGTAGAGGAAAGTCCATGCTCGCACGGCCTGAGATGGCTGTAGTGTTCGTGCCTAGCCAATTCATAAGCTAGGGTATTCTGGCTGTAAGGCTGGTTTAACGGCAGGGAAAAAACCTAAGTCCTTTCGGATATGGTTTGACTACCTTTAAAGTGCCACAGTGACGAAGTCCTTGAAGAAATGATAGGAGTGGAACGAGGTAAACCCCACGAGCGAGAAACCCAAATAATGGTAGGGGAATCTTTTCCAAGGAAATGAACGATGGGAAAGGACAGGTTGTATAACCTGTAGATAGATGATTGCCACCGGAGTACGAGGCGTGGGCCGTTTGCAGTACAAAGGAACAGAACATGGCTTACAGAACGTTATGAACCAACTATGAAATAACTCAGCTCTCCTTTGTTAGAGGAGGGCTTTTTATTTGTATGAAGTTATAATTTATGAGTTAAAATGGTTAATGAGAACATTCTTCGTAAAATGTAATAATTAATAGGATAAATGGCTATTGATTATTGTTTGAATATACATAAGAGGTGAATGCAAATGGGAAAAGTTACTTTAATCGCAACAGCGGCAATGGGTATTGAAGCGTTAGTTGCTCGAGAAGTTCGTGATCTTGGTTATGAATGCCAAGTAGAAAACAGCAAAGTAACATTTGAAGCAGATGAGAAGGCGATTTGTCGTACGAATTTATGGTTACGTACTGCGGACCGTGTGAAAATTAAAGTTGGCGAATTTAAAGCGACAACATTTGATGAGCTGTTTGAGAAAACGAAAGCATTAAACTGGGGAGATTATATTCCAGAGAATGGTGAGTTTCCTGTTATTGGTAAATCTTTAAAATCTGAATTATTCAGTGTTTCGGATTGCCAACGTATCGTTAAAAAGGCTGTTGTTGAAAAATTAAAAACAACATATAAACGTACAACGTGGTTTGAAGAAGATGGTCCGTTATTCCGTATTGAGATTGCAATGTTAAAAGATATTGCAACATTAACAATTGATGCGAGTGGTGTTGGACTTCATAAACGTGGATACCGCATGGATCAAGGGGAAGCGCCTTTAAAAGAAACATTAGCGGCATCTTTAATTAAATTAACAAATTGGAAACCAGACCGTCCGTTTGTTGATCCATTCTGTGGATCAGGCACAATTCCAATTGAAGCAGCATTAATCGGGCAAAATATTGCACCAGGATTTAACCGTGGCTTCGCATCAGATGAGTGGGGCTGGGTAGGTAAACAAAATTGGCGTGAAGCTCGTCAAGAAGCTGAAGATTTAGCGAACTATGACCAACCATTACAAATCATTGGATCAGATATCGATCATCGTATGATCCGAGTTGCTCAAGATAACGCAGAAGAAGTAGGTTTAGGTGATTTAATCACATTTAAACAAATGCAAGTAAAAGATTTCACAACAAAAGAGGATTATGGCTATGTTGTAACGAATCCTCCATACGGGGAACGTTTAAGTGAAAAAGCCCTTGTTGAACAATTATACAAAGAAATGGGACAAGTATTCCGCCCATTAGACACGTGGTCAGCGTATGTATTAACAAGTTACGAAGCATTTGAGAAGTGTTACGGAAAAGATGCATCGAAGAAACGTAAACTTTTCAACGGATTCATCCGTACAGACTATTACCAATACTTCGGAAAACGTCCACCGCGTAATTCATAGTATAAAACTCCTCCAGCGCGCATATACTGGCTATTATGTAATGCGTAAAGGAGGAAGTGATATGGATAGTTTCCAATTATCAATGATTCAAAAAGCTATTCACCGTACGTATGATGAGCTCGGAAAAGAAGTGGATAGTCAAGATGTGATTGTAGATGAGATACAAAGAGCGCAAGAAGAATATTTATCAGCTCTTTCACATGAAACAGCGATTGATAAACGGTATTTAAAGTCGTTAATATAGTGAGAAATTTTCCTTTTTCGAAAGGAAAATTTTTTTTCGTGTATTTCTATGTATTGTAACAGGGGAAAGCGGCTACACACATATGAGTAGTAGCTGCTATATCTTTTTATAGAAAAACTTTTTGGTTGGAGGCTAAGGATGTTTACTGAGAAGAGATTACCATTTGAAGTAGGGAAACAAGATAATTTTTATGATAAGTTGAATGAGTGGATTGGAGATGTATTTTACGACATCCTTCCGGAAAAAGGTTTTGAAGAACGTGATGAACAAATTTTCATGGCGTTTCAGTTAGAGCGTGCTTTCCAAGAGAAGAAAGTTATGTTTGCAGAAGCTGGTGTAGGAACAGGGAAAACCATTGTATATCTTTTATATGCAATTTGTTATGCACGTTATACAGGAAAACCTGCTATTATTGCTTGTGCAGATGAAACATTAATTGAACAGCTTGTGAAAGAAGAAGGGGATATTGCTAAATTATCTGAAGCGTTAGGGTTATCTGTTGATGTACGACTTGCGAAATCGATGGATAATTATTTATGTTTACGTAAGCTCGAAGATGTTATGAGTGGACGAGCTCCAGAAGTAATTGAGGATGTATATTATGAATTGCCACAGTTCGTATTCGATCACGGTACGATGCAAAACTTCACTCACTATGGTGATAGAAAAGAATTCCCGTTATTAAATGACGAAGAATGGTCAAAAATAAACTGGGATTACTTCCAAGATTGCTTCACTTGTGATTCGCGTCATCGTTGTGGTCAAACTCTTTCTCGTGAACATTATCGTAAAGCAGCAGATTTAATTATTTGCTCTCAAGATTTCTATATGGATCATATTTGGACGTATGATGCTCGTAAGCGTGAAGGACAAATTCCATTATTACCTGAGAGTAGCTGTGTTGTATTCGATGAAGGACATCTTGTAGAGTATGCGGCTCAAAAAGCTTTAACATACCGTTTAAAACAAACGATGATGGAGCAACTTTTAACGAGATTATTACAAAATGATATTCGCGAAGAGTTTGCACATTTAGTAGAAGAAACAATTTGGCAAACTGAGCGATTCTTTGATGTGTTACAAGAAAATAAAAAAGAAATTGCCGGTTCTGATCGTTTAGAAATTACTGTGACAGAAAAAGTAACAGCTGAAGCGAAACGACTTTATGCAAAAATTGGTGAAGTTGGTGATGCGTTAGTATTTGAAAGTGAAATGCATACAGTAAACACATATGATTTAAATATCGTTGATGAGCATTTAGATGTGTTAGAACATTCGCTTCGTCTTTTCATGCATGAGAAAAATGTGATTACGTGGGGTGAAGAAGGTGATGGTGCCTTCACGTTAGTTATTATGCCACGTGCAGTTGAAGAAGTACTGCAAGAAAAAGTATTCTCGAAGAAAATTCCATACATTTTCTCATCTGCAACATTATCAAATAACGATTCATTCGCATTTACTGCAAATAGTCTAGGGGTAAAAGATTACTTATCGTTCTCAGTTGCCTCACCGTTTGATTATGAAGAGCAAATGGCAGTAAACTTACTATCGCATACGAAAGAAAATGAATGGGAAAGAAAGTGTCAATATACACTTGAAAATATACAAAAAACAAATGGACGTACGCTCGTATTATTCCGTACAACGCAAGAACTTGCAGCGTTCAAAGAATATGTAAGCAAAGAGCAGATGTCAGTTCCGTTCTTATATGAAGGTGACCAAGAAATTAGTCAACTTGTTTCTCGTTTCCAAAATGAAGAAGAAACTGTACTTTGTGCCGTTCATTTATGGGAAGGTTTAGATATTCCAGGTTCATCATTATCACACGTAATTATTTGGTCATTGCCATTCCCTCCAAACGATCCTGTGTTCGAGGCGAAACGTAAACATGTAAATGATCCATTCTGGGATGTAGATGTACCATATATGATTTTACGTCTTCGTCAAGGAATTGGGCGTTTAATTCGTACGAGCGACGATAAAGGTGCTATATCAATCTTCTTATCTGATACAGAGGATGAGAAAGTGATTGAAGCAGTGAAAAATGTACTACCGGTGGAAGCTAAAAAATTATAAGGAAAAAGCTTGGCGCTTGCCAAGCTTTTTTTCTATTATAAAAGGAATTTATGCTTCCATGTCGAATTAAGTTTGAGGTAGAAAAGGGAGGTTTTTTATATTATGACAGTTGCTACATACGAAGTAGAGAAACAATTTTTAACATATGTGAAAAAGATAGAGAACTACGGGGAAGCATTAAGTTTAATGTTTTGGGATTTAAGAACAGGTGCACCAAAGAAAGGTGTTGACCAGCGTTCTGAAGTAATCGGTATGCTTTCTTCAGAAGTGTTTGCTATGTCAACTTCAGATGAGATGGGAAAATATTTAACGGAGTTAGAAGCTCTAATTACTGAAGATAAACTTTCTGAAACGACGAAGAAAATGGTGGAAGAATGTCGTAAAGAATATGATAGAAATAAGAAAATTCCACAAGCTGAATACGAAGCATATGTGAAATTAGAGGCGAAAGCAGAAAGTGTATGGGAAGAAGCACGCGAAAAATCTGATTTTGAAATGTTCCGTCCGTATTTAGAAAAAATTGTGGAATTCAAAAAGAAATTTATTACATATTGGGGTTACGAAACATACAAATATAATACTTTATTAGACATGTATGAGCCAGGTATTACAGTAGAAGTGTTAGATCACGTATTTGGTCAACTTCGTGAGCGTATCGTTCCGCTTGTAAAGGAAATCTCAGAGTCTAAAAAAGGGTTAAAAACAAGTGCTTTAGCAGAGCATTTCTCAAAAGAAAAACAAAAAAACTTTACATTAGAGCTATTAAAGCAATTGAATTATGATTTTGAAGCAGGTCGTCTTGATGAAACGGTACATCCTTTTGAAATTACATTAAATAGAGGCGATGTTCGTATTACAACACGCTATGATGAGAAAGATTTCCGTATGGCTGTGTTTGGAACAATTCATGAATGTGGTCATGCTGTATATGAACAAAATATTGCAGAGCAATTTGAAGGTACACCGCTATGTAGTGGAACATCTATGGGAATTCATGAGTCACAATCATTATTCTTTGAGAACTTTATTGGCCGTAATAAATCATTCTGGAAGAAGAATTATGATTTATTAAAAGAGTATAGTGACGGTCAATTTGACGATATATCAGTCGATGAATTTTACGATGCGATAAATGAATCAAAGCCTTCATTCATTCGTATAGAAGCAGATGAACTTACATATCCACTTCACGTTATGGTTCGTTATGAGCTTGAGAAAGAATTATTTGATGGTACATTACAAGTGAAAGACTTACCAGTGGCTTGGAATGATAAGATGGAAGCATATTTAGGCATTCGTCCAGAAAATGATGCAAAAGGTGTGTTGCAGGATGTTCATTGGGCTGGCGGCTCATTTGGATACTTCCCATCCTATGCGCTTGGTTACATGTATGCAGCGCAATTTAAGCAAAGAATGTTAAAAGACATTCCGAACTTTGATGCGTTATTAGAAGAAGGAAATGTGACGCCAATTCGTGAATGGTTAACAGAAAACATTCACCAATACGGTAAAACGAAAAAGCCACTTGAAATTTTAGAAGATGTTACAGGCGAAGGATTAAACGCAAACTATTTAGCCGATTATTTAGAAGCGAAGTATAGAGAGATTTATGAGTTATAAAAGTGAGCTGCTTACTTGCAGCTCTTTTTTTAAAGGGGATGGGAAAATGAAGTATACATATACAGTACTGACATAAGAAGAAGCAGAGGAAATAGCATATAATTGGCATTATGAAGGAGAATATTCCTTTTATGATATAGAGGCAGATCAAGAAGACTTAGCTGAGTTTTTACATGATGAAAGTAGAGGGGATCATACATTTTCTGTGAAGGAAAATGGCACTCTCATTGGTTACTGGAGTTTTTCTAAAATGAATAATCAGACGGTTGATATAGGACTTGGAATGAGACCTGATATAGCTGGCAATGGATTAGGGTTAAAGTTCGTGAAGGCGGGACTAGATTTTAGTGAAGAAAAATACGGCTGCAACTATATAACACTATCAGTAGCGACATTTAATGAGAGAGCGATTAAAGTATATAAAAGGGCAGGATTTGAAGCAGTTGGAACGTTTATACAGAAAACAAATGGTAGTTGTTTTGAGTTTTTGAAAATGAATTATGTATGTAAAAAATAATAAAAAAACAGAAGAGGATTCTTCTGTTTTTTTATTTTGATGTAGAACCATATGATACTTATTGTGAGTGGGAATTTTGAAATTTCAATAGAGGATGTGTATGATTGAACTTTAGTAGCAAATAGTAAGTTTAGCAAGGAAGGTAGAGGTAAGCATGATTACAATTAAAACGAAAAATGAAATAGATTTGATGCATGAATCTGGGAAATTACTAGTTTCTTGTCATAAAGAAATTGCAAAAATGATAAAACCAGGTGTAACTACAAAAGAAATAGATACGTTTGTGGAAGCATATTTAGAAGAGCATGGTGCAACATCTGAGCAAAAAGATTATAACGGGTATCCATATGCGATATGCGCATCTATAAACGATGAAATGTGTCATGGGTTTCCGGCCGATGTTCCTTTAACTGAGGGTGATATTGTAACAATTGACATGGTAGTAAATTTAAAAGGTGGTCTTTCAGATTCTGCTTGGACGTATAGAGTTGGAAAAGTTTCTGATGAAGCAGAAAGGTTATTGTTAGTAGCTGAGAATGCTTTGTATAAAGGAATTGACCAGGCGATAATCGATAACCATGTAGGAGATATTGGCTATGCAATTGAAAGTTATGTAGCCGCTGAAGGATTTTCAGTTGCAAGAGACTTTACGGGACATGGAATCGGTAAAGAGATTCATGAAGAACCAGCAATTTTTCATTTTGGGAAGCAAGGACAAGGGCCTAAGTTACAAGAAGGAATGGTAATTACAATTGAACCCATTGTAAATGTAGGTATGCGCTATTCGAAAGTAGATTTAAATGGATGGACTGCAAGAACGATGGACGGGAAATTATCAGCTCAATATGAGCATACAATTGCGATTACAAAAGATGGACCAATCATTTTAACGAAGTTATAATTGGGAATGAAAGAGTTTGCAAAACTCGAACAAAAATGATATTTTTATAAAATTTGTACGTGTTTTGTTAATAAATACTTTTCAAAATATGAAAAGTGCGTTATAATCCTCCTATAAAATAAATAGTTAGCTACACTCATATAATCGCGGGGATATGGCCTGCAAGTTTCTACCGAAGTACCGTAAATACTTTGACTATGAGTGAGGACGAATATATTTGCTTGTTTAGCATTCTTTTTTGCGAAACTCCAAAAGCGCGTCTCTCACTTGTAACGAGTGGTGGCGGCTTTTGGAGTTTTTTATTGCATAAGAGGGGGAACAAACATGAAAGTATTACAAGAAAAGATTTTGAACGAGGGAAAGGTTTTATCTGGTGACGTATTAAAGGTGGATGCATTTTTAAATCATCAAATTGACCCAGTACTTATGCAAGAGATCGGAAAAGAATTTGCTAAACGTTTTAAAGAAGAGAACATTACAAAAATCGTGACGATTGAATCTTCAGGCATTGCACCGGCTGTTATGGCTGCATTAGAGCTTGGTGTAAAAGTAATCTTTGCAAGAAAGCGTAAATCGTTAACGTTACAAGATAATATGTACGTTGCAAAAGTATATTCATTTACAAAACAAGAAACGAATGAAATCTCATTATCTCGAAATCATATTGATGAAAATGATCGCGTCTTAATTATTGATGACTTTTTAGCAAATGGTCAGGCTGCTTTAGGTTTGATGAGTTTAGTAGAGCAAGCAGGAGCAAGTATTGCAGGAATTGGTATTGTTATTGAAAAAGCATTTCAAGATGGAGGAAAGAAGCTTCGTGAACAAGGCGTTCGTGTTGAGTCGCTAGCAGAAATTGCATCACTTGATAACGGCACAGTTACATTTGTACAGCAAGAAACTGCGGAGGTGAAATAACGATGAAGCAGCATCCATTTAAAATTGCATCGCTTGGCGTGCAGCATATGCTTGCAATGTATGCAGGAGCAATTATCGTCCCACTTATTGTGGGCGGCGGACTTGGGTTAAATCAAAAAGAGTTAACATACTTAGTCTCAATTGATTTATTAATGTGCGGCGTAGCGACGATTTTACAAGCATTATCAAATCGCTTTTTCGGTATTGGACTTCCAGTTGTACTTGGTTGTACATTTACAGCGGTTGGACCGATGATTGCAATTGGTAAACAATACGGTGTGTCATCCATTTACGGAGCGATTATCGCTGCAGGGTTATTCGTTGTTATTTTTGCTAAATTATTTGGGAAACTTGTAAAGTTGTTTCCTCCTGTTGTAACGGGATCGGTTGTTACAGTAATTGGGGTTACACTTGTACCAGCAGCTATTAATGATATGGCTGGTGGAGTAGGTAGCAAAGATTTCGGAAGTCTTGAAAATTTAGCGTTAGCATTTGGAGTGTTATTATTTATCATCATTATGTATCGTTTCTTTGACGGATTTATCCGTTCAATCTCTATTTTATTAGGGCTTTTGTTCGGTACTATCGTTGCAGCTTTTATGGGGAAAGTAAGTTTGCAAGCGGTTGGGGAGGCTGATTGGTTCCACGGTATTCAGCCGTTTTACTTCGGTACACCGACATTTGAATTAACGCCAATTATTACGATGATTTTAGTTGCTTGCGTAGGGATTGTAGAAGCAACAGGTGTTTACTTTGCATTATCTGATATTTGTAATAAAAAGATCGGCGAAAAAGAGTTAACAAAAGGTTATCGCGCAGAAGGATTAGCGATGGTGTTAGGTGGTATTTTCAACGCATTCCCATATACAACATATTCTCAAAACGTAGGTCTTGTTCAATTAACTGGAGTAAGAAATCGTGTTATCATTTATACTTGCGGCGGTATGTTAATTGTTCTTGGATTTATTCCTAAAATCGCAGCTATTACAACAATTATTCCAAAACCAGTACTTGGCGGTGCAATGCTCGCAATGTTTGGTATGGTAATGGCATATGGTATTAAAATGTTAAGTAGTGTTGATTTTGGAAAGCAAGAAAACTTATTAATCGTTGCATGTTCTGTTGGAATCGGACTTGGGGTTACAGTCGTTCCTACATTATTCTCACAACTTCCAGAAAGCATTCGTATTTTAACAGATAACGGAATTGTACTTGGAAGTGCATCAGCAGTATTATTAAATATCGTATTTAATATGGTGCCGCAGCGGAAAGTGAAAGTAAAAGAAGAAGCCGTTCCGATGCAAAGTGCAGTAAGAGAAGCGTAAAAAAACTTTGCAGGTTAAACGGATTTTTTAATACACCTTTATCCAACATATTACCATCTAAAATATGTTAAAACGTCGTCTATATTTTCTTTCCTTTTGGAATGAATTTAGAGATGGCGTTTTTTTATGAAAAAAAAGAATTAGTGTTTGAAAAGTATCTGATGTCTTTTATGAAATGTTTTTATTTTATTAGAAGGAGATACAGTTCTTCACAAACCCTTCAATCACCCATAAACTGAAACTAGGGTGATAAAAATGCTAAACCATAATCAAAAGGACATAACTTCTTATCATCAAAAATATTTTCGTCCATCTTGCTTGAAAGCTTTAAATTTAAGATTTAGCAATTGGGAATTTTTCGCTCCTTATTATAATAAAACCCAAAAAGAAATCCAAGTGCCTCCAGAATTGACTAGGACCCCCGAAGATACCCTTCTTAACTATTTTAGTATTTTGCGTGAAGCTGAAAATATGGGAGAGAGGGGGTGTGGTTCCATTGGTCAGGCGCGTATACCATTTCCTATTGCATATAATTTTTTATCTAAAGAATATCAAAATAAATTCAGCTATGAAGAATATTTAAATTCGTTTGCTGGGATAGGGCATACGAGTTTGCTAAAGCTTTGTCGAGTGCCAGATGGAAGACGGGGAATAAGATTTTTTTATGAAATTGAAACGATTGAGGGATTCGAAGGCAAGAATGCTGGGTATTTTAGCTATTCTTACGGATTTATCCGACTTGAATACGAAAAAGAAGGTTTTCGAATTTCTGATTTGAGTAAAATTGAAGAAGATTTTTTATGCGCGCCATATCATGGTTGGGACTATGATGGGGAAGCGGTTGTAAAAGTGAAATATGGAAATTGGTGCAAATTGATTCAGCATATGTACCCAACTATGAAAAATGAATACGTTAAAAATATTTACTTTTATGGTAATGATGGAGCGGATTATTGTATTATTTTTGTTACATTAACGAATGGAACCGACGTAGAAATTGCTCAATTTCGTAAAGTAGGAAATGAAGAGTGGAAACAGGTTAACATGAAGCCCGAAAAAGAGTGTTTGGATGAAAAAGAAGATGATACTTTATAACGGATCCTCTTTTGAACAGTTAAATAGTTAATTGACGTACAAATACATTTTTAAATTTTTGCTCAATTAATAGGTGCATTTCTACTATTTGAAAATGTACAGGAAAGGGATGACTCAGGTTTAAGTTATTCCTTTTTTCTTATATTGGGCGGATATTGGCATAGGAGCGAGTTCAAGATATAGCTGTACAACGATTAATAAATCTGTGATTTTATGAAGAATAGGCGAAAAAACTAAACTACTCCATTATTAGGTTAATGATATCATTCGCGATCCCTTCCCCTACTGCTTGTATATATAAATGGTCTATAATCCAAGTTAAAGAAAATTGATTATCCTTTTCATTTTGTTTAATGTCGTAGCCAATAAGTTTTCTTTGATTCTAAATTTGAGTACCAGTTGGCATTTGGTATTCATTCTAAAGAAAGAATGTCTGAAGATAGAGATGAAATACTATAATCAGCACAGATACCAGTGGAATTTAAAGAAGATGACTTCTGTCGAATACAGAAACCATCTTCTTGAGGCCGCTTAATTTTTTTAAAAATGTCCGTTACAAAGGATACAGATTATTATGAGACCTTGCTTTTCTTTTTAAGTGGCATCATTTTTCCGTACGTACCAAGGCGCCATACATATTCAAGTGGCCCATATTGGTAATGAGTAAGCCACCAGTGGCTAATAAAGATTTGTAACGTGTAGAAACTAATGCAGAATAGTGGTCCTACCCATAATGGAGCAAGATAATCATTTTTGAACAATAATCCGAATACAAGTAATGTAACAATTGTATGTGAGATGTAGTTTGTTAACGCCATTCGACCAACGTATTGGAAGGGGCGTAATAAATTTTTCCATTTTTCTTTTTGTAATAAACGCATTAGCGTGACAATGTAGAAGATGAATAGTGTTTTTCCGCTTATCATCGTAACACCCATAAGTGAAAGTGGTGTGTATGGTTGATTTTTTATAAAGAAGTAAACCATAATAAACCACATTGGCAACGTTAAAAGGAACATAATAATTTGCCATTTCTTTAGCTTTGAATCTAATTCTTTTGCACGGCGGAAAATGTCTTTTTTACCAGCATATAATCCGAGTAAAAATAAACCAAGCGTTTCAGGAAGCATAATAAGACTCCCGCTTATTGCTTCAGAATAGAAAGCATGGAATCTGTCTGTGATTTGTAATCCCCAGTTGTCTAATGGCATAATTGCTGTGGAAAGACCTAATTCATCCACTGGCACTAGTAACATGAGAAGAGAACCTAACAATGTGAACAATTGCATGAAACTTAATAGTACAATTGACCAAATTAAAATAGTACGTGGCTGGCTCTTATAAAATAAAAATAAGAAAAAACCGGTAATTGCATAAGTATGTAAAATGTCTCCGTCCCATAAAAGAACGTAATGTAAGAAACCAAATAATAATAAAATAAGCAAGCGGCGAACAAATAAAATTTTTGGACGATCTGTTTTCGCCTCAGCACGACTCATAAAAATGTAAAAACCTAGTCCAAATAAAAACGAAAAAATTGTATAAAATTTCGTTTGAATAAACATATCGTAAAATAGGCGAATATAGCTGTCTATCCCTTCGTAAATTCCTGTAATATCACGCGAGTCAACTCCGGAGATAACCGGCCAGTTAACAAGAAAAATACCTAGTACAGCTATTCCTCTAATAATATCGATGGAGTGTATCCTCTCGCCTTGTGTAAGATTTTGTGTCATTATTTTCCTCCTTGTTAAGTAATTCCCTTTTATTATACAAAATGTAAAGGAAAGGGGATATAGGCTATTTCCAATTTTTAAAACTGTTAAGATGTGTATTATGAGATATAATAAGAGTGCACAGCAAGTTTTAAACTTCTTCAAAACAGGCAGTAAAGCTCCTTCTTGTAAGGAGCTTTCTTTATAAAAGTTGTTGATAATGATTATCTTTAATGGTAAAATGTATTCAAAAGTGATAATCATTATCAAAAAAGGTTGGTGTTTTCATATGGTGTATGCACTTGTTTTAGGAACGGTTGCTGTTTATGTTGGTGTGACAAAGTATGTATTAAATGGAGTAGGAACAACAAAATGAATGATATGACATAAAATCCCTTTCATTTGTAAAAAGAATGAAAGGGATTTTTTATTTTTAATGAGAATATGCTGAAAATTTAGTATGATAGTAAAGTGAAACTGTAATCATTGAGGATATGTATCTCTCAATGATTATTGTGACGCAAATAGCGGGATAAAGTATATACATCTTGGATAAAGGGGAACAAGGGGATGACAAACATAGTACAGACAAACGGTATGAAAAAACTTGTTTGTTTTTATGAAGAGTGGCAAAAACACGGCGATGCAGAGAATAGCTTAAAGTTGTTTGAAGTGATTCAAAAATATAAACAAGAGCAGCTTATGATAGCGTTTTGCGGTCACTTCTCAGCAGGAAAATCAACGATGATGAATCATCTATATAAAGCGCAGTTGTTACCGACAAGTCCAATTCCGACAAGCGCTAACGTTGTTAAAATTGAAAAAGGATTGGATCGTGTTGTTGTAACAATCAAATCTGGAGAACAGTACGAATATGATGGCGCATATTCAGCGGAAGAATTAAAACAAATTTGTAAGGATGGCGATGAGGTAATTGGTGTTCATATTTATCGAAATGATGCGCCAATTCCTGAAGGAGTTATGTTAGTTGATACACCAGGGATTGACTCGACAGATGATGCTCATCAATTAGCGACAGAATCGACACTTCATTTAGCGGACGTAATTTTTTATATGATGGATTATAACCACGTCCAATCGGAAGTGAACTTACAATTCGTTAAAGAATTGAAACAACGCAATAAAACGGTTTATCTCGTTGTAAACCAAATAGATAAACATAAAGAAAATGAATTATCGTTTGAGAATTATAAAGATAGTGTAAAACAATCATTCTCTAATTGGGATATTGAGGTAGATGGTGTTTATTATACGTCATTACGAATGATGAACCATCCACATAATGAAATAGGAAACTTAGAAGCGCTAATTTCTTCTATTATGAAGGAAAAAGAGCAGTATGTAAGAAATGGGATGGAGCGCGAGACAGAATATTTAATACAAGAACATTTCTCATTTATTCTTTCTGAAAATGAAAAAGACCTTTTGAAATATGAAGAAGAGTTAGCGTCACCACTTTCTATTGCAGAGATAATTGAAAAAAAGGAAGAGCTAACTGAAACGAAACAGCATGAGGCTAGTAAAGAATCTCATGTGAGAAACGAATTTATAAAAGGTTTACAAGCTATATTAGATAACGCATATTTAATGCCATTTGAAATGAGAGAATTGGCAAATGCATACTTAGAAACGAAATTAACGAAATTTAAAGTTGGTTTGCTATTTGCAAAAGGGAAAACGGAGCAAGAAAAACAGCGACGTTTAGATGCTTTTTATGCTGCTTTGCAAAAGACTGTTGAAACGCAGCTTGATTTTCATGTGAAAGAGTTTATTGTAGCTTTCTTAAAAGAAGAGGGACTGTTTACCGAGGAAATTGGAAAAGACATATATGCTTTAGAAATCGCTTTCGGACCAGAACTATTGGCTGAAGTAATTAAACAAGGTGCGGGTTTCACAGGTGATTACTTACTTCTTTATACAGCAGATGTAGCGAATGAACTGAAGAAGCGTTATTTTATAAAAGCGCAGCAAATTTTTGATAAGAGCGCAGTCGTTTTAAAGCAAAAGGTGAAGGAATCAGTTTCTCGTATTGAAGGAGAAATCGAAACATACACAATGTTGCAAACGGCAAAAGAAACGAAATTACTATACAGTAACAATTTTGAGGAGTATGAGAGCTATTTACAAAATGTTTGGCACGATCATGTTCCTACACCAGAAGGATTACGAATAGATGAGATATTGCAAAGTGAACAACAAATTGTTAGTGAAAAGTTTAAACTACAAGAGCAAGAAATCATAACAGATAACGTAATAGCTCGTGAAGAAGAGATGAAAGGGACGGCAGCGTTAAATATACAGCGTATACTAGAAAAAGTGAAAAAAGCTGAAACGATATTAGATCCGTTACCTGCATTGAAACATGTACAGCAAGAGGTAATAGAAAAAAGGCGTCGTGTGGAAACGAAACAATTTACAGTAGCGTTATTCGGAGCTTTTAGTGCTGGGAAATCATCATTTGCAAATGCATTACTTGGTGAAAAAGTATTACCTGTATCACCGAATCCAACGACGGCAACAATAAATCAAATTTTGCCAGTTACAGAAGAAAAGCCGCATGGAACGGTAATTGTTCAATTTAAGTCAAAGCAAGCGCTATTAGAAGATATGAAAGCTGTTTATAAGCTGTTTCATTATGAAATCACTACGTTAGAAGAGGCGCTAACCCAAATTGATAAAATTATGAAATATCCTTCACCTAGCGGGAAACAAAAAACAACATTTAGTTTTTTACGAGCGGTACAAAAAGGATATGATGCAGTTTCTGCTTATTTAGGAGAACAAGTACAAGTTACATTAGAAGAGTTCTCTGATTATGTGGCTAATGAAGAAAAATCATGTTTTGTTGAATATATGGAGCTTTATTATGATTGTGCTTTAACAAGACAAGGAGTAGCACTAGTAGACACACCTGGAGCAGATTCTATTAATGCCCGCCATACAGACGTTGCATTCCAGTATATTAAAAACGCAGATGCTATTTTATTTGTAACATATTATAATCATGTGTTTTCTCGTGCTGACCGTGAATTTTTAATTCAGCTTGGCCGTGTAAAGGATACTTTTGCACTTGATAAAATGTTCTTCTTAATTAATGCAGCAGATTTAGCAGAATCTGAAGAAGAACTTGAAATGGTAAAAGGTTATATTGCAGATCAGCTACTGCAATACGGTATTAAAAACCCGCGTTTATTTGCAATTTCAAGTTTATGTGCGCTTGAAGAGAAACAGGGAAAGAATGTTGAAAGAGAGAAATATGGTATTTTACAAAACTCTGGGATTACTAAGTTTGAGGAGTCATTTACGTCCTTTATGATGAGAGATTTAATGCTTGTTTCTGTGCATGCTTTATATGGTGCATTGCAAGGGGCGGATCAGCTTTTAGTAAATATGATAAACGGTGCAAAGCAGGGAAATGATGAGAAAGAGAAGCAAACGAAAAAATATGAAGCAGAGCGTGATCAACTACTTCATATTATTTCATCGTATAGTGTGCTTGCTGAAGAACAGGCGATGCAAAATGAAGTGAAAGAGTTACTTTATTACGTACACCAACGTTTATTCCTACGCTATAACGATGTGTTTACTGAATTTATTAATCCAGCATCACTTCGAACGGATGGGAATGTAAAAACGCAGTTGCAACAGTGCGTTATGGAGTTAGTGGGATTCATTCAGCATGATTTATTACAAGAAATGCGTGCGACATCATTACGTCTTGAAAAATGGATAGATGAGGCGATGAAGCGTGCAAAGAATGAAATTGTAGTGAGCTGTAAAGTAGAAAATGAATCAATTTCGATGAATGGAACAGTGGAGTATGAATATAAAGATATTACACATAAAGAGCCGTTCCCTTCAGTTGAAATAAAAGACTTTAAAAAAGCGTTGGCACATTTTAAAAATGAAAAAAGCTTCTTTGAAAAAAATGATAAAGCATTTATGCAAGAAGACGCTAAGGCTATACTAGAACCATTCGTATCAAACTATGTAGCAGATGAAAAAGATTTATTTGTTCATCATTATAAGCAAGAGTGGGATATAAAATGGAACTTGTTCCAAAAGGTAATGCAGCAAGATGTGATGAACTATTATGAAAGTATATTATTTGCATTGGCTGAAACGATTGATGTATCACTATACGAACAAAGTAAAGAGCAATTACAAAAGCAGTTAGTGGAGATTGAAAAAGAAATTTATGTGATATAAACGTTATGAAAAAAAGATTCGCTCAATTTTCTTTTGTAGCACAGTATCTAAAGATTTTACAAACCCTGCAAATTCATCGGTAGAAATCATATGAGTAAGAACAAGTCGTCTGCCGTCTGGTGTTTCACCGCATAAGACGAATGAAGAAAATTCATATGTTTTGTTTTCTACTACTAATTTTGGATAGGAATAGGTGTCGTTTTTCTTCTTCTTTCCATCAATAGAGATGACGTTGCATTTTTTCTCATTGTTGTCCATGGTGAATCCCTCCTTTCTATTATTTATGGTAGACAAGGAGGGATTAGAACAATGGTGAAGGGGGAATTTTTTATGTCTGTTGTAATAGAGAATATTTCGAAAGAAGGTATACCGAAATCGTTATTATTGCTTGCCGATCCAAGTGAACGGCAAATTGATGCATATGTACAAAGAGGATTAACATATGTAGCTAAGCAAGAAGGCAGAGTTGTCGGCGTATATGTTCTTTTAGAAACAAGGCCGAAGACGATGGAAATTATGAATATTGCGGTTGTAGAGCATATGCAAGGAAGAGGTATTGGAAAGAAGTTATTAAAGCATGCGGTAGAAACTGCTAAGAAATACGGTATGTTCAAACTTGAAGTTGGTACAGGTAATTCTAGCGTTTCGCAGCTTGCTTTATATCAAAAATGTGGATTTCGTATTTTTTCTATTGATTTTGATTACTTTTCGAAGCATTATGAAGAAGAGCTTATTGAAAATGGAATTGTATGCCGTGATATGATCCGGCTTGCAATGGAATTAAATACGAAAGTATAACTTATCTAGGGGGAAGAGAAGATGGAAGTACATAAAGCAATTACAGCACATTCTCGTAAACAAAATGAAAGTGTAAAAGCATGTTTACAATTAGATGCGCAGCGTGAAGCAGCTATTGAAGCAGCCGTATCTCTTGCGTCAAATGGGAAAGAATTTTCGGTTGATGTCATTAATGTCGTAACAAAGCAAATTAATGATCTTGCAAAAAATGGTGTTACCTTGCAGCGTAAATATGTTACAGAAGAAATGGTTATGGAGTATGTAAGTCGCTTGCAAGAGAAAGAAGGTCGTTAAAGATGATAGTTACAGTCGAATGGTTACGTGAGCATATGGAAGATGAGAATGTCCGTATAATCGATTGTCGTTTTGATTTAGCGAACCCTAATTGGGGTAAAGAGAAGTATGAAGAAGAGCATATTCCCCATGCGTTATATTTTAATTTGAATGTAGATTTATCAAATCCTGTAACAGAACATGGTGGACGCCATCCATTGCCGAATATTGAGGAGTTTACAGACAAGCTTTCAAAAGCTGGTATTGATGAACAAACGACAGTAATTGCATACGACAGTCAAGCAGGTGCAATGGCTTCTCGTTTATGGTGGCTACTTAGTTATGTAGGACATGAGAAAGTATATATACTAGATGGTGGATTGCCTGCTTGGAAAGAGAGTGGATTACGTACAACAGATGAAATTCCTGTTATTTCTAAAAAGGTATTTAAAGCGAGCGTACAAGATAATATGGTTGTAACGATGGAAATGGTCAGAGAGAATATTCATGCAGGTGCAGATATTACATTAATCGATTCTAGAGAGCCGAAACGTTATGCAGGTGCCGAAGAACTTGTTGATTCCAAGGCAGGGCATATTCCGACAGCAGTAAACTATTTTTGGAAGGATGGAATTCTAGAGTCTGGACAATTTAAGAATGAAGCTGGGCAACGAGAACGCTTCAAAAACCTTTCGAAAGATAAGGAAACGGTAGTATATTGTGGCTCTGGAGTTACAGCATGTCCGAATATCGTTGCATTAAAATTAGCTGGATTCCAAAATGTTAAATTATATACAGGTAGCTGGAGTGATTGGATTTCTTATCCGGAAAATCAAATTGAAAAAGAAGAAGATTAATCACTTGCATGCAAAAATAATTTGTATTAAAATAAGGTCACAAGCAAGAGATTGCTCGAAAAAAATTGTATTTTACACATTGGAAACAATGTGATAATATAACGACAAGTAAATAATACATCCTGCGGTGTACGTAACTTATTTATGTCTAAAACCGATGTTAGTTATACGGAAGCTCAATATTTAGCGACCATCATCAAGCCTTCCTTGTGGAGGAAGATGTGCGGTAACTGTGAGGGCATCCACCTGCGAGTAGCGGGTTTTTGGACATTTACGAGGAGCGGCACGTGCGGGGGTCTTATTTCAACTAACCTTATATAAAATTCCTACGGTGTACGTAGCTTATGCATGTCTTAAACCAATAAGTTTAATATGGAAGTTCAATATTTAAATGTAGCTAACAAGCCATCTTTTTAAGAAGGAAGTTACAAACATTTGTGAGAACATCCACCTGTGAGAGCAGGTTTATGGACATCTAGAGAGAACGGCATATGTGGGGCTATATAAAAACCTTACGTTTTATACGTAAGGTTTTTTTGTTGCATAAATATATTCATGCTATCTCGATTCACCTGTGAAGTTGCCATAATAAATATAGCATTTTCTGTCTTCATCGATCTCCCTTGAATCTAAAGTGAACTCCATATGCATACCGTCGCGCTGCACATATATAATATCTGAATGGAGAGATGGTAAAATTTCTTCATAATTCCACACATCTTTCCTTTCTATTATGCTTGAACTCGTTTCGCTTAGTTCTCTAATTTCAAAACCAATGTGGGAGTATGTAGGGTCTGAAGGGTCATTTGCAAACTCTTCTTTTTGAATAAATATAACTGCTGTTCCGTCTGGATCTACTGAAGTTGCAGTAACAACATATGTATTTTTATCTTTTATAAAATATTCACAAGTCATGCGGGCGATAATTTCAGAATTAGAAATATTTGCGTAATTCCATAAAGCAGGATACCTTTTTGTTTCATCATTAAGTCGATATTCTAAGCGCATTTTATCCCTCTTTTTCCTTTTTCTTCTACTTTATCATGCCATACTATATAATAGGAATAGAATTTAAAAAGGGGAGTGCGAAGGTGACAAAAACGAAATGGCTAGTAGGTGGTGTCGTAACGTCTTTAATGACTGGCACTTTATTTGGCTGCGCACAAGATCTTCCCCCAAAACCGAATGATAAAAGTTGTTCAGATTGGGATTGGGATGATGAACTTGGGGTATGGCAGTGTGATGATAGTAGATCAGGTTATCGTGGACATTATTTCTATGGTGGGAGTTACTATCAAAATAAATCCACTTTTAAAAATTCGTCGGCGTTTAAATCTTATCAATCGTCTGCGGAATTTAAAGGTGGAATTGGAAGCGGTTCAAAGGGAGGATTTGGGGGCTGAAATATGTCACAATACATAAGAGAACGAAAAGAGTTTTATTCAAAATATCCGGATTTTTGGTCGGATTTATATGAATGTGAGTATAGTTTGTTCCATGTTTTCTCTATAACAAGTGAGACTATGAAACAATTGCAATTAGCAACTGAGCGAATGGGGAAAATATTTTTTAAGACTGCTAGACTTTTACGTAATTTAAGTGACGAACAGCTTCTTGAACTTGGGTTTCCTTCTGCGAGCTTATCATTCATTAGAATGAAAGGGTTATACCCTGAATCTGTTATTTCGCGATTTGATTTTGTATTAACGGATGATAATCAAATTAAAATGCTTGAATTTAATAGTGATACCCCAACTTTTATTGTGGAATGCTTTCAGATGAATGGAAAAGTTTGTGAGGAATTAGGCTATGATAATCCGAATGTAAAGCAAGAACGTTTACTATCCTCTGGTGTTACAAAAGCCGTAATAGAAGCGACAAAGGGGATAGACAATGCAAATGTTGTTTTTACTGCACATCATGAACATATAGAAGATTGGAATACGACTATATATTTGAGTCAGCTATGTCATATTGAAAATAAAGTAGTACCAATGTCGGATCTTAGAATTACCAAGGATGCTTTAGTAGATAGTGACGGCGTGAAAATTGATGTATTGTATCGCCAAACATATCCGATAGAAGATTTGATTGAAGATCAAGATCCTGAGACAGGTGATTTGGTAGGTGTGGAACTGCTGCAACTTGTGAAAGACGGAAAGCTTTTCGTTATAAATCCTTTGTCAGCCTTTTTACTTCAGCCAAAATCAATTCAATGTCTGATTTGGGGATTGGCAGAAGAAGGTGCTTTTTACACAAGCGAGGAAATACAATGGATTAAAAAGTATATGTTGCCCACATATTTAGAGCCAGATTTATTTGTAGGGGAGAGCACGTTCGTTCAAAAGCCTTCATTTGGAAGAGAAGGTGACACAATTACAATTCGAGATCAGGATACAAATGTTATAATTCGAAATGCACATGAAACGTATAAAACTTCATTACCGATATTTCAACAATATACAGAGCTTCCAGTAGTATGGTTGGAAACTGAAAAAGGAATGGAGAAATTATCATATGTGTTTGGTTCATTTTTAATTGCTGGAAAAGCGAGTAGCATCGGTATTCGCGCTGGAGAAAAAATTACGGGGAATGAATCGTATTATGTACCGGTTGGTATGAAGAAGGAGGAAAAATAAATGATTAATTTTTTACTATACTTAGGAGTATCACTTGTACTTCTATGTGTCGGTTTGTTCCTTATGGAAGTGACAACGAAAGTGAAAGAATTTAAGTTAATGGCCCAAGGGAACAAAGCGGTCAGCTATGTGCTTGGAGGTAGGGTGCTTGGGCTGGCTATCGTTTTATATTCGACGGCAGCAAATTCTATTTCACTTCTTGATATGGTTTCATGGGGAGCAGTTGGTATTTTAGCACAAATTATTGTTTATTATTTAGCAGAGTGGCTTACACCACGCTTTAATATAAATAAAAGCCTTGAAGAAGATAATCAAGCAGTCGGCCTTTTTCTTATGTTTTTATCGCTTTCAATTGGTATTGTAATTGCCGGTTGCGTAACTTATTAAAAACCTTGCGTTTTATACGTAAGGTTTTTTCGTTTGTGGGCTTGTATTATATGTGAAAAAGTAGACTAATAGTAGAAGGAGGTCTACTGTAATAAGGAAAAGTTTCCATACAAAGTGTTGACATCTATTTTAAATAAGAGTAACATTTTCTATGTAATGAAAATAAGTCTCTGTTAGGTGAGGCTCCTGTATAGAGAAATGCTACTGCCCAAAAATGTCGAGAGACGCCAATGGGTCAACAGGAATGATCGAATTAAGGTTTTTCTTAACGTAGCTGGTAATGTACCTATGCTATACAGTGCTAAAACTCGGCGAGGGAGAGGTCCATAGATTTCCAAGCATATTAATATTGGGAATCGTTTATTTGTGTATGTAATGACCTTTGCTCTTATCTGAGTAAGGGTCTTTTTGTTACCAATCTATGAGTAATTTCATAGTATAAATTAAAAATACAAACTAAAAAGGAGGTGAGGAGCATGTCGAATTCTGACTCGGTTCCGTTACCCATATACTTCAAATCAAAAATATATGATGTAGGCAGGAAACGACTTGTTCCTCCCTCTATATTTATCATAATGTAGCGCTTATATACGTATTTCAGCGCTAGACACTTTCACGATAAAGTGGATAAATTGAGAAACAAAGCGTTTCTTCCTATGTTGTAAGGAGGAGACGATAATATGTTATATGCAAACAAAACTGTGGGTAACACGCCATATAAACTAAGTAAAAAATCAATGAAAGAACAAATAATGCTTCAAAAAAATAAAGATTTATTAATTGAAATCGCAACAAGAGATGTGAAATCTGTATTTGCGTATTTTAAAACAACAAGAGACGGATTATCGATGAAAGAGGCCCAAAGACGTATTCAAGTATACGGTCGAAATGAATTCATTTCAAAAAGAGCACGTATTGCAGAAATAATGATGAAGCTGAGTGGAATGATCCCAGGGCTTTCAAAAAAACATGTATGTGATGAACTACAAGATGAAACAATTACTGTATCTAGAGTAGAGTGTGTTAGTACAACTGGGTTAAACAATGAATTGAAAACGATGAAGCTACCAGTGCAAGAGCTTGTACCAGGAGATATGGTTTTTCTCTCAGAAGGTGATACGGTACCAGCAGATGTACGTATTATTTATGCGAATGATTTACTAGTAAATGAATCTGTACTGACAGGAAATGACACGAGTATAGAGAAATTTGAAAGTTGTTATCATCTTGAGCGTAAAAGATTTATTCCGTTAAAACGGATGAAAGATTATAATCCACTTGAATTAGAAAATGTATGTTTCAAAGGTACTTATATTGTTGGTGGGAATGCAAAGGCTGTTGTTGTTTCGACTGGGAAAAATACGTATTCAGGAATACTGCATACTTGTTGTAGTAGAACCTCTTAATGCGTTAATGGTGCTAAATATACAAAAACGATGTATAATAGACGAAGTTGAAAAACGTAGAATGGTAATTAATTTATATAACCTTACGTGATAACGTGGGGTTATTATTTTTTTAGTAGGAGAGAGATTATGAAAAAAGTATTATTAGTTGATGGTATGGCACTACTATTTCGTGCTTTTTACGCAACAAGTGTCTACGGACAATTTATGAAACGACAAGATGGTACCCCGACGAACGGGATTCATGGTTATATGAAACATTTATTAACAGCGACGCAAGCAATCGAACCAACACATATTGTAACGTGCTGGGATATGGGAAGTACGACGTTTAGAACGGAATCGTTTTCAAATTATAAAGCAAATCGTGCAGCACCTCCAGAAGAATTAATTCCACAATTTGATCTAGTGCAAGAAATGACTGCGAAATTATCAATTCCTGTTATTGGTATGAAAGGTTATGAAGCAGATGATTGTATCGGTACGCTTGCAAAACAGTATTGCAATGAAGCGGAAGTTTATATTTTAACTGGTGATACCGATTTACTTCAACTTGTTGATAAGGACGTTACAGTCATGCTTCTGCGCAAAGGAATTGGAAATTATGAGTATTACACACCAGAGAAAATCATGGAAGAGAAGGGTGTAGAACCGTGGCAAATCGTCCATGCAAAAGCTTTCATGGGAGATACGAGTGATAACTATCCGGGTGTAAAAGGTATCGGTGAAAAAACAGCGTATAAGCTTATTCAAGAGCATGGGACAGTATCAGCTGTACTAGAAAATGTAGCATCATTAACGAAAGCGCAACGTGCGAAAATTGAAAGTGATTTAGAGAACTTAAATATTTCATTACAATTAGCACAAATTCACTGTGAAGTTCCAATTTCATGTTCGCTAGAAGAAGGATTACACACAATGGATGAAGAAAAACTTAGATTCGTTTGTGAAGAAATGAATTGGGGAAGACCTGAAATATTAATAAATATGCTATAGATATTAGAAAGATCGATTAAAGTTAGGATGAATCGGTCTTTCTTTTTTTGTTCACAAAGTTGTCAGAAAATAAACGGAATTTTCATATGAAGTTCAAATAGAATTCACAACAATCAATTATTATAAGAACACATAGATAAGCCTTTATCTTTTATATAAACCATCCCCTAAGGAGGAAAATGAAATGCGAAAAAAAATGAGAAAATCCTTTAAACAGTTATTAATAGAAAATAAACAATCATTATTAACGAATAAAGAAAATATGAAAGAAATTGAAGAACGGATTGAGAAACGACATGTAACATATAATGGTGCCAATAACTAAATAAAATAAAGAGAGATAGCCGTATAGGTTATCTTTTTTATTTTATAGTGAAAAATATTATTTCTTTTTCTTTATTTATCAAATAATCAAGGTATATTTATAGTGTTTTTCTATCAAAATTTATTATTTTTCGAGGTTGAAATTGGTATATATCAATTGTTTAGAAAATATATTCAGAATATTGCAAAAAATGTTACAATACATTCAAATTTCTTCAATAAAATCATTTTTATATGAAAAATGTGGAATGAAAAGAAAGGAGGGGAATATGAATAATGATGTCGCTTGGAAATGATTATTATCATTTCATTAGAAGTTGATGTAAAACGATGGAGATGCATGAAGATAGTGACCCATCTGTTATATATCTATTAAAAAACACGTGTTTGTTCTTCGGTACTATATTTTGTTTTCTTTTGCATATAGTTTACATGAAATATTACTGACTTATTCTGGTGTTTATCCCGCATTAACGGGTAGTAAGACATCCACCTCAAAGTTCAACGAGAGCAAAGAAGTTAGGTGGGGGATCAAGAAAACTCCTACTGATTAAAGTTTCACTTTATACACCTAAAGATTTCATACATATTTGTAGAAAAATGATACTCAGAGTTAGAAAGTATGTAGCAAGTTGAGAAAATATAGAGAAGAAAGGAATATTCTGTACAAAGTGATCTACAGGGTGTTATTCGGACAAAGGTGGTGAAATAATTGAAGCAAGAGATGAGTATAAAAGATTTTCAACAGCTATTGAAAAGAAGGTTTGTAACAATTATTTTAACGATGTGTTGTTTAACCGCTTCTTTAGTTCTTATCTCCATGTATGTATTAAAGCCGTCATATCAATATTCAACACAAATTCTTGTTGGGAATTTAGATGAGTTTAATAAGGAAAACGCAGCAAATAAAACACAAGAAAATAAGCAACTTGTCACATCTTACGTTGATATTTTAAAAAGCCCTCTTATTATTTCAACAGTTAAAAAGATTTTAAAATTAGAACAGTCAAGTTATGAGGTAGCAGAGAAAATTTCAGTAGTAAATGCAGATAATTCACAAATTGTTACTGTTACAGTAAAAGATTCGGATCCTCAAGTCGTAAAAGATATTGTAAAGACATTGGCAGAACAATCTCAAAAAAGCTTTCAACAGTATACGAATGTACAGGGGATAAAAATATTAACTGATCCAGAGTTACAGGAAAAGGCTGAAAAGTTATTTCCGAAAATGCAACTTATCATTCCTATCTCTTTAGTTGTTAGCTTTTTTGTGGGTATTGGTTTGGCAGTGCTTCGAGATTATTTTGATGAACGTATATATGCGGAACAAGATTTAGAGAAAATAACAAAAGTCCCTGTTATTGGGCACATAAGTATGAAGGTGAAAAGAAAATCGTCCGAAGATGAAAAGCAATCATCTATATATCGAGGTGAACACGTTGATGTTTAAAACAAAGAAACAGCTACAGTTCGATCCATATGATCATGTGATGAAAGAACAGTTTTATACTGTATATCATGAATTGAAAAAATCAGGAAAACAAGTATTTACAATTAGTTCAATGAAAGACAGAGGAGTCGTTGCCTCGCTCATAGTAAATATGGCATTCGTTTTTGCAGAAATGAAGAAAAAAGTGTTGCTTGTTGATGTGAATTTTTCGGAACCTAAGTTGCATCTACTATTGCAAATTAAACATATGACAACAGTAAACGATATCATAAACTCTACCACCTTAAATTATGAATCTTTTTCTAGTAACTTTTCGAAGTACTTATATTGTATTCCCGCAAAAAAAACAACACATACTGGAACACCCTTAGTTGCTATGGATGAATTTGATAATGTAATTGCTAAGTGGAAAGAAGATTTTGATTACATCTTCTTTTATTCATCTGAAGTATTTGAGCTTCCTACTACGCATATCGTTGCAGAGAAGTGTGATGGAGTAATATTAGCAGTTAAAAAAAGAAAAGATTCGCTACGCGCAGTGCAAAAAGTAATAGCGGACATAAAGCGGAAAGAATGTGAATTAATAGGTATAGTTTTATATTCTTGAACCTGGAGGTAACGAGCCATGATTCGTGAAACAAATCAAGCTAAGTTGTATACTATTCCGACTCAAGAAAAGGGCAGCATTTTGAATCGAAGTGTAAAACGCTTGTTTGATATAATACTTTCACTCATATTGTTACTAGTAATGTTACCCGTTATGTTGTTCTTTTGTATTGTTATCGCTTTAGAAACATCAGGAGCTCCAATTTATTTTCAAGAGCGTTTAGGTATTAACGGGAAAAGGTTTAAATTATTTAAATTAAGGTCAATGGTAAAGGATGCTGAAAAAAACGGACCACAATGGGCAAATGAAAATGATCCAAGAATTACAAAGGTCGGAGTGTTTATAAGGAGAACGAGAATTGATGAATTACCGCAACTTATAAATATTTTAAAGGGGGATATGGCTTTCGTTGGTCCTAGACCAGAGAGAGAGTATTTTTATAAACAATTTGATGCTCATATTCCAGAATTCAAGGGTCGTTTGTTGGTGAAGCCAGGATTAACAGGATGGGCGCAAATAAATGGAGGATATAATCTTGATCCGAAAGAAAAATTGAAATTGGACATGGAATATATTGAACTGAAAACAATGAGGATGGATATTCGTATTTTATGTAAGACCGTTTTTATTGTAGTAAACGGTAATGGTGCAAGATAAAGACATTATATGTTAGTAGGGTACATGCAAAGGAGAACAGGTATGGATAAATCCATTCTAAATAATATTATACACCTATTTTATAGTACGATTTTAGCTAATCTTCTACAAGCTATTAGTTTAATTGCCTTAGCCAACTTTTTTAGTGCACAAAATTATGGGATGTTTAGTGTTGCCATAGCAGTGACGTTTGTTATGTTGTTTTTTACAGATTTGGGACTTAGTAATACGTTTCTTCGCGAGGGAGCAAAAGAGAGAGTTGATTTAGAGACAATTTTGTCATCTTATATAAAAGTAAGAATGATTCTACTGATTTGTATTTCTGTAATTGGTTATATTGGTATTCATTATGTTTATGAGGATAGAAATTTAACTTATATGATGATAAACGTAATGTTTTTCATGTTAGTAGGATTAACATGGCAGAATATAGGTATTGCCTATTTTCAGCTGACGGAACGTATGAAGTATATAGCACTAATTAAAGTTGTATCAGCATCGGTTGTCATCGTAATTACATTTTTTTGTATTTTTGGAGAGTTACCAGTTTATATAACAGCTCGTTTATATGGCCTTGGTTATATGATTGGTGGCTTATTCAGCATATATATAATGAGAAGAAAGACGACTATTAATAGGAAAGTTACGATCCAAAAGGCGTTATTTTGGCAATTAACGCCTTTTATTATTAGCGGTTTTTTAATAATGAGTACACCGCAATTAACACCTATTTTACTCAATTATACATTGCCGTTAAGTATGGTAGGTATTTTTGCAGTAGCGTATCGGATGCCAGCAGCTTTATATCAAGTACCAGGGGTAATTGCAGGTGCATTTTTCCCCGTTTTGTTTAAGCATTATAACCAAAATAATTTAGAAGAACATACGAAATTAAACTTGTTTCAAATAAAGTCAATGGCGATTGTAGGAATATGTATGACGGTAAGTTTATATAACTTAGCACCATATTTTATTTCTATATTTTTTCATGAAGAATGGAGTACTGCGGTAGAGCCACTTCAAATATTATCCTTTCTTATTGTGTTACAAAGTTTAAATATTGCTATCGCTGATGGTTTAACGACGAGTGGATATCAAAATAAGAGAACGATAGTACAATGTATAGCATTAGTGATGGGCGGGATCATGCTTTATAGTTTCAGCAGTAGGGGTGGAGTGATAGGTGCAGCTTACGCTATGGTTTTATTTGAGATAGTCGCTTTAGTTGGATATATAGCAGTAAGTGTAGTTAGGAAAAAGATTGTATTTCAAATTGTAATTCCTTATACGATGTACTTTACTGCAACTTTTATTGGTGTGCAATATGTATTGCATACATATCATTTGATTGCACTTGTTCTTAATGTGTTACTTATAGTAGTTGGTATATGCTTATATGATTATGAGTTGAAGACACTTATGCTCTCGTTTATAAGAAAAATACGCAAAAAGGATTATATTACGAAACAGGGGATATAGCCTATGCAAATTTCGATGAAATGGATTTTTCTTTTAATATTGTTTGTGATGTTAAGTAAATACAATGTATATATAGGTTTTTCATTGAAGATATATATGATTTTTTTAGTTATTTATTTTTGTTTAACAATTAAAGACTTTTATATTCAAAAGCTATATTTTCATGAAGTTGTATTTTTACTGTTCTATTTCATCTATTGTTTAAGCGGTATTCTTTCCATGTATTTAAGTGCCAGTATTCGTATGATTTTTGGTGTGTTACTTGTTTTAGGATGTTATTTTATAATGAGGAATTTACTAGGAAATACAGAACTAGTAGTAATCGAATCATCCATTGCTTATGTAGGATTACTATTTAATATTGTGAGTCTCGTACTTTATATAATTGGTTTGCAATATTTTGGATTATATGGTGGGGAAGAGAGAGAGGCTTTTGCTGGGTTATTAGTAGATAGAGGATATCCAAGGTTAATAGGGTTGTTAGATGATCCTAACATTTTTATTTTTTATAATACGATATTTTTTATGTATTATATGACAAGTTTGCATAATGCAACTAACATTACAGGGCTAATTTTATGTGTTACGACAAGTCTGCTAACGTTTTCAAGAGGTGGTATTTTAGCAATTGCCCTCGTCATTTTTGTATATATATGTATGTCCAGTTTTGCTAAAAAAGTAAAGATAATAATAGGTTTAGCATTGTGTAGTATCGTCATTTTTAGTGTGATAAATGTAGTAATAGGTGGACAGTTGGATGATATATTGAGTAAACGTATTGCTGATTTTTCACATGATAACGGTAGTGGTAGATTTACACTATGGGAAGCTGCTTTCAAATATTATTTATCTAATCCATATATCGGTATTGGTGCATTTAATTTTTCGAATTATTATGAGTATCAATTTAATGAAAAATTGTATGTGCACAATACATTTTTAGAAATTTTATCTGAATCGGGTACAATTGGTTTCCTTTTATATAGCGCATTTTTATTGATTTTAATGGTCAAATTAACGAAATATAATTTGTTTCGTGAAAAGCCGTACCTTTTATTGACTATGATTGCATTTTTATTTCAGATGATGTCATTGTCACTCATTATTAACGAAGCGTTCTTTCTATTTTTAGCGATTGTTGTGAAGTACATTTTCATATATGAAGGAAGGGGTAAGGTAGATGGTAAAATGTCTATCGGCACATAATGAGGCACCTTATATTTCAGTAATAACACCTTCTTACAATAGTTTACGTTTCATAGACGAGACAATTTTATCTGTACAGAATCAATCATATGAAAATTGGGAAATGATTATCGTTGATGATGCTTCAACAGACCACTCTGCTGTCAAAATTAAAACGATAATAGAAGGGGATTCGCGTATTCGATTATTATCATCAAAAGAAAATATTGGCGCTGCTAAAGCTCGAAATATGGCAATCAAGGAAGCGAGAGGGAAATATATTGCCTTTTTAGATAGTGATGATATATGGTTACCGAATAAGTTAGAGATACAATTATTGTTTATGGAAGAAAAGAATGTTGCATTTTCGTATACATCTTATAGTTTAATAGATGAAAATGGTAAAGAATTGAATAGAGAAGTGAATGTACCGAAATCTGTCGATTATCATTATTTAGCGGGAAATACAATTATTGGTTGTTTAACAGTAATGCTTGATCGTGAGAAGATTCCGTGTATTGAAATGCCTAGTGTACAACCTGAAGATACAGCATTATGGTTAAATTTATTAAATAAAGGATATGAAGCGAAAGGGATACAACAAGTATTGGCAAAGTATAGAATTGTTACAAATTCTGTTTCAAGAAATAAAATAAGAGCAGCCTTCCGTTACTGGAAGTTATTAAGGGCACAAAAACCACTTAATTCAGTTCAAACCTTTTTTTATTTTAGTAAATATGCTTATCATGCCTATAGAAAAAATAAAATCAATATAGTGGAGAAGACACAATTATGAATATATTGTTGATGACAGATAAATTGATAACTGGGGGAGCTGAGAGCTATTTTTGTAAATTAGAAAATAATTTGCAAAGTGAGAGTTTTACAGTTTATACAGCTGCAGGCGATGGAGAACTGTATCAATCTCTTAATAGAAAAGAAAATTTTATGTTGCTCAGTCGGCGAAATCATTTGCGTAATATTTATTATTTGCGCAAAGAAATTTGTAAACGAAAAATAGATCTTATTCATGCGAATAGTTTGCGCATGGTATTATATGCTTTTTTAATTCGAAATTTTATTAAAAGAAAGATAACAATCGTGTATACGAAACATAATATAACGATACTAGAAAAGAAAATGCCAACGCTCTTTCGTTATTTCATGAATAACTATGTGAATCATATTATTACAGTCAGTGAGTCTGAAAAAAATAGTTTAATTTCAATCCGTATAGCGGAAGAGAAGATTAAGACAATTTACAACGGTGTGGATATTGAAAAGTTTTTATTCCAGCAGAAAAAGAAAGAATCTACTTATAAAATAGGTATATTAGCTAGATTATCTAAGGAAAAAAATCACCAATTATTTGTTAAAATTGCACATGTGTTGAAAGAGAGAAATGATTTTACATTTTATATTGCTGGTGATGGGCCAGAGAAGGAATCTATTAGGAAAGAAATAGAGGAATACGGTTTGCAACAAAGTGTAAAGATGTTAGGGAATATTTCAGAGCCACATGAGTTTATAGGAAATATGGATGCATTACTTTTATTATCTTTTCGTGAAGTGTTTCCGATGGTAGTAATTGAAGCGATGGCTACAGGAACGCCAATTGTATCGATAGATGTTGGTGGAATAAGTGAAGCGATAATAGATGGGGAATCGGGTGTTTTGATATCTGAATATTGTGAAGTCTTATTCGCAGATGCGCTTGAGGGATTACAAGAAAATGAAGAAAAGGTGAATGGTATTAGAGTAAATGCGCGAGAAAAAGCAGAAAAAAATTTCTCATTAACTAAAATGATAAAAGAAACGAAAAATATATATGAATTAAACAAATGACCGTAGAGGCCGTTTGTTTTTTTTATTATAGAAACTTTTAAGAGAAAGCTAACATATTATATGAAAAAGAAATACGAGGAGTGAATTTGTTTTGTCAGAATATAGTCCTTTACAAGAAGGTTGTGTACCAGAAAATAGCGTTCATATTAACTGTTTTGGAGCAGTTCCGAACTCAGGAAATGATAGTTCGCTAGCAATTCAACAAGCGATAAATTATTGTGTAGCAAATCGAATTTCGACAGTTCGAATTACAGGGGTGAATACGTACAAAATTTTAAAGCCGATTGTTATTAAATCGAATGTAAGGCTGGAGCTAGATCCTACCGTAACGGTGCAAATTGATGGGGATTTTAATGCATTTGAACTTCAACAAAATGCTTCTATAACAGGTGGTAACATTCAAGTTATAAACTCAGTATTTCAATCTTCTGTTATTTATGTTTCAGGAGCGCAACAAATAGAAGTTCCTAATCATTCTATCATATCAAATATAAATATAATAAATACAACGCCGTCCTATAAAGGAAAGGCTATATACTTTTATTGTCAAAAGGCATGGGATTATATTAGTTTCTTTCAAGTTAACTTTGTTCAAATCAAAAATTTTCAAACTGCAATATATTTGAAAACAGAATATGTAGATGATATCAATACACCTTGTTGGATTAATGCAAATGTATTTCAATCTATATTTATTGATGGTTGTCAGTATGGAATTGAAGTAGATGGGAATAGTGATTTACCAAATGAAAGTTCAGGGAATACGTTTCATGATATTCAAGTGCAATGTAGACAGCAAACAAAAAAAGTAATTCGTTGCTCGGGTGCCTATAACACATTTGATTGTATGATTTGGGATACGTACCGGATGAATAGCGAACCGATAGTAATTGAGTTTTCTTCGAATTCTCATCGTAACTACCTTTTTTCAAATATACTTTCCACAACCATTGTAGATAAGGGGCAATATAATGTTTGTAAGTCTACCTATGAAGAATCTCTTCGCATTCAGCTACCGTTGACGTTAAATAAACCCCATTTAATAGGAAATCAAGATGATATTTTAGTAAATGCTCAGCAGAAGTATAATGTTAAGCAAGTGAGTGGGAAAGTACCATATGGAGGAAATTTAGCTAATTGTTTTAATTTAATTGATGAACAAAGTGTAAACTATATTGATGTTCCAGATAGTAATCCGGTTGTCATTGAACTAGATTTCACGAAAAATCCAATAAAAATGTTAAATTGTTTTGGAATATATTTTGGATGGGGAGAGAGTCCAAAGAAAATTAAAATTGAATATGCATTAAGTGCAACTGGAAATTGGGTTATAGCATCGGATGTTCCATTAAATGTTGGCGATACCATTATATCAAATATGAAGGCAAGTCAGTTATATAAAATAAGAATTACATTGAGTGGTTATGCTCAAGACCATAAGCGTTTTCGAGTGAATCGCATTTTTGCAAGATCTTCTATGGAAAATGGGAATGCTTGGTTAGCAACAACAGGAGGGAAAATGTTTGGTGATATCGAAATAGAGGCGAGTAAAGGTGTAATTATGAAGACTACTAGTGGCGTGAAGTGGAAAGTTACTGTTAATGAAGCTGGTCAACTTATTACGACTAAAATAACTTGAGAAGATGCTTTTTTGTATGATGTTGGACGAGTACTAGAAAATGCGAAAGGTTTATTGCAAAAAGAGATTGTAGTTTTGTTTAAACTACAATCTCTTTTTTGTTTCAATTAATTCCACCAAATCCAAGTGCAAAAATAATTTCTTATATTTCGAGGTGTAATGCGTACAAAGTGTTCACCGTCAAAGAAGCAATTTAAATTTGGAATTGTTTCATCAGGATTTTCTGGAATAAAGGTAACGATATTTTCGTTACTTATAACGGTTACTGTGATTGGTGGATCGGTAGGAGTAGTTTGAAGCTGTAATGAAACATTTGCATTGTTTTTAAATTCGTTATTAACAGGCGGATTTATCACTTGTACCGTGAATAATACGATAATTGTTTCATTGGGTTCCAAATTAGTGGCAATAAGGAAACCGATATTCGGATTTGCTAGTGGAGAGCGTGCGCTATTAATGAAGACAGTACCATTTATAAATTGTAAACCTGCTGGAATAGTATCTTGTAACGAAATGTTTGAGAGTGAAATTTTGGAAGTATTTGTAATGCTTATCGTGTAATCAAAATATTGATTTAAATAAGCTGAGCTGACGGAAGCATTTTTCGTGACTGTTGTAGTTATAAATTGAACTGGTATACGAACGATATTTGAATTAACAATGAAAGTAATAATTGGGTCCTGTGGTGTCAATTGAAAGGCAGCGGTAACTGTTGCAGAATTTATAATTGTACTGTTTGAAGGAATAGAAGTTACGAGAACTTGAAATGTTATAATTGCTACTGAATCTGCAGATAAAGAGCCGATATTAATACCGGTGTCTGGACGAATATTTGGAACGGGAGTACGGTTAATTGTTACACTGTTTTCTATAAATGTTGTACCAGCTGGAATTGTGTCTATAACGGAAGTGCTGATTGTCGGAATTGGGGAGTGATTAAATACCGCTAATGTGAATGTAATGACATCTCCTATAACGACAATAGATTTGTCAGTTGTTTTTTCAATGCCAACCATCGGATCAATGACTGTCGTTGTAACGGTATTTGTTTGCTTTGTAATTGTAATAGGTGGTTTTGTTGGATCAATGATAACGGTATAGGAAACGGAAGCATCGTTATTAATTGTAGGTTGAAGAGTAGAAGAAGATATTGTCACTTGGAACGTAATAATGACAGAGTCATTAGGAGCAAGATTTCCTAACGTAATACCATTTTCAGGATTCTTATTAGGCTGATTGATTCCATTAATCGTAACACTACCAGCAACAAAAGTCGTATCTATTGGTACGGTGTCTATGGCAAGAAGGTCTTCAATCGTTACATTACCGCTATTCGTAATCTTAATTGTATACGTCAAAGTTTGAGCAGGTAAGGCATTCGTTACATCAACAGATTTTATGGCAATGACGTTATCATTTTGGATAGTAGTTGTGACGGTATTTGTTGTAGTCGTATTTGTAATAGGTACGTTATTTGGATTGACTATATAGTTAAAAGTAGTAATTGCGTTGTTGTTTAGTTCATTTGGTGTTGGAATAGAAGTCACAGTTACTTGGAATGAAACGATAGCATCTCCACCAATAGTTATAGTACCAATTGGTATACCGCTTACTGGATTCACTCCTGGAAGAGTTTCTCCGTTTACAATAACGCTATTTTCTATAAATGTAGTACCTTGAGGGATAATATCTTGAATGATTACATCATTTGTTGAAACATTGCCAGTTTGATTTAGTGTAATCGTATACGTTAACGTATCACCGACTATTGCAAATGCAGCATCAACAGTTTTATTACTATTCAAATTCGCGTGATGAATTTCTGTTATAGCGGCTGATGAAAGAATAGTTTCGGTAATAGGCGGCCTGTCTGGTACTGTGTATTCATATTCAATTGTACTTGTGTTAGAGATTGGATTTGTTTGTGGAATCGAATTAACCCGTACTTGGAATAGAATAGTTGCTGTTGTATGAGAGGGAATGTTATCAATTTGTATACCGCTAAGAGGGTTATCATTTGGACGAGTGTTTCCATTCACAATAACACTATTTTCTATAAAGCTCGTATTTGCTGGAATGATATCTGTAACAATAACGTCTTCCACTTTTATATTGCCGTTATTTATGATGGAAATGGTATAAGGGATGATAGTTTGTAGGTCAGCATATTGGATAGGCGTTGCTTTTGTCGCAATTACATTAGCAGAAATAACTTCAGTGAAAGTAATATTGCTAGTCGATATTTGTTCTTCACCATTTAGTGTGTAACGAGAAGTTGATTGGTTTTGAATGTTACCGTTAGTTGGAAGAGCTACCACGGTAACAGAAAATGTGACTGGGATAGAAATATCAGGAGCAATTGTTCCTACGAGTATACCGGCACCTGGATTTGCGTTAAGTTGAGGAATGGTATTTACTAAGACACTACCATCTATAAAGGTTGTTCCATCAGGAATATCGTCTGTAAATACAACAGTAGTAGCATCCGTATTCCCTGTATTCGTTAAAGTTGTTGTATAAGTTAAAATGTCACCAATTGTTACAGAAGTCAAATCAACCGTTTTAAGTGAAACAATATCAGCATCATTAATTTGAACGAAAGTAGTATTAGATGTAGTAGATTTTTGAATTGGCGCAAAGTCAGGGTTGAAAATAAAGTCATAGAGAATGTTTGCTGTATTAGGTGTTGGATTTACAGCGGGTAAATTTGTAACGGAGATTTGGAATGTTATTGTTGTCGATTGACCTGCTGTGATATTCGAAATGGAAAAGCCGATATTAGGGTCTGCTGCAGGAAGTACCGTATTGTTAACTATTACACTTCCTGGAATAAATACTGTTCCATCCTCTATAGTATCTGTAAAAAAGATGGAGTTAGTTGCAGTGGATCCGTTATTTTGAATGAATACTGTATATTCAATGATCTCATCAATATTAGCTATCACTTTATTAGCGGATTTTGTAGCGATAAGAAGGGCATCAATGAATTGTATATTTGTAGTATTGGACGAGGTCGTTTCTGAAATTGGTGGTGCGCTTTGTTCTGGTTGATATTCATAGTGAATGACAGCGATATTATTAATATTATTTTGCGAAGGTATAGAGACTACATTTACTTGGAACGCAACAATAATCGTGTTATTTGGGAGGATAATACCAAGGGTAATTCCGGTATTTGGATTTTCGTCAGGTCTTGGTATGCCATCTACAAGGATGCTATTCGAAATGAAGGTGGTTCCAGCTGCAATTGTGTCGATTAGGATCGTATTTGTAATAGGTACTGTACCGGCGTTTGTAACTGCGACTGTATATGTGATGATTTGCCCGATGCGTGTAATGGATCTATTGACGGATTTCATTGCACTAACATTTGCTGTCCGTACTTCAGTGTTTACTGTATTTGATAATGATTTACGCTGAATAATAGGGGCATTAAGGTCAATTTGGTATTCATACGAAGTGTTTGAAAAGTTAATAACTGTATTGCCACTAGGTATATTTGTAAGTTGTACTTGGAATGAAATAGTGACTGTTTCATTTGGCTGTATTGTGCCGAGAGTTACTCCGTTTTCTGGATTCGCACCAGGCTGAGACACATTATTTATTGATAAGCTATCTTCAATGAATATCATACCTTCGGGGATGTTATCAATGAACACTGTATTGTTAGCTGTAGCGGTTCCTATATTTTGTAGTGTATTTGTGTAGGTAATACTTTGCCCGATTGCTACGAAAGTTACATCCGCCTTTTTAACAGAAATAATATTTGCGTTTTGAATTGATGTTGTAACAATATTAGAATTTGCAGAGCGATTCACTGACGGAGCTGTAGGGATACTTACATATTGGTAATTTACAGATGATTGATTTACAATTTCAGTTTCTGTAGGTGGATTGTTTGTTTGCACTTGAAATAGTATCGTTTTGGAACTGTTTGCTGAAATCGTTCCAATGGATACTCCGTTTTCTGGATTTACACCTGGCTGAAGGACCCCGTTAATGGTGACACTATTGGGAACGAATGTAGTCCCAGTTGGAATGAAATCTGTGAAATTAATATTTATTGCGTCAACATTGCCGATATTTTTTACTTCAGAAATATAAAGTATAGTTCCGCCAATATCTACAGTTATTGGATTAGATGTTTTTGTAATTGTCAATTGTGCTTGCACGAAATTTGTAATGACGATATTACTTGTAGATGTTTCAGTAATAGGCGGTTGCCCTGGATCTGGTTGAATTGTATATGTTATATTAGATTGATTTGTAATCGATTCTTGCGAGAATGGGTCGTTAATAAGAATTTGGAATGAAATAAGATGAGTAGCATTTGCTGCTAAGTTAGGCAAAGTAACACCTACATTTGGATTGGCACCAAATATAGTGGTTCCGTTAAGTGTAAAACTATTTTCTACGAATGTAGTTCCATTTGGAATAGAATCTGAAAATGAGAGATTAGTTGCTGAGATATTTCCGTTGTTTTCTAATGTTATCGTGTAGGTCACAATATCGCCAGCTGTTGCTTGTTGTGCATTGACAGCTTTTAAAGAAATGATAGTCGCATCTGAAATTTGTGTGAATGCTGGATTAGAAGTAATTGTACGAGAGATGATAGGAGCGTTTGGATCGGTGATAAAAGTATAGTCAATACGGGCTGTATTAGAAATTGGATTCATGTTTGGAATGGATTGAACGATAACTTGGAATGTGACGGTGATAATTTCTGAAGGTGTGATGGAGTTTAATAGTATCCCTATGTTTGGATCGGCACCTGGAACTGAAACGGTATTAATGGTCACGCTATTAGTAATAAATGCAGTTCCTTCTGGGACCAAATCAGTTAAAGTAACTGTATTTGCAGTTTGGTTTCCATTATTTTGAACGACGATTGTGTAAGTGATTGTACCGTTAGTAGACTGCACGAGAGAATCTGTATTTTTAATTACGGATAACGATGCATCAACGACAGCTGTACTAACCGTATTGGATGAGGAAGTTGCTGTAACTGGAGGCTGACTTGGATCTACAGTATACGTGTAACTTGTAATGGCTTGATTTATAATCGCTCCTTGCGCTGGAATAGAACTTGCAAGAAATTGGAACGTAACAATAGCAGAATCACCTGGTGCGATAATACCAACTGAAATACCGAGAGTGGGACTTGCATTTTGAAGTGCAATCCCGTTGAGCGTAACACTATTTGGAATAAATAATGCCCCTTCAGGAACGCTATTAATGAGTAATACAGAGTTTGCCGGGAAGTTTCCAGTGTTCGTTAATGTTGCTGTATACGTAATTACATCGCCAATAGATACGATTGTTCGATTTGCTTCTAAAACAGTTGTAACAGTAGCGTTATTAATTTGTGTGGAAGCGGGATTAGATTTTATTGAGTTTATAATAGGTGGGGCAGTCGGATCAACAATAAATTCGTATTGAATAGATGCAACGTTTGTAATTGGGTTTGAAGGTGGAGTAGATGTAACTATGACTTGGAAGGTAACAGTTAAGGAACCACTCGTGTTAACGGTTCCGATATTAACTCCGTTATTTGGATTTGCACCTGAAATGGTACTTCCATTTACAGCAAAACTATTTTCAACAAAGGTCGTTCCAGCTGGAACTGAGTCTGAGAAATTTAAATTCGTAGCGTTTGTATTGCCGCTATTTTGAATCAAAGCCGTATAATCGATTGTGTCTCCTATATTTGCAAAAGCTTTGTTAGCAGTTTTTACAGCTGAAAGTATTGCTGAACTAATAGAAGTAACGAACACATTCGTTTCCACATTGCCAGGTTGAGCCTGTAATGCATTGCCTACGTTATATTGGAAGTTAACAAATCCTAAGTTTTGGAGTTCAGGTGTGAAAGTGGTTGGATTGCTAACGATTTGAACTTGGAAGACGATTATCACGACTTGGTTTGGATTAATTGTATTTATGCCAATACCATCAATGATAGAGGCGGATGGTATTGAATTACCATCAACAATGATTGATCCTGCAACAAATTGTGTCCACGATGGTATAGGATCTGAGAACACAACGTTACTAGCTGGGATATTTCCTGTATTCGTAATAGTCGTTGTATACGTAATCGTATCACCAATGGTTGCAAAAGTTTTATCTCCTATTTTAATAGTGTTTAAAATAGCACTTTCAATTTTTGTTGTAACGCTATTAGAAGTAATGTTTTTTGAAATTGGAGGATTAGCTGGGTTAACGATATATTGAAAGCTAACGCTAGCTTGATTGGTAATGGGATTTATAGCTGGAATTTTATTTGTACTAATATGAAATGCTACGATGACAGATGTGTTTGGCGCGATATCACCAATGGGAACGCCTGTAATTATATTGGCATTTGGGATACTAGTTCCGTTAAGTGTAAAACTATTTGGTTCAAAGGAAGTTTCATCTGGAATAAGGTCAGTAAAAATAACATTCGTAGCACTAACATTACCGCTATTTGTAATTGTCACGGTGTAGATGATATCCTGACCAATATCTACCGTTGATACATTTGAATTTTTTTGTGCAGTAAGGATCGCACTATTAATTTGTGTTGTCGTTGTATTAGATTGATTGGAAGTTGTAATAGGTGGCTGACTAGGATCGACGACATATTGATATGTGATAGAAGCAGAATTAGAAATTGGATTGAGTGTTGGAAGTGTAGTAACGGTTGCTTGAAATACGATGATTACTGCATTACCACCATTAATGGAACCTATATTTACACCAGTAGATAAATCAGCGTTTGGAATGGTTTGCCCATTAACTGTGAAACTGTTTGGAATGAAACTGAAATTGCTATCAAGAACATCAATAATAGTTACATCAGTTGCAGCCACATTCCCTGTATTAGGAAGGTTAAGTGTAAATGTTATGATATTACCAACATCCGCAAAAGTAAGATTAGCTGTTTTTGTACTAATAATCGTCGCGTTGTTTATTTGAAGGAGCGTAGTGTTAGAATTAGCTGTACTTGAAACAGGAGGATTATTTGGATTAACAGTAAACTTATAATTCGTAGATGCTGTATTTGGTGCCGGATTAATAGGTGGGATGCTGTTAACCGTAACTTGAAAGACGATACTATAGATTTCATTTGGAGGAAGTGCTGCCAGTAATATACCTGTATTTGGATCCGCGTCAGGTTGTAAAACACCATCGACAGTTAATGTGTTAGGAACGAACACGATTCCACTGGGTAATATATCTGTGAATACAATATTCGTAGCATTCGTATTCCCTACATTCGAAATAGAAGTAGTGTAAAAAGCAGTTTGCCCGATATCTGCATAAGACACACTTTCATTTTTCGTCATGGATAATATTGCTTCTTTAATTTGCGTTGAAACAGGATTACTAATTGAAGTCTCTGCATCAGGTGGTGAGACTAATTGATACGATGTCGATGAGAAATTTACAATAGGGTTTTCGGTTGGTAATGAAGTCACGTTTACTTGGAATGAAACATTTACTGTAGACCCCGCTGTTATCGGCCCAATATTTACACCATTCGTTGGATTCGCACCACTTTGAGGAATTCCATTAATCGAAAATGTGTTTGCAATAAAAGTAGTTCCGCTCGGCACTGTATCTGTGAAAATAACATTTTGTGCGGAGGAATTTCCGTTGTTTGTTAAATTGACAGTATAAGTGAGTGTGTCGCCGATATGGCTAAATGCTTTATCGACTTGTTTCGATGAAAGAATGGTAGCTGTATTAATTGTAGTAAACACTGAGTTTGAAGTAGCAGTTCTTGAAACACTTGGTGCATTTGGATCAGCGATAAATGTGTAAGAAGCAGTAGCGGAATTGGCAATCGGATTTTGAACTGGCGTAGAAGTAGCAGTAACTTGAAATGCTATAGAAACAGAACTGTTAGGAGGAATTGACCCAATTATTATACCTGTATTAGGGGTGAGCCCGATTTGTGTGATGCCACCTATTGTAACGCTATCAGTAATAAACGTTGTACCATCTGGTATAAGATCAGTGAAAGTAATAGTAGTAGCGTTTGTATTCCCGTTATTTGTTAAAATGGTCGTATAGGTAATGGTATCACCTAGTGTTACAAGCGTTTGATCAACCGATTTCACCACCGTTAACATAGCATCTAGTACAGGATTTGTAACGATATTCGTAGAAGTAGAAGTTGAAACAGGAATTCCGTTTGGATCAACAGTATAAGAATATAAAATTGTATCGTTACCCATAATTGAGCTTGAAGAGGGAATAGAAATAGCATTTACTTGAAAAGTAACAGTTACTGTTTCACCAGGAGCAATGTTTGGTAAATTGACTCCAAGTGCTGGTTGTGCCCCAGGTTGTTGAATACTATTGACCGTGACCGAATTTGGTATAAATGTAGTGCTAGCTGGAATAGCACTTGTAAATGTTATATTCGTTGCGGGTGTATTTCCTGTATTGGTAATAGTCGTTGTATACGTGATTGTATCTCCAACAGAAATGATAGATTTATCAGCACTTTTTGTTATTATTAATAGTGCGCTATTTATTGTCGTAGTAACGGTATTAGATATAGTGCTTTGCGTTATAGCAGGTTGACTTGGATCGACAATATGCTGAAATTGTACAGAACTAGAATTAGAGATTGGATTTATGCTTGGTATGTTTGTCACAAGTACGTTTATTGTCATAGTAGCTGTATCACCGGGATTTATATTTCCAATCTGAATGCCACCCGCTGGATTGCCTATTTGCTGTGTACCAAAATTATTTGTAAGAGTCCCAGAAATAAATGTCGTTCCGTCAGGTAAAATATCCGTGAAAATTATATTTTGTGAAGTAACATTTCCTGGATTGCTTAATGCAATTGTATAAGAAAGTGTGTCCCCGATCGTTGCAAAATTTTTGTCTACAGATTTAACTAGTGTAATTCCCCCAGCATTTATTTGTGTTGAAACAGAATTAGATGTCGCATTTCGTGAAGCGAGTGGTAAATTGGGTCCTATCATAAATTGATAATCAATGGAAGCTCCATTTACAACCGGTGAGTTTGGCCCTCCAGGTCCAATTGTGAAAATAGGATTTGGAATACTAATTACTTGCACGCGGAAGGTGACGTTTATAAAATCTCCTGCAATAATATCTCCAATTTGTATCCCATTCGCTGGATTCGCCCCAGGTAATAAAACACCACCTACTCGAACGCTATCTTCTATAAATACTGTATTATTTGGAATTGAATCTGTAAAAATGATATTAGTAGCAGTTGTATTCCCTGTATTTTCTAATAAAACTGTATACGTTAAAAATGAATTTCCAGGTGCTATGTCAGAAAAGAGACGGTCCACACTTTTTGTTGCTTGAATGATTGCTTCGTTTATTTGAACTAAGACAGGATTACTGACAGCTGTTTCTGTAACAGGCGGCTCAGTAGGATCAACAATGATAGAGTATGTCGTGTTTGATTGATTCAGTGTAGGATTTGAAGCTGGTATTGAGCCGGCAATAGCCTGGAAGCTAATTGTTGTCGTTCCTCCAACTGGAATTGAATCTAAAGGAACCCCGCTATCTGGCCTAAAACCGAGTTGTGGAACGCTATTAATTTGCACACTATCAGGCACGAATGAAAGTTCAGTTGGTAGTATATCAATAAAAATAGGTGTATTTGCAGTTGTATTCCCATTATTGGTTAAAGTTGTTGTATACGTAATCGTATCCCCGATAGCTGCAAATGTACTACTTGTAGTTTTGGATGCTATAACTGAAGCGGAGTTTACTTGCGTAAAAGTTTTATTGGATTGAACTTGTCGTGAAACAGGCGGTTCATTTATATCTACAATAAAGCTGTATTGAAGTGATGATTTGTTAGGGATTGGATTAAGACTTGGAATCGTTGCAATGTTTACTTGAAAACTAAGAGTAACGATTGAATTGGTAGTAATATTTCCGATGTTAATACCATTTTGTGGATTTACATTAGGAATAGTCGTTCCATTTACCATAAAACTATTTGGAATAAACGTTGTACCATTTGGAATTAAATCTGTAAAAATAACATTATTTGCGGTAGTATTCCCAGAATTCGTAATGATTGAAGTGAAAGTAAGTGTATCTCCAACAGTAGCGAATGTTGAATTGACGGTTTTATTTATAGATAGAGTAGCATCAATAATTGGTGTAACAGTCGTATTCGTAATTGTACTACCAACAGCAGGTGATTGGGTTGGGTTCACTGTGTATTCATAATTCACAAGGGCATTATTTGTTAATGTGCCACTAGGTGGAATTGCTAAAATTTGTGCTTCAAAAGTAATGAATACAGTATTACCTGGCAGAATATCTGCTAAGTGAATGCCAAGTGATGGATCTAATCCTGGTTGCGGGACGTTATTGATAGTTACGGAGTTTTGAATAAACGAAGCTCCTGCGCCAAGTCCATCCGTTAAAACTGTAGCGCTAGCGGGTGTATTTCCTGTGTTTGTAACTGCGATCGTATAGGTAACGATATCTCCAATTGCAGCTGTTGGCGTATTTACTGACTTCGTAGCGACAATCGTAGCGTTATTAATTTGAGTTGTTATTAAGTTACTTAATACAGTAGCAGATGCTGGAGGTAAGTTAGGATTTATGACATATTGATATGCTGTATTACTTTGGTTCGGGATTGGATTCGGATTCGGAATGGAATTTACTTGAACTTGGAAAGAGATAATCGTATTTGTATTCGGATTTATTGGATCAATTGCAACCCCGTTTACTGGATTTACATTAGGGAGTATATTTCCGTTTACTGTTACACTATTAGGAATAAAAGATGTTCCGCTTGGGATTATGTCTGTAAACATTACATTGGATGCAGTTGTGTTTCCGTTGTTAGTTAAAGTAGTTGTATACGTAATAATATCGTTTACGTTAGCGAACTGTTTATCTACAGATTTTGTAGCGGCAATTGATGCGCTATTAATAGTTGTTTGTACAGAGTTAGAAGCAACCATTTGTATTACAGCTGGTTTGGATGGATCGTACATATATTGGAACGTAGCGCCTGATTGATTTGTAATTGGATTTACTATAGGAATTGCTGGTACAGAAACTTGGAATGAAACGGTACGTGATGAATTTGCTCCAATCGTACCGATAAAGATGCCATTAGCAGGGTTTACATTTGCTATAGGGGTATTGTTGATCATTACGCTATTAGGAAGGAAGGTCGTACCTGTTGGAATGATGTCTGTAAATACTACATTAGAAGCGGGGGTATTTCCGTTGTTAGTTAAAGTGGTTGTATACGTTATGACATCTCCAACATCAGCAAAAGCTGTACTTGTTAGTTTCGTAGCGACAATATTAGCTGTATTAATTTGTGTAGTTACTATATTGCTAGTATTGTTTCTAACAATAGCAGGTAAATTTGGATCAGCGGTAAAGTTATATTGAAGTGAAGCGCTGTTTTGCATTGGATTTGGTGAAGGTATCCCATTTGTACTTACTTGAAAAACAATTGTTGTAAAACCACCAGCAGGGATGGAGCCGACTTGAATACCGGTAATTGGATCCGCGCCGAGCTGTAAAGCGCCACCGATAAAAATACTATTTGGTACGAGAGTTGAGCCTGGAGGTAGTATATCGGTAACAACAACATTATTTGCTGGAGTGTTGCCAAGATTAGTTAAGGAAATAGTATATGTGATTGGCTGCCCGACATCAGCGATAGTTAAATCCACCTCTTTGACAATAACTACATTTGCTAAGTTGATTTGTGTACTTACAGTATTACTTACAGATGTTTCTGTAATTGTTGGACCGCCTGGGTTTAGAATGAAACTATACTGTGTACTAGATGAATTGATGGTTGGGTTTTGGGTCGGTAAAGAAGTTACGGTTACTTGATAAGAAACGGTAATAAATCCGCCAGCAGGAATGGAAGGTAAAGGAACACCAACATTTGGATCTGCATTATTTTGTAGTGCACCATTAATGAGGAAAGTGTTTGGAATAAAGATAGTGCCATCTGGATTTGTGTCTATGAAAGTAGGGCTATCAGCAGAAACGCTACCTGAATTCGTTAAGGTAACGGTATAAGTTAATATATTTCCGACAGTAGCAAAAGTTTTATCCACTGTTTTTGCTGAAATGACATTTGCATCATTAACTTGGGTAAATGTAGTGGTGGAAGTTATGTTTGCACTTACAGGGGAAGCGTTTGGATCAACGATAAAGTTATAGGAAATAGAAGCACTATTTGAAATAGGATTTGGGTTTGGAATACTAGTTATTAATACTTGGAAAGAAACTGTAGTGGTAGTATTAGCATTGATGCTACCAACGTTGATGTTAGCTGGTGTAATACTTGGCTGAGTAACACCATTAATTGTAACACTGTTTGGTACAAAGGAAGTACCATTCGCAACGGCATCGGATAATACTACATTGTTTGCTGCGACATTTCCGTCGTTTGTAAGGGAAATGGAATAAGTTAATGTATCTCCAACTTCTGCAAAAGTTTGATCTACAGATTTAATAGCGTGAAGATTTGCTAGTCTAATTGTTGATGAAACAGAATTAGAGTTTGCTGTTTTTGAAGTTGGTGGCAGGCTTGGATTGACAGTGTAAATATAAGATGCGAAAGCGTTGTTAATGATAGGGTTTTGAGTGGTAATATTGATGACTGTTACTTGGAAGGATAAGGTGAAAGTTGCTCCGCCAGGAATTGTACCAATAGGTAAGGCAACGAGGGAATCTACATTTTGTAAAACGCCATTGAGTGTTACAGAACCTGGTGTTAATATCGTTCCATTGGGAAGTGGATCTGTTAGCTGTACGTTTGTTGCAGCTGTATTTCCACTGTTTGTAATAAGGATTGTATAACTGATTGTATTTCCAATCGTAGCAAATTGTTTATTTGTAGACTTTGTTAATGTTAAATTTGCATTGTTAACTTGAGTGGAAACGAGATTAGAAGAAATGTTTTTCGTAACGGGTGATTGACTAGGGTTGACGGTGTATTGATAAGAAGCACTTGCTCCATTAGATACAATATTTGACGCGGGGATGGTGTTTACAATTACTTGAAATGAAACGTTTTTTGTCGTCCCAGTTGGGATGGAGCCGATGTTCACACCGTTAGTGGGATTTGCGCCTACTTGTGTTGTGCCATCTATTGTTAAACTGTTTAGAACAAAAGTTGTTCCTGTAGGAATGGCATCTGTAAAAATAACGTTATTCGCATTTGTATTACCTGTACCTGTAAAGGCAACAGTGTAAGTTAGTGTATCGCCAATATCAGCATAGTTTTTATCTACGGTCTTCGTCATCGTGACAGTAGCATTACTCACTTGAGTGGAGACAATATTTGTCGTATCAGTCCCACTTACTGCCGGTTGATTTGGTACAGGAATGTATTGATATGTTGTTGTACCACTATTTAAAATTGGATTTGTTTGTGGGAGAGAAGGAACGAATACTTGAAATGAAATAGTAGTAGTAGAATTTGCGGCAATAGATCCAACTGATATACCATTAGCAGGGTTTGCTCCAGCTTGAGTAACTCCGTTAACAGTTACACTCCCTGGAATGAAAGTAGTCCCGCTAGGAATCGGATCGGTATATATAACATTCGTTGCAGAGATATTTCCTATATTAGCTAAGGAGATACTGTAAGTTAATGTTTCGCCAATATCGGTGAAGATTTTGTTAACCGATTTCGTACCATTAATATCCGCGAGATTAATTTGTGTACCTGCAGAGTTGCTTGTTGCAAGGCCATTAAAAGTCGTTCCACCAGCAATCGGTGTATATTGAAATGTAACGTTAGCAGTGTTAGCAATAGGGTTTTGACTTGGAAAAGAAACGACAGTCGCTTGGAAAGTTACTGTACGAGAAGATCCGTTACTAATTGTTCCAAGAGATATACCTGCGACCGGATTTGCATTTGTTTGTGGAATATTATCTATCGTTACGCTTCCAGGTATAAAGGAAGTACCGTTAGGGAGAATGTCTGTAAAAGTCACGTTATTAGCGGGGAGAAGACCGGTGTTAGGAACAGTAACCGTATAAGTGAGAATGTCTCCAATGGCAGCGACACTCTTATTCACGTTTTTTGTGGCTTGTATGTTAGGTGAATTTATATTAATTTGTAAGCCAACTGTATTTAACATGTATGCATCACCGTTAGTTGTTAAACGGATTGCAGCAGAGACTTGAGAGTTTGTTAAATAAGGAGAAATATCAATGGAAGTAATGTCCCAGCCCTGCCTTCCAGCAGAGATGTTTGTACTTGTAGAAGCACTTTGATTTCGCGTGCCAAATGTCCCAGTTGTATCTAAGTTTCCTGTAGCATTATTAATTTGAGATCCAAAGAAATTATTTACAGCATTATTTGGTCCTGATAGAGCATTTAATGAACTGAAATTTGGTCCAAATAAAGCTTGATCCCCGGTTAAATCAGCATCTCCTTCGGTAGAACTTAAAAATAACCTTCCGCTGACAGGCCCTCCTGCAGGTGTTAAAAATCCTGAGACAGATACATCGGCACTACCAGTTTCCGCAGACACACGGTTGCCGGCTACGTAAATTGTTAAGTTTCTTGCAGGTAATGTCCCATTTTGGTAAGCGACGATAAGCGTCCATCCAGCCGAATTAATTGTTCCATTAGAAGCATCTATAGGATCTACAAGCCCAGGGACAGCTCCGGTCGTATAAGAACCGCTTCCTGCAGCTTGAATGAGTGACGTTACATCTGCTGAACGTGTATAAAATCCAAATGTGACTGATCCAGAAACGAATGTTTGATTTGAAGCTGTAACAGCTGATGGAGTAATTGAGTATGTTGAAACAGGTGTTGTGAAAGAAACTGGGTTTCCTAATACACTCGTAATGTTTTGATCACGAGATAAATAGTTTCCACCCCAAACGAGTTCAGCGTAAAGAATCGTACTACCAGCAGGGATATTTAAAATAGCAGTAGAACTATTTTGTGTATAGTTTAATGTTGTACCAGCAGGAAAAGTAGGTACTTGTAACCCGGTATTCGTAGTTGTGAATGCACCAATTGCCCCGATTGTACCAGCACGGTTTTGATTACTAAGCTTACTTAAACCTAGTGTGTTTCCTGTAATTGCAAGTGCGCCGTTAGTGGTGGTAGAAAATCGATTCGTAATGGGCATGTTGTCACCTCATTTACAATATAGTCTTGGTCAAAATAGAATATGTGTGTGACAAATAAATGGAAACATGTACAAGTTGAATTGAGAAGATTGATTCAGACGTCTAAGTGATGAGGTGGAGAATGAGAGAATTGGCATATAGCGTGGATCGTCTTAGGGAAGAACAAATAGACGATATTGTAGCATTATCATCTTATATTGGTTGGGATTATAACAGAGAAGAAATTGAGACTATTTTTAACGCAGGGATTGTATATGGTGTTTGGAATGAGAGAGAGGAACTAATTGCTAGCGCGGCAATAATACTATATGGGGAGAAATTAGCGTCTATCGGAATGGTGATTGTACATCCAGATTATAAGGAAAGAGGGATTGGAAAGGCGATAACGAGTTCTTGCATGAATAGCGTATCAGCTCGAACTTCAATTATGCTGATTGCTACAGATGAGGGGAAACCTTTATATGAAAAATTAGGATTTAAGGCAGTGAGCTATGTTTCTAAATACATATGTAACTCGTACAATACGAATTATAACTGTCAAGGAAATGAAGAATATGTGATGAATTATAAAGAGAGGGATTTAGAAGAAATAATAAAAATAGATGAATATGCGTTTGGAACAAATAGAAAAGAATTTTTAAAGACAAGAATTATGCAAAGTGAACAGTGTATCGTTGTAAAGGACAAGGAACAAAATGTATTAGGTTACGGTTTAAGCATACAAACACCAGAAAATAAAATAATAGGACCGGTTGTTGCTAAAAATGATGAGATGGCAATGAGAATTGTACATGATTTAGCAAAAGGGCATAATGGTAAATTAAGAATAGATGTACCAGAAGGAAAGAAAGATTTTATGAAAGAATTAGAGGTTACTGGTTTTAAAAAAGTGAATACACCACCAATTATGATGAAAAATAATGATCAATTTTTGAAAAGAAATGGAGAATTATATAGCATTGCAGCACAAATTTTTGGATAAAAAAGAATCCTTCTGAATGAAGGATTTTTTTCGTTAATCACGATATTGGTCATGAGTAGGTTGAAAGAGGTCTTCCTCGATATCCCTCACCATAGAAAAATGATCAACGTTATAATGACCATGTAAAATTTTATTATGGTGACCAATAATTTGCTCTGCAGATAATACAGTAGAATCAGTTGTGGAATGACCGTTTTTAATTAATGTAACATCAAAGCCTTGTACAGTTGCTGTCCTCACAGCAGTATCAATGCAATGCTCTGTTTTACATCCACCGATAACAATATGGTTAATCTTTTCTTCTTTTAAAAGTTCAAGTAATGAAGTACCGTAGAATGAATTGGTTGCTGCTTTATTAATAAGGATTGCAGACGGAGGTACTTGAATTTGATTATGTACTTCAAATCCTTCCCCGCTACCAGAAGCAACATCAATATCTCTTACGAAAACAATAAGTGCATTTGCATCTATTGCTTTCTGCAGGGCTATATTTAATGTAGATAATAGTTCTGTTTTACGAAAAACTTCACTTTCTTGTTCATTTCCATCAATTAATTCTTGCTGAGCATCGATAATTAATAGTGCTTGTTTCATCATGTCTCCCCTTTAATATGAAATAAGTTCCACTGTACATATTCCTTCATATTATTAGGAAATCCTCCATTATAAGCGAAGTAGACGATTGATTTACAAAGTTGTCAAAGAAATTTCATTCTCATAGCGTGTAAAAACATGTATGATAGGAGATGGAGAATTTTTGAGTAGGTGGGAATAACATGCAAACAGTAGAAGATTATCTTTCATTCTTACATACGAAAGGATTTAAATTATCAGAGGAAGCACAAGGATTTATTATGTTCGGACAAGGATATACTGGTGCATCTGATGGAATTGTGAATGCAGCAATAGAAGCGACGATTAAACATCAATTACAGTTTGATGGAAGTTATTTTGTTGCGTTATTAGAGCGATTGAAAGAGGAAGAAATTACAGATAAAAAAAGCGCTAAGGCTTTTATGCGGAAGTTACAAGCGTAACTTCACGCAGCCTGCGCTTCTTTTTTTGTTTTGGAAGGTAATTCAACGAAAACCATGCCTAAGAAAATACATAGACATCCGATAATAGCAGAAACAGAAAGTTGTTCGTTTGCAACGAGAACACCTGTTAATGCAGCGAAAACGGGTTCCATTGCGAAAATAATTGCTACTCTCGTTGGAGAAGTATGCTTTTGTGCTGATGTTTGAATGAAAAAAGCAATGGATGTCGCAAACACGGAAGTTAGAAATAGAGCAAATAAAAAAGAAGAATTCGTCCATAGTGATATGGAAAATAATTTTTCCCAATCTTCAAACAAAAATGCGCAAATAGAAGACAATATACCGACAGCTAATACTTGAGATGTGCTTAATAATAAAGGTGATATTTTTTTGGAAAAGAAACCGTTAACAAGAATATGGGCAGCGAATGCGACCGCACAACCGAGAACGAGTATATCTCCAATATTTAATTGGAAAGAATCGGCAGCAGTTAATAAATATAAACCTGCTGTTGCCACAGCTATGCCAAGTATGACGAAAATGGTAGCTCGCTGTTTTAAAAAGATAAAAGACAAGATTGGAACCATAACGATACTAAGTCCTGTTAAGAAACCAGCTTTTGAAGAAGTTGTATAAAGTAAGCCGAATGTTTGTAACACATAGCCAACGCATAAAAAGAATCCAACGATTAATCCAGCGCGACTACTTTGTTTTATATCTTGTTTTGAAGCTTTTTTTGAGAAAATCATTTGAACGAATAATAAAATAATTCCAGCGAATAAAAAACGAATACCGTTAAAGGTAAATGGCCCGACGAAAGACATAGCATTTTGAACGACAACAAACGTAGCTCCCCAAATAAAAGAGACAAATAATAAAGCAAGAGGAGCAATCCATTCTTTTTTCACAATCATACCCCCATTAATTTTGTAATATAGCTTTTCTAGCTAATTCATCAGCTACTTTATTTTGACTACTTGGAATCCATTTAATAAAAAAGAGATCGAAACTTTTTATGTATTGCAGTGCTTCCTCTAATAACGGTGCGAACATTTTGTTTTTTGCATATTCTTTTTCAACGGCTCGCTCAACAAGTTGTGAATCTGTACGAAAAGATACAATGCTATAATTATGCTCCGTGCAATATTTTAATGCTAGAAGTAAAGCATGGTATTCTGCTTCATGATTGGACATTGTCCCAAGGGGTAATGATAATTGCACAGGTGGTTGTACCCCTTTAATAAATACTCCCGCACCAGAAGGGCCAGGATTTCCTTTTGTTGCACCATCAATATATACTTCGATCAAAACGAGAAACCTCCAAATTATAAGATTATCCCCTACTAAAAATTTTCTTCAAGTAGGGGATAGATTACGTACCCGTAAAAGTCCGATTGGTGAGGGCTGATAAGTAGTGGGGGGAAGAAACCCCCGCTGCTTAAAGTTTCGCTTTATCCAATTGTAATGCTATAGCGGCATGTAAATGTTTCATTCGCTTGTAAAGATTGAATTCCTTTTTTTTCCTTGAAATCTTTTGCTGGATTTATTTCATCAGCGATTCCATACCAAGGTTCAATACATAAGAAAGGCGCGTTATCCCCTGGTGTCCATACACCGACAAATGGGAAGCCGGCAAATTCTACTTTTACAAATTTATTATGTTTATGAGAACGAATAGCGATTTCATTCGTATTCATATGTTCAAAAATAAGAGCATCATTTTTGAATAAATCGTATGTAAGTGGTAACTCATTCGTATTTTCAGCGATGAGTTGCTTTTTACTTGAAAGATAAGGTCCTTCTAATACGCTTGTTTCTAAGCGTTCAGAACCATTAAATGATAAATGATAATCTGTAAATTCTTCACCTTCTAATAAAGGGAAATTGAATCCAGGATGTGCTCCAATTGAGAAGAACATCTCTTTTGAAGAAGGATTATTTACTTCATATGTAATATGAACGATTTGTCCATCTAGCTCATAAGAAACGAGTAATTCAAATTCATATGGATATTTTTTTAGTGTTTCTTCATTACTAGTTACGCTATAAGTGATTTTTGTTTCACTTTGTTCTTTTACAAAGAACGTAAGATCACGAGCGAAACCATGTTGTGTTAAAGAATATGGTTTACCATCTACATAGTATGTATTATCGACTAATCGTCCAACGATAGGGAACAAAATTGGTGCGCGGCGTCCCCAATAAGTAGCATCCCCTTGCCATAAATATTCTGTGTTGTCTTCTTTTAAGCGAACGCTTTGCAATTCTGCACCTTTGTCAGAGATGGAAACGATCACTTTTTCATTTTGAATTGTTGCAGTCATGAAGTGAAACCTCCTAAATATTTCATATGTTTTATTATACGTTTTCTAAATTAAAAAAGGTAGTGAATGATAGGAATCTATTGACGAAAGAGTGTCTATTGCGTAAAATATAATCTTGTTGCTTAAAAACGAATAACGTGGTTCGAAACCATCCCACGTAAAAAAACTAAGGAGATTTTGTCATGAATATAAGAACATTAGTCGGTAATGGTATTTTAGCGGCATTATATATTGCTGTTTCTATGCTTATTCAGCCATTTGGCTTTACGAATGTACAGTTTCGTATTTCAGAGATGTTTAATCATCTTGTTGTATTTAATAAGAAAGCAATTTACGGAATTGTATTAGGTGTATTTTTAACGAATCTCTTTTTCTCACCGATGATCGCTTACGATTTAGTATTTGGAGTAGGGCAATCTATTCTTGCATTAGTTGCAACGATTATTTCTATGCGATTTATTAAAGGTGTTTGGGCTCGTATGATTTTTAATACAGTTATCTTTACGATTACAATGTTTATGATTGCAATTGAACTTCATCTCGCATTTGATCTACCATTTATGTGGACTTGGTTAACATGTGCAGCGGGTGAATTTGTTGTAATGGCGATTGGTATGCCTGTAATGTACTGGATTAATAAGCGAGTACAATTTGAAAGGTTTATGTAATAGATGAAAGAGCTATTCCAATAGGGATAGCTCTTTTTGTATGTGATTATATTGAATATAATGCTGTGCACCTTGATAAAATATAATAAAATACATATAAGAAGTCTTACATAAGGGGAATCTAGTATGAAATATAAAATCCATTGGCTGTATAAAACGAAGCGTAATTTGCAGATGGAATTAACAACAGATTATATGAACATAGAAGAAGCACTTCAATTTGCAGAGGATTTCGAGAAGACAGGAAGAGTGAAAGAACTTTTATTTTACGATGAAATGGATGCGGAATGGTCATTAAAAGAAATGAAAAAACTGAGTAAGCAAGTGGAAGAAGAGATGCAAGAGATTTATGTTTATTTTGATGGTGGCTATGATTTGCAGACGAAAGAAGCTGGAGTAGGTATATGTGTGTATTATAAAAAGGGAAATGCAAACTACCGAATTCGTCGTAATGCATATATAGAAGGCATATATGATAATAACGAAGCGGAATATGCATCATTATTATACGGCATAAATATACTCGAAGAATTAGGAATTAAGTATGAAGCAGTTACACTTCGTGGAGATTCTCAAGTAGTGTTGCAGCAATTGGCTGGAGAATGGCCTTGCTATGATGAACATTTAAATCATTACCTAGATCAAATTGAACAAAAGGCGAAGCAAATGAAATTAAAACTTGTATGTGAGCCAATATCCCGAAAACAAAATAAAGAAGCGCATCAATTAGCAACGCAAGCGTTAGAAGGGACGGTCATTGATAGTCATAAAGAAATAACCGAATAGAGAGGTGCAAAGATGGATAAAAAGCAACTCATTACAGAGGTAAATGACTTATTAGAAACGTATTGTGAAGGGTGTTTTTTAAGAGAACATAATCGAAAGACAAATAGTAAGTATTATGCCCACTCCTTTTGTATTAGGCAATGCACAGTTGGAGAAACATTGAAAAAATATGGAGAACAGTTGTCATGAAAAAACATCCAGAGAAAACTCTCTGGATGTTTTTTAGTGTTTCGCTTCATGTAATTGATGCTCACACTTACTTAATTTTCTTTCCTCATTCATTAAAAACGGTTCATCTAGGTCTGTTGCAACAGATTTCATAATTTCAAGTTGAGAGCGAGCTGCTTCTACAGCAGTAGTGGCATGCTCTAATGTGTCTGGATCCATTGAAATTGTTGCAGAACCTACCATTTTTTGTGCTGTTTCTACACGGAATTTTACTTCTTCAAAATCATTTACTTCTGATCCCATTGTTATTGCCTCCTTTGTATATTGCGCATTTCACATAGTTTTTGCTCTGTAAAACGGAAATATACAAAGGAATAATAAAGGAGGTTACCAAGTAAGGTAACCTCCTGTTATATGTTGGATTAAAGTTTTACTACGTTAGCAGCTTGAGGTCCACGATTTCCTTCAGTAATGTCGAAAGATACTTCTTGACCTTCTTCTAAAGCTTTGTAGCCGTCTCCTTGAATAGCAGAGAAATGTACGAATACATCGTCAGCGCCTTCCATTTCGATAAATCCAAAACCTTTTTCGTTGTTAAACCATTTTACTTTTCCTTGCATGTTACAATTCCTCCTAAAAACTTGTGCTTTTTTCATTTAGTGAAATTCATAAAAAAGATAATTAAACTAAAAATGCTATAATCTTGAATATTCTGCTAAATGATTAATTTAAATATACACGAATTGGTAGAAATTAGTCAAGTAAGCGGTTTTAAATTTTTGTATTTTTAAATAATTTTTTGGCCAAATGTTTAAAAAGGTATAGGACAAGCTGAGTATGTAATATTCTTAATTGAATGCTATACATAATGAGGTGAAAGGATGAATGAGTCTTATTTATTAGATAATGAGGGAATGAGAACGAGAACGGATATACCAGAGTGGGTTGCAAAAGAATTTCAAAACTTTTCGAGTGTCGTGTTAGAACCAACTTTTCCGTGTTATTTCGGTCTAACAGCTTTAAAAAAGAACGAGCTTCGTTACTCGTTTCTTCCGCATAATGATTGGAGCCAGTTACCAAATACAATGTTATCTTTTTTGGAGTTAATGAAAGAGCAGCCGCTTGTTAGAAGAGGTTTTTTTCTATTTATAGAACCAGAGCGTGAAGAGCAATCACTCGAATATTATCGTGATTATTTTTGGAAAGTACTACAATATTTACATGAAAATGATGATCAAACGTGGCCACAGCAAATTCCAGCAAATCCAGACCATTATTTATGGGAATTTTCATTTGGTGGTGAACCAATATTTGCGTTTGGGAATGCGCCAGCTTATAAACAGCGAAAAACTAGAAATTTAGGGAATTCTCTCGTCATCGGTTTCCAGCCACGTACTATTTTTGATGGATTAGAAGGGGATCGTCCTAAAGGGGCATATTCAAGGCAAATGGTTAGAGAGCGAGTTGAGAAATGGGATCAGTTGCCAAAGCATCCTAACATTAGTCACTATGGTGATGAAGGTCATCGTGAATGGAAACAGTATTTCATTGGAGATGATATTGAGCCGCTCAAAGGGAAGTGTCCTTTCCATCATAAAGTAGAGAAATAAGGGCCATCATTTAGATGGCTCTTTTGCATATTTTGGATAAAAATGGGGATTTTAGTAGTGAATAATTCTTAGGATAGCTAGTCTATTTTTTACATTTATATCATTAATTAATAGTAAGGGATGTAGAAAGGATAAAACGATGTTTGGAGTAATTATACAGCAAATTGTATTAGGTATTTCATTAGCTGCACCGGTAGGTCCGATTAATATTGAAATGTTAAAACGAGGAATTGAACGCGGATTTTGGCATGCGTGGATTGTTGGAATTGGTGGAATGACTGCAGATATTTTGTTTATGCTTCTCATTTACTTCGGTTTATCTTCTGTGTTTATGTATACATATGTACAAGCCTTTATGTATTGCACGGGGTTTTTCTTGTTATTTTATTTAGGATTTCAAAGTGTAAAACAAGGAATTTCCCACTCGAATATGGAATATAACAAAGAAGAGGTGGGTGGCCTTAAACAATCTTTTATGGCAGGATTTTTAATTGCAATATCCAATCCATTAAATCTTGTTTTTTGGTTTGGTATATACGGAAGCACACTTAGCTCGTTGCTTACGAAGGTAACGAAACAAGATGCTTTTTTGTACAGTCTTTGCATTATTGTTGGGATTATTTTGTGGAATTTAAATATTGCTTTTTCTGTACATTTTGGAAGAACTTTATTAAAGAAAAAAGCACTTGGCTATATAACAGCCGGAGCAGGTGTTATTTTAGTAGGATATTCTATCCATTTTGCATACAAAGCTTTACAGTTGTTCATATAAGATTGAAGGGGAGATTTTTATGTATCGAACCACTATTGACGGAAAAGAAATTATTATTACGTTATCACCAAAAATTCGGAAAGAAATTACTGATAGGAACCCACTATATGAAGCTGTATTTCATAATGCAGCAAGATTGCTACAAACAAAGCAACCGACATTTGCAGTAAATCATGAAGCATTTGGTCTTATTATTGGAGAAGTACAAAGGGGAGAAGTAACAGTATTTGCAGTGGAACATATTATTCCGAAGCAAAATATATTTGGACCGAACAATTTTTTCTCGGCAATAGAGCAACGGGCAAATTTGTAAAGTGAATAGAATAGAAATAGTCGTAACGATATGTTGCGGCTGTTTTTTGAGAAAAGGGGGAAGAAAGATGAAGAGGGTGGGGAAAGAGTTCTTTTTACAACATGATATTGTTATTATGTATAGTATTCTATTTATTTTCATCATTATTTTAAAAATGCAATTTTTTACATGGTTTGGTATGTTAGCGTGTCTGTTTGGAATTATTTTTTATACGTTTAACGAATATATGACACATCGTTTTTTATTCCATATAAAGCCGCCTAAAAACGCACTTTTATTGAAAATGTTAAGAAGATTACATTATGATCATCACGTATATCCAGATGATTTAAAACTTTTATTTTTGCCTGTATGGTTTAGTATACCTAGCTTTACTATATATTTGCTTATATCATATGGTATTGCAAAAAGTGTTACTATTACACTTTCATTTGGCATTGGAATGATTATAATGCTTCTCGTTTATGAATGGAAGCATTATATTGCACATAGACCAATTCGTCCTTTCACTAAGTTTGGCAGATGGCTAAAAAAACAGCATATATTACACCATTATAAAAATGAAAAGTTTTGGTTTGGTGTTTCCAATCCAGTATTCGATTTTATATTTGGAACGCTGAAAGATGGAAAAGAAGTTGAGTTAAGCGAAACAGCACGTAATTTAGAAAAAGAGAAAAAGACAGAAGTGGTGCGATAAGTGCCACTTCTGTTTTAATGAGGAAAAGGATTATGAGAGCGTCTTTTTATGTTAGAAAAGTATATTAAAAATTTAGGAGAAAATGCCGAAAAATGTCTATCGAAAAATCTTTGCAGGAATGTATAGATTGTCTAAAATAAATGTAAGTTTCTGAATATTTATAAAATTTGCATTTTGGCATTCGAGGGGGAATTGTATTTCAAGTTGGAGAGGGGATTGGAAAATGAAACGAGATGATACGTCAGCGCGTAAGTTACAAGATGGGGTTAATTATACAGAGGTTGTTCAGTCAGAAGAATTTCAATTGTTATTAAATACGAAGAAGAAGTTTATCGTTCCCATGAGTATTTTCTTTTTAAGTTTTTTTATTGCACTTCCTATTTTAACATCGTATTCAAAGGTGCTCAATACACCAGCATTTGGTGATGTTACATGGGCGTGGATCTTTGCTTTTGCCCAATTTATTATGACGTGGGCGTTATGTATGATTTATAGCAAGAAAGCAGAATCCTTTGATGAAATCTCGCAAAAAATTCTGCAAGACATGCAAAAGGGGAGGGGATAGGTTTGAATACTACTGCTTTCGCCCTATTTTTAATTATTGTCCTTGGTACGCTTGTCATCACCTATTTTGCATCGAAGAAAACGAAAAATGCGAGTGAATTTTATACAGCTGGAGGAGGATTAACTGGTTGGCAAAATGGTCTGGCTATTGCCGGAGATTACATGTCTGCTGCTTCATTTCTCGGTATTGCTGGAGCGATAGCTTTAACCGGGTTTGATGGATTCTTTTATAGTATTGGCTTTTTAGTTGCGTATTTAGTTGTGTTATACCTTGTTGCAGAACCGCTTAGAAATTTAGGGAAGTATACGCTTGCTGATATGATTGCCGCACGTTTTGATGCGAAAAAAGTTCGTGGTATTGCAGCGCTAAATACGATGACGATTTCAATTTTTTATATGATTGCCCAATTAGTTGGTGCGGGCGCACTTATTAAACTGTTATTAGGCATCGAGTATACGACATCTGTATTAATTGTTGGTACACTTATGACCGTATACGTTATTTTTGGAGGTATGACAGCAACGAGTTGGGTACAGATTGTAAAGGCTGTCTTACTTATGGCGGGTACATTTATTATTTCTGTTATCGTTTTCTCAAAGTTTAATTTCAGTGTAACAGAGATGTTCGCTCAAATGAAAACAGCTACTCCATTACAAGATTCGTTTTTAAATCCAGGAGTAAAGTATAAAGATGGGCTTGATACATTGTCCTTAAATTTAGGACTAGTCCTCGGTACAGCGGGATTACCACATATTCTTGTACGCTTTTTTACAGTGCGTGATGCAAAAACTGCACGTCAATCTGTAGTATATGCTACGTGGCTAATTGGGGCATTTTATATTATGACAATTTTCTTAGGATTTGGAGCAGCTGCGTTTGTAGGAAATGAAGCAATTATTAAAGCAAATCCTGCGGGGAATATGGCGGCACCATTATTAGCTAAAGCATTAGGAGGAGACTTCTTATTTGCTTTCGTATCAGCAATTGCCTTTGCGACCATTTTAGCTGTAGTAGCAGGACTTGTATTAACAGCAGCATCAGCATTCGCACATGATTTTTATAATGAGATTATTCGTAAAGGAAAGTCTACGGAAAAAGAGCAAGTGTCAATGGCTCGTTATGCGTCTATTGGAGTAGCCGTATTATCTATTATACTTGCGTTATTTGCTCAAACGTTAAATGTAGCATTTTTAGTTTCATTAGCGTTTGCAGTTGCGGCGAGTGCTAACTTACCAGTTATATTATTTACGATTTATTGGAAACGCTTTAATACAACAGGTGCTATTTCTGGTATGATCGTCGGACTCGTATCAGCAATTGTTCTTGTGGCGTTAAGTCCAAATGTTTGGAACCCTGTAGCTGGAAAAGCTATTTTTGTCGGAGAAGCGATATTCCCATATACGACTCCTGGCATTATTTCAATCCCACTCGGCTTCCTAGCGGCCTACTTAGGAACTATTTTCTCTAGTAAGAAAGAAGATGTAGCAAAATTTGATGAAATTCTTGTTAAATCTAATACTGGCCATGGTATTAGCGATGCATCTTCGCATTAAAAAAGAGGGGCTTTTCTAATTATAAGAAAAGCTCCTTTTACTTTTGTCGTTTTCTTATAAATATTCCTTTACTATTAGTAGGATTTATCTTTATTTTGTGGAATGAAAATAGGCAGGGAGAAATTTAAATCATCATGGCACCAGCGCAGCTTTGTGAAAATAAGTTGTTATGGAAGGTGGAAGAGATGATGAAAACGAAACAAACCGATGAATTGTTAGCAAAAGATGAGCAATATGTTTGGCATGGAATGCGTCCCTTTAGTCCAAGTAATACGATGGTAGGGGCAAAAGCAGAAGGATGCTGGGTTGAAGATATACAAGGAAAAAGGTATTTAGATGGGATGAGTGGTCTTTGGTGTGTGAATAGTGGGTATGGAAGAAAAGAACTTGCGGAAGCGGCTTATGAACAATTACAAACATTATCCTACTTTCCGATGTCACAATCACATGAGCCAGCTATAAAGCTTGCTGAAAAGTTAAATGAGTGGCTTGGAGGAGAGTACGTTATTTTCTTCTCAAATAGTGGTTCAGAAGCGAATGAAACAGCTTTTAAAATAGCAAGGCAATATTATGCTCACAAAGGTGAACCGCACCGTTATAAATTTATGTCACGTTACCGCGGTTATCATGGGAATACAATGGCAACGATGGCAGCGACGGGACAAGCACAGCGTAGATATCAATATGAGCCATTTGCTTCAGGTTTTTTACATGTAACACCGCCAGATTGTTACCGTATGCCTGAAATTGAAGGGCAGCATATTTATGACGTAGAGTGTGTGAAAGAAGTCGATCGTGTTATGACGTGGGAATTAAGTGAAACAATCGCGGCCTTTATTATGGAGCCAATTATTACAGGCGGAGGTATTTTAATGCCACCACAAGACTATATGAAAGCTGTTCATGAAACGTGTCAAAAGCACGGTGCACTACTCATTAGCGATGAAGTAATTTGTGGTTTTGGTCGTACAGGAAAAGCATTTGGTTTTATGAATTATGATGTGAAGCCAGATATTATTACGATGGCAAAAGGGATTACAAGTGCATATTTACCGTTATCAGCCACAGCTGTGAAAAAAGAAATTTATGAAGAATTTAAAGGTAAGGGAGAATATGAATTCTTCCGTCATATAAATACATTCGGTGGAAATCCAGCAGCTTGTGCACTAGCACTTAAAAATTTAGAGATTATGGAAAATGAAAATTTAATTGAGCGATCGGCACAAATGGGTTCCCTTTTATTAGAGCAACTAAAAGGTGAAATTGGAGACCATCCACTTGTTGGGAATATTAGAGGAAAAGGTCTATTAGTTGGTATCGAACTAGTAAATGATAAAGAGACGAAAGAGCCAATTGATAACGACAAAATTGCAAGTGTTGTAAATGCTTGTAAAGAAAAGGGACTTATTATAGGGCGCAACGGTATGACGACAGCAGGTTATAATAATGTCTTAACATTAGCACCACCGCTCGTTATTTCAAGTGAAGAAATTGCATTTGTTGTTGGAACTTTGAAGACGGCGATGGAACGTATTTGATTAATCGAGTGAGCTGTAATATACAGCTCGCTTTTGTTTATTCCGCTATTTTCTGGGCAGTAAAACTCCCACATCAAAATTTGGTGGGAGCTGATTAAAGTTTCACTTTATTATGTGAAATATGATAAGTTTTTTAAGGAGGGGAATTTTATGACAAAATATGATCCTAGCCAACATTATCACATTGGTTATTATGAAGAGGGATACGATTTAGAAGTGATCGCATACAAAAAAATCAATGAGGCAGTCTGGGATGCGTACATCCCAGACTATGAAGCAGGAAGTTTCTATCAGAAAGTAAGTGAAATGAAGTTAGGTGAATACGTAAAGAATTACGGAATTAAAGTATATTCATTTGGCGAAGAAGAAGAAGCTGAAACTATTTTTGAAAAATGGTTAAAAAAAAATGAGATTGTTTAAAGATAAAACAAAAAAGGAGATTACTATCTTATAAGATAATAATCTCCTTTTCGCGTAATAAACTTATTTACTTGTTTTCATTGCTTTATCTTTAGCACCGAAAGTGTATTTTAACATTGGTGGTGTAATCATTGTAGTTAAAATAACGACAATTACGATTGCTGTAAAGTAATCTTGTGCTAATAGGCCAGAGGAAAGTCCTGTTCCTGCAATGATAAGAGCAACTTCACCACGAGAAACCATTCCAGCACCGATAATTGCAGAAGACTTAGCGTCAAATCCAGTCATTCGTGCACCGAATCCACAACCAATTAGTTTCGTTAATACAGCAATAGCAGTTAATGCTAAGATGAACCAAATTTGATCACCAATACCGTCAAATGTAATATTCATACCGATACTTACAAAGAATACTGGTACGAACATAGCGTAAGCGATTGGTTCTACTTTCTTTTCTACTTCATGCTTGTAGTTCGTTTGAGAAATAGCGATACCAGCTGCGAAAGCACCGATAATACCAGCAATTCCTAACAATTCGCCGAAATATGCGAATGAGAAACAGATGATAAGTGCTGCGCTCACGATAGACTCCGATACGCGTAATGGTGATAACCAGCGCATAATCGCAGGAACACCTTTCCATCCGATTAAAATAATAGAAGCGAAGAATACAACTTTCTTCAAGATAACCATTGTTAAGTTAACATCGTCTGTACCTAAGAAGCTCATTGCAAATGCTAATAAAATAACAACAAGAATGTCATCAAATACAGCAGCTCCAAGCATCGTAGTACTTTCACGTGTTTTCATCTTTCCTAAATCGCGAAGTGTTTGTACGGAAATACTAACACTTGTCGCACATAGAAGTAATCCTAAAAATACAGCATTTCCTTGTTCCATTCCCATAACAAGACCAGAAACGTAGCCACCTACGAATGGTAGAATGATACCTCCAAGTGCAACAGCTAAAGAAGAATTACGATTTGCGTTTAATTCCTCTAAGTCTGTTTCAAGTCCTGCCATAAACATTAAAAGAATAACACCGACATTACTTAATTGTGTTAAAAGCTCTGAATTTTCAATCCAACCTAATACAGCTGGACCGATAACGATACCGACAATTAATTTACCTAGTACAGATGGTTGACCTAATCTAACACTAAGGTCACCAGCAAGCTTTGTACTTAATAAAATAAGTGCAATTTGAAAGAAAAATTCGAATTCCATCTGATCCTCTCCTCGTCATTTTTATCATACGATTTCTCGGAATTTGCCTAATGAAAATATGTAAAACCCATTAAACAAGGGGTCTGATTACAAGTTCTTTTGAACTCGTAATTTGAACCTGTAATTAATATATAATAAATTTTATTAAAAATCAATGAAAAAATAGCAGATTTTCATGATAGGATTCGATTTAGGTATGGAGAAAATCAGCATATAATAAGAAGAAATAAGGCTACATTTTTAACGAATTGGAGAAGGGCATATGTTATTAAATAAACGCTTTACAATTGGAGAAATGGCAAAAATGCATAATATAGCGGAATCGACATTACGCTATTATGATGAAAAAGGAATTTTTCATCCATCAATTGTGGATCCACAAACGAATTATCGCTATTACACAATCGATCAGTTCTCACTATTGGATATGATTAAATTTTTACGTCAGTTAAATATTCCGTTAAAGGAAATTAAAAAATATATGGATGAACGAAATCCAGATTATGCACTCGATTTGCTTGAAAAGCAGCAAGAACTGATGCTGAAAAAACAAAGAGACATTGAGTACGCTTTGGCGAAAATGAAACATAGAATTCATTTAATTAAGGAAGCAACGAAAGTTAAAGATGAGCAAATGGTAATCAAAGAAATTACAAAGAGAAAAATTACAGCGATTGCAGTCGCACCAAATACAACAGATGACATGTTTGAGTATTATATCCATTCGTTGCAAAAAAATATGAAACAAATGGATGATAGCTTATTCTCTGGAGATATTGGTGTAACAGTTTCTAAAAATGCATTAATTCAAAATAATTTTCAAGCATATAACAGTGTTTTTATACTTTTGGATTATATGCCTTTTCAAGTACATAGTTCAGAGGAAATTAAAGCAGGGATATTTGCTTGTGCGTATCATCATGGGCCATATGAAGAGACAGATATAACATATAGGAAGATAATGAAATACATTGATCAAGAAGGATACGAAGTGAGCGGGGATTCAATTGAAATCGGATTAATTGATTGGTCTGTAACAGAAAACCCAGAGGAACAAGTAACAGAAATTCAAATTCCTGTAGTGAAAAAATAAGATGAAAGCTTTTGAGTTGATGACAAATTTACATCTATTAAAATAATTAAGTTACCTATTTTTCAATTCTTCCTTGACCTTCAAGTTACTTGAAGGTTTAAACTGTGAACAGAGCATTGAAAAAGGAGCATATAATAGTATGGAAGCAACAGAAAAATTAAGAGAAAGACCAATTAAAAGTTTATTTATTTCATATTTAATACCAGCAGTTCTTGGTATGGTATTAATGTCAGTGAACATTATGATTGATGCGGTTATGATTAGTAGAGGGGTTGGATCAAACGGTTTAGCAGGAGTAAATGTGGCCGTCCCAGCATTTTCAATTTTCTTCTCCATTTCGTTATGGATTGGGATGGGCGGAGCAACATTATATTCCATTGCATTAGGTGAAAATAAACTGGAAAGAGCAAGATCTATTTTTACTCAATCTATGATAGTTGCAGTCGTAATTGTAGGTATATTAATGGCGATATGTTTGTGGAAAATAGAGGATTTGGCCTATTTATTCGGGGCAAACGAAGTGATTTTACCATATGCGTTAGATTATTTACATGTATTATTAACATTCGGAATGATTTACGTTTTAGAAAATATTTTAAGTACATTTATACGCAATGATGGCAATCCCAATTTAGCAATGGCAGGTCTTATTGTAACAGCTGTCTTAAATATTATTTTTGACTATGTATTTATTTTCATTTTTGGATGGGGCGTAACCGGCGCTGCTTCAGCAACTATTCTTTCAGCTGCAATCGGTTTCCTTGTATTATTAACTCATTTCTTTAGAAAGAATAGTGTATTAAAATGGACGAAATTTCATTTTGAATGGGATACAATTAAGCAAATTATGATAATTGGTTTCCCGAGCTTTACAGCAGAAAGTACAGTTGCAATTGTAACAATCGGTTTTAATGTTGCATTCGTTCAATATGCAGGAGAACTAGGAGTTGCTTCCTATGCGATGGTGAATAGTATTCATGCAATGACATTACTACTATTCTTTGGTGTTGGTGCCGCATTGCAACCAATTGCTAGTTTCCACTACGGAGCAAACTTACCAGAAAGGTTGCGCGAAGCATTACAGTTTGCGGTGAAAATTGCAGTTGTACTCGGGGGCATTGCAATAATTGTCGGATTATTCTTTGGGAAATATATTATTGGTCTATTTGATGTCCAATCTCCAGAATTATTGGAACTAACGTTAACAGGTATTAGTTTATTCTTCATCCAATATGTATTTTTAGGTTATAACATCGTATACGGAGAGTATTTCCAATCAGTGCGACAAACGACAAAATCAGTGCTTATTATAATGAGTCGAGGTTTACTATTGATTATTCCATTGTTATGGATTATGCCAAAGTTATTTGGGATAAATGGAATATGGCTCGTTATGCCAGTAGCTGAAGTATTGACAGCGATTATCGTATTTACGATGAATCGTATGAAACACCCTGTTCCATTAAATATGGCAGGGGAGAATGAAGCGATATAATGAAGAAAATCCCCTTAAACGATGAAGGGGATTTTTTACTCTTTTAAACTAATCGCAAAAGATCCATCTATTTCTTGAACAGAAGCAAAGGCAACGTTTTTAATGTTTGTAATTCCTTTTTCTTTTAATTCTTTATACAACCACTTTTTGTCCTTATGAATTAACTTTAAGTTATCGTATTGAATTTGTGAATCAACGATAAGGGCAATTGGTAATCCAGCATATTTAACATCTATGTTCAAATCTTTTGGAGTTAATGGTACAAGTTCACGCTTTGGTAAAATGCTTATGGCTCCATTCGCTTCTAAAATAGCGTATTCAATTTCATGAACACTGGGGTATCCTGCGACACGAAGGTTAGAAAGTAGTTCAGCAATTGGATATCTACTTTTTTGTAAGTTCTCAAAAATAATATCACCATGTTTAATTAAAATGATAGGGTGTCCGAGAATAAAGCGATTTAACTTGTTGAATAGGCTTAATTTTGTAAGGATTAAATGTAAACAAGTAATAACAACCATACCGAGAAATGCTTGTAAAGCACCAGAGACTGGTATGGCCTGGAAAGCTAAATAAGATAAAAAGATAATAGCCCCAAAATCATGAGGAGTTAGTTGTGCTAATGCAGATTTGCCGAGTAATTTAAGTGATAGTAAAAATAGGATAAAAAAGAACGATACGTTACATAAAAAGAGAAGCAATAGGGACACCCCTTTGTGCAAAGTTGTACTTACTATTCCCGAAAGTAATATGAATATTACTTTTAAAGGACGAATTAGATATAACTGGAATTCCCCTCTGTACAAACAAATAAATGGATATTATCATGAAAGAAGTAAAGAAAATAGGAGCATTTAGACATGAGAAAGAAGAAAGTAATTCAATGTATTTTAGTTATTATAATGTTTTGCGTCATCTATGCAGGTTTTTTACAATATAACATTTATAAACACGGGCATATGAAAGCAATCGAGGATGCTGATTATATAATTGTATTAGGGTCGAAAGTAAATGGGACGAATCCATCTTATTCCTTGCAATATCGTATTGATAAAGCAGCTGAGTATTTAAAGGCACATGAAAAAACAATCGCTATTGTATCTGGAGGACAAGGGAAAGGTGAAGATATTTCAGAAGCATTAGCAATGAAAAAAGGACTAATAAAGCAAAATATTGACGAAAATCGAATTATAATGGAAGACAAGTCAACGAGCACAGCTGAGAATATTAAATTCTCAAAACCGTTAATTCCAGCTAATATGAAAAAAGGAATGATTGTAACAAACGATTTTCATATGTTTAGAGCGAAAAAAATAGCAGCAAAACAAGGGCTGCAATTAGAAGGCCTTCCTGCAAAAACGCCGAAGCCGATTATCATTTCATCGAATATCCGAGAGTATTTAGCAATTACACAATATTGGTTTATGAATCGAATATAGTTAAAAAGGAATCTCGCCTGATATTTCAGGTGAGATTCCTTTTTAAGGAGGGAAATTTTACAAAACTGTCATCTCAATGAAAGGAAATAATATTTTATTGTCGCTCTGTTACTTTAGTATCTTTTTCGTACCGTTTTTATTACCGATTATCGTATATTTCATTGCGGAGGATGGAGTGAAATTTCACGTGAAAAGGCGTTGTGATCACATGTTTTCCCATATACAATTTGAGTTACGCCGATATATATATAGAAAATCGCTGATATATTACGAGTTACGCCGATAAATTTAGAAAACCACTCATATAATTTCATTTACCGTACTCATAAATGTCTTAAAAAAGAGCACTTCACAAAAAATGCTCTTTTTGTGCTTATAAGTTGTGAATCATGAAAAAAATATGTTAATTTTTCATTATGAAGAGAAAAAGGAGTGATTTTCATGAATGAGATCATACATAAGATGGAGCAACATGTTTCAGTTCGTAAATATAAAGAAGAACCAATTCCAAAAGAGATAGTAGAAAGAATGGTGCAAGCTGCGCAGCATGCGGCTTCCTCGCATTTTGTACAGGCATATTCTGTTATATATGTAACCGATCAAGACCTAAAGGCTAAATTAGCAGAGCTATCTGGAAATCGTCACGTGAAAGACTGCGCAGCATTCTTTGTTTGTTGTGCAGATTTAAAACGACTTGAAATCGCATGTGAAAAACATGGTACAGAGATAAAGCATGAAGGAGTAGAAGACTTTATCGTTGCAACGGTAGATGCTTCACTTTTCGCGCAAAATTTAGCACTAGCAGCAGAGTCGTTAGGATACGGCATTTGTTATATTGGTGGTATTCGTAATAACCCGAAAGAAGTGAGTGATTTGCTTCATTTACCGGATAAAGTATATCCTGTATTCGGAATGACAGTCGGTGTACCAGATGAAGAACATGGTGTTAAACCACGTTTACCAGTAGCAGCAATTCTTCATGAAAATGGATATGATGAAAAGAAATATGATGAATTATTAAGCGAATATGATGAAACGATGAGTGCTTATTACAAAGAAAGATCATCAAATAAGAAAAACGTAACGTGGACGGAATCAATGAGTTCATTTATGTCTAAAGAAAAAAGAATGCATATGAAAGAGTTTTTAAGTGAGAAAGGATTAAATAAAAAATGAGTAAAAAGACAAACCTGTGATGCGGGTTTGTCTTTTTCTAGAGAAGAAATGAAGTTTTATTATTAATACCTAAGTTCAGAAAACTTTCTATTCCTTCTGAACTTAGGTATTTTGTTTGTTATCATATACATAGAAATAAAAATTAATAAATTTTCACAAAAGTGATAGAAAATGAGAATGAAATGCCAATAATAAGTAAAAGTAACTGCTAAGGGGGAACTGAGGAAGGAAGATGCTTATGATTTTCGATTCTGAAGATGATTTAATTATAGCTATGAAAAAACGTGATCAAGATGTTTTGAAAGAAGTGTAGAAAGTGGCATGAAAGCCCCTTTCTATTGTTTAATTAGTATTTTATTAGACTCTTCACTAAGCACCCCACGGTAAAACAAGAAAAGCCATATCAAACTAATAAATATACAGCATATGGCTAGGAGGCTTCCAATGACTTGCGGAGCAAAAATTTCTAATAGCCATCCTGTAATGAACATAGATAACTGTATAAGCGAACCATAAATAGAATAATGAAAGGAGAAAACTTTACCAATCATATTTTCTTGCGTGTAGGTTTGGAGTAATGTCGTATCAAGTGGAACGATAATTCCTCCTGCTATGCGCATACAGAGCAATGTAATAATACCGAAAATAAGTTGATCGGATAGAATGAATCCAAGAAAGAAAATGCCTTGTAGGAAGTAGGCCCAACCGAACGCTTTTTTCATTTTTTCTTTATTATGAGACATATAAAAATTAACGAGAAGGCCTCCAATCATAAGCCCAGCACCTTGAACCGTATATAAAATCCCAATGTTCGTGTGGAAAATTTTTTCGGCATAGATCGTTAGAAGTAGCTGATAAGCGCCTCCAATAAGCCCCCATGAAATGCCGACAAGAATTAATGTTAAAATGATTTTTGTTTGTAGAATGTATGTATACCCATCTTTTATATCAGCCAAAAATGCTTTTTTCGTATTAAAATTAAGATGAGCAGGGACACTCATATTATAAATAAAATAAGCTGAGATAAAGTAAGATAGGCTGTTCATTAAAAAAGCGAACTCAATATGGAGATATTGGGTAACTATACCGCCTAAAGAAGCTCCCATAATAGACATAAAACCATTCATTGTACTAGAAAGAGAGTTAGCAGTTACGAAATGATTTTGATGTACGATGTTTTTTAAGGTTGCTTGTTTAGCCGGCTCAAATAAGCAAGAAAGTACAGATAAACATATATTAGCAATGAAAATAATTTCAATTTTATAGCTGGCGAGTAAGTATGTAAGAATTAGAATTCCCCGTGAAATATCGGTGGAAATCATAATATTCTTTTTAGAAAAACGGTCTACAATTCCGCCTATGAATGGACTAAGAAGAAGCTTTGGTAGACCTTTACTTATAAAAGTAAGTGCGATCATAAACGGTGATTCCGTTATACTATAGACGAATGTTAATAAAGCTACTGTATGAAACCAATCCCCAAGCACGCTTAATGTTTGCCCATAAAATAGTTTTTTGAAGTTATTATTTGTTTTAAGTAGTGCGGAATAAGAAACTGACATAAAAGATTAATCCTTATGTAATAATGATGCTTGAACTTGTTTTTTCCATTCACTTAAATACACTTTCCCCTCTGTAGGAAGCCCAACAGGTAATTGTGCAATTAATTCTAAACTGTTGCCATCAGGATCATTAAAGTATACGGCGGCATGTGCTAATTCAGGAAAAACAATTGGTTCAATTGGTTCCATTCCAAAGTCTTTTCGTGCTGAAATTCCTTTTTGATTTAGCCAATGAATCGCATTTTCTAAATCATGTAAGCTTACTTGAAAGGCGATGTGTCGTAAAGATGGGTGATAATTAACTTTGTATTCTGTGCCTTCCCATAAGCCAAGCCAACTTTCATTTTCTTTAATCCAAAAGAAAGCAATATCATCTCCTTTTCTATATAATTTTAGTCCTAGTGATTCATAAAAAGGTATAGATACTTCCAAATTACGGACAGGTAAATGTGCTTCGTAAAGTCCTTTAATCATTGTAAATCCCCCTTAGTAAAATATTTCTTACTCCATAGTACATGCTTTTTTATTAGTTGAAATCGCAAAAAAGAGGGACTTTAAATCATACGAAAGTATGAAAAAACAGCTCAAATATGAGCTGTTTTCATATAGTTTTTAGTTCATTTGTTTAGGATAGGATAGATTAATATCCGTATCCGCCGCCACCCCAACAGCTACATCCGATGATGATTAGAAGGATGAATAGTACGATAAGTAAAGCGAATCCACCGCCGAAACCAGCGCAACTTCCACCATAGCTCATGTGTTTTCCTCCTTTGTAGTAAAGTAATCTATATAATTCATGGACTACTATATACAGTATGTGTTTTGCATGGAAAACGAGCCAGTCTCATTTTTAATTAGACATACGCCTGTGGGCTCATTTTGGTTGTATGTTAGTGATGTATGAAGGAATCGTTATCCCCGCTATTTGCCGGACAGTAAGACCTCGATTGGTGAGGGTTGATTAAAGTTTCACTTTATATAATCTGTAGTTTGTTTATAAAAAATATAAAAAAATTGTAAAAAAAACCATTTTTATATTTTTTTATGGAGGAATTTGTACTATAATTTTACAAGTAATATTATGGGAAAAGGGAGTTTTAGTAAAGAGATGGAGATGGGAAATTTACAAAATAAAATAGAAAACAAAAAGAAAGAGTTAATTCAACTTGTTGCAAGGCACGGGTTAGATCATGATAAAGTTTTGTTATTTAGTCGAGATTTAGATATACTAATTAATAAGTTTATGAACGTGAAAGACAAAGTACATAAATGAAAAATTTGTAGTTTTTTATATTAAGATGTTATACAAAGGAAGGGGCGAATGACCATTGGAACATTTGCAAGAAGAGTTGTATAAACAAATAAAAGAAGAAAAAGGTACTGTTACAATTTTTTTAAAGAGTGGCGTTAGAATAATCGGAGAAGTTGTTGGAGTAGATAAATTTACAGTTTTAATGTTAGTAGATGGAAAGCAACAACTTATTTACAAGCAGGCAGTATCTACAATAATGAAATAAGACACTCAAAGCGAGTGTCTTATTTCGTTATTTCACTATTTTCCGGGCAGTAAGCCCTACTGATTAAAGTTTCACTTTATTGTTTACAAGCTTCAACGTCAATGCCAGCAGCTAGTAATTTCTTTTCTCCATCTTGTTCAATAATTTTTTGTAATTTAGATAAGAAAGAATCGAAGTTTGTATGTTTTGCCACCTGGAATGTCATTTTATGCTCAATTGGTAACCACGTATTAATATGAGCTTCGTTATGTTGAATTTTTACCTCAAGTTTATCAAGAGCGTTAGCAACTTTTGCTTCATACGTTTCCTTCGCTTCAAACTCCATCCATAAATCATATAATTCCACGCCGAGAGAACCATGTAATGTTCGTTTAATGTTTAAAATTGCTTCTTGCTCATTTTTTTGTTTTTGCAATTGTAATTCGTGACTATTCATTGTATCAAAAGCAGGAATATCACCAGCTTCTGCTTCAACAAGGTCATGAATAATAACCATTTTAAGCAATTTTTCAATATTTATTTTTTGGTCCAAATAAGGTTCAACTAAGATGGCCATTAGAGACATACGCCATGTATGTTCAGCAACACTTTCTTGGCGTCCGCTTGAGAGCCAGCTATGTCGCATTTCGTATTTTAGTTTTTCTGCTAATGCAATGACTTGTAAAATGTTATGTTCCATCATGATCCTCCTCATATTTCTATATCATAATTCTAATAGGGAAATGAAATGTGTCAATTTTATGAGTATATTGCGATAAATAGATGATAAGAGTATAATGAATTTCATATGTGAAAACGTATTATTAAAATAAAAAAATGTTTTATAAAAATGAAAAGGAAAGGGCAGAAATATGGGAGACGATAATCAAGTAGTAACTAGACCACAAAGAAGAAAAAGGAAGTTTGACATTTCTAGCCCAATTGGCATTATAGTAGGTTTCGCTATTGTAATAGCGGCAATTATGCTTGGTGGTGGAATGAAAGGTTTTAAAAACTTCTTAGATGTTTCTTCTATTTTAATTGTCATAGGAGGAACAACAGCAACAATTGTTGTAGCATATAGATTTAGAGAAATAAAAAAATATACGAGAAGTATTTTTACAGTTTTACATAGAAGAGAAGAAGATTTAGAACAATTAACAGATTTGTTTGTTGATTTTTCGAAAAAATCTAAAAAGAATGGACTACTTTCTTTAGAAGCTGATGGAGAGCATATAGATAATCCTTTTATTCAAAAAGGGATTCAACTCATGCTAAGTGGTTACGATGAAGAAGAATTAAAAGAAGTATTAATGAAAGATGTAGAGACAGAAGTGTATGAGTTAAGAAAAGGAGCAACATTGCTAGATAAAATTGGTGATTTCGCTCCAGCTTGGGGCATGATAGGGACTTTAATTGGGCTTATTATTATGCTTCAAAACCTGCAAGATACATCACAAATTGGTACAGGGATGGCAGTTGCAATGTTAACGACGCTATATGGATCTGTACTTGCAAATATGATTGCAATACCTCTTGCGGAAAAGGTGTATCGTGGTATTGAAGATTTATATACAGAAAAGAAGTTTGTAATTGAAGCAATTTCGGAATTGTATCGGGGACAAATTCCTTCCAAGTTAAAATTGAAATTAGATACATACGTATACGAAACAAAGATAAGAAAAACAAAACGAGCAGCCTAATATTTCAAGGGGTGGGTATGATGAGCAAACGACCGCAAAAGGGATCGCCTCGTTGGATGACGACATTTACAGATTTAACGATGTTGCTATTAACTTTCTTTGTATTACTAGTTGCTACATCAAAGCAAGATACAGTAAAATTATCAAGGATGCTTGAGCAATTTAGTGATGCGGAGCAAGTGGATGCAAAAGTAATGGAAAATACAATACCAGATATTTCGCATGAAAAAAATGATGAAAAAATGATCTCAAAAAAGCGAATGGACGAATTATATAAAAAGTTAAAAGCATATGTAGATAATAATGGTATTAGCCAAGTTAATGTATATCGAGAGGATACAGGTGTAAGTATCGTTATTGTAGATAACTTAATATTTGATACGGGTGATGCAAATGTTAAACCGGAAGCAAAAGAGATAATTAGTCATTTAGTTGGTTTTTTTCAATCGGTACCAAATCCGATTGTAGTGGAAGGACATACAGATAGTAGACCTATTCATAATGAAAAGTTCCCTTCTAATTGGGAATTATCTTCAGCCCGTGCTGCTAATATGATACATCATTTAATCGAAGTATATAATGTAGACGATCAAAGGTTAGCTGCAGTAGGATATGCAGACACAAAACCAGTTGCACCTAACGATTCACCACAAAATTGGGAGAAAAATCGTCGCGTTGTTATTTATATAAAAGAATAGTATATTTTTATTTTAGTAATAAAATAATAAAAATACAGAAATTCTTTTAAAAAAATATTAAATTTTATCGTTTTATTTTGTATAATGAGTGAGAATGATAAGGTTAAATATTAAGATATATTTATACATAGAAGGAGAGAACCGAAAAGAATGGCACATAAAATTTTAGTTGTAGATGATGCGATGTTTATGCGAACGATGATTAAAAACTTATTAAAAAGTAATTCTGAATTTGAAGTTATCGGCGAAGCAGAGAATGGAGTAGAAGCGATTCAAAAGTATAAAGAACTTCAACCTGATATTGTAACATTAGATATTACTATGCCAGAAATGGATGGACTTGAAGCATTAAAAGAGATTATGAAAATCGATTCAAGTGCAAAGGTTGTTATTTGTTCTGCAATGGGACAACAAGGCATGGTATTAGATGCAATTAAGGGTGGGGCAAAAGACTTTATCGTAAAGCCATTCCAAGCGGATCGTGTCATCGAAGCTTTAACAAAAGTAGCAAACAGCTAATATAGAAGGGGTGCCACAAGGAATCAAACAGTGATAAGGATATATGTGTGGCCCCCTTTTTTCTTATTTTAAAACACTAAATTGTTATACATAAATGAAATGTTTGTTAGACGGGTAGGGGATTAAAATGCAAACAGATCTATTAAATATATTTTTTGAAGAATCAGAAGAACATTTACAATCGCTAAATGAAAATGTGCTAATTTTAGAACAAAATCCTGCTGATATGGGTGTAGTCGGAGAAATATTTCGCTCAGCGCATACATTTAAAGGTATGTCTGCGAGTATGGAATTTACAGAGATGGCGGATTTAACACATAAAATGGAAAACGTGTTAGATGAAATTCGTCATGGAAATATAGTAGTGAATGCAAATATTATTGATGTGATTTTTGAGTGCATTGATAATTTAGAGAAAATGGTTGCAGATGTGCAGCAAGGCGGAATAGGTAATATTGATGTAGTTTCAACTAAACATAAATTAGAAGCGTTATTGAACGGTAATGTAGAAAATTCAACTGAACATATAGAGCAAGAGCGTATAAATGATGATGATACAGTTTTGTATGAAGTGCATATAACTGTTGAGCAACAAGCTATATTAAAAGCAGTGCGTGCCATTATGTGTATTGAAGCGTTACAAAATGTAGGGAATATCGAAAAAACAGTTCCAAGTATTGAAGAGATTGAAGCGGATGCTTTCGGATTTGAATTCACGGTATTTATGGATACTGATCGTAGTGTAGAAGAATTGAAACAAGTAGTACTTCATGTTTCTGAAATTGAGAAAGTAGCAGTGAAGCAAGGGGCGCCTAAATTAGAAAAAGTTTCGAAAGAAGCCGTTACACAAAAAGTTATCCAAATAGAAGAAAAGACACCACTAACTGAGGTTGCACAAGTGGAATCGTCTATAGCGGAAGTGCAGCAACCAGTGAGTACGATGCTAGCTAAAAGCACCGTCAAAACGAAAAATGCTAAAGTGGAGAATCGTTCTATTCGTGTTCAATTAGAGAAAATTGAAAGATTAATGAATATGTTTGAAGAAAGTGTAATTGAGCGTGGACGTATTGATGAATTGGCACAAACGATTCAAAATAAAGAATTAATCGAGCATCTAAATCGATTGGGAGATATTTCAAAAGATATTCAAAATGTACTATTAAATATGCGTATGGTACCGATTGAAACGGTCTTTAATCGTTTCCCGCGTATGGTACGTATGCTAGCGAAAGATTTAGGAAAAAGAATCGATTTACAAATTACAGGTGAAGATACTGAAGTTGATAAAATTGTTATTGATGAAATAGGAGATCCACTCGTTCATTTAATTCGAAATGCAATTGATCATGGTGTTGAAACTGTTGAAAAACGCCGTGACGCTGGGAAAGATGAGACAGGTACTATTAAATTAGAAGCATTTCATAGTGGAAATCATGTCGTTATTCAAATTACTGATGATGGAAATGGTATCCATAAAGGAAAAGTGTTAGAAAAAGCAGTTAAAAATGGTGTTATAACAGAAGCAGAGGCAAATAAATTAACGGACCGTGAAGTGTTTGATTTAATTTTCCAACCAGGATTTAGTACAGCTGAAGTTGTATCGGACCTTTCAGGACGTGGCGTTGGGTTAGATGTTGTGAAACATACAATCCATAGCCTAGGCGGGCATTTAATTATTGACTCTGAAGAAGGAAAAGGAAGTACATTCAGAATCGAACTGCCGCTAACGTTATCTATCATTCAATCGATGCTCGTTCAAACAAATGATACACGTTATGCGATACCTCTTGGGAATATTGTTGAAGCGATTCGCATTAAGAGAGAAGATATCCAATCTTTACAAGGTAAAGATGTGTTAAACTATCGCAACCAAATTATTGAAGTGAAACATTTAAATACTGTATTTGGTGAAAAAACAGTAGATGAGGCGTTTTCTTCATATGATAGTCAAATGGTTCCGGTGTTAATCGTTCGTAATTCACACCGCAGTTATGGGCTTATTGTAAATACAATTATCGGTCAACGGGAAATTGTCTTAAAGTCATTAGGTGACTTCTTTGCAGAGAGCTCTAACTATTTCTCTGGTGCGACGATCCTTGGTGATGGACGAGTGGTCCTCATTTTAAACCCAGAAGGTTTATAATAGGAATGAAAGAAAGCTCCCCACTTGTGTACAATTGGGGAGCTTTTTGATTAATCATTACTAATATAGATAACTGGAAATAAATACAGATGAAAGAATTGTGGAAGAAGTTTGTTACAATATAATGAGTGTATGCATTTGATAGAAAAACAGAAATGAGGAGGCAGGGAGAAATGCCTGAGCAACATATAAAAGAGGATACGAGTACAATTGTGCTAGAGAAAGAAAAGGAGCATTTAACGCCTCAAGAATGTGATATTTTAGGTGAAATCGCAAATATATCATTTGGTTCAGCTTCGACGGTACTATCAACTATTTTAAATAGGCAAGTAAGCATAACTGCTCCTCGTATAGAATTGGTAGATTTATATGATACAAGTGATGTTGAAATTCCACATGTTGTGTTAAATATTCATTTTACAAAAGGATTAGATATGGAAAACCTTCTCGTTCTCCAGCAAGATGTTGCTTTGTCTATTGCTGATTTAATGATGATGGGGACAGGTGAAGTGGAAGAAGGAAAGGAACTTAGTGAGCTAGAGCTAAGTGCTGTACAAGAAGCGATGAATCAAATGATGGGATTCGCCGCAACGTCTATGTCAGAATTCTTCCAAGATACAGTAGATATGTCTCCTCCAACAATTAAAGTTGTAAAGTTATCTGAAGAGATGGAGAAGATTTCTGGTATTGATGGAAATAGTACGATTGTTAAAGTATCATTTGATTTGAAAATAGATAATCTTGTAAACTCTAAACTTGTACAAATTGTTTCAGTTGAACATGCGAAACAAATGATAAATAAATTGATGCAATTATCTGGTGAGGTGGAAACCGAGAGTGTAGAAATACTTGTTGAAAAAGAGCTGTTAACGCAAGAAGAGAAAGATGTGCTAGGTGAAATTGCTAATATTTCAATTGGTTCAGCCTCAACAGTATTATCAACACTTTTGAATCAACCAGTTACGATTAGTACGCCACATGTAGAAGCAATTAATGTTCGTCATTATGATGGAGTACCAGTTCCGTTCGTTATTCTAAATGTCGATTTTGTTGAAGGACTAAAGAATGAGAATGTATTTGTATTTACGAAAGATGTCGCTTTAACGATGGTAGATTTAATGATGATGGGAACAGGTGAAATTGACCCTGAGAAAGAGCTTAGTGAATTAGAGTTAAGTGGTATTAAAGAAATTATGAATCAAATGATGGGGCACGCTGCAACTGCGATGTCCGAAATGTTTAAAGAGAAGATGGACATGACGCCGCCAAGTGTTAAGTTTGTTACGTTAAAAGAAGAAATGGAATATTTGGGAGAGTCAATGGAAGTGGACGAACTCGTTCAAATTACATTTAATCTTGAAATTGGCGATCTTCTTCAATCAAAAATGTATCAAATTTTACCGATTTCAGAAGCGAAAGAAATGGTAAGACGACTTTTGTATCCGATGATGGACACCGAAGAAGAGGTTGTACTGGAAGAAATTGAAGAAAAAGTTGTAGAACCTGTTATACAACCTATTGAATTTAAAGAAGTGAAACAAATTGAGCCCGTATATATGGATACATCCATTCTACAAAATGTAGAAATGAATGTGAAATTTGTATTTGGAAGTACAGTGAAAACAATTCAAGATATATTAAGTTTACAAGAAAACGAAGCAGTTGTACTAGATGAAGATATTGACGAACCAATTCGTATTTATGTAAATGATGTATTGGTCGCGTATGGTGAACTTGTAAATGTTGATGGATTTTTCGGAGTAAAAGTGACGAAATCGCTGTAAGGCGTTGAAATAGGAGTTTGAACTAGTAGATGAAAAACGTAAAGTTTTTTCTAATGAGCTGGCTATGTATATATGTGTGCCTGTTCTTGTTCCTTCCTCTGCAAAGTCAGGCGGAAGAACAAACTGTGCCAGATCAAATAATAAATGAAGTGAATGCGGAAGAAGAAAATAAGGAAGTACAAAAACAACCAGAACGAGTAGAAACGAAACGAGACGAAGAGGAACAAACAAAAGTAGTGAATGAGCAAGAAAGTGAAAGAAAAATAGAAACGGATCAAGGTGTTATTACAGTAAATAAGCCAGAGCTAAAAGTTGGCGAAGAATTGCGGATTACTGTAGAACCAAATGAGAAAACGATTCAAAGTATGAAAGGTATATTGCAGTTACAAAAAAATGGTGAGCAGTATGCGCAAGAAAGAATGTTATCTTTTGAATATGAAGAAGAGACGAAGCGCTGGATTGCTACCTATAAGGTCGGGACTTTTGATTTAGAAGGTGATTGGCACCTTCAGCTCGTTGAAAGCTATAAGGAAAATGAGAAAGAAGAGCTCACCGAAAATGAAGTGAAAGTCCCGCTTATTCATATTAAAAATGAAACACCAACTATAGATAAAGAATTGCCGAAGTTACATAAAATTACGATAGATGGAATAGCGGAGAATGTAATTGAACGGAAACAGGGAGATTCTATACATATGCGAGTGAAAGCATCCGATGTAGAATCTGTTGTGAAAGAAGTGCGTGTTACATTAAAAGGAAAAGAAAATAAAGAGTTTCCCTTTTTATTAGATTACAATAAACGAGATATGGATTGGCAAAAAATATTAGAAATAACAGATGCGTTGCCAAATGGACCATATAAGCTGTTTGTAGAAATAGCAGATACAGCAGGTAATAAACTTGTTGTAGAGAGTGAATATATCGTTTCTGTTATTGGACAAAAAACGGAAGATGATAAAAAAATAGAAGAACAAAAGAATGAAAATAAATTAGAAGATAAGAAAGAAACAGAGAAGCAGGAAGATTCGAAAGTAGAAATCCCGCTTCCAGAAGAAAACTTTCCAGTTGTGCAAACGCCAAAGCAAGAAGAGAAAGTGAATCAGTTTATAAAAGAACCGTTGAAAGAGAAAGAAGAAGTCACTTACGTTATAAAAGATCCTGAAAATAAAGGTGTAACGAATACGAAGGCTCAAAAAGAGAAAACAAGAAAAACGGAAGATCAAATCGTCTCGAACAAGAAAGAAACGCCAAAAGAGAAGAAAGAAGAGAGTGAACAAGGAGTACAAGCTTCTAATGTGTTTGCTATTATGTCAGGTTTATTTGTATTGTTTTTAGTTTTAAAGAGTAATAAAGAATGGGGCTAATTATTTCATCCCGCTATTTGCGGGGCAACTGCCCATAAAAGCCTGATTGGTGAGGGCTAATAATTAGTGGGGAATGAAGAAAGCCCCCACTGAATAAAGTTTCACTTTATAGTAGTGGAGGCGTTGAAATGGAAATTAACCGCACGACAATTGAAAATAAAACGTTACAACCATTAAAACAGCCTGCAGCTATTTCAGAACATGAAATTCAGAAAGAACGAAAGCGTAGCAACTTAGTGTTTACGGGACAGTCTAAAATCATTATGAAAGATAATGAGATAGGAATTTTGCTTGCCAGTTTAGGTGATGGGAAAATTGTGAAAGAAATGCTTTCTAAAGAGATGGATACAGTGTTGCAACTTTTTAAAAAGTTACATGTGTTATCTGGAGAAGGGAAACAAGCAGAAAAAGTATATGAGCAAGTAATTAGAAGTTTGCAAGGACTTGCTAAGCAGGCGCATATAAAAGAACTTCCTTTACTGGATGGAACGTATGATTTCGCTGAAGTGCAACTATCATTTGGTAGAAAGGTACATATTCCGTTACTAGATGTAAGTGCACTTATTTCTAGAGTAGAAAGCGATCCTTCAGAAGGAAATATAAATTTAATGGTAACGGTTATTACTGCTTATATGACGAAAATGTCTAATGAAACTATTTTAATAGGTAGCGTAAACCCTAAAGAGCGGGATGTAAGTGTATGGAGAGCGCTTGCGGAAATGAATATGACACAACTATCCGAGGTTCTGAAACGTACGATGCAAGAACATAAATGGTCTATGACGTTTCTTTTTCTCTTTATATGGGTTGTTTGCATTATTTTGATTCGAGTTATATAAAAAGGTCGTCACTTCATTGTGAAGTGACGACCTTTTTATTCTGCATGAACAAAAAAACACTGATGAAAGTTTCCCTTTATATTTTTTCGTAGAAGAATGTATCAAATCGCTGAAGGTTGTAACGTTCTGGTGTTAAAATTTGTTCTGTACTGCCAACAAATAATACGCCGCCTTTTCGTAAGGAACGACTAAATTTTTCATACAGTTTTACTCTTGCTTCTTCTGTAAAGTAAATCATCACGTTGCGACAAATGATTAAATCGTAATTTGTATCAAATGACTGCATTAACAGGTCGTGTTGTTTGAACGTAACGTTTTGTTTAATGTTTTGATGCAATGAATATATATCATTCTCTTTTGTAAAATGACGCTCTTTCAAGTCATTAGGTAATTCTTTCAAAGAACGTTCTGTATATTGACCGCGTTTTGCAGTTTCTAAAATATGAACATCAAGGTCCGTTGCTTGTATGTCGTAGCGGAACGGAGTTAGATGTTTTGATAAAATTAAAGAGAGTGTATAGGGCTCTTCGCCGGCAGCGCAAGCAGCACTCCATACTTTTAATTTTCCGTTATTTTGTGCAAGTAATTTTGGTAGTGCTTTCGTCTCTAGTGTTTGCCACCGTTCTTTATTTCTGAAAAACTCCGAAACGTTAATCGTAATATAGTCAATAAAACTTAAAAATAAGTTTTGATCGGCACGTAAATTTCTCAAAAAATGGGTGTAGCTTTCAAAGCCTTTTCTTGAAATAAAAGCATCGATTCTACGGCGCATTCTATCTTGCTTATAGGAAGCGATATCCATATGGAATTGTTGTTTAAAACTCGCGATAAAATGATCATAATCTTGTTCAATTATCATAGTTATAATGGGCACAATAACGGTATTGTGCCTCCCCCTTTACATCATACGAATTTTTTGTTCGAAGCTTTTTTTCATCTGTTTTTCATGCAAACCTGGTAAATCATAAATAACAGCATCAATCCCCACTTCTTTTGCAATGTCAATGGGAATGACTGATGTATGTTTGTCTCCATTATAAAAACAGAAAACTAAATCAATATCTTCAATAATTTGTTTTATAAAAAACATATAATCTGATCGATAAATGGAGTCAGAAGGATGATCAAAAGCGACATATTCGGCTCCGTGTTTTTTTAAATAATCAACGACTTCTTGAAATTCATCAGTTACTGCCTGCAACGGTTGTAGTGTGTAAAGGCATAAATTTTGAGAGAGTCTTTCGTTTTCGACGAAGAAGCGAAGTACCTCATTTTCAATAGATTTATAACATAATATGTAAATTTTATGTTTATGAGCATAGTCAATTAAAAATTTTTTTATTTCTTCTTGATCTAATGCTGTTAATTGATTTGAACCACAAAGAAAAATATTCATAGATTTGTGCCACCTCATGCTAAATTGTAACATATCTTCTATAAAAAATAACTGCAAAATATTAGTGTTCAGAGTATAATTATAAATAACTGGATTTTACGATTAACTTTAGAAAGAAATAAAAAAATAAATAGGTGATATATATGCTACGTTCTATCTCACACAACCCAATTTTATCGCATATACCGCCTGCTACTCAAATGCCGAAAGAAGCAAATGTCAGGACAGGACTTGCATTTTCGGATAATTTGCATGCAGATCCAAAGAAGGATAAATTGCTAGAACAAATGGAAGCGTTTGTCGATAACATTGGAGAAATTAAAGAGAAAATAGAATTAGAATTAACGCTTGATAATGTGATGGAATACAAAAATACAGTAAAATCATTTTTGAATTTTTACGTTGATAATGTATTGCAATATAAAGATGTCATGTCTCGTCATCCACGTTATGGATATTCACAGAAAATGACGATTGTGAAACAGGCAGAAATGGGATTAAATGAGTTAGAAGATGTTATGAATTTAATTAATACAAAAACGGGGCATTTAGAGATGTTAAATCAAATTGGAGAAATTCATGGTTTAATTGTAAATTTAGTTTTGTAAAAGGGAAGGAAGCTATATGTATATACACTTATATGAAAAGCTCATTATTATTCAAAAGGCATATGAAAACATTCAAGCACTTGGGGAACAAATATATGAAAATTTAAAACATAAAAATGTAAATGCAGTTCAAAAGTTGCAAGTAGAACAATTACAATACATTGATGGATTAAAACAATTATCAAGCTCATTTGAAGAGATGGTTGTTCAGTTTTGTAACGAAAAAGGAATCGAATCATTTCGTGTGAGTTCATTATTTTTGTATTTTTCTAACGAAGAAATTAAAAAAATGGAAGAATTACAAAAAAACTTAAGTGAACTAGAAGAAAATGTAAAAATGATTCTTTTGAAAAATCAATATTACTTAAACGTACTATTAAAAACTACAGAAAGTATTGTAGATTCGGTTTCTGAATATAATTTGGAGAAAAACAATAATTCGCAAATCTTTATGAACGAACTATTGTAAAGGGGAAGTGAAGAATTATGAGATTATCTGATTATAATACTCCGCTATCAGGTATGCTAGCGGCTCAAATGGGTTTACAGACGACGAAGCAAAATTTGTCTAACATTCATACTCCTGGGTATGTGCGTCAAGCGGTAAATTACGGATCTGTTGGGGCAAGAAATGGTCATACGCCAACGCAGAGAATGGGTTACGGTGTACAAACTTTAGGTGTTGATCGTATTACGGACGAAGTGAAGACGAAGCAATATAATGATCAATTTTCACAGTTCTCTTACTATGCATATATGAATTCTACTTTGTCACGAGTAGAGTCTATGGTAGGAACGACAGGGAAAAATTCATTATCTAGTTTAATGGACGGATTTTTTAATACTTTTCGTGAAGTTGCAAAAAATCCGGAACAATCGAATTACTACGATACATTAATTGCTGAAACTGGGAAGTTCACAAGTCAAATAAATCGTCTTGCGAAAAGCTTAGATACAGCGGAAGTACAAACGACAGAAGATATTGAAGCACATGTGAATGAATTTAATCGCCTTGCTGCTAGTTTAGCGGAAGCGAATGAAAAAATAGGACAAGCAGGTACACAAGTACCAAATCAACTTTTGGATGAACGAGATCGTATCGTTACAGAGATGTCTAAGTATGCCAATATTGAAGTATCTTACGAATCTATGAATCCTAATATCGTGAGTATTAGAATGAATGGTGTTTTAACAGTAAATGGACAAGATGCATACCCGCTTCAATTAAATAAAGAAAAAGAGCCAATGTCTGTTGCGATTTATGGTTCGGACATTCCTTTAACTAGCGGAGCGATTCAATCAGCGATAGATACGAAAGCGAAGATTGCTAGTTATAAGAAGAACCTTGAAGACTTAATGAGTTCTATGAAAACGCAAGTAAATACAGTGATGGGAAAAGATTTCTTCGTTGGGGGTTATGTGAAAGAGATTAAATTAAACCCAGAATTCACGCAAGATGTTTCAAAAATGAAAATATCTGCCGAAACAGCAAATAAGCTGGCAGGAATTACAGATGGAGAGTATAAAAATGGTCTTTCCTATAAACAAGCATTAGACCAATTTATAGTTGGTGTAGCTTCAGATAAAAATACAGTGAATGCCTATCAAGCCATTCATGGGGATTTATTGGATGGTATTCAGCAAGATAAAATGAGCATTGAGGGCGTTAATATGGAAGAGGAAATGGTAAATTTAATGGCTTTCCAGAAATATTTCGTAGCGAACTCAAAAGCGATTACGACGATGAATGAAGTGTTTGATAGTCTGTTTTCGATTATTAGATAACAGGTAACGAAGAAAAGCTTTCCTTTATGTTGGAAGAGAGAATCCGGCGAAGGGTAGAAGCGGACAGAGCCTTCAAGTGGCTCAAGTGATGTGAGAGAAGAGAGAAGGATCACCGTAGAAAGTCGTGATTCGTCTTATACCACTTTAAATATAGATAAAGGAGAGGATAGAGATGAGAGTATCTACATTTCAAAATGCAAACTGGGCAAAGAATCAGTTAATGGATTTGAATGTGCAACAACAATTTCATCGAAATCAAGTAACTTCAGGGAAGAAGAATCTTCTTATGAGTGAAGATCCGCTAGCGGCGAGTAAATCATTTGCAATTCAACATTCATTGGCAAATATGGAACAAATGCAAAAAGATATAGCGGATTCGAGAAATGTGTTAAGTCAAACGGAAAATACATTGCAAGGTATTGTGAAATCTTTAACGAGAACGGATCAATTAACGATACAAGCTCTAAACGGAACGAATAGTGAAAAAGAATTGAAAGCAATTGGAACGGAAGTTGATCAAATTTTAAAACAAGTCGTTTACTTAGCGAATACGAAGGAACAAGGTCGTTACCTTTTCGGTGGAGATAGTGCAGAGAAACCGCCATTTGCAGATGATGGTACGTACCAAGGTGGCGAAAAAGATGTAATGTGGAAGCTGAACGATGGTTATGAAATTAAGGCGTTTCGTAAAGGTGAGGACTTATTAACTCCTGTTATTCAAACGTTAGTAAAGATGAAAGATGCTTTGCAAAGTGGTAATCAAGAAGCGTTGCAACCGTTATTAGGAGAAAATAAGCAAAACTTAGATAATGTGATTAACCGTACGACAGAGGTTGGTTCAACGATGAACACCGTTGATACGTTTAAGACCATTTTAAGTGAACAAAATTTAGCGCTTCAAGAAAATCGTAAAGAGATTGAAGATGTTGATTTAGCAGCAGCTATTTCAGAGTTAGCCTACATAAACGCAACGTATGAAGCGACACTTAAGGCAGTTAGTACGATGAGCAAAACGAGTATTTTAGATTATATGTAAAGGCTAGGGAGTGAGAAAAATGGCAGGAACGTTAACAGGTATTGGTGGTAGACAACAGATTTGGAACCTCGGAAATAATATGATCGATACTTCTAATTTCGTTGAATTAGAAATGAATGCGTTAGATATGAGAAAAACCCCATATGCAAATGAAAAGAACCAACTTTCGCAAGATAAATTACTATATACAAGCTTAAAATCGGAATTTAGTTCTTTCACGCAAACATTTAAAAATTTAGCGACATTTAAAGGAAATGAAAAAAAAGTAACGACATCACAAGATGGTTATATTAACGTAAAAGCAGATGGTGGAGCTATTGCGGGAACGTTTAATATGAAAATTAATCAACTTGCACAGCGCCATCAAATCGCATCTAAAGAAATTAAATTAGATGACAAGCTTCCTAGTAATGAAACATTAAAGATAAATAATAAAGAAATTAAAGTTACGACGGATATGACATATAAAGATTTAATAAATAAAATAAACGATGGGGATTACGGTGTATCGGTGTACACACTCGGTCAAAAAATCTTCATGTCTTCTACGAAAGAAGGAGAAGCAAACGCTATTAAATTAGAGCATGAACCATCTAACGTGCTAACTGAGTTATTTTATTCAGAGGTGGAAGTTAAGGGGACAGAAACAAGTACACCTAAAACAGAAATGAAATTAAACACAATTAATGAAGCGCTAGATGCAATCTATAGTATTAATGGTATTGAAGAAAAAAGCGCTAGCAACACAATTGAAACACTTCCTGGTGTAAAGATTGAGTTATTAAAAGTAACAGATCCGATAGTGGAAAATAAGCCTAGTGGTGAAACAGGAACAGAAACAAAAGCTGCAGAACAAAAAGGGATAGATTTAAAATTTACAGTGAGTGATTCAAATGTTACAGATGCAGCTAATTTAATAAAAAAAATGGTTGCTGATTACAACAAAGCAGTAAGTACAGTCGATATTTTTGATGGGAAAAATGGCGCTTTTCAGGGACAATCAGTTATGCAAAGTGTACGTCAAATGATGAATAGCGTTGTGACGTTCTCAAAAGACGGTAACTATTTGTTCACATATGGTATTCAATTAAAGCAAGATGGAACGATGCAAGTGGACGATGAAAAATTAACAAAGGCATTAAAAGATAATCCTGATGCAGCAAAACAGTTCTTCTTTAGTTCAAACGGTATAGGAAAGATGATGGAAGAACCGCTTGATAAACTATTTGGAGATAAAGGTGTAGTCGGAGAGAGAGTAAAGAGCATCGATTCACGCGTAAGTGATTTAGATAAAAAGATTAAAGATATTGAAGCACAAAACTTGCAAAAGCAAGATGAGATTGTGAAAAAGTATCAAAAATTAGAAAGTACATTAGCGGAGCTTGATAGTCAATTAAAAACAATTAAAGCAATGACAAAACAAAAAAGTGATGATTAATAAAAGTTGAGGAAGTGATTGTATGCAAGCATGGCAACGTTATATGCAAAATGATATTATGACGAGTAATCCGATTAAAAACACAATTTTTATTTATGAACGGTGTATTGTAGAGTTTCATAATTTAGAAGAACTATTAAATACTTTTAAACTACAAGAAGGAGATGCACTTCTTGAAAAATTAGAACGTATTTTTGAAGAATTAAAGCTGCAATTAAATCCTGAGATTACGAAAGATTTATATGATAGTCTATTTAGTTTATATGATTGGATTAGTGTTCAAATTCAAACGATGAAAGTAACGCGTGAAGCAAAAGATATTGATGCGATTGTAAAAGTGTTACAAGATTTAATAGATGGTTACCGCGGAGCCCTTGAAAATGAACAATGATATTTATCGAGCATTTGTCGGCTGTTTTAATGAAATCGGTGAATTACAAGTGTCAGATGAAGAATTTACTGAGAAGAGTGCGATGTTAAATCGTTGGATGATGACATTGGATGAAGAAACGCGCGCGCAAGTTGCGGCAGAAGTGAGTCCATTCATTATTAAAGCAGCACAGCATATTCGAGATAAGCAAAAGATTTTGGAAGAAATGATTATGACAAATGATGGGCGAATGAAAGCAAATTCATTTTATGGTAAATATTAATAATAAACCGTAGGAACGGATTCTCTTTTTTAAAGGGGATCCATTCCTTCATTTTTCATTTAAATAAAGAGTTCCACTGATTGAGGTTTCATTTTATGATAGCTGGTCGTTCATGTGATTACTGCACGTATACAGTTTTTTTGTATTCTTTTTTATATTTTTGTATTTTTCTAAAGACAATAATGAAAAAATGGAATAGAATATGAAAGGGTACATAATAGTTAATATTTTAATAAATACATATAGAAAAATAAAGTAAAGCTTTCAGTAGTGAGGGGGCATCTCCAGCCTAACTTCTTCGCACTTGGGGTCTTACTGTCCGTTAATGCGGGATAAATAATGAAATGAAACTTCCATCAGTGGATCATTCAGTTAGAAAAGAAAGGGTGTGGAGTATGCCAGATTTAGTGAGTGATGTAAGCCACTATATGAATTATTTAGTGACGAAACGAAATACTGTTTCTAGTAATATTGCAAATGCAAATACACCTGGCTATAAAGCACAAGATGTTACGTTTGCTGAGCAAATGAATAAGAGTGGTACATTATATAAGAAGAATACTGCTGATTTAAAAGGCAATCAAGATTTATATCAAACGAATGAAATGCACTTACCGACAGTAAATACAACAAATACATATGCAAAGATTCAAACGAAGTCAATGCAAACGAATAAAGATGGAAATAGTGTGGATGTAACGACAGAAATGCTAGATTTAATGAAAGCAAACCAATTATACGGCATTTCAATTAATGCGATTAATACACAATATGCAATTAACCAAGCAGCACGTGGACGTTAAACGTAGAAGGAGAGACAACGATGTTTCAGGCAATTAATGCAAGTGGATCAGGGCTAACGGCAGCGAGAAAATGGATGGAAGTTACTTCTAATAACATTGTAAATGCGAATACAACGGCGGCTCCGGGAGCAGATTTGTATGAGCGCCGTAGTGTAGTGCTCGAATCAAATAATAGTTTTGCGAGTATGTTAAACGGGACTCCTACTGACGGAGTGAAAATAAAAAATATTGAAGCAGACAAAACTGAAAACTTAGTGTATGATCCGACGCATCCGGATGCAAATGACGAAGGATATGTACGTTATCCGAATATTGATGTGACTGCTGAGATGACGAATGTAATGGTTGCTCAAAAAATGTATGAAGCAAATACAAGTGTATTAAATGCGAATAAAAAAATGCTCGATAAAGATTTAGAAATTGGCCGAGGATAGGGGGAATATGTGGATATGAAAATTCAACCACTGTTAAATACACAGCCATTTGGAGCAATTCAGCCAATTGGTGCACCGAAAACGTCGCAAACATCTGCAACTTCGGGAAAGAGCTTTATTGATTTATTGGAAGATATGAATCAAACACAAAACAATGCACAAACAGCGGTATATGATTTATTAACAAAAGGGGTAGGAGAAACACATGAAGTGTTAATTCAGCAAAAAAAAGCTGAGTCCCAAATGAAAACGGCCGCTCTCGTACGTGATAATCTTATTGAAAATTATAAGTCATTAATTAATATGCAAATTTAGGAAAATGGACGGGTGTGTTTAAATGGAAAAGATAAAAAATGTTTTCCAATCGTTAAAAACGTGGCATAAGTTAGTAATTGGTGCTGCGCTTTTAGCGATTGTAACAGGAGCACTTTTATACTTCACCTTGCCAGATAAATATGTTGTTGTATATCAAAATTTAAATGATGCAGATAAGCAAGAGATTACAGCAGAATTATCGAAGTTAGGTGTTGATTACCAATTAGCAGCTGATGGTTCGATTCGTGTGCAGAAAAATGATGCTCCATGGGTTCGAAAAGAAATGAATGGAATGGGCTTGCCGTTTAATTCTAAAAGTGGTGAGGAAATTTTATTAGAAAGCTCGCTCGGTTCAAGTGAGCAAGATAAAAAAATGAAGCAAATTGTCGGTACGAAAAAGCAATTGGAGCAAGATATTGTAAGAAATTTTGCAACAGTTGAAACAGCAAGTGTTCAAATTACATTACCAGAAAAAGAAACGATTTTTGATGAAGAAAAAGCAAAAGGAACAGCTGCAATTACTGTTGGCGTGAAGCGTGGGCAACTATTAACGGCTGATCAAGTTGCAGGAATTCAGCAAATGATTAGTGCGGCAGTTCCTGGTGTAAAAGCAGAAGAAGTAAGTGTTATTGATAGCAAAAAAGGTGTTATCTCAAAAGGAGCAGAAGAATCACATTCTACTAGTTCATCTTCTTATGAAAAAGAAGTAGAGATGCAGCACCAAATTGAAGGTAAATTAAAACAAGATATAGATGCAACGTTAATGACGATGTTCAAAACGAATGAATATAAAGTAAATACGAAAGTTACTGTAAATTACGATGAAGTGACACGTCAGGCAGAAAAATATGGTGACAAAGGTGTTCTTCGTAGTAAACAAGAGCAAGAAGAACGCTCGACCGCACAAGATAATACGAAGCCAAGTGCTGGTATTACAGCAAATGGCGAAGTGCCAAACTACGGTACGAACAATAATCAAGATAATAAAGTCGTCTACGAGAATAATAGTAGTAATAAAATTGAAAACTATGAAATAGACAAAACTGTTGAAACGATTAAGAAACATCCAGAATTAACGAAAACAAATGTCGTTGTATGGGTAGATAATGATACGTTAGTAAAACGAAAAATAGATATGACAACTTTCAAAGAAGCGATCGGCACGGCTGCGGGGCTTCAAGCTGATCCAAATGGGAATTTTACAAATGGTCAAGTTAACGTTGTAACTGTTCAGTTTGATCAACCGAAAGAAGAGAAGCCGAAAGAGCCTGAGAAAAGTGGCATAAACTGGTGGCTATTCGGCGGAATTACAGGCGGGATATTAGCGCTTATTGGTCTATTATGGTTCTTCTTAGCGAGACGTAAGAAAAAGAAAGAAGAAGAGGAATATGAAGAATACTTAGCAGAAGAGGAAGTTGCTGCAAGTAGTGAAAGTATAATGGAAATTCCTGAAGAAAAAATAGAGCTAGATTTAAAACCTGAAGTTGAAAAACCGAAAGAACCATCGTTAGATGAACAAGTGCAGGAAGCTACAAAAGAACATGTAGAAGGCACTGCAAGAGTAATTAAAAAATGGTTAAACGGACAGTAAGGGAGGAACGACGATGTTAGATGAAATCTCCTCCAAAGAAAAAGCTGCCATCCTCATTCGTACATTAGATGAAGAGGTGGCAGCAAAAGTCATTGAATATATGACGGCTGAGGAAAAAGAAGTGTTACTTCGTGAAATTGCGAAGTTCCGTGTATATAAACCAGAAACGCTAGAAAATGTATTGGGTCAGTTTTTGTATGAATTAAATGTAAAAGAACTGAACTTAGTGACTCCAGATAAAGAATATATTCGCCGTATATTTAAAAATATGCCTGAAGAAGAACTTGAAAAATTATTGGAAGACCTTTGGTATAACAAAGATAATCCATTTGAATTTTTAAATTCACTAACAGACTTAGAGCCACTTTTAACAGTGCTGAATGATGAGTCACCACAGACGATTGCGATTATCGCTTCCTATATTAAACCACAGCTTGCCTCTCAATTAATTGAGAGATTGCCAGATCATAAACGAGTAGAAACAGTTATGGGAATTGCAAAACTAGAGCAAGTTGATGGTGAATTAATTAATCAAATTGGTGAGTTATTAAAAGCAAAATTAAAGAACATGGCATTTAGTGCAATTAATAAAACAGATGGCTTAAAAACAATCGTGAACATTTTAAATAACGTTTCACGAGGTGTCGAAAAAACAGTCTTTCAAAGGCTGGATGAAATGGATTATGAGTTATCAGAGAGAATTAAAGAAAATATGTTTGTATTTGAAGACTTGCTTGGTCTTGAAGACCTTGCGCTTCGCCGTGTATTAGAAGAAATTACAGATAACGGTGTTATTGCAAAAGCACTTAAAATTGCAAAAGAAGAAATTAAAGAGAAATTATTTACATGTATGTCTTCAAACCGTAAAGAGATGATTCTAGAAGAGCTAGATGGCTTAGGACCGCTTAAGATGACGGATGCTGAAAAAGCGCAGCAAACGATTACAGGCGCAGTGAAAAAGCTAGAGAAAGAAGGAAGAATTATCGTTCAAAGAGGTGAAGAGGATGTCCTTATTTAAAAACAGAATTCCGAAGAATTCTGTTTCTTTTTCTGAAGAAATGTATGAATTACAATTCCCAAAACCAACGCAAGTTCATGCCCAAGAAGGAATACAAGTAGATCATGAAGAGCTTCGTGCGCAGCGAGAATCATTACATATGGAAATGAATGAGCTAAGGCAAGCGCAAAAAATGTTAGAACGAGAGCGTCAGCAGCTATTACAAGATAAAGAACAATTTCAAATGCACATTCATGAACAAATGGAAGAAATCGAAACGGCGCGTATGCAGTTTCAAAAAGAGCAACATGAAACAGCATACGAATGGACAGATTTATTATGGAATCAGTCTTTTCAACTAGCTGAAAAAATCGTGAACCAAGCGATAGATTCACGAGTACTTGATGTATTACCAATTTTAACTGGCATCGTTCAAACATTGCCTACTTCGTTTGAAAAATTAGTTATTACAGTGCATCCAGAGACATTTGAACGTATTCAAGAAGAGAAAGAAAATACGAAAGAGTATTGGTTATTACAATTAGTAGAATGGAAATATGATTTCTCTTTGCAGTTTGGTGAATTTGTTTTGGAAGAAGAGAAAGAGTTTTTCGAGTTTAAATTTGCACCTATATTTGCGAAACTTCGTCAAAAATGGGAAGAAGAGAAGTTGTTTGAGGAGCAAAACGTATGAGCCGTCTGTTAGTAAATGAAAATCATAAATGGAATACGTTTATTGAAACGCCGTTTTATACGAAAATTGGTAAAGTTCATAGTGTACAAGAGCAATTTTTCGTAGCGAAAGGACCGAAAGCGAAAATTGGAGATGTTTGTTTCGTTGGAGAACATAATGTTTTATGTGAAGTGATTGCAATTGAAAAAGAAAACAATATGTTATTACCATTTGAGCAGACAGAAAAAGTATGTTACGGAGATTCAGTTACGTTAATTTCAGAAGATGTCGTTATACCTCGTGGTAATCATTTACTCGGAAAAGTATTAAGTGCAAACGGTGAAGTATTAAATGAGGATGCTGGAAACATTCCGTTACAAAAAATAAAACTAGATGCGCCTCCAATCCATGCGTTTGAGCGAGAAGAGATTACAGATGTATTTGAAACGGGAATTAAATCAATTGATTCCATGTTAACAATTGGGATCGGTCAAAAGATTGGTATTTTCGCCGGATCTGGTGTTGGTAAATCTACTTTACTTGGAATGATTGCGAAAAATGCAAAAGCTGATATAAACGTTATTAGTTTAGTAGGGGAACGGGGCCGAGAAGTAAAAGACTTCATAAGAAAAGAATTAGGCGAAGAAGGTATGAAGAAAAGCGTCGTTGTTGTAGCGACGTCAGATGAAAGTCATCTTATGCAACTTCGTGCCGCCAAGCTTGCAACGTCTATTGCTGAATATTTCCGTGACCAAGGTAATAACGTATTACTTATGATGGATTCCGTTACTCGTTTTGCTGATGCACGCCGGAGTGTGGATATCGCAGTAAAAGAATTACCAATTGGCGGTAAAACGCTCTTAATGGAGAGTTATATGAAGAAACTGTTAGAGCGATCTGGTAAAACGAAAAAAGGCTCAATAACAGGCATTTATACAGTGCTCGTTGATGGTGACGATTTAAATGGTCCTGTACCAGACTTGGCCCGTGGTATTTTAGATGGACATATTGTATTAAAGCGTGAGCTTGCAACGCTTAGTCATTACCCTGCCATTTCTGTACTAGATTCAGTAAGTAGGATTATGGAAGAAATTGTATCGCCAAATCATTGGCAACTTGCAAATGAAATGAGAAAAATTTTATCTATTTATAAAGAAAATGAATTGTATTTTAAACTAGGGACAATTCAAGAAAATGAAGAAAATGCTTATATTTTTGAATGCAAAAATAAAGTAGAAGGTATAAATACATTTTTAAAACAAGGTCGAACGGATCATTTTCATTTTGAGGATATCGTCCAAGCGATGTACCATATTGTATAAGACCTCTGCCTTGGAGGTCTCATTTTTTTGTTTTTTAACATTTCACAGATTTTTTTGGAAAAAAACTATATAATAGAAAAAGAGAGCGTTATAATAGGAAGGGGCCATGAAAACAGGTGGATAAGCAGCAGTACGACACGATAAAATTGCAAATTAATCAAGAGAAAGAGCATATTTTAAAAGAAGTGTACGAACTAACAGCTGAAAAAAGAAAAATAGAACAAAAAAAAGAATATGATTTATATGTTGTAAAATCGCGTAGTAAAGTCGTGCAAACTAGGCAACGTATTATGGCTGGTATGCTGTCTTCACATACATTTTCGCCTGAAAGAATAGAAGAATGGAATAGAAAAATTAAAAAAATAGAAGGTTTTATTCAAAAAAACGAAAACCTTTTAGAAAAAACAAAAGAAAAAGAGCGTGTCATTGATGAAATGTATCAAGAAGATTGTAAGAAACTTGCGGAAGTAAAAGAAAAGCGTGAGGAAAACATGCTTCTTGATTTGAAAATGTGTATAAATGGATGAGGTGGAAGTAGTGTTACAGTTTGTATTACCGGTGCAACAAAGTATACCTCCGCAAAAAGAAAAAGGATCTGAAATTCAGTCGAAAAATGAAGATTCTTTATTCAATCAAACGATGAGAATTGAAAATAAAAAAAAGCCGAAAGCGGAGCAAGTAAAGCAAGATGAAGAGCTAAAGGAAGAAAAGAAAGAATATCTTCTAGTAAAAAAGCCGGTAACGAAGGAAAAGCCGCTTGTACAGAAAGAAGAGAAAAAAGAGGCAGAGCAATTATTATTAGCTGTATCCGAGCAAATGGTTGCAATTGAACAATTACATGTGCAACCAGAATTGTTATATCAATACATACAAAAAATACAAGAGTTATATAAAGAATATGGAAATATAAAACTTAACGAATTACCCGCAGCTGAATTACAACAATTGCAAGAGCTTCTTTCAAACATGAATATTAAAAATGCTATATGTTTAGAAGATACAATGCAGATAGTGTTAGATAAACTAGCGGTACCAGAGCAAACGATGCAAGCATTGAAAATTGTAGAATCTGAAACTTGTAATATCGCAAAGAAACAAGAAGAGTTTAAAGACGCAGATTTACCGAAAGTAGAGAACGATGATGTGAAGGTAGAGTTGCCAGAAAGTGATTTATTAAACGATTCGAGTTCAACAGGTGCGGAGTTATTAAATAAAACGACAAGTACTGAAATAGGAAAATCAAATAGTGGTGCTGAGAAAGTTTCATTATCTGATTTAGGAAAGAAAATGGAAGCCCAAGTAGAAGCATTGCAAAAATTTGTAGTGAAACAAGAGCGTGTTTTATTCCAGTTAAACCCAGATAAATTAGGTACAGTAACTGTATTTATGAAAAAGCATGGAGATCAAATTGATGTTCATGTAGAAATGGAAAAGCACGATGCGAAAAAACGGATTGAAATCATTTTTGATGAATTGAAGTTAAAGCTAAAAGAAAAAGAAATTCATATTCAAATTAGTTATTCGGATAAAGATGAAAATCGTAAAGAACAGCGAGAACAAGAGCAAAGACAAAAGCAAAAACTAGCAAGTACGAAACAAGAGAATCGAGAATCAAAAGAATTTGCTGGATTATTGGAGGAATAAAGCGTGCCAACAGTGGGGTTAAATACAACGAGTACAAATCATATTCCATTACAGGCTGGAGTGCAAAAAAGTAACGCACCGGTTAACGGTGTACAATCACCAGTAGGGCAAACAAATGGAGTATCAGCAGGAGAGCAAAAGACTCCTGGTGTAATGGGGAAAGATGATTTTCTAAAACTCTTCTTAGCGAGTTTCCAACATCAAGATCCGTTTAATGCGATGGATATGAATCAAATGATGAATCAGACAGCACAGTTATCCCTTATGGAACAAGTGCAAAATATGACAAAAGCAGTTGACTCTTTACGAACTACGATGTCTTCAACGGCACTAGATGGCGGAATGAAGTTTTTAGGGAAGTATGTAAGAGGTGTTGACGGTGAAGGAAACAAAGTAACTGGTCAAGTAGAGACAGTTCGCCTTGCGGAAAATAACGATGTACAGCTCGTTATTGGTAATAAAGTTGTATCCCTTCGCTTCGTTGAAAGGGTGTCGGATAAACCAATTGGAGAAATCAATCCAGAAGATGCAAAGAAAGAGGATCAACAAGTAACTGAAGAAGTAAAAACAACAAATTCATAAAGGAGTGTCCATACGTTATGATTAAAGCGTTATATACAAGTATTACAGGAATGAATGCAACACAAAATGCATTAAGTGTAACTTCAAATAATATCGCCAATGCACAAACAGTAGGTTATAAAAAACAAAAAGCAATGTTTGATGATTTACTATACAACAATGCAATTGGTTCAAAAGGCGATGAAAAATATGCAGGGACGAATCCTAAAAGTATTGGTAACGGTGTGAAAATGAGCGGAACAATTACCGATTATACTGATGGGACAATTACATTAACGGGTGGTAAAACACAAGCGGCGATGGAAGGTAATGGTTTCTTCGTTTTAGGTGATTCAAAAGGTGGAAATATGGAGTATACACGTAAAGGTACGTTTGATATATCTTCAGATTACTATATTACGAACACAGAAGGTCGATACGTATTTGCTTATCCAGCAGATCCATCAACTGGTAATGTTGACTTATCTGGTATTCCAGGACCACTGCAAATTCCAATGGGATCAGCAATTGGTGGTATTCGGACTTCAAAAGGAGTAATTGGCGGGAATATTCCGGCTGATGCAAAACAAGTTACGCAAGATTTGCCTGTATACGATGATGCCGGTAATACATGGACAATGCGTGTAGAATTTACACAAACGAGTGAACATAATTATAGCTATACAGTAAAGATGCGTAATGATTCAAAAAAAGAAACTGTGTTTAATGAAGTACCAAACTCAGGTGGAAATATGACATTTAATGCAGTAGGAAAGCCAGACCCAGCGAAGCCTGTAGCACCTGTCCCGTTTAATGGTGGCACTGTAAATTTAGATTTTAGCAAATTAACAAATCACCCGACAGATAAAACATTATCGGTAACAGACGTAGATGGTAGAGCAGCAGCAACTGTAAAAGATTGTTTCATTACTGACGGTGGATACGTGATGGTAAAATATTCTGATGGAAGTATGAAATCTGCTGGTCAATTAGCTGTTGCGATGTTCCCGAATGAAGGTGGATTAATGAAAACAGGGAATGGTAACTACACAGCGACGAACACAACTGGTATTTTAGCGCTTGGCGTATCTGGTCAAAACGGTGCCGGTAAAGTACGCGGTGGTGCACAAGAAGGTGCAAACGTAGACTTATCTGTAGAGTTCGTAGATTTAATGCTGTACCAACGCGGATTCCAAGGAAATGCGAAAGTAATCAAAATTTCAGATGAAGTATTAAATGAAGTTGTAAACTTAATTCGATAATAGATCATAAAGAAAAATTGTAACGTAATAGAAAGGGTTTTTATTCGTATGACAAGACAAGAACGAATTTTACAATTGCCTTTTTTTGAAAATAAACGCGAACTTGCCGAGCAAGTATTAAAAGTGGAACGAGAAGAGCACATATACTTACCAGATCAATTTGAAATTAAACAAGTGCCTCCTTATTCATTCGGTGAAAAACAAGCCATTATTGGCCGTATTCATGAGTTTTATTTCATAAGTGTTGGTAGTCAAGGCGAATGGAAGTATCAGTTGTTTAAGGATGAGATGAAGTGCCGCGAGTTTTTTGTGATGTTGTCAGGGATTACGGATCAGCAGATTGCGTTTTGGTTCAATAACATAGAGTTATTGAAAGGCTCTTAAAGTTTTTAAAAGCTCTTAAAAGCTTTTTTTTAGATTTTGAGAGGGGACCTGGCGGTGTTTTGGAGCGGTCAGTGCCTAATAGAGGCCCGACTGGTGTGTAAGGCCAGAGATATGGAGAGATACTAGAGTAGTTTAAGGAGTGTTGAGCGAAGTGTTCAATCACATAGAGTTATTGAGAGGCTCTTAAAAGCTCTTTTTTTAGGTTTTGAGAGAGGACCTAGCGGTGTTTGGTGGCGGTTAGTGCCTATGGGGTGCTCGACCGTTGTGTAAGGCCAGAGATATGGAGAGATACTAGGATAGTTTAAGAGGTGTTGAGCGGAGCGTAGTGTAGGTAGTGTCTGTGGTTGTATTGAGTTAGGTTTTGAGAGAGGACCTAGCGATGTTTTGGAGCGGTTAGTGCTTAATAGAGTCACGACCGATGTGTAAGGACAGAAACATGAAGAGATACTAGGATAGTTTAAGAAGTGTTGAGCGAAGTGTAATGTAAGTGGTATCGGTGGTTTTATTGGGTTAGGTTTTGAGAGAGGACCTAGCGATGTGTGGTGTCGGTTAGTGCCTATAGGAGTGCTCGACCAGTGTGTAAGGGCAGAGATATGGAGAGATATTAGGTTAGTTTTATAGATTTTTATAAAAGGAGAGGTGAGGAGGGTGGCGCAGAATAAGTATCGCGTTACATTCATTTCGCCGAGTGAGGTTGAGCAGAGGACTGTTATGACGGCGAGTAGTTTGCCAGATTTAATTCGTAAAGTAGAGAGTATTATCGCAGATCCAAACGGTTATTTTGTGAATGATAAAAAGAACAATTGTTATTTTAAAGTGATTAAAGAGAATGTTGCGTTTATTCAATATGAGTTGCTATTTTCAGATAAGGAGATTCATATTGAAAAATTAAAGCATATCGCACCGGCTGTATTGAAACGATTATTTGAAAAAATAAATGATCCGGAATTATATGCACTTGCTTTACTTGATGTTGATATTGCGACGAAAGAGTATGTGCTAGAAGAGATGAATGCAGAGTTAAGAATAAGGGTGGAAACGGAGCTTTCGAAAAAATGGGAAGCGTTACCGACAGAAATTGTAGGGGCGCAAGAAGTATTATTAGAGGCGCTTGTTTCGTTCATACAAGATTAAGAATGAATCGTTCAACTATCTATTTTATATAGGTAGTTGACTTTTAAGAGTTAATATAGCTTAATAATTTAATATACAGAATTAATAGAAGGGGAGCGACATCTATATGTCACAAGCACAAAGTATTTTATTAGAAAGCGGAACAAATGAATTAGAAATTGTTACATATACTGTTGGTGAAAATTTATTTAGTATCAATGTAATGAAAGTTCGTGAAATCATCAATCCATTCCCGGTTACAACTGTGCCAGAATCGCATCATGCAGTTGAAGGTGTTGTTCAAGTACGTGGTGAAATTCTACCTGTTATTAACTTAGCGACGGCTCTTAACTTAAAGTCGACAAAGCCGCTTGATCAAACGAAATTTATCATTTCAGAACTAAATCAAATGAAAGTGATTTTCCGCGTTGATGAAGTACATCGTATTCAACGTATTTCATGGGAACAAATTGATGAACCAGCTTCACTATCAATGGGACTAGAAGAAACAACTTCTGGTATTGTAAAACTAGATGGAAAGATTATTTTACTATTAGATTATGAAAAAATTGTTTGTGAAATTAGTAATAGCGGTTATGAAAATAAAACACTTTCTGGCTTAGAGCAAAAAGCAGATCGTGCTGAAAAAATTATATATATTGCAGAAGACTCGGCAATGCTTCGTCAAATATTAGAAGAAACGTTATCATCAGCTGGATATACGAAAATGAACTTCTTCAGCAATGGCGCAGAGGCGTTAGCGCAAATTGAAAAATTAGCGAAAGAGCAAGGTGAAAACATGTTTGAACATATTCACATGCTTATTACAGATATTGAAATGCCAAAAATGGATGGACATCATTTAACGAAAGTGATTAAAGATAGCGAAGTAATGAATCGTTTACCAGTTGTTATTTTCTCTTCATTAATTACAAATGAGTTATTCCATAAAGGTGAGGCTGTAGGGGCGAATGCTCAAGTAAGTAAGCCAGATATTCAGGAGTTAATTGGTTTAGTAGATAAGTTAGTGTTGTAAGAGAGTTTAAAAAGCGCTTTTTTGGGCTGGAATAGAGGAGCTAGCCATGTTTAGGAGCGGTTAGTGCTTAATGGAGCCCCATCCGGTGTGAGACCAGAGATATGGAGTGGGTTTAAGTAAAGGTGAGGAGTAAACCACCGAGCGAGTGCCAGTGTATAATCTTTTCTATTTGTTAGGAATAGGTGAGCTAGCCATGTTTAGGAGCGGTTAGTGCTTAATAGAGCCCTATGCGGTGTGAGACCAGAGATATGGAGTGGGTTTAAGTAAAGGGGAGGAGTGAGCCGCCGAGCGAGTGCCTGTGTATGATCTTTTCTATTTGTTAGGAATAGGTGATCTAGCCATGTTTAGGAGCGGTTAGTGCTTAATGGAACCCCATCCGGTGTGAGACCAGAGATATGGAGTGGGTTTAAGTAAAGGTGAGGAGTACACCACCGAGCGAGTGCCAGTGTATAATCTTTTCTATTTGTTAGGAATAGGTGAGCTAGCCATGTTTAGGAGCGGTTAGTGCTTAATGGAACCCCATCCGGTGTGAGACCAGAGATATGGAGGGGGTTTAAGTAAAGGGGAGGAGTGAGCCGCCGAGAGAGTGCCTGTGTATGATCTTTTCTATTGGAATAGGTGATCTAGCCGTGTTTAGGAGCGGTTAGTGCCTAATAGAGCCCCATCCGGTGTGAGACCAGAGATATGGAGTGGGTTTAAGTAAAGGTGAGGAGTAAACCACCGAGCGAGTGCCAGTGTATAATCTTTTCTATTTGTTAGGAATAGGTGATCTAGCCATGTTTAGGAGCGGTTAGTGCTTAATAGAGCCCTATGCGATGTAAGACAAGAGATATGGAGTGGTTGTAGGTAAGTAGGGGAAGTAATGCATCGAGAGGGCTTTGGAAGAACGGGCTAACTCCTCTATTCTTGATAAATAGAGGAGTTAGCCATGTATGTGGTTAGTGCCTAATAGAGCTCTGTACGATGTAAGACTGGAGATATGGGATAGTTTTAAGTGAGTAGAAGAAGTGAGCCTTCGATTGAGGATTTGGAGAATTGTTTTATAATTTTATTCTTTTGGTGGAGAGAAGGAACTAGCCATGTGTAGTACTGGCTAGCTCCTTTTTCGCATTTTATACTCTGCATAGGTAGAAGAATGAAACGTTTTTGGATTGTTTCTTGCGATATGTATTATTAGTCTCTATTTTTTGGTTTTCGATTGGTTTAGTTCATAGGTAGTAGTTTTTTATTTTAAAATATAAGAGCACGTATTTTGGGATTATACTGGTGAAATTTCGTGGTAACGCAAACTTTTTCGGTGAAAATAAATTAGGAATATCATATAATAAAATTAAATTAATTGTAATTTATAGGATATACATATTATAAATATAGTAATTTAAAAACGCTTTTTTTCTATTTTTTTATACTTTCTATACATTTTTGTATGTTAATTATTTGACAGATAATTTTGAAATGTTATAATATGGATATGTAAAAATTTCTATTTTCTGAGAAGACATGGGAGTCAGATGAGAATTGTGAAAGGATGAGGGGAGTGGCACAGAATATGTATCACCACACAGCAATTAATATATTAAATCTTTTACAAAACATGTCAAATAATAAAATGAATGATGTACAACTAGAAGCGGAATTTAAAAAAATAGAAAAACAATTCCGAGTAAAGTATGAAGAGTTAATAGACATATATAATAGAATGGTATTATTTCAAATAGATATAGAAAAAAGTGGCGGAATGCGTGCGTATGAAAAGTCAGAGATTACATGGCTAAAATCTGAATTAGAGTTACTTTATGAAGTGTATCAATTTTGCCAACGTCACGGTTTAAACATAATCAATATTTCAAAATATGTTAGTAAAAAGGAACTAAACATTTTTCCGAAAACAGAAAGCCAATTACAAAATACGTATTATAAATTGAAAAAATGCGAAATACCGTTTGAGAATATTGAAAAACAAAAACCAGGTCGAAAGCGAAAGTATACACCGGTAAAGGGAACGGTCGCTGTAGCAAAACAAGAAAATAAGCAAGAATTTAAAGAAGAAGTTCAGCGTAATGAGGACGAAAAAAACCTCGTAACCGTTATATCTGGTATTGTCGACAACTTTGAAACGATTAGCCAATGTAGTGAAAAACAAGAGGATGAACTACATCAGTTTATGGAAGGTGTTTATAAGCTTTCTAGCATGGCTGCAAGACGTTCTAAAGAGGCGGAGAATACACGTAGTTTAGAAGGTGAATTACAGGCGCTACAAGCAGAAAATGAAAGGTTAAAACGAGAAAAAGAAGAGCTTGTGCAAGATATTAAAGGTATGACACATCAATTAATTCACTTCATTACAAGTTCTGATATTGATCAAATTCGTAAACTACCAACCTTTGTGACAGATTGTAAAAAAGAACTGAACAAAATAGGTTTATACAATGCACAAGAAGGAAAAATGAAAATAATGGTCGACCGCAGAGGACAAGTTATGACGGTAGCACCATAAAACTTGGGTACAAAATAAAAGGGAGATACATAGGTTATATGTATTTCCCTTTTATTTTTGTGTAGAATTTGGTTGCTTGAAAGGTAATTAAAAGTGTGTGATATTTTCGTATAAATCTATATAATCGATATGTGGTTTTTAAAGCTAATAAATGATTAAGAAAAGAAAACCGGGCTTACGCTTATTTCCTATTTATGTTTTAACATGAGAGGGGATAAAAAATAGGTACTGACCGCTACTACGCACCGCAGATGCTCTCTTCAGCCTAAAAAAAGGGTTTTACAAAAAATCTATCTATATAGAAAAAAAGAACCTCTCTGCAGGCAGAGAGGTTCTTTCATGAAACTAACTCAAATGGATTATTGTAATAACTTAGAAACCATTTGTGGCGTTTGGTTTGCTTGAGAAAGCATGCTGATTCCAGCTTCGTTCAAGATTTTGAACTTAGTCATTTCAGACATTTCTTTCGCCATGTCAGCGTCTTCTACTTGAGAAGCAGCAGATGCCATGCTAGATTGTTGGCTCTTAAGGTTATTTACGTTAAAGTCAAGACGGTTTAATGTAGCACCTAGAGTTGCACGGTTGTCAGCAACTGTTTTTAATGCAGCATCAATTTTTTTAATAACTTCAGATGCGTTTACTTGAGGTACGGTAGCATCTCCAGCAGGAACCATTCCATCTACAAGAGCTGTCCCAATTTCTTTTGCTGCATCTTGTTTACCGGCTTCGGCGGCTTTATCATAATCTTTAAATTTGTTTTCCATTGTTGTTCTATTTGTATCAGACATAAAACTTTTAACTTTTTCAAAATGAGATTTAGCAGTATCAACTACAGTTTGCAAATCAGTACCAGTCTTATCTGTAGTTTCTAACCCTTGAATATAGTTTACTGCATTAGTAGAGTCAATTGATGATAATTTATCGCCACTACCAATCGCGAATGAGTTAAGGTCAAGAGCATCAGTAGAAACATTTGATAGTTTAATACCGATTTGTGTATTAACATCGTTAGAGTCTAATGTCTGGATTTTAATTTCAGATTTAGAACCATCTAATAATTTTTGGTCATTAAATTCTGTGTTAGTTGAAATGTAATCAATTTGTTTTTGTAATTGAGAAAATTCTTTTTGCATTGCTGCTTTGTTTTCATTTGTATTTGTTGCGTTTGCAGATTGGTTAGCAAGGTCACGCATACGAAGTAAGATGTTAGATACTGAGTTCATTGCTGAATCAGCTGTACGGATTAATGACATACCGTCTTGTGTGTTGTTAGCAGCAACACCTAATCCGCTTTCACGTGCACGCATACGAGTTGCGATTGCAAGACCTGCCGCATCGTCAGAAGCGTTGTTAATACGTTTACCGCTTGATAAACGGTCCATAGAGTTGCTCATTTTTGCTTGGTTTTGGCGCATGTATTCTTGCGTACGCATGCTATTAATATTTGTATTAATTCTCATTTTTAGAACCCCCATTTTTTGATTTTGAGTTTTCTGTAAATTCCTAAACGGTAATATACAAAAAAAACAATTTCGAATTTATTGTAATCCTTGCTATATCAGGTGTCAACTGAAAATTTGAATTAATAAATATAAAAAAATAACAGTTTAACAATGTAGTCATTTTTTTATTACAAAGGATTATTGCAAATTTTTTTTAAAAACTCTAATATTAGATTATCTTTGTTTACCGAAAAGGTGATATTATGGTAGTTGGAAATATAGTAAAAGAAGTTCTTGCATATAAAAAAGGCGAGTTTCAGCAAAGGTTAAGTAGTCCGCAGGCGTTTGTTAGTAGTCGTTTTCATAATGAATTGCAGAGTGAACCGGCTAAGGAGACGAAGGCTACTACGCAGCCGGCGAAAGTAGAAGATATGAGTCAACCGGTGCAATCTACGAAAATAGAAAAGGTTGTTAATAAAGATGAGTCTATTAAAGTAGAGGAAGCGAGTAAGTCTGAGGGGAAAGCTGAAACGAAGAATGTAAATGAAGTGCAAGTTGCGCAAAAAGAGTTTGAGCGACGTTTCCCTGAAACGAAAAATGAGGATGCTGATATGTGGGGATTAACGAAGAAGTATAATATTCAAAAAATACGTTCTTCAAATGAAGGGAAGTATGAGGATATTATTGATCGCGTCAGTCGTACATATGGAATTCCGAAAATGTTAATTCAAAAAATGATTGAAGTGGAGTCTAATTTTAATCCGAAAACGGTGTCACATGCAGGAGCGATGGGGCTTATGCAGCTTATGCCAGCCAATGTGAAAGAGATGGGGATCAAAAATCCATTTTCACCAGCTGAAAGTATTGAAGGCGGTGTAAAAGAGTTAAGCGGTTATTTAAAGAAAAATAACGGTGATCTCGTATTGGCGCTTGCTTCTTATAATGCTGGTCCTGGTAACGTGAGAAAGTACGGGGGCGTACCACCATTTAAAGAAACGCAAGGATATATTAAAAAAATATTGAATATAGACGTTTCGAAATAAGGAATTTCATTTATATATAGAAAACATGAAATTTTTGTGAACATGATATGGGAGTTGGGTAGGTTTGAAATTACAAGGTGATATTCCGTTAACAATTTATTTTGAAATCGGAAATACAAAAAAGAAAATTGAAGATCTGCTTCATATTACGAAAGGTACATTGTATCGTCTTGAAAATTCAACGAAAAATACGGTGCTTATAATGCTTGAGAATGAAGAGATTGGAACCGGAAAGATTTTGACAAAGAATGGGAAGATGTATGTTGAAATCGTTGAGTTGAAAAGGTAGGGAAGGGGATTTTCATGAGTGGCGATAAATTAAGCCAAGAGCAAATTGATGCCCTGCTGAAGGCGGTAAATGAGGGCGAGGAAATGCCAGCTTTCGCACAAGGGGCAGGGAAGCAAGATAAATTTCAAGAGTATGATTTTAATAGGCCGGAAAAATTCGGTGTTGAGCATTTACGTAGTTTACAAGCGCTTGCTTCTACTTTTGGCAAGCAGACATCACAGGCGTTATCAGCACGTATGCGCATTCCAATCGAACTTGAACCATCGACGGTTGAGCAAGTTCCATTTACGAGTGAATATGTGGAGAAAATGCCGAAAGATTACTATTTATATTGTGTAATTGATCTCGGTTTGCCAGAGCTTGGGGAGATTGTAATTGAGATTGATTTAGCTTTCGTTATTTATATTCACGAATGTTGGCTTGGCGGAGATAGTAAGCGTATGTTTACTAGGCGTAGACCGTTAACAGCATTTGAATTTTTAACACTTGATAATATTTTTGCACTTCTATGCAAAAATTTAGAGCAATCATTTGAAAGTGTTGTTGCGATTAAACCGAAATTTGTAACGACAGAGACGGATCCGAATGCACTTAAGATTACGACAGCGAGCGATATTATTTCATTATTAAACGTAAATATGAAAACAGATTTTTGGAATACGACGGTTCGTATCGGGATTCCGTTTTTATCTGTTGAAGAAATTATGGATCAGTTAACGTCTGAAAATATTGTCGAACATTCTTCGGATAAGCGTAAAAAGTATACATCTGAAGTGGAAGTGAAAGTAAATCAAGTGTACAAGCCTGTTCACGTTGCGATTGGTGAGCAAAAAATGACGATGGGCGAGATTGAGCAAATTGAAGAAGGGGATATTATTCCGCTTCATACGAAAGTAACAGACCAACTACGTGGTTATGTAGATGGAAAGCATAAATTTAATTGTTTTATTGGGAAAGATGGAACGCGTAAGGCGCTTCTATTTAAAAGTTTTATAGAGTAGGAGGGTCTATATGAAGCATGAAGTATCTCCTGTGTCATTAATGGGATTAGAAGAATATGTAGGAAAGCGAAAGGAAGCAGGGAAAGCACATATTGATACTGTTTCAGATATTTCGATTGAACTTGGCGTAAAGCTTGGGAAGTCATCTATTACGCTTGGTGATGTGAAGCAGTTAAAAGTTGGCGATGTTCTTGAAGTAGAGAAAAACTTAGGACATAAAGTAGATGTATATTTAAGTAATATGAAAGTCGGCATCGGTGAAGCAATTGTAATGGATGAGAAATTCGGCATTATCATTTCTGAAATTGAAGCTGATAAGAAGCAGGCTGCGCTTATGAAAGCGCAAAGTCAAATGCAAGATAAAGAGTAGAGGAGGAGTCATATGTCGTATATGACGACCTTATTTCAAGTCGTTTTACTGTTTGGTGCGCTCGGTTATGGTGCATATTATATGACGAAAAAGACGCGTAAACAGCAGTTTTTTAAGCAAGGTGAAAATGGACATATTCAAGTAAAAGATGGTGTGTTTTTAAATCATCAAACGAGCGCCTTTTTATTTGAAGTAGACGGAAAGCAAGTGTTCACTGTTATTAGTAATAACGGTGTACAATCTGTGCAATTAACAGGAACAGGAAATCAGTTTCAACAAGCGTTAGAAGACGCGGTGAAGAGTGAAAAGAAAAAAGTAGAGGATCTATCATGAGAATAAAGAAACAGTTATTATTATTAGTCGTTATTTTCGTATTTTCTATCGTTTTTTCAATTATTTTTGTAAATCCAGCGTATGCAGCCCAGAACGGTTTTATTAATTTTGAAAATGGAAAAGAGTTTACGAGTAATTCAAGTGTACAACTATTTGCACTCGTTACGCTGCTATCATTATCTTCTTCTATCGTTCTTTTATTTACGCATTTTACATATTTTATGATCGTTCTTGGCATTACGCGCCAAGGACTTGGGGTAATGAATTTACCACCGAACCAGGTGCTTGTTGGACTTGCATTATTTTTATCACTCTTTACAATGCAGCCTGTACTCGGACAACTGAAGAGCGATGTGTGGGATCCGATGACGAAAGAAAAAATAACAGTAGGTCAAGCTGCGGAAACGACAGCCCCCATTATGAAAGATTATATGTCGAAGCATACGTATAAGCATGATTTGAAAATGATGCTGAAAGTACGCGGGGAAGAGTTGCCGAAAGATTTAAAAGATCTTTCTTTATTTACGCTCGTACCATCGTTTACGTTAACGCAAATTCAAAAAGGACTATTAACAGGAATGTTCATTTATTTAGCGTTCGTGTTTATTGATTTAATTATTAGTACACTTTTAATGTACCTCGGGATGATGATGGTACCGCCGATGATTTTAAGTTTACCATTTAAAATACTCGTTTTCGTATATTTAGGTGGATATACAAAAATCGTCGACATTATGTTTAAAACAGTCGCCTGAAGCGTTTGATGCTATGTGATAGGAGTCATATAAATGAATACGTCACCAATTATTGATATTTTTCAAACCTTTTTTTATAAAGGGGTTATGATTTTAATGCCGGTTGCCGGTGTTAGTATGATTGTCGTTATTATTATCGCTGTTATTATGGCGATGATGCAAATTCAAGAGCAAACGCTGACGTTTTTACCGAAAATGGCGAGTATTGTGCTCGTTATTATCATTTTAGGTCCGTGGATGTTTCAAGAGTTAACGATGCTTATTTTAGATTTATTTGATAAAATTCCATCGCTATTGCGTTCGTACTAAGATAGGGGAACTGAAATGAATATGGAATTATGGGCGGCGACGTTTTTTGCGTTTTGCCGCATTACTTCATTTTTATATTTTTTACCGTTTTTTTCAGGACGATCGATTCCAGCGATGGCAAAGGTTACATTTGGACTTGGTCTTTCCGTGACAGTAGCGGATCAAATTGATGTTTCTCATATAAAGACAGTTTGGGATGTAGCTGCGTATGCAGGAACGCAAATAGTAATTGGGTTATCCCTTTCCAAAATTGTAGAAATGCTGTGGAACATACCGAAAATGGCAGGTCATATTTTAGACTTTGATATCGGTTTATCACAGGCAAGTTTATTTGATGTGAACGCAGGATCACAATCTACTTTACTATCAACACTTTTTGATATGTTCTTTCTCATTATTTTTATTTCACTCGGCGGCATTAATTACTTCGTTGCCACGATTTTAAAGTCGTTTCAATATACAGAGGCGATTTCAAAATTGCTGACGACTAGTTTTTTAGATAGTCTACTCGCAACGTTATTATTTGCAATTACATCAGCGGTTGAAATTGCTCTTCCGCTTATGGGGAGTTTATTCATCATTAACTTTGTTCTTATTTTAATCGCAAAAAACGCACCGCAATTAAACGTTTTTATGAATGCGTACGTTATTAAAATTACGTGTGGTATTTTGTTTATTGCGATGAGTGTACCGATGCTCGGTTATGTGTTTAAAAATATGACGGAAGTATTGCTTGAAGAGTATACGAAACTATTTAACTTTTTCTTAACGAAGTAGGGGGACGTGCATGGCAAAGGACAATAAAACAGAAAAGGCCACCCCGCAGAAGCGTAAAAAATCGCGTGAAGAAGGGAATATCGCCCGGAGTAAAGATTTAAATAATTTGTTTTCTATTCTCGTATTAGCAGTTGTCGTTTACTTTTTCGGGGATTGGTTAGGGTTTGAAATTGCAAACTCCGTAGCGACGTTGTTTGATCAAATTGGTAAAGATACAGATACGACCGAGTATTTTTATTTAATGGGAATTTTACTACTAAAAGTATCCGCTCCGATATTAATACTCGTATACGCTTTTCATTTATTCAACTATATGATTCAAGTTGGTTTCTTATTTTCTTCTAAAGTAATAAAGCCGAAAGCGTCACGTATTAATCCGAAAAACTATTTTACGAGATTGTTTAGTCGAAAAAGTTTAGTAGATATTTTAAAATCACTTTTTTATATGGGATTAATCGGTTACGTTTCGTACGTTCTGTTTAAAAAGAATTTAGAGACAATTGTAAGTATGATTGGTTTTAACTGGACTGCATCACTTACTGAAATTATTAGGCAAATTAAATTTATCTTTTTAGCGATTTTAATTATTTTAATCGTTCTTTCTATTATTGATTTTATTTATCAAAAATGGGAGTACGAACAAGATATTAAGATGAAAAAAGAAGAGGTAAAGAGGGAGCATAAAGATAATGAAGGGGACCCGCAAGTAAAAGGGAAACGAAAAAACTTTATGCATGCCATCTTGCAAGGGACAATTGCGAAGAAGATGGATGGCGCAACGTTTATTGTAAATAATCCGACTCATATTTCGGTCGTACTTCGTTACAATAAACACGTTGATGCGGCACCAATTGTCGTTGCAAAAGGGGAAGATGAGCTCGCATTATATATACGAACGCTTGCCCGTGAACAAGAAATACCAATGGTGGAAAACCGTCCACTTGCTCGTTCTTTATATTATCAAGTCGAGGAAGATGAGGCGATTCCAGAAGATTTATACGTAGCTGTAATTGAAGTTATGCGCTATTTAATTCAAATGAAAGAACTTGAAGTTTAATAGCGCGTTTGGAGGAGATCTCTTTGTTTAAGATAGATTCTGCAAGAACCTATTTTTCTATCTTTTTAGCAGCGTCATTCGTTGTGGCGCTCTTAATTCCACTTCCGCCATTTATACTTGATATCATTATCGTTTTTCTACTAAGTATGTCAGTGCTTATTTATATGCGAGCGACAAGTATTAACGAGTGGGATGAATTAAAGTCATTTCCGACGATGTTGTTATTAATCGGGATTTTCCGCGTATCGATTAACGTTTCGACAACGCGGGCCATTTTAACAAACGGAAATGCCGGTCATGTTATTGAAGAGTTCGGCCAATTCGTAATTGGCGGGAACTTATTAATTGGTATCGTTATTTTTATAGTATTAATCATATTCCAGTTTATCGTTGCAAATGGTGCATCACGTACAGCTGAAGTTGCTGCCCGTTTCACACTTGATTCTTTACCTGGGAAACAAATGTCTATCGATGCGGATTTAAACCAGCGCATTATTACAGAAAAAGATGCACAGGCAAAACGAAAAAAGTTAAATATGGAAACAGAGTTTTACGGAGCGATGGATGGTGCCGGGAAGTTCATTAAAGGGGACGTTATTTTCGGTATTGTTATTTTATTCGTAAACATTATTTTCGGTTTAATTGTCGGAATGATGCAGCAAGGAATGAGCTTTGGAGAAGCAGCTCTTCATTATACGCAGTTAACAGTCGGCGATGGAATTGTAAACCAAATTGGTTCATTAATGCTTGCGATTTCAACTGGTATTATCGTAACGCGTGTATTTGATGGATCACCGGATACAGTAACAGAAGGAATCTTTAAAGAATTATTAGCGCATGAAGTCGTTGTATATGCACTCGGTGGTTTATTTATCGCAATGGGTTTATTTACACCACTACCATTTTTACCGTTTGCTCTCGTTGGTGGAACGATTATCTTCTTAGGAATTCGCAATAAACAGCGAATAAAGAAAGAAAAAGAAGACGAGCTTCAAAAAGAATTAGAAATGATTCAAGGTGATGAAGAGCAACTGCAACAAGTGGAAGATTCATTCGGAGTCTTTACAGATAAATATCCGATTATTGTAGAACTCGGTTTAGATTTAGCAGCGCTTGTAAAGCAAAAAATTAATGGAGAAACAGCTCGTGATAAAGTTGTTTTAATGAGGAAATCGATTATTACGGATCTTGGTATTAACGTTCCTGGTATTAACTTTAAAGATAATACGAGTTTTAGACCGCGCGGACGTTACATTATTCGTATTAAAGGTGCGAAGGTGGCTGAAGGAGTTTTAAAATCAGGTTATTTATTAGCGCTCAAAACACCGAATGTAATGGCAGATTTAGATGCAGAACCAGCGAAAGATCCGATTTTCGGTGAAGATGGATATTGGATTTTAGAACATATGGTACAAGATGCACAAATGAAAGGCTACCAAGTGTTAGAGCCATTAAGTATATTAATTACCCATTTAGATGTTGTCATTAGACGTAACCTTCACGAGTTAATTCAGCGTCAAAATGTGAAAGATTTAATCAATTCACTTGAAAATGATCATGCTGTTTTATTAGAGGAGATTAAGAAGAAAGAGATCGACTTATCACTCGTTCAAAATGTTATTAAACAACTGCTGAAAGAAGGGATTTCTATCCGTGATTTACCAACAATTATTGAAGGTATTATTGACGGAAAAGAAATTTATCAAAACCATGTTGATGGTGTAACATCATTCGTTCGTGAATGTATTTCAAAAGTGATTTGTGAACATGCAAAAAATCCGGACGGGAAAATTTATGCAGCGCTCTTCTCTGATTCAATCGAATTAGATGCAGACGTTGTGAACAATTCATATCAAGGTTACTTATTAAATTGGGATTTAGATTTAGAAACGAGAGTAGTAGAGCAAGTGCAGCGTGTATTTAAACAAGCTCGTTTAATGGGAAGAGAACCAGTATTATTAACGCGTAGAAAAGACTTCAGGTTTGCGATTGTAAGACTTCTCGAACGTTACCAAATAGAAGCGCAAGTGCTTTGTATTAGTGAATTGGCACCGGAAATTGTTGTAGATCAAATTGCTTATATTGAATAGTAGGGGGTGAAGTAATGGAACGTACAGAGAAAAAAGAAGCGTTAATGCGAATAAAAGCAGCTTCGAAAAATGAATTGTATCGAAAGTTATTTGACCAATATGGTACAGATTATTACTACGTTGTTGATGAAAGTGTAAAGCGAAATATCCCGTTTTTTTGGAAAAAAGATTATGAAATGATTGTTGCTTTTCCTGAAGATAAAAAGGAAGAAGTGAATGAAGGTACAGCCGAGTTTCATGAACAATTAATGGATGTTGTTCATCATCCTTCAGAACAAATCGTAAAGGCGAACGGAATTCAATCGGTATTACACAATTTAGAAAACGTGACGACTCCTATGTCATACGCGGCGATACAAACAGGAAATAGTGAAGAATGGGCAAGAAAGAAAGAGAAGCTATTAAAGCTGTTTGAAAAAGGAATTGTCGTTATGAAACAAACAGAGGAGACGGAAGTAACGAAACAAGTTATTCCTGTAAAGAAAGAAGCAGTAGTTGTTAAACAACAATCTGTACCATTTATTATTCAAAAAGTAATTCGGATGTTAGAACAAAACGATGTGGAACAATATTTCATTCACGCATATGCCGAAAAATTAAAAGTGAAGTTTGAGAAGGCAACGATGATTACGGAAGAAGAAGTGATCGAATATATATTGGAAGATATGAAATCACATTTCAACACGGAAAATGTCTTTGAAAAAGAAGTGCAAACAATTGCATTAATTGGCCCAACTGGTGTTGGAAAAACGACGACGCTTGCAAAAATGGCTTGGCAGTTTCACGGTAAGAAAAAAACGGTTGGTTTTATTACGACAGATCACTCTCGCATTGGGACAGTACAACAATTGCAAGATTACGTAAAGACAATTGGATCAGAAGTCATTGCTGTTCGTGATGAGGCTGCAATGACAAGGGCGCTTACATATTTTAAAGAAGAAGCCTGCGTCGATTATATTTTAATTGATACAGCTGGAAAAAATTATCGTACGTCAGAAACAGTAGAAGAAATGATTGAAACGATGGGACTAGTAGAACCAGATTATATTTGTTTAACGTTATCAGCTTCTATGAAGAGTAAAGATATGATTGAAATCATTACGAACTTTAAAGATATTCATATAGATGGAATCGTATTTACGAAATTTGATGAAACAGCAAGTAGTGGTGAATTGTTGAAAATTCCAGCAGTATCATCAGCTCCAATCGTCTTAATGACAGACGGACAAGATGTGAAGCAACATATACATATCGCTACAGCGGAACATTTAGCAAAACAAATGTTACAAACATCGTAAGAAAAGAGGTGAAGAATAAGGGTCTGCCTTATTCAAACGAGTATGAAAGGTCTTTATATAGGTTCTATGGGTATGATGAACTACATGCAGCGAATTAATGTTCATGCGAATAACGTTGCAAACGCCCAAACGACAGGATTTAAAGCAGAAAATATGAATTCTAAAGTATTTGATGTACAAGAAACATATCGCACTGGAGACGGAGCCACAACAAAGATTGGTTCAGTCGACTATGCTGTAGTACCGGCTGCGACACACGTGAACTTAGCACAAGGAAATATACAAATTACAAATAGCCCTACGGATTTCTTTTTAGATGACGGTGCGGCTGGCACATCATCATTTTTCGTTACCTCTAAAAATGATGAAACGTTTTTAACGAGGGATGGAAGCTTTACGGTAAATAGTGATCGTTATTTGCAAACATCTTCAGGTGCTTACGTTATGGGAGAGAATAATGAGCGTATTCGTATTCCAGAAGGAGCAAAGGTGGCTGTACAAGCAGACGGTACGTTATATGATGAAGTGACACAAAATAATATTGCTCGCTTGCAAACAAAAACAGTAGATGCAGAAACGAATAATCGTCTTGTGCAACGTGAAAATAAAAGCTTTACACTAGCAGAAGGAAATATTGCTAATTTACCGAACGGTACAGGAATAGTAAAAAATCATATGCTAGAAAATTCAAATGTAGATATGACGAAAGAGATGGCGAATCTTATGACGAATCAGAAGATGGTTCAAGCATCGCAGCGTCTTATGACTTCATTTGATAAAATTTATGAAAAAGAAGCGAATGAAATATTGAGATAAGGACTCCTGATAGAGGGAGTCTTTTTTCGGGGGTGTAAAATTCTGAATTATCAGTTGACCGAAAAGAACTTATTTTTTATATTAGTAGGTATAACAATAACTACTAGTGAGAAATGAATGGTGAGGGATTACCGATGGATGAAATAATAAAGGAATTGCAAAAATTAGGTTTTTCCCAGTATGAATGTAAAGCGTACATAGGGTTATTAAAACATTCTCCAGTAACAGGTTATGAAGTGAGTAAACAAACAGGTGTACCTCGTTCAATGATTTATGAAGTACTTGGTAAGTTGATGGATAAAGGAGCGGCACATATTGTACCTTCTGAACCAGTGAAATATGTCCCAGTACCAGCTACTGAATTAATGGATCGTATGCGACAAGACTTTGAAAAATCCTTTTCATTTTTAGACGAAAAATTAAATTGTTTGGAACAAGAGCGACAAATAGATGTAATTTCGCATATTCGCTCAAACGATCGTGTTTTAAAAGAAATGTGCAATATAATTAATAGAGCAAGGAAAGAACTATGGATTTCTGTATGGGAAGACCAAGTGCATGAAATTGAACCACTTATTCGTCAAAAGGAAGAGGAAGGTGTACATATATTTTCAATCCTATTTGGTGCTCCAGAAACAAAGATAGGAGCAACGTTTCACCATAATTACATGACGCCCCACGTTGTTGAAAAGAGAATGGGTGGTCATTTAACTGTTATCGCGCGTGATGGAGAAGAAGTATTAATTGCTAACTTCTCAAATGACAACACTTCATGGGCTGTTACAACGTATGATCCAGCTTTAGTTCTCGTTGCTACAGAGTATGTTCGTCACGATATTATGGTGGAAGAGATTACGAAAGAGTTTGGTGCCGATAAATTAGATACGTTATGGCGCGAAAATATAGATTTAGTTCATGTTGTAACGGGAAAACGTAGTTTAGAAGAAAAGGAGTGAGGAAATGGTGAATAAAGCTCAAGCACATATGACATTGCAGAGCGATGATACATTTCAACAAGGTGTAAAAGATTGTTTGCCGACAGTATTTGGGTATTTAAGTATCGGTATAGCAGCTGGTGTAATTGCAAAAACAGCTGGTTTCTCCATTATAGAAATTGCTTTTATGTCTACTTTAATTTATGCAGGTTCTGCCCAATTTATATTAGCAGGTATGTATGCAGCTGGTGCTCCAGCTTCCGCAATTATTTTTACCGTATTCTTTGTCAATTTACGTCACTTATTAATGAGCGCAGCGCTTGCACCGTACTTTACGAAAATTCCTCTATTTAAAAACTTACTCATCGGTTCACAAATTACAGATGAAACATTCGGCGTTGCAGTGCAACACGCAGCGCAAAAAGGATATTTAGGCGAGAAATGGATGATTGGGCTTAATGTAACAGCATATTTAAATTGGATATTGGCTACAATTATCGGTGGACTGTTTGGAGAATGGATACCAGATCCGCATACGTACGGCATGGACTATGCATTACCAGCGATGTTTATCGGATTATTTGTTCTTCAGCTAATAAGTAGTAAACCGAAACTAGCAATTCACTTAAGTGTTGCAATTGTAGCGATTATGATCGCATACGTGTCACACTTATTTATGCCAGATAGTATAGCTGTTATTATCGCAACGCTTTTAGCTGCGACGATCGGGGTGGTGATTGAAAAATGGAAATGAGATTAGACGTATTATTACTTTTACTAGCAGCAGGAGCTGTCACACTCGTACCACGTATTTTACCTCTACTCGTATTTAGCAAACTACAAATTCCAGACTGGGGTTTAAAATGGTTAAATTACATACCAATTGCGATATTAGCAGCACTTTTAGCACAAGTATTATTTATGCACGAGACGATGCAATGGGATTATCTTCTTGCTGCAATTCCAACATTTCTTGTAGCGATATATACTCGTAGTTTATTAGGAACGGTGTTAACAGGAGTGATTGTGATTATTTTGTTACGTTTCTTTTTCTAAAAAGGATTACGCTCATATAATAGCGAAAAGTGTAATAACATGAACTATATAGGGGCGGTGGTGTTATGATACTTTTAACGATAGGGGCAATTTTGTTAACGTTATTTATTCTCTTTATTATCGGCTTCATTACGTTTATGATGTTTGTTGGGAAGGCGACACCTCAAATTTACTATACACCTTGTGAATCAGTGACAGTAAAATCTAAAGGTAAACATAGAAGGAAGAAAAGTTGAAAGTTGGCTTTTCTTCCTTTTTATTTATCTGATTTTTCTGTATAATTTAAGTTAGTTAGCTGACTAACTCAAAAGGTGGTTATAGAAATGGCAAAACCGAATGTTGTTAATAAAGAGAAGTTACTTGAAGCAGCAAAAAAAATTATTACAGAGCATGGGATGGAAAAGTTGACATTAAAAGCAGTTGCAGAGAGTGCTCAAGTTACACAAGGTACCGTATATTATCATTTTAAAACGAAAGATCAATTATTACTTGAAGTAACTGAATCGTTTTGTAAAGCGTCGTGGGAACAAATAGGAAAGGATGTAGAGTTAGAAAAGGCTTTACAGTCTGCCGAAAGTAGATGTGTGAAAGATTCAATGTATCATCATTTGTTTTTTCAATTAGTAGCTAGTGGATTACAAAATGATGCGATGAAAAATAAAATTGGTGGATTGTTACATTATGAAAACCAAGAATTAACAAGAGTGTTAAATAAAAAAATAGGAGATACAATGACATCTCAAATTTCAACTGAAACGTGGAGCATTTTATGTAATGCATTAATTGACGGATTGGCATTGCAAGCATTATTCAATCCATCTTTTTCTACAGATAAAGTATATGGTGATTTGTATATGCTTTTGGAAAAGTTTACAGTGCTACAAAAGGGAGGTAATGTCAGTGAACAATAGACTCTGGCTCACTATTTTATTTTCTATCGGCGTTTGGCTTTTTGCCTCAGCGTTCTTCATTATTTTTGGTTCTTCCGTTTTATTAGAATACACTTCAAGTAGATTTTTTCTACAATTGGCGTTTCTTGAATTAGGAACGGCTATAGCTTTATACTTTGTAATGTGGTTATATCAAAGATTAGATACTACAAAATATGCAGTTATTAAGTTAGGTATATGTGGTACAGCAATTGGTTTAACTTTAGATTCTTACATCTTGTATAACTCTTCTAACATATTCTCACAATTATCTTCACAGCAAATCATGTCATTTACCATTTGGATGGTAATTGCTTACGCTCTTTATTTAATAATTCCTTTCGTTATGGAACGAAAAAGACTGTTATAAAGAGGATTTTTATCCTCCTTATAACAGTCACATCCCCGAAAGAACTAACAAAAACAGCCCAAATAGAAAACTAATAAAGGAAAGAAAACCAATACATATTGAGAACACACGATTATTTCTCCATTCGCGCCAGAAAACGATAAATCCTAAAAAGCAAAGGAAAAACCAAAGGGGTAGGAATATGAACTCGCTCACTTTTTCTGGGAGTAATGAATAAAAAGTCGTTACATATAAGATCCAATTTGTAAAAAATAAAATGCAAACGATAATAGATTGTAAGTAGGGGCGTTTGGAAAACGCTCCCTTTTTTACGGTTACTAAAATAATGGTTAGCGCTGAGATAAAGGCAATGAGTATGAAAATAAGTAAGAGTAATGTCAACGTCATTTGAGTCTCCTCTATAAGATTGTTTTTATAAGAAATGAATTTATTAAATTGTATGCTTGTTTTGTAGAGTGCACGTTATATTTTTCAGTGTATGGATTTAGAAAACCATGTTCACCGGGTAGTTGGTGTATTTCTAATAAAGGATTATTTTGTTGCTGCAATGTTTGAATGAAAGAGGATACTGAGAAACTAGCTTCTTTTTCAGGGAATATAAGTAAGGTAGCACAAATTGGTTTCATATGAACATAGTCACGTATACGAGAACCGTAACATCCAATGATAAAATCTATTTTAGGATTGTTACTACAAAGCCAGGCAATTGTCGCTCCAACACTAAAGCCGATAAGTCCGATATGTGTGTAACGACTGGAAAGATTAGCAACAAATTCTTCAATCTGTTCTTTTCCATACTCAAATCCAATATGATTCATAAAAAAATGATATGCTTTTTCTTCATCACTATAATGAAATACACTTTGTGATTGTAGAAGATTAGGACAAAATATATCTATATGAGAAGAGGTGAAGTGGTGGATAACATGTTGCATATGGCCGTTCACACCGTATATTTCATGAACAGTAATGAGAGCTAATTTTTTCTTCATAGTTACAATGTACCTCTACGAAACTTAAATTCTTTCTCCACAAGGCAAATACGCAATTGGAAGTTTTCATACCATTGCTCACGGCCTCTTTGTTTCGCTTCTTTATGTAAGGCATTCTTTTTCCAATTTTCAATTGCCTCAAGTGATTTCCAATAAGATATTGTAATACCGAGTCCTGCATGATCACGTGCACTTTCTACACCCAGAAATCCAGGTTGCTGCTTTGCAAGTTCCTCCATTTTGTTGGCAACAGTACTATAGTCTGTCGTATCATTTGATAGATTAGAAGTGAATATAACTGCATAATAAGGCTCGTTGTTTTCTAAACGAGATTTCATTATTTTCCCCCTTAATGTATCGTGTGAATAATTAGATTATAGTTTGTATTTTAGCACTTCACCAAAAGAAAAGAAGCAGAAGAATGTATTTAAAGTAAGAAAAATGCCACTCCAAAAAAATTGGAGTGGCATTTTTTATATTTCCTCTAAGCTATTAACTGGAACCGTTAATTCGCGGCCTGGATTTTTCACTTCATATATGCGGGCGGTTTCGTTGCTTTCGTCTACGTGTTGAATCGTAACAGGCATACCTTGAAAACTTATGTTAGCTTGCTCCGATGATACAGAAAGCTCTTTTGCACGTTGAATATTCATTTATATTCCTCCCATCATTATTATCTTTGCTAAAAAGGAGGAATAATATACCATTTCGAGACATTCTTAAAGTTTTTGTATTATTTGTAATGTTTCCTTAATAAACGAAGAGAAAATAGAATCTGGATAAGACTGTATCATTTGATTTGCCTTTGTTGCTTCTTCAAGAGCCCTTTTTGTATCATTAAGTTTTACGTAACAAAGGGCACGATATGCACCTGCTGTTATAAGCCATGCTTGATCAAGTGGATGATTCATATAATCTGGTATGATAGCACGTTGCAATGTTTGTAAAGCTTCTTCGTAACGTTTTAAACCGTATAAAGCTTTTCCTTTCTCCAGATAATACAATCCATCATCTTGAAAAATCGGTTCCTCTTTTAGCTTTTCTCGAAATTGTTCTAGATGTTTTAATGCGATTGTATATTCATTAGTAATAGTGTTGTAGTAATATGCTTTTAGTATATCTACAATCGCGATTGATAAAGTGTCTTCAGTAAAAATAGCGAATTGCTCAGATTTCTTTATGTAGTGTAAATATTGTTCTTTATCAGCCATGATGACTTTTTGATAAGATAATATACGGTAAAATTCATCTGTTTTATAATATACTTGATGTTTTTTTGAAAATGCGAGTGCCTCTAATATTGTTTTTTCGCATTTTTCATAATCGCCACATGCTAGTAAAATGATGGCCTCTTTTAAACATAATTGAATGTGTATAATAAGATCCATTTCTAAATGCTTCGCCGCATAATCATCTCGAATGCTAGCAATTAGCTGTAAACATTCCTCATATTTTTTACGTGTGAATAGCGCGTATGAAAAGGTTAATTTTGTTTCTGTACTATCCCGGTATAAAGTATATTTTTCAAAAATAGAAGTCGCTTTTTCAACGTAAGATTCAATGTTGTAATCTTTCATGATAGCCGCAGCGGTTACAAATTGTTTATATAAACGAGCTGTATTTAAAGTAGGAGGTAGCTCCATTTGAACGATAGGTAGTAAAGTATCATATACTTCATCACATTTGTTTGTTTTTATGAGTTGATCCATTTGTTGAATGAGTTCTACTATTTCTACATCATCATCCTCTAGTAAAAAACTCGTTTCACATCCAAGTTTATCAGCGATATATTGTAATGTTTTCATGGAAGGGGTAGCTTTTCCGTTTTCAATTTGACTTAGCATACTTTTTGTTAACTCTGAACCAGCTAGTTCCGTTTGTGTCAGCTTTTTTTCTTTTCGTAACGTTTTAATTTTTTCACCAAGCGTAGTCATAAATTACTCCTTTATAATTAAAAAGTTAAATACAATTAAACTTTTTATTGTAAAAATTGGAAAGTTGATTATATAATAAGTTTAACACAATTTAACTTTTAAAGGGAGAGTGTCGTAATGGAGGATGTAAGTATAGGTCAAAATGATTCAAGAATGAAAGTTGCAACGAGAAATATCATTTTAATGATGATTGGAAAAATGACTTCTTTATTAGGGGCGGGTATTTATACGTTTGCAATGGGGTTATACGTATTAAAAACAACTGGTTCAGGGATGGGATTTGCGACTACGCTTATTTGCGGATCAATTCCAAGAATGATTTGTGGGCCAATTGCAGGTGCTGTAGCTGATCGTGTTAATCGAAAGTGGCTTGTTATTGGTACGGATTTGTTAAGTAGCTTAACAATGCTTATTATGTTTATTCTTGCGACTATGTTTGGACCATCACTCCTTTTTATTTATGTATCAGCGGCATTATTATCAATTTGTGCCAGTTTTTATTCTGTAGCATTAACGGCATCTATTCCTAATTTAGTAGATGAGGAGCGCATTCAAAAAGCGAGTGCTTTGAACCAAACGGCAGCATCTTTATCAAACATTGTAGCACCAATTATTGGTGGAGTTGTATTTGGCTTTTTTTCGGTTAAGACGTTTTTCCTATTAAATAGCATTACGTTCTTTTTAGCAGTTATTGTACAATTATTTATCGTTTTTGATTTATATAAAAAAGAAATAACTGAGAGTAATGAGCATTTCTTAACGAGTATAAAAGAAGGGTTTTCATACGTAAAACGACAGCATGAAATATATGGACTAATGAAAATTGCTCTATGGGTAAACTTTTTTGCGAGTGGACTCTTCGTTGCACTTCCATACATTATCATTCAAAACTTGCATTTATCTTCCAAGCAACTCGGTATTGTAGAGGGAATGTTGGCTGTTGGAATGCTAGTAGGTGCAATTGTTTTATCGGTACGTAAAGAAGTGAACAATCCGTTTCGCTCTGTTTATATTGGGCTGTTTTTATTTGCAGGATTGAGTTTATGTACAGTCTTCCCATTGTTAGTTACCATTCCGAAAATAGGAAGTTTTATTTATTATATTGCGTTTATGCTGTTAACTGGCATATCAATGATGGTTGTAAATATCCCGATGCAAGTACATATGCAGAAGACGACAGATCCAAGCTATTTAGGGCGTGTATTTGGTCTACTTGAAACAATTGCTACTGCCATTGCGCCGCTCGGTATGATTGTATATGGATTATTATTAGATATGATCCCAACTAGCATCGTTATGATGACATTAGGTGGAGGATTATTGTTAGTTGTATTAGTTGGGGTAAATCGACATACGACGAAAAAACAAGTAGATGTATCGATTTAAATAGGAAGCATGATGTAGCTAACACGTTATTTTATTTGTGATTATATATCTTACTAACTAATGACAAATGACCAAATTAGTATTTTAGTTTTTGAAACTCTTTTTCATGTATGTTACAGTAAAGTGAGCAGGCAAAGAAAAGGAGACAACATCATGAAAAAATTAAGTTTTGTTATGCTTTTTCTGTTAGTCGTAATGACTGGGTGTAGCAACTATGACACATATATTGAAACAGGTATGCAATCATTGAAAAATGAAAAATATAGCGATGCGATTATGTGGTTCGAAAAAGCAGAAAAAGAGAAATCAGGAAATGAAGCGAAATCATATAAAGAAGTTGCAGAGATTATGGATCATGGAGCAACCGCATTAAAGGACGGTAAATATTTAGAAGCGAAAGATGATGCAAATAAAGTGTTACAAAAGAAAAAAGACGATACACTTGAAAAAGCGGTGACATCAAATGCAGAGGATTTGCTTCAAAAAGCAAAAGATGTGGAAGAAAAAGTAAGGGAAAGAAAAGTGAAGCAAAAAAAGGTCGATGAAGCAGGAATTGATAAACTCATTAAAGCTGTCGATAGTATAGATGATGTAAAGGAAAAAGAAAAGAAAGTGTCAGAAGGATTAGATAAGGCTGAAGAAGCGCAAACAAAAATTGAGGAAAAGAAAAATAAATAGAGTTATAGTTGAAAAGGCTGTCGTTATGCACGACAGCCTTTTAAGCTAACTCAGCTGACACGAACACATCACTATTTTGAAGGTTTTTAGAGCGTAAACTATAAGCAACTACTTTTTTCTTATATTGTTTCACAACATCAACATGTTCTTCATGACTATAAATATAAAAAGTAAACTCTTTTTTTCCACGTTTGGCGTTGATAATTAAAGGAGTACCCTCATTATGTGGCGGCGCATAATAGCGATCTAAAAATAACCCTTCATTAAAATCATGAATAATTTGAGATTTCTTTTCGCCTTCTAAGTTATTTCCATTGATTGTAACGGTTACATTTTCTTCTTCAAGTTGTGGATGGGTTTCGTACTTGCTAATAATGGATTCAATAACAGAGTTCGGAAGGCTAGAAACGATAATTTTAAATGCCCCAAATACAACTAACATCACAATAAACCAAGTCGTCATCATATATCATCCCCTTTATCCCGCGTGAACTGTCCGTAACAACAGGATTGGTTCAACTAATAATCAAGTGGGATAGAGCACCACTGATAAAAGTTTCACTTTATTCTATTAAATAATATAACTCATATGGTAATAGTACATATGGTGAAGTTTTGTATAATTTGTGAAAATTTTTCCTTTTTTTGAACGTTTTTTAACAAATAGAGATGTTTAAAGCACATAAGGGAATATGAAGGGGGTTTTTCGAGTGTTATTATGCCCTTTTTATTGTTAGAAAAATGAATTTTGTTACAAAAAGTTGAAATTAAAGTATTTTAAAAGAAAAAGGTTTATAATAAAAATATAATTAATTACAAGGAAGTGTAACTATGAGTACTGTAGCAGTCGTATATGGTATTATTCTTTCTACAATTTTTGTTCTATTTTTCGTTGGAATTTCACGTTATATTCATAAATGGAAAGAAGGCGTTGCGAAATTAAATCACATTGAAGAAGAACTTAGTGATTTAATGTTACATCATGGTAAGTAAAATATTTATTTTTTAACTAAACAATGTGAAGAATATCACAAAACATGCTCTCATCATGAAGGCATGTTTTTTTGTTGTAATGAAATAATTTTATTATGTAAACAATTGCATTTTTTTAAAAGTATCCCTTTTTCATGATACAGGATTTTTCATTTGCTCCATTGAATATAGATAAAAAATAGAAAGGGAGTTGAATAATGACGACAATATATTTCGTCCGCCATGCACACTCTACATATACAAAAGAAGAAAGAGAACGTCCTTTATCTGAAAAAGGTTTGCTAGATACACAGAATGTAACACATTTATTCAAAGATAAATATATTGATGTTGTTATTTCTAGTCCGTACAAAAGGGCGATTCAAACTGTACAAGGAATTGCGAATACATATAATGTATCGATTCAAATAGAAGAAGATTTACGTGAAAGATTATTAAGTAAAGAGCCAGTACAGAATTTTGATGATGCGATTCAGAAGGTATGGGGAGATTGGACTTTTGCATATGAAGGTGGGGAATCGAATGAGGTAGCACAAAGTCGTGCGGCAATATGTATGCAAACTATACTGAAAAAATATAAAGGGAAGAATATTGTAATAGGTACTCATGGAAATATTATGGTACTACTAATGAATTATTTTGATTCGAAATATGATTTTCAATTTTGGAAATCTCTTCATATGCCTGACGTGTATAAATTAACTTTTGATAATGATCGTTTCATTTCTGCTGAAAGAATGGAACATACTAGTTATCAAATAAAATAAAAGTTTCATCAGTAAGAAAGATGATCTGCTGCTAATTAGTAGTCCACATTAGTCTAAAGAAAATAATTTGTAAAAGTTTATCAAAAAAAGAGGAAAGAGAGAAGTTATTGTAGAAGTATGACTTTGTAACATAAAAAATTATATGTTAAAGGAGGCTGTTTACATGTTTGAGAAAGAGAAAGAAGGGCTTATTGAAGTTCATAACGTATATGAAATTGCACCAGCAGATGGAACAATTATTGGTATGGCAACAGAAGAAGAAATGGAAATTGCTGCTGAACTAGAGTTACAGTACTATGCCCATTCTCGTTTGTTAGAAGCAAATATTCAGTTAGACGGTTCCTCCTATAAAGAGCTACTTCAGGATTTCCAGGAGTACGAAAGAAAATCAATGCAATTTTGGCGTGCATTACATAAACGTTTATCTGTGCCATGGGCGTGGGTACTACGTATTGATGTTGCGAACGGTCCTATTTATGTAAATAATGGGAATACGTATTATGAAGAAATCGATGATGAAGAAGATTATGAATAGATAAGTAAGGAAGCAGCTTTAGTTGCTTCCTTTTTTTATTTGTAAGAAATGAATCGCCTCAATAATAATATCTGGTCGATCATTTTCTATACCGTGACTAGCATGTTCGGCAAGAATATATTGGCTGTTAGTTGAGAGGTGTAATTGTTCGTGAATTAGTTCTTGCCACATTGCTTCAAGTTGTGTTGCTTCCTCTTTTGGCATGCCACCATTAGTCAATTGAGTAATAGAATATTGAGGATCTCTACCGATAACGATTAATGGTATTTCTAATGTTTTACATAGCTCTTTTATTGAGAGAGCACAGTTTTTCCACTCCGATAGTTCAGAAGCTGTCGCTTTATATAATGAAGGCGAGGTAGAGAATTCAATTTGCTGTTTTGATTGATCGGTGAGAATAGGTTTTAGTTCATTATAAAGTGTGTCTACATCCATTTTGGAATATATATTATATTTTTGAAACCAAACATCATCAGAATCAGTTTGATCAGAAATTGGTAAATGAAGTTCATCTAAACGGTGTAAGTTCATCGAAGTAGAATCAACTAAAATAAGTGCTTGCAGTTTCTCTTCATACAGCAGTGCGAAATGTTGTGCGCATAATCCCCCATAGGAATGCCCGATGAGAATGATTGGTTCGTGAATATTTAGTTCATGTAGTAACATATGTAGTTCTTTCGTAACTTGCTCTGTAGTACGTGAATCATTCCCTAACTCGCTTTTTCCATAACCTGGGCGATGGTATGAAACGACTGTAAAGTGCTGTGAAAGCTTTTCTATAATAGGAAGCCAGTCATAAAATGAGCAACTCATTCCGGTTTGAATAACTACAGTTTGTTTACTACTTCCTTGTATATATACTTCTATAAATTGTCCTAATATTTCTACAAATTTACGGATAGTAATTCCTCCCTAAGCTTGAAATAATTTTTGACAAGCAAAAACGATACACCAAACACCTACACCGAATAGGACAGATGTACTAAGTGAAAACGAGTTTTTTAAACCTATATAGACAATAAATAATAGTAGTGCGGATGCAGGAAATCCGTATAATACACCTATAGCAAATTGGCTTAATTCTTGTTTGTTCCCACCTTCAAAAGAAATCCAAAACAGACTCAGTAAACTGACAAGAGGAAGGGCAGCAATAAACCCGCCTATCGTACTATAATGTTTAGCGACTTCAGTAATAACGCCGATAATAAGTGCCGAAACGATTACTTTAATGAGGAAATGCATACTTTGCCTCCTTGGCTAATAACGAAAAAGCTTTTTCGATTAATTGTTGCTCTTCTTTTGATAACTGTGATTCTAATATTTTTATCTTTTCTTTATCTAGTAAAGTATGCTTTTCTAATGCGTCGATACCTTCTTTCGTTAATGTAAGATTTACGACTCTTTCATCTTGTTTATTTCTTTCTTTAACGATGAAATTCTTTTGAATAAGGCGCTTTACATGTTCAGAAGCTGTGTTATGAGATAGGCTAAGTTCAGAAGCGATTTTTCCGATTGTTATATCTTTCTCACGAGAAACGATTTGTAAAATACGAATGGCTTGGTGAGAGAGGTTGTCCTCATATTCATATCGTAAGTGATAATAAATGCTCTCCCAATGCTGATTGATGTCTTTCATAATGATAAATCCTCCTGTTTTTATATCGTATAATAAGATATATTCGTTAGTGCAGAAATAAAATCCTTTTATTTGGATAAAAAATGTTGAAAAAGTTTATTTTTATTGAAATATAAGGTAATCTATGTGTAAAGGTATACATTTAGCAAGAGAGAGGATGATAGCTGTGAATACATTCAAATGGATGAGTCATGAACAGATGTATGTAGATGAAATACATGTTGAAAAATGTGGTCCTCTTTCAGTCGGCGTATATGGGGGAAATCAAGAGAGTGATGCATATGAACGAGGAGATGCAGTACTTGCTTGGTGGGATCCTGAATTACAATTTGAATTTGTTATGATTTTTGATACACATCACAAAACAAAAAATATAGATTATATAGTAGAAGCAATTTCAGAAAGAAAAGAGAAACTAAAAGAGTTATTTTCCTACCCGATACATTTAGCTTTTCATCATACACATATGTACTTGTTAGCGTTATTTACAGATGAGTTGTTTATTGAAAAATGTGATCAAGATGATGAGGAACTTGCATGCTTAATTTGTTTACGAAAAGGTGAATTTTTATATTGGTTATCAGTTGGTGATTGTTTCGCATATTTATTCCATTCAGAGAAAACGAAAAATGGAAAAGGACGATTAAATAAACGGAAAAATTACGAATATATTGGCAGGAAAAATATTTTTGCAGCAAATACACCTTGCTTTACGTCAGGTGTAAGAGGATTAGAAAAAGGAATGAATCATATTGTAATGGCAACGGACGGTATTTTAGAGTGTGATAAACGAAGGTTTGATGATGATCAATCTTTAATAGAAATATTACACGACGGAAGTTGCTTACAGATTGAGCCAGTATTAACAAATGTACTGCAGTGGAAAGGTAGAGATTGTGCCACAATTATTGGATGGTCCATTGATACTGAAAATAAACAATGCGCTAATTAATACAAAAAGAAGTTCAAGGTTTCTATCCTTGAACTTCTTTTTGTTAAGCAATATGGATGTGATACGTTTTTAACCACTCATTTACTTGAAGCATGTATTCCATAGCACTTCTTGCTTCGAAATTGTTAATTTCTTTATTACTCTGATTGGCAATAGCAAGTAATGTGGAATGATTAATAAGTGAGAAAATAGGATTGTTTTTATTGTTACACATATCAAGTGTTAAATTACGGATTGTTTGTAAGTAGAGTGGATCTTGTGAAGTTGGATAAGCGCTTTTTCTTCTATTGCGTACATCGTCAGGTAAAGCTGGTTGTAGTGCTCTACGTAAAATGCCTTTTTCAATATTATCAATACTTTTTATGTTGAAAGGAACATTCCATAAATATTCAACTAATCTATAATCGCAAAACGGTACACGAACTTCAAATCCTACAGCCATACTCATACGGTCTTTACGGTCAAGTAAGAACGGAAGAAATCTCGTTAAAAATAAATAAAATATTTGCCATTTTTTCTAAAATAGCATGTGCACTAGAAAGGTCCTTCTCCCAATCTATCCAGCCTGTAATTCCACACATACACATCTCATCTCCTAATTTTAAATATTGTGAAGTAGATTAATGAAATAAAATATACATAAAGTTAAATGGTGATTATATAAATAGTGTACTACATGAATTAATTTGTAGAGTTGAGAAAGTTTTCTTAGAGTACAAAGTTATATGAGACAATAGAGAAGGAAAAGTATTCCATTACATACAAAAAATAAAAAAGATGAGAGAAAATATTTTTTTAGACGTTATATAGAGTGTAAAAGCTTTTACAAAAAAATAAGGGGAATGGCTACATGAAATCAAATGAGAAAAATTTTATAAAAAGATTACAGCGGCAAAAAGAAGATGCGCTAGAATTTATTGTCGATACATACTTACCACTCATAAAAGGAATCACGAACAAAGTTCTTCTTCCAGTTCAAAATGATGGACTTATAGAGGAATGTGTAAATGATATTTTCCTATCCATTTGGAATAACGCAAATAAGTTTCATGGAGAGCCGGGTGATTTTAAAAAATGGATTGCAGCGATTGAGAAGAAAATTGAAGTGCCGAATAAAGAAGCGAAAAAGAAAGATATTGTATTAGATGATATCGTAATTGATTTAAAGAAATAAAAGAAAGACTGTCTAAAATCATTAGGCAGTCTTTTATTTGTTAAGAATTAGTAACGAGTAACGCATGCGGATGCTGCGTTTTATATTCCTCTTTCCACGGAATGTTTAGTTGTTCCCACGATTCGCCGCTATCAGTAGATTGAAATACGCCATTGTTATTTAAAGTGTAAAATGTATGTGGTTCTGCTGGATTTATCGCAAACATCGAAATGACTGTACCGATTGCAGATGGTAGTCCTTGTTGTACTTGCTGGAACGGAGTGTCTTTCGTTTTTCGATAAATATAAGATTCATAAGGGATACGGTGATGTGCAAGGTCAGCGCTCGGCGCGGCAGAAACAAGAATGGTATCGCAATCAGCTGGATCGATAGCCATGCTGTATAAATAATGATGTTCAAGGCCTTCACTACATGATATCCAGCTGTTGCCACTGTTATAACTTTCAAGATATGCACGATCAGGTCCTCCCATAAATCCGTCACCACATGATGCATAAAGGCGATTTGGAGCTTCAGGATGCATAAGTAATTGATGAGCGTCGATAGGGGCACCGAATTTTTTATCAGTCCATGTATGTCCTTTATCATTACTTTGAATAACTGCACCAGCTTCGATTGAAACGTGAATTGTATTTGGATTGTTTGGATCAACTGTAATCCAGCGTACGTGATGGGTAAAAGGCCTAGGCGGAAAAGCCCACGTATAGGAAGATAATAATGATTTCATATTTTTTAATTCAGTCCACGTTTCACCACCATTTTCAGAACGGAATAAAGCGCTCGGTTCTGTGCCGACATAAACGATGCCGTATCCGTTAGTTTGTTCATTAGAGCTTACAGTTATGGAAGTGATCGAAGAATGCAAAATACCGTTCTCTGTTGGGAAATCAAAATAACGATAAGAATCACCGATTGGTCTCCAAGAATCCCCACTATCGTCACTTAGCCACAAACCTCGGCCAAATGTACCGCAATATACACGATTTGTTTGGAATGGATCAACGGCAATACAAGTAGGCTGCATATTTTGTAGATGATATGTGGTTTCATAGTTACCATATCTTTCTTTTACTACAACAAGTTCGCGCTCCATACAGAGAAATAATCGTTTCACTTTAGTAACCTCCTTCAAATTTCTTTCATTAGTAAACAATATGAAAATAGAAAAGAAGTAGTCTTGTTTTTTGTTGAGAAAAAGGACTTGCTGAAAAAGTAGCGAAGGTTATGTACAGAGGAGATCTGGATAAAAATAGGAATCCTGTTGCAAACTAACATACAGATATTGTATTTAAAGGAGTATTAGTATGGGACATTCACATAATCATAGTCATTCCAAAAATAAAAAAGCGTTATTAATCGCTTTCCTACTAACAACAAGCTTTATGATTGCTGAAGTTATTGGCGGATTTGTCACAAATAGTCTAGCACTATTATCTGATGCAGGACATATGTTAAGTGATGCGGTATCTTTGGCTCTAAGTTTACTTGCTTTTAAGCTTGGAGAAAAAACAGCAACGGCTGCCAAAACATATGGGTATAAGAGAATCGAAATGTTAGCCGCATTATGTAACGGTGTCGTTCTTATTGTTATTTCAATATACATTTTTATTGAAGCGATTCGCCGTTTTAAAGAACCAGTAGAAATTGCTAGTAATGGTATGCTCATTATTGCTGTACTTGGTTTGCTTATTAATATTACATCAGCCTGGATATTAATGAGAGGCGGAGATGTAAAAGGTAATTTGAATTTAAGAAGTGCTTTCTTGCACGTCCTTGGTGATTTATTAGGTTCTGTAGGAGCGATTATTGCTGCATTACTCATTAAATTTTTCGGATGGACTGCTGCAGATGCGATTGCTAGTATTCTTGTGTCTATTTTAGTCATTATTAGTGGTTGGCGTGTAACACGTGATACAGTCCATATATTAATGGAAGGTGCACCGCAACATATAGATATTGAAGAAGTGAAAAATACATTATTAAATATGACACTTGTAAAAGAAGTCCATGATTTACACATATGGTCTGTCACATCGGATTTTCAAGTGTTAACTTGTCATCTTATTATTGAAGGTGATAAAACACAACATGTACTAAAAGAAGCTACGGATGTATTAAAGGAGAAGTTTCATGTAGAACATGTCACGATTCAAGTAGAAATAGACGGTGAATTTAATCATAGCGAGACAACTTGCAAAGTATGAAAGAAAAAGAATACGAAAAAGTGTCATAACATTTTTCGCAGGGCATACATATATATAATGTGGCCACAAATACTTTGTAAGGTAAATATTTCATGAAATTACTTTACTTATAAAGAGTCATCTTTTATAATCAAAAGTGGTAATTGATAAAGATTATCATTTTCAATGATCGTAGAAAGGAGTTTTTTAAAAGATGAGTAGTCAACTCCGTTTTGCTGTTGAAAATCGTAAGAGGCATTTAATTGATGAGTTAATTGGAGCAGGGGTGTTTAAGATTCGCGACCGACAATTATACGAGCTGTCTTTAGAGGAATTGGAAAAAGAGTACGAAGATATTGAAACTTACGCAGATATTCAGGCATAGCATATAGATTAATAAGAAGGAGCTGGCTACACTTTTGTGTACCCCAGCTCCTTCTTATTTTATCCCGTTCATACCCGATTGGTGAGGGCTAATAATCAATGGAGAAAAAAACTTCACTTTGTAGAAATCAATTTTTGTATTTCTTTCATTGGACGGAGCCAGTTTTGAGACATCATTTGCTCCATTTGTTTTTCGTTGCGGTTTTGTAACGCTTGAATAATGAAGCGATGTTCTTCAATAGATTGGCTTGCAGGAACAAGGTTTTGGAAAAATAAATATTCAAGACGTAAAATGTGAAGCTGCATATTTTCTAGAAAAGGTTCAATATATGGATTTTTAGCAATAGAGGTGATTGTATTGTGAAACTGTATATCTAGTTCTAAAGCCTGTTTTGAATTTTTCTCATGTATAGATCGTTGAAAAGTATCATTTATATCGGAAAGTTGCTTTATATCATTTTCCTTAACTCTTTGAATTGCTTGCTTTCCTATAATTAAGTGAAGACCAGCCATGGTTTCATAAATGGTAGATACGTCGTCTAACTTAATAGGGGTGACTCTTGTTTTTTGCCCAGGCACCATTTCTATTAATCCAGAAAGCTCTAATATTTGAAGTGCCTCTCTCACAGGTGTCCTGCTTACTCCTAAAGCTTCTGCCAATTCCCCATCATTAATTTTTCATCAGGTTGTAAAACACCCTCTATAATCCAATCTTGTAGTTGATTTAAAACGAGTGACTTTGCGGAAATTCTTCCTAGTTTTTTATAATTTTGAGGGACAGGCATAGGAAATTCAATCCTTTCATTGGATATTTTTCTTTTTCTCAGTAACAATTTTTAATTTGGGTTTTTCTTCATCAGGCTTTCGGCTTAAGATGAGTACCATTACAATGACACAAAAAGCACCTAATAATTGGAAAGGTTGAAACGGTACATGCAAAATAAGTACGGAAGAAATAATAGCAGCAAGCGGTTCTGTGCAACCAAATAATGTTGTTTCTTTTGGAGTAAGGTATCGTATGCTGTCTAAGTATAAATAAAACGCAATGAGTGTGCCAAAAATGACGACAAATACAAGGAGCGGAAGGGTATTTATTTTTACATATTTCATAGTCGATAGTAGAATGAATTCGTTTGTGGAAATAAAGTGTATAATCGTTACGCCAATTCCTCCAATAATCATGCCCCACCCAACAATAACAGAGGAAGACCACTTTTCTAATAATTCTTTTGAATACAAACTATAAAATGCAAGGGATAGTCCAGATAAAATCCCCCAAAGGATAGCTGGTGTAGAAACAGCTAAAGTATGAATAGATCCGTTAGTTAGCAAGAGAAAAGTCCCTACTAATGACAGTAAGATGGAAAGGAAGTCAATTTTGGATGGACGGATGTTCCATTTGAAAAGTAAGTATACAGTGATGAATATAGGAGCTAAATATTGTAATAATGTTGCAACAGCAGCATTTCCCTCTTTAATAGAAGCGAAATATGTATACTGTACAGCAAGCATACCTAATAGACCGAACAAAATGATCTTAATTGCATCCGTCTTTTGTTTCCAAATACCGAATATCTCTTTTCTTCTTATTCCGAATGATGAAATAAAGAGTAAAATAACGCCAGATATAAGTAAGCGGATTGTAACTAACCATTCCGTTGAAACATTTTCATATTGAAAAAGTTGTTGCGCAGCTGTTCCGGACAATCCCCATAAAGAAGCGCCAATGATGACCATTAGAATACCTTTTAATCGACTTGAATTCATATTATTTCATGTCCTCCTTTCTAAAAAATAATATCGGATATAATATGCAATATATCACGAATCAGAAAGTTTATAAACTGAAATTTCTTTTTTTTAGTGAGGGATTGTAGTAGCCACAGTTCAGTTCATAATTCAAGTAAGTTGGTTCACCGTAACATGATAAAATAATAAATTAAAATCATAATTATGAAGATGAAAAAATAAAGATAAGAGTAATTTGGTTTGTTAAAAATATGTGTAGAAGGAGATATGTGATGAGCTGGGTTACTCATAAACCATCATTTGAATTTGATAACTATAGTTATATTATTCGGGCACAATCTGCGTGGAGTGGACATTTAAATTTCGCATATGATTTAGTAAGATTTGAAAAGCCAAAAATAGTAGTGGAGTTAGGAACGCATCAAGGCGCTTCTTTTTTTAGTTTTTGTCAGGGGGTCAAGGATGGAGGGTTATCTACAAAGTGTTTTGCTGTAGATACTTGGGCAGGAGATGGGCATACAGGTCCATACGGAGAAGGTGTTTTTCGCATAGTGAACAAAGTAGTGAGCATGAGTTATCCTAATATAGGAAATTTAATTAGATCTACTTTTGACGACGCTGTGGAGCAGTTCGAAGATGGCACGATAGATTTACTGCATATTGATGGCTATCATACTTATGAAGCTGTTTCTCATGATTATAAAACATGGCTACCAAAAGTTGCGAATAACGGTATCGTTTTATTTCATGATATAACAGTATTTACTGGTGATTTTGGTGTATATAAGTTTTGGGATGAATTGAAGGCACGTCATCCGCATTTTCAATTCGTTCATTCATATGGACTTGGAGTGTTATTTCCGAAAGGTTACAGTGATAAGTTTACGGAAATACTTAAAAATAAAGAAGAAATACAAAATATGTATAGATAAAAAAGGAGCATACATCACTTTAATGATGTGTGCTCCTTTTTTGTAGAGAAATTTAGATAATAAAAGTTTGGTTGGGGGAAATATTTAAAAGGTTATTAGTCGGGAATTCTTTTTAAATAAATTTGAACGAATTGTTTTTTACGGCCCGTGAATGCGTGATAAGGTTGCTTTTTACTCAGGTGAAGTATTGTCTAATTTCACTTAATTTCCTCATATTTTCCGGATTTTGAGGTGAAAATGTTAATGCGGAATAAATAAAAATACAACATTTTTGATATTTTTCGTTGCGAAAAATGCAATCTACTTTTACAATAGAAAGGGTTGTGAATATATTATACTGAAAAAATAAATCGAAATAATATGAAAATTTTGTTTTGTCTTCGCTAATTGTATACTACATACACGTAAGACGACGTACATCATGTTATCGACCTGTAAGGAGAGAAAAAAATGAAAAGTGTAAGATTACCATCGATGCTAGAAATCATAATTCTTTTATTACTATTTCTTGCTGTTGTCTTTTCCTTCCAAACGATTTTTGATCTCCCAATTCAATTAGCGCTATTTATTTCATGGTTTTTAGTAATTGCGCTTGGAGTAAGATTAGGATTTCGTTATCAAGAATTGCAAGATGCAATTACGAAAGGGATTTCTAACGGATTAGAAGCAATACTGATTTTAGTTGCAGTAGGTGCTTTAATTGGAACATGGATTGCTGGAGGGGTAGTACCAACATTAATCTATTATGGATTGGAATTTATTCACCCTAGCATATTCTTATTAGCAACATTAATTATTTGTTCGATCACTTCTATCGCAACAGGAACATCTTGGGGAACGGTAGGAACAGCAGGTATTGCTATGATGGCAATTGGTGAAGGGCTTGGATTACCATTACCACTTGTTGCTGGTGCAGTTCTTTCAGGCGCTTATTTCGGAGATAAATTATCACCACTTTCTGATAGTACAGTTCTTGCTGCTTCTATGGCGAAAGTAGATGTTATTGCGCACGTTCGAGCTATGCTTGTATTAGACGTTCCAGCTTATATTATCACTAGCATTATGTTTACTGTAGCTGGCTGGATGTATGGTGGAGATAACGTAGATTTAAATCGAGTAGAGTTTTTAAAAGAATCTTTATTAAAACACTTTGATATTAACATATGGATGCTAGCTCCAGCGGTAATTGTCATTGTACTATTAGCAATGAAGAAGCCTTCTATGCCTACAATTGCAATGGGAGCTTTACTTGGTGCAATTTGGGCAACTCTTTTCCAAGGAATGCACTTTGGAGAAGCGATTGGAACAGCATATAACGGATTCTCAATTCAATCAGGAGTAGAGTTTGTTGATAAGTTATTAAACCGTGGTGGAATTAACGGTATGCTTGGTTCAGTAGCCGTTATTATTTTCGGTTTAGGATTTGGTGGATTACTTGAAAAATTAGGAGTTTTAAAAGTAATCGTATCGAAATTCGAGAGCAAATTAAATTCTGCTGGTAATGTAACGTTGTCTACACTAATTGTAGCGTTTTTAGCGAACGTATTTGGTTGTGCGATGTACGTATCACTTATTTTAACACCGAAAATTATGCAAGATAGCTATGACAAACTAAAAATAGATCGCCGTGTATTAGCACGTAACTCAGAAGTAGGTGGAACATTAACTTCCGGTATGGTTCCATGGTCTGATAATGGTATTTTTATGGCCGGTATTTTAGGTGTTGCAACGCTATCATATATTCCATTTATGTGGTTAAGCTTCGTATCGTTAATTTTAGCAGTTATTTATGGATATACAGGCAAGTTCATTTGGTATGTAGATGACGCTGAAAAAGAAAAACAAGTGTCATAAATAAAAAGTCACCTTCTACGTAATGTGGAAGGTGACTTTTTTATGTGAGAACGACTTAGTATAGAATATCTGTATATACGAGTGAGAATTCTTATCATTTGAGAGAAAGTCTGTTAATATAAGAGATGTAGGTATTATATTTTCAAGGGGATGAAAAAATGGATTACAGAATTGAAAGAGATACATTAGGAGAAATAAAAGTTCCGGCTGATAAATTATGGGCAGCACAAACACAGCGTAGTAAAGAAAACTTCCCAATTGGAACAGAGCAAATGCCGCTTGAAATTGTAAAAGCATTTGCAATTTTAAAGAAGAGTGCAGCGCTTAGTAATCAAAAATTAGGGAAGTTATCAGAAGAAAAAGCAGAGGCAATTGTAGAAGCTGCTGATGAAGTAATTGCAGGGAAATGGAATGAACATTTTCCACTTGTCGTATGGCAAACAGGTAGTGGTACACAATCGAATATGAATGTGAATGAAGTAATCGCAAATCGCGGAAATCAAATTTTGAAAGAGAAAGGATCTGACGTACATATTCATCCAAATGATGATGTGAACATGTCTCAAAGCTCAAATGATACATTTCCAACAGCACTTCATGTAGCATGTGTAATTGCGGTAGAAAATCATGTATTACCAGCTATTACGAAGTTGAAAGAAACATTAGCAGAAAAAGTAACTGCATTTGAACATATTATAAAAATTGGTCGTACACATTTACAAGATGCAACACCGTTAACGTTAGGACAAGAAATTAGCGGATGGCACCGTATGCTAGAAAAAACGGAGCGTATGATTGCAGAGAGCAATACATACATGAAAGAGTTAGCAATAGGCGGTACTGCAGTTGGAACAGGTATTAATGCTCATCCTAAATTTGGTGAGATGGTATCTGAGGAAATTAGCCAATTTACAGGTAAGAAATTTGTTTCTGCACCAAATAAGTTTCATGCATTAACGAGCCACGATGAGGTTGTATATACTCATGGTGCATTAAAGGCATTAGCTGCTGATTTAATGAAGATAGCTAATGATGTACGCTGGCTTGCAAGTGGTCCACGTAGTGGTCTTGGTGAAATTATTATTCCAGCAAATGAACCAGGTAGCTCTATTATGCCAGGGAAAGTAAATCCAACGCAAAGTGAAGCATTAACAATGGTTGTAGCACAAGTGATCGGAAATGATGCAACAATCGGATTCGCTGCGAGCCAAGGTAATTTTGAGCTAAACGTATTTAAACCTGTTATTGCATATAACTTCTTACAATCTGCTCACTTATTAGCAGATGCAATTGTTTCATTTAATGATAATTGTGCAGTTGGTATTGAAGCAGATGAAGAAGTAATTAAGGAAAATGTGAATCGTTCATTAATGCTTGTTACAGCATTAAACCCGCATATCGGCTATGAAAATGCTGCGAAAATTGCGAAGCATGCTCATAAAGAAGGATTAACTTTAAAAGAAGCAGCGTTGCAATCTGGATTATTAACAGAAGAACAATTTGATGAAATTGTAGATCCGAAGAAAATGATTGCTCCGAAAGAGTAATAGAAAGGAGCCAAGGTTCGTAGTTCAGAATCTTGGCTTTTTGTATGTTCGTATTGTTTATTTTGGACATAGCCTTATGTAATAAAAGTAGGCTAACTTAGCACTGAGTTAGCCAGAATGAGCAACTAATATTTAAACGAAGGCTCTGTTTGTATGTAATATCCATTTTTGTGTGGCCAGTCCAGTTCATAAAACGACTTCCATGAAACGTTATTGAGAAATCTCGATATTTTAATAAAACGAAAGAATATGCATAATTGCATATTCTTTCGTTTTATTATTCGTGTAAAATTTCTTGATAGGATAAATTTACATAAAGTTTTTACAGGTGGAGTGGCATGAAGTGGCTTACAAAAATAGAAATATAGCGCTAGTTATAATTAGTTGTATGATGATTATGAGTGGTTGTTCAAATGGAGTGGTCGAGGATCGAAATCGAAAACGAGTATTTGTACAGGCAAGTAAGGTTTTAGTAGAGGTTGTATATAAAGCATATAAAAGTTGAGAGGGAGTTTCCGATTATGGAAATTCCCTTTTTGAATTCAAAATAACATATTTGAGGTGAGTGACTGGTGGGATGTTTTTTTTATTTGAAGATAGATGTTTTTGTAAAAGTTTATAAAATAGGTAAACAAAACATTGAAATGTTTGTTTTTGTTATGTTAAGATGATGGAGTGATAATAAACGATATTGAGAGTTGTTTGTTTTAAAAATAAACGTTTTGAAGGAGTGTTTAGTATGAATGATATTTCAGAGAAGTTTTGGGATGCATCGGTAGAGGAATTGAAAAAGGGATATGTGTTCGATGACGCAGTAGAAGAGTATATTTGTTTAGCTTGTGGAGAAAGGTTTATAAAAGGAGTTATTTATCAAGATAATCAAGTTTTGTATGAAGCAGAGAAGTTTGTACAATTGCATGTGCAAAACGAACATACATCTATGTTTGATTATTTATTAAACCTTGATAAGAAGTATACGGGTTTAACTGATTTGCAAAAGAAAATGGTTCAGTTTTTTCATATGGGGCTGAATGATAAAGAGATTGTAAAAGAGATGGATGGGGGAAGTACTTCAACCATCCGCAATCATCGGTTTACACTTCGAGAGAAAATGAAGCAAGCGAAAGTGTTTTTAGCGTTAATGGAACTGTCAGAGGAAAAATCAAAAGTACAAACAAAATTTGTGCCTATTCATAGAACAGCAACGATGGTAGATGACCGTTACAATATTACAGAAGAAGAAAATGATGAAGTATTAAAAACGCATTTTACAGAAGGATTAGATGGACCGCTTTCGAAATTTCCGAAAAAGCAAAAGCGTAAGCTAATTATATTACGCCATTTAGTGACGAAGTTTGATAGTAATAAAAAGTACACTGAAAAAGAAGTAAATACCATCATAGAAAGTGTATACCCGGATTTTGTAACTTTAAGAAGATATTTAATTGAATATGGTTTTTTAGATAGAACAGCTGATGGAAGCCAATATTGGGTGAAGTTATAATATATGGAGAAGAAAATGAATAGAAGCACATCATTATAACAACTATACAAAGAGATAGAAGTTGAAAAAAGATTTTTAATAAAAGGAGAAATGAAATTTGAAACCACCTACAGATAACAATAAAGAAGGTGCGGAGTCACATAAGTTAGAAAGTGAAAGTAAACCGATTTGGAGATCGATGTCTACGTTTTTGGTGCCGTTATTATTAAGTAATGTACTACAATCGGTTGGACAATTGTTTGGTATGGTAGTAGTAGGAAGATGGCTTGGTGTTAATGATTTGGCAGCTATATCGGCTTTCTTCCCACTATTTTTCCTCCTTGTTTCATTCGTAATTGGAATCGGTTCAGGTAGTTCTATTTTAATTGGTCAAGCATTTGGGGCAAAAAACGAGGATCGTTTAAAAGCTATCGTTGGTACGACGTTGACGTTTACTTTTATTATCGGAGTTGTGTTGGCGATAATAGGTAGTGTTTTTGCGATGGATATTATGCGTCTTATGGGGACGCCAGAAAATATTATTGAAATAAGTGTACATTATGCACGAATTTTATTTATTTCTATGCCAGTATTATTTTTATATTTTGCATACACAACATTTATGCGCGGTACAGGAGATTCGAAAACGCCATTTTACTTTTTAATTGTAAGTACAGCGCTAAATATGATCTTATTACCAGTTCTAATTTTTGGTTGGTTAGGAGCTCCGAAATTAGATGTGTATGGAGCAGCGTATGCTTCTGTTATATCGACAGTAATTACGTTTATTGTCATGCTATTGTATTTAAAGAAGAAAGATCATCCACTACAATTGGATAGCACAGTAAGAAAATATCTTCGAATGGATGGAGAGTTATTAAAGTTGTTGTTACGACTCGGTATTCCGGCGAGCATTAATATGATATTAGTTTCGTTATCTGAAATCGCGGTTATTGCGTTTGTAAATCGTTACGGTTCGGATGCAACAGCTGCTTATGGCGTGGTGAATCAAGTTGCAAGTTACGTACAAATGCCAGCGGTTAGCCTTGGTATTACAGTTTCTATTTTTGCGGCACAATCAATTGGAGCGAATCAATTTGATCGACTCCAAAAAGTTGTAAAGGCCGGAATCATTATGAATTATGTTATTGGTGGTGTGTTAATATCTCTTATTTACTTGTTCTCAAGAGACATTTTATCACTATTTTTAACGAGTCAAACTACAATTGAAATTGCTCATAGCTTAGTAATGATTACATTGTGGAGCTATTTAATTTTCGGTCATGCGCAAATTATTAGTGCGACAATGCGAGCGAGTGGTACAGTATTGTGGCCGACGGTTATCGGCGTTGTATCAATTTGGCTTGTTGAAGTACCTGTAGCGTATTACCTTTCTTACCATACAAGTCTTGGAATAGAGGGGATATGGATTGGATACCCTGCAGCATTTATTGTTAGCTTAATATTGCAGTATGCATATTATAAGCTTTCATGGCAGAAGAAACGAATTACACGTTTAGTAAGTTAAATAGTAAAAATGTCCCTAAGTCATTATACTTAGGGACATTTTTTATTACGTGTATTTATAAATAGCTTTTTAAAGTTATATCAAAATGTTGTCTAATGAGTTTTCCATTACTCATATAAAATTCCCAAGCTTTCTCAGGTTCACCGATAATTTCAAATGAATCGTTTGTAATATATAGAGCGCAATTATCTTCTAATGCAATGCCCTCTATATTACCTTGGTGCGTTTGTAAAAATGTATGGAAAGCATTCATTCTATTTAATTGATTATAATGCGGGCAAAACCTTTTGTTTATAATACCCCAACCGTTACTTTCTATATAACCAGATCCTTCATAATCTGATCGAATACTAGATGTGAACCAACACATAGCACCGGCGCTATATCCTGCAATAAGTGTTCCTTGATGGAGAGCTGATAGTAATTTTTCATCTAGTTTATGTTCTTTCCACTCAGTAAGCATTTGAATATAGTTTCCACCACCAAGGTAAATGAAATCGGCGGAATGAATCATATCGTCTATTTCATATTTAGTAGGTGTTTCGGTTATACTACGTAAAATTTGAACTTCACAATGTAATTGTTTTTCAAACGTTTCTAAAAATAATTTTATATAACCTTCATCATCATGACTGGCTGTTGGAATAAATAATACTTTGGGATATTGTTTATTTGTTAATTCTATAAGTCGTTCATTAATATGCAGATGATTAGAATCCTGTAAATCACCGCCACCAATGACAGCTAATTTCATAGTAAAGCACCACCTAATCATTTTTGTTATGTAAAAATTCGATAAAGGAGAGTTACATTCCTTCTATCATGTAATGAATAAGGAGAAAATACAGTTTAAATATATCGGAATAATAAAGAGGACGTTGCTTATATATAACCATCCGTTGAAAACAAAATATTGATATATAATAGTTCATACTAACATTTTAAAATATGGGAAAAATATGGTTAAATAAATATAATAGCGCGTGAATTACTTTTTTGTATGTAGCAAGCATCGGAAATACTGGAGAGGTTATCAAATTGCTTTTTACTTTTTATAGGAACTTGTATTACAATATAATAAAGTTATATCGATATATTTATTGAATGTGGAATGGAAAGAAGGAGCGTGAAAAAAGTGGATTTTCGATTTGAATTTACAACGAAGCTGAAAGAATACTTGGATGAAGAGAAGGATGAAAAAATAATAAAGGATGGACATAGAGAGGTAATTTATAAGTATTTATATCCGTTGGAGAATGAAATTGGCTTAGTTAAAAATCCTAACTTTACTTTTTTTGCATCAGGAAGACGTTCACATATAGTATTAGAAAACATTGAATTTAAAACAGAGGTAAATGTACAAAGCAATATAATTGAAATTACAAAAATTGTGGATAATGTTGTTATTCCGTTAGATACGATTGTAGCGAAAGATAAGGAATTATTTGCACTTGGGCGTAATGAGAAGTTCAGTGTGCAAATATTAGAGTATTATCTATTTGATACATTTGGAGAAAAGTTAGGTTTGAAATAAATGGATAGTGGCGTATATTATTCGTGTTTGACCTTTCATTTTATATATACTACAATCTGTAGTGTGGAAGGAGCTGTACGATGTTTACCCAAAACTATAAGTTAAATGAGCAAGGGCTAAATCACTTCTTTGGACCACTTGAAGCGAAAATTATGGAGATTGTTTGGTCCACTGAGGGTATTACCATTAAAGAAGTGCAGCAGAAATTAAGTGAAGAATCGCCAGTGAATTTTAATACTGTTATGACAGTTATGAACAGGCTAGTAGAGAAATTACACTTAGAAAAACAGACTGTGAAAAGAAGCGGCATATATCGCGCTGTACAAACGAAGGAAGAATTCTTATCCAATCAAACGAAGAAAATGACAAAGGAATTAATGGGTGAATTTGGGGATTTAGTTGTAAATCATATGTTAGATGAATTAGATCAGGTTGATCCAACCTTAATAAAAAAATTAGAAGATAAATTGAGTCAGTTAAAAAAAGAGGTTCGATAAAATGAAATGGCAAATGCGTAAAGTCGTATTATTAGCAGTCATTATTAGTACTCTCTTTTTCGGCATGTTAGCTTATTATGTTACATACCCATTTCTTTTTCAAAATAAGGCATTCTTTCTTTCAAAGTTTTGCTTGTTTGAATTAGAGAAGCATTTGAAAGAATTATCACTGCTTCGTATTATAATAGCTGGATTATTATTATTTACTATACTGATAGTGAGCAAAAGAATGTGGCGACAGTTTTTTTATAGTAAAAAATTGCAAAAAGTACTTGTTCCTTTTATTAGAAAAGGCAAGGAAATATACATACTGCCGACGATGGAAGTTACAGCCTTTACAATTGGGTTATTTCACCCAAAGGTTGTTATGTCAGAAGGGATGCTTCAAATATTTTCTGAGAAAGAAATTGATGCGATCGTTTTTCATGAAGAATATCATCAAAATAATCGAGATCCACTAAAATTATTTTGTTTTACGTTGTTAGCGGAAGGAATGATGTACATTCCGATATTGAAAGGATTGTTGCAGCGATATTATGCGTATCAAGAATTAGCAGCAGATAAATATGCGATGCAAAAAATGCAATCTTCATTTGAGTTAGGGAGTGCCCTACTAAAATTAATGAAAATAAAGACGATGGAAAATCGATGCGTTACAGCTTCATTTGCAAAAACAGCAATCAATTTACGAGTTGAGCAAGTATTAAATGAAAAAGTTGTTACACTTAATATGCCGTTACATACTAATTCGGTATATGTAACGATAGGTTTATTTTGTATGTCGATGGTACTTATTGTTGGAGAGTGCATATAGCCTCTTTTTTTAGCAAGTAGCACTACTTGTTGTAGTGTAAATGAGGGAGGAAGAAAAGTGAAAAAACTAATCGCTATTATACTACTAGTTGGGGCACTTCTTTGGGCTGGCGTTAACTTTTATAACTCAAAGCAAGAAGAAAAAGAAAGAAAGGAAAAACAAGAAAAACAAGCAGAATCACAAGAAAAAGAAGTATTGCCACAAGTAGGATTTAAAGCACCTGGCATCACATTAAAAGGATTAGACGGAAAGTTATATTCATTAAACGATGCAAAAGGAAAGCCTTATCTTATTAACTTTTGGGCATCATGGTGTGGCCCGTGCGAAAAAGAGGCACCTGACTTAGTTCATTTATATGATAAATATAAAAAGGATGTTGAAATTTTTGCAGTAAATGCAACGATTGGAGATCCGGTGCAAGAAGCGAGCGCATTTGCAGAGCGTCATGGATTTGAGTTTCCTGTTTTATTAGATATGGACGGGGTAGCTGGCTTAGATTATAAAGTATTCGCAATACCAACGACATTTTTTGTTAATAAAGATGGAATGATAGTAGATCAAGTAAGAGGGGCACTATCTCCAGATCAATTAGAAGAGAAGTTTCAGAAGTTAATTGAGAATTAAGAAAGAATGTTATAGTGATGGCGTGGATCGTGAGGTTACGACTCGTATTTCTTATAAGGTGGCCTGTCTCAATTCTTAGTTTTTCTGTTATTACTTATCCCAAAAACAAAATAGCCATGTACGGTGGGTATCCGTTCATGGCTATTTTGTATGAGAGACTTTAAAAAATCGGCGGAGTAACAGAGAATAAGACGATTGCATTTTTCTCAAAATGATTTACCCATTTATGCTTTAAATAAGCAGGTATTTTTACACTATCACCAGCTTCTAATGTGTATTCTCCTTCATTTAAATACAATGTAATTGTTCCGTCTATTATAAATGCTACTTCTTCCCCTTTATGACCTAACGCGTTTTCTGATGATGCAGTATTCGGCGGAATAGTCATAATTGCTGTTGCTAAATTACCTGTGAAGTCAGGCGATAACAATTCATATGATAAATTATCGATAATCATTTTCTTCCGTTTATGAGAGCGTACAATTAAATCGTCTGTATTTGTTTCTTCAAGTAAAAAACTAAACGTTGGGACATCAAGAGCTCTAGCTAGTACCTTTAATGTTTGAATAGAAGGGTTAGCACACCCGCGTTCAATTTGACTAAGCATAGATGGTGTAATTTCGGCCCTTTTTGCTAGTTCTTTACTAGTTAATCCTTTTTCTTTTCGCTGCTTTTCAATTTTTTTACCAATATCTATATTTTCCATAGTGAAATGCTCCTTAATAGAAATTAAATTATATTTAATTGTATTAAATTAAAATTAACTAGAATTAAAATTTATGTTAAACTATATTAAAATTAATTTAATTATAATTCATTGTATGGAGAGCTACAAGGATACGAGGAGGAAATGGAATGAAGGAAATAGGGGCATTAAAAACAGAATATCCATTAGTTAACAAACTTATTGCAACAGAAGAAGTGTTTTGGATAAACCCTAATATAGAAAAGTATGAAACGGCGATAAAACATTCACCACTTAATGAAGAAGATGTAAAAGACGCGGAAGAGAGATTAAAGCGTTTTGCACCATATATTGCGAAAGTTTTTCCAGAAACGAAAGAGACGAACGGCATTATTGAATCACCTTTAGTGAGAATACCTGCTATGAAACAAGCTTTAGAGAAAAATTACAAGCAACCTATTTTAGGAGAATTATTATTAAAGTGTGATAGCCATCTCCCGATATCAGGATCTATTAAAGCTAGGGGTGGCATTTATGAAGTGTTGAAACATGCTGAACAACTAGCCTTGCAGCATGGAATGCCAACAGTGGAAGATGATTATTCTATTTTAGATAGTGATACATGTAAAGAGTTTTTCGCGAAATATTCAATTGCGGTCGGTTCGACAGGAAATTTAGGACTGAGCATTGGTATTATGAGTGCGAAATTAGGCTTTAATGTGACTGTTCATATGTCAGCAGACGCGAAACAATGGAAAAAAGATTTATTAAGAAGTAAAGGTGTAAACGTTATTGAATATGAGGCTGATTATAGTAAAGCGGTAGAAGAAGGAAGAAGGCAAGCTGATGCTGATCCTAGCTGTTATTTTGTCGATGATGAAAACTCGCATGATTTATTTTTAGGATATGCAGTCGCAGCATCACGCTTACAGAAGCAATTAGAAGAGTTAGAGATTGTAGTAGATGAAGAACATCCTTTATTCGTTTACTTACCATGTGGCGTCGGGGGCGGACCTGGCGGAGTGGCATTTGGCTTAAAGTTATTGTACAAAGATAACGTACATTGCTTCTTTGCAGAGCCTACGCACTCTCCATGTATGTTACTCGGTTTAATGACAGGACTTCACGATAAAATTGCCGTTCAAGATATTGGTATCGATAATGTAACAGATGCGGACGGACTAGCGGTAGGAAGACCGTCTGGATTTGTCGGTAAAACGATGGAACCATTTTTAAGTGGAAATTATACGGTAAGTGATGAAGAGTTATATGGATTGTTAAAAGAACTCGCTGATACAGAGAATATTTATTTAGAGCCTTCTGCATTAGCGGGGATGGTAGGACCGTTGAATGTATGTAAAGTTGAAAATGAGTATTTACAAAAACAACAGTTAACAGAGAAGGTGAAGAAAGGTACTCATATTGTGTGGGGAACCGGCGGTAGTATGGTTCCGGAAGATGTGATGGATGGGTATTATAAAAAAGGTGAGGCATTAATGTATAAATAAAAATGAGGCTGTAAATAGCCTCATTTTTATTTATCCCACTTTAATGGGCAGTAAGACCCCCACTGATTAAAGTTTCACTTTATATGGCATATCTAAAAAAGCATGAATGAAAATAGGAAGGAGTAAATTATTATTACGAGTGTAAATAAAGGCATAAAGCAAATGTCCTGCAAGACCAGCTCCTACCCAATCCCCAATTCCTTGAGAGGTGTCACCTAAAATAATTGGCATAAATGAATGGGCAATCCCGAAGCACGCACAAGTAAGAAATGTACCCCAAAACTTACCTAATAAGACAACTAATCTTGGCCAAAGGTATCCTCTGAATATAATTTCCTCTTCAAAACCGATATTAATTAAATAGTAATAAAGGAAATAAAATATTTCTAATTGAAATCCATTTATTTTTTCGTATTTATATACGTATATAAACAAAAGAAATACTCCGATTAAGAGAGAAGATTTCAATCCTTTTTTTCTAAAACCGATATTTGATAACGTTTGTTTCGATCTTTTAAGAATAATGAATAATAGAATTACGATAGGTATTTGGTGTAAAGTAATTCCTAAAACAGCATAAAGACGTGGATATGAGATTGGAAAGTATGAATTTTTCATTGATGGAGAATACCAAAAGTTCATTAGAAAATAAAAGTATGCTAAATAAATAATGATAAAAAAAATAGCAATAAGGCCGTCTTTTTTGTTTAAAAACTGAAATATTTCACCTTGGAATATACTTCTTTTCAAAATAGATAATTTGCTAGAGAACATTTTTAATCGTTCCTATCTATTATAAAGTTATATACATATTTTAATATATACAACTCTATAGAGAGTGGTGTTATTTTGAAAAAGTGTAAAAATTAATTCGGATGATTGTAAAGTGTGTGAAAGGAAGACTTGTATTATTATAAATTCTTTGTTATTTTCGCATTAGTTCATTATAGTATAGATATAAAGAACTAATATCAAATAAATATAACAAAAAGCTTTATTTTACATAATAAGAGGATGTGTATACGATGTCATTACAGACTAAATATATAGCGGGTATTTCGCTTGGAGTAATGGGGGTAGGTTTTGCTGCTTCTATCCCTTTTCAAGGAACGATAGCAGGGGAGATTATTCAAGGCGGATTTGAAGCGGGGTTAGTTGGCGGACTTGCGGATTGGTTCGCAGTTACAGCATTATTCCGTCATCCGATGGGAATTCCAATCCCGCATACAGCATTATTACCTAAAAATCGTAAACGAGTAACGAAAGGTCTTATTAATACGTTAGAAAATGAATGGCTGACGAAAGAAAGTATTACGAATAAAGTAAAAGAAATGCAGTTAGCGCAAATGGTACTGCAAATTGCTGAGAGAGAGATGCAGTCTGATGCTGTGAAAAAAGGGATTGTAACGATTGCGGAGAAAGCGATTGTAACAATAGATACAGAAAAGTTAGCTGTTATTATAGAAAAAGAATTAAAAACATATTTGCATACAATTAACACAAGTAACATTCTACAAGTGCTTGTTGATCAATTAGTTGTGCAGGAATATGATGAAAAGACACTTGATTACATTTTAGTAAAAGTGAAAGATTGGACAGCGCAAGATGAAGCCCGATACCAGCTCGGAAGCTTAGGTATGAAGGCGATGGAAAATATAAAAGTAGATGGATTCTTGCAGTTTACTTTAAAATCGTTTGTGAATATTGTAGATGAAGATAAAATTGGTGGCATTTTGCAGAAGTTTATTATTAGCAATATTAACAGCTTACAAGATGCGGATAATAGTACGAGACAACTGATATTAGCGAAAATTCGTCAAGAAATTATAAATGTAAAAGAAAATGAAGCATTACTACAAGAATTAGAAAATTGGAAAGAAAAATGGATCGCGAATTGGGATGGTACTGACAAAATAAAAGAGATGCTGGAACAAGTGCAACAAAGAGCAGTTACCTTTGTGAAAAATGAAGAATTTGCTGATAAATATGTTCTTCCATTTTTAAAAACACAAATGAATAAAATCAAAGAAGACGACGTGACTGTTCAAAAAATAGAAGAGTGGTTACAAAAACAAGTTGTGAAACTCGTTGAAAATAACCATTCGAAAATTGGTAAGCTTGTGCAAGAAAACCTTGATAAGCTAGATGATAAAACATTAATCGAAATGATTGAAAATAACGTCGGGAAAGATTTGCAGTGGATTCGTGTAAACGGAGCCGTTTGCGGTTTTATGATTGGATTAGTTTTAGAAGGAATTAAAGCGATTATATGAGAAAAACCTTCCACGTTTGTGGAAGGTTTTTTTATTTTTCAATAACACTCATATTTACATTGTAAGCTTTCTCAATGTTTAGCTTGTACATCCCATTTCCAGTTTTAACCGAATTTTTATACCACTGTTCTTGCTCGTTGAATTGTTTATCGTCTTCTGACGAAGGATTTTCTTTTTTCGTTAATTCTACAACTTGTTCCCAAGGTGTATTTCCGATAGATTCTTTTTGATTGGTTACTGCTGTTAGAGCTACATCACTTTCTTTTATTAAATGAACAGATACACCTGAGCTTTCTTGTACAAACCAATTGTTTTGTAGTTGACCTGGATAAAGAGAAAGATCGCGATTAGAAGCACGAATTTCTACATGTTTCGTTTGAGGGAGTACAAGCGTCGGTTTTACTTGTGGTTCATGCTCAAACATCCTTTGATGGAATGGTAAAGGCTTTAATGTTATATACATCGTTTCTCCAGCCGTTTGAACTGAAACGAAATCTTCTTGTTTTAAATCGAGTTTTTCATTTCCTTTTGTCGTTATTTCATATGTTCCAAGAAGGCTAACTTCATTTGAGTTCCTTCCGTCTATCGTTAGAGGGTGGTTGCCTGTACCTGCATCTACTACAATTTTTTTTATAGATTCGGGAATATCAAATTTACCGTTGGGAATTGTGTTCGTTTGTCTAGTTGTATGAATGGAATAACGAACTTCTTCTAGCAATCCGGTTGATAATAAACAGTAAAAAGCAATTCCAACGCTACCTAAAACGCCGATAAAGAAAATACTAAAAATATCATATTTAATAAATGATTGTTCCTTCTTAGAAAATAGGAGGTATAGTAAAATTTCCACGCCAAGTATGATCAGTAAAACAGGCCACCATGCTGTTAAAGAATCTAATACCTCAGTACCTTTCATAACTGAAAATAGTAAGAAGCAACCTAATGCAATTATAGAAAGCCCCATTGAAAATGTTCCAACACGCCATGTTCTCATTCGTTTGTCCCACCTTTGTTTTCTTTATTTCCAAGTAATAATTTAAAGCCGCCACCAATTAAGAGGAGTGCAACGATAGATGTTTGGAAATAGCGATAATATAGTTCGCTAAGGTGAATATTAAATATAGTTGCAACATAATCATTCAAAATAGGAAGGACTGTTTGATCTAATAAATAATAACCACCGAGTGTAATGAATCCGATACCGATCCATCTTTGATGATTTATGAAATAATCGATAATAGGTTCGTCATGTACGCGTTCTTTTCCGTATTTTGCAGTTTGTTGTAACGCATCAAAAAAGCTATAAAACCAAATGATTGGTACTAAAAATAAAAACGCAGAAAGTCTTAATAAGTCGAGTAAATAAATGGATAGTAAAAAGGCTGCCATAAGCTGAAGACCACGGCGTTGTAAGCCTAAATACATATGTCCTGCTCCAGGAAACATTGCTAAAATAGAAGCGAATGTTTTATTTTTCTTTCCTTGTTCACGGTGCTCTTCAAACTCTTCGAAAATCGTACGATCATCTAGTTGCTCACCGCGTTCTTTTTTCTGTAGTTGCTGGACAACATCGAAGAAATTATAAATCCATAAAACAGGTAATGTAATAAGAAAGACAAGGAAACTGCCTTGATGAGTTAATAATGTAACAAATACAATCATACTGCCTAAGCCTGTGCAAGCGACTAAAAATGTAAGACCGCGTTGCATAAGTCCTAATTGGAAATGACCCAGTCCAGGGATGATGGATAGAAGAATGATATAAAATCGCTCACTTTCTTTAGAGGACTCTGTCAATTCTCCAGCTGCTTGTTTTTTCGATTGATTTACAATCGTGATAACTAAATCTAGTAAGTTTATTACCCATAACACTGCTAGCAAAAATAGAGAAAGAAAGGCAAGTTCGCGCTCTATTAATTCTACTACGCAAAAAACTGCAAAAGAAAATAGTAATAAGGCCCCTCCGCTATATAAAATAAACCTTCCGAATTTCTTTAAATACAAATGGCCAAGCCCAGGAATTAACCCTAATACAAGTGCTAAAAAGGGATTTTTATTCATGATTTAAACCTCCATCCTTTTTTGATGTGTCTACTGATTTGTTTACAATTTGTTGTGAAATAGAAGTTTCATTTTCTTTGGAAGATTTCTCGAAATTTGATGTCGCTGTGAAAATATATTGGAATAAACCACTTACCATAAAAATAATTGTAGCCGCGGTCGCAATTATGTAGTGAATAATCGTTCGCTTTAGTGAGTTTGTTTTTATATTTTCATTAGTTTGTAGCGTTTCAAAATGTATTTGCGCTATAACTTCGTTCGTAAATGAATCATCATTTATCATTGGAAGGTTTTCCTGTTGTTCATCAATACTTTCCATATAAAGTGCTAAACAATGATCACATTCATAAAGGTGTTCTTCCATAGATTCACGTTCATTGCTCTCTATAACATCTAATGTATAATTGCGCCAATCTTCTTTTGAATAATGCATCATAGAAAATCTTTCTCCTTCCAATGTTTTTTAATCCATTTTCTTGCCCGATACAGTTTCATTTCGACTGTTTTCACTTCGATGTTTTCCTGAAAAGCAATTTCTTGATAACTTTTTTCCTCTAAGTAATGTGCGAGAACGACGTCACGATAATTTTCGGGAAGTTCTCGTAGTTTTTGAGCAATGAGTAATTTTTGCTCTTTCGTCAATAGTAAAGCTTCAATATTGTGAGAAGACTTTATATTTTCTTCAGTTTCTTTACATAAGGAGAGTTCTTCGTTTTCTCTAGCTTTCTTCCTCTTATAATCAATAGCGTGATTGGTAGCGATACGTGCCATCCACGTTTTTAATCCGCGAAATTGATAATTTGGGAGAGAGGCATGAATTTTTACGAATACTTCTTGTGTAACATCTTTCGCATCTTCTTCATGTCTTACAATAGAAAAGATAACTTGAAAAATATAATGACGATACGTTTGCACAAGGATACGAAAAGCATGCTCGCTTCCTTGTTGTGCTTTTTCGATTAATTGTTTTTCCTCAATGGTTCTCTCCCTCCTTTTTGACGCATTCTATTATATAGACGTAAAAAACAATAAGTCACCCTACACATGTTGTAAAAAAAGAATAATATATTTTTTGTTAAGGTGCTATATGAAAAAGGTGTGAAAAAATGGTAGAGAGAAGTATATAATGAGCAAGTAGGAAATGTTAAGAGAAGAAAGGATGTGAATGTTAGTAGGGGAAGGTCCATACTAACAAACATGAAAATTAAAATATTAATAGCAGATGATAACTCTTTTATTAGAGAGGGCATGAAAATTATTTTAAATACATACGAAGAGTTTGAAGTAGTAGATACAGTAAATGATGGGAAAGAAGCAGTGGAGTATTGCAAAAAGAACGATGTTGATATCGCTCTATTAGATGTTCGCATGCCGAATATGAACGGAGTAGAGGCAACAAAAATAATTTGTGAAGAGACGAAAGTGAAACCACTTATTTTAACGACATTTGATGATGATGAATATGTTTTGGATGCAGTAAAAAACGGAGCGAAAGGTTATTTATTAAAAAATAATGATCCAGAGCGCATTCGTGATGCGATAAAAGGAGTGTATAACGGGCAAACTGTTATGCAAGATATTGTTCTTGATAAAATTAAGTCTAATTTAATGGAAAATAAAGAGGAAGAATGTAAAATTGATAAGAGTCTTTTCACAGAAAGAGAGCTTAGTATTATCGCGTTAATTGCGAAAGGCTTTTCGAATAAAGAGATCTCGAAGCAACTTTTCATATCAGAAGGAACAATCGCGAATTATATTACATCCGTTTTAGGGAAAACTGGACTAGAACATCGTACACAAATTGCGATTTATTATTTAACAGGGAAAGTGGATTAATGTGATGGGATTTTGGTTAATTGTAAGTAAGCTAATTGTATGTATATATATTATCTTTAGTTTTATTTACTTAAATGTTGCGAATTTGCCATGGATTATATTTACGTTGCTTATATATATATCTGTAAATGTGACGATTTCAATTATAAAAAAAGATGAATACAAAAAGATAATAACCTGTCTCTCAATTGGTGCCGTTATATTATTCACATGGAAGATACATCCGTTTTTTATATTGTTCTTACCTTTGAATTTGTATGAAATTATAAATTATTATATAGAAGAGAAATGGAAAGTTTTTATCATAATGATTTTTCCTATCATATTTATAAGAGAAGGTATTCAAATGACGTATGGACTGATTGGCGCGTTTAGTTTTCTTTCTTTAATGATAGCAGATCGGTATATAACTCGTTTACTTAAATTAGAAATGCAAAACGATAAGATGCGAAAAGATATGCAGCGTTTGACGAAAAGTCTAAATGAAAATAAAGAATACATAAGGCAATCGGAATACACCTTTAAGTTAGAAGAGCGAAATCGATTATCTCAAGAAATTCATGATAAAATTGGCCATTCGATGACGGGAGCGCTCATTCAAATGGAAGCAGCAAAGAGATTAATGGAAATAGATCAAGAAAAATCTGCGGAGTTACTACAAAATGCAATTTATATTTCAAAAGACGGAATTGAAAGCATTCGACTCACATTAAAAAATATGAAGCCACCAACAGAGCAAATTGGTATTCATCGTATGAAATTATTCATAGAGGAATTTGCTAGTAAGAATGGTGTGAATATTCCATTCGTATATAAAGGGAACTTAGATATGATTTCTCCCATTCAGTGGAAAATTATCGGTGAAAATGTTACGGAAGCATTAACAAATGCGATGAAGTACGCAGATGCGACAGTTATCTCAATAGATATTCATGTTTTGAATAAAATGATTAAAGTACAAGTGAAAGATAATGGGAAAGGTGCAGCTCTTGTTAAGAAAGGTCTCGGTATGATGGGAATGGAAGAGCGAACAGCGTCTGTAAACGGAAAAATTATTGTAGATGGAACAAGTGGTTTTTCAGTAACAATGCTGTTACCGATATAAGGAAATGGGACGAGGATGAATCATCTCATATGAAAAAAGTGAATATTCTCATGCGAAAAGAATGAACTTCTGCACTGAGCAGGTTCATTCTTTTTGTTTATAATGATAGCAGAGAAACCGAAATAGGGGTGAAATGATGAATACATTAGAAATTAAAAATTTAACGAAAAAATTTGGTGATTTCATCGCAGTTGATAATATGTCTTTATCTATTAAAGAAGGAGAAATATTTGGCTTTTTAGGATCGAATGGTGCTGGTAAGAGTACGACAATTAATATGATTGCTGGTCTATTAAGAAGTAATGAAGGCGAAATTAGCATACTAGGAAAAAATATAAAGAAACATAATCGATTTGCGAAAATGAATATCGGTATTGTTCCGCAAGATATTGCGATATATGAAGAACTAACTGCCTATGAAAATGTGAAATTCTTTGCTGGGTTGTACGGACTAAGAGGAGTGGAACTAAAAGAGAGAGTAGAAGAAGCACTTCAATTTGTAGGACTTAGTGATAGACATAAAAGTTATCCGAAAAACTTTTCTGGCGGGATGAAAAGAAGATTGAACATCGCTTGTGCAATCGCTCATAGACCGAAGTTAATCATTATGGATGAACCGACAGTTGGAATCGATCCACAGTCAAGAAACTATATTCTTCAGTCTGTCCGAAAATTAAATGAAATGGGAAGTACCATTATTTATACGAGTCACTACATGGAAGAAGTAGAAGAGATTTGTACGAAAATTGCAATTGTTGATCACGGTAAAGTGATTGCAGAAGGAACGAAAGAACAGTTGAAAGCGATTATTACCGATACGAAAGATATTTGGATTGAAGTAAAATCGGTGGAGAATTTAGAGGTAGAAAAATTAAAAGAGATCAATGGTGTAAAAGCTGTTCAAATTGAAGAGAACGTAATTAAAGTGAATTCTGATGCAGGACTGAATAATTTAAATAAGATTATTCAACATTGTATTAATCACGAGATTGAAATTCGTTCACTAGAGGAGCAGGCTCCAAACTTAGAAACAGTATTCCTTACGTTGACTGGAAGAAACTTGCGAGATAAATAAAAGGGAAATGAAGAAAAGGTAAAGGGAGGTTCATCAATTGAACATCTTAAATATTGCAATTATGCACATTAAAAGAGAATTTAGGGACGTAAGAACTTTAGTTTTTATGCTAGGGTTTCCAATTGTGCTTATGCTAGTTTTAGGAACAGCGTTAACGAATGCATTTAATAACGATAGTCATTCGATTAAAGATATACAAGTGATATATAAAGATGGAGCAAATGCTACATTTTCTCAATCATTTGAAGAGTTTGCGAAAGAAGTAAGTAAATCTGGTATTCACTTTAAGAAAGTTTCTGAAGAAATAGATGGGAAAGAAGAAGTAAAACAAAATAAATACACTGCGTACGTGGAATTGAATAAGGACGGTGTAAAGTTTTACGGAAGTGATAGAAGTAGTATTGAAAGTAGCATAGTTGAAGGAATGGTAACGACGTTTGTTGATAAGTACAATGTAGTAGTTGAAGTTGAGAAAGTAGATCCTAGTAAAATTAGCACGGTAATTCCAAACGGAGAACGTAACGAGTATATGAAAGAAACAGCGTTACAAGCGGCTAAAAAACCAGGTTCTATGGATTACTATGCAATTGTAATGACAACGATGGTTGCTTTATATGGTGCGATGGGAGCGAGTTATTTAATTCGAGGAGAACGATTACGTAAAACAGGAGATCGTCTCATTGCAGCGCCTATAAGTAAAGCGGAAATTTTCATTGGAAAAATATTAGGTAATATGGTGGCAAATGCACTGTGTTTACTACTTGTCGTTTTATTTAGTAAATTTGTTTTTCAAGCTAACTGGGGTGATCATCTTGGAGTTGTCTTACTTATTCTATTAACAGAAGTCCTTTTGGCAACTAGTTTCGGATTAGGAATTGGATATATTACGAAAACAGGTGAGTCATCAAAAGCGATTATTTTAGTAATAGTGCAACTAGCTTCTATTTTCGGCGGAGCGTACTTCGTAGTTGAAGAAAACTTTGTCACAAATTTATCACCATTAACGTGGGCAAATACTGCTGTTATGAAAATCATTTATGCAAATGATGTAGGAGCAGCACTACCAGTTATCTCTTTAAATATTGGAATTTCAGCACTCTTTTTAATCTTTGCGATTATCGTATTACGCAGACGGGAGGGGCTATAGTATGAAAGATATTTTATGGCTCATGCAAAAAACACTATCTGTCCTTTTGAAAAATAAAAAAGGACTACTCATTATTGTGAGCTTACCGATAATAGGAACATTAATTTCCTTTTCGATATATGGAAATGTAGGCCAAGGGACGTTAAATATAGGGGTAATAAATAAGGAAAATCAGCCTATAGCAAATGATACGGTGAAATTTTTAGAAGAAATCAATCATGTGAAAGTAAGTAAAGTGAAAGAATCTGAAGTAGAAGATAAACTCACTTCAAAAAAACTTGATGGAGTTATTACGTTACAGTCTGGTTTTTCCGAAAGTATTCGCGAAGGGAAACCGAGTCATATTGAAATTTCATCGATTAAAGGTGATCAAGTAACAGCATTTATAAAGTCATATTTATACAGCTATATTGATAATGTAGCAGCGATTAGTAAAGTAGCAGGAACAGATCAAAGTGCATTCGATACGATGTACACAGGATATCAAAAAAGTTCATTTAAAGTGAAAACTGAGACGCTAGAAGATACTTCGAAAAATAAAGATATGACGAATCAAACGATGGGTTACCTCATTATGTTTATGTTATTTTCAGCGGTGAACTTATCGGGCTATATTTTAAAAGAAAAAGAGAATAGAACGTATTTTAGATTATTATCAACACCGATAGATGGGAAGAAATTTATACTATCTAACGTCGGAGTAAATATGATCATATTAACAGTACAAATTATTATTACCATTCTATTTTTAACGAATGTTTTTCATACGAACATTAATATGCCTTTCATAGTAATGATAGGTGTGCTTATGATATTTGCTTTAGTAGCAATTGGAATGTCATTAGTAATTGTCGCTTTTTCGAAAAATTCAGCATCGGCAAATGCGATGCAAAACATGGTCATTGTACCAACATGTTTACTTGCTGGATGCTACTTTCCATATGACATTATGCCAAAAGCAGTACAAAAAGTAGCTGATTTTCTTCCGCAGAGATGGTTGTTAGACACAGTATCAAAGTTACAGCAAGGAATTCCATTCTCTGAGTTGTATTTAAATATTTTAATTTTATTCGCTTTTGCCATCGCATTCTTCTTAATTGCTATTTATAAATTTGGAAGAAATAATGATGCAAGAAACTTTGTTTAATATAAAAAGGGTGTGATGCTAAATCACATCCTTTTTTGTATGAAGCATGAAATCTAAATTTGAATGACAAAATAGAAGGGTGGAGAGAAAATGAGTGGAAGGAAATCAAAATGATTAAGAAAATATTACGAGTTACTTCTATTATTATTGCTATTTTAGTTTTTATTTTAATTGTGATGCATATTGATGTCACACTCGGAAGAAAAATGGAAGCCGGCAAAAATATGCCGACAGAGTACGTATCCCATTATAGTGACTTTCAATTATATGTAAAAGGGGAGTCGTTTTATAAACAGTTATTTACTGACATAAGAGAAGCAAAGCAATCTATTTACACATATTTTTTTATTTTGTCGGATGATAAAAGTAGCCATACTTTTTTAAACTTATTAAAAGAGAAGGCAAAAGAAGGAGTAAACGTCTATTTATCAGTTGATCGCATTAATGATTTATCATTTGAAAGAAAGATGATAAATGAATTGCAGAAAAGTGGTGTGCATTTTACATATAGTAGAAAACCTGAATTGCCATTTGGATTTTATTCTTTGCATCACCGTAATCATCGCCGTATTACATCGATTGATGGGGAAATTGGTTATACAGGTGGATTTAATATGGGAGATGAATATTTAGGGAAAGACAAACGTTTTGGATATTGGCGTGATTATCATGTGCGAATAAAAGGGGAAGGTGCAAAGGATTTAGAAGAGCAGTTCGCTTTAGACTGGAAACGAGATACGAAAGAAGGTATACAAAGAAGTACGAATAGAGCTAGTAAAGGAAATACATTACATACTATGGTTAGTTACAATGGACACCATGTCGCTGGAAAATATATAGAGTTAATAAAACAAGCAAAACATTCAATTGTTATTACAACGCCTTATTTTATAGCGAAAAATAAAGAATTAATGAGTGCTTTAACCAGGGCACAAAAACGTGGTGTTACAGTAAAAATACTTTGGTCATATAAACCAGATATTCCTCTTATTAAAGAAGCGGCATATCCGTACATACGTCAAGCTATTAATAATGGAATTAAAGTATATGGTTATAAAAAAGGAATGTTTCATGGGAAGTTAATGCTTATTGATAATGAATTAACTGTTATTGGTACAACAAATATAACAGCGCGTAGCTTCTATATAAATGATGAGATGAATTTGTATATTCATGGTGGAACTATCGTATCAGAAGTGAATAAGGCGTTATCACAAGATTTTCATGATTCAAAAGAGATGACGAAAGATTTTTTTGAGGAATTATCTTTTTGGGAGCGGTGTAAGGAGAAGGTAGGGGGATTGGTTGATTTTTATTTGTAATAATTCATGAAGGGTGTCTAAAAAAGACACCCTTTTTGAGATGGATAGTTATTTTTCATGCACAAGCATCGAAACATCATCATTAATTAACGTCCCCACATGCTCACCTAAGCAAATTCTTTTCATTACGCCTGGCTCATCAAAGTTAAAAACGTGTGCCGGTAAATTATAGTCACGGGCAAGCAGTAAAGCCGCTTGGTCCATTACCTGTATGTTTTGTCTAACGATATCGTTATAATTTAGTTTGCTATACATTTTGGCAGTTTTATTATGTTTGGGATCGCTTGTAAAGACACCATCGACTCCTTGCTTGGCAACTAATATGGCATCACTATTCATTTCAATGGCTCTTTGTACACTTGGATAATCTGTCGTAACGAACGGTTGCCCGTTTCCGCCTCCGAAAATAACGATATAACCGTTATCTAAATGGTGGATTGCACGCAAGCGAATATATGGCTCAGCTACTGCGTTAAAGGGGATGGAAGTCATAACGCGTACTTCTTTATTGGTTTTACTTGTTAAAACGCCGCGAAGCATTAAGCTGTTAATAATCGTACCTAACGTCCCGATATTATCAGCTTCTACACGATCAATTCCCCATTCTTCAGCTAAGTGACCTCTGAAAATATTGCCACCACCGATGACGATGGAAACCTCGATACCTAATTCAACAATGGATAAAATTTCGTTTGCGATATGTTCTAGTCGTTTGGAGTTAAAGCTATTTCCGGATTGGTCAGCAAGCGCACCGCCGCTTAATTTAATTAACACTCGTTTATATGGTTTCATAACAATTCCCCCTATAGGTCGCAATAAAAAAGGAACAAAGGCGAATGCCTTTGTTCCTTTTTTAGAAAATGAAAAAGAGAAGAAGATAGGACGAATTTCTGTACGTAGTTTTTCATAACATCCACTCCTTTTCATTTCGATTTGTTGTAATTGTATATCTTTTTGATTATACAAAACAATCTGATTACTTATCAAGTATATTTTATTGTTTTTTAACAAAATGGTGTCAATGAAAAATAAAAGAAAAATATTTGAATTTTTTGTGACGAACTTGTAGGTTTTTGTATGATTTTGTAGGTTTACTTATATGATGTGTGAGTAAGCTTTTAAAAAACATAAATTGAAAGCGTTCGCATAAAGGGGATGAACATATATGAAAAAATTTGGATTGGCGACACAGATTTTTGTCGCACTTGTTTTAGGGGTTGTAGTAGGGGCAATCTTCTATGGCAATAAAACGGCAATTTCTTATATTACACCAATTGGGGACATATTTATTCATTTAATTAAAATGATTGTAGTACCAATTGTTATTTCAGCATTAATTGTTGCGGTAGCTGGTGTAGGAGATATGAAAAAGCTTGGGAAACTAGGCGGAAAAACAATTCTTTATTTCGAAGTTATTACGACGATTGCGATTTTAATGGGATTACTGGCAGCAAATATATTCCAGCCAGGTACTGGCGTTGATATGAATAACTTACAGCAAAGTGATATTTCTTCTTATAAACAAACAGCGGATGCAACAGAGAAGAAAGGCTTTGCAGAAACGATTGTTCATATTGTACCAAAAAACGTATTTGAATCGATTGCACAAGGTGACTTATTACCTATAATTTTCTTCTCGGTATTATTCGGTTTAGGGGTTGCAGCAATTGGAGACAAAGGAAAGCCTGTCTTTAACTTCTTTGAAGGTGTACTTGAAGCGATGTTTTGGGTTACAAATCAAGTTATGAAGTTCGCACCATTTGGTGTATTCGCATTAATTGCTGTTACAGTTGCAAAATTCGGTGTAGCAACCTTACTTCCGTTAGGAAAATTAGTGCTAGCTGTATACGTAACTGTTATACTATTCGTTGTGATTGTATTAGGTATTAATGCACGAATGGTCGGAGTAAATATCTTTACATTAATGAAAATTTTAAAAGAAGAACTTATTCTTTCGTTTACGACAGCAAGTTCAGAAGCTGTTTTACCTAACATAATGAGAAAAATGGAAGAGTTCGGTTGTCCGAAGGCAGTTGCCTCTTTCGTAATTCCGACAGGTTATACATTTAACTTGACTGGATCGGCTATTTATCAAGCATTAGCGGCACTGTTTGTTGCACAAATGTACGGTATACACATGTCACTGACAGAGCAAATAACGTTATTATTCGTTCTCATGTTAACATCAAAAGGTATGGCGGGAGTTCCAGGTGCATCATTCGTTGTTGTATTAGCAACGTTAGGTTCAATGGGGTTACCATTAGAAGGTATCGCGTTAATTGCGGGAATTGACCGTATTTTAGATATGATTCGCTCATCTGTCAATGTACTAGGGAATGCATTAGCGGCCATTGTTATGTCGAAGTGGGAAGGCGAATTCGATAATGAGAAAGCAAAACAATATGTAGAAACAGTTACACAAACAAAAGCAGCGTAAGAAATTGTTAAGGAGTGAATAATCATGGCAACATTAACTGAAGTTAAAAATGGTGTGCGAATTGAAAAAGATTTTTTAGGTGAAAAAGAAGTACCAAATTATGCGTACTACGGCGTACAAACAATGCGTGCAGTAGAAAACTTCCCGATCACAGGATACAAAATTCATGAAGGTTTAATTAAAGCGCTTGCAATTGTGAAAAAAGCAGCAGCACTTGCAAATACAGATGTAGGAAGATTGGAATTGAACAAGGGCGGCGCGATTGCAGAAGCGGCTCAAGAAATTTTAGATGGAAAATGGCATGATCATTTCATCGTCGATCCAATTCAGGGCGGTGCAGGTACTTCGATGAACATGAATGCAAATGAAGTCATTGCCAATCGTGCTCTTGAATTATTAGAAATGGAAAAGGGAGACTATCATTATATTAGTCCAAATACGCATGTGAATATGGCACAATCAACAAACGATGCATTCCCGACAGCAATCCATATCGCAACGTTAAATGCATTAGAAGATTTATTACAAACGATGGGCTATATGCACGATGTATTTGAATTAAAAGCAGAACAATTCGACCATGTTATTAAAATGGGTCGTACACATTTACAAGATGCTGTGCCAATTCGTCTTGGACAAGAATTTAAAGCATATGCTCGCGTACTGGAACGTGATATGAAACGTATTAAGCAATCACGTCAACACTTATATGAAGTAAACATGGGAGCAACTGCAGTTGGTACAGGCTTAAATGCAGATCCAGAGTATATTGAAGCAGTTGTAAAACATCTTGCTACAATTAGTGAATTACCACTCGTTGGTGCAGAAGATTTAGTAGATGCAACGCAAAATACGGATGCTTATACTGAAGTATCTGCAGCACTAAAAGTATGTATGATGAATATGTCTAAAATTGCGAATGATCTTCGCTTAATGGCATCAGGTCCACGTGTTGGTTTAGCGGAAATTATGTTACCAGCTCGTCAACCAGGTTCTTCTATTATGCCAGGGAAAGTAAACCCTGTTATGCCAGAAGTAATTAATCAAATTGCGTTCCAAGTAATTGGTAACGATCATACAATTTGCCTTGCATCAGAAGCAGGACAGTTAGAGTTAAACGTTATGGAACCAGTACTTGTTTTCAACTTGCTTCAATCTATTAGCATTATGAATAACGGTTTCCGTGCCTTTACAGATAATTGTCTAAAAGGAATCGAAGCGAATGAAGAGCGCTTAAAAGAGTATGTTGAGAAGAGTGTAGGAATTATTACAGCCGTGAACCCTCATATCGGTTATGAAGCAGCAGCTCGCGTTGCAAAAGAAGCAATTGCAACAGGCCAATCCGTTCGAGAACTTTGTGTGAAAAATGGTGTATTGTCACAAGAAGAATTAGAGTTAATTCTAGATCCATTCGAAATGACACATCCAGGGATTGCAGGAGCAACTCTTTTAAAGAAAAATTAAAAGAAGAGGGGGGGACAAGCCCCTCTTTTTTGTTTACAATATAGAAATGCTATATATGAATAGAGGTAGGGATGTTATGAGTAAGTTTACAGTGGCTTCTAATGGTTCATTAGAAACGACATTAAGAGGAGTAGAAGTACTATCAACACCACTTTTAAATAAAGGGGTAGCTTTCACACAAGAAGAAAGAGAAGAATTAGGTTTAAAAGGGTTATTACCACCAGCGGTTTTAACGTTAGATGAACAAGCACGCCGAGCATACGAACAATTTTGTTCTCAGCCGGATGATTTATTAAAGAATGTATACTTAACTGCGTTACATGATCGAAATGAAGTGTTATTTTATCGTATATTAACAGATCATTTACGTGAAATGTTACCGATTGTATATACACCAACTGTCGGTGTAGCAATTCAAAGATATAGTCATGAATATCGTAAACCACGTGGTGTTTATTTATCAATTGATGATCCATCAAGTATTGAAGAAGCATTTGCAAATATGGGTGCAACAGCAGAAAATATTGATTTAGTCGTTGTAACCGATGGAGAAGGCATATTAGGAATTGGTGACTGGGGTGTTGGTGGTATTAACATCGCAATCGGAAAATTAGCAGTTTATACGGCTGCAGTTGGAATCGATCCTAGTCGCGTATTACCGGTAATTTTAGATGTAGGTACAAATCGTGAAGAACTATTAAATAATCCATTTTATATTGGAAATCGTCACCCACGTGTAACAGGTGAGGCTTACGATGAGTTTATTGATACATTTGTACAAGCTGTAGGTAATAAGTTCCCGAAAGCACTTTTACATTGGGAGGACTTTAGTTCTCGTAATGCACGAAAAATATTAGATAAATACCGTCATGACATTTGTACATTTAATGATGATATTCAAGGTACAGGAGCAGTTTCACTTGCTGCAGTGTTATCGGCTGTGAAAGTTTCTGGTGTACCATTAAGCGAACACCGCGTTGTTGTATTTGGTGCTGGTACGGCTGGAATCGGTATCGCAGATCAAGTGAGAGATGCGATGGTTCGTGCGGGATTATCTGAGCAAGAAGCACATGAGCGTTTCTGGTGTATTGACCGTAACGGATTAATTACAGATAATATGGAGGATCTTCTTGATTTCCAAATTCCATATGCAAGAAAAGAAGCTGAAGTAAGTGAGTGGAAACAAAATGATGTAATCGGACTTGCTGAAGTTGTAAAACATGTAAAACCGACGATTTTAATTGGTACATCTACTGTTGCGGGTGCGTTTAAAGAGGACATCATTAAAGAAATGGCTTCTCACGTAGAAAGACCAATTATTTTACCAATGTCGAATCCAACACCACTTGCTGAAGCGAAACCAGTAGATTTAATCGAGTGGACAGAAGGAAGAGCGTTAGTTGCAACAGGAAGTCCATTTGAACCAGTTACGTACAATGGTGTAACGTATGTAATTGGGCAGTCAAACAATGCACTTATTTTCCCAGGACTTGGCCTTGGAACAATTGTTGTTCGTGCAAGCGTCATGACAGACGGAATGTTCGCAGCGGCTGCTGAAGCAGTTGCAAGCATGGTAGATACGAGTAAGCCAGGAGCACCTATTTTACCAGAAGTTGAAGAATTACGTCATATTTCTGAAATGGTCGCAATTGAAGTAGCGAAAGTTGCAGTTGCAGAAGATGTTGCTAGAGAGAACTTAAGTGATAACGATATTAAGATTGCAGTGAAAGAAGCAATATGGGAACCAGAGTATCGCCAAATAAAAGCGGTAGAAAAGGTTAGAATATAGAAATAAAGCCCGTTTATAATAATAAGCGGGCTTTATTGATTCGCTTTTGAAAAAATACATAGGAAGTGGCACTTTTGAATTGGAGTCAATTATGGAAGAAAGATGTTTCTTTATTAATTATTTTAATGGTTGTTGTTCCGATTGCTGGAGAGCTGAATTTTCATCCTTTTAACGATACGTTTCGTGTTAGCTTCGGAACGCCGTTATTCTTCTTTTTATTACTATTTTTAAGAAGAATACCAGCGGCAGTTGCAGGTATTCTTGTCGGTATATCTGTAGTTTTATTTAGGGTATGTCTTGACTGGGTATTGCAAGGCTCTTTTCATATGACAGAATCATTTTATTTGCGCTATCCTGTATTCTTTTATTATTTTATTTATGGAAGTCTTTTTTCGCTTTGTAGGGTGAATAAGTTCCATCAGAAGCCAATCGTTATTGGGTGCCTTGGTATTTCAATTGAAATTATTGCAAGTATGTCAGAACTTGCGTTTTATCATATGATAGTGCTCGATACAACAATAACAGTTTCTGAAGTAAATAAACTAATTATTATCGCTATTTTTCGTAGTTTCTTTGCGCTTGGTTTTTTAAATATGATGAATTTATATGAAACGAAATTAAAAGAATCTCAAGTGAGAAAAGAAAATGAAAAAATGTTCATGCATCTTTCAAATTTATATGTGGAATCTGTTCATTTGAAAAAAACGTTGCAAAATGCGGAGTTAATTACACAAGAAGCATATCAATTGTATCGGAATTTACAATTGAACGATGATTCAAATAGTAAAACAGCATTGAAAATAGCAGGAGAAGTGCACGAAATAAAAAAAGATAACCAAAGAATATTTGCAGGATTATCTAAACTGTTATTAGATAAAAATATGGCTGAGTATGTAGAGGGACATGAGCTTACAGAAATGATTGTAAGAATAAATGAGAAATATGCTGAAATGCTAGAAAAAGATATACGTTTTTCTAAACATATAGAAGGTGATCATGCTGCATATCATGTATATACTGTGTTATCAATTTTTAATAACTTAGTTGCAAATGCAGTGGAAGCAATTGAAGGTAGGGGTTTCATTATTATTAAGTTATATAAACGAGATAAATATATATATTTTGAAGTAATTGATGATGGTCCAGGTATTGCACAAAAGTATAAAAAGTTAGTATTTAAACCAGGGTTTACTTCAAAGTATGATCAAACAGGGACACCGTCAACCGGTATCGGACTTTCATACATAAATGAAATGGTAAAAGAGCTTGGCGGAGAAGTGAGCTTAGACGACCGAGAAACGGGAAGAGGGTGTAAGTTTCTCGTTTGTTTACCAGAGGATAGTTTAAAGCGGGAAGGGGAATAGATTTGTTTTATTATATCGTAGATGATGATGAAGTTTTCCGTTCAATGCTTTCGCAAATTATTGAAGATGGAGACCTTGGGGAAGTCATCGGAGAATCGGAAGATGGAGCATTTATTGAAGCGGAACAGTTAAATTATAAAAAAGTAGATATTTTGTTTATTGATTTACTCATGCCGATGAGAGATGGTATTGAGACTGTTCGTCACATAGCGTCTTCTTTTACTGGGAAAATCATTATGATTTCTCAAGTTGAATCGAAGCAGCTCATCGGTGAAGCGTATACACTTGGCGTGGAGTATTATATTACGAAACCACTCAATAAAATTGAAGTTGAATCTGTCGTACGAAAAGTAATGGAACCGATTCGCTTAGAACGTTCTATACATGATATTCAAAAATCATTGAATAACGTGTTTCAGTGGGAAAATCCACAAATGCGTAGCGAACCGGTGCAAGAAGAGAAAAAGATAGCAGATTCAGGGCGTTTCTTACTATCAGAACTCGGTATTGCGGGAGAAAATGGAAGTAAAGATTTACTTAGTATGTTGGAGTACTTATATGGACAAGAAAAAGATCAAACATTTGAATTTGGATTTCCAGCATTGAAAGATATTTTCCACCATATAACGATAAGGAAATTAGAAAATATGGCTTCAGATGTAGATATTGATAAAGAGAGAAAGGCATCCGAACAAAGGGTACGCAGAGCGATTTATCAGTCGTTAAATCACTTAGCTTCTCTTGGATTAACAGACTTTTCGAATCCGAAATTTGAAAGCTATGCGCCGAAATTTTTTGATTTTACCGTAGTTAGAAAACGGATGACAGAAATGACACGAGAAGAAGTGGCGGCTACTGGACAGACACGCATTAATACGAAAAAGTTTATTCAAGTGTTGTATTTTGAAGCAAAACGGTTGATGGAGATAGAGTAAAAGATGCTTTTAAGTAAGCATCTTTTTTTATTAATTCTATATTTTATATTTTCCTATAGAGCATGTAAAATGTTAAATAAGAGAAACTGGTTTTACATTAAGGAAGTGTCAAAAGAATGAGTTTTACATTAAATAAATCGATTATTAAAGAAGTATGCGGAGAAACCTCATATAAAAGAGGCGAAGCTTATTATAAATCAAATAAAGTGGTAATAAATCATTATGATGAAAATAAAGAAAGTTACGAAGCAACGGTAAAAGGGAATGAAGATTTCCATGTTACAGTCGAAAAAGCTAAAAAAGGAGATATAGTTGCGAAATGTAGTTGCCCTTCGTTAGCTTCTTTTCAAACGTACTGTCAACATGTTGCTGCTGTTTTATTGTATATAAACTATGATCAGCAAACGATTAAGAATGAAAATGATCAGTTAACAAGTGGGATGTTTCAGTTGTTTACAGATAAACCACTGAAGCCAAAAAGTAAACAACATCGTTTTGATACACGTGAAATATTAGATGTTGCGTTTATATGTACACCGGTAGCTATGAAAAGTGGCGGGGCTCTTCTTGGAGTTCAGTTGAAACTTGCCAAACTGTATGTTGTAAATCATATTAGAGAATTTCTTTCTCAAGTGGAGAAAAGAGAACTTTTTCAATGCTCCAATGAATTTACATATACACCAGATGTACATAGTCTTAAACAGGAGACGGATGCAATTATTCAACAACTTATTAAAATCTATCATAACGAAAAAATGTATGAAGATGCATTAGAAGGTCATGTAAACCAAGATGAAAGTATGATGCTCATACCGCCAGCTTCATGGAATAATATGCTTTCTTTACTTTCTAAAGTTGAGTATGTACAGCTAAAACACCATGAACAACTATTTCATGGTTTACAAGTTTCTAAAGGGTTGTTGCCATTACATTTTGAGTTTACGAAAGGGAATAATGGTGGATTTACACTTCATATAGATGGTCTCAACCGTGTGCAAGTGATGGAGATGTATAACAATGCACTTTATGACGGGAAATTATATCATTTACATATGGAAGAGTGTATGAGGCTTATTGAATTACAAAAGATGATGAATCGTGCAAATAACAATCAGTTTTATATTCCTCAAAATAAGATAGAACATTTCGTAGCGAAGGTTGTGCCAGGATTAATGAAGCTTGGTACTGTAAAAATTGATGAAGTAATATCAGATCGTGTTGAAACGCCGTATTTAAAAGCAAAACTGTATTTAGATCGCGTGAAAAATCGCCTATTAGCAGGTCTCGAATTCCACTATGGAAATGTCGTAATTAATCCGCTAGAACAAGACGGACAGCCTTCTGTTTTTAATCGTGATGAGAAAAAGGAAAAAAAGATTTTAGAGATTATGAGTGAAAGTGCCTTTGCGAAAACAGAAGGCGGTTATTTTATGCATAATGAAGAAGCGGAGTATAACTTTTTATATCACGTCGTTCCAACGTTAAAAGGTTTAGTAGATATTTATGCGACGACAGCAATCAAATTACGTATTCATAAAGGGGATACGGCTCCTCTTATTAGGGTGAGAAGAAAAGAAAGAATTGATTGGTTGTCATTTCGTTTTGATATAAAAGGAATACCGGAAGCAGAAATTAAAGGGGTATTAGCGGCTCTTGAAGAGAAACGTAAATATTACCGATTAGCGAACGGTTCTTTATTATCATTAGAGAGTAAAGAGTTTAATGAAATTAATCAATTTATAAAAGAATCAGGTATTCGAAAAGAATTTTTACATGGGGAAGAAGTGAATGTTCCGCTTATTCGGAGTGTGAAATGGATGAACGGACTTCATGAAGGTAATGTTTTAAGCTTAGATGAGTCTGTTCAAGATTTAGTTGAAAGCATTCAAAATCCGAAAAAATTAAAGTTTACAGTGCCGCAAACTTTACATGCTGTAATGAGAGAGTATCAAGTATATGGATTCGAATGGATGAAAACACTTGCTCATTACCGTTTTGGAGGCATTTTAGCGGACGATATGGGACTTGGAAAAACGTTGCAAAGTATTGCTTTTATAGATTCTGTTTTGCCTGAAATTCGAGAGAAGAAGCTGCCTATATTAGTCGTTTCACCGTCTTCGCTTGTTTACAATTGGCTTAGTGAATTGAAAAAATTCGCCCCGCATATTAGAGCTGTTATTGCCGATGGAAATCAGACAGAACGGCGAAAAATCTTAAAAGATGTAGGGGGATTTGATGTCGTAATTACGTCATATCCATTACTGAGAAGAGATATAAGATCGTATGCAAGGCCGTTTCATACACTATTTCTTGATGAAGCACAGGCGTTTAAAAACCCTACAACGCAAACTGCAAGAGCTGTGAAAACAATTCAAGCTGAATATCGTTTCGGACTAACGGGAACGCCTGTAGAAAATTCATTAGAAGAGCTATGGTCTATCTTCCACGTCGTATTTCCGGAACTACTACCAGGAAGAAAAGAATTCGGTGATTTAAGGCGTGAAGATATAGCGAAGCGAGTAAAACCATTCGTATTAAGAAGATTAAAAGAAGACGTATTAAATGAGTTGCCAGATAAAATAGAGCATTTACAGTCATCGGAGTTATTACCAGATCAGAAAAGGCTATATGCTGCTTATTTATCGAAGTTAAGAGAAGAAACGTTAAAACATTTAGATAAAGATACGTTACGTAAAAATAAAATTAGAATTTTAGCTGGTTTAACGAGATTACGACAAATTTGTTGTCATCCTGCTTTATTTGTTGATGATTACAAAGGTAGTTCAGCTAAATTTGAACAACTGTTAGAGATTTTAGAGGAATGTAGAAGTACTGGTAAGAGAATTTTAATCTTTTCTCAATTTACGAAGATGCTTTCTATTATTGGACGAGAGTTAAATCGTCAAGCTATTCCATACTTTTATTTGGACGGGAGTACACCAGCGCAAGAGCGTGTAGAGTTATGTAATCAGTTTAACGAAGGAGAAGGAGATCTATTTCTTATTTCCTTAAAAGCGGGTGGTACAGGTCTTAATTTGACTGGAGCAGATACGGTCATATTATACGATTTATGGTGGAATCCAGCGGTCGAGCAACAAGCGGCGGATAGGGCTTATAGAATGGGACAAAAAAATACGGTACAAGTTATAAAGTTAGTATCTCACGGAACAATTGAGGAAAAGATGCATGAATTGCAAGAGAGTAAGAAAAATTTAATTGCTGAAGTAATTGAGCCGGGAGAAGAAAAACTATCTTCTATTACGGAGGAAGAAATACGAGATATTCTTATGATTTAATATAAAAAGCTATGCCTTCAAATGTATAAGGGCATAGCTTTTTGTTGTAATAATTAACTTTTGTTTTGTACAAAGTAAAGAAATCAAATGTTATTTCAATTATTTCTTTGTACCTTTACTTTTGTATGGCTTTGCAGCTTTCTTTTTCTTTGCACTTGATTGCCAGCGGTTCCAGCCTTTACTTCCTGTACCTTGTCCTACGCCTTTTTTCGGTTTTGCTTTCGTTTTGCTCATATGATCACTCCGTTATATAAAAAATCTTGTTTGATAATAGTCAATGATTTAGAAAATACTCTTTATAAATGACTATGTTTGCTTTAAGTGAAAACAAACTGCTTGAATGCTATAGTATATCATGAATTTGCAAGTAAACTGAAAGGAATTACAAAGAAAATGAAAATAATAAGAAATACTGCGGATTCTATCTTTCGAACAATTACATTACTTGTTGTGTATACGTTAGTATCGATTAGTGAAACTTTTTTTGGGTTGACGAGACAAAAGAAATAAAGAGGCTATATTAAAAACAATCAATAAAGCCGTAAAATAAAGAATTGAAAAATATTTTGAAAATTTTTGTTGACTTTCTTTATTTTTTGTATAGAATAATCATTAATAAAATGTTTCAGAGATGTGACAACAAAACGACTATGAAAGGACGAGTAGTAGTAGGACGTAGTCTAAGCGAGTCAGGGGTGGTGTGAGCCTGATACGAAGCCTATTATGAAGAACCTCCTGGAGTTGCTAACCGAAATCCTTTATAGGAAAGTAGACTTAGCCGGGAACTTCGCCGTTACAAGAAGAACAGTATCGAGATATTCCATCTCCGTACTGTATAAGTGAGCAACCTCTGTTGCTAATTTGGGTGGTACCGCGGAACCAAAGCCTTTCGTCCCAGTTTTTTTGGGAAAGAAGGGCTTTTTTTGATGGCTTCTTTTCACAACATCCAAACATTTTAGGGGGAAACCACCATGTATCAATCATTAATGACAGTAAGAGAGACTCAAATCGCAATTAAAGAAGTTAAAACATTTTTTGAAGATCAATTAGCAAAACGTCTTGAACTATTCCGCGTATCTGCACCATTATTCGTAACAAAAAAATCAGGTTTAAACGATCACCTAAACGGTGTAGAACGTCCAATTGAATTTGATATGTTACATTCAGGAGAAGAGTTAGAAATTGTTCATTCACTGGCGAAGTGGAAAAGATTCGCATTACATGAATACGGATATGAAGCTGGTGAAGGTTTATATACAAACATGAACGCAATTCGTCGTGATGAAGAACTTGATGCAACCCATTCTATTTACGTTGACCAATGGGATTGGGAGAAAATCGTTCAAAAAGAATGGCGTACTGTAGATTACTTACAAAAAACAGTACAAACAATTTATGGAATATTCAAAGATTTAGAAGATCACTTATTTGAAAAATATCCGTTCCTTGGAAAGTATTTACCAGAAGAAATTGTTTTCGTTACTTCTCAAGAATTAGAAGATAAATATCCAGAATTAACTCCGAAAGATCGTGAACATGCAATTGCGAAAGAACATGGTGCAGTCTTTATTATTGGAATTGGTGATGCACTTCGTTCGGGTGAAAGACACGATGGACGCGCAGCTGATTATGATGATTGGAAATTAAACGGTGATATTTTATTCTGGCACCCAGTACTACAAGCTTCATTCGAATTATCATCAATGGGAATTCGTGTTGATAGTAAATCACTTGATGAGCAGTTAACGAAAACAGGTGAAGACTTCAAACGTGAGTACGATTTCCATAAAGGAATTTTAGAAGACGTATTACCATTAACAATCGGTGGTGGTATCGGGCAATCAAGAATGTGTATGTACTTCTTACGTAAAGCACATATCGGTGAAGTTCAATCTTCTGTATGGCCTGACGATTTACGTGAAGCTTGTAAGAAAGAAAACATTCATCTGTTTTAATGGAATTATAAGGGAGAGTAGCTCAGGAATAGAGCTACTCTCCCTTTTTGTGTAAATGAGTTGTTAAGAGTTTATATAATAAAAGTTAGAAAAGTCAGTTATATTTCCTAGGAAAGGGAATGATGATAACAAGAAAAAAGCTGCCTACATAGAGTGTTGAAATCCATGTAGACAGCCTTGTATTTATATAGGAAGGAACTAGATTCATATAATTTGTTTTAAGTTTTCCTAGTAGAAATTAACTCATCTGCACTAAAGGCTCAATTTTTGCCATAAATGATTGATGTAGTGCTTCAACACCATCTACTAAGTGAATGCGATCAATGACAACTGATACTTTAATTTCCGATGTACTTACCATTTTAATATGAATATTTTCTTCTTTTAAAGTAGTGAACATATTTGCAGCAACACCTGGATTAGATACCATACCAGATCCTACAATGGATACTTTCGCTAAATGATTTTCATATTCTACAGATTCATAGTGAAGAGTTTCTTGATTTTGTTCTAACACTTCTAAAGTCTCTCTTAAATCATTAGAGTGAATAGAGAAAGAGAGATGAACAGTTCCTTCATTTGTAATGCTTTGAATAATAATATCTACATTAATGTGTGCTGCTGCTAATGTGGAAAACACAGTTGAAAGTGAGCCTTGTTCCAATCCTTTAATTGTGACACGTGTAATATTATCTTCAAATGCAATACCTTTAACGATTGATTGTTGTTCCATGTTACATTCTCCTTTTACAATTGTTCCGTTTTTTTGTTCCATACTTGAGCGAACTTCTAACACGACATTATGATTTTTAGCAAATTCAACAGCACGTGGATGTAATACACCGGCACCGAGATTTGCAAGTTCTAACATTTCGTCATAAGAAATTTCGTCTAATTTGTAAGCGTCTTTTACAACTCGCGGGTCCGTCGTGTATACGCCTGTCACATCTGTATAAATATCACATTTTTTTGCTTTTAATGCTGCCGCTAATGCGACAGTAGTCGTATCAGAACCACCGCGTCCAAGTGTTGTAATTTCATTTTCTTCACTAATTCCTTGGAAACCAGCCACGATAACAATCGTGCCTTCAGCAAGATAAGATTGAATACGATTTGTAGTAATATCAGTAATCCGTGCACTACTATGTACAGATTCTGTCGTAATACCAGCTTGCCATCCTGTTAATGAAATTGCGTTATAACCTTTTGTTTGTAGTGCCATTGTTAATAATGAAATAGTTACTTGTTCTCCTGTAGATAGAAGCATGTCCATTTCACGTTTACTTGGGTTTTCCGTAATAGCACTAGCGAGTGCGACAAGTTCATCCGTGCTTTTTCCCATTGCTGAAACGACAGAGACAACGCCATGACCTCGTTCATATTCCTCAATAATTAAATTTGCTACATGTTGAATACGTTCGGTGCTTCCAACAGAAGTGCCGCCAAATTTTTGAACAATTGTTTCCATTACAAATTCCTTCTTTCGTCCATTTTTAAGAATGAATTAGGACATATACAAATCCCAATATTCCTGTAGTTACCAGAGAGAAAAACAAAAAACACCATCTCAAATAAGTGAGGATGGTGCTGTTACAGGAAAAGGGAAACAGAAAACGGAGCTAATAAAAAAACCGCCAAAAAAGGAATATCATAAAAATGATATCTCTTTTTTGTAGATAGCTCTTCATACGTACACATCGGTACATATGACAGTTCTGTTTCTATTCGAAAACAGCCCCAATCGATAAATACAGAGAAATTTATCGATTTCGGCAATACTTCCTTTCATCTAATTTCATAGACATCTCTTTGTCTCCATTAGAATACTTATAAGTATTGCAACCTCTATCTCACGTTTTAGGCGAGAGTGTTTGAATTATGAAGTTGTTGGTAACATTTGTTTTATAATAATTTAAATTTTTCAGGGAATCAAGTGTTTTATATATTTTTTAAAAATTCTTTCTTTAGGTGAAAAAGTTTGTGAAAAATGTAGCAAAATAAATTCATTGCATGTACATTAAAAATATAGTGCACTGGAGGTGGGAGAATGCAAAGGAAAAACCCTATTTATGTTTCAATAGAAATGGAAACAACAATGGAAAAACTATGGAAATATACGCAAGAACCAGACATACATACAGAGTGGGATGCTCGCTTTACTGAAATTTCGTATTTAGAGAAAAAAGAAGGAGAACCGCAGCAGTTTTTATATAAAACAAAGATTGGATTTGGACTTGAAATAGCTGGAGAAGGGGAATCAATAGGTGAAATTAGAAGAGAAACTGGAGAACGGATTTCATCTTTAAAATTTTGGACTGACAATCAATTATCACTTATTTAAATAGGGCGTGGTTATTGGAAGTATACACCGAATAAAGAATACATTCATTTTGAAACGCAATATGATTATGACACGAGATTTTGTCGTATAGGAAATGTAATTGATTCATATATTTTTCGACCTTTATTAGGATGGGCGACTGCTTGGAGCTTTGATGCCCTCAAATTATGGTTAGAAAAGGGGCTTCATCCTAGTTTGCTAATTAAAAGAACGATTACGTATTGGCTCGTTTGTTTTTTATTTGCTTTTGTATGGGTGTATCAAGGAAGCTTTCCGAAAATAATTTTCACTCATCCAGAAGAGGTGAAGATGCTTTCTGTGATGATCGGTTCAACTGAAAATAGTATTTTGGCTCTTAAAATAATTGGGTGGTCAGAAATTATTTTTGGTGTCATATGGCTATTGCCACTTCCAAAACGAAAATTATTTATATTACATATTTTTATGTTAATAGTCTTAACAATAGCAGCAGGTTTTACGAATATAACAAGCTTTACAGAGCCGTTTAATCCAATTACATTAAATATCCTTCTAATAGGATTATCAATTGTCGGTTATATAAATAGCTTTGATTTGCCAAGTGCAAAAAATTGCAAGAGGACGAGAAAGGGATAAGTGTATGGTTAATATTTATGAGCGATTATTAGGGGATACCTATAAAAAACTGCATCCAGAATTACAGAAGCGGTATGCGATTACAGAAGAAAATAGTTTTACAGGGGAAGGAAAGATGGATGAAATTTACGGTGGCTCTTTTTTTGTTAAATTGATATTGAAAATTGCATCGAAGTTTCGAATGTTTTTCTCAGAGCGGGGAAAGGAAGTTCCATTTACGATACATAATACTGCTGAGCGAGATGAACATGGAAATGAACTTGTGCGGTGGAATCGTACTTTTTACTTTCGTAATAAGAAAAGATATTTTAATGCGGTAATGAAATTCGATGAAAATGAAATTGTAGATTATTTTGGTGAACCACACATACTTGTTTCTACACTAAATTTTCATATTGATGAGATGGGGGCGATGCATATTTCTTCAAAGAAACAATGGTTTTACATGTTTAGAAGAAAAATCCCGTTACCTAGATTCTTATACGGAGAGGCCAACATTGTAGAAAGTTATGATGAAACAAAACAGTGCTTTCGAATTCATGTACAAGTACGAAATCCGTTAATAGGCTCACTATTTTCATATAAGGGAACCTTTGTGGAAAGGAAATAAAAGATATGAAAAATATAGTATTTGGGCTTGCTTGTTATATTATTTTTCTAATATGTGAGAGGCCACATATAAATCCTGTTGAAGCAATTATATTATTATCTGTTTTATTATTTATACCGATGTCTTTTTGTATTATTGATAAAAGAACAAGAGATGGATCGTATTTATTATTTTATAAGTTGGTATCGTTTGTATATCCACTCGCAGCAATTAGTGCCATGTTAGCTTTCGTAACAAATCACTTTTTCTTTGCGCTAATTTGGTTTATATATACAGGAATCATTGCATTGTTTGGTGTTAATAGGTTGTTAGAAAGAGGATGGAAGCCATTAGAAGAAACAGCTATAGATAGTGCATTTATTTACTTATTTTTAGGTGGATTTTGGTTTTTTGCTTCAGTAGCAAAGCTTTCCATTATGCACTTTAGTTCTGACATTGTTTTACTCACAGCTGCACATTTTCATTATTCGGCGTTTCTATTGCCGTTATCAGCTGGTTTAATAGGGAGGAAAAGAGAAAAGAGAAGTAAAGTATATGATGTAATTATGTTTATCATAGTCATTTCCCCTATGACAGTTGCGATAGGGATTACATACTCGAGGATATTTGAATTTTTTGCGGTGTTCATATATTTATGTGCGATTTATGTATATGGGATTTATGTGTGGAAAGCGAAATTTAATGCTATCAGTGCAAAGATTCTTCTAATCGTTTCGTCTAGTACACTCATGGTTACAATTATGTTCTCGCTCATATATTCATACGGGAATTTGAAACAAGTAATGACGATTACAATTGCTCAAATGGTTTGGATTCATGGTGTTGTCAATGGAATTGGAGTAGCGTTGCCAACATTTATCGGTTGGATGATTGAAAAGAGTGCTCCGAATTATAAATATTACGGGAAACGAATGAGCAAATTAAGAGGAAATGTAAAAATTGGTGAAGCATTTTTACATAGCAAACATTTAGTAGATACTAACGAATACAACGGTCTAGTTGATAAAATGAATGTTTTTCATAGTGAGTCATTTGACACGACTAAGGTTCCTTTAAGCATTATTCATTTTTATGAAAATACAAAAGAGTATGAGTTACAATCGCATATTAAATGGACTCGTTGGTTCCGCCCATTTGCATTTTGTTATGAGAAAATGAGTAAGCATATAGGACAAATACATTTAGGAATGGGTGGAAAGTGGGAAACAATGCACGGCGCTATCATTGGTGTAATTGATGAGAAAGACGGCAGAGAAAATGTAAGAGCTTGGCTAAGAAAAAATGAAGCTGGGGAATCTATTTTTTTAGCTCTGTATTCAATTCATACATATAAGAACGATACATATATGAATATCGCATTGCCTTTACCTTATTCGAATATGACGGGTATTTTGAAATTATGTAATGATAGAAATGATTTAATGATTACTAGTAAGTTAAGGGGAAATAGTAAGGGGGATGAAGGAATTTACTTACATACTCGCTACTTTACAGTACGTTTACCATTAGCAGAGACTTTTATTATAAAAGAGAAAGAAAATCAAATGTTAACAGCTAACCATGAAATGTGGATATTTGGAGTTAAGTTTTTAGAAATTAATTATGAGATTAAGAAAATAGTGAAGCAGTAAGAAAAGCTTGGAGAGATTCCAAGCTTTTTATGCATGAGTAATACTTCGTTATTATGCTGAATCATACACATTGTATAAATACGGTGTTCGATACTTTTCCAATTAGTATTCATATGAATCTCTCCTTCTATAAAATGAGCATCTTATTATTGTATTTGTTCCAAAAAATACAATAATAAGACAAAATTATACAAATTACGATTGACTATTAATAATTTTCAGAACTATAATTAGTCTGTTACATAAAAACATTGTACTTGAGAGGAGAATATATTCTATGAAAAATAGAATAATCGCAGCAGGATTATTAGCAGCCAGTCTATTATCATATTCATCTAGCAGTTTCGCACAAACAAAAACATTTCCAGATGTTCCATCGAAGCACTGGGCAGAAGATTCTATTTACTATTTAGTGGAGAAAGGTGCAGTTAAAGGTAATGATAAAGGAATGTTCGAGCCTGAAAGAGAAATCACGCGTGCAGAAGCAGCTACAATGATTGCCAAAATTTTGAACTTACCAATCAATTCAAATGCTAAACCATCTTACCCTGATGCTCAAAAACATTGGGCTACTCCAATCATCGCAGCTGTAGAAAAAGCTGGCGTTGTTAAAGGTAAAGATAATGGTACATTCGATCCAGATGGAAAAATCAATCGTGTTTCAATGGCATCTCTACTTGTAGAAGCTTTCAAATTAGATTCTAAAGTAAACGGCACTCCAGCAACTAAATTCAGTGATTTAGAAAAAAGCTGGGGGAAAGCGAAAGCTAATATTCTAGTTGAATTAGGGATTTCTGTTGGTATTGATGGGCAATGGGCTCCGGAAAAAACGTTAACTAAAGCAGAGGCAGCTCAATTTATTGCAAAGTCGGACTCACTTAAAGTTGGAAATCCTTTAGTTGAAAAGGTAGTTATTATTGATCCCGGTCATGGAGGAAAAGATCCTGGGAAGGCAACAAAAGGATTATATGAAAGTGATATTGTATTAGATACATCTAAAAGGTTGCAGAGTTTATTAGAAAAAAATACTCCATTCCATGTGTTGTTAACACGTGAAACAAATAACCGTTTTAGTGAAAATCAATCTGAGGACCTTAAGAAGCGTGTAGAATTCGCAAAAGAGAATAATGGAGATATTTTTGTAAGTATTCATGCAAATGCTTCTAAAAATCATGATGGATATGGAACTGAGACTTTTTATTATAAAGGGGCAGAAAAGAAAGAATTAACTGAGCGCGAAAAAGATAGTTATATGCTAGCCAATAAAATACAAAAAAGATTAGTTAAAGCTCTAGATACAAGAGATCGTGGTGTGAAACCAGAAGACTATTATGTGCTAAGAGAAAATGAGCTGCCTGCAGTATTAACTGAACTAGCATTTTTAGATAACAGCGCGGATTATGAGAAGTTAGCTTCAGAATCTGGAAGACAGATAGCTGCTGAGGCAATTTATGAAGGTATTTTAGATTATTATGAGTGGAAAGGTTTTGACGTTTCAAAATCTCGTTTAACGAAATAAAAACATCGATTGCAAAGCCCATCGTCTATATAGAGATGGGCTTTGTATATGAGTTTATATAATTTTGTATTGAAATAAAAAGATATATCGTATTATGCTGATTTTTAATAAAATAATGGTAGATTAGTTTATTTTTATCACGTATACTTTTACTATTGACTAATTAAGAGTTTGTTAGTTTGATAGGGAAAATTTCATTATAAAGGGAGGCAAGTTAACACGGGACAAGCATACATAACGTGTTAAAAAAATTATGAAAAAAGTTATTTCTAATGTGTTAGCAGTGACAATCGCACTGCAAGTAGTGATGGCTCCAACAACTTCGTTTGCTGCAGAAAAAGAATTTCCAGATGTTCCGAAAGATCATTGGTCAATTGAAGCGATTACTGATTTAACGTCAAAAGGAATTATTGCAGGGTACGATAGTGGTAAATTTGGTTTTGGTGATGTTGTAACTCGTGAACAAGTAGCAGCATTAATGTATCGTGCATTAAAGCCAGAGGAGAAATTTGAATACAAAAACCCATATTCTGATATTAGCGAAGAAACGACAATGTTCCAAAAAGAAGTTTTGGCTTTAACAGACATGGGAATCTTTGTGGGTGATGGCAAAGGGACGTTTAGACCGAAAGAATCGTTAACTCGTGCTGAGATGGCAGTAATTATACAGAATGCTTTTAAATTGAAAATAAAGGCTCAACATACGTTTAATGATGTACCGAGCACGCATTGGGCAAGTAATGCGATTAGCGCATTAGAATCTAACGGTATTACGGCGGGTAACGGAGCTGGTGCATTTAATCCATCTGGCATTGTAACACGTGAAGAATATGCACAATTTTTATATAACGCTATGGCATCGTATATTAATCTAGATGTTACATTGCCATCTAACGTAACAGCGCAAGAAATTGATAACTATATTAAACGATACCATCCAGATAGCCCGTTAGTTGGTATTGGACAAGATTTTATTAAAGCGCAAAATGAGTATGGTGTGAACGCACTATACTTAGCTGCACATGCAATCTTAGAATCTGGCTACGGTAAATCAGAAATTGCATATCGTAAACATAATTTATTTGGCTTAAGAGCGTATGATCGTGATCCATTTGCACATGCGAAATACTTACCATCTTACGGACTAAGCATTTCATATAATGCTGATTATGTAAAAAAGAACTATTTAGAAGATGGTGCTAGATATTTCAAAGGTTACACATTACCAGCAATGAATGTTATGTATTCAACAGATATGGAATGGGCTGGGAAAATTGCTAATATTATGGAGCGTATTAAGCCTTTCAATAAAGCGGATTATCAAAATGCAAAGCGACTACCAAAAAATCCTAATACATTAAATGTAGAGAAATTGAGCGAAGCAATTCCATATAAAGATTATGCAAAAGATGCAAAAGCTACTGTTCAATCAGTAGGATCTTATTATCAAGTTCCATTCCCGTTCAACAACCCAATTAAGAGTGTACCGAATGTTACACAAAATGAAGTTGGAAAGTTAGAAAATGGTACGAAAGTAAATGTATATCGTGAAGATCCAAACGGTTGGGTAGAATTCTCATTTGAAAATGCTCAAGAAAAATATTGGACATTAAAGAAAAACTTAAAAATATAAATAAAAAAGGTGTTTTCATTTATGAAAACACCTTTTTTATTCATATTTCCCTATATGTTTTTGATAATTTTACCATAAAGTTACTAGTTTCATATATAATTTAAAGTGAATATTCTGTATTTTTAAAAAGAGGTGAGGGAGATGCAAGGAGAAATACAAAGAGAGAAAAGTTTGGGGTATATGGGGAAATTATTATTTCCGGTTAAAGCATCGCGGCACTTTAAATTTTTATGGATTGGGCAATTACTTTCGGCCTTAGGTAGTTCCATAACGATGGTTATTCTACCAGTTGTTGTGTATTCATTAACTGGTTCAACAATTGTAATGGGAATGACTATGGCAATGTACATGCTTCCTAATATACTTGCTTTGCCGTTTGCTGGATTAGTAGTAGATCGGATTGACCGGGTGAAATTGATGTTATTTACAGATATCATTCGTTGCGTCTTAATGCTATTACTTGCAACATTTATATTTATGGACGTGTTAACAATTAAACTATTATATGTGCTCGTTGCGATATATGGGCTTATGGAAGGGATATTTCAGCCGGCATATTCAGCTGTACGAGCAAAAGTATTTGTACCAGAAATTCGAAATGCAGCTAATGCGTTAACACAAATGAGTAATCAAGGCATACGATTAATTGGACCAGCACTCGGTGGATTGATCGTTTCAGTTACGTCAGCTGGGATAGGATTCGGATTAGACGCCGTAACGTATTTGCTATCATTTTTATGTTTATTATTTTTAAAAGACATTACGTTTAAAAAAGTAAAACCGATTGAAAGGAATAAAATTGATTACAAAAAAGATTTTACGGAAGGTATTTTAGTTCTAAAAAGTCATCCATGGCTGTGGATTACAATTTTAGTTTTTTCTTTCATAAATATTTGTTATGCAGGTATTATCGTCGTATTAATTCCATGGTTGTTTAATATTCATCATCATTTTGAAGCTTACATATATGGATTAGGCATGGCTTGTTCAGGTGGTGGAGCTGTAGTTGCCGCGCTCATTTTTGGTGGGAAGCAACAATGGCATAGGAGAGGATTACTTGCTTATGGTGGCGTTTTAATAAGTGGAATGGCACTTTTAATCATGCCTTTCGTTTCTTGGGCACCAGGTTTAATAGCTTTAATGGCAATTGAAGGATTCGGCATGATGATATTTGGACTCATTTGGGAAACGAGTTTGCAAGAGCTTGTACCAGAAGAAGCATTTGGAAGAGTAGCAAGTCTGGATATGTTGGGGTCATTTGCATTATTGCCATTAGGGTATGTAGTTGTAGGGTGGTTAGCGAATGTGATCGGTGGTGAGGTAACAATTATAACATTAGCTATTTTAGTAATCACGACAATTGGAATAGCATTGTCTGTACCGAGTATTCGTCGATTTGATTAATTATGTGGGGTGACATATATGACTATTGAAAATTGGGAAAGTAAATACGTTTTGAAAGAAAAAGTATTTGAAGCAAAAAACTTTACAATCTATATCGCTACCCATATAGAAAATGATCTATTATACAATCGATTAATATTAATAAAACATCTTTATAATGAAAAGTCTTCTGTACATATTTGGCACAGGAAAATTAGTAGGGAAGCAACGGAATTTGAAATCGCAAAAGAAGTGACAGTAGCGATACAATCTGGTTTTAAAAAGAAAAAATAAGCCCTAAAGAAAGTAGGGCTTATTCATCATTAAAGACAAATGTTTGTGTCATTTTTTTACTCTCATTTACTGGATGTCCGTTGTAAGAGAAATTCTTTTCTTCCCAAGTAATCACAACTTTAAAATTATGGCTATTAAAATCTAATGGAAATACCATGTAATCAAAGCTTGTATGACTTTTAGAGACATTTACATTAGGTGTAGTAGGTTTAAAGGTAGCTTTAGATGTAGGATTGTTATCAAGTATTTCCACAGATACGTTTGATACATCATGACCGATGTTCTTTACGAGTAAACTATACGTATCGTATACACCTTGTTTTGGTTGAATTGCTTGCTTGTTTGAGCTATGGGATTTGTCAATTTCGATATACCATTGTTTAGACTTTGACGCAATTGGTAGTGACTGAAATGTGTAAGCACTAGCTTGCATTGGTAGTGCTAAACATATAAGTGTAAAGAGAGTTAATATTTTTCGTTTCATTTTTTGAGAGCTCCCATTCTTTAATGGATTTATTTGTTATTATCTTCTCCTTTTGAGATAATATACCATATGGTTTTAGGGGGGAGGATGTATTGAAAGAACTCGTAAGTATAGGAAGCAGTATTTTTCTACAACTATTATTTTTGTATATATTTATTTCTGGTGTTTTATTAGAACTCAATCCATGGTATGCAGTAGTTGCTTATGTGACTATTGCTATAATAAGTCTTCTCCTGGGGGTATACTCGATGATTTTCTCTATGAAGAGAAGGCCGAACACTCTTTTTCTAACACTACCAGGTGGAATTATAATAACATTATTTTCAATATTAATTATTGGATTTACAGTAGTCGTTTATTTTTTACCGGAAGGGGGTATTCCTCCTGTCATTCGTTTATAGTATGAGTGAATCGGTGGAGTTCCTATTTTTATTGTTCATCTTTCTAAGTAAGCGACATACATCCCAAAAAAGGAAACTGTGTAGAGATTTTTTTGCATAGTCTCCTTTTTTGTTTTTGTAATTAATAATAGGTGTGCTTAAAAGTATATCGATGATACTAATTTATCGATATAAAGAAGAGTAGAGATTGTTTTTCGAAATGATTTTTAATTTGAAAAAAATCCCAATGGATATGTTAAAATAACATTGTCATACAACAAGGGGGATTTGTTTTATGGAAAATGGACATCTTGCTAAAGTAGATTTAACGAAAAAAATTGAATCGAAATCTAAGTACAATAAGAAACTCGAAAAATATCAAATGCGTTTATTAGCGTTGCAGCAAATTTTAAAAGAAGAAAAAATTGCGGTTATGGTCGTGATGGAAGGTTGGGATGCGGCAGGTAAAGGTGGAGCAATTAAGCGAGTGACGGAACATCTTGATCCGCGGGGATTTCAAGTAAATCCAATTGGAGCACCTGCACCTCATGAGAAACGTTACCATTATTTGCAACGTTTCTGGCGAAAACTTCCTCAGTACGGACAAATTACTATTTTTGATCGCTCATGGTATGGCCGTGTATTAGTTGAACGTGTGGAAGGCTTTGCTACGAAAGAAGAGTGGAAGAGAGCGTATAATGAGATTAACGATTTTGAAAAGCTATTAACGGATGACCATTACATAATAGGAAAGTTTTTCTACCATATTAGTAAAGAAGAGCAGTTAAAGAGGTTTAAAGATAGAGAGAATAATCCTTTGAAAAGATGGAAAATTACAGATGAAGATTGGCGCAACCGTGAAAAATGGGACGAGTATGTTGAAGCAACGGAAGAAATGTTTGAAAAAACAAGTAAGCCAAATGCTAATTGGCATATTATCGAAAGTAACGATAAATTGTATGCTCGTGTGAAAACATTAAAAATTATTATTTCATTAATTGAAGATTATTTCTTAGAGTATAGTATCGAATTGCCTTCTTATTATTATGAAATGAAAGGTGATATTGAAGTTTTACAAAATGTAGATGTTAAAGCATAAATGCATGGTGAGAGCTGTCCTGTAAATTGGTGAAACCGAATTATGGGGCAGTTTTTCTATTTGGAAAATGCGAATTGTTAGTAAGGAAAGGGAAAATCGCGCGGAAACAAGATCAATCATTTTCTGAATATAAAGTTAAAATTCTGGAAATTTTTTGAATATATGAAGGTATATCTATATTTTGATGAAGTGAAATAAAGTAACAACTACTATAATGATTGAATAGGACACAATAATTATAGTACATTAACAAAGGGGAGTTATTATATAAAGTAGGTGAGGAATTGTTAGATAAAGCGGGGGTTTTAATAAGTAATCGTATGTATACGGAAGAAGAGCAACAAAGATTATACAAACGAACATTAATAATTGTCAGCATTTCACAAATGATTGGCGGGGCGGGATTAGCTGCTGGAATTACAGTAGGTGCACTTCTTGCGCAGCAAATGCTTGGGACTGATGCATATGCAGGGTTACCGACAGCTATGTTTACATTAGGGTCTGCATTAGCGGCTTTCATAGTAGGAAGGCTTTCGCAACGGTATGGACGCCGGATTGGACTTGCAACAGGTTTTGGAGTAGGTGGGCTAGGGGCAATTGGAGTTGTATTGGCAGCTGTAACAAATAGTATTATTCTTTTACTAGTCTCTTTACTCATATATGGTGCAGGTACAGCTACGAATTTACAAGCTCGTTATGCAGGTACAGATTTAGCGAGTAAGAAGCAACGCGCAACTGCTGTTAGTATTACAATGGTAATGACGACTTTTGGTGCAGTTGCAGGACCAAATTTAGTAGGGGTAATGGGGAATTTCGCTCATTCGATTGGTATTCCTGAACTTGCAGGTCCGTTCATATTATCAGCAGCAGCATTTATACTTGCAGGTCTTTTTCTTTTTGTCATGCTTCGTCCAGATCCGTTAATTATTGCTAACATAATAGAAACATATAAACAGGAACATACATATAAAGGGCAACCAGTAACAGAAGAAGCGAAAGAAAACAAACGTGGTATTACCGTTGGAGCAATCGTAATGATACTTACACAAATCGTGATGGTTGCGATTATGACGATGACACCAGTTCATATGGGACATCACGGTCACGGTTTAAGTGCAGTAGGTCTTGTAATCGGTTTTCATGTAGGTGCAATGTATCTTCCATCTCTCGTTACAGGAATGTTAATTGATAAAATTGGCCGAACTACGATGAGTATAGCTGGAGGAGTGATTTTACTTGCAGCCGGTGTCATAGCTGCGATAGCACCGAGTGATTCTTTAATATTATTAATCGTCGCCCTTTCTTTACTTGGATTAGGGTGGAACCTCGGTTTAATAAGTGGTACAGCTCAAATTGTTGATGCAACTATACCTTCCACACGTGCAAAAACACAAGGGAAAATAGATGTATTTGTCGCGCTAGCTGGAGCTTCTGGTGGAGCGATGTCGGGAATGGTAGTAGCGAATTCTAGTTATGCGGCATTGTCATTAGCGGGAGGAGTGTTAGCTTTCATGCTCATTCCTGTTGTGATATGGTCTCGAAAAGGATAACGAAATTGAAGTGAGGTTCTAGTTATTGACTAGAACCTCTTTTTCATGCATTTAACTTAAATCCCACTCCACAATAAGACCTAAATGTGTAAGACCACCACCAAATCCGTACAGTAAAAGTGTGTCTCCGTTATTTAATTTCCCTTCTTTTCTAGCTAAATCTAGAGCGAGTGGAATAGAGACAGAAGATGTATTCCCCATATATTCCACGCTCGTTAATGTTTTTTGTATTGGAATTTGAGATTTTTCACAAATAGATTCAATCATGCGTAAGTTAGCGCTATGAGGAATGAGCCAGTCTATATCATCTTTTTGCATATTTGCAGTATGTAATAGTTCTTTTATACCTGCTGGCACCGTACGTGTTGCCCATTTATATACTTCTCTCCCATTTTGCACGATTTTTTCATTTGTTTGTAGTTGTGTGCCATTCATAGTGGTAGATAAATTTGTTCTGTATAGGTGAATTCCGCCGTCACCGCTTGTGCCCATGTGATACGCGATAAAGCTCGGTTTGTTTTCATCTCTTTCTAATAAAATAGCGCCAGCACCATCGCCAAATAAAATGCAGGTCGTTCTATCGGTGTAATCAGTAACTTTTGATAATGTCTCTGTCGCTACGACAAGTACTTTTTTATGTGATTCAGAAGTAATCAAGCTATTACCGACGTGCAAGCCATATGTGAAACCTGCGCAAGTGGCATTTAAATCAAATGCCATTGTATGAGGTATGTTGAAGTATTGTTGTATTTGGCAAGCAACACTAGGGAAAACGTAATCAGCAGTAGTAGTAGCGACAATGATACAGTCGACATCTTCTAAGTTTTTCTTATATGTTGTACATAAATTTTCAATTGCTTTAATGGCTAAGTGTGAGGAGTATTCTTCTTCGCTAGCGATTCTTCTTTCCTTCATTCCTGTTCTTTGTACAATCCATTCATCATTCGTATCGATCATTTTTTCTAAATCATGATTAGATAATATTTGTTCTGGAACATGAGTACCAATTGCAGTAATACGGGATTTAGAATTCATAGGAACAGCTCCTAACTTTATTTTATAACCTGATACTAATATCAGGTTATAAAAATGTCAATATAGATTTTTAGTGTATTGAACGACTTAGCTTACTATGGAGGAATTTAGCGAGTGTTGTAAAAATAATATACGAGAAGTTTCTAAAATTGATAATGAAGGGAGTTGGGCTCCTTGAAAAGAATTTTACGTATGTTGCCTTTTGTCATTATTTGTAGCTTTATTTTTATTATTTTTCCAGAGAAATCTTATGCTTGTGATTGTATTAACGTATCAGCAGAAGAGGCTTTTCAAAAAAACGATGTAGTGTTTGAGGGAAAAGTAATTGAGGTTGGAAGGAAAGAAGGAGGTGGAATTGAAGTATTATTTGAAGTGAAGAAAATTTGGAAAGGGACAAATTCTTCGCAAATTATTGTATATACAAATGGTGGTGATTGTGTGTTTCATTTTGTGGAAGGAGGAGAGTACTTAGTATATTCTTCTCAAAGAGGATCTGAAAAACAATTACACACAAATAGTTGTAGTGGAACGAAGAGATTAGATGAGGCAGGAGCGGACAAAGTGGTTTTAAGTCAAATTGCAAAAGAATCTGTTCCGACGAAGAAAGTCGATTTAAAAGGTGGCATGTTGTTACTCTTTCTGTAGGTCTGTTACTGATAGTAGTTTTTGTGGTTTTTAGTGTAAGAAGGACTCGCAAAAAATGACGATTAAAGTAAATATATAAAGAATTTCTTTCTGTCTCTATAGGTGGTTTAATCTTGTGAAAGCGAATTACTTATGCTACACTTTATGTAACTTAAAATGAACGGAGGGGCTTCCTTTGATCTTAATCAGATTACGTCTCAATACTTTGTGCCAATAATTGAATAGCGCTCAAAGGCTCTGTCTGTGTACAGAGTGAACGGGATTGGTCTGCCTATTTTAAAGGAACCCTTTATTAAGCTTATATGTGAAAAAGAGGGAGGGACGAATACGCCCTCTTTTTGTTTTGCCTTTATAAATAGAATGGGATCGTATAGGTGAACACTTATTGTGGATACGTATATAATCTTGGGACTTTTTGACTATGAGATAGGATGAAAGCACAACTTTCTTCTATTTCTTTGGTGAACCCTTATCCGTTTACGAAAACACAGGCAGCGACCTGTGTTTTTTATTTTACGTAATCGAAATGGAGGAATAAATATATGGAAGAATTATTACAAAGAGCAGTTTTAGTTGGAGTGAATTTAGGTAATGAGGATGATTTTGCATATTCGATGGAAGAGCTAACGAATCTTGCAGAAGCTTGTGATGTAGAGGTAATTGGACAAGTGACGCAAAATTTGCAACGTGTAAATCCATCCCATTATATTGGAAAAGGAAAGATTGAAGAAGTAGCAGCCTATATAAATGAAGTAGATGCGAATATGGTAATCTTTAATGATGAATTATCTCCTTCACAAATTCGAAATTTAGAAGAAGATTTAGATTGTAAAGTTATTGATCGTACCATTTTAATTTTAGATATTTTTGCGCAACGTGCGAAAACGAAAGAAGCACAGTTGCAAGTAGAAGTAGCACATCTTCAATATATGATGCCTCGTTTAATCGGTCTTCGTGAATCGTTAGGAAGACAGAGTGGCGGTGTTGGCACGAAAAATAAAGGTGTCGGTGAGAAGAAATTAGAGTTAGATCGTCGTAAAATTGAAGAACAAATTGCAGTGTTAAATAAAGATTTAGAAGCTCTTGTTGCGCAGCGTCAAACGCAGCGAAAACAACGTAAGAAAAATGAAGTACCTGTTGTAGCATTAGTAGGTTATACGAACGCAGGAAAGTCAACGACGATGAATGCGATGCTTGAGATTTACAATGGTACAGAAGAAAAACAAGTATTTGAAAAAGATATGTTATTTGCGACATTAGAGACATCTGTACGAAATATTGATTTACCAGATAATAAATCATTTTTATTAACAGATACAGTTGGATTCGTAAGTAAATTACCACACCATCTTGTAAAAGCATTCCGTTCAACGTTAGAAGAAGTAGCGGAAGCGGATTTACTTATTCACGTTGTAGATTACGCAAATCCAAACTATGAACAATTAATTGATATTACAAATGAAACGTTAAAGAAAATTGGAGTAGAAAATATCCCAACCATTTATGCTTATAACAAATCAGATATGGTAGATGTTGAAATTCCGAAAGTACAAGAAGACCGTGTTTATTTATCAGCGAAGAAACACGTTGGAATTGAAGAACTTGTAAAAATGATTCGCTCACACATCTATAAAGAGTATACGAAGTGTGAGATGTTAATTCCATATGATCAAGGACAGGTAGTTTCTTATTTCAATAATCATGCGCACGTTCTATCTACGAGTTATGAAAACGAAGGTACGAAACTAGAAGTAGAATGTAAGACGAGCGATTACGAAAAATATAAGCGTTTTGCAATTTAATAAAAAAGGCGATCCTAATATGTTTTAGGATCGCCTTTTTCTTATTCTGTAATAGAGGCCGACTTATAAGAATAAATTCCTGCAAATGGACGAACAACAACACCTTTTACTGTTGGACGTTCTAAATATACAAGTCCTGATTGGAAGATTGGAGCGATAGCTGCATCATCTTCAAGTAAGATTTTCTCGGCATCTTGGAACGCTTTCCAACGTGCTGGTAAGTCAGTTACTAAAGTAGAGCTCGTTTTCTCAATTAATTCGTCGTATTGTTTGTTTGAGTAACTCATCTTATTAAACGGTCCGTCTGTGACGAACATATTTAAAAATGTTGTAGGATCAGGATAATCTGGTCCCCAAGTAGAAAGTGAAATTTCAAAATCGCCATTTCCTTCACGATCTAAAAATGCTTTTACTGGAAGCGGCTGTAATGTAATTTTTAATCCAGGTAAGTTTTTCTCCAGTTCACCTTTTAAAAACTCACTAATTTTTTTATCGTTAGACTCGTCTGTAGTTATGATTGAAAGAGAAGCGTTTTGTACATTTGTTTCCTTTTTCGCAGTCTCCCATAATGTTTTTGCTTCTTTCACATTTGTTTCTATTTTTACATTACTTGTAGCACGAAAATCTTTATTGTCAGGTCCTTTTACGAATCCTTTTGGAACGAATGCATTCGCAGGTATAGAACCATTATTTAAAATCGTTGTTGCGATTCCTTGTTTATCAAAAGCAAGCGAAATCGCTTTTCGAGCATTTTTGTTTGCTAATAAAGGATTCTTTTGACTAAATCTGAAAAATGTTACAGAAGGGCGTTCCATTTTCTTTAAGCTTGGATCTTTTTGATATTTATCAACAAACTCTGAATTAATCGTAATTCGGTCTACTTGTTTACTTTCAAATAAATTAACGGCTGTTGAAGTATCTTTTACGATATTTACATTGATTTCATTCAATTTTACATTTTTATTATCCCAGTAGTTCGGGTTTTTCGTCATTTTGTAACTCGTATCATGTTTCCACTCACTTAATTGGAACGGTCCGTTATAAACCACATTTGCAGCTTCAAGTCCGTAATTTTTTCCTTGCGCTTCTACAAACTTTTGGTTTTGAGGATAAAATGTTGCAAATCCCATTAATCCTAAAAAGTATGGTACAGGGTGTTCTAACTGCACTTCTAACGTTTTATCGTCAATTGCTTTTACACCAAATGTGTCGATTGGCAATTCTTTTTTATTTATTTTTTCAGCATTTTTAATATCAAACATAATATGAGCGTATTCAGAAGCAGTTTCTGGATTAACGGCACGTTTCCATGCATATTCAAAATCATGAGCAGTTACTGGATCGCCATTTGACCATTTTGAATCGTGTAATGTAAATGTATATGTTTTTCCGTCTTCGCTCAGTTTGTATGATTCAGCTGCTGCAGGAACAGGTTTATTGTCAGGCCCAGGCATATATAATCCTTCCATTACGTTGTTTAAAGCAGCGTAAGAAAATCCATCGGTTGCGATAGATGAATCAAGTGTAGAAATTTCCCGAGCTTCTACAATGTTTAATACTTGTTTTGAAGATTCTTTTTTCTTTTCTCCAGTAGTTGTTGCCTCTTGTTTTTGACCACATGCTGTTAAAAACATAGATAATGTGATTGAGAGTGCAACGATTCCCTTTGTTTTTTTCTTCATAGTTGTCATCCTTTCCTTCATCTCTGCCTTAGTATAAAAGAAAATATAGAAAATTTCTATAAATAAATCCGATAAAACGTATAGAAAAAATATATTATGTAAGAAGTGATATTTCTGGAAAAAGAAATGAAACCAGTATAGAATAGAAATGTTTCAAAAGTCAGAATTTATTACACCTACTGTAATAAATATATATTTTGTACAGGAAGGAGAAATACACATATGCAGGCAGTTTCGCAAAAAAACACAGTAGAAACACCGACGATATATCGAATACTATTTGCGATTAGTTTCGGTCATTTTTTAAATGATTCGATGCAAGCAGTTGTGCCCGCGTTGTTTCCTATCTTGGAAAAAACGATGAATTTATCCTATATGCAAGTAGGGTGGATTGCGTTTGCATTAAATATGACGTCATCGATTATGCAACCGGTTTTTGGTATGTATTCGGATAAGAAGCCGTCACCATTTTTATTACCGCTCGGTATGTTTTCGAGTATGCTTGGGATGATTGGACTCGCGTTTGCACCGAACTTTATTATTGTTATTATTTCTGTTTTATTTATCGGATTAGGTTCCGCAGTCTTTCATCCAGAAGGTGCCCGAGTTGCTTATATGGCAGCCGGTGCAAAAAGAGGTTTAGCACAAGCAATTTATCAAGTGGGAGGAAATACAGGGAATTCCCTAGCTCCTATTTTTACAGCGTTAATTTTCGTTCCGCTCGGTCAAATTGGTTCTTTAGGTTTTACCGCATTTGCAGCGGTAGGAATTGTATTGTTAATTTTCGTATCTAATTGGTATAGGAATGAATTAGCAACTGGTGCTGTGAGAAGAAAAAAGAGGGCTGCGCTTGAGGCGGAAAACGCGATTGTCAGTACACATATTAAATTTGTTATTATACTTCTTGTTTTCCTTACTTTTGTACGTTCTTGGTACGGTGCTGGTATCGGGAATTTCTATCAGTTTTACTTAATAGAGCATTATGGTTTATCTATAAAAAACGCCCAGTATTTCGTCTTCGCATTTATGATTGCTGGTGTGTTAGGAACTTTCTTCGGTGGACCGTTAGCAGATCGATTTGGTAAGAAAAATATCATCGTATTTTCAATGCTAGGTTCAGCGCCACTAGCACTTTTATTACCACATGTCTCATTGATGTGGGTTGTACCGTTATTTCTATGTATCGGTTTCATTAGTTCAAGTAGTTTTAGTGTCATTGTTGTTTATGCGCAAGAGCTTGTTCCTGGAAAAGTAGGAATGGTATCTGGATTAATTGTAGGGCTTGCGTTTGGACTCGGCGCTTTAGGATCTGTAGTTCTTGGGAAGTTGGCTGATATATATAGTCTACAATTCATTATGCTATTATGTAGTTGTCTACCATTAATTGGACTTACTTCTTGGTTATTACCAAGTGATAAGAAAACGATAGAATAGGAGATGCGCTATGAAATTATGTGAAAATGTTACAGAATTAATAGGAGACACACCTGTTGTCCGATTGTCAAAATTTATTCCAGAAGACGCAGCGGATGTGTATGTGAAATTAGAAATGTTTAATCCGTCACGTAGTGTGAAAGACCGTGCTGCATATAATTTACTGCACGTTGCAGAAGAGAATGGTCTTATTAAACCAGGGGATACAATTATTGAGCCAACAAGTGGAAATACAGGAATAGGCTTAGCAATGAATGCAGCTGCTAAAGGATATAAAGCGATTTTAATTATGCCAGATAATATGTCAAAAGAGCGTATAAATTTATTAAAAGCATACGGAGCAGAAGTAGTGTTAACACCGGCAGAACAAAGAATGCCAGGAGCAATTGCAAAGGCGTTAGAACTACAAAAGCAAATTCCAAATAGTTTTATTCCGCAACAATTTGAAAATCCAGCAAACCCGAATATTCACCGTTATACGACTGCACTTGAAATTTATGAACAAATGGATGGAGAACTTGATGCTTTTGTAGCAACGGCTGGAACGGGCGGAACGATTACAGGGACTGGGGAAACGTTAAAAGAGAAACTACCAAACTTATATATTGCAGTAGTAGAACCAAAAGGATCACCTGTTTTATCAGGTGGTGTTCCGGGTCCTCATAAACTTGTAGGAACAAGTCCAGGATTTATCCCGAAAAACTTAAATACAGAAGTGTATAACGAAATTATTCAAATTGCAGACGAAGAGGCTTTAACGACAATGAGAAACTTAGCAAGACAAGAAGGTTTATTAGTTGGACCGTCTTCTGGAGCATCTGTTTACGCAGCAATTATGATAGCGAAACGATTAGGCGCTGGTAAAAAAGTTTTATGTATTGCACCTGATACAGGTGAGCGTTATTTGAGTATGGGGTTATTTGAATAAAAGCGAAGGGAACACCTTAATAGTGAAATAGCCACTATTAAGGTGTTTGTTTTAGGTTATAAAGAGGGGAATAGCAATGAAACTATTAAAACCAATATATAAATATGACGGGGAAATCATGGAGTATCGAGAGGCATTTTTACATGCTGATGAACAACCATACGGTAGTAGTTCTCTACAAAATTTTGATTCTCTTGATGAATGGTTTGAAAAATTGCGTATACAAGAAATCGGAGAAAACTTACAAGGAAATCGAGTACCATCTAGTCAGTTTTTAAGTTTTGAAAAAGGGGAACTTATAGGTTTTGTGAATATTAGACATCGATTAAATCCAGAATTATTACTGGAAAGCGGTCATATCGGTTACAGTGTCCACCCGAATAAACGTCGCCAAGGTTACGCGACAAAATAATTGAAACTCGCATTATATGAAGCACAAAAGTTAGGATTGCAGAAAGTGTTAATAACTTGCGATAAAGTTAATATTGCTTCGGCTAAAACGATTCAAAAGGTTGGCGGTGTGTTAGAAAATGAAGTAGTTTCTTCTTATACTGGGGAAATTATTCAGCGTTATTGGGTAGAAATAGGATTAAGTGGGATTTGAAGTGAAACGAATGAGTATTAAGCCTGAAAACTTATATGAGCGTATGGCGAATACGTTAATAGAGAAACCGGAGTATAGTGTACAGGAGTTGGAAATGTTAATAAAAGAGGTATTACATTTAGTAGAACACCATGCTCCAGAATTACATATTGCTGAACAACAAAAACATATTCAATATGTAAAATAAAAAGAAGAGATGTAACAATGAGTTACATCTCTTCTTTTTATTTTACTAACTTGCCTAATACAGGTAAACGTTGAATACGATCACCAAGAATATGTGAAGCAAGCCCACTTGTTAATACGAATAAAAGGTAAACAACTCCTCCTACAGCGCCACATATAAATACAATAAGCAGTGATTCGATATAAGATTGTCCAGGAATGATCCATTTTAAAATTACTTTTAATGCAATTACAACAGCAGACATTGCTGCTGAGTAAATCGTAATAAGAAATACTGTTTTTGCTGTTTCACCTATTTTAAATTTCGCAAACTTAACGATGCAGTACAGCATAATAACATTTGAAACGAGATATCCAAGAATTGTTCCAAGTACAGCACCATGTCCACCGAATAAATGTAAGAGCGGTGTGTTCACTAAAACCTTAACGAGAATACCGACTGAAAATGCAATCATTGTTTTTCTTTGATAATCAATCCCCTGTAAAATAGCTGCTGAAACTGTGAAAATCGCACTTAATATAGCAGACGGTGCAAATGAAATTAAATATTGTGATCCATCAAGTGCAATTTTAGGATCTACATAAACCATGCGGAATGCATCATAAGCGATGCTAGCAAGGCCGAATGCAGCTGGAATGGTGAAGAATAACAATACTTGGAATATCTTTGAAATTTGTTCTTGTAATTCTTCTAGTTTCCCGCTTGTATAAGATTTCGTTATAGCCGGAATGATTGTTAATGAGAATCCGGTTGCAAGTGAAGCTGGAATCATAATTAACTTTTGGGCATAGTTCGTTATATAAGCGAACACTGCATTCGCTGTTTCTAACGGCTCTCCCATTGCTCTAAGGACATCAGCTACAGTATATTGATCTACTAACGTATAGAGCGGAATTGCAATACCGACAAAGACAATTGGGATTGCATATCGAAGTAATTCTATATAAATACTTTTTAACGGAATATTGGATGCCCTTGATTTTAATTCGCCTTCGGGAGGTTTTAATCGGTTATATTTTTTCCAGTACATCATTAAAATAGAAACGCTGGCAAGTGCCCCGATCACAGCACCAAACGTAGCAACGGCAACAGAAGAGGCTACTGAACCTCTTAATAATTTTGAGGCGATAAAACTACCAACTAAAATGAAAACAACGCGTGCAATTTGTTCTACTACTTGAGACACAGCACTAGGTTTCATATGTTGAAATCCTTGGAAATAACCGCGCGTAACACTCATAGCTGGTACGATAATAAGTGCGAAACTTAATGCTCGCATCGTAAGTGTTACATCGGCAATAAATTGTGGATCTGGCGTTTTCGAGCGAATAATAAATTGTGATATGTACGGTGCTCCAATAAATAAAATTAAAAATCCTAAAAAGCCCATAAACAACATCAATTTTACGCTCGAGTTATACAATTTTTTACTTGTACTATAATCACCAAGCGCATTATGTTTTGCAACAAATTTGGAGACGGCAATAGGAATGCCAGCTGTTGAAAAGCTTAATAAAATACCGTACCAAGAGTATGCATATCCATATAAAGCAACCCCTTGCGTTCCAACTAATAGTTGAAAAGGGAAGAAGTATATAAAACCTAATATACGTGAAATCATTGTCGCGCCGCTTAATAAAGCAGTTCCTTTTAAAACTTTTGAAGTAGACAAAATTCTTTCCTCCTACTCGTGCTGTCTTACGTTTATCGTATATTACTATAAACCTGTTAGAGTAGTTAATATAGTATGGAACATAAATATTCTAATATTATTCACTTAAAAGTCATATTTTACATTTTCAAATAGAATGTAATACGTAAAAATTCAAAATATAAGTTGACACTATTTTTAATGTGTGATAAAAATGATAGTAATCAATTCGGAAAATAATATTTGGGCAATGAAAGGGTATAGTAGTGAATATCTCCCTATTACAGAGAGCTGATGGTTGGTGTGAATCAGTATATAGATTATTCATGAAGTTCGTCCTGGAGCATCTTTCATAAATCTCGCGTTGTGAGGAAATGAAAGACGGTAGTTTATACCGTTATCAAATAAAGTGGTGAAGATTGTTTCACAACTAGGGTGGTACCGCGATATTTATCGTCCCTACGTATTTACGTAGGGACGTTTTTTATTTAGGTCTTACTTTGTTGTGGCTTCATAACTAGGGTGGTACCGCGATATTTTATCGTCCCTACGTATTTGCGTAGGGGCGTTTTTTATTTAGGTTCTAACTTTGGTGTATCTTCATAACTAGGGTGGTACCGCGATATTTTTGTCGTCCCTACGTATTTACGTAGGGGCGTTTTTTATTACTAGGAAGGAAGTGAACGTATTAGAAAAGAGTATGGATAGAACAATATAAATACCGAATTGTAACAAAGAAAAAGAGACAGAGAGGAGATTAACAGATGAATTCACAGCAATGGACATCGAAATTAGGTTTCGTATTAGCTGCAGCAGGTTCAGCAATTGGTCTAGGGGCGATTTGGAAGTTCCCGTATATGGCCGGAATTGGAGGAGGCGGCGCGTTCTTCCTTATTTTCATCGGTTTCACATTATTAATTGGTTTACCGCTATTATTAGCTGAATTCGTTATCGGAAGAAGCACACAAAAAGAGGCTGTTGATGCGTATAGAGAAATTGCACCAAAAACGTTATGGCCATGGTTAGGGAAATTAGGGATTGTAACATGTTTCATATTGCTTTCTTTCTACAGTGTTGTAGGAGGATGGATTTTATTATATTTATGGAATGCAATTACAGGTAGACTATGGGAAGGAAATGGCGCATACGAAGCTACGTTTGGTGAAATCATTTCCAATCCGTATTTAGCAGTTGGATCACAGCTATTATTCATCCTTATTACTATTTTTATCGTAAGTAAAGGTGTACAAAATGGTGTTGAAAAAGTAAATAAATATTTCATGCCAGCACTATTCGTTTTATTCTTTGTATTAATCGTTCGTGCCCTTACATTAGACGGTGCTGGAGAAGGAGTTCGTTTCTTCTTACAACCTGATTTCTCAAATGTAACGTCAGAAATTATTTTATATGCAATGGGGCAATCGTTCTTCTCACTATCAGTTGGTGTAGCAGTAATGGTAACGTATAGCTCATACTTACCGAAAGAAGAAAGTTTACCACGTTCAGCATTTTCAATCGTAGCTTTAACGCTTGTGATTACATTACTTGCAGGACTTGCGATCTTCCCAGTAGTGTTCGCGTTTGGGATGGAACCATCTCAAGGACCGGGGCTATTATTTATCGTACTGCCAGCTATTTTCAGTAAAATGGCATTCGGAAAATTATTCTTCATCGTTTTCTTATTACTATTCTTCTTTGCTACTATTACATCAGCAATTTCGATGTTAGAAATTAGCGTTGCGTCTTTAACTGCGAAAGGTAAAGGGAAACGCGAAAAAATGGCTTTAATCGTAGGGTTATTAATCTTCGTTGTTGGAGTACCATCAGCACTATCATTTGGTATATTAAGTGATCTGAAGATTTTCGGAAAGACAGTCTTTGATTTAGCAGATTATGCAGTTAGTAACGTATTAATGCCACTTGGTGTTTTATTAGTTTCCATCTTTGTTCCTTTAAAAATGAAGAAAGATGTATTAATGAAAGAGCTTGGTGTAAGTAAAAATAAAGGCTATAAACTGTTCGTATTATGGTTATTCTTACTTCGTTTTATCGCACCAATTGCGATTATTATCGTATTCTTAAATGTACTTGGCATTATATAAAAAGAAAGGTAGCGTATCGCTCTAGGATACGCTACCTTTTTATTTTGCTCTTTTTTGCAATTCATTTACTGTTACGAACTGATAGCCCTTCTTAGATAAAGAGTCTAAAATACCTTCAATGGTTTGTAAATTTTCATTAGATTCATCATACATAGAGTGTAATAAAATGATAGAACCTGATTTTACATTTTTATTAACGTAGTCAATTTTATCAGCCGCAGATTTATAAAAAGTATCAGGTTCAAGGTCCCAGGTAATTGTTTCGATATTGTTTTTATTTAAATAATAGGGCAGACCAATTAGCTTTTTCCCGTTAGGTGGTCTAAAATCAATTGCGCCTGTAAATCCTGTTTGGCGGATTAATGCATTCGTTTTTTCTATTTCTTCTTTAATAAAAGAAGGTGTTTTAAAAACCATTCTGTTATGAGAATATGTATGGTTTCCAATTTGGTGTCCAGATTGTACGATAGATTCTCCTAACGATAGGTTTCTCTCTAATTCATTTCCAATTAAAAAGAAAGTAGCTTTCGCATTGTATGTATCTAGTAACGGTAATATTTGTTTTACATTGTTAGTAGGGCCATCATCAAAAGTTAAAGCAATCACTTTTTCATTTGTTTCTACTCGATTTGTTAAATCTCCAAACAATTGAAAGCTTCTTGCGTTCATCAATTTGTATGTTCCGAATAATGCTACAGTAATAATGAATAATGTAACGATTGTAATGATTATTTTCTTTTTCATAAAGCAACCTCACTATACTTTTGGATTAGACTAAAAAGTATTATATCAAACTAAGTAGTTTCATGCTTTAAAAAGGATGTGGATGCAAGGGGAAGGAATTTATCATATAATGTAATGAAAAAGGTATATTAGGAGGTGTTTACATGGCGATTATAATTCAATTGCCAGACACTGCAACGTCTCATGCAAAGCCAAGTATGGAAATGGCGATACTTTGCGTGAGGTAGACAAGTAATATACAATCGCCTAAATGAGCTCGTATCATTTTTTATATTTGGCTTTGCACCTTATTGAAATGAATCATAAAAAATAAGGGGCGAGCAGAAATGAAATACGTTAAAGCTGCGACGGTTTTACCAGAGAGTTTAATTACTGAAATTCAAAAGTATATACAAGGTGAAACAATTTACATTCCAAAACAAGAAACGGAACATTATAAATGGGGGACACGATCTGGAGGAAGAAAACAACTAGATGAAAGAAATAAAGCCATTAAAGAAGCATTTAAAAGCGGGATTTCCATTCATCAACTGGCAGAAGAGTATTTTCTTTCCGGAGAAACGATTAAAAAGATTGTGTATTCTAAATGAATAAAAATGAAAGAGTCTGGTTCAAATATATTTTGAATCAGACTCTTTTTGTTTTGTATCTATTGAATATGAATGGGCATGATAATAGCGGAAATGTGCCGTTTTTTACTAAATAGATAGCCATTTGATTGAAAAGCAGAAAGGTGAACGCATATGAATCATATTGGACAAATAACGATAGAACTTTTAGTTGGTTTTTTTATTTTATTAATTGCTACAAAAATATTAGGGAAAACACAAATATCTCAGCTGACGCCATTTGATTTTATTTCTGCTATTGTTCTTGGTGAGCTCGTTGGAAATTCAATATATGATCCTAAAATTAAAGTGTGGTCTATTTTATATTCAGTATTTGTATGGGTAATTTTAATTTATACAATAGAAGTGATAACGCAAAAAATAAGAGGAACAAGAAGGTTTTTTGAAGGATATCCTTCAATTATTATTCGTAATGGAAAGATTGATCGTGAACAATTAAGTGTAAATCATTTGGACATTAACCAATTACAACAAATGCTTAGGCAACAAAAAGATATATTTTCAATCCGAGAAGTTGAATATATGATTTTGGAACCTAACGGAAACATAAGCGTTCTGAAAAAAAGTAAATACGAATCTCCCACTATAAATGATTTAAGTTTAAAACATAAGCCTGTATACTTACCAATTTCATTAATTAGTGACGGGAAAGTAGTGAAAGATAATTTGAGGGAAGCGGGATTTGATGAAGGATGGCTATATAAACAAATAAAGAAAAAAGGGATCACTAAATTTGAAGACGTACTATATGCGGAATGGAAAACTGATGATGGCTTCTTTTGTCAGGAAATGAATCGGTGAATGTATGTAATGTTCATTTCTAAGTTATCTTTTACATATCAAAAAGTTGAATCATTGTATACAATAAGATTAGATTAACAACTTGTATGGAGTGATAAAGATGGAAGCTTTTATTAGAAGTGATCAATATAATTTTATAAAATCACAAGCTTATATTTTAGCGAACGGGCATGCAACGGCAAATGATAGAGGTGTAATTCAAGCGTTAAAATCACTTGCGATTGAAAAGATAATACATGTATTTGAGAATTTAACGGATGAACAGAAAGAGTTAATTGATACGGTATTAACAGTTCAAAATAGAGAAGATGCAGAATCATTTTTACTGAAAATAAATCCGTATGTCATTCCGTTTCAGGAAGTTACAGCACAAACGTTAAAAAAATTATTTCCTAAGGCGAAAAAATTAAAGCTTCCTGATATGGAAGAAATAGATATGAAAGAAATATCTTATTTAAGTTGGATTGACAAAGGGTCCAGTAGGAAATTTATTATAGCGAAAAATGATAAAAATAAGTTTGTTGGTCTGCAAGGAACGTTCCAAAGTTTAAATAAAAAAAGCATTTGTTCGTTATGTCATGGACATGAAGAAGTAGGAATGTTTTTAGTTGAAATTAAAGGCGATGTACCAGGAACTTTCGTTAAAAAGGGAAATTATATTTGTAAAGATGGTGTAGCTTGTAATCATAATATGAAGTCGCTTGATAAATTAAACGATTTTATTGAGAGATTAAAGAAATAAAATGGAAGACCTCTAGTGCTTAAACTGGAGGTCTTTATTTTGGAAGAATTAATAACAGGCTTCTTTTGTAGCTGTAGATTTATAAAAAAAGTCAGGTCATTTATAATGAAATTTGATAAAAATATCTAATTGGACACGGTTGTTTATATGCAAGGAGGTAAACATGAATTATATTTCACCGAAAGAAGAGGTATTAAAAGTGAAACGGTGGCAAAAAGATACGATAGCGGCAGGTCGTGGTCATACTGTTGCTCTTAAATCGGATGGTACGGTTGTGGCAGTGGGACGAAATAAAGAAGGAGAATGCAATGTAAGTAGTTGGTGTGATATTGAAGCCGTCGCAGCGGGCAATGTTCATATGGCGACGAACACAGGTAATGCTCATACAATCGCTCTTAAAAGTAATAATACTGTGGAAGCGGTGGGATGGAATAAGCATGATCAATGCGATGTGAACGACTGGAATAATATTGTAGTGGTTGCAGCAGGGTGGCGTCGTACTATTGGCCTTAAACCGGATGGCACGGTAATGGCAGTAGGGCGAAATAAAGAAGGAGAATGCAATGTAAGTAGCTGGCGAGATATTGTGGCGGTCACGGCGGGTGACTGGCATACAGTCGGTCTTAAATTGGACGGTACGGTGACGGCAGTGGGTAATAATCGATATGGCCAATGCAATGTAAGCGAATGGATTGGTATGGTGGCGTTGGAAGCTGGTTATCTTCATACTGTTGGTTTGAAATCGGTTGGCATAGTGATGGCCGTGGGGAATAATAAACATGGTCAATGTGATGTAAGCAGCGGGAAAGATATTGTGGCAGTAGCGGCAGGGAGTAATCATACAATCGCTCTGAAATCAGATGGTACTGTGGCGGCAGTAGGTTCGAATGCGTATGGCCAATGTAATGTAAGCGATTGGAAAGATATTGTAGCGATAGCGGCGGGTTGTGCACATACAGTCGGCCTGAAATCAGACGGAACGGTGGTAGCAGTAGGTGATAATACATACGGTCAATGCGACATAAGTAGCTGGTGTAACATCCGATTGCCTGGAAAATAGTTAATTTACAATAAATCATTAGTAATATTATTCTATTTTGGGAGTAATTATGGAATAGGATATGTAGAAAATAATTAAACTTAAATCTGCTGAATAAGAATCTCTTTTGAAAAGGGATTCTTATTATTTTTCGGAAAATGAGGGTCTAAATGGAATTTTTAAACAAACTTTATTGTAAAGTTTCAGTAGAAGAGATAAATAAAGTATAGGGGAGATAAAGGAATGTTTAAAAGGTTTTTACTTTCTTTACCGGATGTTTTACTTATATGTATCGTTCTCTACATAACGTACACAAATTCTTTTAGTTTTGGCCAAATGTTAGTAATTTCAATTGTAATCGGAATAATAGGTGCACTTATTACAAGAATATGTAAGGATTTATTTACTTTCATCTGGTGGACAATTAAACAAAAGAAATCTTGAATATGTTTAATTGTGATAAGGAGAGATAAAATGACTAATAAAAAGAATAAAGCTACGAATGAGATAATACTTTGGACATTAACAGCTGTTGTTTTTGCCATTGTATGGTACTTTTATCAAAAATAAAAACGCATCGTACTAAAAAAGCACGATGCGTTTTTATTATTTTTTTTGCCAATTTTCTTTTATAAAATCTTCACGACCAGATTCCTTTTGCTCAGTAGCATATTTCTCTGGATTCTTTTTATAGAAATGTTGGTGGTATTCTTCAGCCTCATAAAAAGGTGCAGCAGTACGAATTTCCGTCACGATTGGATCTTTAAACATACCGCTTGCAGTAAGAGTTTGCTTCGATTTTTCAGCAAGCTCTTTTTGCGTTTCGTTATGATAAAAAATAGCAGTGCGATAAGATGGACCTCGGTCAAAAAATTGTCCGCCGTCATCAGTTGGGTCGATTTGTGGCCAATATAAATTTAGTAATTTTTCATATGGGAAAATAGAAGGATCGAATGTAATTTGAACGACTTCTAAATGTCCAGATGTTCCGGCTTTTACTTGTTCGTATGTTGGATTTTCGATATGACCACCTGCATAGCCGGAAAGTACTTTATGAATACCAGGAAGTTCATCAAATGGTTTTACCATGCACCAAAAGCAACCACCTGCGAAGGTTGCGAGTTCGTATGTTTTTTCAGACATTACTATAATCCTCCTAAATATATATGTTTTGTATAGTATTATACAATTTGTTTTATTGCGCAATAAAAAAGATTTAGAAGTAAAGAAAAATTGAAATATATTTCTTTATAAAGTCTTTAAAATTCCTTCAAAGTTTCTTTTTTTCTGAGTGTTATTATGTAAATCGAAGTGAATATGTGAGGTGATAGGCAATGAATCTACGTATGAAAATTAATAGTTTACAACAAAAAATGAAAGAGAGACTAATATGAAAAAGGAATTTATACAAAGCGATTTAAGAAATATATTGATTGCGGCATGCTTACTATTAGGGTTAGTTATTTTCGGATATTTTTTAATAAATAATTACCCAGGTACAAATGAAAAAAAGAAGTTAACAGATGCAACATCTACTTCAGAATCAATTACATCTCTTGCTAATTCAGATGCCCAAAAAAGGGTTACAAAAACTTTTAATATTACGGCGAAAGTAGCAAGCGTAGATTTGGGAAATGGAAAAAAGGTAGATGCGTGGACATTTGATGGAACATCACCGGGCACTCAAATTCGAGTTAAACAAGGTGAACGTGTTGTTGTAAATTTGAAAAATGAATTGCCAGAACCAGTTACAATCCATTGGCACGGATTAGATGTTCCTGCGGCGGTAGACGGTGTTCCAGGTGTTACGCAAAATGCTATAAAACCAGGTGAAATATATACATACGCATTTAATGCTGATCAGGTGGGGACATATTGGTATCATTCACATCAAAAAAGTGCAAAACAAACGGAGCGGGGACTATTTGGAACCATTGTTATTGAACCGAATAAAGCAGCTGTAAAATATGAAAAGGATTATACAGTGGCAATCCATGAATGGAAAGCAGGAGACATAAAAACCCGTAAGCATAATGGCGAACAAGATAAAGATTGGGATAGCTATCCTAGCAATCATATTCGAAATGAAAAGGCGCAAACTTTAGAAGGGCCGTTAATGATGCCAAGTAATGATCAACTCAAAGATTTATCTGATGGAGATGATTACGATGTATTTACATTAAATGATACAAGTGAAGGGCTACAATTAGATGCAAAACCAGGTGAAATAGTACGCCTTCGCTTAATTAACGCCGGGAATAATACGCATTTAATGACATTAGTTGGGGCACCATTTCAAATTATTGCATTAGATGGTCGTGATATAAAAGGTGGGGACGAGCTAGATAAAGCAATTCTTCCGATGGGAGCTGCACAACGTTATGACCTTGTTTTTAAAATGCCGGAAACAACGAGTGTAAAACTTATTAACGTTGATCCATCTAAGAAAATGAATCGAATGCTAACAGCAACTATTGGGAACGGTTCTTTGCCGAAAGAACCTATTGATATAAAGAGTTATCCATGGTTTGACTTTACGAAATATGGAAAAAAAGAAGTTGGCAAGTTTACGATAGATTCAAAGTTTACAAAGGTCTATGATATGGATTTGGCAGAAGGTGTGAAAGATGTAAATGGACAAGAAAAATGGGTCTATACGATTAATGGAAAGACATCACCTGATATTCCGCCTATTAAAGTAGAGAAAGGAGATAAAGTTAAGATTCGCTTTAAAAATAAGGGGGAAGAAATTCATCCAATGCATTTGCATGGACATACATTCCAGGTTATTTCTAAAAATGGTAACCCGATGGAGGGAAGTCCGATTTACTTAGATACAGTTAATATTTTTCCAGGAGAAGAATATGAAATTGCATTAGAGGCAAATAATAGTGGACTATGGATGGTTCATTGTCATCATCTCGTTCATGCGGAAAAAGGAATGCATACAATGATGAATTATGAGGGAGTAACTACGCCATTTTCTACCGGAGATCATTCGGGTAATCATCCAGAATAATAATACGGAGGTTTTTATGCTTTATAGAATGATAGTATTTATTGTAACAAGTGTAAGTGTATTTTTGTTTTCTCATAGTAGTGTATTTGCTCATACAAGTGTTGTAGGAACCAGTCCTAAAGAGGGGGAGGTTCTGACAGTACAACCGGAACAGATTATTCTTGAATTTAGTGAACTAGTTACAGGAAAAGTAGTTAATATTGAATTGCTAGATCCAAGTGCAAAGAGAGTGCAAGTATCAAAGGTTGAAATGTTAGATGACCCAACAAAAATAAAAGTGAAGATACCAAATTTAAATAATGGTACTTACACAGTAAGGTGGTCTATGATATCTGCAGATGGACATCCGAGTGAAGGAAGCTATACCTTTTCAATTGGAGAAGAAGTACCAACTAATGCTGTAGTAGAGGGGAATGCGAGTACCTCAGTATTTTCAGAGGTTATGATTGTAATCCTACGCTATATTGTAGAGGGAATGATTTTAATTGGAGCAGGAGTAAAGTGGCTCGATATGTTTGTAAAACATTATAATTTACCTCCTGTATTGCAAAGAATGAAGAATATGAAAATGATTTTCTTCTCTATACTTGTAGTAGGATTGATAGCCGAATTAATAGTGTATAAGTCAATTATTCCGAAGGGGAGTTTACTTATTCATTCGCCATTTTCAGTTATTATTATGATTCAATTGTTATTATTGGTTCTTATGTCTTTGCAGCATATGGGGAACGAATGGTATGCACTAATTTGGGGATTTCTTGTTGCGAGTTTTTCTTTCACAGGTCATGTATGGATTACTAATCCAAATTGGGCAGCAGTTATAATTAGAATGGTCCACGTTATGAGTATTGCAGTGTGGCTAGGAGCACTTATTTATTTAGCTCTTGTTATAGTGTGGACAACATTATACAAAATTACATTTGATCAAAAGAGTTTCCGTAAGCATTTTAGTATTATTGCTGGTATTTCATTTATTCTAGCATTTCTTTCTGGTGAATTAATTGTGTTTTTACAGACAAGAAAATGGATGTTGTTTAATGTGGACTCCGAATGGACAAACCTCTTAAATATAAAGGCGGTTACTGTATTAATAATTACAATTGTAGCATGGAGACAAACGAAAACATGGGGTAACGATATCGGAACAGTTAATCGCCGTTTATTGCTCTTAGAAATGGTTCTAGCTATACTCGTATTATTAGCTGGTATTTGGATGAGTCAAGTTTCATTTCCTGTGAGTTCTGTAACGAGCTAAAATTATTATGTTTATAGGAGTTCTGTAATGTCAATCCGTATTAGATTGCTGTTGTCGTATATTGCGATGGTAATTATTCCAATCGTTTTTTGTGGCATAGCAATTATGTTAATTAGTGTTACGTTATTTGGTGATATTCGTATTGCAAAAGCAATCATTGGTCTTAATCAAAATAGTCATTCTCTCATTGATAAAGAGCAGGAGGGAGCTATTCGTACAAAAGAAGATGAAGATGATATTTTTAGTAGGTTGAAAATTCTTTCATCGTATGCTCCAGATAAATTGGAGGATCTAAACTTTTTAAAGGAAACTGATAAAGAATTAAACGATAATCAAGCAGGATTACTAATTCGAAAAAATGATGAGCTTACATATTCATCTCCATACTTTAAAATTTCTTCGTTTGATAAGTACCTACCCACATTTGAAACGGAAGGACAAAGAAAAGGAATGGATGTGAAAATAGAGGGTAATTCTTTTTACTATAAGCAATTTGATTACTACGATGAAGAGAGGGATAAGGTTAGTATTTTTGTATTTGAACATGTAAATCCGTTAGAAGAAATGATTAGAGAATTTTCCCCGTATTTCATATTCATGTTAATACTTGGATTAATTATTACAAATGGAATATTAACATATTTTATATCACGAAGTATTATTAAACCATTGCATTCATTAAAGCAGGCAACGGAAAGAATTCAAAAAGGTGATTTAGATTTTCAAGTAAAGCGACTTGCGAAAGATGAAATAGGAGAATTAAGTTTATCGTTTGAAGAGATGCGCGGTAGGTTGAAGGAATCGGTCGAGTTGCAAATGCAATATGAAAAGAATCGTAAAGAGTTGCTTTCAAATATTTCTCATGATTTACGGACGCCAATTACGGCTATTAAAGGTTATGTACAAGGAATTAAAGAAGGTATCGCTCGAACTCCGGAACAATTAGATAAATATTTAACAATTATTTATAATAAAGTGTTTGATATGGATCAATTAATTGACGAGCTTTTTCTCTTTTCAAAACTTGATTTGAAAGAGGAACCGTTTCAATTTGAAGAGGTTGAAATTAACCAATACTTATCTGATTGTATAGAAGAACTACAGCTTGAATTGCAAGATAAGGGAATTACAGTGAGATGGGATGCTCAAAAGGATACTTCTATTTTGGTAAAAGGTGATCGTGAAAAATTACGACGCGTTATTACAAATATTATTTGGAACAGTGTTAAGTATATGGATAAAGAAGAAGGATGTATCGGAATTCATATGACTGAATCTAGTGATTATGTAACAATTTACATAAAAGATAATGGGATAGGAATAGAAGAAAAGGCATTACCTCATATATTTAAAAGGTTTTACCGTGCAGATCATTCTCGAAATTCTAACACGGGTGGAAGCGGACTTGGTTTATCAATTGCACATCAGATTATCACACAACATGGTGGCGATATTTGGGTGGAAAGCAAGAAAGGTAAGGGAACGACACTTGCATTTACATTACAAAAAATCAATTAGAAAAAGGAGAGCATCTTGAAAAGAATTTTAATTATTGAAGATGAAGCTATTATAGCAGAGTTAGAAAAGGATTATTTAGAGGTTGCCGGATATACAGTAGATATTGATTACTCTGGCGAAACGGGTTTACAAAGAGTTCTTCTGGAGGATTATGACTTATTAATTTTAGACATAATGTTACCAGGAATAGATGGATATGAAATTTGTAAACAAGTTCGATTGAAAAAGGACATCCCAATACTTATGGTGTCCGCAAAACAAGAGGAAATCGATAAAATTAAAGGGTTAGGTTTTGGAGCAGATGATTATATTATAAAACCATTTAGTCCAAGTGAAATGGTGGCACGTGTAAACGCTCATTTAGCTCGTTATGATCGTTTAACAGGAAAGCGAGAGCAAATAAAAGATGAAATTCGTATTCGAGGATTACTTATTGATAAATCGGCCCGCCGTGTATTTGTAAATGGAACTGAGATCATGCTAACAGGAAAAGAATTTGATTTATTAACTTGTATGGCAGAACATCCGAATCAAGTGTTTAGTAAAGATCGTCTCTTTGAAACTGTATGGGGGATGGATGTAATTGGTGATGCAGCAACGGTTGCTGTCCATGTGAAAAATATTCGTCACAAAATTGAACTCGATCCATTTGATAAATCATATATCGAAACAATTTGGGGAGTAGGATATCGTTTTACACAGTGAAAAAGGCCAGCAAAAATGCTGGCTTTTTTGCGTAAATAGATTAAGAAATTACAAACAAGATCCTCCGCTCACATCAATTAATTGTCCAGTAACCCAGCGGCTATCTGGAGAAGCAAGAAATGCAACAGTATCGGCAATGTCTTCTACTTCACCTAAGCGATTGAAAGCGGAAATAGTAGTAGCATACTGTTTCATCATTGGATCGCTCAAGAGTTCTGCATTCATATCTGTTTTAATAAATCCCGGGAGTATTGCATTCACAGTTATTCCTCGTGCTCCAAGTTGTTTTGCAAGCGTGAAAGTCATTGTATTAATAGCGCCTTTCGTCATACTATATGCAACAAAATCAGGTAAAGAAATGCGGGTGGCAGCTGATGAAATATTAATAATTCGGCTATTGTCACGTAAACGTGATAGAGCTTGTTGAATGATAAAGAATGGTGCTTTTGTATTTACTGAAAAGATTCTATCAAAAAATTGTTCAGTCGTTTCTTCAATAAAAGCACCAGGACCAATTCCGGCGTTGTTTATTAAAATATCAAATTGTGTTCCGCCAGTTCTTTTTTGCAATTCAGTATCTAAAGCGCTATAAAGGTTTTCTACACCGTGTAAAGATTCAAGATCTGAACCGATAGAAAAAGCTAAACCGCCATTTGATTGAATTTCATGAACAGTTTCTTCAGCGTCTTCTTTTCGATTACCATAATGAACAGCGACTAATGCACCGTCGTTTGCTAAACGATTTGCAATAGCACGTCCAATTCCTCGGCTTGCTCCTGTAACTAATGCTACTTTCCCTTTTAACATAGTTTTCTCATCTCCTCATAAATTTTATAAGTTTTTCTTTATTTAGTAATGCAAGCATACTTAAGCAATATATGAGTGTGTGTAAGTGTTTCATTCCGATTTTGTTTTGAGAAAAAATAAATAGCTTTCTAGTGAAATGAATTGAATTTTAATTTTTTTTAGAAAACATGTTGACAATGAAAAGTACAACGTCCTATAATACGTTTAATAAATAAAAGTCAATTAAGAATTTTCTGACTTTATAGTTTGTATATGCAAAGAAGAGGAAAGTAGATGATTATGAGATCGTTTCAGAGAGCTACTCCTAGGCTGTGAGAGTGGTAACAATCGAATCATTGAAGATCACCTCGGAGCATCGCTTGCGAAAGGGAAACTGAGTAGAGGGCGGCGGCATCGTCTCCGGTAAAAGGACGGAGGTCTGATTGGACCTACAGAGCTTATATTTCGTGAGAAGTGTAAGGAAGCTGAGTGGTAACGCGAAACTCTCGCCTCAGCAATCAAAGCTACTAAATTGTAGTAGTTGATTGCTGAGGTGAGAGTTTTTATTTTAAAAAATAGAATAAAAGAATGTTTAGAAGAGTATCTTTGTGAAGTGATGAGCTAGGTTAAGGAAGTAGAGAGGTAAGAGAGTATAAATGAAAATACGTAAGAGGGGATTTGACGAAATGAGAAGTGACATGATTAAAAAAGGTTTTGATAAAGCTCCACATCGTAGTTTATTAAAAGCAACTGGTTTGAAAGATGAAGATTTTGATAAACCGTTCATTGCGATTTGTAATTCTTTTATTGAAATTATTCCAGGGCATAAACATTTGAATGAGTTTGGGAAACTTGTAAAAGAAGCTGTTCGTGCGGCAGGGATGGTGCCATTCGAATTCAATACAATTGGTGTAGATGATGGGATTGCGATGGGACACATTGGTATGCGCTATTCGCTTCCGAGTCGTGAAATTATTGCAGATTCAGTAGAAACGGTTGTAAATGCACATTGGTTTGACGGCATGATTTGTATTCCAAACTGTGACAAAATTACACCAGGTATGATGATGGCGGCTCTTCGCATTAATATTCCAACTGTGTTCGTTTCAGGTGGACCAATGGCGGCAGGGAAAACATCAAAAGGGGAAGTTGTTGATTTGAGTTCCGTTTTTGAAGGGGTAGGAGCCTATCAATCTGGGAAAATTTCAGAAGAAGAATTAAAGGATATTGAAGACCATGGTTGTCCATCTTGTGGTTCTTGTTCCGGCATGTTTACAGCGAATTCTATGAATTGTTTATGTGAAGTGTTAGGTTTAGCTCTTCCAGGTAATGGTAGTATTTTAGCAATTGATCCAAGACGTGAAGAATTAATTAAACAAGCAGCAGAGAAACTAAAAATTTTAATTGAGAGAGATATTAAACCGCGCGATATTGTAACAGAAGAAGCAATTGATGATGCTTTTGCACTTGATATGGCGATGGGGGGATCAACAAATACAGTATTACATACACTTGCACTCGCGCAAGAAGCAGGGCTAGATTACGATATGAGCCGTATTGATGCAGTTTCAAGACGAGTACCGCATTTATGTAAAGTAAGCCCAGCTTCTAATTGGCATATGGAAGATATCGATCGAGCTGGTGGGATTAGTGCAATTTTGAAAGAGTTAAGCCGGAAAGAAGGCGTACTTCATCTTGATCGTATTACAGCTACTGGGCAAACATTAAGAGAAAATATTGCGGAGGCTGAGATTCAAGATAAAGAAGTTATTCATTCACTTGAAAACCCTCATAGTGAAGAGGGAGGCTTACGTATATTAAAAGGAAATCTGGCGAAAGATGGAGCGGTTATTAAAAGTGGGGCTACAGAAGTAAAACGATTTGAGGGACCTTGTGTTATTTTTAATTCACAAGATGAAGCCCTAGCTGGAATTATGTTAGGGAAAGTGAAAAAAGGAGATGTAGTTGTTATTCGTTATGAAGGACCAAGAGGTGGACCAGGTATGCCGGAAATGTTAGCACCAACATCAGCAATTGCTGGAATGGGATTAGGTGCTGATGTTGCACTTTTAACGGATGGTCGTTTTTCAGGTGCTTCACGTGGTATTTCGGTAGGACATATTTCACCAGAAGCGGCTGCTGGTGGAACGATTGCACTTCTTGAACAAGGCGATACTGTATGTATTGATGTTGAGGAACGCTTGTTAGAAGTAAGAGTGAGTGATGAGGAATTAGATAAGCGCAAGAAAGAATGGAAACGACCAGAACCGAAAGTGAAAACGGGCTGGCTTGGACGATATTCTCAGATGGTAACATCGGCGAATACAGGTGCAGTTCTAAAGGTGCCGAATTTTGATTGAGTCAAAATAAAAGAGATAAGGATGATAGAAAATGGTGCAAAATGTGAAGGAGAGAGTGAAGATTGAAGATATCCTTATGGCTCATAACTGTATGAAGGATATCGTCATGAAAACGCCCTTGCAACGTGATAAGGTTTTATCCGAAAAATACGAATGTGAGGTGTATATTAAACGAGAAGATTTGCAAGTAATTCGGTCTTTCAAAATTCGCGGTGCATACAATTTAATTCAAAGTTTGTCGAAAGAACAATTACAAAATGGTGTTGTTTGTGCAAGTGCTGGTAATCATGCGCAAGGAGTTGCGTATACGTGTAACTTGTTAAATATTCCATCGAAAATTTTTATGCCAACAACAACACCAAAACAGAAAGTATCACAAGTCCAATTTTTTGGTGGTAGCTTTGCAGAAATCATGTTAATTGGTGATACATTTGATAGTGCTTTCCAAGAGGCGCAACGTTATTGTGAAGAAAATAGGATGACATTTGTGCATCCATTTGATGATCCATATGTAATTGCAGGGCAAGGGACGGTAGCTGTTGAGATTATGCATGATATGGATAAGACGGTCGATTATCTCTTTACAGCAATCGGCGGTGGTGGATTAGCATCAGGTGTTGGTACATATGTAAAAGGTGTTAGTCCTGCTACAAAGGTCATTGGTGTAGAACCGATGGGAGCTGCATCTATGAAAGAGGCTTTTCTTCAAAATGAAAATGTCGCTTTGGAGAAAATAGATAGTTTTGTTGATGGAGCAGCTGTTAAAAAGGTAGGAAAGTTAACATTTGAAACTTGTAAAGATGTAATTGATGACATTGTTTTAGTACCAGAGGGAAAGGTTTGTACGACGATTTTAGAACTGTATAAGAAAAATGCAATTGTAGCAGAGCCTGCTGGTGCACTTTCTATTGCAGCACTTGATCTATATAAGAATGAAATTAAAGGTAAAACAGTTGTATGCACATTAAGTGGTGGGAATAATGACATTGATAGAATGCAAGAAATGAAAGAACGTTCGCTTATTTATGAAGGACTAAAACATTACTTCATTATTGAATTCCCGCAGAGGTCGGGAGCGTTAAGAGAGTTCCTTGATAAAGGATTAGGGCCAGAAGATGACATTACTCGCTTTGAGTATATTAAGAAACATAATAAAGAAAATGGCCCGGCACTAGTCGGAGTAGAGTTAAAACATAAAGAAGATTATGAGCAATTAATTACTCGTTTTAAAGAAAATAACATTCAATTTATGGAGCTTAATAAAAACCCTGTTTTGTTTGATTTGTTAATTTAATAGAAGGAAAGGGGAAACATACAGTTGTACCTGAAATAAAAAAGATAGATATAAACAGCGGAGATGCTGCTTGTATCTATCTTTTTATAATTAAATTATATACTTTCCATATTCAAGAAGGATAAAGCTAGTTAACCAAAAGAGTATCGCAATACGAATGATTACATACATAGTGAATTCAAAGGGAGAAAGTTTTCTCTCCCGTTTTATCTTTTTTAGTAATCTAATAGAGAAAAATGAGCATAAAAGCAGAACGGCTATAGATATTTTATATACATTTTCTAGCAAACTTATATTTTCTAATAAGTCTTTCAGCATGTTCATCACCTATTCTGTAATGTATGTTTCAGAGAAATGAATCTTGCGTTGTCTAGTTACGTTTGTTTATTATTTTCCCAGTACTATCAATTTCTACATCAGTTGAAATCGTTTGTAAGTATTGTAGGGCTTTTCTCTTTTCTTCCTCAGTTACAGGGGAAACTTGGTTGTTACGAATGATGTAAGGATTGAATGACATTTGAACATCTTTTCCTTTAAAGGTTAAAGTCAGTACACCCGTTTCGGCACTTTTTCCATTCACATAACTTGGGAATAAAAAGTTGCCTAATGAGTAAGCGACAGGTACGTTATTATAATACTCAAACCCTTGTAACCAATGTGGATGACTTCCGACAATTGCATCGGCTCCTGCTGTAACCATTTTATTTACATATTGTTTTTGATAATCTACTGGACGGTTTGATTTTTCAACACCCCAATGCATATAGACAATTACATAGTCTGCGTCTTTCTTTTGTTCTTCAATTGTTTTTGTTACAAGATTTAAATCATACCCATTCGCAACGCCAGGTTTATTGTCATCAGCTACCCAAGTAAAATCAGGCATAAATCGAACGAAGGAAAGGAATTTGAATTTCTTTCCTTTTACAGTCATTTCTCGTGCAGTATATGCGTCTTTTGTATTTTTTCCGGCTCCAATGTAAGGGAGCTTTAGTTTTTCTACGTGAGAGATAGTATCTAATAATCCCTCTTGTCCATAATCAAGTGTATGGTTATTCCCAATATTTACGATATCATATCCAGTATTTTTAATAGCTTGTAATGTTGATGGTTCACTTTTAATCCAAAAAAGTTGACCAGGAGCTTTCTTTTCTCTCGTTGTAAATGCTGATTCTAAATTAACAAAAGAAATATCAGCTTTCGTTATTTCTTCTTTTACATGTTGGAATGGGTAATCAGCCCCATTCTTTTCGATTATAGGGCGTAATTGCCAATCGAACATTGTATCACCAGAGAAGGTGAGTGTAATTTCTGGATCTTCTACTTTCTTGTCATTTTTTGAAGCTGTTTTACTAGAGTTGTTTTGCAAATCGGGTTTATCTTTCGCTTTTGAAATAAAAGAGTGGTTGATTAATAAAACAATTGGTGTAATGCAAAAGGCTATTAACAAAAATCGTTTTAATAAAGTTTTCATAAATACCGTCCCTTTTGAGTTTATTCCGCAATTAGATTATCAATCTATAGTTATAAAAAGCGGGTTAGTGTTATTGGAAATTATTTGATAATATTCACAATATTAAGTTAACATATAGGTAACCTATAAATCAATGAATAAACCAAAATATAGAAATAATGAATTCGAAAGGTGAAGAGTGAGAAATGGTTATATTAGGAGCAGTTGTAAATGGTGTTTGCATTATAATTGGTACTTTGTTTGGCAAATTATTCAGTACAATTCCAGAAAGTATGAAAGGGACAATTATGCATGCGATTGGTCTCGCAGTTACTGTACTTGGGCTTCAAATGGCATTAAAAAGTGAGAATTTTCTTGTTGTGATACTAAGTTTAGTTCTTGGTACGGTAATAGGGGAATGGCTACGATTAGAAGAAAAGTTAAAACTTCTAGGGGATTGGTTAGAAAATAAGGTTGGATCGAAAGGGAAAGGAAGTATATCAGAAGGTTTTGTAACAGCTACGCTTATTTTTGCAATTGGAGCAATGGGAATACTTGGTGCACTCGACAGCGGGATTCGCGGAAATCATGATGTTTTATTCACAAAGGCGATTATCGATGGATTCATTTCTATTATATTAACGACAACTCTAGGAATTGGTGTAGTATTTTCAGCAATTCCAGTTATTCTATACGAGGGAGGTATTGCCGTTTTTGCAACACAAATTAATAGTTTTGTCCCGAAAGAATTAATGAACCAATTTATAGTAGAAATGACAGCTACAGGTGGTATTATGATATCCGCAATTGGATTAAACCTACTTGGTATTATTAAAATTAAGGTGGCAAATTTACTTCCAGGGATATTAGTAGTTGGGATAATTGTTTCAATTATTTATGGCTATGATTCGATACTAAGCCATTAGGAGAGGAGATATATGGAGGAATTTCAATTTACAAAACGTGTACATAACATATTGAAGATTGCAGTAGAAGAGGCTGAATGTAATATCATTCAACCAGTTCATTTGTTTATCGGTATGTGTAAAGATGGTACTGGAGTTTGTGGTGAGTTGTATATGTATTTGTTTCGTAATATGGGTACGGATTTTTTAGAAAAACTTGCAATTGGAAAACAATATGAGGTAACCGATCAAGAGTATAAAAAAATAGACCAATATAAGTTCTCTTATAAGGTGCTAGAAATTTTAGAAGTAGCGAAGAAACGTATGGAACGCTTCCAACAAGTATTAATAAATGAAGGACATGTTATGTATGCATTATTTCGTTTAGATCCAGTTATTGAAAAAGTTATAGAGAAAGAGCTGCAAAAAGATGTGTTACGTATTATAGCTGAACCTAGAAACTTAACGGTCGATTTAAATAACTTCAAGCCTATTTATAATACATTATCTTGTAATGTACGGAGAACTAACTTTTCGGATTTGGAAAAATTATCACGATTTGTTACGGCTGAATTTGGTGAACGGTGGTTACATTCGATAGATTATGGATTTCGCACATATAAAGAAAAATTACCTATTTATATAGCAGAACAAGAAGAAGTAATAGTGGGGTTTGCTTGTTACGATGTAGTGAGAGGAAAGAAAGGATTGTTTGGTCCAATGGGTACAGCGAAACAAAATCGTGTGAAAGGTGTAGGGAAGCAATTGTTACATCTTTGTTTACATAGTATGAAGCAAGATGGGTATGAATACGCAATTATTGGACAAGCAGGTCCAATTGAATTTTATGAAAGAAATTGTGATGCTCGTTTAATACCAATAGAGCATAAGTAACCAACTCCATATTTGGGAGTTGGTTTTATTATGAAAAAAATGTTGTAATGCAGTGATTTTTACTAGAAAATAGCGGGTTTTGTAGTAAATCTTACAAATAAAGCAAATTACTAAACTTTTTACAAGAAAGGGTGTAGAATGGGTATCGAATGAAAGAAGGTGTGAAAATGGCCAGCTGGAAACGGAATTTAATGATTTGTTGGCTAGGTTGTTTTACCACTGCAGCCGGTATGAGTTTAGTAATTCCCTTTTTATCTTTTTACATTGAGGAATTAGGGGTAACTGGCACTTCTAGTATTGCACAGTGGTCGGGACTTGCATTTGGTGTAACATTTTTAATGGGTGCGATTGTATCGCCAATATGGGGAAGGCTTGGTGATATACATGGACGGAAATTGATGCTTATTCGTGCGAGCCTTGGTATGGCGATTATTATGACGCTTATGGGGTTTGTAACGGATGTGTATCAACTTGTCGCACTAAGATTTTTGATGGGAGCAGTATCTGGTTTCCTTTCAACCGCGATGACATTTATTGCAGCAGAAACTCCGAAAGAACATTCAGGTTGGGCAATTTCTACAATTTCAACTGGTGGTGTGAGTGGCTCTTTACTTGGACCGTTACTTGGAGGTTATTTGTCTGAGTTAATTGGAATGCGACATGTCTTTTTAGTTACGGGGGCTTTTTTATTCCTTTCCTTTCTCATCGTCTTTTTCTTTTTACATGAAGAAAATCACGCTGTTCAAGCGAAAAAGGTACAGCCGAAAAAAGTATGGACGTTGGTTCCAGCGAAGCATTTAATTATTAGTTTATTTGTAACAACTTTTATTATTCAACTTGCTAATATGTCTGTTCAGCCGATTGTTACATTGTACGTGAAAAACTTAGTAGGTCCACATACAGCACATATTGAAACAATTGCAGGTGCAGTGATGTCAGCGACAGGATTAGCAGTTATTTTGGCGGCACCAAGACTAGGAAGATTATCAGATCATGTCGGTCCTCAAAAAACGTTAGTTGTAGCATTGTTTGCTGCAGGAATTATTTTTATACCGCAAGCATTTGTAACCTCAGCTTGGCAACTATTAATTCTTCGATTTTTATTAGGTATCGCACAAGCAGGATTATTACCTTCAGTACAAACTCTACTAAAACAACATACACCAACCCATGTAACGGGACGAATATTTGGATATAATCAGTCGTTTCAGTTTTTAGGAAATATGATTGGACCAGTGCTTGGTGGACAAATCGCAGCTCATGCGGGATTCCAATATGTTTTCTTCTCTACATCATCACTATTGTTTATTGCGTGTATTTGGGTTTATTTTCATAATAAGAACGAAGAGGTATCAGAGAAACGACATTTGGAAGTTAGTTAACTAGGTGAATAAAAAGAAAAGGGTGAAGCAATCATTGCTTCATCCTTTTCTTTAATCATAAATTGTTACTACTTCACTTTCCCAGTGAGCATTGAAAACCTTGTATAGTCTGTATCTTGAATAGCAAGCATCGGTGAACCATGTGCTAAAAATAGTGATGGCATCATAGTAGAACCCTCCTAAAAACATAGTGGTTACTTTATGTAAGTTGCTACATAATTTTATATATAGTTCGTCAACATAGTAATTTAAGAGCTAATTAGAAAAGTGAGTCATTTGTCATTTGTCATAAGGAAAGCAATTGCTTATAATACATAATAAGGATAATGAATGGTTATTCATTTTTTGGAACAACATAATAGATTTGGGGGCTGACGGAATGAATGTACAGGAAAGTTTCGTTACGGCATTGGATGGATCGGAAATTTATTTACGTAAGTGGTTACCAGAAGGGGATCCGAGAGGGATTGTTCAAATTGCACATGGTATGACAGAACATGCAGGTGTGTATACAGAATGTATTGATGCTTTAATAGAAGCGGGATATGGTGTTTACGCGCATGATCATAAAGGGCATGGAAAAACAGTGAAAAGAGACGAAGACTATGGTCATTTTGAACCGAACATAGGTTGGAAACAGGCTGTATCTGATGTTATCTTTGTTTCTGAAATGATAAAAGAAGAGCAGACATGTCCATTGTTTTTACTTGGTCATAGCATGGGATCTTTTTTATCAAGAAGAGCTGTACAGCTCCGAGGCGAATTGTATGATGGATTTCTCATTTCAGGAACAGGTGGAAATCCAGGGTTTTTAGGGGGCGTTGGTCATAAAGTGGCAACAATTGAGATGAAACTACGCGGAGCAAAAACGAAAAGTCCGATGTTAAACTTTTTATCTTTCGGAAACTTTAACTCGCACTTTAAGCCAAATCGTACAAAGTTTGATTGGTTATCTTCAGATAATAATCAAGTTGATAAATACATTGCGGATCCGTTATGTGGATTCATTTGTACGACGAGTTTTTATCGAGAATTATTTTCTGGTGTATTAGAAGTAAATAAACTAGAAGAGTTCAAAAAAACGCCGGAAAATCTTCCAATACATATTTTCTCTGGTGATCGTGATCCTGTTGGGGATATGGGGAAAGGTGTAAAAGAAGTATATGAAAACTATAAAAAATGTGGTGTGAAAGACGTAACAATACGTTTATATGAAAATGGTAGACATGAAATGTTTCATGAAGTAAATAAGGATGAAGTATTTAAAGATTTAATTTCGTGGTTAGATGCGCATAATAGATAAGAAAGTTAAGCCCAAATTGTTTGTATTTTGGGCTTGTATTTATATATTTGTTAGAGATAAGGACAAAGAATTTTTAAAATTTGCTTCGAAAAATATAGAAACCGTTTCAAGGAGATGAATATATGAAATTTGGAATTATTGGCCCATCGGAAGATGAAATTATGCCATTTATTGAAGAAATGTCTAATAAAGAAATAACGAACCTTGCGATGTTAACATTTCATAGTGGGAAATATGAAAATATAGAAGTTGTTGCCTTATATTGCGGGGTATGTAAAGTTAATGCAGCTATTGCAGCTCAAATATTAATAGATAAATTTCATGTGACGCATATTATTGTAACAGGTGTTGCAGGAGCAATCGACAAAGTATTGAAAATTGGAGATACAGTAATTTCAACAGAAATAGCATATCATGATGTTGATGAAGGGATATTGACTGAATATCATCCGTGGATGGAAAGCGTATATTTTAAAACGGATAGAAACCTGCTTGAATTAAGCAGAGAAGTGGTTGAGAACAATCAATTCGCCCAAAATGTTTATTTTGGAAAAGTTGTTACTGGAGAAGCGTTTATTAGTGAGAGTGGTCGTACAGAAATAATCTCTAAATACAATCCACTTTGTGTAGATATGGAAACTGCAAGTATAGCCCACGTCTGCTATGCAAATACGATTCCATTTCTGGCGGTGAGGTCTATAACAGATACAGAAGAAGCTTCTGGTATAGAAGTGTTTGAAGATAATTGTGTATCTGCTTCGCATAATTCAATTTATTTTGTTAAAAAGTTACTAGAGTCGTTAAAAAAATAAAGAAATATTGTATGAGAGGAAACCTCACTTTTCTGAAGTGAGGTTTTTTGTAGTAACGAAGTAATAGTGAATAAAACTAATTTTAAAAGTAACTTAAAATCAAACTTTTTATAAAGCAACAGATGCCTGTTCATAATAGTAGTATAATAGTAAACGAGGTGTTAATAGTATGGAAGATAAAACATTAGGGTTACTACTAGATGTTATTGGTGAGTTATTTTCAGATGAAATTTCAATTGCTGTTTCGAATACGCAAGAATATATTTACTATCGCCCAAGTAAAAGAATTGATTTAAAGATTAGCGCCGGTGATCCTATAAAAGAAGGGACGATTGCTCATAAAGCAATGGTGACGAAGCAAAAAGCTTCTGAGTTTATTAACCGAGATGTTTTTGGAATTCCTTATCATGGAATGGCTGTACCATTTTCAAATAATGGAAAGATTGAAGGATGCGTGACCGCAATTTATCCAGCCTTAACGGATGGAAAGTCAGTCGTTACCTTGAAAACAACAGATGGCTGGATACCGGTACCTTTTTCAGAGGTCATGTATTTAGAGGCGAAAGATAAAAAGACGTATGTAAATTCAGAGGAGCTATCCGGTACACATAAATACTCTCTACAAGAATTCGAATATTTACTTCCGAAGGATTCATTTATTAGATGTCATCGCTCATTTATTGTAAATGTGAATCATATTAAAGCGATTTACCCTGATACTCATTCTACCTTCTTACTTTCGATGGATAATGGAGAGAGAGTACCAGTTAGTCAGTCATACGCTAGCTATTTTCGCAAACTGCTAGGATTCTAGAATATTCTGCTTTAGAACCTAAATCCGCTGTTTTATCTGAATTTTCGGCATTGTATACTGAAATCCCTATTTGGATACTGTTAAAGTGTAAAATAATTATGACTATTAACAAGGAGAGGGATTACATATGGAGAATAATTTGGAGAGAATTAGGGATGAACGTCTAAAAGACCGGGTAGTTACACCTGAAGAAGCAGCTTCATGGATTGAAAGTGGAATGACTTTAGGCTTAAGTGGGTTTACACGTGCAGGTGATGTGAAAGCAGTCCCATTTGCGCTTGTAAACCGAGTTAAGAATGATGAATCTTTTAAAGTAAATGTTTATACTGGGGCTTCTTTAGGATCGGATGTAGACAAATTATTTGCTGAGGCAGGAATTTTAGGGAAAAGATTACCTTTCCAAGCTGACGCGACTATGCGAAAAGGGATTAATAATGGAGACTTTTTATTTGTGGATCAGCACTTGTCTCATACAGCAGAGTTGCTTCGCGCTGACGTTATGGATGTAGATTTTGCTATTTTGGAAGCGGTTGCGATTACTGAGGATGGCATGATTATTCCAACGACTTCAATAGGAAATTCTTTAGCGTTTTCTTTAAATGCTAAGTCCATCATTATTGAAATGAATATGGCTCAATCCGCGCAGTTAGAAGGGCTACATGATTTATATGAACCAGGTAAACAAGGGGAAAGGCTTCCAATTCCACTCGTGAAAACAGATGATAGAATTGGAACAATCGGTATTCCGATTGATGTTGAAAAGGTTAAAGGGATTGTATTTACGAACCAACTAGATTCGCCATCTACAATTGTCCCACCGGATGAAGAAACGGTTATTATGGCACAGCATTTAATCGAGTTCCTTCGAAAAGAAGTCGAAGTAGGCCGATTAACAAATCGTTTAGCACCGCTACAATCGGGAATTGGTTCAGTTGCTAATGCAGTTCTTCATGGAATGTTAGATTCTGAGTTTGAAGATTTAGAAGTGTATTCTGAAGTTTTACAGGATGCGGTCTTTGATCTTATGGATGCTGGAAAAGTCAATTTTGCCTCTTGCTGCTCCATCACACTTTCAGAGGAGAAAATGCAAAAAGTATTTTCTAACTTTGAAAAATATCGTGACAAATTAATGATGCGTCCACAAGAGATTTCTAATCATCCTGAAATCATTCGCCGCCTTGGATTAATCTCAATTAATACTGCTTTAGAATTAGATATATACGGAAATATCAATTCTACTCACGTTTTAGGTACAAAAATGATGAACGGTATTGGTGGTTCTGGTGATTTTGCAAGAAATGCACGTCTAGCTATCTTCGTTACTAAATCGATTGCAAAAGCTGGTAACATTTCAAGTATCGTTCCTTTCGTTTCACATGTAGACCATACGGAACATGATGTAGATGTTATCGTCACTGAACAAGGATATGCGGACCTAAGAGGACTAGCGCCAAGCGAAAGAGTAGAATTGATTATTGAAAACTGCGCACATCCAATGTATCGTGAGCAGTTAAGAGCTTATTACGCAGAAGCAAAAACAAGAGGTGGACAAACTCCTCATGTTTTAGAAAAAGCTTTTTCTTGGCATACGAATTATGCTAAAAATGGAACGATGCTTGAAGCGGTAGTGGAAACTGTATAGGTGTGTATCGTTAGAAATAGTAAAACGAAAGATTAAGTTTGAAAAAAATTTTACAAGAAGAAAACGCCAACTGTCAAAGATGGCGTTTTTTCTTTAAATACATTGTTACAAGCCGTACTGATTAAAGTTTCACTTTATAAAAGTAATCTCTAATTCATGGAAATAAGAGGTTTTTTTCATTACTTTTCGAATCATTTTAATAGTTTACATATCGAAAGTGAGGAGAAAGAATCATGAAGATAAGAGAAGCGTTATTAAGTGAAGGAAATGAATTAAGTGAACTCGCACTACAATCAAAAGCGACGTGGAATTATAGTGAAGAATTCATACTTGCTTGTAAGGAAGATTTAACAATTACAGAAGAGTATATAAAAAATAACTTTGTATATGTTTTAGAAAACGATAATACGAAGATTGGTTTTTTCTCATTTTTACGTAATGATAAAGCTCTCGATTTCCTGTACATTCATCCCCGATACAAAGGGAAAGGCTACGGGAAAATACTTTGGGAGTATGTAATAGAAAAAGCAAATGAACTAGGCTTAAAAAGTTTTACGATTGATAGTGATCCGAATGCAAAGGGATATTACTTGAAAATGGGAGCAAAGTTAATCGGAGAGACACCGTCCACTGTTTTTAAGGGTCGTTTACTGCCTCTTTTGAAATATGATGTGTAAAACTATTAATAGTAGGAGAAGCTGAGAATGGATTATGTACAGAGAAAGCAAATATATGAAGCATTAATAAGATCGTGGTCGATTGAAACAAGTTCAAAGTGGACAATTGAAAATCCGGCAAAGGGACAATGTGGTGTTACAGCTTTAGTCGTTCAAGGTATATACGGAGGAGAGATTAAAAAGACAAAAGTAAGAGAGGCGTGGCACTTTTATAACTTTATAGATGGGCAGAGATTTGATTTTACAGAGACTCAATTCAATGGGAAATTGAATTATATGGATGAAAAGTCAAATCGGGAAGAAGCATTTGCAGATACAAATGAAAAGCAATATAGCATTTTGAAGGGAAAAATAACGAAAGAATTAAAATTATCTTTTGACTCTTAATCTTTAATAAGTTACTATAATGGTGGTAACTTATTAAAGGGAACTTCATAGAGTTGAAAGGGGAAATACTTTTGAAAACAGCTTATGTAAGCGCTACTATTGTAACGATGAATGAACAAAACGAAGTGATAGAAAATGGATATATCATTGTAGAAAATGATCAAATTATAGATGTAAAGAGCGGAGAATTCGCTAATGATTTTGAAGTAGATGAAGTAGTTGACATGAAAGGAAAGTGGGTTTTACCAGGGCTTGTTAATACACATACACACGTTGTAATGAGTCTCTTAAGAGGAATTGGCGATGATATGTTATTACAGCCATGGCTTGAGACAAGAATTTGGCCACTTGAAAGTCAATTTACTCCAGAACTTGCGGTTGCTAGTACGGAACTAGGATTACTTGAAATGGTGAAAAGTGGTACGACAACATTTTCTGATATGTTTAATCCAATTGGGGTAGATCAAGATGCAATTATGGAAACGGTATCAAGGAGCGGAATGCGAGCTGCTGTTTCAAGAACTTTATTTAGCTTCGGAACGAAAGAAGATGAAAAGAAAGCAATTGAAGAAGCTGAGAAATATGTGAAGCGTTATTATAAAGAAAGCGGTATGTTAACTACGATGGTTGCACCACATAGTCCATATACATGTTCCACAGAAATGTTAGAAGAGTGTGCACGAATCGCAATAGAAAACAAAACGATGGTTCATATTCACTTGTCTGAAACAGAGCGTGAAGTACGTGATATTGAAGCACAGTACGGAAAACGTCCAGTAGAATATGCTGCAAGTTGCGGATTATTTAAACGCCCAACAGTTATTGCACATGGTGTAGTATTAAATGAAAATGAACGTTCTTTCTTAGCAGAACACGACGTTCGAGTAGCTCATAATCCGAATAGTAATTTAAAACTAGGTTCTGGTATAGCGAATGTAAAAGCGATGTTAGAAGCAGGAATGAAAGTAGGGATTGCAACAGATAGTGTTGCATCTAACAATAATTTAGATATGTTTGAAGAAATGCGCATTGCAACTTTATTACAAAAAGGTATTCATCAAGATGCAACAGCATTACCGGTTGGAACAGCCCTTTCTCTTGCAACAAAAGGAGCTGCGGAAGTAATTGGCATGAAACAAACGGGATCACTAGAGGTTGGCAAGTGTGCGGATTTTATTACGATTGATCCGTCTAATAAACCACATTTACAGCCAGCAGATGAAGTGTTATCACATCTTGTGTATGCAGCTAGTGGAAAAGATGTAAGCGATGTAATTATTAACGGAAAACGTGTTGTTTGGAATGGTGAATGTAAAACATTAGATGAAGAGCGTATTATATTTGAAGCAAGCCGTTATAAAAAAGGTTTACAAAGATAAAATAAAGCTATCCTTTCTTAGAGAGGATAGCTTTTTTATAAACGAATAAATATTCAATAGAACGTGGCATCTTTTTATTCGTATTTCTGCTATAATATATAACGCTTTATCATATTTTATTTGTAAGGAGAACATTTCATGCAACGAAAAAAGAGCCATTTAATAGTAATGGTACTTGTTACATTTTTATTTTTAACAGCTTGTAATAATAAAACGAATAAAAATGATTTAAGGTCTAAAAAACAAGTGTTACATGTAACAGTATCAGAAGAAATTCCTTCTCTTGACACTGCGAAAACGATGGATGGTACATCAGCACACGTTATGCAAAACATATTTGAAGGTTTGTATGTATTAGATGATCAAGATCAGCCTATTCCAGCAGTAGCAAAATCGTTTAAAAGAAGTGAAGATGGTAAAAAATATACATTTGATTTGCGTAAAGATGCAAAATGGTCAAATGGGGATAATGTAACAGCAAATGATTTTATGTTTGCATGGAAACGTGCAATTACCCCTGAAACAGCATCTCAGTATGCGTATATGCTCTTTAATGTAAAAAATGCAAAAGAGATAAATAAGGGAACAATGTCTCTTGATGCACTTGGGGTTAAAGTTATAAATGATTATAAGCTAGAAGTTGAACTAGAACAGCCGATTCCATATTTTTTACAGCTGTTAGCGTTACCTATATACATGCCACAGCATGAATCCTTTTTTAAAGAACAAGGAAAAAATTATGGGTTGGAACCAAATAATCTCATATATAACGGTCCATTTGTATTAGAAAAATGGAAACATGAACAAGAGTTTCGATTAAAGAAAAATGATACATATTGGGATAAAAAGAAAGTGAATGTAGATGAAATAAATTTTCATATCGTAAAAGATACAATGACAGCTGTTAATTTATACGAAGCGGGCGACTTGGATCGAGTGCCTATTAATTCGCAATTTGTAGACAAGTATAAAGAGAATAAGGAATTACATATGTCGAGTGATCCTGGAATTGCTATGCTGCGTTTTAATGAGAAAAATAATGTGCTAACAAATAAGAAAGTGCGTCAGTCTATCTCATTAGCGTTAAATAAAGAGGATTTTGTTGCTCACTTTATTAATAACGGAGCAAAACCTGCAAGTGGACTTGTACCAGTTGGTCATATAAATGAAAAAACTGGCAAAGATTTTAGAAAAGAAAACGGAGATCTTTCTTCATATGATTTACAAACTGCGAAAAAAGTTTGGGAAGAAGCGAAAAAAGAACTTGGAGTAGAGCAAGTAAACCTTGAGTTTTTAACGTTTGAACAAGATAACGCAAAACGTATGGCAGAATATATAAAAGGTGACTTAGAAAAGAATTTGCAGGGACTCACGCTACAAATTAAACAACAGCCATTTAAACAAAAGCTACAGTTAGAACAAACAGGTGATTACGATATAACTATGGCAAATTGGGGACCTGACTATAAAGACCCAATTAGTTATTTAGAGCTATTTACGACAAATAATCCAAACAATAAAATGAGTTACTCTAATCCTAGTTACGATGAATTAATAAAGAAAGCGAAAAATGAGTTAGTACTAGATCAAAAGAAAAGATGGGAAGCTATGCAAGAGGCTGAACGTATTCTATTAGAGGATGCTGCGATAGCGCCGCTTTATCAGATTGGCTCAGCATATATTCAAAAAGATTATGTAAAGGGAATTGAAAAGCATCAATTTGGTGGCGTGTATACGTATAAGAATGCTTATATTGATGAAAAGTAAGTTTTTGTACGGAGTGTTCTCACAGCACATGAAGAAGAGGAATGCGTAATTGTTGTTATACGTATTCATAAGAAGTTGCAAAAAATGAGATTGAGCAGTTTATTGAAGTGAAAAGAGGTTAGTGGTAAACGAAATTCAGATTTTCAACCAATAGGCACGATTGTGATACAACAATTAAAAGAGCGAGACATAGTATGCAGACATACTATGTCTCGCTCTTTATTTTGCATATTTAAAAATAAAGTTTTTGTGATTGGTGAAGGGGAAGTAGGAACATTATTATTTGTGATGCATCTCACAACATAAATACATATATAACTTTACAATGAAAATATCAATTGATGGGAGGGTTAAAGTTGATTAATCGTGATTTTAATAAAAATCCGTTTATTGTGATATGGGAGTTAACAAGAGCATGTCAATTAAAATGTCTGCATTGTCGTGCAGAAGCACAATATCATCGCCATCCTCTAGAGCTAACGTTCGAAGAAGGAAGAAAACTAATTGATGATATATACGAAATGGAAAATCCAATGCTTGTATTTACTGGTGGAGATCCATTAATGCGTCCAGATGTATATGACATTGCGGAATATGCAGTGAAAAAAGGTGTTCGAGTATCTATGACGCCAAGTGCCACTCAAAACGTTACGAAAGAAACGATTCAAAAAGCAAAAGAAGTAGGACTTGCTAGATGGGCATTTAGTTTAGATGGACCAACAGCTGAAATACATGATCATTTTAGAGGGACAGAAGGGTCATTTCAATTAACAATGAATGCGATTCGGTATTTACATGAATTGAAAATTCCTATTCAAATTAATACTGTTGTTTCTAATTATAATGTGGATGTACTCGATGAGATGGCGATGTTAATAGAAGAATTAGAATGTGTATTTTGGAGTGTATTTTTCTTAGTTCCAATAGGGCGAGGTAAGGAAAAGGATATGATCTCACCAGCTCAACATGAAAGGGTATTTCATTGGCTATATCAACTTAGTAAAAAGGTTTCTTTTGATATTAAAACAACAGCTGGTCAGCACTATAGACGTGTTGTGATCCAAGAGAAAATGAAAGAACATAAAAAGGGAAATCAGATCATTCAATATGAGGATGTATTGATGAATGGGATGACGGGGCAAATTGATGGACTTGGGCGTGTTCCAAAAGGGGTGAATGATGGAAACGGTTTTGTATTTATTTCTCATATTGGAGATGTATATCCAAGTGGCTTATTGCCAATCAAAGCTGGGAATATACGAACAACATCGCTAGCTGAAATTTATAGAAACTCTCCTGTTTTTCAAAACCTTCGTAATCCGGACAAGTATAAAGGGAAGTGCGGTGTTTGTGAGTTTCGATATGTTTGTGGGGGATCTCGTTCTAGAGCATATGCGATGATGGGGGATTACATGGAAAGCGAACCGTTCTGTGTATACATTCCAAAAGCATTGCGAAAACAGAAAAAGAACGTAAAAAAGGTGCATGAGTAAGAGCTTGCTCATGTACCTTTTTACATATAAATTCCATTAAACGGATTTTAATAAAGAATAAAAATTCGTATCATGCGGAATATCATCTTGATACATATAATTTTTTAGAACGCCTTCTTTTTCAAAACCTAACTTTAATAGTATTTTATTGGAAGCTTCATTCTCAATAAATACAATTGCCCCGATACGTTTTAAATGAATGGTATGGAAGCCATATGATATAACTTCAGAAACTGCTTCAGTAGCATATCCGTTTCCCCAGTGTTCAGGGAAAAAGGCATAACTTATATTGGCTCGTTTATGCTCAGAAGACCAATCGTGAAAACCAATTGTTCCAATAAGCCCTTTTCTTTCCTTTAGTTCAATTCCCCATTTTATACCGTTTCTTGCCTCGTAACGCAACTTAAAATTATTAAGAATTTGTTTTACTTGATCTACATCCTGTAATGGCTTTTGCCCATAATAGCGTAGTACATCAGTATTAGAAAAGCATTGTAGTATACCCGGTGCATCTTCTTCGGTAAGTTCTCGTAAAATGAGTCGATCGGTTTTTAATATAGGAAACATGACTTCGCTCCTTTTCACATGAAAATAGAATGTGTTTGTTATTAAATAATTTAAACGGAAAATAAAGAATATTCAAGTTTAAAAGAGGGGATTATCTGGAGATAAATTATAGAATTTATGTTGAAAAGGGTTTATAGGGATAATACAAATAGTAAAATGAAAAAGGGTATTCCAACTTAAAATTGGAATACCCTTTTTCATTACCCTACAAACGTTTGATACAGTAAGAAAATATTTAAAATGATAACGAGTGCAGCGATTACCCAAGCGATAAATGTTGTAATACGATGGTTGACGAGTGCACCCATTATTTTTTTATTACTTGTAAACATAATAAGTGGTACTAATGCAAAAGCAATACCGAATGATAAGACAACTTGGCTCATTACGAGAGCGTAAGTTGGATTCACGCCTAAAGCAATAATAACGAGAGGTGGAATCATTGTTATAAATCGGCGTAAATATAGCGGAATATGCATGCGAATAAATCCTTGCATAATAATATCACCCGACATCGTACCAACAGAAGAACTAGATAGTCCAGCTGTTAATAGTCCGATTCCAAATAAAGCAGCAGATACTGGACCAACTAAGTTACTAAATTGGTTAAAAGCAACATCAAGATCTTCAACATGCAAGCCGTTTTTAAAGAATAGAGCAGCTGCCACGATTAACATACTCGCATTAATTGCTCCAGCGATAATCATTGCAATAATAATATCAATGAATTCAAAGCGGAAAATCTTTTTCTTTTGTTCCTCGTTTGTTCCGACTACGCGGCGCTGTGTTAAAGCGGAATGTAAATAGATTGCATGTGGCATTACTGTCGCACCTAGAATTCCTGCTGCTAATAGGATGCTATCTACACCTTGGAATTTTGGAACAAATAGCCCTGAAAGAAGAGGACTTAATTCTGGTTTAGCATAAAAGACTTGTATGCCAAAAGCGATAACAACGATAAAAATCATTCCTGTTATGATGGCTTCTAATGGGCGAAAGCCTCTGCGCTGAAATTCAAGGATAATAAATGATCCAGCGGCTGTAATTAAAGCAGCTGGTAACATTGGAATTCCGAATAATAAGTACAATCCGAGTGCAGCTCCGATAAATTCAGCTAAATCCGTTGCCATAATAACGAGTTCGCCTTGTATCCATAAACCGATAGAAACGGGTTTCGGGAAATTTTCTCGAGCTATTTCAGGAAGGTTTCTTCCTGTAGCAATTCCTAATTTAGCTGATAAAGTTTGGATTAATACAGCCATTAAATTAGAAACGAGAATGACCCAAAGTAGTAAATAGCCATATTGAGAACCAGCAGCAATATTTGTTGCGAAGTTTCCAGGATCAATATAAGCGACTGAGGCAATAAAAGCAGGCCCTAAAAAGGGTAATAGTCTTCTAAAACCTTTCGTATGCCCATTTAAAGCTAAATGTGCGGATTGAACAGTTGTACTTTGAGTAGGGACATGTTCATCTTTTTGTATATCTTTATTCATAGTAGTGTTCCCCTTTGAAATCTTAACTTAATGAAATTATTGTATTTATTCTTCCTCATTATTTCAATACATTTAGATATATATGTGTCAATTTCATTTGAACATAAAAGTTTCCTTAATGCAAATTATATGACTCTGTGCAATGAATGGTGTGATATTATAAAGTGAAACTTTAATTAGTGGGGAGGTCATCCCCCACTGATTATTAGCCCTCACCAATCGGGATTTTACTGCTCGTTAATGCAGGATAAAAAATGGGAGTTTATGGTGTGTCGCTGCGGGGAAATATAATAAATTAAAGGGCTATTTTTGAAATTTATGTGAACATAAAGCCTATCGCACAGCATATTAATTGATGGAAATGGATTTGTATGATATATAATATATTGGGATTGCAACATAACCGTAGTGTTTTGGTGTGTAATCTTGTTTTTTATTTTTGTTAACTTATAGAAAATAGTATAAAGAGAAGAAAATGGGATTCATTTTCTTATTATATATGTTTTGATATGAACGTTAACTTATACATGATTTTAAAATTTAGATAGGTGGTAGAAATACATTGGCAACTACAAAACCATATAGAGTATTACTATATTACATGTACACAACGATTGAAAATCCTGAAGAATTTGCTGCAGAGCATTTAGCATTTTGTAATTCACTTGAATTAAAAGGAAGAATTCTTGTAGCAAAAGAAGGTATTAACGGAACTTGTTCTGGAACTGTAGAACAAACAGAGAAATACATGGAAGCAATGAATAATGATCCACGTTTTGACGGTATCGTATTTAAAATAGATGAAGCTGATGGTCATGCATTTAAGAAAATGCACGTACGTCCTCGTCCAGAGTTAGTTACACTTCGTCTAGAAGATGACATTAACCCACACGAAATAACTGGGAAGTATTTAGAGCCAAAAGATTTTTATGAAGCAATGAAACAAGAAGATACAGTTATCATTGATGCGCGAAATGATTATGAATTTGATTTAGGTCACTTCAAAGGTGCGATTAAACCTGATATCGAATCATTCCGTGAATTACCAGATTGGATTCGTGAAAATAAAGAAGTACTTGAAGGTAAAAAGATTTTAACGTACTGTACAGGCGGAATTCGTTGTGAGAAGTTCTCTGGTTGGTTAGTTCGTGAAGGTTATGAAGATGTAAGTCAGCTTCACGGCGGAATTGTAACGTACGGAAAAGACCCAGAAGTACAAGGTGAGCTTTGGGATGGACAATGTTACGTGTTCGATGAGCGTATCGCTGTACCAGTAAACCAAAAAGAACATGTTATCGTTGGTAAAGACCATTTTACAGGTGAACCTTGTGAGCGCTATGTAAACTGTTCAAATCCAGAATGTAATAAGAAAATTTTATGTTCTGAAGAAAACGAAGCGAAATATTTACGTGCATGTTCTCATGAATGTCGTGTAAGCCCACGTAACCGCTACGTAATACAACATGAATTAACGGAAGAGCAAGTAGCTGTTGCATTAGAGAAAATCGAAGCAGGGAAGTAAACGGACAAAGAGAAAAAGCTGCTCCAAATTTCATTTGGAGCAGCTTTTTTTGTCATTCGTTTTTTTGTCGGTAAGTCGATATATCGTAAAAATCGTTGATAAAAATTTCATTTACTGAATTACTATGAATTTCAAAATAATCTTCTTTACTTGTTATCATCTTTCTCTTTCACAGCAGAAAGTACAGTTTGTTTTACCCATGCTTTTCTTCTTCTATGCTGCATACCCCATTGATATAAACCTTGTGCACCTAAAATAAGTGAAATGACAATGCCGCTAATCGCAATTAATAGAGCAAAAAATTCAAGAGGTGACGATATCTTGTTTGAATCGGTGTTTCTTAAAAGGTCAATCATAGTAAACCCTAACATTTGGCCCACTACAGAGTAGAGCGTTAAAATTAATAATAAGAGGCTATCTTTTTTAGAGGCGACATTTTCTTGATATTTAAACAAACTATCAAGATTTTGTTTCGCGTTCGAGTATAGAACCTCAATATTAAAAAGTTTTCTTAAACGAAAGAAAATATCTTCACTTTGTGATTGGGATACTAATTCTAAAGAAAAATAATTAGCAGTGAACGAATTGATCGAATAAATTAATTTCTCTATTTCATTAGTATCTTGTTCAATGTTTAGCTCAGCATAGGCGTTAGCCATTTTTAATAAAACAATTTTATGAAATAGGTTTAATAATAAAGCGTAATAAAATTCTCCGTACATTTGACTAGCAAGTTTAGCGATTTCACGTTTTCCTTCATTTGTTACACATGTAAAAATATGTTCTTCCATTATGAAATAACGATTTGGAGCCCATCTCTGGTAAGCGTGTTTTTTTAAATAGTCATGAATGTAAGGAAGGTTATTTGCACTCACATATGGCTTACCATCACTTGTTAATCCGGAAAGACTAGAAGTACGATAAACATCCACTTCATTAAGTTCCATTCCTTCTTTTAGTGACAATAAAGTTTGGACGTACATTCTTTGGTCTTCGAAGAAAGGGAAGGTTTGAAAGTATGAACTTCTTAATCTCTTCTTTTCAAAGAAATCAGTTATGCCATGAAATAAATAACCAAAAATGAATTTTTCAACTTGGGAATACTTTTTTCCGTTACATTCAATACAAATAGTCTCATTTGTATCATTTTTAGTTTCAAGTACACGGAAGCGAGCAGCGAATTCGATTGCTTCGGATAAAGTCATGTTTGGAGCGGTCTCTACTTCTGTCCGAATTGTTAAGAAGCCAAGCTCATAAGGACAAAGTGTTACGTCAATAGAATGAATCTGAAATGGAACGGAAATAAGATTTGTTGTTAAATGTCCAGTTAAGTTAAGATCTTTAGAATAGCGCTGCAATCCTTTTTGATGCTCTGAGTGAGGAAAGAGTATTTTATTTGTAAATGAAAGATAATATGCTTCCATATTTTGATGTGAAACTTGAAACTTTCCGTAGTATGTATTTTCATTTTCAAGATGATCGAGTCGAAAAGGGTGAAAATCATTTTTCTGTAAGAAAGGGAACATATTTTGTTCATATCCAGTTTTAAAAGAAAACGGGAATATAAATTGAAATATAGCTGTTGTTACATCTTTTTCCTCGATTGTATGTATTGCCTCCATTTACATTGTTTCCTTTCCAAATATGCTATAAAAACAACATGCCCAAATTCATTTGAAAATAACCACTGTTTTATACTTGATTAAGAATGAAAATTCAGCTTATTTAGTAGGGGACATGTATAATATTATGTATATTAAAAGTTATAAAATTGTATTTTGAAAAGGGGGATGCTGTATGAGGATTTTAGTATTAGGCGCTGGTGGAGTCGGAGGATTTTTTGGTGGCAGATTAGTCGAAAAGAGAGAAGATGTTACATTTCTTGTTCGTAGTAAACGAAAAAAACAATTAGAGGAAAGAGGACTTGTAATCCGGAGTGTTAACGGGGATTTTTCGTTTCAACCGAAATTAATAACGAAAGAAGATCAAACTGCTCCATTTGATGTGATTTTATTTTCAACAAAAGCGTATCACTTAAAAGAGGCAATTCAAGATTTGAAGCCGTTTGTTGGCGAAAATACTGTAATCATTCCATTGTTAAATGGTATCGCTCATGTATCGCTATTACAAAAAGAATTCGGCGTGGAAAAAGTAATTGGCGGTTTATGTTTTATTGAAACGACGTTAAACGATCAAGGAGAAATTCTACAAACTAGTGCTGCAAACAGAGTTGTATTTGGAGAAATTCATCCACAAAATTCAGAGAGAATAAAGGGTATTTCTGAAGCATTTGCAGGTACGAAATCTAGTTTTGTTTTAAGTGAAAATATTTTGCAAGATATGTGGCATAAGTATTTATTTATCAATGTAATGTCAGGTGTGACAACATTAATGCGTGCACCGATAGGGCCGATTCGTGAAAGTGACGGAGGGCGTGATTTTATTCAGAAAATATTTGAAGAATCCGTACAGATTATGAGAGCAATAGGAGCCCCAGTTAAGGAGAATGTTGCCCAGGAACATATGAAAACGATTGATAAAATTTCGTATAATATGAAGTCATCGATGCAACGTGATATGGAAAAAGGTTCGCTCATTGAAGGGGAGCATCTGCAAGGATACTTACTTGAATTGGCTGAGAAATTTTCTATAGAAGCACCATTATTAAGAACTGTATATCAAAATTTAAAGGTGTATGAAGAGATGACCTTTAACAGATCTGTAATAGAATTAGATGTATGAAAAAATAAAAAAGATAGCAATATATAAGTGTATTGCTATCTTTTTTATTTTTGTATGACAAATTATTTATTTCTTTTCGTTCTATCTGTCAAATTTATTTCTTGTTCACGCTTACCATATAACCGATTAATTTCATTTGCTACTGCATCTAAATATGAATCGGAAAAAATAGGCTTCTTTTCTTTAGACATACGGGTCTCCTTTTCGTTTTTTTAGTATTCATTATGTATATTTATCAGCGGATTATGCGCGATCATTTTAAAATTTTTCTTTTTCAAAATTTTTGTTTACATTTTGAAAATAAAGGAGTATTATAATCCACAGTTTCAATTTTCTAAATCGCTGAAACCGCATGGTACGGGGGACCCGTTCTTATGGATTCGTATGTAATCCAATGGGGTGAATCCTTGAAAAAGGTAGGGCTACTCATAGGCCCGAATCCGACAGCTAACCTCGTAAGCGTTATATTGAGAAGGAAGGTGGAGCTTGTGCGACAAAAAAAATAATGTCTACAAGTCTATTTCGTTATGGCTTGTAGACATTTTTTGTTTTCTGAAGAAATAGTTTATGATCTGTAACTAGCAGAAAAGTTCGTACAAAATTATTGGAGAGTGGACAGCAGTGGTTTCATCTATCAAAAGGTTTTTAATTGGAAGGCCGTTAAAATCAACAGAGTTAGGAGAGCAAAAGCTCAATAAAACGAAAGCGTTAGCTATTTTATCTTCTGACGCACTATCATCCGTTGCTTACGGTCCTGAGCAAATATTAATCGCATTAACAGGTCTTGGAGCAGTAGCTTATTGGTATTCTATTCCGATAGCTGTTGGGGTATTGGTATTATTGACAGCTCTTATTTTATCCTATCGTCAAATTATTTTTGCCTATCCTCATGGCGGAGGGGCATATGTTGTATCAAAAGAAAATTTAGGTATGAATCCAGGCTTAATTGCTGGAGGATCTCTATTAGTCGATTACATTTTAACTGTTGCGGTAAGTGTATCGGCAGGTACAGATGCAATTACGTCTGCTTTTCCTAGCTTGCATGCGCATAAAGTAATTATTGCGGTTATCTTTGTTATATTAATTACGATTTTGAATTTACGGGGGGTAACAGAATCAGCTTCCGTTTTAGCATATCCTGTTTATTTATTTGTTTTAGCTCTATTTATATTAATTGGTGTAGGAATATATAATATTTTAACCGGTCACGTTTCGCCGGATTTACATTCACCGATTGGAACACCAGTTACGGGAATTAGTTTGTTTTTATTATTAAGAGCATTTGCATCAGGTAGTTCTGCTTTAACAGGAGTTGAAGCAATTTCAAATGCTATCCCAAATTTTAAAGATCCTGCCCCAAATAATGCAGCAAAAACATTGCTTGCAATGGGAGCATTACTGGCTGTTTTATTTTCAGGAATTGTGTTTCTAGCTTATTACTATGGAATTGCACCGAGTAAAGAAGTAACGGTTGTTTCTCAAATTGCTGAGCAAACATTTGGACGTAATTTCATGTACTATTTCATACAAGGTACAACAGCTTTAATATTAATTCTTGCTGCTAATACAGGGTATTCTGCATTTCCGTTATTAGCAGTTAACCTTGCAAAAGATAAATTTATACCGCGAATGTTTACGATTAGAGGAGACCGTCTAGGTTACTCAAACGGTATTATTATACTAGGAATCGCTTCGATTATTTTAATTGTAGCTTTCCAAGGACAAACCGAACATTTAATTCCATTATATGCAGTAGGTGTATTTATTCCATTTACACTTTCTCAAACTGGGATGGTATTAAAGTGGCTTCGTGAAAAACCTGAAGGATGGATTTTAAGATTATCGATTAATTTAATTGGTGCAGTTATTAGTTTTATCGTAATGGGTATGTTCTTTTTAACTAAATTTGCGCAAGTGTGGTCGATTCTTATTTTCTTACCTGTTATTATCTTCTTGTTTCATCGAATTAAGAAGCATTATGATGCAGTAGGAGACCAACTAAGTTTAAAAACTTGTGAACGAATTGTTCCGATTGAAGGAAATGTAATTGTCGTTCCTGTAGCTGGTATGACTCATGTTGTAGAAAATTCATTGAACTATGCGAAGTCTCTCTCAGCAGATCAAGTTATCGCTGTATATGTTGCTTTTGACAGAGAAGAGGAAAAGAAATTTGAAGAGAAATGGAAGAAGTGGCAACCTGAAATAAGGCTTGTTACATTACATTCTCATTATAGAAGTATTATTCAGCCGTTAACAAAGTTTATTGATACAGTGCAGTATAAAGCGAGTGAATCAAATTACCGAGTTACTGTAGTTATACCGCAGTTTATTCCGAAAAAAGGTTGGCATAACATTCTTCATAATCAATCTAGTTTACTCATCCGTGCGTATTTACTCTATAAGAGAAATGTTGTTATTACAACAGTTCCATATCATTTGAAAAAGTAAGAAGATTTTTTAAGGATAGTTTCACGAAAGTGAAACTATCCTTTTTATGTATTCTATATGCATAATTGCATATAGAACTTAAAATTATGTTGATATAATTTTAAGGGGTAGGAAGAAACAGTGGTTTTTGTTGTTGTATATGGATATCTCGATAAATGAAGTTAATCAAATTGTATTTTGGAATAAGGACGTGAATTGTTGAAAATAAAGGGGGTAAAAATACTTCTTTACGTTGATAAATAGCTGTGTTTAAATGACCTTACAGTACAAAAAGGAAATGGAACTTCATACTTTACATACGTTATTAAGTTTAAAATGAATAATATTTTTGTGTAATATATTTACTCTATTAATGTAAAAAAAAGAAAATTTATACAAGATTATTCATGCTAAGTACATATAGTAAGTAATGAAATGTTTTATAACAATAAGTACTGTAGCGATTTAAAATGTGAGAGGTAGTGAATGTTATCTATCTTTAACTATCTCACATAATTCGAAAGAAAATAGAATAATAAAATGCGATAGTAATAGTTGCTAATACATAGGAGGAGTTAAAGTGAAAAAGACTTTAATTACAGGGTTATTGGTTACAGCAGTATCTACGAGTTGCTTCATTCCTGTAAGCGCTTACGCTAAGGAGGGGCAAACAGAAGTGAAAACAGTATATGCACAAAATGTAATTGCTCCAAATACATTATCCAATTCAATTAGAATGTTAGGATCACAGTCACCGCTTATACAAGCATATGGACTAGTTATTTTACAGCAGCCAGACATTAAGGTAAATGCGATGAGTAGTTTGACGAATCATCAAAAGTTTGCAAAGGCAAATGTAAGAGAGTGGATTGATGAATATAATCCGAAGCTAATTGACTTAAATCAAGAGATGATGAGATATAGTATTAGATTTAATAGTTATTACAGTAAGCTTTATGAACTAGCAGGAAACGTAAATGAAGATGAACGAGCAAAAGCGGATTTTACAAGTGCGTATGGAAAATTGCAATTGCAAGTACAAAGCATCCAAGAGAGTATGGAGCAAGATTTATTAGAGCTAAATCGATTTAAAACGGTATTAGATAAAGATAGTAACAACTTATCAATGAAAGCTGATGAAGCAATAAAAACACTGCAAGGATCAAGTGGAGATATTGTGAAATTAAGAGAAGATATTAAAAGAATTCAAGGGGAAATTCAAGCTGAACTAACTACTATTTTGAATAGACCTCAAGAAATCATTAAAGGTTCTATTAATATCGGTAAACAAGTATTTACCATCACAAATCAAACTGCACAAACGAAAACAATCGATTTTGTTTCTATCGGTACTTTAAGTAATGAAATTGTAAATGCTGCCGATAGTCAAACGAGAGAAGCCGCTCTTCGCATTCAGCAAAAGCAAAAAGAGCTACTACCACTTATTCAAAAGTTATCACAAACTGAAGCAGAAGCGACACAAATTACATTCGTTGAAGATCAAGTAAGTAGTTTTACAGAATTAATCGATCGTCAAATTACAACTTTAGAAACGTTATTAACAGATTGGAAAGTTTTAAACAACAATATGATCCAAATTCAAAAGAATGTTGAAGAAGGCACATATACAGATAGTAGTTTACTTCAAAAACATTTCAATCAAATTAAAAAAGTAAGTGATGAAATGAATAAGCAAACGAATCAATTTGAAGATTACGTTACAAACGTTGAAGTACATTAACAATAAGTAACGATATAGGGAGAGAAGAAAAATGACAAAAAAACCTTATAAAGTAATGGCTCTATCAGCACTTATGGCAGTATTTGTAGCAGGAAACATTATACCAGCCCATACGTATGCAGCTGAAAGTACAGTGAAGCAAGCTCCAGTTCATGCGGTAGCAAAAGCTTATAATGATTATGAGGAATACTCATTAGGACCAGAAGGCTTAAAAGATGCAATGGAAAGAACAGGTTCAAACGCTTTAGTAATGGATCTGTACGCTTTAACAATTATTAAACAAGGTAATGTTAACTTTGGAAATGTATCATCTGTTGATGCGGCTTTAAAAGGGAAAGTAATTCAGCACCAAGATACAGCTAGAGGAAATGCGAAGCAATGGTTAGATGTACTGAAACCACAGCTTATTTCAACGAATCAAAACATTATTAACTACAATACGAAATTCCAAAACTATTACGATACTTTAGTTAAAGCTGTAGATGAAAAGGATAAAGCAACACTTACGAAAGGATTAACTAGATTATCAAGTAGTATTAATGAAAATAAAGCGCAAGTAGATCAGTTAGTAGAAGACTTGAAGAAATTCCGAAATAAAATGACTTCGGACACGCAAAACTTCAAGGGAGATGCAAATCAAATTACATCTATTTTAGCGAGTCAAGATGCTGGAATTCCGCTTCTGCAAAATCAAATCACAACGTACAATGAAGCAATTAGTAAATATAATACAATTATTATCGGCTCATCTGTTGCGACAGCACTAGGGCCAATTGCAATTATCGGTGGTGCGGTTGTAATTGCTACAGGTGCAGGAACACCGCTAGGAGTCCTATTAATTGCAGGTGGTGTAGCAGCAGTAGGCGGTGGTACAGCTGGAATCGTATTAGCGAAGAAAGAGCTTGATAATGCACAAGCTGAAATTCAAAAAATAACGGGACAAATTACAACTGCTCAATTAGAGGTAGCGGGATTAACGAACATTAAAACACAAACAGAGTATTTAACAAATACAATTGATACTGCAATTACAGCTTTGCAAAACATTTCAAACCAATGGTACACAATGGGATCAAAATACAATTCTTTACTTCAAAATGTAGATTCAATTAGTCCAAATGATCTTGTTTTCATTAAAGAAGATTTAAACATTGCGAAAGATAGCTGGAAAAACATTAAAGACTATGCAGAAAAGATTTATGCTGAGGATATTAAAGTAGTAGATACGAAAAAAGCATAATTGAATACGAATCGTCAGAACGTTAAGTGTTGATAAACGAGTTGAAGCTCCTGTTCAGTTGTGAGCAGGAGCTTTTTATATCTTTATATAGAGAATAGGTGATGATTATGCGTAATAAGTTCTACAAAAAATGTCTTTTAATGATAATGATTGCTGGAGTCGCAACAAGTAATGCGTTTCCTTTACAGCCTTTTGCAGCAGAACAAAACGTAAAGACATTACAAGAAAATGTGAAAAATTATTCTCTCGGACCAGCAGGATTCCAAGAGGTAATGGGGCAAACGACATCGAGTATATTTGCAATGGATTCATATGCAAAATTAATTCAAAATCAGCAAGAGACTGATTTGAGTAAAATAAGTTCAATTAATAGTGAATGTAAAGGAAATATGGTTCAGCACCAAAGGGATGCAAAAATTAACGCAGCTTATTGGTTAAATAATATGAAGCCTCAAATTTTGAAAACGGATCAAAATATTATTAATTACAATAATACTTTTCAAGCGTACTATAATGACATGCTAGTAGCGATTGATCAAAAGGAAAGCGGTAAATTGAAAGCAGATTTAGAAAAGTTGTATGCGGATATTGTAAAGAATCAAAATGAAGTAGATGTATTATTAGGGAATGTAAAAACTTTTCGCGATAGAATGGCGAAAGACACAAATAGTTTTAAAGAGGATACAAATCAGTTAACAGCGATATTGGCAAGTACGAATGCTGGCATTCCAGCACTAGAGCAACAAATCAATACATATAACGATTCAATGAAAAAGAGTAATGATATGGTGATTGCTGGTGGTGTACTTTGTGTAGCATTAATAACATGTCTTGCTGGCGGACCGATGATTGCGGTTGCGAAAAAAGATATTGCGAATGCAGAAAAAGAAATAGCCAATTTACAAGGTAGAATTTCAGGAACGCAAGCAGAAGTTGCAATTTTGGCAGATGTGAAAAATAAAACAACAAACATGACAGAAACCATGGATGCAGCAATTACAGCATTGCAAAATATATCAAATCAATGGTATACAGTAGGTGCAAAATATAATAATTTACTACAAAACGTAAAAGGAATCAGTTCTGAAGAATTTTTGTTTATAAAAGAAGATTTGAGTGCGGCGAAAGATAGCTGGAAAGATGTAAAAGATTATACAGAAAAATTACATGAAGGTGTGGCGAAGTAAACAGTGGACTAGTTTCACTGTTTATTTTTTATCCTGTTTTTGTGAGAGTTAGACTTGTAATTTGATATATAAATTGGCCATATGTTTTACCAATGTAGCTTTAGGATAATGTTTAATCAAATTGATACAAATAACCCAGATAAATTTCTGATCAAGCTTTTTATATTTAATGTTTTAATGAAAAAATCTATATGGATTTTTAAATGTTTTTGGGACCAAAAATCTTAAGGTCGCTGATCTTTCTATCGCTCCGATTTTACAGGACGGCAATACGTCAATACCAGCCCAAATGATAGGGTTGAATGTAGTAGGTTTTATTCAAGAAGACCCTTGCTCATATAGGGTGGATGATAAGGAAATTAAGGATTATGAATGTAAATTGATAAGAAAAAATGACATCGAATTTTAATTATGAGGATATTTTTAACAAAATAAACCTTTTACGAAAAAAGGTTCTGTTGTCTCCAACAGAACCTTCCCTAAAATGGCAAAGAGTAACTCTTACCTTACTCTTCTACTATATAATACATAAAACATGTATAGATGTATAGAACAATAAATTCCAATATAATTATTTGAATAAAGTGTTTTATCAGAGTTTAATATGAGGAATTAAATTACAAATGTTGATTTATCAATGGATAGTAATGATGCGCTATTACATGATAGTTAATAAAGAGATAGTGCAATAATGAAATATGAGATGTTGTATATTCGATTGAAATAGAAAATTACAAGTAGAAAGTGAGAAAAAACAAGGGGACTAGGGAGTCATGGTATGGCTTTTGAGATGCTTAATAATATAGCGAATAACATGTATAAAAGAAGGAGAGGGGCGCTTATAAACAAGAATCCAACGCCTATAAAGGTGTAAAAAGTAAGCTACACAATAAAGTTTCATTGTATATACTAAGTGGAGTAGAGATGTAGATAGAGAAAATTCGGTAGTCGAAATTTCCTGCATAAAGCTGTATAATGCTTGTAACGAAAAGGAAATACAGGAAAGGATATGTAATAAGTTACTATGGATAAGGATAAACAACAATTAAGCGTTGAAGTTGCAAGATTATATTATCAATCAGATTATAGTCAGCAAGAAATTGCTAACAAATTAAATATTTCAAGACCGACGATTTCTAGATTGTTAAAGTACGCGAAAGAAAAAGGGTTTGTTCAAATTAGTATAGCCGATCCATTTGCGGATTTAGATAACGTTGGGAACTTACTTAAAGAAAAATACAACTTGCTAGAGGCGCATGTCGTGTTTTCTCCAATACCAGAATATGCAACGATTACGGAGTATATTAGTAAGTATGCTGCTGAGTATATGGAAAAGACGGTTAAAAACGGTGATATCGTTGGTGTAAGCTGGGGAATGACGATGTATGAAATCGCTAGAAAAATCGTACCGCAACATGTAAAAGGTGTAGAAGTTGTCCAGTTAAAAGGTGGTATTAGTCATTCAAGTGTAAACACATATGCAAATGAGACGATTGCTTTATTTGCTGATGCATTTCAAACGACACCAAGAAATTTACCGCTTCCAGTTATATTTGATAATGCAGTGACAAAAGAATTAGTAGAACAAGATCGACATATTCATCACATTATAGAAATGGGGAAACAAGCGAACATTGCAATTTTTACTGTCGGAACAGTACGTGATGAAGCATTGTTATTCCGATTAGGATATTTTGATAAGGATGAAACGAACATTTTGAAAAAACAATCGGTCGGTGACATTTGTTCACGCTTCTTTGATGGAGACGGTAATATTAGTAGTGAAGAAATTAATAAACGTACAATTGGAATTGAGCTAGAGGAACTGAAATTAAAAAAACGTTCTATTTTAGTTGCAGGTGGCAATAGAAAAATAAAAGCAATTGATGGTGCATTACGTGGCGGGTATGCAAATGTATTAATTATCGATCAACATACAGCAAAAGAATTGTTACATTATCAAAAAGATTAGAAATAAAAAGCTCTCTCAAAAATAAAAATTTTGAAAGAGCTTTTTATTTTTAGTATGAATAAATCAATGTGTAGTACCTTGTAAAGTATTTGTAAGGAACGCTCTTTGATTGCTCTCCTTTTTCAAAAATTAATGAGTTGGCCATAATATCTCTATCTACAAAAGTCCATCCATCTTGCTCCATCATATTGATAAAAGGTTCCATTTTTCCGCGCTTTACTAAGTAGGGGTATTGATTGTCTATCGGTTCTACTTCTACCATTTCTTTATTTTGAATAACCATCTTAGACATAGCTAAAGCAAATGGAATGGGATTTCCTTCTTGGAAAATAACATCCCGTTTATAAAAAATAAATATGGATAGAGAGGTGCATACTAGCAATGTGAATATAAAGAATTTTGACTTAAACAAGTGATTCACATCCTTTATTTACAAGCTTATACTACTTTCAATGTACTGCAAGAAATTCCCTTCTGGAAAAGAATGAACAAAATTTCAAAAGTGTATTTACATTTGTTCAACTAAGAGTTAGAATGAAGTTGTTAAAAGATATGAGGAGTGAAGACAATGAATATTGCAAAATTAATTGACCATACAATTTTAAAAGCTAATACTACAAAAGAAGATGTTATGAAAGTAATCGAAGAAGCAAAGGAATATAAATTCGCTTCTGTTTGTATTAACCCAACATGGGTAAAATTAGCGGCTGAAGAGTTAGCTGGACATGATGTAGATGTTTGTACTGTAATCGGTTTCCCATTGGGAGCAAGCACTACTGAAACAAAAGCATTTGAAACAAAAGATGCTATCGCAAAAGGTGCAACTGAAGTTGATATGGTAATCAACGTAGGCGCTTTAAAAGATGGCGACAATGAACTTGTTGAAAAAGACATTTATGAAGTAGTACAAGCAGCAAAAGGAAAAGCTCTTGTAAAAGTAATCATTGAAACTTGCCTATTAACAGATGAAGAGAAAGTACGCGCTTGTGAATTATCAGTAAAAGCTGGTGCTGATTTCGTAAAAACTTCAACTGGATTCTCAACTGGCGGAGCAACTGCTGAAGATATCGCATTAATGCGTAAAACAGTAGGACCAAACGTTGGTGTAAAAGCATCTGGTGGCGTTCGTACACGTGAAGATGCAGATAAAATGGTAGCTGCTGGAGCTTCTCGCGTTGGAGCAAGTGCTAGTGTTGCAATTGTATTAAATGATGCAAAAGGTGCTACAGATAACTACTAATTAATATTGAAGTAAAGAGCAATAGATACACCAAGTAAAGTGTATCTATTGCTTTAACAATTGAAAAGAATGTAAGCGGATACGAAAGGGAGAAGACGGCTTATGAAATATTTAATAGGTATTTTCGGCCTCGTATTGATTTTAGGTATCGCTTGGCTTGCTAGTAATGATAGAAAGAAAGTCAAATATCGCCCAATCATAACGATGGTTATATTACAATTCATTTTGGGGTTTTTATTATTAAATACAAGTGTAGGGAATATATTAATTAGCGGTATAGCAGATGGTTTTGGGGAGTTATTAAAATATGCTGCGGATGGTGTGAATTTCGTATTTGGTGGATTAGTAAATCAAAAAGAATTTTCATTCTTTTTAAGTGTATTAATGCCAATCGTATTTATCTCCGCTTTAATAGGTATCTTACAACATATTAAAGTGTTACCTATTATTGTGAAATCTATTGGTCTAGCATTAAGTAAAGTAAATGGAATGGGTAAACTAGAATCATATAACGCTGTTGCTTCTGCGATTTTAGGACAATCTGAAGTGTTTATTTCAGTTAAGAAACAACTAGGATTATTGCCAGAGAAAAGAATGTACACATTATGTGCATCTGCAATGTCTACCGTTTCTATGTCTATCGTTGGATCATATATGGTGTTATTAAAACCGCAATATGTTGTAACCGCTTTAGTACTTAACTTATTTGGTGGTTTCATTATTGCTTCTATCATTAACCCTTATGAGGTTACTGAAGAAGAGGATATGTTAGAAGTACAAGAAGAAGAGAAAAAGACTTTCTTTGAAGTATTAGGGGAATACATTATTGATGGATTTAAAGTTGCGATTACAGTAGCAGCTATGTTAATTGGTTTCGTTGCATTAATCGCATTCATTAATGCAGTATTTAAAGGTGTAATCGGTATTTCATTCCAAGAGATTCTTGGTTATGTATTTGCACCATTTGCATTTATTATGGGTGTACCTTGGCATGAAGCTGTTAATGCCGGAAATATTATGGCAACAAAATTAGTATCAAATGAATTTGTCGCTATGACAGATTTAGCACAAGGAAACTTTAATTTCTCAGATAGAACGACAGCGATTATATCTGTATTCTTAGTTTCATTTGCAAACTTCTCTTCAATTGGAATTATTGCAGGAGCAGTTAAGAGCTTAAATGAAAAGCAAGGGAATGTAGTCGCAAGATTTGGCTTGAAATTACTTTTCGGTGCAACATTAGTAAGTTTCTTATCAGCAACAATCGTAGGCTTATTATTTTAATAGATTCATATCATATAAAAAGGAATGGTGATTGGAATGAGAATGGTAGATATTATTGCGAAAAAACGTGACGGTAAAGAATTAACGACTGAAGAAATCAAATTCTTTATTAATGGATATACAGACGGAAGTATTCCTGATTATCAAGTAAGTGCACTTGCAATGGCAATCTTCTTTAAAGATATGACAGATCGTGAGCGTGCAGATTTAACGATGGCAATGGTGGAGTCTGGAGAAACGATCGACTTATCAGCAATTGAAGGAATTAAAGTAGACAAACATTCAACTGGCGGTGTTGGTGATACAACAACATTAGTATTAGGACCATTAGTAGCCGCTTTAGATGTGCCAGTAGCAAAAATGTCTGGTCGTGGTTTAGGACATACGGGCGGAACAATTGATAAATTAGAAGCGGTAGAAGGATTCCACGTTGAAATTACGAAAGAGCAGTTCATTGATATTGTAAACCGTGACAAAGTAGCTGTTATTGGACAAACTGGAAACTTAACGCCTGCAGATAAAAAGATTTATGCATTACGCGACGTAACAGGAACTGTTAACTCAATTCCTTTAATCGCAAGTTCAATTATGAGTAAAAAAATTGCAGCTGGTGCTGACGCAATCGTACTTGATGTAAAAACAGGTGCCGGTGCATTTATGAAAACAGAAGAAGATGCAAAAGAGCTAGCACACGCAATGGTACGTATCGGAAATAATGTAGGACGTCAAACAATGGCTGTTATTTCAGATATGTCACAACCACTTGGCTTTGCAATTGGTAATGCTTTAGAAGTGAAAGAAGCGATTGATACATTAAAAGGTGAAGGTCCAGAAGATTTAACAGAATTAGTACTTGTACTAGGAAGCCAAATGGTTGTACTTGCGAAAAAAGCAAATACGTTAGAAGAAGCTCGTGAAATGTTAATTGAAGTTATGAAAAATGGAAAAGCAACTGAGAAATTTAAAGAATTCTTAAGTAATCAAGGCGGAGACAGTTCGATTGTAGACAATCCAGAAAAAATGCCACAAGCGAAGTATGTAATTGATGTACCTGCAAAAACTTCAGGTGTTATTTCAAACATTGTTGCAGATGAAATCGGTATCGCAGCTATGTTATTAGGTGCTGGCCGTGCGACAAAAGAAGATGAAATTGATTTAGCAGTAGGATTAATGTTACGTAAAAAAGTGGGCGATGCAGTAAAAGAAGGCGAGCCATTCGTAACGATTTATGCAAATCGCGAAAATGTAGAAGATGTAAAAGCTAAAATTTATGAGAACATTTCTATCGCTGAAACAGCAGTTGCTCCTAAATTAGTTCATACAGTTATTACTGACTAATCATTATTTCATTTACTTTGAGGGGGAAATAATATGGATAAGAAAAAATATATTGAAGAAGCAAACAAGATGTTATCGAAAGCGTATATTCCGTATTCTAAATTTCCTGTTGGCGCAGCGTTAGTTACGAAAGAAGGTAAAATTTATACTGGTTGTAATATAGAAAATGCTTCTTACGGCTTATGTAACTGTGCAGAAAGAACAGCAATCTTTAAAGCAGTATCAGAAGGTGAGCGCGACTTTAGTTACTTAGTTATTACAGGAGAAACAGACGGTCCTATTTCACCATGTGGTGCTTGTAGACAAGTAATTGCTGAGTTCTGTGATCCGAAAATGCCTGTATTACTAACGAATGTAAAAGGTGATGAAAAAGAAGTGATTGTGGAACAGTTGTTGCCAGGTGCTTTCTCAATTGCAGATTTAAAATAAGTTAACAGGTCATTCCGCAACAAATAGTTGTGGAGTGACTTTTTTGTTTTCAAAAATAGAATGTAATATTTAGTTCATACTCCGTTCATAATCTTTGCGTAAAATGATTGCAGTAAATAGGGAAAGTTTACAGCAGGAGGAATATAATGAAGAAATTATATAATGCAGCATTCATTTACTTAATTATTGGTTTATTATCAGGAGTATTTGCGAGAGAATATACGAAAGCACAAGGGATGAAAGGATCCACTATGTTACAGCTAGTGCATACACATGTTTTAGTATTAGGATTCATATTCTTTTTAGTTGCTTTTGCTTTATTTAAAGTATTTCATGTACAAGAAACAAAAAGTTTTCGTGCATGGTTTGTCGTATATAATGCAGGATTAATTTTTACTATCGCTACAATGGTATTTAGAGGGATTTTACAAGTGAACGGAACCGACTTTAACGGTTTAAGCCATATGGCTGGATTAGCTCATGTCATTATTAGTGTCGGGCTCGTTTGGTTTATGATTTTGCTTAAAAAATCTTTTAAATAGGCAGGAGTGGAGAATATGAGTATAGGGCTTTTATCAAGTGTCGTAGCAGTTTGTATGGCCGTTGGAGTTATGTTTCTTCGCTTTAAGTCAGCGAAAAAACCAGTAACGAAAAAGAAAATTATATTACCACCATTTTTTATGAGTACCGGTGCAATGATGTACTTCTTACCTGAGTTTCGATTAACATCTTTAGAAATAGTAGAAGCAATCAGTGTCGGACTTATTTTCTCTATATTTCTCATTAAAACAACGAAATTTGAAATAAGAGATGCACAAATATATATGAAACCGTCAAAAGCATTTATCTTTATTTTAGTTGGATTATTAGCAGTGCGAGTAGGTTTAAAGTCATATTTAAGTCAATCAATTGATTTAACACAATTAAGCGGGATGTTTTTCTTACTTGCTTTTGCGATGATCGTATCGTGGAGAATCGCAATGTATCGCTCGTTTATTAAATTAGAAAAGACGATAAAAAGAGCTGGAATTTCTATATAGGAAATCCAGCTCTTTTTATGTTTCATTGAAATGCTTTAGACCGGAACTCATTTACTAAATTTCAAACGATCTTGAGCATCTTGTAATGCGTCTGGTGTAACATTGATACCATTTGGATCAACAATTTTTGTGTTTAATAAAATGGAATCTAAGCTTCCACGAAATGTTTTTGTATAATTTTGACGCAACATTTGTTGCTCTTGTTTTTCATCAACTGTTAATCCAGATGTTCTTTCTTTTTTTGCTAATTCGTTAATGCGGAATAAAATGTTTTGCATTTATTTTCACCTCTAGTTTAATTTAATTACATTAGTTGCTTACTAATGTATAGTAATTGTAACGTGTAATTTTAATTATGTCAACACCATCAAAAAAGGTTAAAAATTGACGAAAAATTGTAACAATAATAAAATGAATTGATTAGATAATTAAATGTTTAATCATACATAGAACGCTAGGGGGATTATTATGAAATCAACATTTTTTGCTCAAAATAGAGAACGATTAGTAAACATATTACCAGATGAATCTATTACTATTTTATTTGCTGGACAAGCACCTCATATGTCAGCGGATGCACATTATAAATTTGTGCCGAATCGAAATTTTTACTATGTAACAGGAATCGATGAACCAAATGTTATTTTCATGTTGAAGAAGTCTGGAAATAGTGTTGAAGAAACACTTTTCATTGAAAAATCAGATCCAGTAATGGAAAAATGGGTTGGTAAAACAGTTTCTAGTGAAGAAGCAGAGAAAATTTCAGGTATAAAGAAAGTTGTATATTTAGATAGCTTTGAAAAGACGATGTCAAATATATTTTTTACAGAAAATGTGAAGCACATATATTTAGATTTAGAGCGTCGTGAGTGGAATAGTACAGAGACAAAAACGTTAGCGTTTGCTAAACATGTAAGAGAACAGTATCCACAGGTTTTAATTGGTAATGTATATCCGCATATTTGTGAATTACGAGTGTTTAAAACGGAAGAAGAAATTGAAATTATGAAAGAAGCGATTGCTGTAACGAAAGAGGGGATTTATAACGTACTTAAGCATGCAAAAGCAGACATGATGGAGTATGAATTAGAAGCTCAGTTTGATTTCACACTGAAATCTTCTGGCATTAAGCATCATGCGTTCAATACAATTTTGGCAAGTGGGAAAAACGCTACAGTTCTTCATTATGAAGATAATGATACACAAATTCAAAATGGTGATTTAGTATTGCTTGATCTCGGTGCTCAAAAAGATTACTACAATGCTGATATTAGTTACACATTCCCAGCTAGTGGAACATTTTCTAGTCGCCAAAAACAAATATATAATATCGTATTAAAGGCATTGAAAGAAACAACAGAGATTATTAAGCCTGGATTAAAGTTTGCTGCATTAAATGAGCATACAAAGAAAGTACTAGCAGAAGAGTGTAAAGCAATTGGTTTAATTCAAAAAGACGAGGAATTATCTAAATATTATTATCATGGTGTCAGTCATTTCCTTGGTCTAGATACGCATGATGTAGGAACATACAAAGATAGAGTATTAGAAGAAGGTATGGTTATAACAATTGAACCTGGCCTTTATATTGAGGAAGAGTCAATTGGCATTCGAATTGAAGATGATATTCTTGTAACGAAAGATGGGTATGAAAACTTATCAAAAGATATCATTAGAGAAGTTGAAGAAATTGAAGAGTTTATGAGAGAAAATAATGTACATGTAAAAAAAGATGTAGTTGTTACGAAATAATGATTGGGAAAGACGCTCAAGTTTGAGCGTCTTTTTATTTTGTTCATTTGAAACCGAGATATTTCCTCGAAAAGCATCTTCAATTTATAAAGTCAATTATATGCCAAATGTCAATGTATATGTTGATTATGCCCGGATGAAGGTGGGGGAGTATGATCTGGGAATGTCACGAATACGGCAACAATAATTACCACACTAATTGAAAGTAATAACAAAAAACGCCGTTGGATGAAAGTAGAAAAGGCTTCTGATAAAAGTTGAATTATACACGACATAGTTATGGTTATAGTGAGTAAGAGACTAATGAACAATATACTATGAGCTTGTTGAGCGTTTAGCATTTCTGTAATCATTGCTCCCATCATACTTGCCATTAATCCAGAGAACATGCCTTCTAATGCAGTATATAGGTGAAAACGTAGACCGACTAAAAAACCGATAAGGCCACTAATTAATATAGCAAGCAAAGTAGAATATAGTAATTCGCCTTTAAAAAGCATACCTAAATAAAATCCTATACTTAAACCGATACTCATACTAAAAGACATAATAAATACCATATACTCCATTAGGGTACCGTTACGTTTAGAAATATATGATGTAATAACAATCGAGATACAACAAAGTGTTAAGGTGATTAATGTGTAAGCAAACATAAGGATACCTCCCTGTCCTATCATTCACTTCATCATATGTTCATATGGAGAGTACTTATGCTTATTTAAATCTGCATATTATCTGCACAATTTAATTAATGTGAGTAAGAAGGCTCTGGGACGTCTTTGTAATTATGAGCATGTGAATGTAAGCGTTAAATGAAGAGTTTCTATTGTGAAGCCATAAAGAATAAGCGTATAATATTATAGGTCTCCCATTTGCGAGACAAACCGCGAATGATAAATAAGATTGTTGTTTTTATCATCGTCTCTAAACAGATATACAATGAACGTAACACTGGAATACAGATAGGGAGTTATAAAATGAAATTAATTATTGCCGAGAAACCAGATCAAGGTTTGGCTCTTGTTTCACAGTTTAAATATCGCCGGAAAGATGGATATTTAGAAGTAGAAGCGAATGAGTTATTTCCAAATGGAGCGTACTGTACATGGGCAATTGGTCATTTGACGCAGTTATGTAATCCAGAACATTATCATGCAGAGTGGAAAAAATGGTCACTTAATACGTTACCGATGATTCCTGAACGTTTTCAATTTGAAGTAACAAAGTCAAAGTATAAACAATTTAACGTTGTGAAACAGCTGTTACATAACCCTCAGGTAACAGAAATTATTCACGCGGGCGATGCTGGGCGTGAAGGGGAATTGATCGTACGAAATATTATTAATCTTTGTAACGTACAGAAGCCGATGAAGCGTCTTTGGATTTCATCTTTAACGAAACAAGCTATTTATCAAGGATTTAAAAATTTGCTTGATGAATCAGATACAATTAATACGTACTATGAGGCGTATACAAGGTCATGTGCGGATTGGGTCGTTGGTATGAATGCATCGCGTGTGTTTAGTATTTTGCTAAAGAAAAAAGGAATGAACGATGTATTTTCAGCGGGTCGTGTACAAACACCGACACTCGCATTAATCGTAAAGCGAGAGAAAGAAATTGAAAACTTTAAGTCAGAGCCATTTTGGGAAGTGTTCGCAACCTTTAATATTGAAGGGAAGAAATATGAGGGGAAATGGGAAAAGGATAATGAATCCCGCTTAAAAGACCCTGATATGGCGAATAAAATTGCAGCATTTTGCCAAGGAAAACCGGCAGTAGTGAAGGAAATGAAAACGGAACGAAAAGAGTTTCAACCACCGCTTTTATTTAACTTATCATCACTACAAGCAACGGCAAATAAAGCATTTAAATTTTCGCCGAAAAAGACGCTTGATATAACGCAAGCACTATATCAAAAAGGGATTGTTTCTTATCCACGTTCAGATTCTAACTATGTTACACAAGGAGAAGCAGCGACGTTCCCTGATATTTTACAGAAGTTAAGTCAGTTTGATGAATATAAAGGTTTATTACCGGCCCCGGTTGAATCAATTATGAATAATAAGCGCTATGTGAATGAAAAGAAAGTTACGGATCACTATGCCATTATTCCGACAGAGCAAGTTACAAACCCGAGTAGATTATCAGGTGATGAAAAGAAAATTTACGATATGATTGTAAGAAGACTCATTGCAGCTCACTATGAAGTTGCAATCTTTGACTATACAACGATTGTAACGCTTGTAGATGAACGTGCTGAATTCATTTCAAAAGGAAAACAGCAAATTCAAGAAGGATGGCGTAAAGTTATTTTTCAAGACGATAAAGATGACGAAACCATTCTTCCAATTGTAGCTGAAGGTGAAGAAGGAAAAGTTGTAAAGGTGAAAGTGAAAGAAGGAAAAACACAACCACCGAAGCGTTATACAGAAGGACAACTTATTACGTTAATGAAAACAGCTGGTAAGTATTTAGAGAATGAAGAGCTAGAGAAAGTATTAAAGAAAACAGAAGGTTTAGGTACAGAAGCAACTCGTGCAGGTATTATTACGATGCTAAAAGACCGTAAATATATAGATGTGAAAAAAAACCAAGTGTATGCAACTGATAAAGGAAAAGTATTAATTACCGCAATCGGTGACAAAATACTAGCTTCACCAGAAATGACCGCAAAATGGGAGCAGCGCCTTGCGGAAATTGGTGAGGGCACGGCTTCACCAGCTACATTTATGGAACAAACGAAAAAGTTATCAGCTAAAATTATTGAAGATGCGGTTGAAATGTCTGAGAAGTGGGATTTTACCGGATTACATGTTGAATCGATTGAGCGAAAAGGATCGAAATTTACAACGGGTAAAAAGGTTGGAAGCTGTAAAAAATGTGATGGCGATGTGATTGATAAATCAACGTTTTACGGTTGTTCTAACTACAACACAACACAATGTGATTTTACCATCTCAAAGAAGATATTAAGCAAAACAATTTCGCAAAAGAATATGACAAAGCTATTAAAAGGTGAAAAGACCGATTTAATTAAAGGCTTTAAAAAAGGCGAGAAAACGTTTGATGCGAAGTTAGAGTGGAAAGATAATAAGATTAATTTTGTGTTTGAGAATTAATGATGGCAAGGTCTAAAGCAGTTAATATAATTTAATTAGGTTGAATCACCAAGAAGCATGACGATTTTTCGTCATGCTTCTTTTATATGTAAAAATGATTGATAGAACTATCTTTCTCACTCGATTTAGTTGGGAGAAAGAATACGTATATTATTCTCACTATACTTTTCTACTATTGTTGAGGGGATGGAACCGTCTGTAACGAAAAGATCAATTTCTTTTAAGGGACAAATATTAATATAAGATGAAGTTTCAAACTTCGATGAATCTGCTATTACAACTTTATGTTTTGTTCGCGAGAGAATGGATTTGATGACCTCTACTTCATGAATCCTAAAATCAGTTAGACCATTTTCAAGTGATAATCCATTTACGGTAATAAATGCGATATCAATATTAAAAGCTGAGAGGATTTCTTCACATTGTTTTCCGTATAGCGTGTATTCTTCGGGATTGAAAAAACCACCAGCAAGGATAACTTGGAAATTTTTGTTTGATCCAAGGATGCTCAATATTCGAATGTCATTTGTAATAATCGTTAATCTTTGAAACTTTTCAGCTAATACTTTTGCTAGTTCAATGGTAGTCGTCCCGCCGTTTAGTGCAATTGCTTGTCCTTCTTCAATTAATTCTACTGCTGCTGTAGCAACTTCACGTTTCTTTTCTAAATTGTTAATTTCTCTTTCGTTAAAAAGTTTATTTAGAACGTTATTATTATTTTGTTTTAAAATAGCTCCTCCATGAACTCTCTTTATAGTCCCTTTTTTTTCAAGTACTTCTAAATCCCTGCGAACAGTATCTATAGAGACATTTAATAATGATGTTAGTTCAGTAGCTTTTACAGATTTTTGTTGTTTTAAAAAAGATTCGATTTTTTGATGTCGGTGTTCTTGTAACAAGGTTTTGTCCTCCGATTTATAATAATTTGATTAAAATAATAAGCTTTACATTAAATAATAACATTTCTTGTAAAAAAGCAAAATAAAGCAAAAGTGAATGTTTTGTAAAGTGAAGGTTCCATGTTTCTTATGTAAAAATGTAAAGGTTATTTAAATAAAGTGTAAAAGTAATTGTAAAACAGCAAAAAAACGCATAATATCGCATTAAGGAGCAAGAAAATAAAAAAGAGGGTGAAGATGTTGAACGAGAAAATTGAAGCGGTAGTATTTGACTGGGCCGGAACAACTGTAGATTATGGGTGTTTGGCACCAATGAATGTGTTTGTTGAAATTTTTAAAGAAAAGGGTATAGTCGTCACTTCTGAAGAAGTTAGAGGACCAATGGGGATGGATAAGTGGGATCATATTTATGAACTATGCCAACTAGATAGCGTAAAAAAGCAATGGAAAGCAAAATATGATACATATCCAGATAAAGGAGATATAGATGAACTATATATGAGGTTCGAACCCATTTTATTTTCTACACTTAGGGAGTTTGCAAGGCCAATAGAAGGAATAATTGATGTAGTAGATACGCTACGTAATATGGAGATTAAGATAGGATCTACAAGTGGTTATACGAAAGAAATGTTAGATATTGTAGCTGAAGAAGCAGAAAAACATGGTTATAAACCAGATATTAGAATTACATCAGAGAAAGTAGGGAAAGGACGTCCATTTCCTTATATGTGTTATGAAAATGCAATTCAGTTAGATATTAATGGGATGCAAAAAATGATTAAAGTAGGTGACACAGTATCTGATATAAAAGAAGGAATACAAGCAGGAATGTGGAGTGTGGGCGTAATTTTAGGTAGTAGTCTACATGGTTTTAGTGAAGCAGAAACTAGGCAAATGAATCAAGCAGATCTTTTAATAAGCATGGAAGTAGCTAGGATGAAATTTTATCGCGAGGGTGCTCATTTTGTAGTGAATTCGATTAAGGAGTTGCCTAAATTAATTGAAGAAATAAATGGTTTATTACAACAAGGTATTTGTCCTCACGAATATAAAAGAAGAAAGAGGCCGGAACAGTGGGAAGCTTCTATAATCCAGTAAAAGTAGTAATAGATCATATTGATGTAATTGAACGTGTGCTGAAAAATGTTGATTCTCAATTGAAAAATCTTGTGTTTCTTACTCGTGGTGGAGATTTCATGGATTCACTATCTGCTTATACGCTAGTAAGGTGTCTTGAGAAATATAACGTTAAACATATCGAAGTAGAGATTTCTAATCCAGATATTGAAGATTTATTTTATTATTACTCAGAAATTAAAAACTTTGATTTCCAGTGCATTATCGGTGTTGGAGGAGGGACGATTCTAGATCTTTCAAAGTCTTTATCTGCATTAAAGAATATAGAGATTGATTCTAGTCATACACTTCGTTCGGTGATTGAGCAGAAAAGTTATGGAGAGAATCCAAATATCGTTCCATGGATTGGAGTACCAACCACATCAGGTACAGGATCTGAAGTTACTTGCTGGGCTACTATTTGGGACCGAGATAGGGGCGTGAAGTTATCGATTGACAGTGAAAAGTTGTATGCATATACCGCTATTATCGATCCAACACTTACAGCATCATTACCTAAAAAAATAACAGCTTCAACAGCGCTCGATGCTTTATGTCACGCCACAGAAGCGTATTGGTCTAAAAGTTCTAATGAACTATCAAGAGTATATTCGTTAGAAGCAATCAAACGTATTGTGGGTAGTTTAGAGAAAGTATTAGATCAGCCTGAGGATATGAAAGCGAGAAATGAAATTGCTTTAGGAAGTTTATATGCTGGGCTAGCTTTTAGTAACACGCGGACGACGGCTTGCCACTCTATATCCTATCCTCTTACCTTGAATCTCGGAATAGATCATGGTATAGCGGCAAGTTTAACGTTAGCTAAAATAATGGAATTAAATCTTGAAACAATTATAGAGAAAGACCAATTATTTGAAGCGTTTGGTGTAAATCAATGTAGAGAAGTTCAGCAATTTATTGAGCGTATTTATGAGTGTTCTGGTTTTACAAGCAGTCTTAAAGATGTCAATGTTAACCCTAAAATTATTGAATCTATAGCTGAAAGTGCCTTTACGAAAGGGCGAATGGATAATAATCCAATCAAATTAACAAAGGAAGATGTTGTAAGCGTTCTTATGTCTATATTTAATAGTAAGGGAAGGGAAATGAAATGATAAAAAAAATACTCGTTACAATATTAGCTGTGGTATTTTCGTTAAGTGTTGTTGCTTGTAGTCAAAATAAGGAAGCTAGTACAGAGAAGCAAAAAACAATCAAGTTGGGGGTTATTCCAACAGATGACAATGCGGATGTTTCTGCGATGTATAAACCTGTAGCGGAATATTTAAAGAAAGAAACAGGTATGAATGTTGAATTGTTTTTAGCTAATGATTACACAGCAGTTATTGAGGCAATGAAAAACGATAAAATTGATATTGCTCGTTTAGGAGCGTTCTCTTATGTTTTAGCAGCAGATCAAACAAAAGTAGAGCCATTAGTGGCTGAAATCAGTAAAAAAACTGGAGATAAGTTCTATACAAGCTTACTTATTGCTCAAAATGATTCTAGCATTAAATCTATTAAAGATTTAAAAGGGAAAACTGTTGCTTTTGTCGATCCAGCATCTTCTTCGGGAAACTTAGTACCAAGAAAATGGTTATTGGATAATGGAATTGATCCGGAGAAAGATTTAAAAGAAGTTATTTATAGTGGTGGACATGATGCATCTGTACTTGCAGTAGAAAATAAAAAAGTGGATGCAGCTTTTGTGGCGGTTAATATATATGGAGATATGAAACAAAAAGGGATGACAAAGAATACAGCTAGTATAGGTGAATCTGAAAAAATTCCTACACAACCTATTGCAGCACGTAGTGATCTAGATCCACAAACGATTGAGAAATTAAGAAAAGCATTCATCGAGATGGATAAAAATGCTCCGGAAATTTTAAAATCTTTTAAGGAAGCTAAAGGATTTACGAGTGTAGAAGATAAGGAGTTTGACGGGTTGCGTAAATTAGCGAAGTTATTAAACCTCGATTTAAATAAAATAGAATAATAGATGAATCTAGGAGGAACAGACGAGTGATTAACATTCAATCCTTAAAAAAGAGCTTCAACAATGAAACCGTATTAAAGGATATCAATCTAACTATTTCTAACGGTGAAATGATAGCGTTGTTAGGTCCTAGTGGTGCAGGGAAATCTACTTTACTGAGGTGCTTAAATGGTTTTGAGCGACCGACGTCAGGAGTATTGACTATTAATGGACAATCGATTCCCACAAAACCAAAATCATTACAAGAATTCCGTAAAAATATTGGTTTTATCTTTCAAAATTTCAACTTAGTAAATCGAATGACTGTTCTTGATAATGCGCTTTGTGGCAGACTTGCACATACTTCAACAGTAAAGTCTTTTCTAAAAATATTTAGTAAAGAAGATCATGAATTAGCTAAATACTACTTGAATAAAGTTGGTATATACGAATATAAAGATAAAAGGGTTGATCAACTAAGTGGTGGACAAAGGCAAAGGGTAGCAATCGCGCGCTCACTTATTCAACAACCGACTATTCTTCTGGCTGATGAACCTGTAGCAAGTCTAGATCCGAAAACAGCTCACTCGATTTTGAATTTGCTACAACTTTTAAAAGAAGAAGAAAATCTTACCCTTGTTATGACATTACATCATGTAGAGTTGGCAAAAGAATATGCACAGCGAATTATTGGGTTAAACCATGGTGTGATAAAAGTTGACGCTACATCTCGATTAATTTCGGTAGATCAGTTGTACAAATTATATGATCAAAACGAAAACAGTATAGTATCAGAAAGGAAGGGAGGGGAATTAATTGCAAGCTATTGATAAGAAAAGAACAACTATCGGAAAAATATTTAAAAGTAATATAAAAATCCTAATGTATACTTTACTGTTTATGGTCGTTATTTATTGGAGTGCGGTAGGGGTAAAGTTTAATGCAGTTGAATTAATGGAGGGACTCCCGAATATGTGGAACATAATTTCATCTATGTTTCCACCAAGTTTAGCTAATTTCGAGCAATATTTTTCTTCGATGCTTATTACAATACAAATGTCTATTACAGGAACCTTAATTGCGATTATTCTTTCAGTACCTTTAGGAGTAGGAGCGGCAGAAAACATGAGTCCGCATCCACTTATTTATCAAACTAGCAGATTTATTTTAAATGTTATTCGCTCAATACCAGAATTAATTGTTGCGCTTGTGTTTGTAGCGGCAGTTGGATTAGGTCCTTTCGCAGGCGTAATGGCAATGGCCATACATTCGGCAGGAATGCTTGGAAAGTTTTATGCTGAAGCTATTGAAAATATTAGTAAAGGAGAAATTGAAGCCTTGCAAGCAGCTGGTGCGAATAAGATGCAAATTTTACGCTTTGCTGTATGGCCACAAATTTTACCTGAGTTTATTGGAGTAAGTTTATATCGATGGGAAATTAACGTACGTGCAGCAACTGTTTTAGGACTTGTAGGTGCTGGAGGAATTGGTTTTGATTTATTATCTACACAGAGGTTATTTAAATACGAAGAAACAGCGACCATTATTATTCTTATACTACTTACAGTTGTCATAATGGACAGAGTATGTGCAATTATTCGGAGCCGAATTATTTGATGTTTGTAATGTGAAAAAATTTTAATAGGGCTAACGCTGCATATCTATTAATCTGACGAAGAGAGTATTTATGCTGAAATAACAGATGTATGTAAAAAATGATTGATGAAAATATTATGCAGGGATATGCACTATTTTCTTCACAGTATAGGATATTTCTTTTACATAAAGGAAAAATAAGCAATTAAGAGGGAAACTGAACGTAGCTCACGCAGATGTTCATAAAAAGTGAAAGAGCATTCCTTTGAATAAGGAATGCTCTTTATTTTTGTTGGAAATAAAGTGAACAATAAGTATTTTCTTCTAATTAATAAAAATTTATTGTAAAACGATAAATAATGTATTAAAATCAAAATAAATAAGTGAGATACTTTTACGAAAAGAGTAACAACGCTGTTTTTTAATTAGAGGAGGTATAACTATGGACGTTACCAATATGATTGTTGAAAATATTGATAACCCTCATGAGCTAGAGAGAATGTATAGAAAAGACCCGAAAGCTTTTAAAAAGTCATTCTCACAAGCATGGGCCCAAAACCCTGATTCTCAGGTGCTAGGTGCTTGGTATGAAAGATTGCATTTTAAGGAGACGGCAAATAAAGAAAAAATATCGCTGTTTCAAAAAGGTTTCTTATTCATGGGTATGTTAGCTATTCTAGCTGGGCTAAGCACTAGAATTATTTTCCACTTTGTTGAGCAAGAAGCAATTGCTCCAATTAACTTGGTTTTTGGTGTAATTCCCTTTATTGCTGCTTATTTTATTTACAATAATACTCCGAAAAAAAGTATTATTTATTTCCTTGCAGCGCTGTTCCTAATTGCTGGGGTGTATCTTAATATGTTGCCATTAAATTATAAAGACAGCAGTATCCTTGCGTATTTACATCTTCCTATATTGTTATGGATCTTATTGGGACTTGCGTTTACAGGAAATGAATATTCAAAAGGCAGTACAAGATTAGCTTATATTAAATTTAATTTAGAATATTGTCTTCTCTACGCGAGCATGGCAGTGAGCGGAATGATACTAGCAGTATTCACCATGAAGTTATTTAGCTTCGTTGACTTGGATATAGGAGAATTCTATTTTAGTAATGTTGTATTATTTGGAGCGGCCGCTCTGGCTGTAGTGGCTGCATACTTAGTATCATTAAATCTTAAACTTGCTAAAAATATTACACCATACATATCTAAAATTTTTAGTCCTCTCGTCCTGATCACATTGTTTATCTATCTTATAACGGTAATTTGGGTTGGGAAAAATCCATTCTTGGACCGCAATTTCCTAATGGCCTTCAACGGAATACTCCTTGGTGTATTGGCTGTTACCATATTTTCTATCGTTGAGAGTGACTCAGACGAGAAAAAGAGCATTTCAGATTATATAAATTTTGCCTTAATTGTTCTGGCGCTTATTATTGACACTGTCGCATTGTCAGCCATCGTATTCAGACTTTCCTCTTACGGGATTACACCTAATAGACTTGCTGTTTTAGGCGTAAACATACTGATTTGGGCAAATCTTATTTGGATTATGTTTTCCTATATGCGTTTTCTACAAAACAAATCAGGACCGACAGCTATTCAAGATGCTGTTACGAAGTATTTGCCAATCTACGGACTTTGGGCAGCTGTTGTTATATTTACTTTTCCTATTATGTTTAATTAGAAAGGCTTTATTAATGTAACGACAAATTAATTTTCTATAGCGTATAAAAATCCTTAGTGCGGATAATTATCGTTACTTCTATAATTTCTCGACAATAAAAAACGTCCTACTTTAGGACGTTTTTTTATTATGTATATTGCTTTTTTTTCTTAATAAGTAACAACACTTGTGAAACACAAGCAAGTACTGGCAGCTCAATCAACGGTCCAATAACTAACGCGAGAGCGATAAGAGGTTCGTCTGGAAAAGCTGTAACTGCAATCGCAAGTGCAACAGGTGAGTTTCTCGCTAATGTTGTTAAGTTTAGACTTACTGTATCTTTATAAGATAAATGCATGATGCGCCCGACAAATTGTCCGAGTATAAAATTAATTACGAAGAACAATAGAACCGGAATGAGTAATAATAAAACGACATTCATATTCTGTAGTAAATATTTACCCTGTGATGCAAACATCGCTACTATTGCTAAGCTTAAAAATACAATTTGTGCAGAGCTGAAAAACGGAATGAGTTTATTCTCGAGTGTTTCAGCTTTTTTCATTTTATTCATAATGAATTTTGTAGCGTGTGCAAGTACAAATGGTAAGACGATTACGATAACAATACTTTCTACTAAAACAGAAACCGCTACAGTCTTCATGACACCAGCAAATAAAAATAAATAAATGGGAAGGAGTAGTACTTGCAATATTAAATTTACAGGCAAAATTGCAGTAGAAAGTGCTACATTTCCTTTCGCTATTTCAGTAAAGATTAAGTACCAATCTGTACATGGAGTAACCATTAACATAATAAATCCAACCCAAAGTGCTGGGTGATCTGAAAGAAATAGTGCTCCTAACCCCCAAGCGAGGAAAGGTGTCCATAAAAAGTTAATCGTAAGGCTTGTTCCGGCAAATTTTACATTACGAAAGCCGGTTTTTATTTCTTTCAATGGGATGCTGAGGAATAATCCATATAGCATAAAGAATAAGAAGGGGACAATAAATGTATCTGAATACATATGTATGACATTAAACTGTCCAAGTACGATGCCACATATAACAGCAAAAAGAATAATAAAAGTTTGAATTTTTTCTATCGTGCTCATGAATGAATCCTTTCTGAATATGAAATTCTCTCTCTATACTTATTATACAAGTAAAAAGTTTGTAGTTGCTGTTTAAATTGATTGTGAAAAATATTTTTATTTCGAGATTTTAATTTTTAATAAAAGTTACTTGACTAAAGTAAGTGACTATATTACAATCACTTATGTAAAGTAATTAAATAACAAAAAGTTTCGAGTGATTTCACTTAAGGTATCTATTGGAACTTTTTATTAGAATAAGAATTTTTATGATGATGAATAATGAATATGAAAAGGAAGTATAGGTGAAGAAAATGGGATTATTTAGCTCATTATTTGGTAAAAAAGAAGAAAATATGAAAGTAGAGGAGAATAAAACAATGTCAAAAGTATTATTTGTAAAAGCAAACGATCGTCCAGCGGAGCAGGCAATTAGTTCGAAAATGTATGAAACATTTGTAAGTGCTTATAAGGAAGCAAATCCTAATACAGAAATTACGGAGTTAGATTTATTTGCACTAGATCTTCCTTATTACGGAAATATCGCTATTTCAGGTGGTTACAAACGTAGTCAAGGAATGGAGCTAACAGCAGAAGAAGAGAAAGCTGTAGCAACTGTAGATCAATACTTAAATCAGTTTTTAGAAGCTGATAAAGTTGTATTTGCGTTCCCGCTATGGAACTTCACAGTGCCAGCGCCATTAATTACGTATATTTCATACTTATCTCAAGCTGGAAAAACATTTAAATATACAGCTAATGGTCCACAAGGTTTAGCTGGGGATAAGAAAGTGGTTGTGTTAGGTGCTCGTGGTTCAGATTATTCTTCAGAACAAATGGCTCCTATGGAAATGGCTGTTAATTATGTGACAAATGTGCTTGGGTTCTGGGGAATTACAAATCCAGAGACAGTAGTAATTGAAGGGCACAATCAATATCCGGATCGTTCACAACAAATCGTTGAAGAGGGATTAGAGAATGTTAAGAAAGTAGCTGCAAAATTTTAATTCGTAGTTATGAAGAAAAGCCAACATGAAATATCATGTTGGCTTTTAATTTTACATGTAAAAAAATGTATATTTATAAAATGAAAGAAAAATTAGAAAATAGTATTGCAAAATATTATCTTTCAAACTATAATGAGTTCAAGAATAGTTCATACTTAAGTTAAGAATTCAGAAAATTCAATTAGTTAAAAATGGAAATGACATAATTTATTTTGAATGGAGGTTATATGATGACGAATAAAGTACCATTTTCGTTCATAGTAGTTATTGGTTTAATGTTATTTGCTCTATTTTTTGGAGCAGGAAATTTAATATTCCCAGCGATGCTTGGTCAATCAGCAGGAGAGAATGTATGGATTGCAAACGCTGGATTTTTAGTAACAGGTGTAGGATTACCTTTACTAGGAGTATTAGCATTTGGTATTTCAGGTAAAGAGGATCTACAATCGTTAGCAAGCCGCGTGCATCCAGTATTCGGAATTGTATTTACAACAGTTTTATATTTAGCGATTGGTCCGCTATTTGCTATTCCGAGAACAGGAAGCGTTTCTTATGAAATTGGTATTAAACCTTTTGTGCCAGAAGCAATGAGTTCTTCAGCATTAATTCTTTTTACAATTATATTCTTTAGCATCACTTGTTTTTTTTCGCTAAATCCTGCGAAAATTGTCGATATTGTAGGGAAAATCTTGACGCCAATTAAATTAACATTTATCGGGATTCTAGTATTATTTGCTTTTATTCATCCAATGGGAGAGATGCAAACACCTGCAGAGGCTTATACATCACATGCATTCTTTAAAGGATTCCAAGAAGGCTATTTAACAATGGATACGTTAGCTTCATTCGTATTTGGTATTATTATTATCAATGCTATTAAAGAAAAAGGTTCAAAAACAAAAAAAGACATTATGATTGTTTGTGCAAAAGCAACATTGATCGCTGCATCTATTTTAGCAATCATTTATTCAGCGCTTTCATTTATGGGGGCTTCAAGTGTTGCAAAACTTGGTCACTTAGATAACGGCGGTGCTGTATTAGCAAAAGTTTCGAACTATTATTTTGGTTCATATGGCGGAATTATTTTAGGTATCATGGTTATAGCAGCTTGTTTAACAACTAGTGTTGGACTTGTATCGGCATGTTCTTCATTTTTCCATAAGCTATTTCCAAACGTTTCATACAAAACAATTGCAATTATATTATCAGTTTTCAGTGCAGTTGTTGCAAATGTAGGGTTAACGCAATTAATTTCAATTTCAGTTCCTGTATTAACGGCGATTTATCCATTAGCAATCGTATTAATTTTCTTAACGTTCCTACATCTATTATTCAATGGACGAGCAGAAGTGTACCAAGGCAGCTTATTAATAACGTTTATTGTAAGTATGTTTGATGGATTAAATGCAGCAGGTGTGCAGTTAGCGCTAGTAAACGATATTCTTACTAAGTTACTTCCAATGCACGAAGTCGGATTAGGATGGGTATTCCCAGCAGTAATTGGTGGATTAATTGGATACGGCATTAGCGTGGTAAAAATGAAGAATGGCATTCGCCCAGCGGCTAGTGCAAATAAGAAAATAAGTTAAAAGAAAAAAGTTATAGAATTTGTTTCTATAACTTTTTTTGTTACTATTGATAAGGATCAAAAAAATAAAGTAGTAGGGGAAAAGTACATGAAAAAAACAATTGATCATATTGGAATTGCAGTTCGTGATATAGATAGTACGATACGTTTTTATGAAACGGTTTTGTTAGGAACTTTAATTGACCGTTACGTAAGCGAAGCGCCAGGTGTTGAAAGTGAGGTAGCCATTCTTGAAGTAGATGGGGATAGAATTGAATTACTTGCGCCTACGAATAATACGACATCGCCAATAGCACGATTTATTAAACAAAAAGGTAAGGGTGTTCATCACGTTGCGTATCGTGTAGATGATTTAGACGTAGCTTTAGAGGAGTTAAAAGAACAAGGTATTCGAACGTTAGAACATACACTTCGAACGAATAAGCATGGTAGAAGATTAATTTATCTTAATCCAGCAGATACAGAGGGAACAATCATTGAATATTGTGATTATCCAGAAGAGAAATAAGCAAAAAGGAGTTGCGTAATAACGTAACTCCTTTTATTTATGTATGAGTGTGAAGTGACAAAAGTTATACATTTTATAAGAAAGTCATACCTTATACTAAGGCGTAAAATGAGAAGAGTAGTTTGTTTAGGAAATACAAATAGTATAATCGTTAATTTGATGTATTGGAGAGTGGCTATCTGTGAAGATGTCATATAGTATTGAAAGTTTTAACGTATTATTTGTTAAATCGAGTGTTCCTGCATATTTTCCGGTGCTAGAGGAATCTATATTTAATAGCTTGAAAAAGGCAGTTAGTCATGTAACGATGGTAACATACGAAAATTTGGTGGAAACTGCTTTACATATACAGCCGGACCTCATTATTGTATTTCATGGGTTTGAAGAAGGGATAAGTAAGGGGATTCAAGCATTAAAACAATATAATTTTAAGACTGCACTTTGGCTTACAGACGATCCTTATTTTACAGATGTGACGAAAAACTTAGTGCTTGATTATGATTATGTTTTTACACAAGATACAGGGTGTATTGATTTTTATAAAAACTTAGGCTGTGATAATGTATTTTATTTACCTTTAGCGGCAGAGCCACCTGTATATACGCCAGCACTTAAAGAAGAGGAATATATATTTGATATTAGTTTTATAGGGACAGCTTTCGATAATCGGCTCGCATTTATTGATTCAATTGCAGAATACTTAGCGACTAAAAGCACTCTAATTGTAGGGTATAATTGGGATAGACTAAAGAATTATGAGTTGTTAAAAGATAAAATTTTTCTTTTACCATTTTTTGTTTATGAAAAAAATATAGAATTTTATAAGAAAAGTAAAATTAACATGAATATACATCGTTCGATAGAGGATGAAATATTTAATAAAAATAGAGTAAGAATAAATGCTTGTTCCATTAATAATCGTACATTTGAAATAGCTAGTACAGGTTCTTTTCAAATGACAGATATTCGTTCGGATTTGGAAAAGTGCTACATTCCAGGGGTGCAAATTGAGACATTTACTTCACCGGATGATTTTATAGAGAAAGCAGAAAGATATTTAATGAATCCGGAACAAAGAAAGAAAGTTGCGATGGAAGGATTTAAGAGAACGTTAATTGAACATACATATGATAAAAGGGTAAAACAGTTGTTGAAAATCATTGAGATTAGTTTTGAAAATGAAATTTAAAAATAACAAATTAGTAGAACGAGGTACTCGAGCGTTGCTTTACCTTATCTCGATAGGGTTAGGAGAATAAAAGAAGTATATTTTTGAGAAAGGTGTTACGTAATAGCGTAATGCCTTTTTATTTATGTAATTGCTATTTCACATTTTCTTCACAAATGATTCACGATAACTTTTCTTATTTAGAAACTTACATAAATATATTTTATGATATAATAACAATCGACTTTAAAAACGTAAGTTAAGTTAATAAGAGTAGTAACTGTTATATTGGAAGCTTAAGGGATGAGTGAGAAATAAAATATTGTACTGTATAGCATTTTATACTTAACTAGATGAATATTTTGACGGGAGACTAAATGGAAGAAAGAAGTGAAATAAGTGTGAAAGTAATGAAAAGGTTAGGGGCATGGTTGTTAATCGCATGCGTATTTATCATATTGATACCAAAAAGTGCGTCTGCTCATGCGTATGTTGTAAAATCAAACCCTACTGAAAATGAAAAGTTGAAGAAAGCACCATCTGTTGTGAAAATTGAATTTGATGAGGATATACAAGTTTCACATTTTAATACATTGTTTGTAAGAGATACTTCAGGTAAAAGGGTAGATTTAAAGGATGCTCATATTAATAAAAGAAATAAAAAATTATTAGAGGCTGGATTACAAGAAAATCTCAAAAATGGTCTCTATTCTATTCAGTGGAAAGTTATTTCAGCTGATGGACATCCCATTCAAGGAGTTATTCCGTTCCAGATTGGATTAACAGAAGCGGGAGCAGACGATGTACAAGTTGAGGAGATGGGATATACCCCGCAGATCGATATGATTATGGAACGTGGGGTTTTATATACCAGTTTCTCACTATTTTTAGGAGTTTTATTCTTTAATCTTATTATGTATAAAGGGAATGCGACCTTAGTTCGATCGAGTAGTAAGAAAATATTATGGATCTCATTATTTGGTATATTTATTAGTTTAGTATTCAATCTACCGTTGCAAGCAAAAATGAATGCCGATGTTTCATGGTTAGAGGCATTCGATCCTTTTTTATTAAAAGAAACATTACAGTTATCTGTTTTTGGCTATGTATGGATCACTCAAATGGTTCTTATTAGTTTGCTTATGGTTGTTACTTATTTTGCGATGAAGAGCGAGAAACTTTCGTCGTTTAAAGTATGGAGCATTCCAATAATACTGTTTATTGGGTTACTTATTATGAAAGCCTTTAATAGTCACGCATTTGGTTTGAAGTTTAAAGACATTGCTGTCGTTATGGACTTTCTACATTTATTCGCAGCTTCGTTATGGGTTGGCGGTCTATCATCGATTATTCTTCTTTTACGTAAAGAGGATGACAAGTGGACTACGTATTGGGATGCAATTAAGCGTTTTTCACCATGGGCAACAGGTGCTGTCATAGTCATTGTATTAACGGGTCTTTTTAACAGTACATTTTTTATTCCGACGATTCATTCCCTATTTGATACGAAGTATGGATTAGCATTATTAGCAAAGATACTTTTATTCGTTTTCATGGGGATATTGGGAATTATTCATTATGTGAAAGGGAAAATGAGAGGGCAGCAAAGGTTAGGAGCTACACTGAAAGTAGAATTTATTATTGGAATTATCGTTTTCGTAATTGTAGCTTTTATGACAAACGTACAAACGCCGCCGATGCCTCCTACTGGACCTTTTACAGAGAGTAAACAATTAGATAATGGATATGAACTTACTTTACATGTAAGCCCTAATAAGGTAGGACAAAATAAATTCCATATTACACTAAAGGATGAAAAGGGACAGCCTGTTACTGATATGGAACAAATGATATTGACGACTCAATCATTAGATATGAACATGGGAAAAGGTTCATTTAAAGTTTCAGCAATTTCACCGGGAGAATATGAAGCAGAAGGTATGTATATTAATATGACAGGAAACTGGAATATACATGTTCATGGATTAACAAAATCTCTTGATAGCTTTGATACGGATTATAAATTTATTGTAGGTGGCAGATAAAAAGGAGTTAATAGAAAATGAAGCGTATAAAAAAATTAGGAACAACAATGATCGCAACAATAATTGCAATGGGAATTTTTTCGTTACCTGTTAGTGCGCACGTCACTGTAAAGCCAGCAACTTCTGACATTGGTTCTTGGGAGACTTATACGATAAAAGTACCTGTTGAAAAAAATGTGGCAACAACCAAAGTCACACTAAAAATACCGTCTGGAGTGGAGTTTCAACAGTATGAACCAGTGCCAGGGTGGAAAGTTGAAGAGCAAAAAGATGCAGCTGGAAAAGTTAAAACTGTAGTATGGGAAGCAACAGGAGAAGGGATTTTACCTGGTCAGTTTCAGCGATTTACTTTCGTCGCTAAAAATCCGGATAAAGAACAAAAAATAGCCTGGGACGCATATCAACAATATAAAGACGGAGAAATTGTTGAATGGACAGGCGATGAAAAAGCTGAAAAACCGCATTCACTTACTACAATTGCAAAAGGTACGCCCTTAACTGGAGAACATGGAGAAGTATCTAGTGTAGGAAAGAATGAAAGTACAAGTAATATGCAAACAATAGCAATTGTCTTGTCTATTTTAGCGATTGCATCATCGGTGGGAACGTGTGTATTTGTAGTACGTAGTAAAAAGTAAGGTATAAGAAAGAGCCTACAAATAGTAGGCTCTTTCTCACGCTTATTTCACTTCAACTTGCTGCCCTACAGCAAGTGTTTTTGGCTTTATATTTACAAAGCAAATACTCACGACAATAAATAATAGACCGATAAACAAGCTCATTGTAATGGCCTCATGTAAGAAAATTGAACTTACAATAATAGCGATAAGAGGGATAAGGAACGTATAAGCTCCAACTTTACTTGCTTCACCAGCTCCAACAAGTGTGAAGTAAGCGAGCCATCCCATTGCAATAACAAAGAACGAAATAAAGAGTAGCACACTGACAAATGGTATACTCCAAGCGATATCAGACCAACTTTCAAACTCAGATCCAAATCCAACTAGGCAAAGACCGCCAATAATAAGCTGAAGTGTTACCATCCAAATAGCATTAACGCGGTGTCCAGTTTTCTTAATAAAGACTGTGCCAAGTGCCCAACCAATAGCGCACCCTAATGCAAGAAGGATTCCAATGACAGAAATATGTCCAGTTAAACCGCTAGAGCTAATAACTCCTACACCAATAAATCCGAGAATAAGCCCGAATATTTTTAAACCGTACATTGATTCTTCAAGCCATATCCACGAGAAAATACCGAGTAAAACAGGTTGTAGAAATACAATAGCGGAAAATAGGCCAGCAGGCATATATTGAAGACCGATAGTTTGTAATCCATAAAATATAATGATGTTAAGTAAAGAAGAAATTGCGTATAAATGCCAAGTGTCTTTTAAATGGAGCTCTTTGTATTTCGGTAATGCGAAAATAAGTAAAATGAATCCCCCAATTAAAGTTCTAACGCCTGCAAATAGAACAGGTGGTGTATAATGCAAGGCAAATTTAGATAAAGGCCAATTAATTCCCCACATAATAACGAGAAAGGTAAGGATTATGGCCGTTTTTGTTCGAGAAAGCTGTGTCACGGTAAGACCTCCTTGTTGTATTTCATTTCACTATGATATGATATCGACTGTGATAAATAAAATGAATCTTTTTTATAAGGGGTATAAGTGATTAGTTATGACCATTACACAACTACAAGTTTTGATTAAAACGGTTGAATTAGGTAGTTTTACGAAAGCAGCAAAAGCACTTAATATGACACAGCCTGCTGTCAGCCATGCCATTTCAAGTATTGAGTCAGAATTAGATATTAAGATTCTTATACGTGATAAGAGAGAAGGCTTAATTGTTACTGACGTAGGAGAGAGAATTCTTGTTCATATTAGAGAAATATTGAATGGAATTGAGAAAATTGAGCAAGAAGTAGCGATGGAGAAAGGGCACGAAATTGGGACGATTCGAATTGGGAGTTTTCCGAGTGCTTCTGCACATTTCTTGCCCAAAATGATAAATCTTTTTAAGGAGAAGTATCCGAACTTAGAAGTCGTTCTTTGTGAAGGAACGATTAAAGAAGTTGAAGATTGGTTAGTATCGAGGGTTGTTGATATCGGAATTATTATTTTGCCTAATAAAGATATGGAGATTGTCCCATTAACGAAGGGGAAGATGGTTGTTATCTTAAGAGAGGATCATCCTCTTTGTAAGAAGGACTCTATTACAATTAATGATTTAGAGAATGAACCAATCATATTATGTAAAGGCGGATACGAACCACCCATTATCGATATGTTTAAACAAGCCAACGTACCACTTCGGGCTGAGTATATCATTTCGACAGTTACTACAGCTTTAAATATGATTCAAGAAGGGTTAGGACTCGCAATTTTGGCTGAGTTATCTTTGACGAGTTTACCAAAGAATATACAAACGAGAGAATTGGAACCACAAGTATGGAGAGAAATCGCTTTAGCTGTTCCTTCATTAAAGGATTCTTCACTTGCTGTACAGCTATTTATTGAAGAATTTCAAGATTTATTTGCAGAATAAAAAGAGGTGTCTCATATATCATAATGAGACATCTTTTATATGTACTTAAAAAAATCTATGAAAAGGATTGACTTATTTTTTAGTTGTAACTATAATGATTACATCGGATGGTGATGACGCTGAAAATTAGTAGCCGCTTTTCTATAGCTGTTCATATTTTATCTATTTTGAAAAACAATCCATCTTCACTTTGTACTTCAGACTATATGGCTGAAAGTATAAATACAAATCCGGTAGTAATCCGTAAAATTATGTCGTACTTGAAACAAGCGGGATTTGTTTACGTAAATCGCGGGCCAGGTGGTGCGGGATTATTAAAGGATTTACATGAAATCACATTGTTAGATGTGTATCATGCAGTAAATGTAGTGGAAGAGGATAAACTATTTCATATTCATGAGCAATCAAATCCAGATTGTCCAATTGGCGCGAATATTCAAGTGGTGTTAGAAGTTATATTAATTCAAGCACAATCCGCGATGGAAGAAGTTTTGAAAAATATTTCGATGGGGCAGTTGTTTGAATCTTTACAAGAGAAAATGAATGCTTAAAATATATTATCTATATTTTTTTGCTATTGGTGTAACTATATTGATTACAACTATAAAGGTAAGGTGTAAAAATTATGACTGTAAAAATGAAAGTATACTCAGACTTTATATGTCCATTTTGTTTTTTAGCAAAAGGTCCATTAGATGAAGTAGCGAAAGAGAAAGACGTAGAAATTGAATGGATGCCATTTGAATTACGTCCAAGTCCATATTCAAAAATAGATCCATGGAATGAACCAGAAAAGTTAGGTTCATGGGACGCTTTCATTCTTCCTACAGCGAAGAAATTAGGAATTGATATGCGCTTGCCACGTGTTTCCCCGCATCCATATACACATTTAGCATTTGAAGGATGTGAATTTGCAAAAGAACGTGGACTAGGAAATGAGTATCATCACCGCGTATTCACCGCATTTTTTCAAGAAGAACAAAACATTGAAGATATTGATGTGTTAACAAAACTAGCGGTAGAAGTAGGGCTTCCTGAAGCTGAATTTAATGATGCTTTAGTAAATCGAAAATATAAAGAAAAACATCAAGAAGCAATTCAGCATGCATATGATGAAGCGAATATTATGGCGGTACCAACTGTCATGATTGGTGATGAAATCATTCAAGGGCTTGCTAGTAAAGAAACGCTAGAAAGAGTAATTGATAAAGAAATTAAAAAGGATAAAACAAATTCATTTGAAGGCATGCAATGTAATACAGATGGATATTGCTAATTCGCTTGTTATGAAATAACAAAATAAATTATAAAACAAATATTTGGAGGAATTAAAATGTCAGCAACTACAACAAACTTAAAAGAAGCAATCGTAAACCGCCGTTCCATTCGTAAAGTAACAAAAAATGATGCGATTACGAAAGAAAGAATTGAAGAAGTTTTAAAAACGGCTTTGCACGCACCGACATCTTTCAATATGCAAAGTGGTCGTATGGTTGTATTAATGGATGGGGAGCATGAAAAGTTTTGGGCTATCGTAAAAGAAACGCTTAGATCACGCGTACCAGCAGAAAACTTTGAAGCGACTGTAGAAAGACTAAAAGGTTTCTATACAGGTGTAGGTACAGTTTTATTCTTTGAAGACCAAGCAACTGTAGAAAAAATGCAAGAAAATGCACCGTTATATAAAGATCAGTTCCCATTCTGGTCTCATCAAGGTAATGCAATGTTACAACATACTGTGTGGATGCTATTATCTGCTGAAGGAATTGGTGCATCACTGCAACATTACAACCCAATCGTAGATGCTGAAGTAAAAGAAACTTGGAACATTCCAGCAGAGTGGAGCTTAGTAGGTCAAATGCCATTTGGTGAACCAAATGAAGAGCCAGCAGAAAGAACATTCTTACCTACTGAAGATGTAGTGAAATTTTACTAAGAAATACAATATGTAACGAGAAGGAAGCTGTGCTTAGAAACAGCTTCCTTTTTTGTATTAGTTTTAATTTATGAGCATTTAGGGAAGGAATATAACAAATAGTCCGGTGAGAAAGGAAGTAGGAAAATGAATGACGAGAAAAAATATACAGTGGTAGGTACTGATGTCGAGGAAGTAAAACGTTTAAATGAAAATTCAGGATTAACGTATAATCAAGTGAAAGAAATGTTAGGGAAGCAAATGCAAAAAAAGAAGTGATTAGATTGAAATCTTTCATTTTTTCATTTAACATTTTGATTGGAGAGAGTTAAGTAAAAGGTAACTCTCTTTTTTGTATAACTGAGCAACTGTAAGAGTGGAGGAAGCGACATGAAAAAAGGAGCTCCACCAAAATCTATTAGTAGACTGCTTTGAAAAGAATCTAACAAAATAAAAGGAAAAAAAGGATTCTTCCCAATTAGTAAGAAAGATTGTCTATAGAAGTTCATAAAATGTAATGTACCCAATTTCCATCCATTGAAGGGGGAGGTTAATTCTTAATGAATGAAGTGAAAAATTTCTTTCGCAGTAGAGGATTTCAACGGTTTCTCGTTTTAATAATAGTAGCGCTTGTATTATATGGATTAAAAAGTATGATTAATTTAATATTAATTACGTTTATTCTCACATTTTTAATGGATCGATTCCAAAAGTTTATTTCAAAAAAATTCAAAGTGAATCGGAAAATCGTCATCGCATGTTTGTATATAATATTGGTTTCTTTTATCGGTACAACTTTGTATAAATATTTGCCTGTACTAACGATTCAAATTTCACAATTAATTTATCAGTTTAAATTGTTTTTTCAAAATCCACCTGATAATGAAATAATTAAATACGCACTTTCGACAATTAATGGAATGGAAGTATCAAAATATATTGAACAAGGTGTAGATGTCATATATCAATCGATAGCGAATATAGGGAAGGTAAGTTTGCAAATATTGTTATCTCTCATATTAAGCTTATTTTTCTTATTAGAAAAAGAGAGAATTATTTCGTTTACTTCTAAGTTTAAAGATAGTAAGTTAAAGGTTTTTTATGAGGAGATTGCATATTTCGGTGAAAGGTTTGCAAGATCGTTCGGTAAAGTAATTGAAGCACAGTTTTTAATTGCAGTTGTAAATTGTATTCTCACTGTCATTGCATTAATCGTGTTAGGATTTCCACAGCTTCTCGTATTAGCTGTTATGATTTTCTTACTAGGATTGATTCCAGTTGCTGGTGTGATTATTTCTTTGTTCCCCCTCTGTATTATCGCTTATAACGTAGGTGGGGTTATGTATGTTGTATACATACTTGTGTTCATTACAGTAATCCATGCTCTTGAAAGTTATTTTTTAAATCCGAAATTTATGTCCGCAAAAACGAATTTGCCAGTCTTTTATACATTTATGATTCTCATTTTTTCAGAGCATTTTCTCGGAATATGGGGGCTTATTATCGGGATACCAATCTTTATCTTTTTATTAGATGTAATTGATGTCAATAATGAGGAGACGATTAAAAAGTAATTTGTAGGGAGAAAAATATTAAAAAGCAACCCAAACGATAGTTTGGATTGCTTTTTCGTTTTGATTAAAGAACAGGAGCCATTGTTTCTTTTAATACTTGAACAGAGTTATCGAATTTTAATTCTTCTTCTTCGCTTAATTCTACCTCTAAAATTTCACGAACACCGCCGCGATTTAAAACAGCAGGTACGCCGATATAAACGTCTTTTTGACCGTATTGACCTTCTAAGTAAGCTGACACTGTTAATACGCTATTTTCATCGTTTAAAATAGCTTTTGTAACACGTAGAAGTGACATACCGATACCATAATAAGTTGCACCTTTTCGCTCGATAATGTGGTAAGCTGCATCACGAACGTTTATGAAAATTTTGTCTAAATCTTCTTGATTATATGTGTTGTCTCTTTCAAGAAGTGTTTGTAGTTTTTGAATACCAACTGATACGTGGCTCCAAACTGGAAGTTCAGTATCGCCATGTTCTCCAATAATATAAGCATGGATATTGTGTGGACCAATATTGAAGTACTCACCTAACATATAGCGGAAACGAGCAGAGTCAAGCGTTGTACCAGAACCGATTACGCGTTCTTTCGGTAAACCAGATTCTTTCCAAGTTACGTAAGTTAAAATATCTACAGGGTTTGTTGCGATTAAGAAGATCCCATCAAATCCGCTATCCATAATACTACGAACGATTTGTTTAAAGATTTTAGCGTTTTTCTCAACTAAATCTAAACGTGTTTCGCCTGGTTTTTGTGGTAATCCAGCCGTAATGACTACAAGATCAGCATCTTTACAATCTTCATAGCTGCCTTTCCATACTCTAGTTGGAGCTGGTGCAAAAGGAACAGCATGACTTAAATCCATTGCTTCTCCTTCAGCTTTTGCCTCATTTACATCAACTAAAACAAATTCTTCAGCTACAGCTTGGTTAATCATGCAGTAAGCATAACTACATCCAACTGCTCCTGTTCCTACTAATACAACACGGTTAATACCTTTTTTCATTTCAAAATTCCTCGCAATTTCATTAATTTTATTATGTAAGATAATACGTCTTACTTCTATAGATTCATATCTAGTTTATTACATTTTATAAAAGATATTCAAGTAATTGAAAATGTATCCGCTCAAAAACTTGAACGAAACATAGGAATCCCACCAATCGAATATAATTCAGTAAAGTCCTTTGCAAAAGGGGAAATGGCGCGGGGAATCCATTATCAATAGAAAAAATGCTTCATATTATTCATACAGGCCTCACTAAAACGAATAATCCAAAACGAATTACGATTGCTGGGGCAGGTATATCTGGGTTAGTTGCAGGGTCCTTATTAAAAGAAGCTGGCCATGAAGTAACAATTGTAGAGGCAAATAACAGAATAGGTGGCCGCGTATATACAATTCACGAACCATTTAGTAAAGGTTTATATTTTAATGCAGGGCCAATGCGTATTCCAGAAAGTCACGATTTAACATTGGCGTATATTCGTAAATTTAAACTGCCATTAAACCTTTTTATAAATAAAACGTTAGCAGATATAATTTATGCGAACGATATTCAAACGAGATTGAATGTGTTTGAAAGTGATCCAAGTGTACTAGGATATCCTGTTTTAAATAAAGAAAAAGGGAAAACGGCAGAAGAATTAATGCTAGCGGTATTAGAGCCCATACTTAATTATATTAAGAAAGATCCTAATAAAAATTGGAGTATTGTGGAGAAAAAGTATAAAACTTATTCACTCGGTTCATTTTTAGAGGAGTATTATTCAAATGGAGCAATAGATATGATTGGTGTACTTCTTGATATGGAAGCATATATGGGAATATCTTTAATGGAAGTATTACAAGAAATGATCTTTTTTACTTCAACGACAAAATATTATGAGATAACAGGTGGGATGGATGCATTACCGAATTCCTTTTTACCACAGTTAAAGGATAATATTTTCATGTCATATAAAGTAGAGAAAATAATACAAGAAAATAACAAAGTAATGATGCAAGTGAACAATGAACAAACAGTAAGTCGATTCATAATAACTGGTGATATTGCTATTGTCACAATTCCATTTTCGGCTCTGCGATTCGTAGAAGTGTATCCGTATCATTTATTTTCATATTATAAAAGGCGAGCAATCCGTGAGTTAAATTATATTGCTGCGACTAAAATTGCGATAGAGTTTAAAAGTAGATTTTGGGAAAGAGTAGGGCAGTGTGGCGGTAAGTCTATTACAGATTTACCTATTCGTTTCACGTATTATCCGAGCTATGGTATTCATACACCAGGACCAGCTATTATTTTAGCGAGTTATACGTGGGCGGATGAAGCTTTAACGTGGGATAGTTTACCTAATAGCGAACGTATTCGATATGCATTAAATAACTTAGCGCAAATATATGGGAATATAGTTTATAGTGAGTTTGTTACAGGAGCATCGTTTAGTTGGAGTCAAAATCCGTATTCTTGCGGAGCGTTTACAGCTTTTGAACCAGGGCAAGAGCTGGAATTATTTCCGTACATTACACCGCCAGCTGGCAAGGTACATTTTGCAGGTGAACATACGACATTAACGCACGGATGGATACAAGGAGCGATTGAGTCTGGAGTTAGAGTTGCTCATGAAGTAAATGAATAATGCCCCTAGTCATATTTACAAATCGGTATTCTTTTAATAAAATAATAAGAATAAATCGTAATTATTACGCTTTGAATACGTTTGAAGTAAAGAAATGGATGGTCGGTTAAATGAATAAAGTAGAAATTCATATATTAGGTGGCTTTTTAGGTAGCGGAAAATCAACATTACTGCAAAATTTATTGCTAGCTGAGAAAAAGAAAAATAGAAAAGTTGCAGTGTTAATGAATGAGATTGGTGAATACTCGGTAGATACAGATATTATTGGGAAAGAGAATGTTTTAAGGGAGTTATTAAAAGGATGTATTTGTTGTACGTTAAAAGAAGAGCTTGAAATACAATTACATTCGTTATATCAACAAGAAAGACCAGATGTAATTTATATAGAAACGACAGGGGTCGCGCATCCAATTGAAGTGTTAGATGCATGTGTATCACCTATTTTAGCGCCTTTCCTTGAAGTGAAATCTATTGTAGTCGTTTTAGATGCAGTAAGATGGTTAAATCGAAGTATATTAAGTGCAAATGTACAACAGCTTCTGCATGAACAAATGAAGTTTAGTAGTCACATTCTTGTTAATAAATTAGATTTACTAACGGATACGGATAAAAACAAAGTGCTTAAAGAAGTAAAAGCAATAAATAGTCATGCGAAATTGTATGAAACAAAATATTGTAATATATCTTTAAACGATATAGAAGAGGCTGAATTTATAAATGATGCGGAACATGAGACATTACATGTCAAACAGCATTTACATATACAAACAATGACGTATCAATTTACGAAATCGATTGAGCAAGATAAATTATATGAATGGTTATCGAATTTACCAGATAGCATTTATCGTGTGAAAGGTTTTGTTAAATTCCATGGAGATAAATATCCTCATTTATTTCAATATTCGTTTGGAATTCCGACTTTATTAGAACAAGATTTTGGTTTTTCAACGAATTTGGTAATAATAGGGGAAGGATTGGATAAGAAGCGATTGGCGGAAGGACTAGAGAAGGTAGAAAATAATTAAACATTTTTTTAAATTTACCTCGCTATTTGCGGGCTGCCCGTAAATGTCCGATTGGTGAGGGGGGATAATGAGTGGAGGATGAAGCTCTCCCACTGATTAAAGTTTCATTTTATAGTTTTCTAATAGGCTGCGAATAAGGGACTGAAGTTATGAAGTCTCTTATTTGCAGCCTTTTGCATGACGACTTCTGAAAAGAATAGTAATTTCAAGTGGAGCGTGGAATATATATGGATTGTATGTCCGTTTCCAGTTAATAGGAAGGTGATTATAGATTTGTGCCGAATGTAGAGGATACTACAAGAGCTTTCCATTACCTATCTTATCGTGTAAAAGTCATGATTACGGGCAGGGGAATTTGGCGTGTTTGATTCTATCAGAAAGTAAAGTATGGGGAGGATCACAATGTCGATGAAGAAACGTAAGTGGCTAAAGACGTTAGTTACTGGTTGTGTTTTAGGCTCATTATTAGTAACGGCAGCTTGTTCAGGAAAGAAGACAAGTACTGAGGATGAAAAAACAATTAAGATAGGGGTTCTTGCTTCGTTAACAGGTCCATTAGAATCATATGGAAAACAAACAGTGAACGGATTTGAATTAGGGTTAGACTATGCAACTGGTGGAACAGGAAAAGTGGAAGGGAAGAAGATTAAGTTTGTTGTAGAAGATACGGAGACGAAAGCTGATGTAGCGGTTAAGAAAGCTACGAAGTTATTAGAAGAGGAGAAGGTTGATTTTTTAGTAGGTTCATCTAGTTCCAGTGATACATTAGCAGTATTACCACTAGCTGAAGAATATGAAAAAATTATGGTTGTCGAACCGGCAGTTGCGGATAGTATAACCGGGAAGAACTGGAATAAATATGTTTTTAGAACTGGAAGAAACTCTTCGCAAGATGCAATTGCAGGAGCTGCAGCAATTGCGAAAAAAGATGTAAAGATTGCAACATTTGCCCCAGATAACGCTTTTGGTCGTGAAGGGATTGCTGCATTTAAAGTGGGTGCGAAAAAATTAGGTGCGAACATTGTGAATGAGCAATACGCAGATACAAATTCAACAGATTTTACAGCGAATATTCAAAATATCATTAGTTCAAAACCAGATTATTTATTTATCGTTTGGGCAGGGGCAAATTCACCTTGGAAACAGTTGAAAGATATGAATGTAGAAGCACAAGGTATTAAAATTTCTACTGGTGCGCCAGATATACCAGCATTGAAAACAATGGATGCATTAATAGGGATGCAAGGATTCTCTGTATATTATCATACGCTTCCTAAAAATAAGGTGAATGATTGGTTAGTTGAAGAACATAAAAAACGATTTAATGGTGCGGTACCAGATTTGTTTACAGCAGGGGGAATGTCAGCAGCGATTTCTATCGTTGAAGCAGTAAAGAAAACGAATGGCGATACGGATGTAGATGCTCTAATTAAGAAAATGGAAGGAATGGAGTTTGATACTCCGAAAGGAAAGATGAAGTTTAGAGAGAAAGATCATCAAGCATTACAAACGCTTTACTCTATTACGCTTCAAAAGCAAGAAGGTGTTGAATACCCAGTACCAGTGTTAGAGCGAGAATTAACGATGAAAGAAACAGAACCACCAGTTCAAAATAAATAGACTGAATTTTCTGTTGTTTTTGTATAAAGAGGGGGGACCCTCTTTATACATATTTCTTTCATACTCACGGCTTTAAAGGGAGGGATTTCGTGACACATCTGCTAGAGACGAAAAATCTTAGTGTATCTTTTGGTGAACATCAAGTTATTAAAGATGTAAATTTAACTGTCCAAAAAGGAAAGCTCATTTCTATTATTGGGCCAAATGGTGCGGGGAAGACAACGTTATTTAATTTACTAAGTGGACAGATTTCACCCACAACAGGTGAAGTGTATTTTAAAGGGCAAGATATTACAAAACTATCGATTTCAGATCGAACACGCTTAGGAATCGGTCGCTCTTTTCAACTTACAAACATATTCCCAGAATTAACGGTACTTGAAAATGTCCGTTTAAGTGTTCAATCATTTGTACAAGATTACTATAGCTTCTTTCCAAATACCTCACGCTTGAAACAACAAATTGGAGAAGCACGCCGGTATATAAAGACCGTATTACTTCATGAAAAAGAGAATGTATTAGCGAAAGATTTAGCACACGGGGAAAAAAGAAAGTTAGAGTTTGCGATGTTATTAGCTTTAAAAACGGATGTGTTATTACTTGATGAACCGACGGCAGGTATTTCAGTAGAGGAAGTACCTGCTATTTTACAAGTGATTGAAAATATTAAGAAACATCCGGAGAGTACAATTGTACTTATTGAGCACAAAATGGATATGGTACTAGGTTTGTCAGATCACCTTATCGTTTTATTTCATGGTGAGTTATTGGCTGAAGGTTTGCCCGAAGAAATTATGAAAGATGAGCGTGTACAAAGTGCTTATTTAGGGGGATTATATAGTGGCACTATTACAGGTGAATAATATAGAGACGTATTTAGATCAGTTTCACATTTTACAAGGGGTATCCCTCACTGTTGAGAAAGGGACAATTACTGTACTGTTTGGAAGAAATGGTGCGGGTAAGACTACGACATTGCGTTCGGTTATGGGATTTCACCGGATCGCAAATGGTGAGATTTATTATGATAATACACAAGTAAATGGATTATCGACGCATTTAATTTCAAGAAAAGGAATAGGATACGTACCAGAAAATCAAGGGATTTTTCATGATTTAACAGTAGAAGAGACATTCGCACTCGCGAGGGGAAAAGGAAAAGAAGCTGAAGAGAAAATAGATTGGATGCTTGAACTATTTCCAGATTTAAATCAGTTTTGGAATAAGAAAAGTGGACTTTTAAGCGGAGGACAAAAGCAAATGTTAGCCATTTCAAGAGCATTTATTAATAGCGATGGCTTATTACTTATTGATGAACCGAGTAAAGGACTATCTCCGATTATGATAGAAAAATTAATGGTAGCACTTTTGAAAATGAAGGAGAAAACGACTGTATTACTTGTTGAACAAAACTTTATGATGGCTAGTCAAATTGGTGATTATTTTTACATTATGGATAATGGGCGAATTGTGCATAACGGTTTTATGAGTGAACTGCGCGAGGATAAGGAAACGTGTCATAAATATTTAGGTATTTCTTAACATTGATACGGGGGGAAAGAACGTGGATGTGTTAATTAACTTATTTGTAAATGGTGTTTCGACAGGGATGCTTATATTTTTATTAGCTTCCGGTCTGTCACTTATTTTCGGTTTAATGAGTGTATTGAATTTTGCACATGGTGGCTTATTTGCATGGGGAGCATTTACAGGTGTTTGGTTATTTAATATGACAGGTAGTTATATATTAGCGTTAACCGGAGCGATTGCGATGGGGATGTTTCTTGGATTTATTTTAGAAAGGTTCCTTATTAGGCCCGTATATGGAAACCATGTTCGTCAACTTTTAGTTACACTTGGAGGAATGCTTGTTCTTAGCGAATGCATCAAAATATTTTGGGGACCGAATCCAATTAGTGCAAAGTTACCGTTATGGCTACAAGGTAGTTATACATTTGGAGGAATTATATTAATAAAGTATCGTCTATTTGTTATTTTAGTTGGGATACTTATTTACATTGCTTTACTATTGCTACTGAAAAAAACAAAGATTGGACTTATGATCAGGGCCGGTGTAATGGATAAAGAGATGGTTCAAGCTCTCGGTATTAATGTAAAAGCAATATTTTCGTTCGTCTTTCTATTAGGGGCAGGGATGGCAGCGCTAGGTGGATTCCTACTTGCACCATATTCAGGCGTTATTTTTGCGGAGATGGGTATGCAATACGCAATTTTAGCTTTTATAGTAGTAATAATTGGGGGACTCGGAAGCGTGCAAGGTTCAGCTATTGCATCTTTAATTGTTGGATTAGCTGGTGCTTTTACAGCGTATTTTATGCCGGATTTATCACTTGCAATTAACATGATAATGCTACTATTTTTCTTAATAGTGAAGCCAACTGGACTTGTTGGTGAAAAGGGGTGAAATGGTGAACAACACAATGGATCGAATTAAAATATACTTCGGCGTATGTATGCTTATTTGTTTCAGTGTCTTTCCATTTGTAAATGATTCCCGAAGCCTATTAATTTTGTTCACTCAAATCTTCATCTTTGCTATTTTCGCTATGAGTTTTGACGTTCTCCTTGGATATACAGGTATTGTTTCATTTGGTCATTGTATGTTCTTTGGTATAGGGGCGTATGGAGTGGCGCTCTTATTTGATCGGCAAGGTGTATCTATCATGAACTTTTTTATAGGAATGGTAGCTGCAATTATGATTTCAGCAATCGTTAGCTATATAATTGGTTTGCTGTCTTTACGGTTGAAAAGCCATTTTTATGCAATGTTAACACTTGCTATTTCACAATTGTTTTTCGTGCTTGCTGAAAAATGGCGCGGGCTTACTCATGGAGGGGATGGTTTTACATTTGGTGTACCAGATGTATTCCGTGATCGTTTTACATTTTATTATGTAACATTCATATGTTTACTTATTATTTATATGTTACTACGTCTTTTCACAAAGTCTTCTATTGGAAAAGTATTAAAGGCAATTTCGCAAAACGAACAACGTGTTGAAGCGCTTGGATATAAAGTTCTGCACTATAAAATTATCGCAAGTGTAGTGGCAGGAGTAGTAGCTGCTATTAGTGGTGGTTTATTCGTTATCACATTGCGTTTTGTAAATACGACTGTATTTTCAATTGAAATGACATTAAATGCATTATTGATGACAATGATTGGAGGCGTTGGAACATTGATCGGAGCCATCGCCGGAGCTGGGATTATTGAATCTCTGAAATATTATTTATCCGAACTAGCCACAGCGTATCCGATTTTTGAACGATGGACGATTATTCTCGGTTTATTGTACATTATCGTATTGCTAGTTTTTCCAAAAGGATTAGTTGGCACGGTTAAGGGACTGAAGAATATGAAGCGGAATAAGAAGGAAAAAAGTGCAGAAGTGGAGCAAAATGTGTGAAAAATCAATTGTATAGAATATGAAAATCCCTCTTTTAGATTCATAAAGGAGGGATTTTTTATTAACCGAATAGTTCATCAGGGATTTGTTTGAAAGAGTTTTGATTTGTAAAAAAATGAACAGCTAATTTTTCAACTGGAACATCTTCAATTGGTACCAATTTATCATTTTTAATCGGCAAAAAGGCTATCCCTTTTCCGTCCTGAATAAACTCTTCCATAAGCGAATAAGAATCTAATTGTTGAAGTTGACGCTGAGATAAATTATTTTCTTTTAGAAATTGTATCGTCTTATTTCTAAAAGGGCACTTTTTGTCATTGCTAACGAAGAAGAGTTCCTTTGAATAGTCAATGATACATTTTTCTTGATCTTTTAGTAAGCCTATAGAAATTGAAGTAGTAAATACTTTTTTAAAACCTGCACCAGAATCATCCTCATAAGTGATGACCATATCAACTTTTTGTTGCTGCAGTAATTTTGGCAAATGACTACTATTTTCTACATATATTTGATAATTCATGAAATTTTCTGTAATACGCTTACTTAAATAATTAGTCAAAATCGATTGTGACGTCGCGATTATATAAGAAGACCCACTTGTTTTAATTTTATCTTTCGCTTCTTCTAATAGAGTTAATATTTGATTCGTGTAATCTAATAAAATGTCACCAGAAGGTAATAAGGAAACGCCTTTGTTATCTCTATGTAGTAAGGGTGTTTCTAATTCTTGTTCTAATTTTTTGATTCTTTCAGTTACGTTCGGTTGAACATAACCTAACTCTTTAGCAGCTTTACTAATAGAACCCTCACTGGCTACAGTTTTGAATATAATAAGATCATTTATTTCCATATATCTCAGCCCCTTATGCACTATCATTATAAATGATATCAAACATAATTTATACCTATTTTACGTTAGCTATTTATCGATTTATCATAATGTATATAAGACTGAAAGCGAGTGATAAACATGATTGGAATGCAATATAAGGTCATTCTTCCAAAGGATTATGACATGGAGATTATTAAGAAAAGGGTAAAGGATAATGGCTATAAAACGGATGGTTTCCAAGAACTAAATTTTAAAGCTTATTTAATTACGGAAACGGAGAAAGACGGGAATTTTTATAACTGCTATGCACCTTTATATATTTGGAATGGTCGTGAAGGGATGAACAAATTTATCTTTGAAGGGTATTACGATAATATTTTACAATCGTTTGGGTGGCAACACATAAATATAGGTGTTCCATTAGTTGTTAATCTAAGTGATGGATTTAAGAAAAGTAGATATGTTGTTGAATATGTAGGAAGTATTTCTCAAAGTAAAACACTGATTGGGACTCAATTAAGCACTATGAATGAAGATGTACAAAACAACGAAACGTGTTTAGGGAATGTAATCGTTTATAATCCGGATAAATGGGGGTATAGTAGGTTTGATTTTTATGAGGAGAAGCCTGAAATTGCAGTGAATAAAGGTGTTACAGTATATGAGATTTTACACATTTCACGATGAAATTTTGTTGCATATAAAAAAATAAGAAAAGGAATGAAAATCTATGCCTTTTGTGAAGGTTTATTATCCTGAAAACATATTAAATGAAGAAGAGTTGGAAAAAATGGGTGAATGTATCCATCTTTCATTAATTGAACATTTTAACATCCCTGAAAATGATTATTTTCAAATGTTCTTACCTTACCAACAAAACAAATTTTTATATAATCTATATTATTTGTTGGAAAGAGGAGAAAAGAGAACAGAGAATATGATTTATGTTTCTATTACATGTGGACCGGGAAGAACGGTGCAACAGAAAAAAGATTTGTATCAATCGGTATACTTTGAAATTACGGAATATTCCGATGTTAAAACTTCGGATATTTTTATTACACTAAATGAGACAGCTGCTGAAAACTGGTCATTTGGTCAAGGAATAGCACAAATGGTGAAAATAAAGTGAAACTTTAATCAGTGGGAGCTTTAAATATAGCAATGAATGAAATGGAAAGTTAAGAATAACGATAAGAAAGAATTCATTTAAGCGTGAATTCTTTCTTATCATTATTTATGCAATACTCTATTGTTATATTTGTACTTTTTCTCTTGCTTTTTTATCACTTGCGTAGTAAAGTGATAGTAAGATCAACGCTAGGAAGTGATAAATCATGCGTGATAATACGATAGGGTCATTAATATGGTTGCGCTTAATACGATTTACGAATCAAAGTAATCAGATGTCAAATGAGTTTTTAAAACGTTTTGATTTAACGACATCTCAATTTGATGTACTTTTGCAAATACGTACGTATCAGCCACTAACACAAATGGAGTTAGCAGAGAAGGTTACTGTTACACAAGGTGGTATTTCTCGGATGCTAACTCGTCTTGAAAAAGAAGGGTATATTGTACGAAAACAAGATTGGAAGACGAAAACAATTAGTCTTACGGAGCAAGGGGAAGCAGCTTTAGAAAGAGCATTGCCGGAGCAACTTGCATTTCAATCGTCATTTTTTGATGATGTATTGAACGAAGAAGAGCAGAAAATACTATATGAGTTAATGACAAAAGTTCATAAGCATAGTGAAAAAAAAGAATTACCATAGGAGTAATTTTTTTTACCTCATCAATTGACTAATCAAGTGATTAGAGAGAAACTACTACTTAAATAAAGGAGAGAACGATTATGGAAAAATATCGCATGGATACAAGTAAAGGAATTGAGTTTGGATTATATTCAATTGGGGATCATATTTTAAATCCGCATAATGGGAAAAAATTAAGTGCAGGAGAGCGAATTCGTGAGCTTATTGAAACAGCTAAGTTAGCTGATGAAGCTGGACTTGATGTATTTGCAGTTGGTGAAAGCCATCAAACACATTTTACGACGCAAGCTCATACAGTTATTTTAGGTGCGGTTGCACAAGCAACAAAAAATATTAAAATTGCAAGTTCTGCAACAATATTAAGTACATCAGATCCAGTTCGAGTATATGAGGATTTTGCTACAATCGATTTAATTTCTAATGGGCGTGCTGAAATCGTAGCTGGCCGAGGCTCTCGCATTGGAGGGTATAGTTTACTTGGTTACGATGTGAATGATTATGAAGAGCTATTTGAAGAGAAAATGGATCTTTTACTAAAGATTAATAAAGAAGAAAATGTAACATGGAATGGCCAATTTAGAGCATCACTTGAACATGCTTCGATTATTCCAAGAGCAAAAAACAATAACTTACCAATTTGGCGCGCAGTTGGTGGTCCGCCTGCTAGTGCGATTAAAGCAGGGCGGGCAGGAGTTCCGATGATGATTACTACACTTGGCGGACCAGCTATTAATTTTAAAGTGTCAGTAGATGCTTATCGTGATGCTGCTGCACAAAGTGGGTTTGACCCAGCGAGTTTACCGATTGCAACAACTAGTTTGTTTTATACAGCAGAAAACTCACAAGACGCGTTAAGTGAATATTATCCTCACATTAATGCTGGAATGATTGCATTACGTGGTAGTGGATATCCGAAGCAACAATTTACAAATGCATTAGATTATCGTGATGCGTTAATGATTGGTAGCCCACAGCAAATCATCGAGAAAATGCTTTATCAATATGAACTATTTGGACAACAACGTTTCATGGCACAAATTGATTTTGGGGGTGTACCATTCGATAAAATTGAGAAAAACATCGAATTAATTGCTACTGAAATTTTACCAGCTGTGAGAAAACATACGGCGAAATAATGTGAAAATACCAAGAATCGAAAGGATTCTTGGTATTTTTTTATGTATTTATTCAGTTTGTAAAAATGACAAAAAAATGAATTTTTAGTTAGAAGGGAGGGGGAGTTAGTTTTTATTTTTGAATAATAAAATGATGGGATTGAATTTTCGAAATACATTTTCCTCTTGACAAAAATGCGGTGTTTTTTCGGTTTGTTTCTAAGGACATTTTTTTGAAGAAAAGTCAAGGGTTTGAAGAGAAAAACGATACTTTTATTGATGTGAAAGTAAGTCTCATATTCGAAAAATACATTTTAATAATGCGAAAAATATTATTCAAAAAAATACCAAAAGACATATTTCAGACAAAATGATGTCAATAATACGTCAAAAATCATCTGAATTTATTATGTAAGTATATTATACAATTCGATTAACGAATAAAAACACTACAGAAATAGTGGAAAGGTAAAAATAGTTCGAAAAATTGAACTTTCATATTTTTGAAAATACATATAGAGCAATTTTATCTTTTCGTATTTCTTAATGATTGAGTTTATTAAGATTGCTCAATTCATTTTTATTATAAAAATTATGAAGGAAGTGAGTTTAGTATGGAAACGCTCGAATTGGCACGAATACAATTCGCATCAACAACGATTTTCCATTACTTGTTTGTTCCACTATCTATTGGTTTAGCTTTTATTATTGCGATCATGCAAACGTTGTATGTGGTAAAGGGACAAGAAATTTATAAGAAGATGGCGAAGTTTTGGACACAATTATTCCTTGTTAACTTTGCGGTAGGTGTAGTAACAGGTATTTTACAAGAATTTCAGTTTGGTATGAACTGGTCAACTTATTCTCGTTTCGTAGGTGATGTATTCGGTCCATCACTTGCAATTGAAGGTTTATTAGCATTTTTCATTGAGTCTACATTTTTAGGTTTATGGGTATTCGGTGAGGATAAATTACCGAAGCGAATTCACCTTTTATGTATTTGGCTCCTTTCAATTGGAACAATGTTATCAGCATTCTGGATTTTAACTGCAAGTGCATTTATGCAATCGCCAGTAGGATATGAAATGGCAGCAGATGGACGTGCGCAAATGAATGATTTCTTAGCAATTATCCAAAACCCACAATTATGGGTACAATTTCCGCATACAATTACAGCGGCAATTGCAACTGGTGCATTCTTTATTGCAGGTGTGAGTGCATGGAAAATAACGAAAGCTCAAGAAACTGAAGTGTTTAAAAAATCGTTCCGCATTTCTATCATTGTTGGAACACTTACAACAGCGCTTGTATTATTCTTCGGTCATGCGCAAGCACAACAGCTAATTAAGACACACCCAATGAAAATGGCAGCAGCTGAAGCCTTATGGAATACGAGTGAGGATCCAGCGCCATTTACAGTATTTGCAAAAATTGATACAGAGAAGAAAGAAAATTCGTTTGAAATTCAAATTCCTTATATGCTAAGTCTATTATCATTTGATAAATTTAGTGGTCAAGTAGAAGGGATGAATCAAATTCAAAAGCAATATGAAGAAAAGTATGGGCCTGGGGATTATATTCCGCCGGTACACACTATGTTTTGGAGTTTTAGAGCGATGGTAATGAGTGGAACATTCATGCTACTGTTAGGAGCTTACGGATGGTTCTTATCAAGAAAAGATCGTTTAGCTGAAAAAACTTGGTATTTAAAATTAATGGTGTATGCAATTTCACTACCGTTTATCGGTAATACAGTAGGATGGGTTATGACTGAAATGGGACGCCAGCCTTGGGTTGTATTTGGTGTTATGAAAACAAAAGATGCAGTATCACCGAATGTAACTTTCGGTGAAGTATTATTCTCACTTATTTCATTTACATCAATGTACTTAATTATGGGTGGAATTTGTGTGTACTTATTCGTTCGTATCATTAAAGGACATACGAATAAGAAAGCGAAACAGGATTATCAAAGCCATGATCCATTTGATAAGGAGGCAGAACATGTTATCTCTTAATGAGTTGTGGTTTTTACTTATTTCGATTTTATTTGTAGGATTCTTCGTTCTGGAAGGTTTCGATTTTGGTGTAGGAATGGTTTCAAGGTTTTTAGGAAAGAATGATTTTGAAAAACGAGTTTACTTAAATACAATCGGGCCGTTTTGGCATGCAAATGAAGTATGGCTTGTTTGTGCTGGTGGAGCTATGTTTGCAGCATTTCCTCACTGGTATGCAACTTTATTTAGTGGTTTCTATATACCGTTTGTATTTATGCTTCTCGCTTTAATTTTAAGAGGTGTTTCCTTTAAATTCCGTGCGAAAATAGATAATCATAAATGGAAGGGCGCATGGGATTGGGGGATGTTTATTGGAAGTTTCCTACCTCCTATTCTTTGGGGAGTTGCGATTGCAAACTTTATGGTAGGTGTACCTATTGATGAGAGTAAAAATGTTGTAGGTGGATTCCTACAATTACTTCATCCATTTGCGTTACTTGGAGGAGTAATGTTCCTTCTACTATGTATTGTTCATGGACTACAATTCCTTACAATACGTACAACTGGTAAATTGAGAGAACGTGCAAGAATTGCTGCAATAAAAATTGCACCATTTTCTTTACTAACACTTCTTATTTTTGCTGGTGTAGGGTTATGGAAAACAGATATTTTTACTGCTCATGGCAATGAGTGGATTATGGTACCGATTGGAGCTTTTGTAGCATTATTAGTCTCTACTTTATTAAATAAAAGAAGAAGAGATGGTTGGGCTTTCTTTATGACAAGTTTAACAATCATTTTGTTAAGTGCGAGTGTATTTATCGGTATGTTCCCGCGTGTTATGATTAGCTCTTTAGGAGCAATGAATGATTTGACAATTTACAATGCAGCATCAGGCGCCTATGCATTAAAACTTATGACTTACTTTGCAATTGCTATTTTACCTTTTGTTATCGGAAGTCAAATATGGAGTTATTATGTATTTAGACAACCTGTTAAGTCAGACAATGATTTGGAGTACTAATGAAAAGAAAAAGAGGACTTCCGTCTTATCCGGGTAGCCGTATTTTATATGTAGTGTTAACGATTATTAGTATTTTAGAAGCTTTTAGTATTATTGCACAAACAATGTTTTTGGCACGAGCTATTACGTTTTTATTTCATGGAGAAACAGTACAAACTGTATTGAGTGAAGTTATGTATTTTGGTATTTCGTTTGTTGCGCGTCATATATTGGGGCGAACATCACAAGTATTAGTTGAACGTTTCGCTGAAAAAACAGGATCGTTACTAAGAAAACAATTAATAGAGGCGTATTTCGCATTAGGACCGCGTTATGTTCAAACTGCTGGAACAGGTCATTTAGTTACCTTATCCATAGAAGGTATTGAGAAATTTAAGACGTACATTGAATTAACAATTCCTAAAATGATTAGAAGTAGTATCGTTCCGGTACTTATTGTGCTATATGTTTTTACACTAGATATTGAGTCTGGAATCATTTTAGTTGTAACGATTCCTATTGTGATTATATTTATGATTCTTCTTGGATTAGCAGCCCAGAAAATGGCGGATAGCCAATATGAGATATATCGTGTACTTTCTAATCATTTCGTAGATACGTTAAAAGGATTAGAAACATTAAAGTATTTAGGGAAAAGTAAACAGCACGAAGGAAAGATTGAAAAAGTAAGCAAAAGATATAGAAAAGCAACGATGCGAACTTTGCGAGTTGCTTTTCTTTCTTCTTTTGCATTAGATTTCTTTACGAGTTTATCAATTGCATTCGTAGCGGTTGGGTTAGGGATACGATTAATAGATGGAACTATTGTATTATTGCCAGCTCTTACGATTTTAATTTTAGCTCCGGAATATTTTCTACCAATTAAGCAAGTTGGAGCGAATTATCATGCTACATTAGATGGTCAAATAGCAATGGAACAAATAGAAGAGATTTTACAGCAACAAAAAGAAATTGAAAAGAAAAATTCGAATGTAGATATAGTATGGAATTCTTCTAGTAGTTTGCAATTACAAGATGTAAAAGTAAATAATACTGAATCTGAAAAGGCGATATTAGAAGGGCTTCATTTTACTTGGGAAGGTAATGGTGCTATAGGCATTATTGGTGAAAGTGGAGCGGGAAAATCAACGTTAATTGATGTGTTAGCAGGATTTCTATCTCCCTCGGGTGGAAAAGTGTTAATAAATGGTGTGGAGATTGACGGATCTACTCGTGAAAGCTGGCAAAAAAATATTGCTTATATTCCGCAGCAACCTTATATTTTCCCACTTTCATTAAAAGATAACATTTCTTTCTATGAAACAAATACAACGGATGAAGAAGTGGAGAGAGTTATTAATGAAGTAGGGCTTCGTTCACTCGTCGCATCACTTCCGAATGGGATGCATGAAAGAATTGGAGAAGGTGGGCGCATGCTGAGTGGCGGACAAGAACAGCGTGTTGCTATGGCACGTGCACTTTTAAGTGAAAAGCCAATCATTTTATTAGATGAGCCTACAGCACATCTTGATATTGAAACTGAATTTGAAATAAAGCAAGCAATGTTACGTCTATTTAGTGGGAAGTTAGTATTTTTAGCAACACATCGCTTACACTGGATGAAACAGATGGACCATATCCTTATTTTAAATAAAGGGGAAATTCAAGAAAGTGGGACGTATGAAGAACTTTTAGAGAATGAGACATTACATTTTCAAAGGAAAGAGAGGGAATAGAAATGAGTAATTGGGTTAAGCCCTATGTAAAGCAAAATAAGGGTAGAATGACTTTGACTATTTTCCTCGGACTTCTTGGTGTGAGTTCAGGCGCGATGTTACTTTTTATTTCGGGTTATTTAATCTCTAAATCTGCTCTTAGACCGGAAAATGTAATGGCTGTATATGTTCCTATTGTTGCAACACGTGCGTTTAGTATAGGACAAGCGGTTTTTCATTATATAGAGCGTTTAGTTGGACATGATGTCGTACTGCGCATATTAGAAAAAATGAGAACAAAACTATATAGAATAGTAGAACCGCAAGCGTTATTTTTCCGCTCGAGATTTCAAACAGGTGATGTGTTAGGTGTATTATCCGAAGATATAGAACATTTACAAAATCTGTATTTACGTACAATATTTCCTAGCATATTAGCACTAGTTGTATACAGCATCTTTGTACTTGTAATCGGTGCGTTTGACGTAATATTTGCCCTTATTGCAGGCTGCATGTTAGCCATTATCGTTTTTCTTCTTCCGTTCGTATCATTGCTTTTAATGAAGCGACATCATGTTGCTTTGAAGCAAGGAAGAAACCGTTTATATCAACAACTAACAGATGCTGTTTTTGGATTATCTGATTGGCAAGCAAGCGGTAGAAAAGATGAGTTTATTAATGGGTATGTAGAGCAAAATAATCAATTGTTAAAAACGGAAAAGAGAGTGAAACGCTGGTACCATATTAGAGACAGTATCATTCAATTAGTAGTAGGTATTGTAGTTATTTCAATGATTATATGGACTGGAAATGAAGCGGCAAGTGGACAAATTGCACCGACAGTTATTGCAGCTTTCGTACTCATGACGTTATCTGTAACAAACGCGCTTATTCCTATTGCGGATGCTATCGATCGAATTCCAGCGTACGTAGAATCTACCCGTCGTCTTAATCACGTAGAAAGTGATAGCGTTTTATATGATGAAAAGGAATTAAATGGGACTGGAAATTACGCTGCATTAAAGCATATAGATATTGAATTAAATCATGTATCGTATAGTTATCCAGGTAGTAATGAATTTGTGTTAAAGGATATGTCATTGCAAATAAAAGCAGGAAAGAAAATTGCAATTTTAGGGAGAAGTGGAACAGGGAAATCTACTTTACTGAAATTGTTAACTGGGGCGATAAGTCCATTAAATGGTGAGGTTTTATTAAATGGGGAACAAGCTCATACGAATCTTTTATCAAAATATATTTCTGTCTTAAACCAAAAACCACATTTGTTCGATACGACAATTGGGAATAATGTGCGAATCGGTAAACCAGAGGCTACTGACGAAGAGGTATGGAAAGCTTTAGAGAAAGCTCAGCTAGCTACACATATTGCTTCTCTTCCTGACGGATTACAAACAAAAATGCATGAAATGGGAAAGAGGTTTTCTGGTGGAGAAAGACAAAGGGTTGCTTTTGCAAGGACTATCATGCAAGAAGCGCCAGTCATTGTGCTTGATGAGCCGACTATTGGCTTAGATCCTAAAACAGAATTAGCCTTAATAGAAACTATGTTTTCTGCAACTGAAGAAAAGACAGTTATTTGGATTACACATCATCTTGTAGGTATTGAACATGTAGATGAAGTTATATTCCTTGATAATGGTCAAATTGTAATGCAAGGTAGCCATGAACAACTTCTGAAAGAAAACGAAAAGTATCGTAAGTTGTATGAGCTAGATAAAGGCATATAAAAGTGGAATAAAAAACACAAACTCTTGATTGCTCAAGGTTTGTGTTTTTTTACGTATGAATTGTTTGAAAGAAGATTGTGTTTAAAATCTATATGTTTAAGGCAATACTTGAGCCATAGTGAATGTATAGTTGGAAGGCGTGATTATATGTTTGAAGAGGATGGGATTGTTTTAATTATGGAACCAGCTGACGAACGGAATTTGAGAAGATTTATCTTTACGGTTCCAAAGTCAGTTTATGAGAAGAAAGGGATTTCATTACACTACGGAACACCTATAGGACAAGGTTATATGGATATGATTGAAGATATTATTAGTGTACATATAGAAATTGAAGTAGTAACAGTAATAGGGCATGTAAGAGTGTAAGTGCGTAATGAATTCAAGTAAACAGATGTACTTAGAATAAGTATGTCTGTTTTTCATGTTTTGATGAAATATAGCACGTTATCCACTATTAATGGGTAGTAAGAGTCCCTCCTCAAAATACAGTGAATGTAGGGAGGTTAGGTGAGAGATAACTGCTTGTAAAATCCCGATTGATGAGGGGGATGATTAAAGATTTACTCTATTTTGAGAGGTAAGGGATGTAGATGGAACAGCGGAAGGTATATAAGTTGAACAGGAGAAAAATAATTTTTCTAGAATATATAAGATGCAGATTAAAAGGTAAGTCGAAACGTGATAGGGTGTATAAGAAGAAAAATAAGTGTTTATAAATGTGTAAGAGAATAAAAATTATTTAGGAGGTAAAAATGAAATTTACAAAAACAATGTTACTTTCACTTGTGATCGCAATTGGATTAATGGGATGTTCGATTGTAGAGGAAGGAAAGAATTCTTTAGATTATGCTCAAAAGGCGACAGACTATGTAAATGAAATTAGTGCATTTGCAAATGAAGCGCCAGCGTTAGCTGAGAAAGCTATTAACGATGGGGAAGCTCGAAAAGAATTAGAAACGAAGCTGAATGAAATTAAACAAGATATACCAGCTTTCAATGAATTAACGCCACCGGATGTAGCGAAGGACCTTCACCAGCAAATCGTCGGATATAATGAGAAATTGAATACATTAATTGATACATCTATGAAAAAGATAGAGGAAGGGAAAATAGATGTAGAACAATTTAAAAACTCAGAACTTATGCAGACGATAGATCAAGTTCGTGATTTGAAAGATAAGGTGCAAAATTTAGGCCAATAGTAAAAAGCTCCGTTTACCATAAACGGAGCTTTTTACTATTGAATACAATAAACGATAACGCCAATGATAATAATGATGTTGCCGATGACTTTTCGTTTCGTTATTTTTTCCCCTAAGAAATACCAACCGAAAATTAAAATGATGATATAACTTAACGATTCTAATGCAGATGCTTGTTTTAATGCCATGCCCTTTAAGGCGATTACATTTAATCCGGCATTAATTACAAATAAAGAGTAGCCAATGATAACGTAAGGATTTACATATTCTTTTATTCTAGAATCGTATTGTTGTAAAGTGGCTTTTTTTAATAATATTTGTGAGTAATTCGCTAAAATTATTCCGAAAATAAATAATAACATATAACTATTCATCTTTTGTCACCACCACAATTCCAACGATAATAATAGCTGCGCCAAGTAAATGATTCCACTGTATCGTATCTCCGAATAGGAATACTGACCAAAGCATTGACCATAGTATAATAATTCCGCGATGTGAATACGCTTTTGATATTTCGAAATGCTTAATTACTTGTTGCCAAAGAATTGCATATCCGAATAAAAGTACAACTAGTCCGAAATAAGCAATGAAAAATGAGATGGAAGCGATAGGGAATTTAGCTGCCCACTTCATGTAAACCATAATGATAGAATATATCAAAAAAGCTACATGTAAAAATACATAATTTTTAATAGTTGGTTTCATATATTCACTCTCTTTTACATATAAATCTATATATTTAAACTCGATGCATATAATAATAGCTTCTTATTATACAGAGTACATATTGAAATGTGTTTTGTTTATTCTTTCACATTCCAAAATATATAGTATCACGACTTTTATTGTAAAACAATAGAAGCTCTCTGATAGGACGTGTATTCAGTTTTTCTAAGGTTCTATCATATGTACCGTTTGACTTGTTGTATCCATCTCTACTTGAACACTTATAGGTGGTGATCATTGAATGGGTATGGCAGTAATTGAAGTCGGCTAGAAAGAGGAGTTATGATTTTGGAAGTATCATTTGCACGAATCCTTTCTATTATATAGTTTACTTGCGAGATGGTATCATTTGATATTCTTATATTTAGATGTTATAAGTGTAACATGAATGCATTGAAATGATAATTGTCATAAAGTGAAACTTTAATCAGTGGGGGTTGTCCATCCCCCACTGATTATTAGTTCTCACCAATCGGGCATTTACGGACAGTTGTCTCCCCTCAAAATTCCTCGTATACGCCGAATTTTGAGGTGGGAGTATTACTGCCCGGCGAATAGTGGGATAAATGAATAAGGCTGCTTTTTACCTTTTTTACCTTGACGATGTAAAGTAATTGTTGTTATGGTTAAATGTGAGTGTATAAAAGGTTTGCTAAAGGAGTTTTGAAATGAATCGGTTAAAATGGGGAAGGATAGCGATCCTATTAGTTATGATTTTTGGAGTATGTTGGTTCGTATTCCAAGGAACTCAAAAGAGTGCAACAAGTGTAGAGGGACAACCTTTACAAGTGGCAGAGCTACCTAAAACAGGATTGAGTGAAAAAGTAGTCCCGCCAAAGTATATACCGCCAGAAATTGACGTAAAAGCAGCTATGGTTATCGATGCGAGTGATGGAAATGTTATTTATCAATATAATGAAAATGAAGCTTTTGCACCAGCTAGTATGTCTAAAATGATGACAGCGTATCTTTTGTTAGAAAATATACATAATGGAAAAGTTCGTTGGGAAGACCCGGTGAAAATGAGTGTGAAGGCGGCACAAACAGAGGGTGCGAGAATACCAGTACAAGTGAATGACACATTAACTGTTAAAGACTTATATCATGCATTAATGATTGAGTCGGCTAATAATTCAGCGGTGGCTTTAGCGGAGCATATGGCAAAGACAGAAAAAGATTTTGTTCAACTTATGAATGCGAAAGCGAAGCAGATGAAAATGTCGGATTATGCTAAATTTGCGAATGCTTCAGGGCTACAGGAACCCGATGGAAGTGAGACGAAGATGACAGCAGCTGATGTAGCACAATTGGCCTATCATCTTATAAAAGATTATCCAGAAATATTAGAAGTGACTCACTTACGTCAAAGTCAGTTAGCATTTAATAATATGAATGTGATAAATACAAATGAAATGTTAAATAAAAATAATAAAAGTTTATATATAGAAGGAATAGACGGGCTGAAAACAGGATTTACAGATAGCGCAGGGTATTGTTTTACGGGTACAGCAAAACAGGGAGATACTCGTATTATTACAGTAGTAATGGGAACGAAAGGTAAAACGAAGCGTTTTACAGAGACGAATAAGTTAATGTCGTACGCATTTGGATTAGTTAATTAAGTGAAATGATAAGAAAGGTAGTTTGCTGTTACTTATGCTAGGTAACGACAAACTACCTTTTTATTTTGCTATTTGCCGGACAGTAAGAACTAAAGTTTCACTTTATAAGTTGTAAGGATTACTTTGCTGAATGTTTTTAATCTGACTTTTCAGTTCATTTTTATATGTTTCAATAGCTGGTACTTTTTGCAAAGTTATAAATGAGAATAGTTGAATAGAAGCGTAGTATAATTCTATATTTTTGTTTACGTGATCGTCTATTATGTTTTTCATAAATAAACCTCCTTGTTTTCTGCTAGTAAAACTCTTATCTGAATAGGGAGAGAGTGATTGCCCGCAAAAGCTACATTATGCATTTCATTGCTGATAAAAGTTTCGTATTATGTGATTATATAAATGATAACGAAAATATTTTATAATTTCCATAGTTAGTAAAAAATAGTTAATGAAGTATGTTTTTTCGTTGCAGTAGAGTGCGTGTGTATAGATTAAATCTTACAAATCGTCAAATTATTTCAAGGTCATAGGTGGTATTGGAAATTAACTTTCTAAAAATATTATATTATCGATAACTTAAGTGATTTTTGTCATGATGAGAGTATACTTCAGCGGATCAATTTTATAAGGAAACATATAGTTTCTTTTGTGTTTGCTTAATAGAGTTTCTTATAGTGGATAGAGATTGTTTATTTTATATTGAAATAATGAATAATGTGTCGAATTTTATTGTGATCTATAAGGAATTCGAAAAAAACGTTGCCAAAACACTATGTTTAATGGTAAAGTTCACATGAAGTTCACACGGATTTCACCTCACTCTATTAAACTAAACTACGTGTGAAAAATAAAACTCTTGTAAAAAAATGGAACTTGATGAATATTTTACTTTGATAATATTGTAAAGTATTAAGTTTATAAGTTTTTTTAAGAGGATAGTAGGGAAAGGAAGTAAAGACAACTTATGAAAAAAGTAATTGCAGGTTTAGCAGCAGCTTCTGTAGCAGGCGTTGCAGTTCCAGGTATGGATTCTGCTCATGCACAAGTTTCAAACGAAGCGCTAAAAGAAATTAATGGACAAACTCAAACTCAAACAACTGTAACTGAAACAAAAACTGTAGAAACAACTTCTGAACTAAAATACACAGTAACTGCTGATGTATTAAATGTTCGTTCAGGTGCTGGTACAGGACATGACGTTATTTCTAAAGTAAAAGAAGGTCAAGTACTACAAGTTATTGGACAAGAAAACGGTTGGTTCAAAGTAAATGTAAATGGTCAAACTGGTTATGTAAGTGGTGACTTCGTAACGACTGGTGGCAAAAAAGGAACGACTGTTCAACAAGGAACAGGTACTTACACAGTAAACGTTTCTTCACTTAACGTACGTACAGGCCCAAGTACATCTCATACAGTATTAGGTTCTGTGAATAAAGGTAAAACAGTACAAGTTGTAGGTGAAGTACAAGATTGGTTTAAAATCAACTTCAATGGTGGAACTGGATACGTAAGCAAAGACTTCGTAACAAAAGGTGGTTCTGCTGTATCTAACGAGACACAACAACCAACTACAAACAACAACAATACTACTACAGTTCAAACTGGTGGTTCTTATGTTGTTAACACTGGTGCTTTAAAAGTACGTACAGGCCCAGCTACATATAACGCTGTAATCGGTGGAGTAACAAATGGTACAGTATTAAACGTTACTGGCGCTGAAAATGGTTGGTACAAAATTAATCATAACGGCCGCACAGGTTACGTAAGTGCAGACTTTGTTAAGTTTGTAAAAGGTGGAGTGAACAATGTAGTTACTGGTGGTAACCAAGGTTCTAACCAAGTACAAAAACCAACAGCGCCAACAGGTGGAGATACATCTTCAATTGCTGGATTCGCTAGATCTTTAAATGGTTCGCCATACAGAACTGCTGGTACAACACCTGCTGGTTTTGACTGCAGTGGATTCATTCACTACGTATTAAATCAAACTGGTCATAAAGGCGCTCGTCAAACAGTTGCTGGATACTGGAGCTCTAAAACAAAAACTAGCAATCCACAACCAGGTGATTTAGTATACTTCCAAAATACTTATAAATCAGGTCCTTCTCACATGGGCGTTTACTTAGGTAACGGACAGTTCATCAGTGCAGAAACTGATGCAACTGGTGTACGTATTAGTTCTGTAAGCAACTCTTACTGGAGCAAGCACCTATTAGGTTACACAAAAGCATACTAAGAAAAAGTAGTTTATATACTTTTCGGATAGATAAAAGGCTTTCCAGGGAAACTTGGAAAGCCTTTTTCATAGTTATATAAACTTATAGTAGCTATTTTAATTTTCCATGCAAAAAATTAGCATATAAATCATGAAAATAGTTTGGGCGGAATAAGTTTGCTGCGTGACCTGCTAATGGAATTTCTTTATATAAAACGTTTGGGAGAATAGACTTTAAATCAAAGAGACAAGACTTATAAAGATGGTCATGTTCGCCCATCACCCATAATATAGGATGGGGAAGAGCTTTTAATTTTGATTTCAAGTCGAATTCTAAGCGATGTCGTAATGATTCCGCAATAATGGAAGAGTGTAATTGTAATCCGAAACGATAATAAATATTTCTCGAAATTATAGCGAATGGATTCGCCTTTAATATTCCACTTGGGAAAATAGTATTTGCATATTGAGAAAGCCAAGATGAATATTCATCACCGCGTTTTTCCCAGAATTTCTGGAAAACATTATATAAGCGAGAAGGGTTATTGTAATGCCCACCGATATGACAAATACTTAATACTTTTTCCGGATGCATTTGTGCAAATGTCGTAGAGATATAGCAGCCGTAGCTTAAAGCGCAAATATGTGCCTCTTTAATACCTTCTTTTTCATATAAGCTTAATAATTGATCCACGAGACGCTGTAATGAAAATTCGATAGCTTCGCCTTTATCATCGCCGTGACCTAATAAGTCATACGTTATAATGTTATAAGATGAAGAAAATCGTTTATGCTCTTTTTTGAAAGCACGACGGTTTCCAACTAATCCATGAATAAAAATGATTGTTTCCTTTTCGGAGTGTTTATTTGTTTGCAAAAAGGATACTCCTTTCAAAATAATTGGAGGCTTATCTAGAGTTTTAAAATTGTTGAAAGTTGTTATATATAATCTATGTGTAGTCAACCATTTACATAGATTGATAAGTACCAGGTAATAATATCAGATGTTTACACCTGTTGTAAAGGTGAGTTTATATGTATATTTTGTAAAAATAAAAAAAGTGTGTTTACATTCAGTTTACATTTATATCGTATTCTATTTTCAGAAATTAAAGTTTGGTTGAAAACGAGGAGATGAATGATAATGGAAGTTAAAAATACAGAAAAGAAGAAAGGGAATTGGAGGCAGTTTTTACGCCTTATTCAAGATACAAATCCTCCGAAAGGCATTCTTATTTTTGCGTTATTAATGAGCTTGCTTTCTACAGGGGCGAGTTTATTTATTCCGATGTTAACAAAAGGATTAGTAGATAATTTTTCGCTTTCTTCAATTAGTACAGGACAAATTGTTGGATTAGTTGCCTTCTTTATTATGCAAACTATTGCTGCGGGATTATCTATTTATTTACTGAACTATATTGGACAGAAGATTGTTGCGGGATTGAGAGAGCGTTTATGGAAAAAAGTGCTTATCTTACCGGTATCTTATTACGATCAAAATAGAACAGGTGATACCATTAGCCGTATGACGAATGATACAGGTGTTGTGAAAACGTTAATTTCTGAGCATTTGTCAAACTTATTAACAGGTGGTATTTCAATTGTTGGGTCGTTAATTGTATTGTTTGTTTTAGATTGGAAAATGACAGCTTTACTTTTAACGGTTATTCCGCTGTCTGTATTAATTTTAGTTCCACTTGGAAGAAAAATGTATAAAATTTCAAAGGCGCTCCAAGATGAAACAGCATCTTTTACAAGTGTGTTAACACAAGTATTATCAGAAATTCGTCTAGTGAAATCTTCAAATACAGAAAAAAGAGAATATGAAACAGGTAATACAGGTATACAAAAGTTATTACAATTTGGTTTGAAAGAGGGAAAAGTGCAAGCGTTAATTTCACCAGTTATGTCGTTTGTTTTAATGGCCTTACTTGTTATTATTGTAGGATATGGTGGAATGCGAGTTTCTAGCGGTGCATTAACAACAGGGGAACTTGTAGCGTTCATTTTATATTTAGTTCAAATCATAATGCCAATGAGCCAGTTATCTATGTTCTTTACTCAATTCCAAAAGGCAATTGGTGCAACGGAAAGAATTAATACGATTTTAGAATATGAAGTAGAAGACCATGAAACTGGTGTGGAAGTTACACATGCTAAACAGCCGATCGTTCTTGAAAATGTATATTTCGAGTATAACGAGGAAGAGCAAGTCTTAAAAAACATTGATTTCACAATTGAATCTGGAAAAGTAACAGCAATTGTAGGACCAAGCGGTAGCGGGAAAACAACGTTATTCTCATTATTAGAACGTTTTTATGAGCCAACGAGTGGTACTATTAAATTAGGAAAAGAATCAATTACGAGCTATTCATTACAGTCGTGGCGACGTCAAATCGGTTATGTATCACAAGACAGTCCGTTAATTGATGGAACGATTCGTGATAATATTTGTTACGGTGTTGAGGGCGAAGTGACAGATGAAGAAATTGAAAAAGTAGCAGCGATGGCATATGTTGATGCATTTATTCATGATTTACCAAATGGTTATGCAACAGAAGTTGGAGAGCGTGGCGTGAAGCTTTCGGGAGGACAAAGACAGCGAATTGCTATTGCCCGAGCGTTACTGCGAAATCCGCAAATTCTTATGCTCGATGAGGCGACTTCGAGCTTAGATAGTAAATCTGAGTCTGTCGTTCAAAAAGCGTTAAATAACTTAATGAAAGGCCGAACAACATTAGTGATTGCACATAGACTTTCTACTGTTGTAGATGCAGATAAAATTATCTTTATTGAAAAAGGCAACCTTACAGGAAGTGGTACACATGATGAATTGTTACGTACACATGACATGTACCGTGAATTCGCAACACAACAATTAAAAATTAAAGAGGGCGCTTTATAAAATGAATAATCAGTGGGGGATTTTACTCCGCTGATTATTCTGTTTCATAGACTCATATACGGGATTCTAAATAGAAAGGGAATGGTTTCTTTGATACCTAAAATTTTAATAGTAGATGACGATCCGCATATTAGGGAACTTGTTTCTGTTTTTTTAGAGCGCGAAGGTTTTCAAACATATGAGGCAGTTGATGGAGTAGATGCTCTTCAAAAAATAGATGAAGTGAAAGTTGATATGGTTATTCTTGATATCATGATGCCAAATATGGATGGATTTGATGTATGTTTTGAATTAAGAAAATACTATGATATCCCTATTTTGATGCTAACTGCTAAAGGGGAAACATCACAAAAAGTAAAAGGGTTTCATCTTGGTACGGATGATTATCTTGTAAAACCATTTGATTCGCTAGAACTAGTAGTGAGGGTTAAGGCGTTATTGAAACGTTATCAAATTACAATGTCGCAATCAATTCAAGTTGGAAATGTACTGTTAGACCGTAAAACATTTGAAGTGACATTAGGAGAACAAACGGTTACACTGCCGCTAAAAGAATTCGAATTGCTCTTTACTTTAGGTTCTAAAGCGGGAAGAACTTGTTCGAGAGAGCAATTAATTGAAGATGTATGGGGATATGATTTTGAAGGGAATGAACGTACACTAGATGTCCATATAAATCGGTTACGTGAGAAGTTTCAAGAAGAGAAGTCGAAGTTTAGTATTAAAACGATAAGAGGTTTAGGGTATCGCTTAGAGGTAAGTAAATGAGAAAAAGAAAACGAATGAGTAAGTTGAAGATGTTGAAAGTAACGGGAGCGATAATAGCGCTCTTTTCTTTTCTCACTATCATTTGGTCTATAGCTTTTTATGTATCATCGAGTGTAATGAATGCTCTTGAAATACAAGTATCACCGTTTGTTACTTTTTTAATCAGTGATATGGTCGGCTTTGTATTTATTGTTTGTATTTGGGTGTTGATCGGAGTATTAATGAGGCCAAAACGACAGGCAATGATTTGGACTATTATTGAACCGATACAAAAAATTGCAAAAGGAGACTTCTCAGTAAAAATACGAAATGAAGAAAAGTATGATGGAGAAATTGGTGTACTCGTAAAAAGTATAAATGATATGACAGATGAACTAAATGCGATGGAGAAAATGCGTCAGGAATTTGTGTCGAATGTTTCACATGAAATACAGTCACCATTAACATCTATAAAAGGTTTTGCTAGAGCGCTACAAGACGATAATCTTTCTGAGGAAAAAAGAAAGCATTATCTTACCATTATTGAGACAGAAACGACGAGATTATCTAAACTAAGTCAAAATTTACTGAAACTAACTCTTTTAGAGTCAGAAGAGTATACACCAGAAAGAGTGACTTATCGATTAGACCAACAGTTAAAACAAATTGTATTAAATAGTGAACCGCTCTGGGCTGAGAAAGAAATTGAATTAGACCTTGATTTAGAAAAAGTGCATATAACTGCCGATCAAGAAAGTATGAGTCAAGTGTGGATTAATTTAATTCATAATAGTATTAAATTTACTCCAAGTAGCGGTACAATTACAATCCAGTTACAAGAATATGAGAAAGTAGTAGAAGTAAGTATTCGCGATTCGGGAATTGGTATATCAGAAGAACAGAAACAACATATTTTTGAACGTTTTTATAAAGCAGATTCTTCACGAAATCGTGCTTATGGAGGAAGTGGCTTAGGTTTGGCTATCGTAAAAAAAGTACTCGATCTTCATAGAGGAGAAATAAAAGTCGAGAGTGAGGAAGGGAATGGTACTGAATTTACTGTATGTATTCCTAAGTATGAAGAGAAATAGTGTTAGGAGGCTATCTTCTAACACTATTTTTCTTTATACATACATTTACCATTGCTACAGCTATATTGATAAGCTTTTCCTTCACTGTTCATACGGTAAGAGTAATCAGATTCTTTATCTTTCTTAAAGTCAACGTATGCTTCTGCACCGTTTTTATCATCATCTATATCAATGAAATGAACGTGTCGTATAGAATAATCCCTTTTTTCACTTAAACCTCTTTCTTGTAAGTTCGTATGAATCCCTTGTATTAGTTGATCGAACAGTGACCAATTTAAATGAAGATGCTCAAATGATTCAGTATGTCTTCCTAAAATGCCATTGTCTTGTATTATTTTATTATTATTATTATTATTATTATTATTATCGTATGTATAAGAGTATGTAAAATAGGGTTCGTCTTTATATACTACCTCTGCATAATAGCCGATATTATAAATGGGAGTATATTTTCCAGTTATGCTTTGTATTTCTTCTTGCTTATAGTTTTTTATAGTATGGAGATAATTGCTAGTATCTTTTTCTATTACTTTATAATGTAGTGGATTACCAAATATAAAGTACATCGCAAAAAATATGATACATAGTCCGACTGCAGTTAGTGACAAGAACCATTTTTTTCTCTTCATACACATACACTCCCCTATGCTGGATTTATTTTTATTTTACATGAATAATGGAAAAAACATGAGATTTATAAATAAAAACTTTCCATAGTTACCTATAAGTAACCTACGCACATGAAAGTGCATCATTGCCTTTTTACATAAATATAGTTACACTTTTAATATAATAATAAACAACTGAGAGGATTAAGGAGTGTTATACTTGGCAGAATTATTACAAGGTAAAAATGCTTTAATTACAGGAGCAGGTAGAGGCATTGGTCGTGCTGTAGCAATTGCATTAGCCAAAGAAGGCGTAAACGTAGGTCTTTTAGCTCGTTCAGAAGAAAACTTAAAAGCTGTAGCCAAAGAAGTAGAAGCAGAAGGTGTAAAAGCTGTTATTGCAACTGCAGATGTTTCTTCATACGAAGAAGTAACAACTGCGATCGAAACGTTAAAAAATGGTTTAGGATCTATCGATATTTTAATTAATAACGCTGGTATTTCTAAATTCGGTAAGTTTTTAGAACTAGACGTTGCTGATTGGGAAAAAATCATTCAAGTAAACTTAATGGGTGTATACTATGCGACTCGTGCAGCTTTACCGAGCATGATTGAACAACAATCTGGTGATATTATTAACATTTCATCAACAGCAGGACAAAAAGGCGCACCTGTAACAAGTGCATATAGCGCTTCTAAATTTGGTGTTCTTGGTTTAACAGAATCGTTAGCGATGGAAGTTCGTAAGCATAACATTCGTGTAACAGCTTTAACTCCAAGTACAGTAGCAACTGATATGGCTGTAGATTTAGGGTTAACTGATGGAAATCCTGATAAAGTTATGCAAGCGGAAGATATTGCAGAGTTTATCGTAGCGCAGCTGAAATTAAATAAACGTACATTTATTAAATCTGCTGGGCTTTGGTCTACTAATCCATAGGAATTAAATTTATATTTAAAAGAAGGGATATCTATTCTGTAAGGGGTAGATGTCCCTTCTTTATTTTTGGTATTTGAGACGGAATTTTCTGTATAATTAAAAACGAATGGTAGAAAAGCATTGAGAAATTGAAGGGGATGGCAGTCGTAAAAGAGTGATGTGAGGAGGTAAAAGAGATGAAAAAGAAATTTCAAAAATGATAACATGTTTCGTGTACGAAACAGCTAGCTCGTGGACCTCCAACATACATAAAAATATAAGTTTATATATAAATTGGAGGTTAGGAATAGATGAGAACTGAAAAAGAAATGTTAGATTTAATTATAAATACAGCAATAGAGGATGAAAGAATTCGAGCTGTCATCATGAATGGATCACGTGTAAATCAAAATGTGAAAAAAGATTGTTTTCAAGACTATGATATTGTCTATGTTGTAAATGATATACAATCTTTTACGTCTAATCATAATTGGATTCATAGATTTGGAGAAATAATGATTGTACAAATGCCAGAAGAAATGTCATTAGTTCCTGCGGACGCAGACGGGAAATTTCCGTATTTAATGCAGTTTATGGATGGAAATCGAATTGATTTAACGCTCGTTCCATTTGATTTAATAAATAAGTTCATTGGACAAGATAGTTTAAGTGAACTGCTTCTGGATAAAGATAATTGTATGGTTGAATTTCCACCAGCAAGCGATAAAGACTACTTAATAAAAAAGCCTACAGAAAAAGAGTTTTTGGATTGTTGTAATGAATTTTGGTGGTGTAGTACGAATGTGGCAAAAGGGCTATGGAGAGAAGAGCTTTCTTATGTGAAAGGGATGCTTGATGGTCCAGTAAGAGATATGTTCATCGTTATGCTAGAATGGCATATTGGTATGAAAACAGACTTTACAGGTAATGCAGGAAAGTTTGGGAAGCAATTTGAACAGTATATGGAAAAGGATATGTGGGAGCAATTTAAAAGAACTTTTCCTAATGCAGAATATGAAAACATATGGGAGTCATTCTTTGTCATGGGTAATTTATTTAGGGAAGTAGCGAATGAAATTGCTAATGCTTATGAATATCAATACCCGCAAGGTGATGATGACAGAGTGACAAGCTATTTAAAACATGTGAAAGCTTTACCGAAAGATAGTACATCGATTTATTAATAATAGTAAGCAGTAAGACTGTCCAAATTACGGACAGTCTTATTTTTGTTCATGAATAGGAATTTCTCTAACAAAGTGCAGAGGAATCACATATGAAACTTTAGGGAGGTTTTTATCATGTATTATTTTTATTCGCCACAAATGTTTGCTCCATATCAATGGGGACTAGAACGAGATGTTTCGTACGCCTATATGCCATATAACTCATTTTATTATGGAGACTATATAAGCTCATTGCCATACGCATATATCCCTCAAAATTATGAAGTACAGATGAAAGCAGATGAGCGTGGATCATGGACACCATTTTCTTGGGTCGAAAAATATGCGTATGCATTTTCAGGACCGTACAATAAAGCGGAAGTTGCTCTTACATTTGATGATGGACCAGATTTAGAATTCACGCCAAAAATATTAGATAAGTTAAAACAACATAATGTAAAAGCGACTTTTTTCTTGCTTGGTGAAAATGCAGAAAAGTTTCCGAATGTAGTAAAACGTATTTCGAATGAAGGGCATGTAATTGGAAATCATACGTATAGCCATCCTAATTTAGCGAAAGTAAATGATGCTGAGTACCGTAATCAAATTATAAAAACAGAAGAAATATTAAATCGTTTAGCTGGTTATGCACCGAAGTTTATTCGTCCTCCGTATGGTGAAATACTTGAAAATCAATTGAAGTGGGCAACAGAGCAAAATTTTATGATTGTACAGTGGAGTGTTGATACAGTTGATTGGAAAGGTATAAGCGCTGAAACAATTACAAATAATGTGTTAGGGAATTCGTTTCCTGGAAGTGTCATCCTTCAGCATTCAACACCAGGTGGGCATTTGCAAGGATCTGTAGATGCATTAGACAAAATCATTCCGCAGTTAAAAACGAAAGGGGCGCGTTTTGTAACGCTTCCAAGTATGTTCCAGACATCAAAAGAAAGAAAATGATTGTGTTATAAATTGGGAAAAACAGGATTGTGTCGTATAATGAAGGTATAGGTTAGGAGGGGATATAATTGATGTATGCACTAATAAACATAGGAATGAGTATTTTAATAGGTATTATATTTATATTTGCGGCAATTATCCTTCAAAAAAATCCACCGACCGATATTAATGCGGCATATGGTTATCGTACGAAACGATCTATGAAAAATAAAGAATTATGGGATGCAGGTAATAAGTATAGTGCAGAAGTGATGAAGCAAAACGGGTTCATGATGATGTTCATTGGAAGTGTTATTAGTATACTGTTTAGATATCCACATACAATGATAGCGATTATGATAGTTATGCTGTTATTAATCATTCGTTTATTTATACAAGTAGAGAGTAGATTAAAAATACTTGAACAATAATGAAAAAATAGGACTCCACGCAATATAATGCTAGGAGTCCTATTTTATTTATAAACTATTATTTTCTAGTAAGTCTTTTCCTTGTTCTACAACAAACTCATAGTACGCAAGATCATATGGATAAATATCTTCAAATGTTATCGTAATCGGTTTATTGTTTAAAACAGAAATAATCGTTAAAGATGAAATTTCTCTTTTTAATAGTTGTAGTAAAGAAGTGGCATGTATTTTCATCACATCGTCTACTTCTTCACCTGGTGCGAATGGAAGTGTATGGATGACATTGTGAAAATACATATGGCAAAACTCACGATCCGTAAGATTTGAAATTTCATAATCTATTGTAAAGATTCCTTTGTATGCTAGATCAGTCGTTTGAAAGGAAAGCCCTAATTCTTCCTCAATTTCACGAAGGCCACCAATTTGTACATCTTCATCATGCATAATATGTCCAGCTGAAGTAATATCCCATATACATGGGGCTTCTTTTTTATTTTTAGAGCGTAATTGGAAATATAAGAACATATCTTCATCATCTTTTTCTACAAACCAACAATGAAATGTTTCGTGCCAATCACCGTTACGGTGCACTTCATCACGTAATTTCTTCCCAAGTGTATTTCTTTCAGAATCAAATATCGTTAACCACTCTGTCATTTTAATTCCCCTTTCTGCAAATTTTATTATACAATAATCGTATTGAATTTTGAGAAAATAAAGAAAAAGGGGGCGTTATTAGTGGGAATAGAGAGTAAGAAAATAAAATCGATTATTTCAACAGAGGAAGAATTACGGGGAATATTGGGGCAACCAAGTGAACGAGCTTTAAAAAAAGTTATTTCATCATTAGACCACCATTGCATAGACTTTTTGTCTAAATCTCCTTTTCTAGTATTATCTACGGCAAATAAATTAGGAGAGTGTGACGCTTCACCGAGAGGAGATGCACCTGGATTTGTATACGTATTAAATCATAATAAAATTATCATTCCAGAAAGACCGGGCAATCGTCGTATAGACTCCATTTTGAATATTATTTCAAATCCACGTGTAGGACTAATCTTTTTTATTCCAGGTCTTGGGGAGACACTCAGAATAAATGGCCGAGCGCATATAACAAACGACGAAGAAATTTTGCAAGAAATGCAGGTAAATGGACGCAATCCGCTACTTGGAATTGTTGTTGAAATAGAAGAGTGTTATATTCATTGTGCAAAAGCTTTTATTCGTTCTAAAATGTGGGATCCGGAATCTTGGTTACATAAAAAAGAGTTACCTTCAGCAGCAAAAATGTTGCTGGAGCATGCGAAAGTGAATGCTTCAGAAGAAGATGTTGCACGTTCTTTAGAAGAAAGTTATACGAAAAGATTGTATTAATAAAAATATATTAATATATTTTTGGTAGACGAGTATCTATGTTTTTTTAATGGGATATTCATATATAAAATGTTAATTTATAAGTAGAGAAAATTACAAATAGGTAGATCCATTTGTAGATGAATAATGCTATTGTAAAATATAATAAAAGAAGTTTTGGAAAATAGTTAGTAAAAATAGGCTTGCTTTTTAAAAAGTTGATAACTATAATAAGTTAACAAATAGACATGAACGAAAAAGTAACGATAAGGACATGAAATCATTTTTACGGTTTACAGAGAAGGAAGTCAAGGGTGTGAGCTTCCTAACACGAGAAATGATTTTACCACCTTTGAACTTCAATAGTGAACGAGCAATCTAGTAATTATTGACGGAATCAGCCGTTATCTGAACTTGAGCAATCTAGGAGGAAATGCGTCTGGATTGGAACAAGGGTGGAACCACGAAAACACATTCGTCCCTTTCCTAGGGATGAGTGTGTTTTTTTATGGATGTGGAGATTGAAAATTAAAAATAATTAAAAAATAGTATTGATTTTGTTTTTTATGCGAGTATAATGAGTTAACAAATAAACATGAACGAAAAAGTAACGATAAGGACATGAAATCATTTTTACGGTTTACAGAGAGGGGAGCCAAGGGTGTGAGCTTCCTAACACGAGAAATGGTTTTACCACCTTTGAACTTCAATAGTGAACGAGAAATCTAGTAATTATTGACGGAATCAGCCGTTATCTGAGCTTGAGCAATCTAGGGAGAAATATGTCTAGGTTGGAACAAGGGTGGAACCACGAAAACACATTCGTCCCTTTCCTAGGGATGAGTGTGTTTTTTTATTACTTTGAAAGGAGGTGCTGTAACATGAAACGATTTGTACGTACGGAAATAACCACCACCTGCATGATTAAAAAGCAGAGCAAGGTGATTGATAAAGATAAAAAATAAAATTGTAGGAGGAGATTAGAAGATGAATAACGTTATTAATGTTGGGGTGTTAGGCTTAGGTACGGTCGGAAGTGGTGTTGTCCATATTTTGAAAGAACATTATAAAAAAATTGCACTTGATACAGGGTATGAAGTGAAGGTAAAGACAGTCGTTGTACGTGACTTAGAAAAAGAACGTGATGTTTGTATTGATGGAATTGTAGTAACAAGTCATGTCGATGAAGTTCTAAATGATTCAAATATTGATATTGTAGTAGAGGTAATGGGCGGAATTGAAGAAGCGAAGCAGCACATTGTTAAGGCTTTACGAAATAAGAAACATGTCGTAACAGCAAATAAAGATTTAATGGCTGTATACGGTGCGGAACTTCTCCACCTGGCGAACGAAAATGATTGTGATCTATGTTATGAAGCAAGTGTAGCGGGCGGTATTCCGGTGTTAAGGGGATTAACAGACGGATTAGCTTCAGATCAAATTGAAAAAATAATGGGAATCGTAAATGGCACAACAAATTATATGTTAACAAAGATGAGTCAAAAGGGATGGTCGTATGAAGAGGCATTACAAGAAGCACAAAAATTAGGTTTCGCAGAATCGGATCCAACAGCGGATGTAGATGGGTTAGATGCGGCGAGAAAGGTAGCCATTCTTGCAAACTTAGGTTTTTCGATGAATGTTTCTTTAGATGATGTGCAAGTAAGAGGGATTCGAAAGGTCGAAAAAGAAGATTTACAAATGGCTGAAAAGTTAGGATTTACTATGAAATTAATTGGTAAAGCAGAGAAACAAGGGTCAGCCATTCATTTAAGTGTAGAACCGACTCTTTTACCAAGTCATCATCCATTATCGAATGTAAATAATGAATTTAATGCAGTGTATGTTCACGGTCAAGCAGTAGGGGAAGTAATGTTTTACGGACCTGGAGCTGGGAAATTACCGACTGGTTCTGCTGTTGTAAGTGATATTATTTCAATCGTTAAAAATATGAATCAAGTTCCGAAAAATAAAAGTATGTTAAAAGAACCAGAGCCTTATGAATTACAAGGAGATGAAGAAGTCGTTTCGAAATATTTCTTACGTATTTCATTACGAGATGAACCTGGGATGCTCAGAGAAATAACAGAATGTTTCGTTAAATACTCTGTAAGCTTAAAGGAAATTATTCAATTACCCTTAAATCGAGAACTTGCAGAAGTCGTTGTTGTGACACATCAAACTTCAAAGTATCAATTCGAACGAGTACTAGGAGCGATAGAAGATGTCGCAAGTGAAATAAACAGTTATTACATTATTGAGGAGGAAAAACAATATGTATAAAGGCTTATTAAAACAGTATGCTTCTTATTTACCGGTGAATGAAAATACACCAGATGTTAGCTTAATGGAAGGAAACACACCTCTTATTCCGTTATTAAATATATCAAAACAATTAGGAATTCAGTTATACGGTAAGTATGAAGGAGCGAATCCGACAGGTTCTTTTAAAGATCGTGGTATGGTAATGGCTGTTGCGAAGGCGAAAGAAGAAGGTTCGGAGGCAATTATTTGTGCATCCACAGGTAATACTTCGGCATCGGCCGCAGCATACGCGGCACGCCTTGGAATGAAATGTATAATCGTAATCCCTGAAGGAAAGATTGCACATGGAAAATTAGCGCAAGCAGTCGCCTATGGAGCTGAAATCATTTCAATAGAAGGAAATTTTGATGATGCACTTAAGGCTGTAAGAAATATTGCTGCTGAAGAGCCGATTACACTAGTAAACTCAGTGAATCCTTATCGAATTGAAGGGCAGAAAACAGCAGCATTTGAAATTTGTGACCAGTTGCAAAGTGCACCAGATGTTTTAGCGATTCCTGTTGGAAATGCTGGAAATATTACAGCGTACTGGAAAGGTTTCTGTGAATATGAGAAAGAAAAAGGCTATAAGAAGCCAAGAATTCACGGGTTTGAAGCGGAAGGAGCAGCTGCTATTGTAAAAGGACATGTCATTGAAGAACCTGAAACAATTGCAACAGCGATTCGCATCGGTAACCCAGCGAGTTGGTCATATGCAGTAGAGGCTGCCGAACAATCTCACGGTGAAATAGATATGGTATCAGATGAAGAAATATTACATGCGTATAGATTATTAGCAAAAACAGAAGGGGTTTTCGCTGAGCCAGGATCAAATGCTTCATTAGCCGGCGTTATTAAACATGTTCAATCTGGAAAAATCAAAAAAGGAGAGACAGTTGTTGCGGTTTTAACTGGAAATGGGTTGAAAGATCCTGATATCGCAATCTCTTCTAATACATTAGATATTGCAAGTGTTTCAAATGATATAGAACAAATTAAAGATCATATAAAAGGGGTGATTATGTCGTGATACCATTAAGTGTTCGTGTTCCTGCTAGCACAGCAAATGTTGGGCCAGGGTTTGATTCAGTTGGGATAGCCTTGTCATTGTATTTAGATGTGGTAGTAAAAGCAAAGGCAAATAAATGGCAAGTGATTCATTCTTTTGAAGAGTCAATTCCAACAGATGATAAAAATTTAATCGTTAGTACGGCATGTAAAGTATGCCCTTCTTTATCACCCCATATAATAGAAGTTACTAGTAATATTCCGTTAACAAGAGGGCTAGGAAGTAGTGCGTCAGCAATTGTAGCAGGAATAGAGCTAGCGAATCAACTTGGTAATTTGAACTTAACAACTGACCAAAAAGTTCAAATTGCTACAAATTTTGAAGGGCATCCAGATAATGTTGCTGCCTCTATTCTAGGGGGAACTGTAATCGGGGCACTGGATGGAAAGAATGTTTCGGTTGTAAGGATTGAAAGTAAGGAATTGGGCGTAATTTCTCTTATTCCAACTGAAGAATTAAATACAGATGAAAGTCGGTCTGTATTACCAGAAATGTTTCCTTTTCATGAAGCCGTTAAGGCTAGTGCAATTAGCAATGTATTAGTAGCTGCGTTTTGTCAAAAGGAGTGGGAAGTTGTAGGTGAAATGATGGAGAGAGATCATTTTCACGAGCCGTATCGTTTAGAACTTGTACCGTTATTACCATCTATTCGTAAATGTGCAAAAGAGTTTGGGGCATATGGTACCGCACTTAGTGGCGCAGGACCATCCATTTTTATATTAACTCCATATGAGAAGCGACAAGAAATTGCTGAGCAATTGGCGAAGGTATTTACAGCTATGAAAGTATGTGAGCTTGAAATTGACCATAAAGGGATTACTGTAAACAAAGAAGAACATATTGGATTGTAAAAAAAGCTAGCGCCGCTAGCTTTTTTTATGTTGTAAGTATGTTTGCGTATAAAAGAAAAATATTAATGTATAATTTAGTAAAGAGTGTATTAATTTGGAGGTGATCATATGAAGAAAGAGTCACCGGAAGAAAAAAGAGAACGTATAAGGCAAAGTGAATTGAAAAACAATCCTACCGGTTCTTTACATGATGGACTCAACAGAGCTGAAACGGGAAGTCCAGTTGATATGACGGGCGGTATGAATTGGAAAGGCACAGCGCTAGTAATTTTAGTGCTAGCTTTAGGGTATATTATATATACTTATTTTTTTAGTTAAGAATGCATGTTAAAACTTTAAATGATGTACATTCATAATTAGTGATGATGAAAAATTACGGTTATTGTACTGCATATATTTTAAGGAGATTATAGCTGTTCGTATATACTTATTTTTAACATTAAAAATAGAGCTAGCGTTATACAAGCTCTATTTTTTCCATAGTCCTGTAAGAAAGCATCTGTATATTCATTGGTGGAGGAGAAGATAAAAAAATGATACCGATATGTCTTCTTACAACGATATCATTTTTGACTTTAGTCGGGTGTGGTGTAAAGGATAATGATGCTGTACAAGAATTTACAATAAAGAAATACATAAAGATTTTACTTATAAGGTGAATTCAGAAATATTCATGTTAACAGTAGAACATGATGGTGTAAAGGAACAGGCATCACAACCCTTGCCGAAAATGAAGGTATTGGGTGAAAGCTACACTGTTTGAAATGATTAACAAAACTTTAAATCCTAATATTTAGAAAAAATAAATTTTTGGAGCTGATAAATAGTGACTTGCTAAAAATAAACACGAGAGTATAATGTGAAATGGAATACATATTGGATTCATAATGTAACCTTACAAAAATGTAAGGTGATTGAAAGGAAATTCAATATGAAGATTACTAGACATACATTATACTAGGGAGAGAGAAAGAGAGGCGAATGAACATGAGTTCTGAGTTAGAACAAAATACGAGAAGCAGAAAAAAACGTTCTAAAAGAAAGTCAATAAAATGGTTCATTATAATTCCATTTTTCCTACTTATTTTTGGAGGAGTAGGATATGGATCATTTATATATAACAAAGCAAAAGCGGTTGTAAGTGATGCGTATGCACAAATTGATAAATCATCAAAACGTGATAAAGAAGTTGAACCTTTAAAGGATAACATTTCAATATTAATCATGGGTGTAGATGGAAGTGATATGAGAAAGAGCCAATATGGCGATGCGGTTCGAACAGATGCACTTTTATTAGCAACAATTAATAAAGATGATAAGTCTGTTAAGTTAGTAAGTATTCCGCGTGATTCACGTGTTTATATTCCATCTAGAAAGAAATTAGACAAGATTACACACGCACATGTATTTGGTGGTGTTGAAAGTACAAGAGATACAGTGGAACGATTTTTAAATGTACCTGTTGATTATTATGTGAAGTTTAACTTTGAATCATTCGTACAAATTGTCGATTCAATTGGTGGTATTGATATTGATGTACCAGTTACTTTCACTGAACAAGACAGTAAAGACCAAGCAGGTATGATCCATTTAGAAAAAGGTTATCAACATTTAAATGGAGAACAAGCACTTGCACTTGCAAGAACGCGTAAAATTGACAGTGATGCGATGCGTGGTCAAAGACAACAACTTGTAATTGAAGCAATTGCGAAAAAAGCTATGTCCGTGCAATCAATAAGCAAAATGGGTTCTTTACTTGATGCGGTAGATAACAACATGAAAACAAACTTAACGTTTGATGATATGCTTGCTATTACGAAAAATATGGCTGGATCTGATCTGCAAATGGAAAAAATGCAAATTGAAGGTACAGATAAACGTATTGGTGGTATTTATTATTACATTCCAAACGAAAAAAATGTAAAAGATATTTCTCAAAAATTAAATGATCATTTAGGTGTAACACAAAAACCAGTTCGAAACGAATAGTAAAAAAGATTGGCTTTTGCCAATCTTTTTTTTGATAATTGATTTATAGCTTTTCTATTAGTAGAAGAATTTCTAGATTTTTTAAGATTTCAATCAAATCATTTTAATTTATATAAACAAAAGGCGCAATTATACGATATACTAGAGGAAGAGATTTGGTAATTAACTCCCAAAACTATCGCGTCATTACGATAGAACGAATGGAATTGATAAAGAGCATTTATCATGTCTAGAACAGTCATTTTACTAGATTAATAACCATGTCGTATATGCATGTATTGGATTAATTATCATAAAAATGTTATTGATAAAACTCCCAGTATAATACATAATAAAGTCTATTTATATAGTTTAATAAAATAAATAGATGTATAATTACATTGGGTGATTTATATATAAGATTAATAGGGAGAGGAAATCGATAGAATGGAAAAAGCTTTTAAAATTAAACGAGTAGTAGTCGTTTTAGTAGCGATTGCAGCAGTAGCTATTGGGTATTTCATGTTTCAATCTATTACTTCACCAGCAAAAGCTGTTGCGAAACAAGAAAATGTAGTACAGCTCGCAAGTGAACAATCGAAAGTTGAAATGAATAAAACGGCACCAAGTCGTTTTAATGGAAAAGAAAGAAAAGTTGCTTATCTTACATTTGATGATGGGCCAGGGAAATATACGGCTGAATTATTGAATATGTTAAAACAACATGATGCGAAGGCTACATTCTTTTTAATTGGAGCGAATGTAAAAGAGTTTCCAGATTTAGTGAAACGTGAAAATGCAGAGGGTCATTATGTAGGTATGCATAGTATGACACACAATTTTGCAAAGTTATATAAAAACGGCGAGTATGTAAATGAGATGAAAGAAGATCAAGGCTTAATCGCTAATATTATTGGAAAATCACCGAAATTAACACGTCCACCGTACGGTTCGATGCCTGGATTAAATGAATCCCTTCGAAATAAAGTGGTAGAGGGCGGTTTTAAAGTATGGGATTGGACAATTGATTCATTAGATTGGAAATACAATAAAATGCAAGTTGATGCAGCTGCAGCACAAATTGCTCAAAATGTATTAACAAATGCAACAAAACCACAAGAAGTAATTTTAATGCATGATATTCACCCACAATCAGTCGCTGCTGTGCCAGCAATTTTAAAGGGGTTAAAAGAAAAGGGTTATGAGTTTGAAGCTTATCATGAAGAAAGTCACTTCCCTGTGAATTTCTGGCATGATAACCGTATGTAATGGAGGAATGAACGTTGAAGTATGGAAAAGTAGCAGTAGTTGGAGCATTATCAGTAGGACTATTAACAGGTTGTTTCGGTGAAAAACCAGAAGAAAACTTATATACGGCTTTTGAAACAGCAGCGACACAGGAGAAATCTTTAGTGGATGAAGCGAAGAAATTAGAGAATTTAGAGAATCAAGGTCAACAGCTATATTCTCAAATTTTGCAAGAAGGTAAAGATCATAATGAGGCAGTTATGAAGAAGATTGAACAAGCTACTGCAAATGTAAATGATCGTGAAAAAGTATTGAAAAATGAGAAAGAAATGCTAGAAAAAGCACAGAAGGAAACGAAATCTGTTCAAAGTAATATAGAAAAACTTGAAGATAAGAAGTTACAAAAACAAGCGAAAACTGTAGAAGAGTCTTATAAAAATCGTTATGATGCATTCCAAAAGATGAATGAAACGTATACGAAGGCGTTAGCGACTGAAAAAGAACTGTATGAACAATTAAAAGTAAAAGAAACAAAATTAAAAGAGATTGGCGAAAAAGTTAAAACTGTTAATGAATTAAATGCGGAAGCACAAAAGTCGAAAGAGCAGTTTAACAATTATACAAAAGAGTATAATGACAACAAATTAGCATTTTACAAAGATGCAGAGATTAAGATTAAAGAACAAAATAAAGAAAGATCTTAATTGTAAGAAGAACCGGAGAAACATCGTCAAAAATGTTTTTTCGGTTTTTTACGTTAAATGAATAGAAAAGACTGGAATTGATACCATAAAAGAGTTATAGTGAATTACTCGAAGGGAATCATTGGAAAGTAAGGAGATCGAAATATGTCATATGAATTTTTACTCAAATTAGGTTTAGCACTCTTTTTAGGATTATTCATCGGTATAGATAGGCAGCTAAAGAATAAACCGCTTGGTGTGAAAACAAGTATGGTTATTTCTGTAGCAAGTTGTTTAATAACGATGGTTTCTATTGAATCAGTGCATGTATATTCTGTACCAGGACATACAAACATGGATCCGATGCGTCTTGCTGCACAAATTGTGAGCGGAATCGGTTTTCTTGGAGCAGGTGTAATTTTACGAAGAAGTAATGATGTTATTTCTGGTTTAACGACAGCTTCAATGGTATGGGCAGCTTCAGCTTTAGGTATTGCAATTGGGGCAGGATTTTATTTACAGGCAACCGTTGCTATGATTTTAATTATTTTAGCAATTAACGTACTTCCTCAACTTGTAAAAATTGCAGGACCATACTCATTAAGACAAAAGGACTTATCTATAAAAATTACTGTAAAAGAACATCAAGAGCTAGATGGTATATTTAAGCAAATTAAAAATTTAGGTATGCATGTGAAACGAGTGAAGATTAAAGATATTGATAGTGGCGCGTTTCAGCAATTGGAGATGGTTATTTTAGCTCCTGAAGATTTATATACAACTGAATTATATAGTTCTTTAAAAGAGATTGATCGAGTTGTTTCTGTTGAAGTTGAAAGTAGATAATTGGAAGAAAAAGAGTGAAGGGAATTCACTCTTTTTTATTTGGGATTTTAAGGGGGAACATTGATATAATGATGAGTAACAAGGGGGAGAAAATGATGGATATACGTATTAGAAGAGCGATGAAAGATGATATACCAGGTATAGTAAAGGTACACGTTGATAGCTGGAAAACAACGTATAAAGAGATATTCACTGACGAAGTTTTACATAATGTAACATATGAACAACGAGAAAAACAGTGGGAAAATATTTTTCAAAAAGACGGTAATCATCAATTTAGATTTGTAGCAGAGACGTTAAATGGAACAATAATTGGCTTCATTGATGGAGGAATTGAGAGGACCGGTACATATAATTGTGATGGGGAATTATATGCAATTTACCTTTTACAAGAGTATCAAGGCATGAAAATAGGACGGAAATTATTTCAAGCGTTACTATCGGAATGTAGAAAAAATAATATGCAATCACTTTTAGTTTGGGTTGTTGCTACTAATCCTTCTAAAAAGTTTTATGAAAAATTTAATCCGGAAAAAATTGATACGAAATTTTTAGAAAGACTAAATGTTGAAGAAATAGCATATTGTTGGAGAGGTATAAATAATATTATTATGTAAACTTGTTGTTTGAAAGAGGTATACCAAATAAGGTATACCTCTTTTGTTTAACTGTTTTGAAAGTGAGAATTTCTCTTGTGTATTTTTAATTAAATAAAGGCTGAAAAAAAGAAATATTTATTTGGATTTAAAAATTCTGAAATAAACTATTGAATTGATAATGATAATCAATTAGAATTTTAATTGATAACGATATTCAATTATCGATTGTAATATGAAATTCTGATAGCGTTCATATAAAGAGGAGGACAAATATGCAGCGTGCGAAACAAATCGCAGAACATGCAACAATACAAAGTTTTTTAAACTGTTATTTAAGAGAAACAGGGAGTGGAGAATGGATTACAGAGGATGAAAGAATGGAAAGTATCTTCAGTAGTACGTTAAATAGAGATACAGCCTCCACATATTTATGTTGTCAGCTATCGGCACAGAACGTTACTTTGTATGGAGAAGTTATATATAAATCATCCACGGATCGTCATTTGTTTGGAGAACAGTTTTATTATCAAATTGGAGAAAGTACAGCGGTTATAAAAGCAGATTACGTTACAGTTATTATGTTTTTAATAAAAGAGATGTCTATCAACTATGGAGAAGGAACTAATTCTGCTGAGCTCATGCTTCGAGTTATTCGGAGTTGTCAAAATATTGAAGAATTTACAAAGGAGAGAATAGGAGATACTTCTGCATTATATGGTTTCCATACAACTTTTATAGAGGCGGAGCAATCGTTATTATTCGGGCATTTAACCCATCCTACACCAAAGAGTAGACAAGGTATATTAGATTGGAAGAGCTCTTTGTATTCTCCAGAGTTAAAAGGTGAGTGTCAGCTTCATTATTTCCGGGCACATAAAAGTATAGTAAGTGAAAAATCCTTATTATTAGACTCTACAACAATGATTATAAAAGAAGAATTAAGTAATGATGAGATGGTTAGTAAGGAATTTGTATCGAAGTATTGTAAGGAAGATGAATATTCATTAATTCCAATTCATCCGCTTCAAGCAGAATGGCTATTACACCAAACTTATGTACAAGATTGGATCAATCAAGAGGTACTCGAGTATATCGGTCCTGTAGGTAAGTATTATATGGCAACGTCATCACTTAGGACATTATATAATCCTCATTCGAAGTATATGCTTAAGTTTTCATTTCCAGTGAAAGTAACAAATTCAATGCGCATTAATAAATTGAAGGAACTTGAAAGTGGCCTTGAAGGGAAAGAGATGTTAAATACGGCAATTGGTGAAGTGCGAGAAAAGTTTCCTGGTTTTGATTTTATTTGTGATCCAGCGTTTATCACGCTAAATTATGGAACAGCAGAATCTGGATTTGAAGTAATTATTCGAGAAAACCCATTTTATGGTGAACATGCAAATGACGCTACTTTAGTTGCTGGACTAGTTCAAGATGCCATACCTGGAGAGCGTACTCGTTTAGCAAATATTATTCATCACTTAGCAAATGTAGAAAATAGAAGTTGTGAGGAAGTAAGTTTAGAGTGGTTTAGACGGTATATAAATATTTCTTTAAAACCGATGGTGTGGATGTATTTACAATATGGAATTGGATTAGAGGCTCATCAACAAAATAGTGTCGTTCAATTGAAAGATGGTTATCCAGTAAAGTTCTACTTCCGTGATAATCAAGGATTCTATTTTTGCAATTCAATGAAAAAGATGCTAGATAAGGAATTGCCTAGCATCGGAGAGCGTACGGGGAATTTATACGATGATTATATTGTAGATGAAAGGTTTCGTTACTATTTAATTTTTAATCATATGTTTGGACTTATTAATGGATTTGGAGTAGCAGGGTTAATTGAAGAGGAAATCCTACTCTTTGAATTAAGGTCTGTATTAGAAACATTCCTCCCGTATAACCGTGAGCCATCTACATTTTTGAGAGGATTGTTGGAAGAAAATAAATTGGCATGTAAAGCAAATTTACTCACGAGATTTTTTGATGTGGATGAACTGACAAATCCTTTAGAACAAGCAATTTATGTACAAGTAGAAAATCCACTTGTTAGAGAAGTCGCTGTTCGTTCATAAATTGCATTGAAATTTCACGTAATACAAATAATGGTATTTTTTCATAAGGTGGAGGGGTTTATGGAAGCGGATACGTATCAAACGAAAGTATTGAAGGCACTTGAATCAAAAGACTATCTTTCAGTAAGACGAAGAGTGTTACGTCAATTAGTAGAATCGTTAATTTATGAGGAAATTATTAAACCAGTTCGTATAGAAAAGGAAGAAAAAATTCTTTTTCTTATACAAGGGATGGATGAAGAAAATAAAAATGTTACGTACGAATGCTACGGAAGAGAACGAATGACGTTTGGGCGTATTTCTTTAGATTCATTCATAGCAAGAGTTCAAGATGAAAAACAAGAAATACAATCTGTTGCGCAATTTTTAGAGGAAGTTTTTCGGGTTGTTAACGTAGAACGAACTAAATTAGACTCGTTTATTCACGAATTAGAACAAACAATATTTAAAGACACGATTGCACAATATGAAAGAAACAATAAGGAAGGATACACTCAAAAATCTTATGATGAATTTGAAAGCTCGTTAATAGACGGTCATCCATATCATCCTAGCTATAAAGCGCGCATTGGATTTCAATATCAAGACAATTTTCAATATGGATATGAATTTATGCAGCCAATGAAACTTATATGGATTGCAGCGCATAAGAAGTATGCGACAGTAGGCTATGAAAATGAAATAATTTATAACAATACTTTAAAAGAAGAGATTGGTGAAGTGAAAATTGCAGAATATATGAAGTATATTCGGAATTTAGGATGCAATCCAAACCAATATGTATGGATCCCCATCCACCCTTGGCAGTGGGAGAATTTCATCATTCCGAATTATGTTGATCATATACAAGATAAATGCATTATTTATTTAGGGAAATCAGAAGATGATTATTGCGCGCAACAATCTATGAGGACGTTAAGAAATATTACGAATCCAAAGAGACCGTATGTGAAGTTATCGCTGAATATACTCAATACTTCAACGCTCCGTACGTTGAAACCATATTCTGTTGTAAGTGCACCAGCTATATCGAATTGGTTAAAAAATGTCGTAAGTGATGATCCTTATTTAAGGGACGAAGCACGTTTAATTTTGCTAAATGAGTTTTCGAGTGTAACGTACGACACGAATAAAAAAGCTACGTACGGTTCACTAGGATGTATTTGGCGTGAAAGCGTTCACGAATTTTTGGATGCACAAGAAGATGCGGTTCCTTTTAATGGCTTATACGCAAAAGAGAAAGATGGTACACCCATTATTGATGAGTGGTTGAGCAAATATGGAATAATAAATTGGGTACAATTACTTATTCAAAAAGCGATAATACCAGTTATCCATCTTGTTATAGAGCATGGGATTGCTTTAGAATCACACGGGCAAAATATGGTTTTAGTTCATAAAGAAGGGGTCCCTGTTCGTATTGCATTAAAAGACTTTCATGAAGGAATTGAGTTTTATCGTCCATTTTTGAAAGAAATCGATAAATGTCCTGATTTTACAAACATGCATAAAACGTATGTGAATGGAAAAATGAACGACTTCTTTGAAATGGATTGTATCGAAAGTTTACAAGAAATGGTTTTAGATGCACTCTTCTTATTTAATTTGGGAGAATTAGTTTTCATATTGGCAGATGAATATGAATTGAAAGAAGAGAATTTTTGGATGATGGTTGTAGAAGAATTTGAAAATCATTTAAGAAAATACCCACATTTACAAGATAGATTTGAAAACATTCAATTATATACACCTACATTTTATGCGGAACAATTAACGAAGCGTCGTTTATATATGGATGTGGAGTCACTTGTTCATGAGGTTCCAAATCCATTGTATAGAGCGAAGCAACTACTAACAAAAAAATCAGTTGTTCCAGGGGGGAATTATGCTAATCGTTAATAAAGAAGAATATAACAAAAGTGATTTTGATTTGAGATTACAAGTTTATGAGAAAATGGAACAATTTCAAGAGGTAGCAGGAAATAGATTTGCACTTTGTCTGAAAGATCCATTTGATATTATTACGCTCGTGTTTTTCTTAAAAGAAAACAAATCATCAGTGTTACTTATACATGAAGATACGCCTAAAGAAACGGCTATTGAAATGGCGAAGCGTGCAAATTGTATCGGAATTTTATATGGAGAAAATTCCGATTTTACGAAATTAGAAGTAGTGAATTATTTAGCAGAAAATCCTTCTTTATTACAATATAGTTCAGGAACTACAGGAGAACCGAAACTGATTCGTAGAGCATGGACGGAAATTGATATAGAAATTGCTGCCTATAATAAGGCTTTAAATTGTGAAGAAGGTGAAGTGCCAATTGTGATGGCCCCTGTTTCACATTCATATGGATTAATATGTGGTACGTTATCTGCTATTGCAAGAGGGAGTAAACCTATAATCATTACAAATAAAAACCCTAAATTCGCATTAAATATTATTCGTAACAGAGAAAAACATATCATATATGCAGTACCACTGATGCTACATATTATGGGGAGTTTCCCACTAGGAACGTTCCAGTTTCATAAAATTATGACGTCTGGATCACCTTTGCCAGAAACGTTATTTTATAAACTAAAAGAAATGACAACGTATATGATGCAGCAATATGGATGTTCAGAAGCTGGTTGTATTAGTATATGTCATGATATGGAGAGCCATTTAGATTTAGGAAAAACACTTCCGCATGTCAGTATAAACATAGGATCAAATGAAGACGATCCTGAAGAAATTATAGTGAAAATTGCCGGAAAAGAAATTTATACGAAAGATTTAGGGTATAAATCTGAGCGTGGCCTTCATTTTATGGGCCGAATGGATGATGTAATCAATGTTTCAGGATTAAAAGTTTTTCCTATAGAAGTGGAAGAAACAATGCTGCGACTAGAAGGTGTTCAAGAGGCAGTTGTATATCGAGGGAAACATGTTGTAATGGGAGAAATCGTAAAAGCGAAAGTAATCTCTCGCATTGAACCGGTGCAAATAAGAGAATGGTGTATTCAGCACTTACCTTCTTATAAAGTTCCACATGAAATTGAAAGTGTAGCTGAGATTCCGAAAAATAAAACTGGAAAAGTAAGTAGAAAGTTATTAGAGATGGGAGAGGTTATAACATGAGACGTGAAATGTTAAAAGGTGCAGTGTTAAGAATTATGGTAGAAAAAATGGAATTGAAAAATGTAACACATTTGGAAGAAACAATGCGCTTAAATCAAGATTTATATATAGACTCGATCATGATGTTACAGCTCATCGTATACATCGAAATGGATTTAAACTTATGTGTTCCAGAGGATGAAGTGGACCCAAAGGTATTTCTTACTGTAGGATCTTTGCTTGATTTTATGGAGGAGTTACCAGGAGTAAATGTGAATAACTAACCTTAGAGAAAGTGGATGAGAGTATGACTTCAATTAAAGTACACTGTCTAGTAAGTTGTTTTTGTGAAATTATAAAAAGACATAGTGATATAGATTTTCGTCCATTTTATTTTGGACTATGGGATGGAGACTTTGATATAACAGAGGATGGAATTATTTCGTATCATTCCGATAATATTAACCATGATAATTACTTATTTTGGTATGAAAAGTTATACGGTATTAAAGTGAATGAGTGGTATGATCACGCCAAAGATAAAGATAGCAATGTAGAGATGTTTTTAGAATTAGTAGAAAACAAGTCAGAAAATCGTTACGTAATTGTAATGGTCGATATGTCTCTATTACCAGAGAGGGAAAATAAATTCCATCAAAAACCGTTTCCACATTATTTAATGATATCGAAGACAAAGAAAGAAGAAGAGTGGTTCATGTTAGATCCAGATTTTCGCTGGGAAGGGAATGTGGAAAGAGAAAAAGTCCTTCACTCTGTTCAAGAAAACCCGTTTGGTGGAGGATATTTCATTGATATAGAGGGAATTCAAGAACCAACAGAAGAGATGGTGTCCAGTTACTTCATAGAAACATTCAAAAAGCATGATAACGAATTGACTATGGAATTGAAAAATTTAATTATAAAAATGGCAAATGAAGAAGAGGGACATTCGCTTTCTAAGCTTGTAACCGCAGTAAAACAAATACCGGTACTTGCAATTCGTAAATATAGTTATGAACATGCTTTTGCATACTTCCGTGAAACGATACAATATTCGGAAGAAGAGTTTGAATATTGGTGTGATCGAGTGGAGGATATTGTACAAGGGTTTACAAATGTGCAGTATCGCGCGATTAAAATGGCAATGACGAATAAGAAAGATATGCTAGTATCAATAGTCGAAAAGTTGGATGAGATGAATGCAATTGAACTGAAAATAAAGGAAGAATTAGAGAGACAGTTTCTTTCATGGAAAGGTATGAAAACCAATCAGTCTGTCGTAACTCTTTAAGAAGTTAACGGAATTTAATATAAAGGAGTTTAAAGCTATGAAATATTCGCTATGTACCATTTCATTTCGCCATCAATTAATTTCATTTACTGATATTGTTCAATTTGCACACGAAAATGGTTTTGAAGGAATTGAATTGTGGGGAACTCATGCACGGAATTTATATATGCAAGAGTATGAAACGACAGAACGAGAATTAGATTTTTTAAAGGATAAAAACTTGGAAATTACGATGATAAGTGATTACTTAGACATATCATTATCAGCAGACTTTGAAAAAACGCTAGAGAAATGTGAACAACTCGTAATACTAGCTAATTGGTTTAACACGAATAAAATTCGTACATTTGCTGGACAAAAAGGGAGCAAGGACTTCTCAGGACAAGAGAGAGAAGAGTATGTGAATCGAATTCGTATAATTTGTAATTTATTTGCTCAGCACAATATGTATGTACTTTTAGAAACACATCCCAATACGTTAACGGACACGTTGCTTTCTACTTTAAAATTATTAGAAGAGGTAGATCATCCTAATTTGAAAATAAACCTGGATTTTCTTCACATATGGGAGTCTGGTGCAGATCCAATAGATAGTTTTCAACGATTAAAGCCATGGATACAGCATTATCATTTTAAGAATATATCGTCAGCTGACTATTTACATGTGTTTGCACCTAATAATGTATATGCTGCAGCGGGAAGTCGTATTGGTATGGTTCCATTATTTGAAGGTATCGTAAATTATGATGAAATTATCAAGGAAGTGAAAGATACTGACTATTTTGCTTCGCTAGAATGGTTTGGGCATAATGCGAAAGTAATATTAAAAGAGGAAATGAAAGTATTAACAAATAGAAACTTAGAAGTAGTAACTTCGTAAAATATCATGGTGTAAGAGTCTCATTTTTGAGGCTCTTTTTTTACAATAATTATTTACCATTAATTACCATGTATTCAAATTAAAATTTAACACAATTTATATATAAATAAGGAGGTGATCGGTAATGGCTAGAAATCGTAATTCTAATCAGTTAGCATCTCATGGAGCACAAGCGGCTCTAGATCAAATGAAATATGAAATTGCACAAGAGTTCGGTGTACAACTTGGAGCTGACACTTCTTCACGTGCAAACGGTTCTGTAGGCGGTGAAATTACAAAACGCCTTGTAGCGATGGCAGAACAACAGCTTGGTGGCGGATATACTCGCTAAATGTAGAAGGTTATAGGAGAAAGGAAGGATTCTTCCTTTCTTTTTTCAATTAATTGGTATGGATATATAGTGAACTGAATTCAAAGAATAGAAATAATACTATATTTTACCCAATTTCTTTTGTTATGAATGGGGAGTAGTAAAGATGTAATAGCCCTGGTGGAATGAAAAATTACGTTCCACCAGGGCTATTATATGGTAAGAAATATTATGAGGAAAGGTTCCGAAATCAACATGTTAAAAAAAGAAAACTGTTGTTTAATTGCACTTGCATCAGTTCCATTAGTTATGACGTTAGGAAATTCAATGCTCATTCCAATCTTGCCGACAATTGAAAAGAAATTGCATATTTCATCGTTTCAAGTGTCCATGATTATTACAATTTACTCCATCATTGCAATTTTACTTATACCGATTGCTGGCTACTTATCAGATAGATGGGGACGAAAGATGGTAATGGTTCCAAGCTTATTAATAGCAGCTATAGGAGGAGCGATAACGGGCTGGGTATCGTGGAAAGTGGATAACCCATACAATTGGATACTGATTGGTAGAGCGATTCAAGGTATTGGGGCCGCTGGGGCAATGCCAGTTGTTATACCATGTGTTGGTGATTTATACAAAGATGAAAAACAGGTTAGCACAGGTTTAGGAATCATTGAGACATCAAATACATTCGGAAAAGTGCTTAGTCCTATTTTAGGATCTGCTCTTGCTGCCATTGTATGGTTCTTACCATTTTGGGCAATTCCTGTCTTATGTGTAGTATCAATCATATTATTGCTGGTACTAGTAAAAGCAAAAAAACAAGAAGGGGAAGTACCACCACTTAAAGAATTTATTCAATCTATTATTTCTACTTTTCGAGAAAAAGGAAGATGGTTAATTGCTATTTTCGTACTAGGTGCAATTATTATGCTTATTTTATTCGGAATTCTTTTTTATTTGTCTACAATACTTGAGTCAAAGTATGACATTCATGGTATATGGAAAGGATGTGTACTTGCTATTCCTTTGCTTGTACTATCACTTAGTTCCTATATGGCTGGTAAAAAAATTGGTGATAATCAAACTGTTATGAAGAAATGTATTTATATTGGTTTTTTATTGGCTGCTGCATCAGTCGTAATCCCTTTATTTATAAAAGGAATCTATTTACTACTTCTTTGTCTCGTTATTATGGGGATAGGAATTGGTATGGCGCTCCCATGTTTAGATGCTCTCATTACACAAGGGATTGAAAAGGAGCAAAGGGGAACGGTTACCTCATTTTATAGTTCAATGCGATTTATCGGTGTAGCAGCGGGTCCACCCTTATATTCTTTTTTTATGAAAGGGGCGGACCATGAAGTATTTTATTTGACAAGTATTTTCGCTGCCATTGGTGCTGTCATAGCAATCATTTGGATTAAACCAGCAAAGGATGCAAAGACGGTAAAGCAGAAACCGGAACCTACTTCATAATTTGTAAGAGAATTGCATGATGTTTTGAGTAACATGTAATTCTCTTTCGTTCATTAAGAATAAATAACTTGTTTTAACATATAAAGCGCGACACCCCATATGATGAGACCAGAAAATTTATTTAATAATATGAGTGTCTTTCCGGTTGAATCTAACCTTTTTAAGAATTTACCAGCTAAAGCTAAGCTCACAAACCAAATCCAAGAAACGATAATAGTTGTAAATGTAAAAGCCCATTTTTCACTTCCGACGTATTGTATAGAGTTAGTTCCGATTACACCAATGGTATCTAATATTGCGTGCGGGTTTAATAACGAGACAGAAGCAGCGAAAAGTATTTGTTTTTTTAAAGGCATGTTTGTTTCTTGTTTTACATCACTAGAAGGGTCACTTCTCCAAATAACTAGGCCCATATATAGAAGGAATAAAAATCCGACCATATATAACGTTGTTGTTAACCAAGAGAAAGTAAGGAGGACTAGAGAGACACCTTGTACCGCAATTAATATTAGTAACGTATCACATATAGAAGCGGTTAATACTACAGGGGCTGCCCTCCAAATGTTTGGTTGGCTCGCACCTTGGTTAAAGACAAAAACATTTTGTACACCTAATGGAATGATAAGTCCAAATGCAAGAATGATACCATGAATAATTGCTTCACTCATCATATTACCTCCTATTTTAATTCATTATGATAGTGTATATTGTATAGAAGAAATGAAATTTTGTATCCATCCATATGCTTGGGGAGGCTACCAACCAAAAAGAATATAAGGTGATACATAGAAATCGCACCTTCTCGAATCGTAGTTTATTTGACAAAGCTTTGCAAGAAAAGATTTTATTAAATCCAGGTACTTTGTATGATAGAAGTGCGAGTCAATTTTTACGCCTATCGTATTCATATGCAACGTTAGAGGGAATTGAAATAGGTATAAAAAAATTGGCACAATTAATTAAAATGTAAAAGGAGAACATAATGAAACAATATGTAATTTGCCAAATTATCGATGGAGATAAATATTTAGCTGCTTATGCAGAGACGAAGCAGGATGCAGTTGTAAAAGCAGAACTATTAGGATTAAGAACGGGAAATCGTTACATAGTTATTACTGCGGAAGAAGCTAAAGGGTTAACTTATCCGTAAACAATACGTGAGATTATATAGGAAGTAACTAAGCCTAGTAATATAAAAAATTACTAGGCTTAGTTACTATTAATATGTTAAACGTTCTCGTATTCATATGAAAAAATAATATTATGAGTCAAGTTGACGGAAAAATCGATTTGTCTTTCGGTCCGGGTTTTCTTTTCTATATTCATCAATATATTGCTTGAAGTTCCAAGATTGTAGAAACTTATTTGCAGAGTTATAACCAGAATTGTAAAGCCATTCTTTTTCTTCTTTCGTGAGCTCAAAATTAGTACTTGAAATCGTTCCTGTTGGAATTGTAATTGTTCTTGCCTTTGATTCTTTATCTAAATGGCGTAAATCATGAGCTTGCATCATTGTTTTAAATAGACCTTTGAACATGGAAATAGGTTCTTTATAGTGGGTAGGATCAGCTCGGATTTCATCTTTAACAAAATGAAATCCGAAAGTTGGCCAGCGTGGAGAGGTAGGGGAATCGAAAATCCAAATTGGATAATTACTTAAAATACCTCCATCCACCATGTAGCAAGGTTGCTTCCATTTTGGAGTTCTCCATTTCACTGGTTCAAAAAAGAAAGGGATCGTACTGCTCATTTGTACTGCCTTAGCGATCGAGAATCGGTAATTTAAAAATCCATAGTTTGGTAAATCATCAGGAAAGACAACCATTTTACCATTGCTTATATCTGAAGCAATGATTTTGAGTTTGTTTAGATCAGGTAAATCTGTAAATAAATGAATTCCTTTTTTTCGAAGTAATTCTTCAAGCCATTCTTCCAGAAAGCTATTTGAATAAATACCTAATGTAGACCATGTACTTAACCCTTTACCGATAAAAGGGATTCTATCGATGAAAGTTTTCTTAGTAAATTTATTATAATCAATATTAGTTATAATCGTTTTTAACTCTGAACAAGAATAGCCTGCTGCTACAAGTGCTGCGATAATGGCACCAGCGGATGTTCCAGCTACACGCTCCCATTCATATCCTTGTTCAGCTAACGCGCAAATTGCCCCTACATGTGCAATTCCGCGTACACCGCCTCCTTCAAAAACACCATCAATTTTCATAAAACATACATCCTTTCAAATGGAAAATTTGAAAATGGCAAAAAAGCACGTATTGTACGTGCTTTTTGCAATAGTTTTTAAGTTTACTAGCAGCCTACAAAGCCGCCCCAACAGCTAGCTCCGATGATGATTAGAAGGATAAATAAAACGATTAATAAAGCGAAACCTCCATAACCACAACCGCCGCCGCCACCGTATCCGTAACCACAGCAACTATATCCGTAACCCATGTGGAATTCCTCCTTATATTAAAAATGAAAATGAACGAAGGGAAAATGTACTGGAAGGAATAAAGAATTATCGTGTTTGTAGGAACAATGTATACTATGCTTTTTTAAACTTGTTCGCGTATGAAGGATAAGCCCGTTTTTTTGAAAGCTTGTTGACTTTGCAAGGAATGGAGTATAATCTTTGTGCTATGATACAAATAAGTATGTAAATGTAAGGAGAATTTATGAATAAACAAATTGAAATATTAATTGATAAATATGGGCTGACACATTTAAAAGAGGAGCTTATTAATACTGTATTTCCTTGTATAAAAGTTGTGCCAAATCAACAGGAAATGATTGAGATAGGTAGTTCGAAAATGGGAGGAGTTCCTGATTTACCGGTTTCATTTGAATATCCAACGTATAAAGGAACACCGTTGCAGTTTATCGCGCAATTTAATGTAAGTGATTTACAAAACATTGGAATGGATCATAGTTTACCTAAGACAGGAATGTTATATTTCTTTAGTATTGAAAATTACTTTGAAGAAAATGTGAACCCAACTGAAGCAGGACGTGTTCTTTATTATGATGTTCCTGTAGAGCAATTACGAAGAGAAGATCAAGTACAAGAGAAATATAAACAATGTGCAATTAGTTTTGAATTGACTTATAAATTGCCTGAGCTATTCATTGAAGATGAGGCGGATTCAGATCGTTTCTTACAATTACTTGAAGAATTAATCCCAGACAACTACGATAACCATCAAATGTTTGGTGAGCCGTTCTCTGTACAAGAGGAGGTATTACACGAGACAGGAGAATATATGGGGATAGATCCGCAGCACATGACACTTTTATTCCAAATTGATTCAGATACTAAAAATTGTAATATGATGTGGGGAGATTTAGGGATGCTTTATTTCTGTATTGGAAATGAAGACTTAAAAAATCGACGTTTTGAAAATACATGCTGTATATTACAAACTTGTTAATGAAGAGGAGCATCTGTAGAAGGTGCTCTTTTTTGTATTTGTTTATTGTGTATTCAGAATTATATGATAAAATTGCAGGGAGAGGGTGTGAAAGCTAAATGAACTTGTTCGAAAGTAATATGTTTACATTAATATATGTTTGTTTAGTAATCGGACTTATAGTTTTGTTTTTCATATCATTCACTTTGTTTATTAAAAGGTTATTGCGAAATAACGCTGAGAAAAAACAGCACGCTATTAATATGAATCAGAAACTAGATAGAATTATTGAATTACTAGAAAAAAATAAGAACTAACGATAGAAGAAGTATGAAAAGGGGAAAAAGAATGGCTAATTATATAAAAGAATTACGTGAAAAAGTAGGGCACGATTGTGTTTTCTTAAACTTTGCTGGTGGTTGTGTGTTTAATGAGAATGGAGAAGTATTACTGCAAAAAAGGGGAGACTTTAATGCTTGGGGCTTTCCAGGTGGCGCAATGGAGATAGGAGAATCGGCTGCGGAAACTGCGATTCGAGAAATAAAAGAAGAAACTGGGTATGATGTGGAAATAAAAGAACTTATTGGAGTGTATACAAAATATTTTCAAACATACCCAAATGGAGATAAGGCACAATCAATTGTAATGTGCTTTTCATGCTCAATTGTTGGAGGAGAAATAAAGGTGGACGGTGATGAAACGTTAGATTTGAAATTTTTCCCGTTAGATAAAATGCCGCCGTTATTTTGTAAACAACATGAAGATTGCTTACAGGATTTACTCGAGAAAAGAGTAGGTGCATATCGTTAATACGTAAAAAAGAAGCTAAATGAGATTAGCTTCTTTTTTATGTTCTATTTCCACCAAACATCAAACATAGATGCTGGTACTTGTCTTTTATGTTCACTTACTGTGTAACGTTTTTCAATTTTTTCAGCAACGTCAGCTGGAACTGACTTACCTTCTAAATAGTCATCTAATTGATCGTAAGTAATGCCTAACTCTGTCTCATCAGCTTGACCTGGTTTTTCATCCAATAAATCAGCAGTTGGCATTTTTAAATAAAGTCGCTCGTCCGCACCTAGTTCTTGTAATAAAGCACGTCCTTGACGCTTCGTCAATCCAGTTAATGGCAACAGGTCTGCACCACCATCTCCGAATTTTGTGAAGAATCCTGTTACAGCTTCTGCAGCGTGATCTGTTCCGATAACAAGTAGACCTTTTTGTCCACCGATTGCGTATTGTGTAACCATGCGGATACGTGCTTTTACGTTACCTTTATTGAAATCTGTTAATGATTCGCCTAATAAGTTTTCATATTGATTTGAAAAAGCATCAACTGTTGAAGCGATATCAAATGCAGTAGATTGATCAGCTTGAATAAATTGTAATGCTAATTGTGCGTCATCTTCATCTTTTTGTACTTTGTATGGAAGACGTACAGCGATAAACGTTGCGTTACCACCTTCATTACGAATTTCTTCAACGGCAAGCTGTGCTAAACGTCCTGCTAATGTAGAGTCTTGTCCGCCGCTAATTCCAAGTACAAACCCTTTCGCACCGGTTTTCTTTACATAATCCTTTAAGAAATTAACGCGTTTGCGGATTTCTACTTTTGGATCAATTACAGGCTGAACATGTAATGCTTTCATAATCTGTTCTTGTAATGTCATTATGTTTTCCTCCTATTCATATTAAATCTGAAAAATTTTTTTATGTATATATTGGTACATACTTCTATCCTTTATTATTTCGCAAAACTAACGAATATACAATAGGATGCGTGTATGAATATGAATGTAGTCATTATAATGAAACTGTTTCGTTTAAGCAATTTTTTAAACCTTTCAAGAATGTAAGGTTTTTGTCATTTGAATCGATGGAAGGTATTTCCGTACTTTACTAATATAAGAGCATAGTTAGTAGAAGGGCGGAGAAGTAATATGAACATTAGAGAACTAGCATATCGGAATGTAACGCGAAATAGACGAACATACTCAGCATATTTTTTGAGTAGTGCATTTGCTATTATGGCCTTTTTTGTATATTCATTTTTTGCGTTCCATCCGGCATTAAGTGCGGGAGAATTAGGGCAGTACGTATTCGTAAGTATGTCATTTGCGCAGTCTATTATATACTTATTTACATTCTTCTTTATTTTATATTCAATGGGAATGTTTTTAAAAACGAGAAAGCGTGAACTAGGAATATTAATGATGTTAGGTATGACGAAATATCAATTAAAGCGTCTTATTTTCTTTGAAAACATCATGATTGGAATAGGAGCAATTATTTTCGGGATTCTTTCAGGTATGTTATTTTCAGGAATAGTAATATTTGTAGCCCCAATAATATTAAAACTAGATATTTCTTTATCCTATTACATGCCAATGGAAGCAATTATTGTAACGAGTATTATGTTTTTCGTATTATTTATGATCATTTCATTGTTTAGTGCAGGAATGGTTCGTAAAAATAAAATTATGAAATTGTTTAGAGGATCAGCAGAAGCGAAGCCGGAACCGAAAGCATCTATTATTTCTTCTATATTGGCGGTTATATTGCTTAGTGCGGGATATGCAGGAGCGCTTATGTCACATGGCGCAATGGTATTTTTCATGATGATTCCAGTTACAACGGTAGTCATTATTGGTACGTATTTATTGTACAAACAGTTGAGTGTCTTTATTATTCGGCTATGCAAAAAAAGTAAACGTTTCTATTGGACACAGACGAATATTATTACTTTGTCAGATTTAGCGTATCGTATGAGAGATAATGCAAGAATGTTCTTTATCGTAACAATTATTTCTACTGTAGCCTTTTCGGCAATAGGTACATTGGTCGGCTTTGCTTCGATGACAAAAAGTATTATGGAGAGACCGATTGCGTTTCATTATCAATCTAAGCAAGGAAATAGCAATGAATTACAGCATATACAAATGATTGACAGAGAATTAAAGAGACAGAATATAGAAGCTTCAAAAATAAATGTTTCTACGAAAAAAACGGAGGAGCAGTCTTTAAGAAGCGTTACTTTTATAAGGACATCAGATTATAAAGAATACGCAAAGCTAACAGGAGAACCATTTAACATTGTATCAAATAAAGAGGCTTTATTTTTGTCAGTTGAAATACCAGGACCACCGACAAAAGAAAGAACAGACATTTTATTGCCGAATGTGAATGAACCTTTAAAGGTGAAAAAAGTTACTACTTCTTCATTGAGTAAAATCTTAATAGGAAATATTTATGTGATTTCTAACAATCAATATGATTCGCTGCAAGAAGGTTTTAAAGAAGAAAAAAATTATATGTATACAACGAATGGAACGAAAGATGAAATTGAGGTTGGTAAAGAGCTTACAAATCAGATTAAGCCTTATGAAGAACATGTAATGTTTAGTGCAGAAGAGTACGAACAAAACCAAAGTTTACAAATCGCAGGACCTATTTTCTTTGTAGGTTTCTTTATTGGTATTGTATTTTTCGTATGTGCAGGAAGCTTCCTTTACTTCCGTTTGTTTTCTGACTTGGAGGATGATACTCGTTTGTTTGAAATGATTCGTAAAGTTGGTTTAACGAGCAGGGAATTATCGAAAGTAGTTACAATCCGATTAGCACTTTTATTTTTCGTACCAATTGGCGTTGCAACATTACATGGAGCAGTAGCGTTAACTGCGCTAGGACAGATGTTCGAGTACTCACTGTTTAAAGAAAATATAATTGTATTAAGTATTTTCGTAGCGATTCAAATGATATATTTCTTAATGATACGATCTCGTTACTTAAAACAATTAAAAGAGAGATTGCGTATTCGATAATTGTTTTTTTTTTACTTGAGTACAAAATTTTCTAAAAAGATACAAGTATTACCAAAAAGTGATAAAATGGAAAAAGCGAGGTGGAAAAATTAATAGAGAGTAAGGGGAGAGTAATATGAAAGCAACAGGAGTTATTCGAAAAGTAGACGAACTAGGACGAATTGTTATTCCTAAAGAGTTACGAGATGTATTAGGGATACAAATCAAATCACCACTTGAAATTTTCGTAGAAGAAGACAAAGTCATTTTACAAAAATATCAACCTTACAATGCTTGTCAAATAACAGGAGATGTTTCAGATGAGAACATATCATTAGCAAATGGAAATATTACTGTTGGCATAGATGGAGCGAAACATTTAATAAAAGAAATAGAGAAGTTTTTAAATAAGAGTGAGGTTTAGTCTTCATTTCTTTTATTTTAAAAATTATATAGCATTCTTTTACAAAACTATAAAAGGACCATTTAATGGTCCTTTTATTTATGCGTTCAATCACTCGAATTGTTATTGCTTGCAAATCACGGGATAAATGTTAGTAAGTTATATTGAGAAATATTTGAAATGAAGGAAAATAGAAAAGATAAAACGAATGTTAAATTGAAAGTCTATTCAAATGTGGTCTGAAATGAAAATAATACATTTTCAGGAGGGATTACGATGAACAGTAGTACAGCGAATAAACAAAAAGGTATACACCTTATTCCGTTTACCGTAAATAAGGTGGTTGAACAAGTAAACGAAATTCCACCAGGTGTACAACTAATTCACGCTCCACAAGTATGGGAGAAGAGTGTGAAAGGAAAAGATATTGTCGTTGCGGTATTAGATACAGGGTGTGATATAAATCATATAGATTTAAAAGATCGTATTATTGGTGGAAGAAATTTCACGAAAGATTATGAGGGTAATCCGAATGTGTATCTCGATAATAATGGACATGGGACTCATGTAGCGGGGACAATTGCAGCGACTGAAAACGGGGTAGGTGTTTTAGGGGTTGCGCCACTTGCTAAAATGTTAGTATTAAAAGTTTTAGCAGGAGATGGTTCTGGAAGTTATGAACAAATTATTGAAGCAATTCATTATGCTGTAAATTGGAGAGGGCCAAATAAAGAAAGAGTGAGAATTATTTCAATGTCGCTCGGTGGTCCGCAAGATGTTCCTGAATTACATGAAGCAGTTCAAAGTGCAGTACAACAAGATGTTCTCGTTGTATGTGCTGCTGGAAATAATGGAGATTGTAATGATGGTACAGAGGAACTGGACTTCCCAGGTGCTTACTCGGAAGTAATTGAAGTTGGTGCTGTTAATTTAGAACGGAAAATCGCATGTTTTAGTAATTCAAATCAAGAAATTGATTTAGTAGCGCCAGGTGATGAAATATTATCTACGTATCCAGACGGAAAATATGCTGTATTAAGTGGAACTTCAATGGCGACACCGCATATCGCTGGTGCATTAGCGCTTCTCATTAAGCAGTGCGAAAGAGAATATGGTAGAAAGTTATCCGAGCCAGAAATATACGCACAACTTATTAAAAGAACTGTACCTTTAGGATATGAACGCACATCCGAAGGGAATGGATTAATAGATTTGTTGAAAGAATAGAAATTACTAAAAAACATCTCATAATAAGTATGAGATGTTTTTTAGTATGGTTTTGTCGCGTTTCATACAATCTAGCATTTAAGTTTTGCGAAATGAAATGTTGTGTTCCTTCAAGGGGGTATACATAATAGTTGCTTCACGCACAACTTTGAAATAATGAGATAAGATTGATTTTGCGATAGGGATGTTTAATGGACAACAATAAGAGTTTTAGAATGTTATAAAAAAGTATAATGTTTACACTTTACCAACCTTGAAACAAGTTACATAGATGCAATTAAGAAGAATTTTTCACTTAAATTGAATAAATAAAAAATCCCTATAAAAATAGGGATTCATATATCGGCATATAGTTCCTTGGAAAAGGATGTACTTAGTTTATCATATTGTAGTGCGCATATTTGTGAAATAGATGTGAAAGTAATGTGAAACATGCAGTGATGAGAAGCGATGTTACAACTATAATTTTAGATGAAATGAGTCACTGTGGACAAGCTAACATATTTTTAAGATAGTTATTTGAAAATTACGTCAAATTGGGTAGCTTTTTAAATTGAAATTCCATATAATGAGAGTAATTAAAATAAGATCGGAGTGATGTATTATGGCGAAATTAACTTATATGAATAATAAATCAAGTACAAAGGTGGATGGAAAGGGCGATATAATATAAGTGAGCGCACGATCCTTCCACTTAGCTCAAACTAGGGAGGATATTAATTTGAATCAAACTATTTTAGAATCGTTCGGCTGGGATTCTTTTTTTGAAGAACAAGCTGTAGAAAATTATGAAGTAGGCCGTATTTTACTTGAGCATAAGCATATATATCGTATTATTTGTAATGACGGTGAATATATGGCAGAACTGTCTGGGAAGTTTCGACATGAAGCAGTAACGAAAGGAGATTACCCAGCAGTTGGTGATTGGGTGCATATAAAGAAAATAGAGAATGAAAAGAAAGCGATTATTCATCGTATTTTTCCACGAAGAAGCTCTTTCTCCAGACAAGAGGCTGGCAATAGAACGGAAGAACAGATTATAGCAGCAAACGTAGATTATTTATTTTTAGTGAATGCACTTAACCATGACTTTAATGTAAGAAGGATGGAACGCTATTTACTATTAGCATATGAAAGTGGTGCAATGCCTGTTATTGTTTTAACCAAAAGTAGTTTATGTGAAGATGTGGAACAGAAAATTGTAGAAACGGAGGCTGTTGCAATAGGTGTTCCTATTTTCATCGTTGATAGTTTAGAGCATGCAGGTATTGATTCATTGAAACAGTTCGTTTCTCCAGGGAAAACAATTGCTTTAGTAGGATCATCAGGGGTAGGGAAATCTACTTTGTTAAATGCCTTGATAGGGATTGAGGTAGCAAAAACTGGAGATATTCGTGAAGAAGATAGTAAAGGAAGGCATACGACAACCCATCGTGAATTATTCCAATTGCCAAGTGGTGCTCTTGTAATCGATACGCCAGGTATGAGGGAGTTGCAGCTTTGGGAAGGAAGCGATGCAATTCAAACAACATTCTCTGATATTGAAGAATTGGCACAAACATGTCGCTTCCGGGATTGTAAACATGAAAATGAACCAGGGTGTGCAGTGCATAAAGCGATTGATAACGGACTTATTACGATAAATCGTTTGCAAAGCTATAAAAAGTTACAAAGAGAACTGGCGTATTTTATGAGAAAACAAGATGCTATTCTTGCAAGAGCAGAGCGTGATAAGTGGAAAAAGCTGTCTAAACAACATAAAAAAATGTAAAAAACCAAAGGGTGCCCCCTTTGGTTTTTTTGTATTTGTAAATTTTATAATAATATTATTCGTATATATAGACAAAGGGAATCTAATTGTTTAAACTTTACAAAGTATTCATCATAATAGGTTATGAAAATAACAATTAGGGAATGAAAAATATTTATAATTACTCAATTTAATTTTGAAAATTGAAAAGTAGGAGGTTTGTAAATGAGTAGACTGTTACATTGGTTTCGTGATATGAAAGTAGCAAAAAAACTATTAATATCATTTTTTGTAATTTTAATTGCTGCTGTCTCTGTTATTGGGGGCATGTCTTATCAAACGGCTAAAAAGAATTTTGAATCACAAATTACGAGTAGTGCTCAAGATAACATAAAAATATTAGATAACTTAATTAATCAAATGATTGAGGCAAAGTTTAATGATGTAAATAATTTTGCACGAGTAATTCATAGTGATATGTATCAAGGGGATAATCAAGATGAATTAAGAAAGACACTATCTCAATATATTAGTTTGAATAAAGATGTTGAACAAGTGTATGTTGCCGGAAATGATAAGAAATTTGTGCAAGAACCGAATATACAGATGGCGGCAGATTATGATCCAACGACTCGTCCTTGGTTTAAAGATGCAGTGACAAAACAAGGTGGTATTGTTGTAACAGAACCGTATAAGGCGCTGGGGAATGGACATATTGTAGTAACGATTGCGAAACAAACTGAAGATAAAAACGGTGTTGTTGCAGTAGATTTAAGTTTAGATAATTTATTGAAAACTACAAAGTTAATTAATATTGGTAAAAAAGGATATGCTTTCATTTTAGATGGAAGGCAAAAAATAATTGCTCATCCTCAAGAAAAATCAGGTAATAAAGCAGCGGATTCTTGGGCAAAGAAAATTTATGAAGATAATCACGGAGCTTTTTCATACACGTATAACGGTAGTGAAAAGAACATGGTATTCGCTACAAATTTAAAAACAGGGTGGAAAATCGGTGGAACGATGTACTCAAATGAAGTAATTGAAGCTGCTCAGCCTGTATTTTATAATATGTTAATTGTTATGCTTATTTCATTAGTTGTAGGAGGAGCACTTATTTATTTCGTGACACTTTCTATTACAAAACCTTTAAAGAAATTAGTAGTCACTTCTAAAGAAATAAGTGAAGGGGATTTAACGCAAACAATTGAAATCCATTCCAAGGATGAAATTGGTCAACTTGCGAAAGGTTTTAATGAAATGACAGATTCGTTACGAACGTTAATTGGTAGAATTAATGATTCAGCTGGACACGTTGCAGCGGCATCAGAAGAGCTAACTGCAAGTGTAAGACAAGCAAGTGAAGCAACTGAACAAATTACAATGGCAATGGATGAAATATCAAATGGGGCAACGACGCAAACGACAAGCGTAGAAAATGGTGCTATGTTATTGTTTGATGTAACAGAAGGGATTCAACATGTAGCAAGCAGCTCAGCGTCTATTAATATGGCTTCTGCTCATACTCGTGCAAAAGCAGAAGATGGCGGAAAGCTAGTAGGAAAAACGGTAAATCAAATGCAGTCTATTGCAGAATCTGTTTCACAATCAGATGAAGTTATACAGTTATTAAACAATAAATCAAAACAAATTGGTGACATATTAGAAGTAATTCAAAATATTGCCGATCAAACAAATCTCCTTGCTTTAAATGCAGCAATTGAAGCTGCAAGAGCTGGTGAACATGGAAGAGGATTTGCAATTGTTGCAGATGAAGTACGTAAATTAGCAGAGCAATCTAGCGTATCTTCTAGTGAAATTAGTAAGTTAATATGTGAAATACAAGATGATATGAGTAAGACCGTAAAATCAATGAATCATGTAAATGAAGAAGTTCAGTCTGGACTAGTTATTGCCAATGACACAAAGCAGAACTTTGCTGAGATTTTACAATCTACAAGTGAAATAGCTGATCAAATTAAGACGATGGTTGAAACGGCTAATGGAATGTCAAAAGGTGCAAATGAAGTATCTATTTCAGTAGGTCAAATTGCGATGACAGCGCAAAATAATGCGACTAGTACACAAAGTGTAGCAGCGTCAGCTGAAGAACAATTGGCTTCGATGGAGGAGATTGGTTCTGCAGCTGGTACATTGTCTCAAATGGCTGAAGAGTTGCAAGTATTAATTGAAAGATTTAAAGTGTGATAAAAGACCGCCCCACTAGCATGCTATTAGTGGGGCGGTTTTTTGTTACTTAGAAGTAGAGTGATCGGGGCTTCCTAATAGAGTATCCATGTCGTGTTTAAAACGGTATTTTGTATAATGTTTGTCGAAAAATAGAGGTATTTGTTAATTTTGTGTATAATTATAATCATATAGAATATAAATAAAGGAGAATATTATGGGAGTGTATTGGGGTACGAAAAGACATTCTTGGCTTAGTTATGTTTCATTTTGGCTAAGTATTTCATTTTTTATTATTTTTCTAATTGAAGTGTTTATATTAAAAACACTTTCGAATAGCTCGGTGCAAATTGTTAAATATTTTTATTTTATACTTGTACCAGTAAACATATTACTTAGCTTTAAGTTGTTATTTAAGAAGAATGAAAAGAAAGCATTGCCGATTTTTAGTTTAATTGTCTCATTATTATTTGCTATTTTAATAATAGTGTTAGTGATAGCCGCTACAGGGAAATTCTTTTAAGGAGAGTGACAAAAGTCGCTCTTCTTTTTTATGTGCTCACAACAATCTTGTATGCACTTATGAAGCAAATGAATACGGTAAAAACGGTAGTATATGGTACAATACATATGGATAGTGATAGAGATAAAGGGTATATAAAATACTCATCGTTTTTTAGTAAGAGAGGGGAAGAAACAGTTAGTGTATATCTAAAAAAATATATAATTATTGATAAAATATTTGTAGAGAAAAAATTGTCGTCGGGGTAACGTAGTTTCATGGGATGAAAAATCTGAAATTATATTCAATTGGTGATTTTGCAAAAAAGGCAGGTAGGACAGAGCAAACCAGTTGCTATCTTCAAGGGAAAATAAAGCGAAGAAGATGGTTAAGGAGTTGTTGGAAAATGATACTTGCGAAGAAAGTGAGAATCAAGCCGAATAAAGAACAAGAATTTCAACTTTGGAAATCTGTTGGTACGGCAAGATGGGCTTATAATTGGACACTGGTGAAGCAAGAAGAGAATTATAAGAATGGCGGAAAGTTCATATCAGACGGTTTTTTACGGAAAGAATTAACCGCATTAAAACAGATTGAAGAATATGCTTGGTTGTATGATGTTTCAAATAATATAGCCAAACAAGCAATCAAAGATGCCTGTGAAGCATATAAACGATTTTTCAAGGGATTGGCTGATAAACCACGATTCAAAAGCAGAAGGAAATCAAAACCCTCTTTCTACAATGATAACCTCAAGTTAAAAGTAAAAGAAAAACAAGTTTTGATTGAGAAAGTTGGCTGGGTAAAAACATCCGAAAAGTTACCTGTAGGGGTTAAGTACTTTAATCCACGCGTTAGCTTTGATGGTAAGTATTGGTATTTATCTGTCGGTATTGAACAGGAGTTTACAAAAGAGAAGTTAACTGATGTTGTATTAGGGATAGATATTGGGATCAAAGAATTAGCATATTGTTCTGATGGTCAGAAAAAGAACAATATCAACAAAACAAAAGTGGTAAGACAGGCAGAGAAACGCCTTCGGAGGTTGCAGCGTCAAGTTTCTCGTAAATATGAAATGAATAAGGAGGGAAACCGTTTTGTCAAAACAAGCAACATTATAAAAATCGAGAAAGAGATACGACAACTACATAGAAGGTTATCAAATATCAGAAAGAATCATCTTCACCAATCAACGAGCGAAATTGTGAAAACCAAGCCATTTCGTATTGTGATGGAGACGTTGCATATCAAAGGTCTGATGAAGAATAGACACGTAGCTAAAGCGATTGCGAAGCAGTGTTTATATGCGTTCAAAAGACAAATTCAATACAAGTGTGAAAAATATGGTATTGAATGTATAGAAGCTGATAAATGGTATCCCTCTTCAAAAATGTGTTCGAATTGCGGAAGTATCAAAAAAGAACTAAAACTTTCTGATCGCATATACAAATGTACTTGTGGTCATGAAATGGATAGGGATTTAAATGCAGCTATCAATTTGTCACGGTACGAATTAGCAAGCTAACACCTAAAACGTTACTGCTAATATGTAGGATTCGTTGTATCCAAATTTACGCCCTCGGAGTGTTGTATCAAACGAAAGTAGCTTCTGCGAAATCGGACACGTAGAACAGGGAAATAAACAAAATTTATAGATTTTTATAAGTTTATGGCAACGGTTATCTTATGCTATACGAGGATTTAGTGACATTATTTCAAACAGCTCCGAAAGAAGATAGAGGTGGCTGGAAATATATAATCCAAGAACAAAGTGATACGTATGAAATTGTAGATGAAATGTTAAAAAAGAAAATGAGTGTTGAATTGTATTTTAATGAATATGATGAGGTGAAAATTACTTTATATAAAGATGGCATTCCCATTTCAACTATGCAAAGAATTGCTATTTCAAAAGTTGAATTAGATGAAGATGAAGAAGGCATTCAATTCGTATTAGAACGCATGCCTAGTCGAATGATCCGATTGCAATTAATACCGCATTTGGCATTGGAAATGGGGCCGTATTGGGAAGTATGTGATGATTGCGAATGAACATAAAAAAGCATCCAATAATATGGATGCTTTTTTATGTTTTTTGAATTTGTTTAAAAGCAATGATTGGAAGTAGAACGATGCTTACCCACCCGATGACAGGATATAGAATGTGGAGTAACTCGCTGTAACCAATGTAACTGAAGCAATAACTAATTAGTAAGATGAAGATAATAATATTGTTATTTTTCCATCCTGTGATGGATTGCATTTGTTTTGTCATTCCGAATACATTTCCGACTAAAGTTGTGAACACTTCACCGAAAATAATAAGAACGAAGAAAAAGTGGAAAGTTGCATTGAACCTTCTTACAACTTCAGCCATTGGGATGTTATATTGATAGAATTGTTCAACTGATAAGATAGCTAAATGGCTACATAATAAAATAAAACAAAGTCCTGCACCACCTAAAATTCCACCCCATAAAATGGCTTTTCGATCTTTTACTTCACTTGCTAACGGGACGAGAACACTTTGGGCGAGAGAAAGATTTAAGGCGACATATGTAATAGGACTAGTAATCCACTTCATATTCCAATTCTCTGCAGGAATAGTGTTATTAATAGGAGTTCCACCATGGAAAAAGGTTGTAATAGCAAGTCCTATAATAAAAATCATCATAATAGGCACGACAAGTGTATTTACTTCAAATACACCTTGTAATCCACGGCTACCTATGATGAGACAGGCGATAATCGTAATGAAGATACCGAGCTGCCTTGGTAAACGAAGTTGCTCTTCAAATACAGCTCCAGCCCCTGATAGCATAACACTTGTTACACCAAATAATACGAGTAATAATAATGTGTTTACGACATTTCCGAATACATCTCCAAATAAATATTTGTTAAATTCTTGAGCTGAAAATGCCCCGATTTGTGAAGAAAGTAGCATCATCTTTGTGCCGAGCCAAATAAAAAAAAATCCACTTACACATATGCCAATTGTTCCGTATAATCCGTTCACTGTAAAAAATTCAACAATTTCTCGCCCAGTAGCAAATCCAGCTCCAACGACAGTTCCGATATAAGTAGCAGCAACTTTCTTTGCTACTTGCCATTGTTGATTGTCCATGTTATCCCTCTTTCTTCTATGATGAGCTTGACTTACTATAATGCATATGTGTGAGCTTGGACAATTAGACGTGTGAAATAGTTGAAAAAAACACATGAATTATATGATGTTAGGGAAATATTAAAGGTGTTAAAACTTTGTTACATATGAGCCAATCGTTCGAAAAGGTTAGGAAATGTATGGTAAAATGTAATTAGGTTAATTTATCCCGCTATTCGCCGGGCAGTAAAACTCCCGCCTCAAAATTCGGCGCATACGAGGAAGTTAGGTGGGAGGCAACTGCCCGTAAATGCCCGATTGGTGAGGGCTAATAATCAGTAGGAGATGGACAAAACCCCCACTGATTAAAGTTTCACTTTATAAAATGATTAGAGGAGTGGATTGTATGGGTACGAAAACAAATGTTGTTGAAGTATTGAACAAGCAGGTAGCAAACTGGAATGTGTTATATGTAAAGCTACATAATTATCACTGGTATGTGACAGGGCCACACTTCTTTACATTACATGAGAAATTTGAAGAGTTTTATAATGAAGCTGGAACGTATGTTGATGAGTTGGCAGAACGTATTTTAGCGCTAGAAGGTAAACCGCTAGCAACAATGAAAGAATATCTTGCAACATCTAGTGTCAGCGAAGGGACAAGCAAAGAATCTGCAGAAGAAATGGTGCAAACATTAGTAAATGATTACTCTGCACTTATTCAAGAATTAAAAGAGGGAATGGAAATTGCTGGTGAAGCTGGCGATGAAACATCAGCTGATATGTTACTAGCAATTCATACAACATTAGAACAACACGTATGGATGCTAAGTGCATTCTTAAAATAACGATAAATATATTAAAAAAACCATTGAAAAATTCTTTCAATGGTTTTTTTGTGATTTTTCAGTTTTTCTTTATGGTATAATATAGTAAAAGGGAGGCGATGCGATGTTTCGCTTTTTCAGAACTGGAAAAGAAGAACGGGAAATTACGAAAGATGAATTAGAACAAGCGATGGCTAAGTTTCTGGAAAAAAATGCTAATATTGTTTATACAGTATTAGTAAATGATGATTATACAGTGAATTATGATTTGTTAAAGCCTTATTTACCTGCATTTCCAACGAATCTTTTTCTTATCACGAAGGAAACGCTTGAGGTATTTGAACATACAGAAGAAAATTTAAACCTGGTTAAAGAAATTGATATCGTTCAAAAAGCGGTAGATCAATACGTAACAGAGAAGGAAATATTCCCAATTGTTGAGGGTAATGAAGATCGCCTCATATGTGGAATGAAACTAGGTCCTTACTTAAGTCGTATATTAAAAAGAGACTTATATATTTCAGAAAAACACTACTTAGTTTCAAGTAAACCAGATAGAAAAATACAGAAGAGCGTATAGATGTAATGAAAACAACAATAAATATATTGTTGTCTTTTTTTGGGTTGTTAAAATATTGATTTTTCAGTCTCTACTTACATTTATACTACACCTATTGGATAAGAAAGAGTAAATATAAAGTTTGAAAAATAAATATTATAAAAGCTTGTGGGGGAATGGCGATATGAAAGGTTTTATTTTTATGGCACCATGGCTTCCAAAGATTGAAGAATGGAGTGAGTTGCTCGGAGTGCTACAGGATAAGCATATAAAGGGATATATAGTGTGCGGCGATCAAGATGACGATTGTTTCGAATGTACGCAGCAATTTGTACAATTATTAAGGGATAAGAATGTAGAGCATAAGTATAAAGTTGTACCTAACTTAAATCATGATTATCCTAATCACTTTGATGAATTATTAAAAGAGGCTATTGAATATATAGAAGGTAAAAGTAATAAGTAGTAAAAAAGGGAGATGCATCATAATTGATGTATCTCCCTTTTCTTATAAATTAAAAGCATCTGCTAGTAAGCGATAAGAATTTAACTTATGTTCAAATTGATGCGTAATCGTGACAATCATAAACTCGTCAGTATTATACGATTTGCTTAAATCTATTATTTTTTCTTTCACAGAAGCCGGATCACCGACAATCATACGTTGACGATTTTCTTTTATACGGAATAGATCATATGCGCTATATGAATAATTTTGAGCAGTTTCGATAGAAGGTGTGCCAGTCGTCCTTTTTCCTTGTTCTAATAATAAGATTGATAAATCTAAACTAGAAGCGATTTTTTCCGCTTCTTCATTTGTTTCTCCACAAATAACGAAAATAGCAACGATTGATTTTGGTTTATCTCCTAAATAAGAAGGTTGGAATTGTTCTTGATAAGCCTTCATTACTTCAGGTCCACCGAAGCCATTAATAAATTGTGCAAATGCAAAAGAAGCTCCGTTATGGGCTGCAATTTTAGCACTTTCGCCGCTAGAACCAAGCATCCACATTTCAGGAGATGTTGGAATCACTGGAGTAGCCTTTAAATTTGCATAATGGTGGTTTTCAGGTACTCGATCGTGTAAATACATTGCAACATCTGCAATTTGTTCTGGATATTGATCAAGTGAAACCATTTTTCCTTCTTGTAGTGCGCGAGTAGCTATTGGCATGCCACCAGGAGCTCGTCCAACACCGAGATCGATACGGTTTGGATAAAGTGCTTCTAAAACGCGAAAATTCTCGGCTACTTTATAAGGACTATAGTGCGGCAACATAACACCACCTGAACCAACTCTAATATGATCTGTTTTCGCTGCAATATGAGAAATAAGTATTTCTGGGCTTGAACCAGCAAGGCTTACAGAATTATGGTGTTCGGATACCCAAAAGCGTGTGAACCCTAGCTTTTCAATTTCTTGAGCAAGTGTAACTGTATGTGAAAAAGCTTCAATTGCTGTACTACCATCTGAAATCGGTGATTGATCTAACACACTTAATTTGATCATAGACTATACCTCTCAATTCAATCTTAATGTACATCCTATTATATATTTACTTACGAAAAATGCGTAATAAAATGCTCAAAATGAAAAACGGATAATTTTATCCCGCTGTCTCCCCATCTCAAAATTCAGCGAAAGTAAATAAGGTGGGGAGGACTGGGCTGCCTGTAAAAGTCCGATTGGTGAGGGTGGAATAAAGTTTTACTTTACTTGTTCGTTTTTTTAGATAATTTCATATTATTAAGTTTTATGTTTGAAAGTTTTAAATGCTCTTTTGTAGCATGGTGATCATAAGCACGTTTCAATTTTAGTCACTCCTTCGTTACAGTTGCTGTAGTATACGAAGTATGAGGAGATGTGAGAGCTATGCCTTTATGTATTTTTAGTTAATATTCCGAGTGCTATCGTGTTATGTTTAAGCAAATAGATGAATAAAATGCACTAAACCACTAATGGCCCATTTTACGAAGTAAGGGGTGGAATTGTGCAGAAAGATATCATGTATAACACGGATATGAATGAAACGTTAAAAGTTATAGATAAAGGATTGAAGAAGACGACACGTCCGAAACAAATTATTGTAGTAGGAGCTGGTATGGCCGGATTAGTTTCGGCGTCTTTATTAAAGGATGCAGGACATGAAGTGAAGATTTTTGAAGCAAACAACCGTATAGGTGGTCGCATAGAGACAATTAGAATGGAGGATGCTGGCGTATATTTAGATGTTGGGGCGATGAGGATTCCGTATTCACACACGTTAACGATGGCATATATAAGAAAGTTTGGGCTACAGGTAAGTCCGTTTATTAATAGAAATGAGACAGATATTATATACGTAAATGGCCGGAAAACGACATTAAAACAATACGAAAAAGACCCGAGTATTTTAAGATACCCTGTAGGGATGAATGAAGAGGGGAAAACATCTGAGGAATTATTACTATTAGCAGTACAGCCTATTATAAATTTTATAAAAAAGAACCCAGAGAAAAATTGGGATGTTGTAGTAAAGGATTTTGGGAGGTACTCTACAGGGCAGTTTCTAAAGTATCATCCATATCAATATAATACGTATTTTTCGCCAGTAGCAATTGAGATGATTGGTGTTTTATTAGATTTAGAAGGCTTTCTAGAAAGGTCATTCGTTGAGACGTTACGTTTTTTATACATTATGCAAGAGGAGAGCGGGTTTTGTGAAATAACTGGTGGAAATGATAGGTTGCCAAAGTCTTTTTTACCACAATTAGAAGAAAATATTATATATAATCAAAAATTAATGAAACTACATCAACATGATAATGGTGTGACAGCTTTCTATCGGAATGAGGAAACTTTTGAATATAGTAGTATTACAGGAGATTTGGTTATTGTGACGATTCCGTTTTCGACAATGCGTTTTGTGGAAATAGATCCGTTTGATTCTATATCACATGCGAAGTGGAAGGCGATTCGTGAATTGCATTATATGCCTGCGACGAAAATAGGGATGCAATTTAAAAGTCGATTTTGGGAAGAACAAGGACAGTTAGGTGGCAGAATTATAACGGATTTACCAATTCGTTACGCCTATTATCCAAGTCATGGAATTGGAGAACAAGGACCTGCTATGATGTTAGGAAGCTATACATGGTCTTATGATGCGTTGTTATGGGATGGTTTATCGAAGGGGGATCGTATCTATTATACACTACAAAATTTAGCGACGATATTAGGTGGTCAAGTGTATGATGAATTCGTGTCGGGAATATCAAAAAGTTGGACATTGGATCCATATGCGCTTGGAGGATTTGCGCTATTTCAAGCTGGTCAAGAGTCTGAGTTACAACCAGCGATTGTAAAACCAGAAGGGAGAATACTCTTTGCTGGAGATCATACAACGTTATATCACGGATGGATTCAAGGTGCGATAGAATCTGGAGTTCGTGTAGCGATACAGGTAAATGAGTAAAATGTATAAAATTCAGAAATTTCTTTACTGTATAACTTAAGATGGATATTATTATACGTAAAAGAGTTATAGGGAGTGCTCACAATGAATCCATTATTATTTGATTTTCCTTCTGAATTTTATACTGAAAGGCTTTTTGTTCGAATGCCGAAACCAGGTGATGGTAAAGTTGTATATGATGCAATTCAAGCTTCTATGCAAGATTTAAAACCTTGGATGGTGTTTGCACAAAAGGAACAAACAGAGGAAGAAGTAGAAGAGAGTATTAGGCGATCACATATTCAATTTTTGCAGCGTGAAGATTTGAGATTACTAGTATTTTCGAAAGAAACAGGTGAATTTATCGCATCTGCCGGATTGCATCGTATTAATTGGGAGATACCTCAATTTGAAATCGGATATTGGATTGATTCGAGGTTTAGTGGAAAGGGCTATATGGTAGAGGCTGCAAAAGGTATTACGGATTACGCTTTTTCAGAGCTAAAAGCAAACCGCGTAGAAATTCGTTGTGATTCTTTAAATAAGAAGAGTAGAGCGATACCTGAGAAATTAGGTTTTAAATTAGAAGGTATTTTAGAAAGCGCGAGTATTGCAGTAGATGAAAATGGATTAAGGGATATGTGTGTATTTGCAATGACGAGAAATACATATGAAAAAGAAGAGCTATAAGAAAATAGCTCTTCTTTTTCTATTATGGTACAGGATGGCCGTTAGAGCTTTCGAAAATTGTAAACCATTGTTGACGATCTAAATTAACTTTTGTTGAAAGAGCAGCTGTTTTGACGCGATCTAATTTACCAGATCCAACGATAGGCATCATGCTAGCTGGATGAGCAAGCAGCCATGCATACATAACTGTATCGATACTAGTAACATCTAGTTCAGTAGCAATCTTCTGTAAAGTTTCACGTACACGTACGGCACGTTCTGATTGACCAGTAAAGATTTCTCCGCCAGCAAGGGGCGACCAAATCATTGGATTGATTCGTTTTTCTTGGCATAAATCAATTGTACCTTTTTCAAAGTGTTCAAGTTGTAAAGCAGAGACTTCAATTTGATTCGTAATAAGAGGGAAATCTAAGTACGAACTTAACATATTAAACTGTGAAGGTAAAAAGTTAGATACACCGAAATGACGAACTTTTCCTTCTTGTTTTAATCGTGAAAATGCTTCTGCCACTTCATTTGGATCCATAAATGGATCAGGGCGATGAATGAGCAATACATCAATATAATCTGTATGTAGGTTTTGTAATGAGTCTTCCGCGCTTTTTATTATGTGGTCAGCACTCGTATTGTAGTGCGCAACATATCGCTCTGGAAATTTCGGTGATGGGGGAGCGATTCCACATTTTGTGACAATTTGCATGTCTTCGCGTAAGGAAGGTTTGAGTTGTAACGCTTCTCCAAATAATCCTTCACACGTATAGCCGCCATAAATATCAGCGTGATCGAAAGTAGTAATCCCCATATCCATACATTCTTCAATAAAAGAAAGTAATTCTTCTTTCGGCATATTCCATTCTGCTAAACGCCAAAATCCTTGAATAATACGAGAGAATTCTAGTGTTTCAGCCATTTGAATTCGTTCCATTATAAGTACCCCCTTGATGAATAATTATTATTTTGAAAAGGCTTTCTTACTACGTATTATTATATAGTTTGGGGGGTGTACATACAATAAATATGTTTTGCTAAAAAAATGATTTTCTCTATATGCTATAATGTAGAAACATATAGCTATAAGGAGATGTAAGGAATGATTCCAGTAACAATATTAACTGGTTTTCTTGGATCAGGGAAAACAACTTTATTAAATCGTATTTTATCAGAGGATCACGGAAAAAAATTAGCGGTGATTGTAAATGAAATAGGGCAAATTGGTATCGATAATCAGTTAATTATGAATGTCGAAGAAGAGATTATGGAAATGACGAACGGTTGTTTATGTTGTACTGTACGTGAAGACTTACTCGTTGCTTTAAAGCAATTACTGGACGTAAAAGCAGAAGGGAAAATGGACTTTGACGGCTTAGTAATTGAAACAACTGGCCTTGCAAATCCAGGTCCGATTATTCAAACATTCTTTTTAGATCCAGTTATTCAATCTGCGTACCAAATTAACGGTGTTGTAACAGTAGCAGATAGTTATCATATACATAAACATTTCGAAAAAGGGTTAGAGGCAAAAGAACAAATTGCGTTTGCTGATGTCGTTTTAGTAAATAAATTAGATTTAATTGACGAAGGTGAAAAGGAAAATTTATTGCAGGAACTGCAAGGTATTAATCCGACTGCAAAGTTAATACAGTCGACTAACTGTGAGGTAGATATACCATCATTATTACAAATTCAAACGTTTAAAACGAAAGATACGTTACAAATTTACCCTCATACAGAGCATAACCATCTAGAAGGTGTAAAATCGTTTGTATTGCGTGAAGAGCGACCGTTAGATTTACAAAAGCTGAATGAGTGGATGTCAGCTGTTGTGCAAGAGCTAGGGGAGTATTTATATCGTTACAAAGGAATTTTATCTATAGATGGAGTAGATAAGCGCATCGTATTCCAAGGTGTGCATACATTGTTTGCTGCTTCGTATGATAGAGAGTGGCAAGAGGGTGAAGAGCGAGTAAGTGAAGTTGTTTTCATCGGAAAAGATATTAATAAAGAATGGTTCCAAGAACATTTTGAGGAGTGTGTGAAATAAGTCTGCGTAATAGCAGGCTTTTTTTATCGTTGGGGCCAGATTGTGGCAATGAAGCATATATGGGGAAGAGTTGAAAAAATAATATAATAAAAAGCCTGTTTTCACAGGCTTGTATTTTCATCTATTAGTAATTCCATTACAACACCTACAACTGGACCCTCGTCATCAATATCCCCGTTTAAACGGAAGCCGAATGACTCATATAGTCCCATTGCGAGTTTGTTGTCTGGATGTAAACTTAAATAAATTATTTTACATTCAAATTTTTCTTGTAAGAATTGAATAAGTAAGCGAAGGAAACGTTTTGCGTATCCTTTCCCTTGATATTGTTGATCAATCATAAAGCGATCTAACCATATGGTTTTATATTTTTCCGAATACCATCCATACATTGCGTATCCTACAAGTGTTTCTCCATCATATAAAGCTACTGACGTTCCGTTTTCTTCAAATAATGATTCTGCTAAAGAAAATGCATTACTTTCAATAAATTGCTGCTGGTCTTTTGCGACGTTTAAAGCAGCTACTGAACGCCAATTTTTTGCTGTTACTTCACAAATGTGAAGATTCATAATTCCAACTCGCCTTCTAAAATAGTATAGCTTAAAGCTAATATGGATAATTTTACTTGTTATTTCAATCTAGTCAAGCAGAAGGACACAAAAAGTCGGCTAAATGACATATTTAGCCGACTAGAAAATATATTTGGTTAGTTTGTTGCTTCTTTTAAAGTATTCACGTTTTCTTCCATTAAAGTGAAGTAATCTTTATTATTTTTTGCATCATCTTCAGAAATAGTAGCAAGGTGATTTAAGCGTAAAATCTTTGTGCCAGTTTCTTTTTGAATAACAGATGCTACTTTTGGAGTAGAGAATGTTTCAAATAAAATATATTTTAAGTTGTGTTCTTTTGCTGTTTTCGTAATATCAGCAAGTTGCTTTTGAGATGGTTCATCAGAAGCTGAAATACCAGCGATAGGAATTTGTTTTAGGTCATAGCGTTGTTCCCAGTAACCATATGCTGCATGAGAAACTAAAATTTCTTTCGTTTTTGCGTTTGCTACAGCTGCTTTAAATTGATCGTCTAAATCAGTGAATTTTGTTTGTAGTGCTGCAAAGTTCTTTTCAAATTCTTGTTTATGATCAGGTTGTAACTCTACAAGAGCATTTTTAATTTTCTCTGCTTGTTTCATCGCCAGTGTCGGATCTAACCAGACGTGTGGGTCTTTGTCGTGTTGGTGTTCGTCTTCTTTATGTCCATCTCCATGATCGTGATGCTCTTCTTCAGTTGAAGTACGAAGTTCAATACCTTTAGATGCATTTACAATTTTAACATTTTCTTTTTTTAATGTTTTTTCCATTTTCTCAGCAAATGGTTCTAATTCAGCGCCGTTATAGACGAATAAATCGGCTTTCGCAACTTGTACTGTTTGTTTTTGACTTGGTTCAAATGTATGTGAATCGGCACCAGGTGGGTAGATTGTTTCAACCGTTACATAGTCGCCACCAATTTTTTTTGCGAAATCTGCAAGAGGGAAGATAGTAGTATAAACAGTTAGTTTTCCATCTTTCTTGGTAGTACCTTCTTTTTTGTTTGAGCAGCCAGCGAAAATTAAAGTGAAAATAAGTAAGAATGAAAATATAGTCAATCTTTTAGGCATGAAGTTCTCCTCTTTTCTTTTTATACGGATATATTCTCCCCAATTATAGAAGAAAAATATCATTTTAATACAAAACGGAATAATTACGTTTTAGTTTGCGAACTTAGTATAATACATCTTTCATAAAGTTGCAATAAATAATAATCATTCCGATTTGATTTTGTTATAAAGTTGTCAAATATAGATGTATTATTTTTCCCAATGCATGCATATGTGACAACATTGTTTTCATATATTTGAAAGGAGCGGAGGAGAGGAGTGAGTGTTTGGGTTATTTAATGGAGGCTATTTTATTGATATTAGCGGTAGTATTGCCATTATCTTTTGTATTAATTTTTTTAAGAAGATTAATAAGTAATTTAGGGGATGCAACAACAATAACGAAATTACCAGAAAAAGATGAGAAAAAAGAGTGAGTAAAGCACTATGCGTACGCATAGTGCTTTACTTATGGTAAAATAAGAGCAGGAAACTCCTAAACGGTGTATTTTGCTGAAGGAGAGAAAAGTAAAATAAGAGGTATATGCATATATGAATAAGCGAACAGCGTTAGTACTTGGTGCAAGTGGATTAGTTGGGCAAGAGATAACGCGTCTATTACTTGAATCAGATTACTACGATTCGGTTACTATTTTTGTAAGAGAACCGTTGCAATGGCAGCATGAGAAATTACAGCAAAAGCAAGTAGATTTTTTAGTATTAGAGGAATATAAAGAGTATTTTGCTGTAGATGATGTTTTTAGTTGCCTAGGAACAACAATAAAAAAAGCAAAAACAAAGGCAAATTTCAAAAAAGTAGATTATGAATATACGTTACGAGCTGCTTGTCTAGCTGAAAAACAAGGGGTACAAAACTTCCTTGTTGTGTCTTCAATGGGAGCGAATCCTAAAGCATTTTTCTTTTATTCACAAGTAAAAGGAAAGATGGAGGAGGAGTTACAAAAGTTAGTGATTGGTGGTATTCACATTTTTAGGCCATCTTTATTAGTAGGAAATCGACAAGAATTTCGTTTTGGTGAGCGAATGGCTGAAAAATTATCTCGTATTATTCCTTTTATATTTAAAGGTGCTTTTAAAAAATATAAACCAATATCCGCTAAAGATGTGGCAAAAGGAATGTATATAACGGCGTTACGAGAAGAATCAGGTATTCATATTTATAATTCAAATGAAATTACAACGATAGAATAAACAAAACCGAGAAGAACGACTTCTCGGTTTTATTTGTATGTATCACTCTCTTTTTGTTTCTCTAATAAAACGCTTATACGAAAAATTTTGTCTATTCGTGTTACAATGACTAATATGAACTGAATTGGAGGATGGCATATGTACCAGGCTTATTATGAAAGTGAATTAGGTTTGCTAGAAATTAAAGCGAACGAAGAAGGAATCACGTCTGTTATATTTGTTGATGAACGACAAGAAGAACATACAAATGAAATGATAGATCAATGTATAAATGAGCTGGATGAATATTTTAAAGGGAAGAGAAAAGAGTTTACTGTACCATTGTCAGCTGAAGGAACAGTATTTCAAAAAAATGTATGGGATGCGCTTTATACTATTCCATATGGTGTAAGTGCTTCATATTTAGATATTGCGGAGAAGGTTGGAAACACGAAAGCTGTACGAGCAATAGGAGGAGCGAATAGTCGTAATCCCATTTCAATAATCGTACCGTGTCACCGTGTAATAGGAAAGAGTGGAAAGCTTGTTGGGTATGCGGGTGGCCTATGGAGGAAAGAGTGGTTGTTAAAGCACGAAGGTATTTTGAAATGAAGTATAGATGGAAAGAGGGATTGTTTTGAAATGTATAAATTGTGGACAACCTTGTGCGAATGACCAGTTAAATTGTACAAGTTGTCAGCAAAATTTGCACAATGAACAAGGGGAAAGAAGCTCGCTAATAGATGAAGAGTTAGAAGAATATGTAGGGAGACAATATCCGTATTACAAAAGAAAATGGAAGCTTGAGAATAAGCGAATTGCAAGGTGGAGCTGGAATGGTTGGGCTGCTATTTTTAATGTAGGTTGGCTTGGCTATCGTAAGCATTATTTACCTGCGGCTTTATTTATACTGTTATTAGTAGCATGTGATGCGCTTTCATATTATATGGGGTTTAACGTCGCTTTGCCAATCATTAATATGGTGCCTCTCACGTTTTTATTACTCATTTTTATTTTGTTTGGAATGGGGATTTTTGCAAATGGATTATATTATCAATTTGTAGAAAGGCGTATATACCGAATAAAAGCACGTGAAATTAAAGATAAATCAGTTGAAAAGTATCTCATCCGTGATTGTGGTGGAACGAGTAAAATGGGAGCGACAATCGTTACTATTTTAGCAGTTGCCAGTATTTTATTCAGTCATTTCTTTTTCCCGACTGATCGGGATATTATTCAAAAAGTTCGTACAAGCTCACTTTATCAATATCCTTTCTTTTCAATTGGTGAATCATTTGAAAATTATTTTCAAAATGGAGGCTGGGTATATTATCGTGGAACGGAAGGATTAGAATTAGTAGAATTTCAAGGGTATAGTCCTGGGATGCCAAGGAAAAAGGTGATAATTCAGTTTATGGTTGATTATAAATTGGGGGAAGTTGAACCGTACTCACTGATGATTAACGGTGAATCTAAAAATGAAGAAGAGTTTTTGAAGATGATGGATGATATATTTAAAGTTCAAAATCCATTTGAAATAGAGGATGGATTACAAGTAAATGCTGTTCAATAAGGCGGATGGAAAGTGATTTCTGACCGCTTTTTTTATTTTTATTAAAAATAAATATTTAAAATAATCAGAATCTTTTGTATAATGTAATGTATTATACAGGCTTTAACTTATACATATAGATTGGGGGAAGGAAGAATGAAGAGAAAGACAACAACGATTGCTGCACTTGCGTTATCGACGAGTGTATTGGTTGCGGGATGTGGGAATGGGGAGAAGGCTTCGACAACGAAGAAAGAACCAAATAAGGGAATGGCAGATAAACAAGTATTAAATTTGCTAGAAACAGCTGAAATTCCTTCAATGGATACATCTAAATCAACAGACTCTGTATCTTTCCGTGCTTTTGTAAATGCAATGGAGGGGCTGTATCGCTTAGATAAGGATAATAAACCAACGCCAGGTATGGCAAAAGATGTGAAAATTAGTGAAGATAAAAAGACATATACATTTGAATTACGGGATGCAAAGTGGTCTAACGGTGATCCAGTTCGGGCACAAGACTTTGTATATGCGTGGCAACGCACTTTAGATAAAGCAACAGCTGCTGAGTATGCATTTATTTTATTTGATGTAAAAAATGCTCAGAAAGTAAATAAGGGAGAGTTACCATTAGATCAATTAGGGGTTAAAGCAAAGGATGATAAAACGTTAGTGGTAGAATTAGAGCAACCAGCACCGTATTTTCTTGAGCTGACTTCATTCCCAACATTTTTCCCTTTAAATGAAAAATATGTGAAAGAGCAAGGGGATAAATATGCATTAGAAGCAGATAAATTATTGTATAATGGACCATTTACAATGAGTGAATGGAAACATGAACAAAGCTATCAGTTAAAGAAAAACCCAAATTATTGGGATAAAGATAGTGTGAAGCTACAAGAGATTAATGTAAGTATAGTGAAAGAGACGAGTACTGGAGTAAATTTATATGATAGTGATCAAGCAGATCGTGTCATTTTAAGTTCTGAGTTTGTAGACAAGTATAAAAAGAATAAACCAGATGAATTTAAAACAAAACTAGATCCACGTATGTATTTCTTGCGATTTAATCAAAAAAATGCAACGTTTAAAAATCAAAAGGTTCGTGAGGCAATCGATTTAGCGTACGATAAAAAAGGAATTGCAGATGTTATTTTGAATGATGGATCATTGCCAGCATATTTCCTAGTACCTGAAAAGTTTACGACAGGACCAGATGGAAAAGACTTCCGTACTGTAAATAAAAATTTCCGTGATAGTAAAGATAATGCTGCAAAAGCAAAAAAACTATGGGAAGAAGCGAAGAAAGAACTTGGTCAAGATACAATTACAGTAGAATTACTAAATGATGATAACGGTAGCCGTAAAAAAGTAGGAGATTTTATAAAATCAGAGTTAGAGAAAAACTTACCTGGTATTAAAGTTAATCTGAAACAACAACCATATAAGCAGAAGTTAGATTTAGAAAAGAAATTCGAATATGAATTCTCATTATCTGCATGGAGTCCAGATTATCCAGATCCAATGACATATATCGATATGTTCGTTACTGGAAGCTCATTTAACGAAATGGATTATTCTAATCCAAAGTATGATGATTTAGTAGCTAAATCAAAAGGAGAGCTATTAAAAGATGATGCAGCACGCTGGAAAGCACTTGCAGAAGCTGAAAAAATCTTAATTGGTCAAGATGCTGCGATTTCTCCTGCGTACCAACAAAGTACAGCTTATTTAGAGAAGCCGTATGTAAAAGGTATTGCTAACCATACGTTCGGTGGAGACTTCAGTTATAAATGGGCATATATTACAAAGAAATAGTATAATAAAAGATGAGTGAATTTTCGCTCATCTTTTATTTGTGTAAGGAGGAATTACAATTGTTAAAAGGAATGAATCATATTTGTTTTTCAGTGTCTAATTTAGAAGACTCTATCAAATTTTACGAAAAAGTACTAGAAGGAGAATTGTTAGTTAAGGGGAGAAAACTTGCATATTTTAATATATGTGGGATGTGGGTAGTGCTTAATGAAGAGACACATATTCCGAGAAATGAGATTCAGCAATCTTATACACATCTTGCATTTTCTGTAGAACGAGAAGATTTTGAATGTCTGTTAAAACGATTGGAAGAAAATGATGTTCATATTTTAAAAGGAAGAGAACGTAATGTGAGAGATTGTGAGTCTATATATTTTGTTGATCCTGACGGTCATAAGTTTGAGTTTCACTCAGGGACACTGCAAGACCGCCTAAATTATTATAAGGATGAGAAGCCTCACATGGAATTTTACTAAGGGGGAGAGTTTATGCATGCGCTTGTAATCGGTGGAACGGGGATGTTAAAGAATGTTTCTACGTGGCTTTGTAATCAAGGATTTCATGTGTCTATTATTGGACGAGATGAAGTGAAATTAGACAATATTAAACAGGCAAGTGCTGCACCAGAAAATGTTACATGTCTTTCTTTAGATTATCATGATGATGAAGATGTAAAAATAGCCATTCAAAGTACAATTGAGAAAAATGGTCCAATAACATTAGTTGTTGCATGGATACATTCAAGTGCAAAGCATGCATTATCAATCGTTTGTAAAGAGATAGAAATGTCGTTTGAACCATATAGTTTATTTCATATTTTAGGAAGTAAAGCATCGCGTATGGTTCTTCCTAAAATAGGTGGTACACGCTGTAGCTATTATAGAATCATATTAGGCTTTATTGTAGACGATACATATGGAAGATGGCTTACCCATAAAGAGATATCGGATGGGGCAATAAAAGGAATTGAAAGTAAATATGATAAATGGATTGTAGGTCAAATAGAACCGTGGGAATTACGGCCAAAATGGTAAGGGGGAATAAAAAATGAAAACAACTGTATATGTAACAAGACATGGGGAAACAGAATGGAATGTAGCGAAGCGAATGCAAGGACGTAAAAATTCAGCGTTAACTGAAAATGGTATGTTACAAGCGAAACAATTAGGAGATAGAATGAAAGATTTACCTATCGATGCAATCTATAGTAGTCCGAGTGGGAGGACACTTCATACGGCAGAGTTAATAAAGGGAAAACGAGATATACCGATAATAGGGGATGAGCATTTCTATGAAATTAACATGGGTATATGGGAAGGACAAACAATCGATGATATAGAAAGGCAATATCCAGAAGAAATACAATTGTTTTGGTATGAGCCACATCTTTTTCAGTCCACATCAGGAGAAAATTTTGAATCCGTACACAAAAGGGTAATTGAAGGGGTAGAGCTTCTTTTAGAAAAGCATAAAGGAGAAAATATATTAATCGTTTCCCACGCAGCAGCTGCGAAATTGCTTGTAGGACATTTTGCTGGTATTGAAATTGCTAAAGTATGGGATGAGCCATTTATGCACAGCGCTAGTCTTAGTATGATTGAGTTTGATGAAAATTATAGCGGAGAAGTAAAACAATTTGCAGATATAAGCCATTTCCAGCAGAAGTAAAAAAGGCCACAAAAGGGCCTTTTTTTGCTGGCATAAAACTAATCGTTTCGTTTTTTATACCAGAAGTGATCAAATTTCTTATTTTGGAAAGATGGGAATTTATGTTTACGGTTGTAATCATTCCGCTTATTTCCATCATCGCATGAGGTATCACTGCCGTTAGGGAAGAATTCGCATTTTTTACAGTAACATCGTTTTGTCCAGTAAAATTTCTTTTCAAAGCGCACGCATTTTGTAACGAACGTACAATGTTTCACATGCGTACATTTGGTAACTAAAACGCATTCTTTTCGATGCGTAACTTTCGTGACGAATGTCCACTTTTTACCACGAGTACAACCACACTTCTTTACACGGACATGAGTGCATTTTGTAACGAATGTCCATTTTTTCACGTGGGTACACTTCGTAATAAACGTACAATGTTTCACGTGAGTACATCTTGTTCTTGGACATTTACAATCATCATTACACTCTATTTTTGAAGAACAATCGTCATCACATTCAAAATTACTTGGATCTTGATATAAGAAATCTTCCATCCCTGCACTTTTGATTTCTTCAACAGCTTTTCTAATATCACGTTTCATAGAAATCCTCCTTATCATGTAGTAAGGTGAAAAGGTATATTTTTTCATTAATAGGATATGTAGGTAGGGCTATTTCTGAACAGGACAAGAGTGTAATTTTATATAAATAGATGATAGGTGATGTATGGACAAGACAAGACGCATACATTGAATGGAGAGAACAGAGAAGGGATGAGAAAATATGCTACCTTCATATGAGTTTTTTATCCATCCAATGTACTTAGTGGAATTGAAAAAAGATATTTGGTCAGATAGTCCAGTGCCAGCAAAGTTAACTTATGGAAAAAAGAAGTATGATATTGATATCGTATATCGGGGTGCTCATATTCGTGAACTTGAAAAAAAGTCTTATCATGTAATGTTTTATAAGTCGAAAAAATTTCAAGGTGCGAAAGAGTTCCACTTAAATTCTGAGTTTATGGATCCGTCTCTCATTCGAAATAAATTATCTTTAGATTTTTTTCATGATATTGGTGTACTTTCACCGAAGTCACAACATGTATTTATAAAAATTAATGGTCAAATTCAAGGCGTATATTTGCAGTTAGAATCAGTCGATGAAAACTTTTTGAAAACGAGAGGATTACCAAACGGTTCTATTTATTATGCTATAGATGATGATGCGAACTTTTCTTTAATGAGTGAGCGAGACAAAGACGTTAAGACAGAGCTTTTTGCAGGTTATGAATTTAAGTATTCGAATGACAGTAGCGAAGAACAACTGAGTGAATTTGTATTTCAAGCGAACACTTTGTCAAGGAAAGATTATGAAAAAGGAATTAAGAAATTTCTACATGTTGATAAATATTTACGTTGGTTAGCTGGAGTGATTTTTACGCAAAACTTTGATGGTTTTGTTCATAACTATGCACTATATCATAATGATGAGACAAAGTTATTTGAAGTTATACCATGGGATTATGATGCGACTTGGGGGCGAGATGTACAAGGAAGACCGCTTAATCATGAGTATATTCGTATTCAAGGATATAATACGCTAAGTGCAAGATTGTTAGATATACCTATATTTAGAAAACAATATCGAAAAATTTTAGAAGAAATATTAGAGAAGCAATTTACAGTATCATTTATGAGGTCAAAAGTAGAAGGAATGTGCGAATTGATTCGCCCCTATTTACTACAAGACCCATATATGAAAGAGAAAGTAGAAACATTTGATCAAGAGGCTAGTATGATTTTTGTATATATAGATAAAAGAAGGGAATATATAGAAGAGCATCTTCATGAACTAGATTAATTTTGCAAGAGATTGAAACATTATCAATCTCTTTTTTTGTATAATGAAAATATACCTAAAAAAGGAAAAGGGAATGTATTTCATAAAGAATGGGGCTGTGTAGAAATGACGGTTAAATGGATTGATTGGGTAAAACAAATACAATCTATAGCACAAGCGGGTTTAACGTATTCTAAGGATGTATATGATATAGAGCGATTTCAACAATTACGAGACATTTCAATTTCGATGATGTCACATTATACGAAAACAGATTGGGAAGTAGTAGAGAAATTGTTTGCAAGTGAGACAGGCTATCAAACGCCAAAAGTTGATATACGTGCAGTTGTTTTTCAACATGAAAAGTTACTATTTGTAAAAGAAAAAAGTGATGGGAAATGGGCTTTACCAGGCGGATGGGCTGATATTGGATATACCCCGACAGAAGTTGCGGCGAAAGAGGTTATGGAGGAGACCGGTTATGAGGTTGCCCATTTCAAGCTACTTGCAATTTTTGATAAAGAAAAACATCATCCGTCTCCATCAGCAGCACATGTATATAAGATTTTCATTGGATGTGAGATTATAGGTGGTGAAAAGAAAACGAGCATTGAAACAGAAGATGTAGATTTTTTTGGTGAAAATGAGTTACCTAATTTATCAATTGCTAGAAATACTGAAGGGCAAATTAAAGAGATGTTTGGTTACATGAAAGACGTAGAGAAAGAGAAAATAGTAGATTAGTAATGATTTTGTTTTAGATAATGTTGCAATGAAGATATTGGCAGATTGTAACCTTTATGTAATAATGGGATAGTATGTGAATAAAAAGGAGATAGAAAAGAAAATGTTAGCAAACATAATAGATCAGTTATTGCAATTTTTTGCAAGCTTAGGTTACTTCGGAGTAGCTCTAGCTTTAATGATTGAAGTTATCCCAAGTGAGATTGTACTTTCATATGCTGGTTTTTTAGTAGCAAATGATAAAATTAGTTTTACTGGTGCAGTTATTGCTGGAACAATCGGTGGTACTTTAGCACAAATCTTTTTATATTGGCTTGGATACTATGGTGGACGTCCAGTTGTAGAGAAATATGGGAAATATCTGCTTATTAATAAACACCATTTAGACATAGCAGAAAATTGGTTTAAGCGATACGGAGCAGGAGTAATCTTTTCGGCACGTTTTATCCCAGTAGTACGTCACGCAATCTCTATTCCAGCAGGACTTGCTAAAATGCCATTAAAACTTTTTACACTGTATACAGTTGTAGCGATTATTCCATGGTCAATACTATTTATATACTTAGGTGAAAAACTTGGTGGGAATTGGCGACATATTAAAGAGTATGCATCCGATTACACACATTACATAATTATAGGCGCAGTTCTCTTTATTGCTCTTTATTTCGGATTAAAGTATTTAAAAAAGAAAAAAACAAATCGTTAAAGTCAATGATTTTTCATTGGCTTTTTTTATTTGTTTCGGTTCTAAAAAAAAGGAGTTGTCCATAATGTGTAATAATAAAGCGTAGCGGAGGAATGTGATGAAAGGGTCACCGTTTATACGTGGAACGATATTTTTAACGATGGCAACGATGATATCTAAAATGTTAGGTTTTATATATGTTATACCATTTACAGCAATGGTCGGAACGGGTGGGTACGTACTATACACATATGCATATCGACCTTATACGATTATGCTCAGTATCGCGACGATGGGATTACCTCTCGCCGTTTCAAAGATGGTATCAAAATATGATCAACTAAATGATTATCATACGGTTAAGAGAGTGTTAAAGAGTGGTATCGTTTTTATGCTAATAATGGGAGTTATATCGTGTTGTACGCTCTATATATTAGCCCCGCATTTAGCTAAGCTTGTAATCGATGGAAGTGACCAGACGGGAAATAGTGTAACAGCGGTTACAAATAATATACAAATTGTAAGTTTTGCGTTAATACTTGTACCAGTAATGAGTTTACTAAGAGGTTTCTTCCAAGGGTTTCAATCGATGGGGCCTTCTGCACTTAGTGTAGTTGTGGAGCAGTTCTTTCGGGTCTTAACAATTTTAATAGGAAGCTTTATCGTTTTATATGTTTTAAAAGCTTCTGTTTCGCTAGCAGTGGGTATTTCAACGTTTGGAGCATTTATGGGAGCTGTAGGCGGGTTAAGTGTTTTGAGTGCATATTATATAAGAAGGAGAAGGCACTTAAAGAAAAAAGAGAAAGCAAGTATACCGCAAACAACGAAATCTTTTTTCTCCTTGTATAAGGAGCTCTTTACATATTCAATACCATTTGTTGTCGTAGGCTTAGCAATTCCGTTGTATCAGACGATTGATACATTTACAATTAATAAGCTACTTATACAAATCGGATATATGCAAGGAGAAGCTGAAAAGATTAATGCGATAATTGGTCTTGTTCAGATGGTTGTACTCATCCCAGTGTCTGTTGCCACTGCTTTTAGTATGTCTCTTGTTCCAGAGATGACGAAAGCTTATACAGCAGGAAATACGAAGTTGTTGTATAAACATTTTACGAGGACGAATGTATTAGTGGTAGGGATTACGGTACCAGCAGCAATTGGAATGATGTTGTTAGCAAAACCGGTATATACTCTTTTGTTTGGTGTTGGAAATGATCCAGAGATGGGGAGTGTTATTCTACAATATTACGCTCCTGTTTGTATACTATTTTCTCTCTTCACGGTAACGGCAGCGATGCTACAAGGTATTAATCAACAGCAAAAAACAGTACTAGGATTAGTAATTGGAATTATTGTAAAGATAGTTTTAAATATTGTATTGCTTCCGTATTTTGATTATGTAAGTTTTATCATTTCAACATACGCTGGTTATACGATTTCAGTTGGCTTTAACTTGTGGATGCTTTCTAAATATGTTATAAAGGCAACATAAGCTTTTTAAGGCAGAGAACACTCTGTCTTTTTCTATGTTTATCCCGCTATTCGCCGGGCAGTAAGATCCCCACCTCAAAATTCAGCGAGAGCAAAGAAGTTAGGTGGGGGATCAGCTGCCCGTAAAAGCCCGATTGGTTAGGGCTAATAATCAGTGGGGGATGAACAAAACCCCCACTAATTAAAGTTTCACTTTATCCCGCTTTAACGGTCAGTAAGATCCTCACCTCAAAATTCAGCGAGAGCAAAGAAGTTAGGTGGGGGATCAGCTGCCCGTAAAAGCCCGATTGGTTAGGGCTGAAAATCAGTGGGGAATGAAGACCTCCCACTGATTAAAGTTTCACTTTATAATATTTTTCTTATAAAAACGTTTTCAAAATAATTTTTCTATTGAAATTTAAACGTATGTTTCATATGCTGAAAATAGCGGTTCAAAAACTGTTGTTTAAGTGAGGTAGATTCCCACATGTAAAAAGAATCGGGGTGATAGTATGTTAAATATTTATTTAACAGACCGAAACGGAAAACTACAAGAGATTGAAGAAATGCAGAAGGGTTGCTGGATTAATGTACTTCATCCAACTGAAGAAGAAATTCAGTATTTAGTCCAAACTTTAAATGTAGACTTAGATTTCATTAAAGACCCTTTGGATGACGAAGAACGTTCTCGTATTGAAAAGGAAGACAATAATACTTTAATTATCGTGGATATTCCGACAGTTAGACATGATGAAGAAGGAAATTCGATTTATGACACGATTCCAATAGGTATGATTGTAATGCCGGATTGTTTTGTTACAATTTGCTTAGAAGAAAATCCAATTTTTGAACGTTTCATTAATCAACGTATTAAAGAATTTTATACGTTTAAAAAGACACGTTTTGCACTACAGCTCTTATATACGATTTCTACTTATTATTTAAGATACTTAAAGCAAATTAATCGAAAAACAATTGATTTAGAGCACCAATTAAATAAATCGATGAAAAATAAAGAGATTTTTACATTACTAGGCCTTGAAAAAAGCTTAGTTTATTTTACAACTTCATTAAAGGCGAATAAAATTGTAATTCAAAAACTAATGCGTAATAGTACATTTTTAAAAATGTATGAAGACGATCAAGATTTATTAGAAGATGTATTAATTGAAAATAAGCAGGCAATTGAAATGGCGGAAATATATAGTCATATTTTAAGTGGAATGATGAATACTTTTAGTTCTGTCATATCAAATAATTTAAATAGTGTTATGAAACTGTTAACGTCTATTACAATCATTTTATCTTTACCAACGATGGTTTCTAGTTTCTTTGGAATGAATGTAAAGGTTCCATTTGAAGGTGAAGCGCATGGTTTTGTAATTGTATTAATAATATGTGTAACATTATCTTTCACTTTAGCATTTGTTTTTTGGAAGAAACGTTACTTTTAAGGATAAGAAAGCTGCTCTAGCATAGTTATAAAACTGTGTTAGAGCAGTTTTTTTGCTATGAAATCTCAATTTTAGAATAGAATATAACTTGTGAAATGTAATGTGTATAAAGGGGAGTAATTCCGTATAACTCTTGTTCAAATAATGAAATGGGGTTAAAATTACATATTGTGAATTAAACGTTGGAGGAAATACATCATGGAATTGTTTCAATTACCGAAAGCATTTCTGCAAATGAATACAATCTTTATTTCAATATTAATCGAGGCACTGCCTTTTGTGCTTATTGGTGTATTTATTTCAGGAGTCATTCAAATGTTTGTGACAGAAGATATGGTGGCGAAGTGGATGCCAAAGAATCGATTTCTGTCTGTTTTATTAGCTACTTTTTTAGGTATGATGTTTCCAGGTTGTGAATGTGGGATTGTTCCGATTGTAAGACGATTAATCGGAAAAGGTGTTCCACCATATGCGGGAATTGCATTTATGCTAACTGGACCAATTATTAATCCAGTTGTATTATTTGCAACATATGTTGCTTTTGGAAGTAGTATGCACATGGTATGGTATCGTTCTATTGTAGCGATAATCGTAGCAATTATTGTTGGAATTATATTATCATTTATGTTTAAAGAACATCAATTAAGAGACGATCACTTCCCAGAAGTGAATCATAAACGTCCATTACGTAAAAAGATGTGGGATGTATGTACGCATGCGGTTGAGGAATTTTTCTCAATGGGAAAATATTTAGTGCTAGGTGCGTTAATTGCAGCAGCAGTTCAAACGTTTGTACAAACTTCAACGCTTCTTGCTATCGGACAAGGGCCATTTTCGTCATCAGCTGTTATGATGGGACTTGCTTTTATTTTATCATTATGTTCAGAAGCAGATGCATTTATCGCTTCTTCATTCCAAAGTACATTTTCAACAGCATCACTTGTCGCGTTCCTCGTATATGGACCGATGGTGGATATTAAAAATATGTTTATGATGCTTGCGACATTTAAAACGAAATTTGTAATTGTCGTTACGGTTACAGTTACACTTGTTGTTTATGCAAGCTCACTACTCATTTATGCGATGGGGTGGTAGGTTATGTTTCGAGCATATATATTATTAGGTTTTACAATATTAATTGCGCAGCTTCACATTTCCGGTAATATTACGAAATATATTAATATGAAGTATGCTTATTTATCAAAAACAGCGGCCGTTATTTTAGGCTTTTTAACGATTGTACAAATTATTATCGTTTTCCAAAGAGAACATCAAAAGGAAAAAGAACAGCATAATTGTGGATGTGACCATAGTCATTGTGGGCACGATCATTCGAAAGATGAGAATACATGGTGGAAAAAAGCGTTTTCGTACACTTTGTTCTGTTTCCCAATCGTTTCAGGATTATTTTTCCCGATTGCGACATTAGATTCGGATATTGTGAAAGCGAAGGGATTTCATTTTCCAGTAGCACAGGCAGAAAGTAAAGATCCATTTATGACAAGGCAATTTTTAAGGCCTGATACGAGTATTTATTACGGAAAAGAAGGCTATCGTGGTGTAATGGAAAAAGGGAAGAAAGAGTTTGTTACGAAGGACAGTATTGCTTTAAAAGATGAGGATTTCTTAAAAGGTATGGAGACAATTTATAATTATCCTGGTGAGTTTACTGGGAAGAAGTTATCTTTTAAAGGATTTGTTTTCAAAGATGATTCTTCTAAGAAAGAACAATACTTCTTATTCCGTTTCGGTATTATTCATTGTGTAGCAGATTCTGGTGTATATGGTATGTTAGTGAAAAAACCAGAAGGAGTAGAGTGGAAAAATGATGATTGGATTCAAGTAGAGGGAGAAATTTCAACTGAATTTTATCAGCCATTTCATGCGAATATTCCTGTATTAGAAGTAACAAAATGGAATAAAGTCGAACAACCGAAAGAACAATATGTATTTAGAGGAGCCGATTGATAAAATCGGTTCTTTTTTGTGGACTAAAAGTTCTAAAAATTGCTAATATTAAACGTGTAGTTCATGACGTAGTATTTGGTTATTATGGATAGATAACTAAAAGGGGTGAAAACAGTGGCAGAGGTAAAGGGTAAAACAGCTAATGAATCAAGAGTTTTTAAAACGAGCCGAGTATTTCCAACAGATTTAAACGATCATAATACGTTATTTGGTGGAAAGATATTGGCAGAGATGGATATGGTCGCTTCTATTTCAGCAACAAGACATTCGAGAAAAGAATGTGTTACGGCGTCTATGGATTGGGTCGATTTTTTGCATCCGGTTCGCTCTTCAGATTGTGTTAGTTATGAATCTTTTGTTATTTGGACTGGGAGAACTTCCATGGAAGTGTTTGTGAAGGTAGTAGCTGAAGATTTAATTTCAGGTGAGAAACGTATAGCAGCAACGTCATTTGTTACTTTTGTTGCGCTGAGCAAGGAAAATAATCCAGTTCCTGTTCCACGTGTTATCCCCGAAACAGAAGAAGAAAAAGAATTACATCGCATTGCAGTGCTACGGGCAGAACAGCGTCACATTCGTAAGGCAGAGAGTAAGAAAGTAGCTACATTGCTAACTTTTTGAAGTGAATATTTTGCCGTTAAGGTTATTATAACAGACAAAAATGCTTTTAAAATGAAAAGAGGACACCTAAAAATAGGTGTCCTCTTTTATAGTTTTTTCATCCACATATCATATGACAATAACTACTTAGCAGAAGCAAGCAGCACCGACGATGATTAAGAGGATAAATAATACGACTAAGAGCGCAAATCCATTACCATGTGCGAAGCCCATTGTTATTTCCTCCTTTTATTTTAAGATACAACATACAATATGCAAATGAGCTGTTGTTTGATATGGACATATATCATGTAATGACATATTTTCTTGAATGATTATGTATAAAAAAAGGGAAGATATAGGAATAACAGTAAGTGGAGAAAGGAAATTATCCGTGAAGTATTTTTTCGCTGCAATCCTTTTTTTATTAGGTGTATTTATATGGATGAACATTGATGTGGAAAGGGGGAAGAAAATGGCTAATGACTATGAATTAGGACAAGTTCGGTTAGGCGAATTTCAACTATATACGAATGGAGAAGAGTTATACAAAAGATTGTTTGAGGATATAAACGATGCAGAAAAAAATATATATATTCATTTTTACATTGTAGGTAAAGATGAAATAAGTCGAGAGTTTTTACAATTATTAGAGAAAAAAGCATCTAGCGGAGTAGAAGTGAAATTGTCAGTGGATCGAATTGGTGGATATAAGCTGAAGAAAAAACTAATTAATCAATTAAAAAGTAAGGGTGTCCAGTTTATATTTAGTAAAAAACCTAAACTGAAAAATATATTCTACTCTTTACATCAGCGGAATCATAGACGCATTGTTACGATAGATGGGAAAGTATCATACATCGGTGGCTTTAATATCGGCAAGGAATACCTCGGAAAAGATCCGAAATTTGGTCCATGGCGTGATTATCATATGCGCATCAATGGGGATGGTGCAACTGATATGGAAAGAAAATTTGCTGAAGATTGGAAAGAGGATACAGGAGAAACAATGTCTGTACATAAAAGTTTACCTGTGCAAGGAGATGTAAAATATCAATATTTATTTTCAAACGGAAAAGGTTTGTGGCAGAAGTATGGGGCGCTTTTAAAGCAGGCGAAAAAATCTTTAATTATCGCTACACCGTATTTTGTACCAAGTAAAGAAATGATGGAAGAGTTAAAGAATGCATTAAATCGTGGTGTTAATGTGAAAATTCTCGTACCATTTAAAAGTGATGCAGTTTTATTAAAACAAGCTGCTTATCCGTATTTGAAAGACATGTTACACGCTGGAGCGGAAATATATCAATATCGAAATGGTTTTTTTCATGGGAAAGTAACGATTATTGATGGAGAAATTGTCGATATTGGTACAGCGAACTTTGATAATAGAAGTTTTTATTTAAATTGCGAATCTAACTGTGTTATATACGATAAAAAAGTTGTTGTTAACGTGTGGGATCGTTTAAAAGAAGATTTTCATAAATCAAAACGATTTTCTGAAGAAGATTTCAAGAAAATTAGTAGTTGGGATTGGTTTTTAGCAAGAATAGCAAATGTTTTAGCAGCATATTTATAATATAGAGACAAAAGCGAAGGGAGGTACTGTAATGGACTGTATGAAAGAGTTAATGAGACATAGTTACATGTTGATTTATAAAGTAGGAGAGTATACGGAACAAATTCGAGATGAAGAGTTGAAGGATATAATACAACACCATTTACCATATATGTTACAAGCGTATAATGAACAAGTGAATTTTCAAGAGGGAGAGAATGTACAGCATATAGCTTGCGAACCAATGTCGTTTCATTTACATGAAATAGAAAAGGAAATGGATAATATATATACAGGAGATATCCAAATTGCAATCTGTTATATTTCACATTTAAAACGATTAGCATTACAATTTGCTCAAGTAGCAGTTGAAGTTGCAAATCCAGAATTCCGTTCGTTTTTGGAAAATTGTTTTTTGAAAATGAATCGTTATGCCTATAGCGTATGGCAATATGTTGTGAAGAAGGAATATAAAATTACATATGTATATGAAAATGAGAGGTTTGCATGAGAAACTAAGGCGGAATGATGAGCGCCTTAGTTTTTTTACTTTCATGGAAAAAGGATTAGATGTATATTATCAAAAAATTTACAAATATTTACGGTATATTTACTGTTTTTCAATCTTTCCTTTAAAAATAGAGAGTAATATGGGATTGTACATATTCTATCAAAGGGAGGAAACGCAAATGAACAAATGGGTTAAATCATTAACTGCTATGGCACTTGCAAGTTCTTTATTAATGGTAGGTTGTAGTAAAGATGAGGACAAGAAGAAAGAAGATGACACGACAACACAACAACAGGATGAAAAGAAGGATAAAGAAACAAGCGGAACTGATAAGTCTTCTGATTCTAAGGAAAAGAAATAAAATGATAATTGAGCTTCCTCCAGTATATGAGGAAGCTTTTTTGTTGTATATTGATAAAATAGAAAGATTGAAAAGGGAGAAAAAAATGAAAATATGTATATTAGGAGCAACAGGTAGAGTAGGTTCAGAAATTATACAATTGGCATTAAAAGATTCAGCTGAAGTAACTGCATTAGTTCGTAACGTAAATAGAATGGAAATAAATCATGAAAGGTTACAAGTGATAGAAGGAAATGTATTAAACGAAAACGATATAAAGAAAGCGTTAAAAGGATGTGAAGTAGTAATTAGCGCTCTTGGAACGGATGGGAATGGGACGTTATCAAAGAGTATGCCAAATATTATAAAGTATATGGAGAAAGAGAACGTTAAGAAAATTATTACAGTAGGAACAGCAGGTATTTTACAAGCAAGAACAAATCCGAATTTATACCGTTTTCAATCAATGGAATCAAAAAGGAAAACGACAACAGCAGCAGAAGATCACTTAGCAGCATATGAGGCACTTAGTCAAAGTAAATTGTGTTGGACGATTATTTGCCCGACACATTTAATAAATGGTGATATGACAGGAGTATATCGAACTGAAAAAGATATATTACCAGAAGATGGAGCGAAAATTACAGTTGGTGATACAGCACATTTTACATGGGATGTGTGTAATAGAAATATATATGGAAATAGTCGAATAGGCATTTCGTATTAAAAAACCATCCCAAAATTGGGATGGTTAAAAGATGATGTAACATACGAAAATGATAATCATAATGATTTGGAGAATTGCTTTCGCTACTGTACTGCTTAAAAAGCCAACTACAGTAGCAACTCCTACTAAAAAGGCATCTTTTGGTGCTTTTTTATGCATTATCTCTGTTATAAATACGGATAAGAACGGTATGATAATTAAACCAAATGGGGGAAAGAAGAAAGATCCGACAATGATCGAAACCATACCAACACGTTCGCCCCACTTAGAGCTTCCGTATTTTTTTAGGAAATATCCATTTGCAATAAAATCAGCAACGAAAATAAATAGTGTGAAAATCGCTTGAACAATCCAAAAAGAAATCGTTAATTCTCCGCCATTTATACCAAAGTGATAAATGAGATATCCAGCCCATACAGCTACGATACCTGGAATGATAGGGTAAATAAAGGCGAGAAATGAAATGATGAAACAGGCAATGATACAAATTGTTAATAAAACAGTCACTTTATAACTCCTTTTTAGTATCTAATTTATGTACAGCAATTTTTTTAATTTGATGACCATCAAGTTCTAATGCTTTAAATTGAAATCCAGCATATTCAATCGAATAACCAACTTCAATATTTAAGTCAGCAGCTTGAGAAAGGAGCCATCCACCAATTGTATCTAAATCACTATCATCAATATGTAGACCAAACATATCATTTACTTCAGAAATGAGTACTTTACCATCTAAAACAGTAAGCTTAGGGTTACGTTTTTCAATCATAGGTGATTCGTCTGCATCAAATTCATCTTGAATCTCTCCAATGATTTCTTCAAGAATATCTTCCATCGTTAAAAGTCCAGCAGTACCACCATATTCATCCATAACGATTGCCATTTGAACTCTGTTTTTTTGAAGATGTACTAACGTTTTACGAAGTGGCACAGTTTCAAAAACAGTTAGTACGGGATGTATGTAAGATTCAAGTGGTTTATAAATACCTTTCGTTTGGTCATGAAATACTTCTTTCGTATTTATCATCCCAATAATATCATCTTTATCTTTTTCAATTATAGGATAACGGGTATATTTTTCAGTTGCAGCGATATCCATATTTTCTTTTAACGTATTTTCAATAGACAAACAAACCATCTCGGTACGAGGAACCATAATTTCCTTCGCCACTCGATCGTCAAATTCAAAAATGTTATTTACATATTTATACTCAGTTTGATTAATTTCACCACTTTTAAAGCTTTCACCTAATATAAGACGTAATTCTTCTTCAGAATGAGCAAGTTCATTTTCTTTAGCAGGTTCTAAACCGAATAACTTTGTGAAAAATACAGCAGTACTATTTAATAACCATATGAATGGATACATAATTTTATCAAACCAAATGAGTGGTTTAGCAAATTTCAAAGCAATTGTCTCTGCTTTTTGAATTGCAAAAGACTTTGGAACTAATTCTCCTAATACAACGTGGAAAAAAGTAATAACACTAAAAGCGATTATAAAAGATAAGGTGTTAGCCATCGTACCAGTAATATTGATTCTTTCAAATAGTGGTCGAAGAATATGCTCTACAGTTGGTTCACCAAGCCACCCAAGACCTAAAGATGTAATTGTAATTCCGAGCTGACAAGCAGATAAATACACGTCTAAATTTGATACAACGCTCCTTGCAGCTAATGCCTGCTTATTTCCTTCATTTGCAAGCTGATCAATTCGACTTTTTCGTACTTTTACAACAGCGAATTCTGATGCAACGAAGAAGCCGGAGATAAGGATAAGTATGAAGATGAGAAAAATATTGAATATGTCCAAGTGTATGCTTTACTCCAAATTGTGGAATAAAGATGTCACCTCCTGCGGTTATGTTATACTTTTATAATAAATCCAAATGAAAAGAATAGTCAAAGGAAAAGGGTAAATATTGGTATGTTTCTCGTGTAGTTTTAGATTTTACTATTATTTTGTCCCTGATACAAAAGGAATAACCCTCAACTGTCGGAATGCGGAGGGTTATTTAATTTTACGGTTTTGGAATGCTTCGTGTTACAGTGTAAGTTTGTTGTTTAGAATAGTTCGTTGTCCAAAGTGCTTGTAGAAAGGATAGAGCACTGTACGGGATATACAAAAGTAATAAACCAATCGTGATAATTACAGGGGTATTTCCACCGAATTGAACGATAAATTGTAATAATCCGTTTGTGTGAAAAATACATTCCATAAATGTAAAGGAAAGAACAATGGAACCTAAAATAGATTTGTGGTTTGAAGTAAGTGCTAAAAATAATGTATCAACAAGGAAAGCAGAGTTTTTTATTTCATATTCATTTGTATTATAAAGGAAAGGAAGCCATTTTTTTATTGCTTGCATAACGATAATCATAGAGGTGCTACATACGATGATCAAAGATGAGAAGAAAGGAAACTTTACACCGTTTGCGATGTAGAGAAGAAGTAATAATATAGAACATTGCAAAAAGACAGTGCAAATAGAGTACGGTATCCAGTGTAATAAAGTAGTAACCTTTTTTAATGAATTTGGTGCTTTTAAAAATAAATGACCGATTCCTAAACTTATAAAAAAGCCAATTGCAAGAGTAAAGGTAAAACGAACAGTCGATAAAAAATATATTTCCCATATGTAAGGAAATAACGACGTTGCATGGTTAGAAGTATGTATGATCTGATTTACTGAAAAGAAGATAGATTCGTGCATCCAATCAATTTTGGGAATGGATATAGAAGAAAGTTGTGAAAAATTATGAAAAATGCTAAAAAAGCCAGTTACATATGAGTATTTATGTGTAATGAATACTGCTGGAATAGGACTAATAATAAAAATAATGAGGATGCCAATGAAAAATTTGCATATATGTGAGCGCAATAAAGTCATATAATTCACCTACTCTTAGAATATTCAGAAAATTCTTATTCTTATTTTATCTTTTTTCAGAGTAAGTTACAATATATTTTTCGTAAAGGGAATTATGGAGTATTTAATTATATAGGTTATATAAGTGTATGAATCTTGGATAAATTATGACAAGAAAATGAATAATTTTCAGAAAAATAAAATAAATTATTTATTTTTTTCTGAAAATATAATATAGTTATGGCACAGAAAGTATTTTAACATAAGGAGGCTTTTTATGAGGATTAAAGGGAATTATGTGCCAAAGAGGGAAGTTTTATTTTGCTCGAGTTCAATTACGGTAGGAGAAGCACTGGAGCATTTAAATAAAACTGGGTATCGCTGTGTACCGGTTTTAGATGAACGAAAAGAGAAATATTTAGGGAATATATACAAAGTAGATATTTTAGAATATAAAGGTTCACTTGAAGAGAGTGTATTACAATTATTAAAGGATAGAGATGGGTATGTGAGAGAAGATTCTTCTTTCTTTAAAATCTTTTTCACAATAAAAAAATTACCTTATTTATCAGTAGTTGATGAAAAAGGAGTTTTCCTTGGGATCTTAACTCATAAAAAAGTATTTGAGTTATTAGAAGATGCTTGGGGTGTTCATTCTAGTAAATATTCGGTCATGATTGGAACACAAGATTACAATGGAGCTATTCAAAAACTATCAACAGTTTTAAAAAAATACACTGGTATTCAAAGTTTAATGACTTTTGATAATGATGCGTTATTAGTTCGCAGAATTATGTTCACATTAGGAGAAGAGTTTAACGATAGCGAATTAGAAGTGTTGTTGAAAGATTTAGAAGATCACGGATTTAGAGTTGTGTATGTAGAAGAAATGAATAACCCACGTGAAGTTGAAACGATAGATTAACATGAAACAAAGCCATCTAATTATATTGGATGGCTTTTACAGTATGACATATGAAAAGTATTTCGAAATAATAATTTGAGAAAAAAGGGAGTTTTAACAATATTTGTGTGGAAAAATAAAAAAATGTAGATAATTTCGATTTTCGAAAAAATCTATTTGAAAATATGTTTTTATTTTTTAGTAAATATGTTACTATATTTGTGATAAAAACAAAGAGGTCTGACAACTATACTCCGCGTAATAACACTCTAATGTCTTAAATATTCAAAAAAATCAAAAATCAATAACAAGGTTAGTAATTAGAGTAATAATAAGGGGAATGGAGAGATTATGGAGAAAGACACTGCTTTGTAAGGGGCATATTTATCATCTTGAGCAGAGAGGAGGATGCATAGCATATTGTAAAAATAGAGATAAACAATGAAAGAGTGCTATGCAAATGAAAAGTATGAAGGGACGTTTAAGGCCAGGTGATACATTAGCAATTGGTTTAATGTTGTTTGCGTTATTTTTAGGAGCAGGAAATTTAATTTTCCCGCCAGTTTTAGGTCAACAAGCAGGAGAGAATGTTTGGATTGCTACAATTGGATTCCTTGTAACGGGAGTCGGATTACCCCTATTAGCTGTAACAGCTGTCGCGTTTGTAGAGGGGGACTTGAAAGCGCTATCTTCTAGAGTTCACCCTATATTTGCGTTTATTTTCCCATTAGTTAGTTATTTAGCAATTGGACCATTTTTTGCGATCCCGCGAACTGGAGCCGTTTCGTTTGAAATGGGGATGAAACCCTTTTTATCAGAGGCAATGGTTTCAGAGTGGTACATGCTATTTCTTTACACTATAGTCTTCTTTGGAATTACGTGGTATTTATCATTAAATCCATCTAAATTAGTGGATTGGTTTGGAAAGTTCCTTACACCATTATTGGTATTAATTGTTGCTATTATTGTCGGAAAGGCAATTATTGATCCAATTGGAGAACCAGCTGCACCGTTAGCGGCTTACCAAGAAAATGCTTTCTTTGGTGGATTTATTCAAGGATATTTAACGATGGATGCAATTAGTGCTCTCGTATTTGGAATTGTCGTTGTACAAGTTATTCGTTCTAAAGGGATAAAAGAGAGTAGTCAAATTGCGAAAATAACAGTCGTATCAGGTATTATTGCTGTATTAGGTTTAACGTTAATCTATTTATCACTAGCTTATCTTGGTTCAACAAGTACATCACTTGGTGTATCGGAAAATGGTGGCCTTATTTTAACGAATGTTGTAAATGAACTATATGGTACGAGTGGTAAAATTTTATTAGGACTTGTTATTACGCTTGCGTGTTTAACAACTTCTGTTGGATTAACATCTGCATGTGCAGGGTTCTTTTCAAATTTATTCCCGAAATTTTCACATAAAACGATTGTAACGTTAGTCTGTGGATTTAGTTTAATTGTATCGAATTTAGGATTAACACAGTTAATTACAGTCACTTTACCAGTGTTAATGATCATTTATCCAGTTGCAATTGTATTAATCGTTCTTTCGTATTTCCATAAGTGGATAGGAAAGCGTAATACGATTTATATTGGAGCAATACTCGGGGCTTTGTCCATTAGCTTATTTAATGGTCTAGAAAGTGCGGGTATCAAAATTGACGCAATTTCAAATGTACTACAAATGTTACCTTTATATAAAGAAGGAATAGGGTGGTTAGTCCCAGCATTTATTGGTGGAGTGCTCGGTTTCTTCTTCTATAAATCAAATGAATCAAGCGAATTACAAAAGAAAGGTGCTTAGGCGCCTTTCTTTTTTTTGAAGGAAATTGTTGTGTTGTGTCTAAGTAATGACTTGAGGAGGAATGATAAAATGGCTAATTTTGAAGATTTTTTAACTTTGGATTTACGAATTGGAACTGTAACATATGCAGAGGAGTTTAAAGAGGCGAGAGTTCCAGCGATTAAATTAGAAATTGATTTTGGGGAGCTTGGAATAAAGCAATCAAGTGCTCAAATTACGAAGAGATATAATCCAGAAGATTTAGTAGGTCAACAAATTGTTGCAGTTGTAAACTTTCCACCGAAGCGTGTAGCTGGATATAAATCTGAAGTACTCGTATTAGGTGGAGTTCCTGAAGCAGGTGATGTTGTGTTACTTCAGCCTAATATGGAATTGCCAAATGGAACGAAAATTAGTTAGCTTGAAGGTAGGGATTAAAATGGATATTGGACGAGAATATTTACAGTGTGCAATTTCGAATTTCCAAACAACAAAAAAGCAAGGAGAACGAGTACTTTCTCAATTATCGTATGAACAAATCATATGGTCCTCTCATGAAGAATCAAATAGTATAGCAATTATTATTAAACATTTGCATGGGAATATGCGTTCAAGATGGACAGATTTTTTAACATCGGATGGTGAAAAAATAGATCGTAATAGAGATAGTGAATTTGAGGAGAGCTATTATTCAAAGGAAGAGGTCCTTGCAGCATGGCAAGAAGGGTGGGAATATGTTTTTAGTACGATGAACACCATAGTACCTGAACATCTATTAAAGACGGTATACATTCGCGGTGAAGCACATACTGTCATACAAGCAATTGAAAGACAAATTTCTCATTATGCTTTACATATTGGACAGATGATTTATGTCGGTAAAATGTTAAAAGAAAATGATTGGGAGTGTTTAAGTATTCCTAGAGGCGAGTCTACTCGTTATTTAGAGAAAAAACGTTCAACATAATAATATGAAAGAAATCGATATAAAATAGGAAATAAAAAAACAAGTGAAAGGGCAGATCGTTCTATAATCACAAGAATGCTGCCAACAATAAGCCCATATAAAATAAGGAAGAGATTAAGAAGTGTATTTACAGGGATAAAATGTGAGAAGAGCAGTTGTTGTTGCTTGAAACAACTGTTATGAAATAAATAAAAGCGGAAGTATCGTATAGCGGTAATAAGATCTTTCTTTTTTACAATTCTTTTTTTACACCTATGACAAATAAAGTGTTGTTGCATGTTATTGTGCTCCATTTTTAAAATTTGTTCGTTCCGCAATAATGTGAGACAAAAGTAGGTATAAAATGTATATCCCTATATACGCTCCTGAAATAAGGAAAAATGGATTTAGTAAAATCCCGTGAATGGTTGTCATGAAAACAAGATCTTGCATTAAAATGTCATATATATTAATAGAGAGAATTGTTCCGAGCACATACAGCGCGAAATACGCACAAATGTGTAATGTAATACGAACTTTAGGTTGTTTAGCAAACAAATAAAATAAAAATGATATAGCGATTGGTAATATCCCTATTAATAGCTTCAATTCATTTCACCTCACTAACAATATAGCCGATATTTAAACGGTCTATTCTCTAGAGCTTGTACATAACTTGAAATAGAGAGGGTGATAGTTATGAATCGAGGCTTTTTTTATGTGAAATTCACAAGTGTACGTAAGTTAGTTTTATTTGTAATTACTACAGTACTAGCGACTTTTTTTCTTATTAGCATGGTGGTAACCTCTATGAAAGAGACGAAGTCAACGTATTTATATAATTGGTTAAATGAGTTATCGATGAACGGTTACATGTACGTTCTCGGAAAAGAAAATCATTATTTCACGCAGGAGTATCGAAATTTAAATCAAGATTTTTCAATTTCTTCGTTTCTCTTTTCTATGGCTACGAATATTCGCTTTAACGATGTACGTAGTTTTGTTGGGAAAGAGCTCCCGGGATTTGGTAAGTACGATACAGAGATCGTTATTGCAGGTGAGGGAACAAATTATTCTAACTTACCGATAGAATCGAGCGTTCCGCTTGAAGAAGTAGTAAAAGAACGAACCGGAGAGGGCGGACAAGCTCCTAAGCCTAATCCGAACACAGAGAAGAAACAACCAGCTCAAACAACAGGGAAAAAGCAGGTTGCGTTTATATATCATTCGCATAGTTGGGAATCTTATTTGCCTTTATTGAATTTAACAAATGATCCAAACCCAAATAAAGCGACAAGTTCTGTAACGAATATTTCAATAGTCGGCGATCGATTTCGTGAGCAGTTAGAAAGTGAAGGGATTGGATCCACGAATGATAAGACGGATGTCGGTCAAAAGTTAATTGGTAAAGGATTAAATAGTAATAGCTCTTATAAAATGTCACGAGAAATTGTACAAGAAGCGATGGCTAGTAATAAAGAACTGCAATATTTCTTCGACTTACACCGCGATAGTGCCCGGAAAAATGTAACAACAAAAACAATTGGAGATAAATCATATGCAAAGCTTGCCTTCGTAATAGGAAAAGGAAATAAAAATTATGAAAAAAACTTACAATTAGCAACAGCCCTTCATGAAGAAATTAATAAAAAATATCCAGGAGTGAGTCGTGGTGTCATTCAAAAAGGGTTTCAAACAGGAAACGGGGTCTATAATCAAGATTTATCAGGACAAGCAATATTAATAGAAGTTGGCGGGGTAGATAATACAGAGGAAGAGTTAAATCGATCGATTGATGCACTTGCTAAAGCGTTTGGTGAATATTTTTGGCAGGCAGAAAAATTGAATGGATAAACGTAAGTGTAAAGCTTACGTTTTTTGTTTTGTAATGATAAGGTGTCACATAATAGACATATTTTATCGTTGCTATAGTAATATCGAAATTTGTCAATTTATACTGGGAGATTTACAAAGGAATTTTCGAAATAGTAGAGAAAATCTTTTTACAAGGAAAACTTTTATCCCGCATTAACGGTCAGTAGGACCCTCATCTCAAAGTTCAGGGAAAGCAAAGACGTGTACGGCCCGTAAAAGCCCGATTGGTTCAACTAATAACCAGTAGGGCACTGGTTAAAGTTTCACTTTATATTATGAAATTGGTAGGGTGATTTAGGTGATTAGGGAGATCAAAATAGAAGATGCAGCATCATTTTTGCAATTAAGTAAGCAATTAGATGAAGAAACGAAATTTATGTTATATGAACCAGGAGAAAGAAAGTTTACAGTAAAGCAACAAGAACAAATGATTCATCGATTTATAGAAAATGAATGTGCAACAATATTTGTAGCAACTGAAGATGAGAGAATAGTAGGTTTTATTTTAGTGAATGGAAATAATATTCAAAGAAAAAGGCACGTAGCAGCTATTGTAATTGGTATTTTACAAGAGTGTAGTGGGCGAGGTATTGGGACAAGATTGTTTAAAGCGGCTGAGAAGTGGGCAAAATTACATGATGTATGGCGTTTAGAATTAACGGTAATGGCCCACAATACAAGAGCTCAGGCACTATATAAAAAAATTGGATTTGAGAGAGAAGGTGTCAAAAAAGCAGCTCTTATTATCGATGGGAAGGACATCGATGAGTATGAAATGGCCAAATTATTAAAATAAGAGGTCGTTATATGAAAAAAAGATGGATACTACTTGGTATCGTGGCGGCGATACTTATTATTGGAGTAGCAGGGATCAATTATAAAATGTATAAGGATAAGCAGGCACGGGAAGTGAATGTAAATAACATATTTCCGAAGGCGAAAGAAACGATTGCGAATATGGATGGAGATATTGCGGTAATTAATAATCCGAATTCGATGCTTGTGCTCGTGAATAAAAGTAGACGTTTGCCAGATGGGTATAGACCGCCAGATTTAGTTATTCCGAAAGTACGTTACTCTAGTGAAGGTGATCAAGAAAAGAAAAAGATGAGGAAAGAGGCAGCACAGGCACTTGAAGAAATGTTCCAGCAGGCTGATAAGGAACGCATTTTTCTTTTTGCAGTCTCTGGATTTAGATCTTTTGATCGACAAAAAGCATTAAATACGATGTATAAAAAACAAGATGGAGAAGCGAAAACAGCGATGTCTAGTGCAGTTCCTGGTACGAGTGAACATCAAACTGGACTAGCTATGGATATTACATCTCAATCTGCTAAATTTCAGTTAGAGACAATTTTTGGAGAAACGAAAGAAGGTCAGTGGCTTGCTGAAAATGCTTATAAATTTGGTTTTGTGATTCGATATACAAAAGAAAAAGAATCACTTACGGGTTATCGATATGAACCATGGCACGTAAGGTATGTGGGGAATCCACAAGCTACATATTTATATGAAAATCAACTGACGCTTGAAGAAGTGACAGAGTGAACAATTGAGGGGAGAGGAATATAATGACGATGTTATATAAGAAGAAAGTACATGCGTATGTGACAAGAGAAAAAGAGGGGATTATGCAATTACTTGTTTTTAAACATCGTGACCTACCAGAAGCTGGTATCCAAGTGCCGGGTGGAACAGTTGATGAAGGGGAAATGTTAGAAGCAGCGGTGTTACGTGAAGTACAAGAAGAGTCTGGATTACGGCATTTATGCATAGAGAAGTTCTTAGCGGATTACATCATACATGTGAAGGAAAAACAAGAATATCAAAAACGTCACTTTTTCCACGTAACATTATTAACGGATGTAAAAGATACTTGGGAACATATAGTAAGTGCTGGTGAAGAAGATCAAGGATTAGTATTTTGCTATGAATGGGTTGATATTGCGAAGTCCCCTGCATTAGCGGGAAAACAAGGGGAGTTTTTACATTTACTAGATGAAATATATGTAAAGTAGTAAAAGGTCTGAAGCGGAAGGGAATTCGTTTCAGACCTTTTTTTATCCCGTATTAACGGGGCAGCCTGATTAATGCGGGCTAATAATCAGTAGGGGATGAACACCCGTTTCACTTTATTTTTTGGGAAATTAAAGGTATTTAAATTGGTAAGTGGAATTCCTTTAAAGGGATTACAGTTGTGCATGTAGGGAGCGGAGAAAATGAAAAAAGTATTATATACACGTTATTAATAAAGAGGCTTATAAAAGGAGAATGAAAAATGGAAATCCAGTTCAATGTACGATTACAAAAAGAATTAACAATTCATGATATACAAACAGCAATGGAAGAGGGACAGTTAACTTCAAAAGAACTAGTCATGTATTATCTTCATAGAATCGCAAAGTATGACCAAGATGGCCCGAAAATCAATTCCATTTTAGAAATCAATCCAGATGCTATCTTTATTGCAGAGGCATTGGATCATGAAAGAAAAACAAAAGGTGTAAGAGGTCCGTTACATGGTATACCTGTTTTACTTAAAGACAATATTGAAACGAATGATTCTATGCATACAAGTGCAGGTACGATTGCTTTAGAGCAGAATATAAGCAGTGAAGATGCATATCTCGTAAAAAAATTGAGAGAATCAGGGGCAATTATAATAGGTAAAACAAATATGACAGAATTAGCAAATGCAATGTCTTTTGAAATGTGGGCTGGGTATAGTGCAAGAGGTGGTCAAACGATCAATCCATATGGAACAGGTAAAGATGATATGTTCGTTGGCGGTTCAAGTACAGGATCTGCGATAGCTGTTGCTGCTAACTTTACAGTATTATCTGTGGGGACAGAAACGGATGCCTCTATTTTAAGTCCGGCTGTTCAAAACTCTGTAATAGGTATTAAACCGACTGTCGGTCTAATTAGCCGTAGCGGTATTATTCCATTCACGTATGCACAAGATACAGCTGGACCATTTGCTAGAACAGTCACAGATGCTGCTATTTTGCTAGGAAGTTTAACTGGAGTGGATGAGAAAGATGTAGCTACTCATCGTAGTGAAGGAAGAATTCAGCAAGATTATACTACTTATCTAGCTATCGATGGTTTAAAAGGGGCAAGGATTGGAGTGTTTAGTAATGCGTCAGAAGAATATTATGAATCTGATGAATACGATGAGAAATTGTTTAAGGAAACGATTCAAGTATTGCGTAGTGAGGGCGCAACAGTAGTAGAAGATATTCATATTCCTTCTTTTCATAGAGAATGGAGTTGGGGAGTTCCACTTTATGAGTTGAAGCATAGTTTAGATAACTATCTTTCTAAATTACCTTCTACTATTCCAGTACATTCTATCTCGGAGTTAATGGAATTTAATAAAAACATAGCAGAAAGAGCTTTGAAATATGGGCAAACTAAGTTAGAAAGAAGAAAAGATTTTCCTAATACGTTAAGAAATCCACAATATTTAAATGCAAGATTAGAAGATATATATTTTTCACAAGAACAAGGCATTGATTTTGCACTGGAAAAATATAATCTTGATGCGATTCTGTTCCCTTCTTATATAGGCTCCACTATATGTGCGAAAGCAGGTTATCCGTCTATAGCAATACCTGCGGGATATATGGATAACGGGAGACCATTTGGAATTACGCTTGCAAGCACTGCTTTTCGTGAGGGGACTTTAATTAAACTCGCATACGCTTTTGAACAAGCGACAAAGCATCGGAAATCTCCTAACTTATCATAAATAAAATAAATAGGGCAGGAAATCCTGTCCTATTTATTTTGTTCATTAAAGTGACATGTTTTTTTGTTTTGTCTTATCATATTTTAATAAGTTAAATGATAAACAAGCAGAGCACAATATAAGGATTGAAGCGAGAATATAGATCGTACGAACACCGAACAAATCGGTAATAATGCCAACACTCAGCATAGAAAGGCCAGAAGCTGTTGAGAGAAGAGCGCCGTGAGCTGTATACATCTTTGATAATAAAGATGGAGCGACGCTGGATTGTAAAACAGTTGTTTGAGAAATATCTCTAATTTGGTAACATGGGCCCATTAGAATGCATAGGAACAGCGCAATAAATCCGCTACTTGTTATACCATATAAAAATGTAAGAATACTAAACAGAAGAGAGCCTATCGCCATAGAGCGTATTAAATTGTTTTGAATGTATGTACTCATTTTCCATGCTAATAGACCGCCAATTAACGTCCCAACATAATAACTTGTATTAATAAATCCCCACCATTCTTCTCCTTTATGAAGGACAGTTGTTACATAAGCCATCGTAATAGCACCGATCCATATCGTCCCTGCAAAAGTTTCAATTAAGTCCATACATGTAACAGTACGGAGAGAAGGGTTTTGAAATAAGAGCTTCCAACCTTCCAATAAAGTATCACCTTTTGAAGAAGAAGGCTCTATTACTCGTTCAGTATGTATGGATCGTAATGAAAAGTGTAGTGCAACACATCCGAAAATCATCAAAATATTATTCATCATGAGTGTAGAAGAAGCACCGATAAGAAGCACAATAACACTTGTAAATGAATAAGCAGCGGCTTGTGCAATTTGTGTGGAAAAGGAAAAAATACTATTTACTTTTACTAATTTTTCTTTCGGTGTAAGGCGCGGAAGAATACCGTATAGTAATGGAGCGCTCCAGCCACTACATAATGAAATGAAAAAAATGAAAATGAATAGTACTACAATGTTTGTGGAAAGGACCGGGAATAATATCATTAATAAAAATAATAGAGCAGTTTTTATCCATTGTAGTGTAAACAGTAATGGATAAGATGGAAAACGATTCATTATAAGTGGTGCAGATGTATTTGCTATAAGATTAGTTATGACTTGTAATAATGGAAAAAGAGCAGTTAATGTAGCTGATTTCGTTGTGATATACATATGAGTTGTAATAATCATTACGTATACGATGTCAGCGAGAGTAATGCATATTTTCGATCCTAAATAGTAAGTCAATGAACGTTTTTGCAATAAGTACACACCCTTTCTGGGGAAAATATGACAGTAGTTATAATAATTATAATTTGAAAAATAAATTTTGAAAGAATTAAATTTTTTGTCACTTTTTGAAAGGGATTTTCATGTATAATGAAGAATATATTAATATAGTATTTTAATAATGCTCATTGTAACAGTGAAAATGTACAATAGCTTGTAGTAAGCGCCCATGTATGAGAAAGGGCGGATAAACCATTCTTTTTTTCATATACATATAGAAACTGAGAAAGAAAGTGAGGGTTGCATATGGCTGGTTGGGTAATTTGGTTTATTATAGCGGGTATTTTATTTATCGCAGAAATGCTGTCGATTACGTTTTACATGCTTTGGCTTGGAATTGGAGCTGTTGTCGGAGGTCTTATTGCTTTGTTTGCTCCTGATGCATTATTTTTACAAGTCACTGCTGGTGCAATTGTAAGTTTAACATTGACTTTCTTTACGAAAAGAATTTCAAAAAACTTTCGAGAAGCAAAAGGCTTTACTGATACAGTAGATATGCTTGTTGGTAAAAAAGGAATCGTTATGCAAGCGATTACAAACGAAGCGAACGGTATTGTGAAAGTGGATGGAGATACTTGGACAGCTATTGCAGATGCTCCTATTGATGTTGGAGAAAAAGTCGTTGTTATAAAGAGGAATAGTACTATATTACAAGTGAAAAAGGAGAGTGAATAAATATGGTAGCATTAACGTTAACGGTTATATTCGCACTAATTGTAGTTACATTTATCGCATTAACAATTAAAATTATTCCTCAGCAAAAAGTTGGGGTCGTTGAAAGATTTGGTAAGTTTCAACGTATTATGCACCCAGGATTAAATATTTTAATCCCGATTGTAGATCGCGTTCGAGTATATCATGACTTACGTATTCAACAAACGAATGTACCACCACAAAAGGTAATTACGAAAGATAATGTACAAGTAGAAATTGATACAATTATCTTCTATCAAATTGTTGAACCCGAACTTGCGACATATGGTATTTCAAACTATGAATATGGCGTTCGTAATATTACTTCTGCAACAATGCGTCAAATAATCGGTAAAATGGAACTTGATGAAACATTATCTGGTCGTGAAAAAATTTCAACAGAAATTCGCTTAGCGCTTGATGAAGCAACGGAAAAATGGGGCGTACGTATTGAACGTGTCGAAGTTGTCGATATTAACCCGCCAAAAGATGTGCAAGCATCGATGGAAAAACAAATGAAAGCAGAACGTAATAAGCGTGCGATTATTTTAGAAGCGGAAGCAGCAAAACAAGATAAAGTCCTTCGTGCTGAAGGGGAAAAACAAAGTAAGATTTTAATGGCTGAAGGGGATAAAGAAGCACGTATTCGTGAAGCTGAAGGTATAAAAGAAGCAAAAGAATTAGAAGCACAAGGGGAAGCGAGAGCGATTGAAGAAATCGCAAAAGCAGAACAAAACCGAATTGAATTACTTCGTGCAGCAAATTTAGATGAACGCGTACTTGCTTATAAATCATTTGAATCATTGATTGAAGTTGCAAAAGGACCAGCAAATAAAGTCTTTATACCATCTAATGCAATTGAAACACTTGGTACTCTTGGGGCAATTGGAGAAATCTTTAAAGAAAAACAAGCGAAACAATTCCCTTCCAATGATACAGGAAAAGAACAATAAGGGTGAGAAAGAGAAATGGGATGCCATTTCTCTTTTTGTTTTTGTCTTAATAATAATTATTAGGTCCTTTTACATCATGTTTTTGATTTTGAAAGTAGTTCGTGTCATTGTAATGGATGTTTAAAAGCATTCATTCTTGATAGGTTTATCTTATGTTCGGTTTTTTTAAAAAGAAAATAAAAAATATTCAAAATAAACGTTTTAAATATTGTTAATATGTAATATATTTTAAATGTCTTACTGAGACTTAAAGCAACTAGTTATTGCAAGTAGAAAAGAAAGAGAAATTATTAATTATTATAGAATTGAGGGAGATTTGTGAAAAAGGGGATTATTATTTTCGGAGGAATTATTATTGCATGTGTGGCTACGTTCTTTTTGTATCAATCAAAGGAATCTAAATCAAATACAGAACTAAAGCAAACTGAACCGAAGAAAACAGAACAGAAACAAGATGAACAAAAAACAGTTGTGAATGTGGAGAAACTAGATACAACTACAGTAGCTAAGGAACTTATTCCGAATGCCAAAGAAATATTGTTAAAACCAGGTGAAGAAATGAACGTCGCTCTATCTTTAAAATTATATGATGAGGAAACAAAGAAAGAAAACACATTTAACCTAGGAGCTGATGAAACAGAGTTTCTATCAGTTAAATCTAAAAGCGAAGATGTTGCAGAGGCGAAGATAATAAACAGTGGGCAAGTGCAAATTACTGCAAATGATTCTCCATCACAAACAAGTACAGAAATTGAGGTTACATATAGAAATAAAAAGAAAAATAGAGAATTAGAAGTAAAGATACCTATTACAATTAAGGATCAGGAATCAAGTGTAACGCAAGGATTGGAAGGATACTGGCGCGATGAAAATAATAAAAAATTATTTGTGAAAATAAATAAGCAAAATACTAAAAATATAGAGTTTCAAGCGTTTGATCTTTTTGAAATCTGGTATACAGGTGATGTTCAATTTCATGCTTCTAAGCAAAACAAGCTATCTGGAAGAATGAAATATTCACAAGCATACGCACAAGATGGAGATTTACCGTCAGATGAAAGTTTTACGTTAGATAAAGTCAGTGCGAGCAAAATAATTGTACATAAAGGGAAGGATATATTGAATTTGAAAAAGTCGTCCAAAAAAGAATTCGAGCAAGAACAACAAACGCAGTTACCGGCAACTGAGGCATCAGGTACGAGTCAAAACGATAAAACAGGTGAAAAGTCAGATGGTGGAACTGATGTGTCTTCTGTGGATGCCAAAGAGGTTTATATAGAATTCGAAGTGAAAAAAGAGACAAATGAGATTATTACTTACTTCCCAAAAGAAAAACTTTTGCAAGTGAAAAAAGGCCAGACGATAAAGCTTCACCATAAAAATATGGATCCGGAACAATCCATCCGCATTTTAGTAAGTGGCGATGTTTTAAACATAGATGTGGTTCCTCACGAAGGAAGAGTTGCAGCACCGGCTGAGGAACATACAGTGCACCCCGTTCAAAAAGGTAACGGTACAATTAAAATTCTTCCTAATTTGGATATGGAAAAGGCCTATACAATTGGAGTTGAAGTGAAATAAAAAAGTAGATAGTAATCCACTGTTTTTTTGAAAAGCTAGTAATTTAATGCATTATTTGAGTTCTTCTCTTGTTTTTGAAACTCTAAAATATGGTATAATTAAATCTTATGAATATTCGATATAAGGAGTGGGAGAAACGTGCAAATACTACTAATACGCCACGGAGAATCCGAAGCTGATATTTTACATGTACATGAAGGGCGAGCTGATTTTGAATTAACTGAAAAGGGACGGCAGCAAGTGCAAAGACTTGTACAGAAAGTGAAAGTAGATTTTCCGCCAGATTTCATTTGGGCAAGTACATTAAAACGTGCACGCGAAACTGGTGAAACGTTAGCTGAAGCAATTGGATGCCCAATTCAATTAGAAGAGGAATTAATGGAGTTTAATAATGGGATACAAGCCGGGTTATCATTTGAAGAGGCAAAAAAATATCCAGAGCCAAAGTATCTTCACGATCGTTTTGAAAGCGGGGAATCATTTATTGAATTTCGAATGAGAATAGAAGGTATCTTTTCTAAAATCGTTACAGAGAATACATATGACCGAATTGCAATTGTTGCACACGGTGGTGTAATAAATAGTCTATTACGTGCGTTTTTCAAAATGCCAATTTCAATGGACTACTATTTTAAAATGGGAGATACGGGGATAAGTTTAATTGAAATTCAGGATGAGCAAAAAATGGTACATTTCATTAATGATACGAATCATTTGGGCGAGATGTAAGGTACCATGTACAAAGTTGCATTTTTTGATGTTGACGGTACGCTTTTAAGCGAAATTGATAGAAGTATACACGAAAGTACAAAGGAAGCAATACAAAAATTAATAGAAAAAGAAAGAGCTGATTTTGTTACTAAGAAATCAAGCGAAGGTGGTATTTTATTTGCTTTAGAGAAGTTTAATGTCATCTAAGATCCCCTAGCATACCTTTATTGGAATAAAGGTATGCTAGGATCTTTAACGTGTTCACATAATAAAATATGAACTTGCCCGCGATGATGATAAGTATGTGCTACTATTTCAAGCAACCATTCGAATCGAGAATAAGAGATACCCCAATAGGCAGTTGTAACTTCCGCTAATTCTACTTGAGAATAGGAAAGAAATGTTTTAGAGAGAAGATTATATCCTTCAGTCATCGTTTGTTGCATGTCGGCAATTGTTTTCGGTGCATGTTTTATATAAAAGGTATGTAACTCTTTTTCTGTACTACCATTTAAAATGAGTAAATCAGCATGGCAAATAAGAGAAAGATGTGCACACATTTCAAATAATGAACGTTTTTGGTGAATGGGTTGTATTTTCAAATCATCTTCACTATATCGGCTAAGCATATGAATAAAAGTATCAACAGCAACTTTAAGTTGGTGCAATGCTGATTGTACAAACATTGTAATTCTCCCCTTCTCCGTATATAATAGTTTCTTGAGGGTATTATATCATACTCAAAATTCCGAAAATTCTAGTAGTTTGACTAGCATATGGAAAAGTATTATATTGTTAAAGGTCATATGAAACGTGAAATAGAATGGAATGCAATTATTGAGTTAGGAGTTAGACCAATGAGTTCGAGATATGGAAGAGATACAATTGTTGAAATTGACTTAAATGCTGTAAAACATAATGTAAAAGAATTTAAAAAACATGTGAACGATGAAAAAATTAAGATGATGGCTGCTGTAAAAGCGAATGGGTATGGTCACGGAGCAGTTGAAGTTGCCAAAGCAGCAATTGAAGCAGGAGTAAATCAACTTGCAGTTGCTTTTATAGATGAGGCAATAGAATTAAGAGAAGCTGGTATTACTGTACCGATTTTAATTTTAGGATACACACCAGTAGCGGTTGTAGAAGATGTAATTCAATATGACGTTATGATGACTGTCTATAGAGAAGAAGATTTGCATGGTATAAATGAAATTGCAAACCGTCTTCAAAAGAAAGCTCAAATTCAAGTGAAAATTGATACGGGAATGAGTCGTATCGGTTTACAAGAAGAAGAGGTTCAACCATTTTTAGAAGAATTAAACCGTATGGAGTATATAGAGGTAGTAGGAATGTTTACCCATTACTCTACTGCAGATGAAATCGATAAAACATATACGAATATGCAAACACGTTTATTTGAGAAAGCTGTCAATATGGCAAAAGAACTAGGAATACATATACCATATATTCATAGTTCAAATAGTGCAGGATCTATGGAACTAGGTAATACATTTCAAAATATGGTTCGCGTTGGTATAGGAGTGTACGGTATGTATCCGTCAAAGGATGTGGATCATACAGTCGTGTCCTTACAACCTGCGTTATCTTTAAAATCGAAAGTAGCCCATATTAAACATGCGAAGAAGAATCGCGGTGTAAGTTATGGGAATACGTATGTAGCAACTGGTGAAGAATGGATTGCGACTGTACCAATTGGTTATGCAGATGGCTATAATCGCCAGTTATCTAGTAAAGGGTACGCGTTAATTAATGGAGCTCGAGTACCTGTTATTGGCCGAGTTTGTATGGATCAGCTTATGTTAGACGTATCGAAAGCAATGCCTGTACAAGTAGGAGACGAAGTTGTATTCTACGGTAAACAAGGACAAGAAGAAATTGCTGTAGAAGAAGTAGCGGATATGTTAGGTACAATTAATTATGAAGTTACATGTATGCTAGATAGAAGAATTCCGCGTGTATATAAAGAAAATGGTGAAACGACTGCCGTTGTAAATATATTAAGAAAAAACTGAATCGTAATGATTCAGTTTTTTTGTATGAAATATTATTTTTTGTGTAACAAATTATAATAATCATGCGTTTTTGTAATCTCAAATCCGCACTGTGTATAAAGGTTTAAAGCGTTACTGTTTTTCGTTTCGACCTCTAATTCAATTGTGGATATTCCTTTTGCAAGGAGGATATAAACCATATAGCTTAAAATTTCTTTCATTGCAGTTTGTAAAAGGTTCGTTCCTATTTGTTGTTTCCTAAAATGGGGATGCACAAAGCCTATTAATTCAAGTTTTGTTGGCCTTTCAAAATCATATATATTTAAAGCACCAATTAGTTGAGTACCCTTATAAAGGAGAAAATCGTTTATTTGATCTTCATTTCGATTTGTTAAAAAGTTAATGTGTAAATCTGAAGAGTAATCAAGACTTTCTTGTTGCCCGCAAATATAAGCTAAATCCTTTATTTGCTGTATTTCATTTTCTGTTAAAGAATACTTTTTCTGAATATCCATTTCATAATCCCTCGCAATCATATTTAAAAATAGGACGGGTGATGTAACCATTTTTTCAATTCCACACTACCTTGAACAGATAATAACCGGTACAAATATCGATAAGGTTGTCTACATTCTTTAAGATGAGGAATAGGCATAATTGTTTCGTAACCTCTTTTAAAGGCGTAAGCTTCTTTTTCGGTAAATACATATTCTAATCCGATGAAATCGAACTCTCGTGGAGCAATTGCATAAGCTTCTGTATCTACTAAACCAGTAATAGTTGCACCATCTGATAGAAACTGAGTAGAATCCATATCAATTAAGACGAGTGTAGACTCTTTTGGAACCGGTAAGGAAGAAAGTTGTAATTCAAAAGTATGAAATGCATCTTGTATACTTTTATTATTGGAATAAAACATATTTACAAGATTTTTGCTTAATTTCAAAATGTGTTTTTGGAATTCATTTAGTGGAACTTGGAATGTATTTGCCGGATTTCCTATGAAATTAGCTTTAAACTTATGTATTTCTGCAAGACCTTTTCCGAGACTAAACAAAATCGTATCTGGTTGTCCGATAAAAGATTGAACTGTCGTACCCATTAATTTTTCGACCACAACGTATTCTTGGCCATTTAAAATATGTTTTTCTAAAATTGTTGGAATAGGAAGATCAGTATGTTCTTGCAGTAATGCATGTATCGTTTCTAAATGATGTACGTTCCTTGGATCAATTCCAAATAGGTTTTTGCACCCCCACCAAAAGTCATTATTTGGCTCTTCATTCATTTTAGAAGAACGAATGATAACCTCTTTATCTTCTGTTCGAACGAGAACAACATCGCTTGCATGATCTTCATAACCTGGGTGTAAATCTCGGATGGATAGAATAGGTGAAGTGAATAGTTGTTGTAACATAAATGAACCCCTTTTTGTCTGTAAATTCTATAAATTCATTATATAACAGGTGATGCGATTTTTAAGAGGAGTAGCCATAAAATTAATTCGAAATGCTAGTGGGGTATAGCAAGGTGTCGGTGAAATATTTAGAAATGATTATTTTGATATATAAATGTATTTCTTGTATTAGACTGTAAATAAGTCACATGAAACTTATTGTAAAGGTGAAAGTTTTATGGATTAAACCGATATCTTTGTGTTAGTAGTAAGATTACGTTAAAATAATACTAAGAAAATATATAAGTTTTGGGGGTAATGAATGAAAAAAGTATTTGAATACGTATTATTAACAATTGGCTCAATTATTGTAGCGGGTTCATTAGAACTTATTTTAGCGCCTAATGGATTAGTAGACGGTGGGGTAACGGCCATTGCTATTATGGCGAATAAAGTTGTTGGATTGCCACTTTATGGTGTGTTTTTAGGACTTAATATCCCAATTTTATTATTTACAGCAAAGGTAATGGGAAAGAAATTTTTCATCCGTACATCTTATGCGAATGTAGTTACAACACTTGGATTAATTTATTTAAAACCATTTCCAGCAATTACAACTTCTGAACTATTAATTGTACTGTATGGTGGGGTACTATTTGGAGTAGGTGTTGGAATTGTTGTAAAAATGGGCGGAGCAATTGATGGGTCAGAAATGTTAGCTGTTTGGATGAACAAACATTTTAAAGTACCAATTAGTACGTTTTTACTTGCTGTAAATGCAGTGATTTTCATCTTTGTTGCCATTTTATTTTCAATCGAACAAGCGATGTTCTCATTAGCAATTTTCTATATTGTTACGAAGATGATTGATTTCATATTAGATGGTATTAATCAAGGTAAGAGCGTTATGATTATTTCTGGGAAGAATAAAGAAATAGGCGATCTACTTATGAAAGAATTGCAATTATCCGTTACATATCTACATGGAGAAGGTGGTTTTTTAGGAGAGCACAAGAAAATCATTTATTGTATTACAAACCGTTTTATTTATCCGAAAATGAAAGATCTCGTTCTCTCTGTAGATCCAACCGCTATAATTGAAGCTTCTTATTCAACAGAAACAACTGGTGTTAAGCGTCCGGGAAGGACTGCTCGATCAGGTGAATAATTTAGAAGAAGGCTGTTCCAAAAAATATTTTGGAACAGCCTTCTTTTTATCCCGCTATTCGCCGGGCAGTAATACTCCCACCTCAAAATTCGGTGCATACGAGGAAGTTAGGTGGGAGACAACTGCCCGTAAATGTCCGATTGGTGAGGGCTAATAATCAGTGGGGGATGGACAAAACCCCCACTGATTAAAGTTTCACTTTATTTTGTTGAATTATTAGTGTAGGACAGGCTAAGCGCACCGTTAGCAAATTCTTTTTAACTAGGAAACCAAGCGTTCGTTAATAATTGAATCACCATTTCAATTTTATTTTCCGGAATACTACCAAAACCGAGTAATACGTATGATTCCTTACGTAAATCAGTTACAAAATCATAGGGGGAAAGTGGATATAATTTAATACTTTGTTTCTTAGCTGCTGCAATGAGTTCTTCTTCATTCATATTGTTATGGACATGTAGAACAATATGAAGACCGGATTGTTCACCGAGAATTTGAACGTTAGTACCCATTTCTTTTGTAATGGATTTTACTAATGTTTGATGTTTTCTTTTATATAAAGTACGACTTCGGTTAATATGACGCTCCCAATTTCCGCTTTGTATAAAGTTAGCAAAAGCAAGTTGTTGTATTGTAGAGACAGTTTGTTTAAAAATACCTTGCAAATCTTGATATGTTTTTAAAAGATGTGGTGGTAAAACAATATATCCCATTCGTAAAGATGGTAAAAAAGATTTTGAGAAAGTACCCATATAAATAACACGTTCATTTGAATCAAGACTTTGTAAAGAAGGAATTGGTTTACCAGCGTAGCGAAACTCCCCGTCATAGTCATCTTCTATAATGTATCCGTCACAATCATTGGCCCACTTTAACAACTCTAATCTTCTAGATAAAGGCATAATCATCCCAAGTGGAAATTGGTGTGATGGCGTAACGTAAGCCACTTTGGAATTTGTATTGTATAAACTAGAAATGTGAATTCCTTTTTTATCTAATGGTATGGGGTGGATTTGTCGATCACAGCTTTTAATGATTGCATGTACACGATGAAAACCAGGATTTTCAATTCCGTACTCTTTTTTAGGGTCAAGTAATTGAAGGAGTAGCCAAAGAAGTGGCTGTGTCCCAGCTCCAATAATAATTTGCTCAGGTGATGAGTGTACACCACGAGCGTGATATAAATATGTTGCAATATGCTCCCGAAGAATGAACTCTCCTTGAGGATCTTCTTTAGCATATAAAGCATTTTCGTACTGTATTATTGATTCTTGTAATGCTCTTTTCCAGTTTGTAATTGGAAAAGCAGTTTGATCAATAAGCCCTTGGCTACAATCATATTCAAATTGTTCGTCTATGAAATTGCTAGTTTCCTTGGGTATATCTAATTTTTTGTTTGGAAGAACGTCAATATCGACGTTCGCTACAAAAATACCACGTTTCGGTTTACTTTCTACATAACCTTCAGCTAGTAATTGTTGATAAGCGGATTCAACGGTAATACGGCTAATATTAAGTTGTAGAGCTAAATTTCTGTGTGAAGGGAGACGTGTGCCAACAGAAATAGTTCCTTGTATAATTTCGTGTTTTATATATCCGTAAATTTGTAAATAAATAGGTGTCTTACTTTCTAATTGCAAGGGGATAGTAAAGTCCATATTAAGAACGCTCCTTTAAAACTGGCCTTGTAAAAAATAATTAAACTGTCACTTAAGTGAAGGGCAGATGCTTTTTATAATAATAATATAACATTTAGAAAATTATATAAATAGTTAGGGGAGAGTTATAATGAATGTGAAAGAAGTAGTGACAGAAGAACAATTACAAGAAGCTTTACCTGTTTTACAACAATTGCGAACAAAACTTTCAAAAGAGGAAGCAAGCTCTTTGTTTCGAAAAATGAAAGAAGAGAATTATAAATTATTTTCGTTACGTAATGAAGATGGTGAAATTGTTAGTCTTGCGGGTGTAGCAATTTGTACAAATTTTTACAATAAAAAACATGTATTTGTATATGATTTAGTAACAGCAGAAGCGCATCGTTCAAAAGGATATGGGAATAGTTTACTTTCATATATAGAGGGCTGGGGAAAGGAAAACGGATGTGAGTCTATTGGTCTAACGTCAGCGTTTCCTAGAATAGATGCCCACCGTTTTTATGAAAGAGAAGGGTATGATAAGGTAAGTTATTCTTTTCATAAACAAATATAAAGAAAGATAGGTTCTATATGACATAATATATAGAACCTATTTCATTTAGAAAGGTTTATAATTTGTTTTGTCGAATTGTTTTAATTTAATAAAGAGAATGATTGGAGCGCTTATACTTGGAGAAAATAGAGAAACTATCAATTCCTCATGATGCTAGAATTATCGTAATATCTGATATTCATGGAGAATTAAATCTGTTAAAAGAATTACTACATAAAGTAAATGTTAAAGATGAAGATTATTTAATTATTAATGGAGATCTTTGCGAAAAAGGAAAAGATAGCATCGGCGTTGTGAACTACGTCATGAATCTTGTAAAGAACAATTCAAATGTTCGCGTTGTTGAAGGGAATTGTGAAGTTTTAGTTGATGCTCTTTTAAATGAAAATCCTGGTCTTATTAATTATTTATGTACGAGAAAGCATTCGATTTTTAATGAGTGGCTAGAGCAATTGGATTTTTTAATTCATGAAGAAACGTCAATCCGTGAAGTGAAGGAAGCTTTGCTTGCTCAATTTTCAAAAGAAATACATTGGTTAACAGCGTTGCCGACAGCGATTGAGACAGAAGATTATATTTTTGTGCATGCCGGGCTAGAAGATAGAGTAGATTGGAAAGAAACAGAGCGCAAAAAGGCGATAGCGATGCCGGAGTTTTTTAATAAATCACATAGGGCAAATAAGTATGTAGTTGTTGGACATTGGCCTGTTGTAAACTACTCTGAAAAAGCACCGTCTAATAACCCAGTTATTAATAGAGAGAAAAAAATTATTGCAATTGATGGCGGAAATGCGATTAAAGAGGCTGGACAATTAAACGCATTTATCATCCAGAGAACAAGTGCAGGTGATACGTTTTCTTATACATATGTAGACTATTTTCCAGAGTATGAAGTAATAGCGGATTTTAATGCGGATTCAAAAATGCAGGGCGGGGTTACATACCCGTATTATTACATAGAGCCTGTGGAAAAGATGCAAGATTACACAATATGTCAGCAAAAGGAAACGAATCAATTACTCACTGTGAAAAATGAATATATTAAGCAACTCGAGTCAGGAGAATACACAGTGAAAACGGATATTTCTTGTGCGCAAGTAAGCGTTAGACAAGGGGATATTGTTTCTCTCATTGATGGTAGTTGTACAGGATATGATTTAATTAAAAAAGATGGCGTAGAAGGCTGGATAGAGAAAGGGATTTTGCTTGAGATGAATAAGAAGAAAAGTAATATATTGAGCTGAAATAGGAGGGATGTATCCTCCTATTTTTTTTTAACTATGTTACAGTTACGGATATCGATCGGTACCTTATAACAAAATTATAAATGATAATAGTTTTGATTTTTCTGAAAAAATATTATAATTATATATGAAATAAAGAGGAATGTAGGTGGAAAGTATGCAAGACGTTATATTAAAGGGGAACAAAGTTACAATTCGTACAATTGAAGAATCAGATATAAAAACATTATGGAGTCTCGTATTTAAAGAAGAAAATCCAGAATGGAAAAAATGGGATGCACCGTATTTTTCATTTTCAATGCAAGAATACCCACCCTATAAAGAGAAGATGCAAACTCGTTTACAAGAAGAACCGTTGTCAAATTTAATTATAGAACATAATGGTCAAATTATAGGGACAGTCGGTTTTTATTGGGAGCATAAACCGACGCGTTGGCTGGAAATGGGAATTGTCATTTATAATCCAACATACTGGAATGGTGGCTACGGTACAGAAGCGTTAACATTATATAGGGACTTACTATTTGAAAATATGGAGATTGGTAGAGTAGGGCTCACAACTTGGTCTGGAAATGAACGAATGATGAAAGTAGCGGAGAAAATAGGGATGAGTTTAGAAGGTAGAATGCGAAAATGCCGATATTATAACGGAACGTACTATGATTCTATTCGAATGGGAATGATCCGTGAGGAATGGGAAGCGCTATGTGTAACGAAGGGGTGAGGAAGCATGTACGCTATTATTGCTACATTTGATTGCACGTTTACGAATAAAATTACGGAATTGCAAAATGAATTAACAAATATACTTGAAATGAATCAATTAGCTGGAGTAGAACCACATATTACGCTGGCTGATTATAATGAGTTAGATGTTAACGTATATACTAAGAAATTAGAAGAATTTGCAGCTTTTCAAGAAAATATTCCTGCTGTGAATTTCCCTTCTGTTGGAACTTTTCCTACTAACGGAACAGTCTTTCTAGCACCGGCTGTTACCGATGAATTGTTAACATTTCATCATTCTTATCATGATTATTTTAAAACTTTTCATGATAACCCAAATTCATATTACGTACCGCGAAAATGGGTTCCGCATTGTACGATTGCAAATAGGTTACATACAAATCAGTTTTTAAGTGTAATGGAGTATCTATATGAAAACTTTGATGTAACAACAGCTTCAATTGAAAAATTAAAATTAATTAAGGTGAATTATGAAAATGGTTCTGCCATTTCTTCTAGTATATTAGCAGAATATAATTTAAAGAGAATGGAGACATCGAGATGCCATATGTAATTAGAGAAATGAAGCAAGAAGATATTCATGCTGTACAATCAGTAGCGAAAATAGCTTGGCACGATACATACGAAGGCATTATTCCGAGAGAGACTCAAGATCGTTTTTTAGACGAAGCATATTCTGATGAAAAAATGAAATATCGCCTTGAAAATACACATTTATTCGTTGCAGAAGAAGAGGGCGAAGTGATTGGCTTTGCGAACTTTTCTCCTATTAGATTGCAAAATGAAGCAGAATTAGGTGCGATTTATTTGCTACCAGACCAGCAAGGAAAAGGGATAGGAAGTGCTTTATTACAGAGAGGGGTCGCGGAGTTAAAAGGGATCCGGAAACTATATATACATGTAGAAGCAGCAAATGAAAAAGGAAAATGTTTTTATGAAGCGAAAGGTTTTGCCGAATTAGAGCAATTTGAAGAAGACTTTGAAGGACATTTGATGCAGACAGTAAGGATGGTTTTATACATATAAGGAGGACTAGAAATGAAAATATTTGATTTTAGTGAAAAAGTGGGAAAACACATATCATTATTTCAATCTAATTTCATTATGTCGAAAATATTAAACCATCAAGGGAATGTACATATTGGTGCTATGCATTTACAAGCGAATGGAATGATCGGATATCATGAGGCAGTTGTGTCACAACTGCTTCTTATTGTGGACGGCGAAGGATATGTATGCGGAGCAAATAAAGAACAAGTGAAGATAGAAGTTGGACAAGCTGTGTTTTGGGAGAAAGGCGAGTTTCATGAAACGAGAACAGAAAATGGTTTGATGGCAATAGTTATGGAATCAGAAAACCTGGAACAATCCATAGTAATGTCTCTTCATGAAGTGGGTGTGTAAAAAAATGGTAATAAAGGCGACTCAAGAGGAAATAAATGAAATATTAAGCTATGCAGCACAAGCACTATTTGAAGGAACGAGAGGGAATTGTCAGCTAAGTACAGAGAAAGCGATTGAAATTACAAAACCAATTGTAGAAAAGGGGGCATATTATTTACTCGTTAAAGAAGAGAGTAAAATAATGGGATGGGTATTGATAGGGGAAAATACAGATTATTTTTCTCGTGAAAAACTTGGATTTATATATGAATTGTACGTTTTCCCAGAATATCGCGGGAGAGGATTATCGCGAGAACTGATGGAAGCTGGTATTAAGGAATTGAAGGAGAAATATTCAGAAATTCGTTTGAATGTATATGCTGGAAATTTTGCGAAAGAGATGTATGAAGATTTTGGATTTGTTGAAAGACAAGTGATTATGACTTTGAAGTGAGTATGTTACTAAAACAGAGTGGTAATAATTTGACACTATAACTTTTAAACTATTCATCCCGCATTAACGGGTAGTAAGACCTCCACTGTAAAACCATTTTACTTTATAAATATGAAATGGTTTTACAGTGTGTACTATCAAATAGTCACTTCTAATCAAATTATAATAGTAAATTAATGCATATAAAAATCAAAAATATCAAATTTGAAGTGCCACTGAATTGTTAGAAATACTCTTCCAACTCAGAGGCATTTTTTCGTATTTTTATAATGAAATTGCGGTATTTTATATTTTTATGAACGTTAAAATCTTTATTTTTTGAAACCAATATAAAATTTTATGTTTAGTTCACAAAGTTTCGGAAAAACTAGGAAAGATATGACAAAGGAGGTTATGAACGGTGGATCATCCAATTCAAGGATTAATGAAAGCGGCAATGGAAAATTTAAAAGAAATGGTCGATGTAAATACGATTGTTGGAGAGCCTGTTCAAACGGCTGACGGTGGTGTAGTATTAACGGTTTCTAAAGTAGCATTCGGTTTTGGAGCAGGAGGTTCGGATTTCCAGACGAATGATGGTCAAAGAGCGAACGGTAATCCTGCATTTGGCGGCGGTAGCGCGGGTGGTGTTTCGATTACACCAGTAGCATTTCTTGTGGTGAATAAAGATGGGGTAAATATTCTTCATCTACAAAATGCGACACATTTAGCAGAAAAAATGATTGAATTAGCTCCACAAACGATTGATAAAATTCAATCGATATTCCAAAAAGATGAAAAGAAAGAGGGAAATCATCATCCTCAAAACCCAGATGAAATCCTTTAAAAACGCCTGCTTATGAGCAGGCGTTTTTTCTTGTAATCAGTATGTAATAAAACACATGAAATTGTAAATAGTTTTTGAAGTTTTTTCTATGTTTCTAAAATTTTTCATGTTAAAATATGCTATAGAATTGAAACATACAAAACGAAGGTGGCTAGGTGCTTTGTCTGGAGGATCTGACCAAGTAAAGAATATGATATATATTAATGGTAATCGTCGGGGTCATTGTTTTATTACATCAGGAATTACGTTTAAAGAGTTTGCAAGTAACATCCCTTCACCGCTTCATCAAGTGTTGCTTTTGAAGCATAACTTTGAATGGACGGATTTTCATTATCATACTTTATTTGAATATGTTGAGGAAGAAAATATACATAAGTTAATTCAAGCAGAGATTGATGAATTTGATGAATTTTGTTGGGTAGATTTTGATGATGCAAGCGATTTAGATGAATTAGAGCCAAAAGAAATTGCGGAGCTTTTATATTTGGCTCACAAAAAAGAACCACTTGCAAGAACATTCTTTCCGTTGTTGAAAAATAGATTTGTTTATTTTTCACATGATGATGGATGGTACAACAAAGTGTATTACCGTAGAATTGCTGATTTTGTAGGAATGTTAAGTAAAGTGATTCCATATAAACTCGGTGCTTTCGGTAAGAAACGTTTTTCTTTCTTCCAAAAATCGAAAATTTTCCCAGCAATTTCAAAAGAAGTGATTATGGGACTTGTTCCATTAATGGAAGATGGCCTTTACATTGATTTAGCAGGGAAAATTGAGTCAAGAAGGGGTCTTGAAATTCCGGTATATGTAGTTGGTTCGTATGAAAGTACGGATGAGGTGCTAGATAATATTGATGAATTGAAAGAAGAAGCAACAGAAACAGGTTGGCTTATTTTTGATAAGAAAGAACAAGAGTGGCAATGGGTTGTTGACTAAGAAAACTTGGCGCATGAAGTCAAGTTTTCTTGTCATTTGAAAGGAGAACAAATGAAGAAATATTATACAATTGTGGGTATTGTAAGTATTATTCTTGTGGCAATATTACTCATTACTTGTCCGAAAGAATCAGATTTTAATTTGTATTTGGAGGATAAGTATGCGTTGAAGTGTGATGAGAGTAGTTTTGAATGCGCACAAAATGTAGATAATAAAAAAGAAAAACTACAATTTGAAGGTACAGATGCACGAAATGGTGTATTCTTTATGACTGTAAAGCAAACGTTTAAAACAGAAGCTGGTGTTACGAAAGAATATAGCGGAGTAGGAATATTTGGTACATTTCTTTTTGTTTCGGAAAAGACTTTCTAGTAATAGAAGGTCTTTTTTTTATGTTCATGTTCATATAGATGAAGTAAGACAAGCATGGGAGGGATATCGATGAAAAAAGAATGTATTGTTTGTGGTGGAACAGAGTTTTTTTCTTCAACGTTATATGCACGTACGAAACAAGATTGGGCGTATGCACCGAACATGTACCGGTTTGAAAAAGTGTTTATTGAGCATCGGGATGAAGAGAACTATCCAGTTTTTCAAGAAATTACAGCGAAGCATTGCTGTGGATGTGGCCATATTATGTTGTATCATGAATGAACACACCAAGTATAACTTGGTGTGTTTTTTTTAAAACGCTGACAAAGCAAGCGGATAAAGTAAAGTAAATAACACAGAAAAACTACCAAAACCAATTGCTGTATACCCGAGTGTTCTTGCTCCAAAATTGACAGCTAATAAGCCAACTAAAATCGCAAGGGAGCCGAGTGTAACAGGATAAAAAGCAATTGAGAATAACGAAAGAAATAAAGCGACATAGCCTATCATTGCTCCGGTATTTGTACCTTCTATTTCATTTGCAATTTCTTTGCGCTCATGTCTAATTGGAATGCCAGCTGGAGATATTTCAGCTGCATACTCTTCATTTTTTTCACCACTTTTAAAATGATGATTTCTCTTTCTTCGCATGTACATCCCTCTCTTTCAATTGGGTGTATCTATAGTATCTTTCATAAAGAAAAGAACATGAGTATGAGTTAAATCCAAGTAAAGCAAAAATTGGAGAATATAAATGCCGTTACTATCCGTTTCATCTCCTTATGAAGATAAAACAGGAATTTTGGAAAAAGATGTAGAATGAAATGAATGATAATACGTGAAAGTAGGGGAATGTATGACGAAATTCAATTGGCATGAATCGGCAGAGAAGAAATGGGATAGTAGTGCAGAATTTTGGAATCAAAATAGTCAGGAAATGTGGGATAGCGGAAGCAGGAGTACAATTATTCCATTTTTTGAACAGTACGTAGAGAAAGACAATCAAGTACTAGATGTTGGTTGTGGTGATGGATATGGTACATATAAATTAAGCCACGCGGGTTATAAAGCGGTTGGAGTAGATTTATCAGAAGTTATGATTCAAAAAGGTAAAGAACGTGGGGAAGGTCCAAATCTATCTTTTGTGAAAGGGGATCTTTCTGCATTACCGTTTGAAAGTGAACAATTTGAAGCGGTTATGGCGATTAATTCTTTAGAGTGGACTGAGAGCCCGTTACAAGCATTGAATGAAATGAAACGCGTTTTAAAGAAAGATGGATATGCATGTATTGCAATTTTAGGGCCGACAGCAAAACCTAGAGAGAACAGCTATCCTCGTTTATACGGCAAAGACGTTGTCTGTAATACGATGATGCCTTGGGAATTTGAACAGTTAGCGAAAGAACAAGGATTTGCCGTTGTAGATGGCATCGGCGTATATAAACGTGGAGTAAATGAAAAGATGATCGGTCAATTGTCTACAGAGTTACAACAAGCTTTAACATTTTTATGGATATTTATGTTAAAAAATGTATAGCGAAATCGTAGAATTTTTTAGGAGGTAAATAAGTGCAGAAAATACAAAAAACTGATACAATATCATCAGAACCAATTAAAGGGGGACTAGGGTATATGACAACTACTACAACAGTTAAATCCGATATTGAAATCGCACAAGAAGCAAGTATGAAGAAGATTCAAGAAATTGCAGCTGATTTAAATATTTTAGAAGATGAGTTAGAGCCATACGGGCATTATAAAGGTAAGTTATCTCTTGATATTTTTAAGCGTTTACAAAATGAGAAAGACGGTAAAGTTGTTTTAGTTACAGCGATTAACCCAACTCCAGCTGGAGAAGGTAAATCAACAGTAACAGTTGGTTTAGGTCAAGCTTTTAATAAAATTGGTAAGAAAACAGTAATTGCACTTCGCGAACCATCTCTTGGACCAACAATGGGATTAAAGGGCGGAGCAGCAGGGGGCGGTTTTTCACAGGTTGTACCAATGGAAGACATTAACCTTCACTTTACTGGAGATATTCACGCGATTACAACTGCCAATAACGCATTAGCGGCGTTTATTGATAATCATATCCAACAAGGAAACGTACTTGGAATTGATACGCGCAAAATCGTTTGGAAACGCTGTGTTGACTTAAATGATCGTGCCCTTCGTAACGTAGTAATTGGTCTTGGTGGACCAGTTCAAGGTGTACCACGTGAAGACGGTTTTGATATTACAGTAGCATCTGAAATTATGGCCGTATTCTGCCTTGCAACAGATATTCAAGATTTAAAAGCACGCCTATCTCGCATCGTAGTTGCTTATAACTTTGCAAATCAACCTGTAACGGTTAAAGATTTAGGTGTAGAAGGTGCGTTAACATTATTATTAAAAGATGCATTAAAACCGAACTTAGTACAAACGTTAGAAAATACACCAGCTATCATTCATGGCGGACCATTTGCGAATATCGCTCACGGTTGTAACAGTGTTATCGCTACTACAATGGCAGCAAAATTAGGTGATTATGTTATTACAGAAGCTGGATTCGGTGCAGATTTAGGTGCAGAGAAGTTTTTAGATATTAAAGCTCGTGCAGCTGGAATTAAGCCAGAAGCAGTTGTTATTGTTGCGACTATTCGTGCACTTAAAATGCATGGCGGCGTAGCAAAAGATCAATTAAAAGAAGAAAATGTAGATGCATTAGCAAAAGGTATGGAAAACTTACAGAAGCATGTTGAAACAATCCAAAGCTTCGGTGTGCCTTTCGTAATTGCAATTAATAAGTTCATTACAGATACAGATGCAGAAGTTTCATACTTACAAGAGTGGTGTAATGAGCGTGGCTATGCAGTATCCTTAACCGAAGTTTGGGAGAAGGGTGGCCAAGGTGGAGTTGATCTTGCTGAGAAAGTGTTAAAAGAAATTGAAAAAGGTGAGAACAACTACGCACCACTTTATGAATTAGAATTACCATTAGAAGAAAAAATCCGTACTATTGCTCAAAAAGTTTACGGTGCAAAAGATATTGAATTTGCTCCGAAAGCACGTAAGCAATTAGCTCAATATGAAGGAGAAGGTTGGAGTAATCTACCGATTTGTATGGCAAAAACGCAATACTCTCTTTCTGATGACGCAACAAAATTAGGTCGTCCATCTGACTTTATTGTTACAATTCGTGAGCTAAAACCATCTATCGGTGCAGGCTTTATCGTTGCGTTAACAGGAACAATGTTAACAATGCCAGGTCTTCCAAAACAACCAGCAGCACTACAAATGGATGTAAATGAAGATGGAAAAGCAGTAGGTTTATTCTAAAAGGTTGTAATTCATCTCGTTTATCTGTAAACTATATATACATCAAGTGGCGCCTTTCCATCGAAAGGCGCCTGTTTTTTGGAGGAAATTATGTTTGATCCAACTGCTTTTGATAATTTAAAAGTAATCGTAGAAGGCGCTGTTTATGATTTTGATTTACATGGAGATATTCTTGTAACAGATCGAAAAGATATGATGGACCTTGCTTCATTAAGTCGTATATATCATATTTCATTTCAATTAACAGAACCATTCGAACCGTTAGTAGAAGCAACATTTTCACTATCTGTAGATGCAAAGAACTTGTCTGGTGAAATATTAGAAGTACCACAATTTACACCAGGTTGTGAAATGAAATTAGCATTTTTATTCCCGATAGAAAAACCAGAAGTAATGTGCGAAGAAATTGAAACTTTCATGCATTCTATATGGGGAAAAGAAAGAATGATTACGCAAAAACTTTCATACGAATATAATAAGCGAGCGATTTCATATCATAATAAGGTAGAGGTTCTATTTCAAAAAGCGATTACAGAAGACCATGTTGATGATTTAATAGCTGTTATTTCACACATGATAGAAACGGTGCGAACAATACAACATTTTCTTCAAAAATAGAGATAAAGGAGAAAAACAAATGATAAAAGATATGCAACCATTTTTACAACAAGCTTGGGAGAAGGCTGGTTTTAAAGAGTTAACTGAAATTCAAAAACAAGCGATTCCAACTATTTTAGAAGGACAAGACGTTATAGCTGAATCTCCAACTGGAACAGGAAAAACATTAGCGTACTTATTACCCCTTTTACATAAAATTAATCCTGAAGTAAAACAGCCACAAGTTGTTGTTTTAGCACCAACACGTGAACTTGTCATGCAAATTCATGAAGAGGTTCAAAAGTTTACAGCAGGAACTGAAATTTCAGGTGCATCTTTAATTGGTGGTGCAGATATTAAGCGCCAAGTTGAAAAATTAAAGAAACACCCAAGAGTAATTGTCGGTTCACCAGGCCGTATTTTAGAATTAATTCGTATGAAAAAGCTAAAAATGCATGAAGTAAAAACAATTGTATTTGATGAGTTTGATCAAATTGTAAAGCAAAAAATGATGGGCGCGGTGCAAGATGTAATTAAATCAACGATGCGCGATCGTCAATTAGTATTCTTCTCGGCGACAATGACAAAAGCGGCAGAAGATGCGGCGCGTGATTTAGCTGTTGAACCACAATTAGTACGTGTAACACGTGCAGAATCAAAAAGCTTAGTTGAGCATACGTATATCATTTGTGAGCGACGCGAAAAAAATGATTACGTAAGAAGAATTATGCATATGGGCGATGTAAAAGCAGTTGCTTTCTTAAACGACCCATTCCGTTTAGATGAAATTACTGAGAAATTGAAATTCCGTAAAATGAAAGCGGCGGCTCTTCATGCAGAAGCAAGTAAACAAGAGCGTGAAGCGACAATGCGTGCTTTCCGCGGAGGGAAATTAGAAATTCTACTTGCTACTGATATTGCAGCACGCGGTATCGATATTGATGATTTAACACATGTAATTCATTTAGAGTTACCAGACACAGTAGATCAATATATTCACCGCTCAGGACGTACTGGACGTATGGGTAAAGAAGGAACTGTTGTATCTCTTGTAACACCGCAAGAAGAGCGTAAATTACTACAATTTGCGAAAAAACTAGGCATCGTATTTACGAAGCAAGAAATGTTCAAAGGATCATTCGTAGAAACGAAACCGAAAGCACCAAAGAAAAAGAAACCAGCATTTACTGGGAAGAAAAAGCCTAGATAAGTGGGATAAATAAATGGAAAGGCGTAACTATGCTTAGTTACGTCTTTTATATTTATTGGTAAAGTGGGGAATGAGTAAGTAGGTCAACTTTGTGAAGAAGTATAAAAAGGATTAACGATAGCACCTGTAGAAAGCTACATAGAATATAAAAACCATTAGGAGGAAAACAAATGATCCATAAAGTAGGACAAATTATGTTATATGTAAATAATCAAGATGAGGCAGTAAATTTTTGGACGGAAAAGGTAGGGTTTCATGTAGTTGCAGAGGAAGATAACAAACAAGGAATGAGATGGATTGAAATCGCTCCGAAAAGTGGGGCAGAAACAAGCATTATATTACATAATAAAGAAGTGATTTCTAAGATGAGCCCAGAATTAAATCTTGGTACACCGTCACTAATGTTCTTCTCAGAAAATCTTGATCAATTATATGCAGATTTAAAAAATAAAAATGTTACTGTTGGCGAAATGGTAAATATGCCTTCTGGTAAAGTATTTAACTTTGCTGATAGTGAAGGAAATTATTTTGCGGTTATGGAAAAGAACCAATAATAATATTGCTAGGTGAAAATCCCCCTCAAATATATTGGAGGGGGATTAAATCTTTGAAGTGGATTTTTTATGAGAGAGTTGTGTAATAAAAAATGCACCTTTTTCAATAGCAGTTTCAATATAACCGACAATTTGATTAAACGTAAACACCTGTAAGTTTTCATGCAAATGTTGCTCAGGATACAACATATCTTCAAAAAGATACTTTCGAAAAGCTAAAACGTTTTCTTTAGAAACCTCTTCAATATCCATAATATGAGCCTCTTGATTGAGAAGAGAGAAGAGCTGTTGTTCTTTATCGTAATGATGAAGCAACTTTGCATTTAACAGTTTAAAATCGTTATAGTACAGGGGTGCGATGGTTTCGTCATTCTCTATTCTATTTTTTAGCCATGGTAGAAAAAAGCCACTTAGCCAATTATCATCGGCAATGAGGTGGGTATAATAGCCTAAGAGAAAAGGGGAATTCATATGAACTTTATATTTTTGAAAAAAAGAATTGAAATCTATCCTTCGCGTATAGTTTTTCGTCGTGCCTGCGTAAAAATGTGAAGTTCCTTTTTCTTCTGCTGAATGAACCGCATCAGGGGCTACCCCTCCAAGTAAGAAAGAAGTTTTATCTTGAATACATAGTTTCTCAGCAATACCGTTAGCGATAATAACATGCATAATTCGTGATCCCATGAATGCCACCTCTGTTTCAAGTATTCATTTCAGGAAGAAGACTGAACAGTTAGTATTACTTTCCCTATACTTTTTCTACTTTCGACCCATTCATGTGCTTTCCCTGCATCTTGAAGTGGAAAAGATTTTGTAGTCTTCATTTGCAAACGTCCGTCACGCAAATAACGGAAAACTTCATTTGCAGTTTCTTGGAGTAGTTCAGGACGTTTTTTTCGTGTAGTTCCAAAGCTAAAACCGAGTATAGAGGCGGCAGCTAACGGTTCCATTTCAAAGGAGCTGAAAATTTCATCTTTCGGTATATGTAGTTCCTTGTTCAATATTTCTTCAACTTGTTGTTGTGATAAGCGTGTTACATTTTCCTGAAGGTTTGATAATTCGTGAATAAAAGCAGGTGGTAATAAATCAGATCGAGTTGATAAAACTTGTCCGAATTTAATAAATACACCGCCGCATTCTTCTAGTGTATTTCGAAGTGAAGTGGCGAGCTTACGATCTGCTTCCGGCGAGCGCTTTAAAGCTAAATATTTTCCCATTCCATGTTTTATTGCAATAGAAGAGACACGCATATATCTTTTTTGTCTACCGATCTTAGCGAAGAATTTCGAAATAGGATTTCGACTTTCCGTTACTATGTCATCCATTTCGTCACGCCTAATAGGATCAAATAATTCAAAAACTAGGTAACAAAGCATCGATACAATTAATGAACTTCCTAACCAAAAATATCTATCAACACCGATAATCGATTCATCTTGATAGCGTAAATATAAAAACCAATATAAAGCTGACGTAAGTGAAACACCTAAAGTGGCTGCACTTACTTGTTTGAAAAGATTTAATTTTGTCCCAATTAGTCGCCCACTAATAAAAGACATAATGATTGCTAGTAGAAAAAACTGAAAAAACATTGTATCATTCCTCCGAATTTTATTCGATAACTGTATTATACAGGAATATAATTAGTATAAAAACAAGCCAAGGGAGTGTAACCGTTGGCTTGCACGATTAAATAGAGCATTCAATTATATTTTTTCATATTTGCAGTATCCTTTTGTATAAAACAATCTAATAGTGAATACCCAGCTATTAAACTAATAATTGTAATAAAAGTAGTATCTAAAAGAATAATATTACCTAAATAAGGAAGGAGTTTGCCCAGTGGTGAGAAGAATAGCGCTGGTGAAAAGGAAAGGAATAGCGTAGGGAACGTAATCGCAATAAATTTATCCGGCTGAAAGCTCCAGTTTTGTTTACTCGTTTCGGGATTAATAGATTGAAGGAATCGTAATAAAATGCCAACTATAAGAGGGAAGAGTGTAAAGTAGAATAACCTTGGATAAACGTTAAAGTTCACTTGCGCATCTGTATCTAAATAGAATTGAATTTTTGCTCCGACAAATAATAATAAGACGATAAATAATGTAAAGCAAAGGTATAGCATCACTTTTTGCATTTCATTTCACCATCCTTTACTAAAAATATATTCGAAAAAAGAAGAGATATACAGTAACTACTGCTGTACATCTCTTCTTTTACTGTTAGTTAATAGTGGATTTGGATTTCTCCTGCTTTGTGAAATAATCAATAATGCCCATCGCACTAATTTCTATGTCTAGAGGTAAAATATTATAAACGGAATGATTTGACGGGACGTTTAACTTTGTAAGGTGAGAAGAGATTTTATCCATTAATAAAGTTTGTAATGCTTTAGTCGCCTCATCAAAATCATTATATTTTTCAAAGACATCTTTACCAGTATGAACGAAAATAGGTAACCAATGTTCCAGTTGATTATATACTTCTGTAACATGAGAGGATGCGCCGTAATGACCGAAATAAATAGTATCTACATTCATACTTTGAATATGATTTTTAGAAGCGATCATCGCATCTGGCTGAAATTGTGAAGGAGACGTTGATGGTAAATATAGCTCTACACCAAGATCTGCGAGTTCTCTATAATAAATTCCAATTGTATCACCAGTGAAAATTCCGTTTGTTAATGAATCGTGAATGCTAATGTGGTGCTTCGCATGTCCCGGTGTATCATAAAATGTAAGGGTACGGTTTTCTGAAATTTGTAATGTATCGCCATGTTGTACAATATGAACACGTTCTTTTTCTATAGGAAGAATTGGATCGAAAAGTTTATCGAAATCTTCTTTGTACACAGCTTTTGCACCTAAAATGAGTTTTGTTGGATCAATCATATGGCGAGCACCGCGAGAATGTACATATAAAGTAGCGTTTGGGCACTTTTCCATCATTAATCCAGCAGCCCCAGCGTGATCTAAATGAACATGTGTAACGATAATGTTTTTTACATCGTTTAAATCAATATGTAATTGTTGCAATCCATCTAAAATATACGGAAGAGAAGGGGCTGCACATGTTTCAATTAAAGTAATATCGTCGCCTAATAAAACGTATGTACCTGTTCGTTCATTATGTTGTAAGTCGAAATCATCAATAAGATATAGGTGAGAAGATAATTGCTCTACTTTTTTCATATTTACCACTCCTTATATACTGCATGTTTCTATTATACGCTAAAAAAGAAAAAAGGCAGAAAACGAAAGCTCGTCTTCTGCCTTTTTATAATGTTGTTATTTCGTTTGTTCTTTATTGATAGACATAACGAACAGTCCAACAATACCGCCAACTATTGGAAGCATAATCTCTCCTGCTAAATTAAAGTAAGAGCTTAAGAATAATCCATTAACATCGATTACCCAACCAGTAACATACAATAACATCATATATAGTACGAAATAAAACTCGCGATTTGAAATCGTTTCATGTTGTGCAGTTTTCATAATAAACACCATCCTTTTCTTTTATAATGGAATACAAACTGTCACATTTTGTTCACAATTCAATTGTAAAACTTTCCATCCTAAAAGTCTAGTACTTTGTGTCGAATTTTCGAACGAAAATAAAGCGTTATCATTTTAGCGTGCAAGTATGTAATAAGAGCCGTCTATTCATGAATGTAGTATAGTATAAACATAGAATGATAGTGAAGAGAGGGGCAGGAACAATGACAGTTTATGATTATTCAGCTAAAACAATAACAGGAGAAGATAAATCGTTAAAAGATTACGAAGGAAAAGTGCTTCTTATTGTAAATGTAGCTAGCAAATGTGGGTTTACACCACAGTATAAAGGATTACAAGAAGTATATGAAAAATATAAAGACAAAGGGTTAGAAATACTCGGTTTCCCCTGTAATCAATTCGGAGGACAAGAACCAGGCACAGAAGCAGACATTACAAGCTTTTGTGAGTTGAACTATGGTGTAAACTTCCCGATGTTTGCAAAAATTGATGTAAAAGGTGATAAAGCTCATCCTCTGTACACATACATGACAGAACAAGCACCAGGATTACTCGGTATGAAAGCAGTGAAATGGAACTTTACTAAATTTCTAATTGGAAGAGATGGGAAAGTATTAGGGCGTTTTGCACCGCAGACGAAGCCGGTAGATTTAGAGGTTGAGATTGAAAAGGTACTTGGGGAATAACTAGGAGTTTCACTTTATTAAAAAACGCCTGAAAGAACAATACAGTTCTTTCAGGCGTTTTCTTTAAATTCACATTATCCAGACTAAATAACAGCATCAGAGTCACTTGATTTAGGTGGAGAAGCAGCTTTTTTCATAAGCACTTCCCATAAGTGTACGGATTTTTTCCATTCGGCTGCAGCTTGTCCCTTTTTATACATAGCGTTTTCATAACTGAGAGTAAGTTGTTGCATGTCGGCCGAGTTGTAAAGTGTATCAATGTGGCGAGCATATTCTCGGAATGTTTGACTTTCACCTCGCGGTATGCCGATTCTCGCAAATTGTTTTAACAGTGCACCGTAAGCTTTTTGATAAACAACATCATTTTTTCGGTATTTATAGAAAAGAATGATAAAAAATGTGATCCATTTCATTCTAGTAGTGAAGAGAATGTATCCCGTGATACTAATCGGTATCATAGAGAGGAATACGTACCACCAAGAAAACTTATTTTTAGAATTTGAAATCTTTTTAGAAGAGGATTCTTCTGTATGTTCCATTAAATTTTTGAGTTTTGTTTCATTGCTCCGTTGTTGTATTGGCTCGTTTCTAGTATTATTTTCTTCGCGATTTTGTGAAGTAAGAGCAGGAGTATTATTTATAAAACTATAGGGATTCGTAAATCCTTTTGTTGGCTCGAATGGAACCCATCCGTATCCGGGAAAATATACTTCGACCCAAGAGTGTGCGTTATTGTTCGCGATTGTATAAACATCTTCATCTTCTGTCCTAACGAGTGTATTTTCAAGAGTTCCTTCTGTATAGCCTTTTACCCAGCGAGCAGGAATTCCAGCAGAACGAAGTAACACAATCATAGACGTTGAAAAATTATTACAGTAGCCACTTTTTGTATCGAAAAGGAATTGGTCTACATAATCTTGGTTTTTGGCAGGAAATAAGACATTCGTTGTTTCATATACAAAAGAAGCGTCTGTGAAGTAACGTTCAATAGCTAATACTTTATCATATCGGTTGTCTTTATCATTTGTAAGATTGGTAGCTAAGTCTTTTACTCGCTGTGGTAATGATTCAGGAAGTTGTGTGTACTTTGTCATGAAATAAGAACTTGTTTCCTGACCTTCATTCGTTTTTGCAGTTTTCAAGTTTTCTATGGAAAACTCCGGGATTTCATATGTTACTTTATACGAATTTAAAGTAGTGGGAGAGTTTTCATGCATCGTATATATTTTTTCTGAAAATGGATCAACATTGTATGATACGTCAGAAGAAGCCTCAACTGATATTAATCCTGCTGGATAGGTAAGATGAGGGTAAGTTTTTTGCATGGTGATTGTTGCTTCGGTCGTCTCCGTTTTTGTATTTTGTTCGTACCAGCTCACGACAGCGTTTTTATTTTTAAAAGAAACCTTTTTTTGAGTTTCAGAAACCTCCCAGCCTTTTCCTGTATACAAATCTTTTGTTTCTACTCTCCAATATTGTTTGTTTTGCGCTTGTGCTGTAAAAACAATTGTATTATCCGGCTTAAAAGGACCGCCTAGTTGCGAGTCATCTGAACCGTACCCAATTGTAGCAACCTCTTGTTCTTCACTTGTTTCGGATGTTTTGAATTTTAAAAAATCCATTTGGTTTGTCCATTGAGGACCAAACTTTGGAGCAAAGTATGCGATGGTTGTTGACAATACAATAAATAGTGTAAGAGGTCTAAGTAATTTTGAGATTGCTCTAGCATAATTTTGTAAGTGTTCAATCTCTTTTATTCGTTCTATTTGAAGAAGACTAAGCATAAAAAAGCCGATGACAACAGTACGAATAATAGCGTAGTGTGCATTGTATAAATGTAAGTTATGAAAAGTTGTGATATAAATAATAGTCAATACAAAAAATAACAATCCACGTTTTTTATGAATTACCCAAAAAGAGGTGAAGGAACTCAAAAACCAAAATGATAGAAAAAATAAAAGTGTCGGAAAAACTGGAGAAATATCTAGCAAATTCCCCTGTAAAAACAGGGAGGAATTTCGAGAAATATCAGAAAAAAACGTTGTTAACCAAGATGGATTTATAAAAGCTTTTTTATAATACAGGGAATGAATGATGAATAAGATTGTGACGATCTTTATTGCAATTTGCCACCTTGCTTGAAAGAAAGAGAGTGTAAAGCAAATTCCTATAAATATTACAAAAATATCTAATCTACCTACGTTTGTAATACCTACAAGGGGCCTTAGCCATTCTAGTAAAAGAAGAAATGCACATACATGCATGAAGAACCTGCTCATATCCCATTGGTATTTTGTTTGTAATATTCTCATTTGCTCACCCCAAAAAACACGTTTGTATACTGTTTGTCGTAAGCTATGTTTACAAATATTTTTCGTTTTTGTAGAGTTTCTAGTATATTTAGTTCTCGATGTGAGAGTTGGTTCGCTTTTTCTTTTACGACAAACACCATTAATTTTCTATTTTTTATAGCAGCACAATCAGCCGCCTTTTGAATATCGGGAGAAAGATCGCTTGTCACGAGTATAATCGTTACGGGCTCATAAATTTTTCTTAATTCCATTTCTACACTATGAGAGAGCGGGAATACACTGTCTGCTTGTACTTTTGCTAAATGGCAAAAAATTTGTTGCAACTGAGTGTCTCCATTGTCTAAAGGGAAAATAGTTCGTTCTTTTCCGAAAGATATGAATGATGCTGGTGAATTTTGTTTCAAGACAGCCCTCACAATAGAGGCAGTAAACATTACGACTGATTCGAATAGGGGGGACTCGGTTCTGTCCATGAATATCATGATATTATGGCTGCGCTGTTGTTCAAACTCTTTCGTCATAATATTGTTTGTCCGTGCAGTTGCTTTCCAATCAATCCATGAAAAGCGGTCACCAGGTTTATACTCTCTAACACCGACAGAGACTGTAGATTCTTTTGCTAAATTTATATTTGCTGAAAGCGCTCCTTGTTCGAAATGATTTTCCAATTGTCGATACGTTATATCGACATACTGGGGATAGACTAAAAATGTATCTGGAACTGAAAAAGTTACTTCTTTCTCCATCATGCCGAATAAATCACCAGTTTTGACACGTACGTTTGAAAAAGTGTGCTCACCTCTAGGAATGGTGTCAATCACATACTGAAACGAAATGTTTCGTTTCAGTCCTGGAAAGAGTATTACCTTATTCGTCTTTGTTTGTATACAATTTGTAAATCGTGATGGCAGTTCATCTTTTATAACTAAATAAAGTAATGGAAAAGGAAATTTTCTTTTTATTGTAATCGTGCTTAAAAATTGTTCGCCTGCTACATATTCACTTTGGTTTGTTATTCGTTTTACTTCAGCATCCCGCAAAGCGTAGAAGGGGAGTAGTAGTGAATAAAGACCGATAGGAATTGTACTGTAAAACAAAAACCAACTTACAAATCCTCCTTGAAGCATAGCGTACACAAATGTTAAGGCTAGGCATAAAGGGATTAGTAATAACTTGGTAACATAATATAGTGCTCGTAGTATTCGTTTCATCAAAGGTTCATCGTCCTTTGAGTCGGCACGGCAGTTCGTGCAACGATTTTGGCGATAACTTTTTCTCCTGTTATTCCTTCAAACTTTGCTTCCATTTTTAGAATGAGTCTGTGAGCTAACACGTAAGGAGCTAAAAATTTCACATCGTCTGGAATAACATAGTTTCTGCCATGGATGAATGCATAAGCTTGTGAAGCTTTCATTAAAGCAATTGAGCCGCGTGGACTTGCACCTAGCTGTATAGAACTATAAGAACGAGTTTGATTAACAAGCTTTACAATGTAGTGCTTGATCCCTTTGTCCATGCTTACTTCCCGTACACTCTGTTGTAAATAAAGTAATTCTTCTATTGTAGTAATAGCTTGTAAATGGGAGAGTGGATTTATTTTTTCCATCCGGTTTAAAATTTCAAATTCTTCTTCTGGTGTAGGATATCCCATTTGTAGTTTCAACAAGAAACGATCAAGCTGAGCTTCTGGTAAAGGGTATGTTCCCTCATATTCGACCGGGTTTTGTGTAGCCATTACAAAGAAAGGTTTTGGTAACGGTCTTGTCATACCATCTATTGTGATATTGCCTTCTTCCATACTTTCAAGTAAAGCGGATTGTGTCTTTGGAGATGTACGATTAATTTCATCAGCGAGTACAAAATTCCCCATAATTGGTCCAGGCTTGAACTCAAATTGGAGTTCTTTTGGATTGTAAATAGAAACACCTGTTACATCTGACGGCAGTAAATCAGGTGTGAATTGAATTCGCTTGTAATCAGCATCAATTGATTTAGAAAGAGCACGTACTAGCATCGTTTTCCCAACGCCAGGCACATCTTCTAATAGTACATGACCTTCAGCTAAGAGAGCTGTCAAAGCTAAGATCGTTTCTTTTCGTTTTCCAACCATTAATGTTTCAATATTGTTGATTATTTTTTCTACAATGGGATGTAATGAGTCAAGCTGGGGCATAGAGATCCTCCTAATTTTCTTATCGTTTTTTAATCTATTTAGTGGAAAATAGAATGTATCCGGCTAGTGAAGCTCCTATCTTAAATTCTAAGAATATTCAGATTATTTATTCCGATTACATCTAGTATAATTGTTTCCGTAACTAAGGGCAATATGGTAAATAATGATTTGTAGTTTTATATAAAATAGTGTCAAAACTCTTTTAAATATATTTATAAAGAAGAACGTAGGAACTTCGCCTGCGTTTTTTCTTATATAAAAAAGGTGAATCCTCTAAATACAATACTATTTTCCTAATAAACTGACGGTCGACCGAAACCTTCAAAACGGAACAAAGTAATCTTTGCTTGTAGATGCTCTCCCTCAAAATTATTTCTCATTGAATTTTTGACAATCTCTTGAACTGTGCGAAATGTCACATCTGTATTTTACAACCTCTCTTATAGTAAGGGTATGTAAGAGAGACGTATTAAAGGAGTGAACATGATGAAGAAGAAACCTTCAGCACTAATGAGACGTTTAAAATATTTTTCACCAATAGATCGTTATAACGATAACCATACACAAGAAACATATGAAGATCGTGAATGGGAGAATGTGTACAGAAAGCGTTGGCAACATGATAAAGTAATTCGTTCTACACATGGTGTGAACTGTACGGGTTCTTGTAGCTGGAATATTTATGTGAAAGATGGAATTGTAACTTGGGAAGGGCAGGAGCTTAACTACCCAACAACAGGTCCTGATATGCCGGATTTTGAACCACGAGGATGTCCGCGTGGAGCAAGTTTTTCTTGGTACATTTATAGTCCACTTCGTGTGAAATATCCGTATGTACGTGGCGTTCTTTGGAGTATGTGGCAAGAAGAATTACAAAAGCACAAGTCGCCACTAGATGCTTGGAAAAGCATTGTGGAAAATCCTGAAAAAGCACGTGCGTATAAGCAGGCACGTGGTAAAGGGGGATTCGTTCGTGCAAATTGGGATGAAGTATTACAACTTGTTTCTGCTTCATTACTATACACAGTAATGAAATACGGTCCAGACCGAAATGTTGGTTTCTCACCAATTCCGGCTATGTCGATGTTAAGTCATGCAGCTGGTAGCCGTTTTATGCAACTTATGGGTGGACCGATGCTTAGTTTCTATGATTGGTATGCTGATTTACCACCAGCTTCTCCACAAATTTGGGGCGATCAAACAGATGTACCAGAAAGTAGTGATTGGTATAACTCTGGTTACATTATGACATGGGGTTCAAATGTACCGATGACGAGAACACCAGATGCTCACTTCTTAGCAGAGGTTCGATATAAAGGAACGAAAGTTGTTTCTGTAAGTCCTGACTTCGCTGAATCTACAAAGTTTGCAGATGATTGGATTAGTGTAAAACAAGGTACAGACGGTGCACTTGCGATGGCGATGGGGCACGTAATCTTACAAGAATTTTACGTCGATAATCAAGTGGAATACTTCACAAAGTATGCGAAGCAATATACTGATTTTCCTTTCTTCGTTACATTGAAACAAAAAGGAGATCAATTCGTTGCTGATCGATTCTTAAACGCTTCTGATATTGGACGCGAAACGAAGTTAGGAGAATGGAAGCCTGTTCTTTGGAATGAGAACACGAACGATTTTGCAACACCTCATGGCACGATGGGCTCACGTTGGGATAACGAAAAGAAATGGAACTTGCGTTTAGAAGATGAACAAACAGGTGAAAAGATTGATCCGCGTCTTTCTTTACTTGGAATGGAAGATGTTGTTGGAACGGTACAAATTCCGTATTTCTCTGATGATGGAAATACAATATTAGAACGCACAATTCCAGTGAAGAAAATTAAGACAGAAGAAGGCGAAGTATTCGTTACAACTGTATACGACTTAACGTTAGCAAATTACGGTGTGAACCGAGGGCTTGGTGGGCAAGAACCGAAAGACTTCAATGACGATGTACCGTTTACACCTGCATGGCAAGAGAAAATGACAGGAGTGAAACGAGATCTAATCATTCAAATCGCTCGTGAGTTTGCACAAAATGCTGTTGATACAAATGGTCGTTCGATGATCATTGTCGGAGCTGGTATTAACCATTGGTTTAACTCTGATACGATTTATCGCGCAGTTTTAAATCTTGTACTTCTCGTTGGAGCGCAAGGGGTAAACGGCGGCGGTTGGGCGCATTATGTTGGTCAAGAAAAATTACGACCAGCAGAAGGATGGCAAACAATCGCGATGGCAAAAGATTGGCAAGGACCACCAAAATTACAAAACGGTACATCTTTCTTCTATTTCGTAACAGATCAATGGCGCTATGAAGATACGCCTGTTGGGCATTTAGCATCACCAGTTGAAGGGAATTCTCGTTATCAACATCACGGTGATTACAACGTATTAGCAGCGCGACTTGGCTGGTTACCTTCGTATCCGACATTTGAGAAAAACGGGATTGAATTATATAAAGAAGCTGTTGCTGCTGGTGCAACAACACAAGAAGAAATCGGAAAATACGTTGCGCAAAAGCTAAAAGATAAAGAACTGAAATTTGCGATTGAAGATCCAGATAACAAAAATAACTTCCCGCGCAATTTATTCGTATGGCGTGCCAACTTAATTTCAAGTTCTGGTAAAGGGCACGAATATTTCTTGAAACATTTATTAGGTACAACAAACGGATTAATGAATGACGATAGCGATTCATTACGACCAGAAGAAATTAAGTGGCATGAAGAAGCGCCAGAAGGGAAGCTTGATCTACTCATTAATTTAGATTTCCGTATGGCTGGAACAGCGCTTTACTCTGATATCGTCTTACCTGCTTCAACTTGGTATGAAAAACATGATTTAAGTAGTACAGATATGCATCCATTTGTGCATCCATTCAATCCGGCAATCGGTTCACCGTGGGAAGCACGCTCTGACTGGGATATTTTCTCTTCTCTTTCTAAAGCTGTATCAGATTTAGCGAAGAAAATTGATCTTGAACCAATGAAAGAAGTCGTTGCAACACCACTTCTGCACGATACACCGCAGGAATTAGCACAACCACTTGGTAAAATTAAAGATTGGAGCAAAGGTGAGTGTGAACCAATTCCAGGTAAAACAATGCCGCAAATTCATGTTGTCGAAAGGGATTATAAAACGATTTATGACAAAATGACAGCGCTTGGACCAAATGCCGGAAAACAACCGATTGGTACGAAAGGGATTTCTTGGTCTGCAGAAAAAGAATATGAGCAATTAAAGAGTCGATTAGGAGTTGTTCGAACAGATTCTATTGCGAAAGGATGCCCAGATATAAAAGAAGCAATCAATGCTGCTGAGGCGGTATTAACACTTTCTTCTACAACAAATGGTCATATGGCTGTAAAAGCATGGGAAGCACTTGAAAAACAAACCGATTTAAAACTACGTGATCTAGCAGAAGAGCGTGAAGAAGAATGCTTCACATTCGAACAAATTACAGCGCAGCCGAAAACAGTAATTACGTCTCCAGCCTTTACAGGTTCTGAAAAAGGTGGGCGTCGTTACTCACCATTTACAACAAATGTGGAACGTCTTATTCCTTGGAGAACGATAACGGGGCGACAATCTTTCTACTTAGATCATGACATGATGAAAGAATTCGGTGAAACGATGGCAACATTTAAACCAATTCTTCAACATAAACCGTTCCGTAAATCTAGACCTGAAGTAGAAGGAAAAGAGATTACACTAAACTATTTAACACCGCATAATAAGTGGTCGATTCACAGTATGTACTTCGACTCATTACCGATGTTAACGCTATTTAGAGGTGGTCCAACTGTTTGGATGAATAAAGAAGATGCTGCTGAAGCTGGCGTTGCAGATAATGATTGGATTGAATGCTTTAACCGTAACGGTGTTGTTGTAGCACGTGCTGTTGTAACACACCGTATACCGAGGGGAATGGCATTTATGCACCATGCGCAAGATCGTCACATTAACGTGCCTGGTACGAAATTAACAAGTAACCGCGGAGGAACGCATAATAGTCCAACGCGAATTCACGTGAAACCAACACATATGATTGGTGGATATGGTCAATTAAGTTATGGATTTAACTATTATGGTCCGACTGGGAACCAGCGTGACTTAAACGTAGTAATTCGTAAACTGAAGGAGGTAGATTGGCTTGAAGATTAAAGCGCAAGTCGGAATGGTAATGAACTTAGATAAATGCATCGGCTGTCATACTTGTAGCGTAACATGCAAAAACACCTGGACAAATCGTCCAGGTGCTGAATATATGTACTTCAATAACGTAGAAACGAAACCTGGAATTGGGTATCCGAAACAATGGGAAGATCAGGAGAAATATAAAGGCGGCTGGGAGTTGAAAAATGGTGAAATTCAGCTGAAATCTGGTTCGAAAATGAAACGCCTTATGAATATTTTCCACAATCCAGATCAACCAACAATTGATGATTACTTTGAACCTTGGAACTATGATTATGAAACGTTAACAAATAGTCCGCAGCGTAAGCATCAACCAGTTGCTCGTCCGAAATCAGCAATTACAGGCGAATTTATCGACAAAATTGAATGGGGTCCAAACTGGGAAGATGATTTAGCTGGTGGACATATAACAGGGTTACAAGATCCGAACGTGAAGAAAATGGAAGAAGAAATTAAAACGGATTTTGAAAACGTCTTTATGATGTATTTACCACGTATATGCGAACATTGTATGAATCCATCGTGCGTATCGTCTTGTCCGTCCGGCGCGATGTATAAACGTGAAGAAGATGGGATTGTTCTTGTGGATCAAAATGCATGTCGTGCTTGGAGATTTTGCGTATCGTCTTGTCCGTATAAGAAAGTGTATTTTAACTGGCAAACAAATAAAGCTGAAAAATGCACAATGTGTTTCCCACGTATTGAAGCTGGTATGCCAACAATTTGTTCGGAAACATGTGTAGGACGTATCAGGTATATTGGGGTAATGCTATATGACGCTGACAAAGTAAAAGAAGCAGCTTCTGTGGAAGATGAAAAAGATTTATATGAATCTCAGCTTACTGTTTTCCTAGATCCAAATGATCCAGAAGTAGCAGCTGAAGCGAAGAAACAAGGTATTCCTGAAGAATGGATTAAAGCAGCACAGCAGTCACCAATCTATAAAATGATTATCGATTGGAAAATTGCTTTGCCTCTTCATCCAGAGTATCGTACAATGCCGATGGTTTGGTATATCCCACCGCTTAGCCCAATTATGAATATGGTGGAAGGGAAAGGTAGTAACTGGCAAGCAGAAGAAATTTTCCCTGCTATTGATAATATGCGTATTCCAATTCAATATTTAGCAAATTTACTTACTGCAGGAGATGAATCACACATTCGTCTTACATTGAAAAAAATGGCTGTCATGCGAACACATATGAGAGCATTGCAAATTAATAAAGAACCAAATGAAGCTGTATTAAAAGAACTCGGTTTAACGAAAGAAGATGTAGAAGATATGTATCGTCTTCTTGCTATCGCTAAATATAAAGACCGTTTCGTCATCCCGACGTCTCACCGTGAACAAGTTGCAGATTTATATAGTGAACAAGGAAGCTGTGGTTTATCTTTCGCAGGCGGTCCAGGATCTTGCACGACAATTTCTTAAATAATGGGGGTGGAAAAATATGAAACAAAGTTTACAAACTGCTTTTTCATGTTCTTCATTCCTTCTCTCCTACCCGGAATTAGGGTGGAGAGAAGCTTTAAATGAATTACAAGAAGAGGTTGAAGCAATTGAACAGGAAGACGTAAAAGGAGTACTTACAGCATTTATAAAACAAGCACTGGATAAAACGAATGAGCAATTAATTGATAGCTACGTATATACATTCGATTTTGGTAAAAAGACCAATATGTATTTAACTTATATGAACACTGGTGAGCAAAGGGAAAGAGGTATTGAATTATTAGAGTTAAAACAGCATTATAAAAAATCCGGTTTTAGCGTAACAGATAAAGAATTACCTGATTATTTACCACTTTTGCTGGAGTTTTTTGCAAATGCAAATGAGCAAGATAGCGAACCGATTATGAGTAAATACAAGGAGAACATACAAGCATTACACGTTCAATTAAGAGAAGCAGACAGTATGTATGAACCAATTCTTGCAGCTGTTCTACTCGCTATCGATACATGGGGCGTACAGACGAATTAGAAAGGAGTGTTGTCAAAATGATGGATCAGTTTCTATGGGTGTTGTTTCCCTATATCATTTTTGCAATCTTTATCGGTGGACATGTTTTTAGATATAACTATGACCAATTTGGGTGGACATCAAAATCTAGTGAACTATTAGAGAAGAAAATGCTTCGAATTGGAAGTCTGTTATTCCACTTTGGTATCATGTTCGTAATTGGTGGTCATGTTATGGGGATTTTAATTCCAGAGTCCGTATACCGTTCAATAGGTGTTTCAGAGCATATGTATCATATAGTAGCAATTAGTTTCGGGCTTCCAGCAGGTATTGCTTCTATCCTCGGTTTAATTATATTAACGTATCGCCGCGTAACAGTAAAACGCATCATTGCAACGAGTACAAAGGGAGATTATATTGCGCTTATTTTATTACTGATCGTAATGCTAGCAGGACTTTCTTCAACATTTTTAAATATCGATTCAAAAGGGTTTGATTATCGTACAACGATCGGTCCTTGGTTCAGAAGTCTCTTTATTTTCCAACCAAAGGTCGAATATATGATGGAAGTACCTGTATGGTTCAAAATTCATATTATTGCAGCGATGGGGCTTTTCGCAGTATGGCCATTTACAAGACTAGTGCATGTGTTTAGTGCGCCAATCAAATATTTAAGTCGCAGTTACGTTATTTATAGAAGACGTATTCCGAATGAATTGAAAAAATAAAGTTGCTAGAAACGAATGAATATGAAACGGGGTCTAATGGAAGGCCTCGTTTTTTTATATAGGAAATAAAAGTGTATGAAAAAAGAGTAGCATCTAAATAAGATGCTACTCAATGCTACAAATAGAGGCAGAGCAATCTTCACAAGCGATTTCACATTTTAGGAATTGTAAATCATGGATTGTAATCTTTCCTTTGTGAATAGAGATCGTACCTTGTTTTTTTAAATCATTAAGCATTCGATTTACACTTTCGCGCGAAGTTGCACAGAAATTTGCAAGTTCTTGATTCGTTAATGGTAAATCAATGAGAATCCCATTCTCTTTTAATACACCATAACTATTTGTCATTCGAATGAGAGTAGAATAAAGGGCACCTTTTTTGCCGTGTAATACTAAATCCCGGAACTTCGTTTGCATTCTTCTTAAATGTTCACTAATCCATTTCATAAATTCAAATACGAGAGCAGGCTTTTGGAGCAATGCTTTTTCTAACGCTTCACGCTTTATAACTCCTACTTCAACATCTTCAAGGCATTTTGAATTTAATAAATACTTGGCATTGTCCGTGAACAATGTTAATTCTCCAATAATGTCGTATGCCGAACAAATACGAAGTGTTAATTCTTGCCCGTCGGCACTTAGTTTGCTAATTTGTACTTTTCCTGAGTGGACGATATAGAGTTCTGTTGCTTCCATACCTTCTTGAAAAATAAAGCGTCCTTTTTTAATTTGCATTTTATATTCAACAGATGCAAGTAATTCTTTTAAATCTTGAGATAATGTCATACTGTTGGCCACAGCAATCACCTTTCTTCTTCTAAGCAATACATCTCCTATTGTGAATGTAAGTATGTTGAAAATGCAAGAGATATTTTAGAAAAAAAGTGAAATTTCAATGACCGTACAGGAAAAATGATCTTTCATTTTTAAGAAACTACGCAATGGATTAAATGATTCTAAGTGGGAATTTTCGTGTATATAGCTATTGGGAAGGAGATGTGAACAAAATGCGAACAAATTTGTGAAGAATTTTTGAATGGGGAAAGTAATGTGAGAAAAGTCACATTGAATATGTAGCTTCTTTTTTATAATAAAAGCAATTAAAAAATATGAAAGCTTACTAAGGATTTGAGTAGAAAAGAAGGGATATAGATGTACGAGAAGATGAAAGATTCGTTAGAGCGGCCACTTCAAGATTTGCGTATTTCAGTTATTGACCGTTGTAATTTTAGGTGCACGTACTGTATGCCAGCAGAAGTGTTCGGACCTGATTACGCTTTTTTACAGGAAGAGTTTTTATTAACGTTCGATGAAATAGAAAGATTAGCAAAATTATTTATAAGTATGGGAGTTGAAAAAATTAGGTTAACTGGTGGCGAACCTTTATTACGTAAAGATTTACCGAAGTTAATTGCAAGACTTGCAAAGCTGGAAGGCTTAAAGGATATTGGGCTTACAACAAATGGTATTCATTTAGCAAAACAAGCGAAGCTATTAAAAGAAGCGGGATTAAAACGTGTGAATATTAGTTTAGATGCGATAGAGGATCATGTTTTCAAAAAAATTAATGGACGAAATGTAAGTACAAAACCTGTATTAAAAGGAATTGAAGCAGCGAAGAAAGCCGGATTAGAAGTAAAAGTAAATATGGTCGTAAAAAAAGGAATGAATGATAGTCAGATTCTTCCTATGGCTCGTTACTTTAAAGAACAAGAAATTCAGCTTCGTTTCATCGAGTTTATGGATGTGGGCAGTACGAATGGATGGAACTTTGAACAAGTTATTACGAAGGAACAATTAATAGAGAAAATTAATCGTGTATATCCAATTGATCCGGTTAAACCACGTTATTTTGGAGAAGTAGCAAAATTGTATCGATATGCAGGGAGCGATGCAGAGGTTGGCTTTATTACTTCTGTTTCTGAGTCATTTTGTTCTTCTTGTACGAGAGCTCGTATTTCGGCGGACGGTAAATTTTTTACATGTTTATTTGGAACACAAGGAACGGATTTGCGAACGCTTCTTCGAGAAAATATTTCTGATGCCTCACTATTAAAAATTTTACAACATACATGGGAATTTCGAACAGATCGGTATTCAGATGAACGAACAGCAGAAAGTGTAAATAAACGTCTAAAGGTTGAAATGTCTTACATTGGTGGATAACGAAAGGAGGGTTTCGTATGCAAGAACGTTATTCAAGGCAAATGCTATTTTCTAGAATTGGTGAAGTAGGACAAAGAAAAATAAGAGAAAAGCACGTGCTTTTAATCGGTGTAGGTGCACTTGGCGCTGCAAATGCAGAAGCGCTCGTTCGGATGGGAATTGGGAAATTGACAATTGCTGATCGTGACTACGTTGAATGGAGTAATTTACAGCGACAACAATTATATACAGAAGAAGATGCGAAGCAGTGTAAGCCAAAAGTAATTGCAGCGGCCGAACATTTAAGGAAGATTAATTCTGAAGTAGAAATCGTGCCAGCTGTAACGGATGTCACAATGCAAGAAATGGAAAAATTAATACAAGAAGTGGACCTTATTTTAGATGCGACTGATAATTTTGATACACGCTTACTTATAAATGATATTTCACAAAAAGAAAATATACCTTGGATATACGGTGGATGTATTGGAAGTTACGGTGTAACGTATACAATCCTTCCTGGGAAAACACCATGTTTCCGTTGCCTAATGGATCATCCTATGGGAGGTGCAACATGTGATACAGCAGGAATCATTCAGCCAGCTGTACAAATGGTCGTTGCTCACCAAGTGACAGAGGCGATGAAAATATTGGTGGATGATTTTCAGACATTGCGAGGAACAATGTTATCATTTGATATATGGAACAATCAATATCTCTCATTAAAAGTAAATAGACAGAAGAAAAGTACATGTCCATCTTGTGGAAATGTACGCACGTACCCAAGTTTAACATTTGAAGCACAGATGAAAACTGAAGTGTTATGTGGAAGGAATACAGTTCAAATCCGTCCAGGAATAGAGAAGATTCTTAATTTAGAAGAAATTAAAAAGCGCTTACAAAAAAGTATGAGTGTCATAAAAACGCCATATCTTCTATCATTTCTAGTTGATGAATATCGTTTTGTTTTATTTACAGATGGTAGGGCGTTTATTCATGGGACAAATGATACGAAACTGGCAAAAAGATTGTATACAAAGTATATAGGATGAATAGAAGGCGAGTTTCTCTTTATCAAAATGAGGTGAAAAAAGAATGTTATTAAAACGTAATCCAATTCCAGTCACAGAAGCAGTTGCACGAGTAATGGAATACGCTCATCAAGGTGACATAGAAGAGGTTTCTCTTATAGAAAGTTACGGAAGAACTCTTGGAGAAGATGTCATTGCGGATCATGATGTCCCGCATTTTGATCGCTCCCCATATGATGGGTTTGCAATTCGAGCAGAAGATACAAAAGAAGCCGGTAGCAGTAACCCAATACAATTTGAAGTGGTTGGTGAAATTGGGGCAGGATTTGTTTTTACAAAAGAAGTGAAAGCATTTCAAGCTGTGCGTATTATGACTGGAGCTGCAATTCCAGCCGGGTGTAATGCTGTTGTTATGCTAGAACTAACAGAAGGATTTGAAGAAAACGAAAAGACTTATATGAAATTAAAACGTCCTTTTGTTCCTGGTGATAATATTTCTTTTAAAGGAGAAGATGTAAAACAAAATACCGTACTTGTGAAAAAAGGGACTGTTATTAACCCTGGAGTAGCAGCGCTTCTTGCTACGTTTGGTTATAGTTCTATACATGTTATAAGGCATCCAGTTATTGGAATTGTAACAACAGGAAGTGAATTGCTCGAAGTACATGAACAATTAAAGATAGGGAAGATTCGAAATAGTAACTCCTATATGATAGCTGCTCAAATTGAACGAGTAGGCGGAGTTGTCAAATATTATGGACAATTCGCTGATGATTTTGAGACGTGTTATAACAATGTAAAAAAAGCGATAAAAGAAGTTGATATATTAATTACAACTGGTGGCGTTTCAGTAGGAGACTATGACTATTTACCTGCTATTTATGAGAGATTACAAGCTAATGTACTTTTTAACAAAATAGCGATGCGACCAGGAAGTGTGACAACTGTAGCTGAGTTAGAGGGAAAACTATTATTTGGTTTATCTGGGAATCCTTCTGCTTGTTATGTTGGATATGAATTATATGTTCGGCCAGTCATTCAAACATATTTGCATAAGAAAGATCCACATGTATATCGTGAAGAGGCAATTTTACAGAAGGACTTTCTGAAAGCAAATCCATTTACTCGGTTTGTAAGAGGGAGAGTAGAAATTGTAGATGGTCAATTGCAAGTTACACCAGTCGGCTTAGATAAATCTAGTGCAATTTCTTCGCTTGCAGATGCAAACGCATTTATTGTCTTGCCGGGAGGAACGAGAGGATTTGAAGCAGGAATAACGATTTCGGTACTGTTATTAGAATCAAATGTAGGAAGTGAGTGGCCATGGAAAGAACCGCTTCGATCGTACAAGTAATAGAAAAATAGATTGATAGTTTCTCGGCAGAGTACGCCCTATACAAAGATAAGAGGTGCAAGATGACACATACGTATTATGAAATAATTGATACACCGATTTCAATTGAAGAAGTTACAAGTAAAGTAATTCGGAGGGAGTGTGGTGCTGTTACTACTTTTATCGGTACTGTCAGAGAATTTACGAAAGGCCGCCGTACACTATATTTAGAGTATGTAGCTTATAAGACGATGGCAGAAAAACAGCTTGAGAAGATTGGCACCGAAGTAGAGGAGAAGTGGCCTGGAACATACGTGGCGATTACGCATCGCATTGGTACATTACAAATTTCGGACCTTGCTGTTGTCATCGCTGTTTCTACACCACACCGGAAAGCTGCATATGAAGCAAACGAATACATTATGGAACGAATAAAACAAATTGTTCCGATTTGGAAGAAAGAGTTTTGGGAAGATGGTGAATCGTGGATAGGCGATCAGTTAGAGAAAACAGCATATAGTAATGGCGAGCCTGGAAAGGAGATGAGAATATGATTGAAGTATTATTATTTGCACATTTACAAGAAGAGGCAAGTCAGTCAGTTTTGCAAATAGATTGTGAAAAGATTACGGTTGCTGAATTAAAGGAAGTTCTAGCTCGGGAATACAACGTAGCAATTTCAAACGACATTATGGTTGCGATAAATGAAGAGTATGCAAATGATGATGACACCATTCAAACTGGTGATGTCGTAGCAATGATTCCACCAGTAAGTGGTGGTTGATTCTTTTCAGTCTAATCATGTGAGTACGTGATTAGACTGGAGGGAATTAATATAACTACGAATACATAGGAGGGAACAGGATGAAAAGTCCTAATTTTCAATTAAGTTTACAAACTTCCAATCTAGTTATCGGTTTTATGGTATGGGTTATTTTATCATCATTAATGCCATATATTAAAGCGGATATTCCATTAACTGCGGGGCAAATTTCTATGGTTACAGCAGTTCCCGTTATTTTAGGTTCTATTCTTCGCATTCCAATTGGTTATTGGACGAATCGTTTCGGAGCAAGAAAATTATTCTTTATTAGTTTTATTCTATTATTATTCCCTGTTTTTTATATTAGTGTCGCTAATTCAATGATGGATTTAATTATTGGTGGACTATTTGTAGGAATCGGTGGCGCTGTATTCTCCGTAGGGGTAACTTCTTTACCGAAATACTTCCCAAAAGAGAGTCATGGATTTGTAAATGGTATTTACGGTGTAGGTAACGCAGGAACAGCGATTACTTCTTTCTTAGCACCTGTCATTGCAACTTCAGTTGGTTGGAGAACAACTGTACAATGTTATTTAATTTTACTTGCAGCATTTGCACTTATGAACTTTTTATTAGGTGATCGTAAAGAGAAAAAAGTGAATACACCATTAATGGAACAAATAAAAGGTGTATATAAAAATGAGAAACTTTGGTTTTTATGTATCTTTTACTTTTTAACATTCGGATCATTTGTCGCATTTACAGTATATTTACCAAACTTTTTAGTATCTCATTTCGGACTAGAAAAAGTAGGTGCAGGTATGAGGACAGCAGGATTCATCGTATTAGCAACAATTATGCGTCCAGTTGGCGGTTGGCTCGGTGATAAGTTTAATCCATTTAAAATATTAATCTTCGTTTTTATTGGTTTAACACTTTCAGGTATTATTTTATCATTTATGCCAAGCATGAACGTGTATACATTTGGTTGTCTACTAGTCGCATTTTGTGCAGGTATCGGTAATGGTACAATCTTCAAACTTGTTCCAATGTATTTCTCAGAACAAGCTGGTATTGTAAATGGACTCGTTTCAGCTTTAGGCGGACTAGGAGGATTTTTCCCGCCGCTAATTTTAACGTCACTATTCCAACTAACAGGTCATTATGCAATTGGATTTATGGCATTATCAGAAGTAGCGCTTGCTTGTTTAATCATTACAGTGTGGATGTATAGTCAAGAGAAGTTGTTAGTAATGTTAAAGAATCATTAATAAAGAAAAAGAACCGTCCTAAAGTATTTTGGGACGGTTCTTTTAGTAAGGCTAATGGACATTGTGAAATAGTACACTTAAACTAAAGAATACAGTTTAGGTTGATAAGATAAAATTATAAATTGGTATAAATAATCCATAATTTTCTTTATGGGTTATATTTGATATGTTAAAGAGAGGGGAGGGAAATAAGAGTTTTTGATGTGCATTTTCATAGTGTTCTTTTTAGTTTTCTGATTATCGAGAATTAAGGATGTTTTCCGATGAATTAAATGTGGTCCATATTTAGTAAAGCGTTTAATCCAACTAAAATATATTTAGAATGAGGTTTTACATGTTTGTTTTTATTATATTAGACGTGATATTACCAATATTAATATTGATGCTAATTGGTGCAATCTTACAAAGAAAGTTTCAATTTAACTTAAAGCAGCTATCTACACTTATTACTTATTGCTTAATGCCAGCGGCTGTATTTGTGAATATATATGACATTCGTATAGAAATAGATTTATTGCTCCAAATAATATATTATTTAATGCTTTATAGTCTGAGTCTGATCATAGTAAGTCATTTCATTTCAAAAATATTAAAGTTAGAAAAAGGAGAAAGTGCAGCTCTAAAAAATAGCATTTCGTTAATGAATTCTGGTAATTATGGGTTACCCGTAAGTCAATTGATTTTCAGTCACAATCCAGTGGGGATTTCCATTCAGATTTTCATTGTGATTTTCCAGAATCTTTTAACTTATTCATATGGGATATATAACTTACTATCAGCAACAAAAACAATCGGGGGTATTATTCAATCATTTCTAAGACTGCCTGTATTTCATGCGCTCGTATTAGGGATTCTCTTTCAATCTTTTACAATTCAATTACCTAATTCTATCTTTCTACCTCTTAATCAGCTTGCGAATGGTTTTGTTGCAATAGCACTCATATTGCTAGGAGCTCAATTATCCAACATTAAGCTTAATTTTTTCCATCGAGTCATAACATGGGCTTTAATTGGAAGGTTACTGATGGGACCATTATTAGCACTTGCCATAATCTACCTACTAAATATTGATGGTATTGTTGCACAATCATTATTTATTGCAAGTTCTTTTCCTACTTCAAGAAATACATCAACCATTGCTATGGAGTATGAAATAGAGCCTGAACTACATGCACAAATCGTTTTATTTTCAACACTTTTCAGCATTGTTACAGTAACTGTCGTTATTTATTTGTCATATATTTTGTTTTGAATATACGTGCAAAAACGAATAGATTTGAGGTGGTGAATGATGGAAGGGGATTCTATCGATATGAGAAAAAAACAGTCTTTCATATATTAGGTATCGTTTACAGCCGTTATTTTTCTTCACAGATTCTTGTCTAATTGTTTGTCTGAGCCTAAAAAACGAAACGAAAGCAAAAAGAACAAACGTCCTTAAAAAACGTTTGTCCAAAGGTAATTACTATTTTAGCTAAGAAATAGTTTACAATTTGTGTGTACGAGAAATCTTTTTTATAAGTTTAGGAAGTATAGACGTTAATTCTTGCTTCAAACGCTTCGTAAACGATGGATCTTTACCAGAAGTTGAAATAGTGACAACATATTCATTATTTCTTATAAAGCCAGGTGTGTGAAATGATGATTCTGTACCATCACTTACAACGTTAACCCATTGAAAATCATGTGCGGATTGTTTGACCATCATATTTACATCGTGATGATTTGTAGCTGCATAAATAAGGTGAGCATCTGTAATATCATCATTACTAAAAGTTTTTTGCTTCCAAGTAATATAAGGGAGTTCCTTCATTTCCTCGCAAATTTCTGGGCTAATAACGGTGACAAAAGCGCCTGTATCTTTTAATCCAGACGCTTTTCGATATGCAATTTTACCTCCACCAACTATAACGACCATTTTTTTATTTAAATTAAACATAAGAGGATACATATCATACATACACACATTCCTCCATTCGTTCTAATAATGTTAATTTCATATATGTATCAAACTGAAGGCAGTTACAAGTTGTAATGTAAGCATATTTTTGTGTATGTAACTTAATCTTTTGAAGCAACAATCCGGTAAAGAGAAGGTATGGCATGACGTATACATGGGATGCAGTCGATGTTATAGTCTTGAGCTCAGTAGTAAAAGAGGGAGTTCCTTTCGTTAAAAAGGAGCACGATACTGGCATGCCGAGCTTCCGTTCGACAGCTGCTCCGATTTGTTGTAACTCATGTATAGGCTGCGGATCACTGCTACCTCGTCCTACGAGTAAGACACTACTACTTTGCTTTGGCATAGTTTCACGTATTCTTTTCACTACAAGTTCAACCATATGTGGATGCGTACTAAAAGGTGGTGTAACTGAAAATGTTATATGTGGATATTTCTTTTGCATTTGTTCTATTTCAAAAGGAATATCACGTTTATAGTGAGCTGCCGCAAATAATAAAACAGGTACAATTATTATTTCAGTTGCGCCTTCTAGTATCGTTTCTGTAACTGCATCCGAAATGGTAGGTGTTGTTAGTTCAAGAAAAGCTATTTTTTGAATCTTTTCGTTACGTTCTTTCATAACAGATTGAATAAAGTGAATGAATTGTTCGTTACCTTCTTGTAGTCGGCTACCGTGTCCAACATATACAATTCCTTTCATTGTGCCACCATATCCTTCTTCATAATAAATTTTTGTAATTGATGATCTACATTATGAAACCCGACTTTATTTGCATAGTGTAAAGTTGGAACATCGGTATACGAGAATGGAAGAGTAAGAATATCGCTAAAACCAAGGCGTTTTACTTCTGATAGAAACGTATCAATTGAAGCGCGTCCTTCAAATACAATGCTATCCCATGAAAATTCAGAGAGCATACGTGAATGAATTTCATCAAAGCGATGATCAATTGTAAATTCATGAGTCATCATATAAGAACCTGCACCCATTTTTTCTTGAATAAAAGCAACTCGGTTAATATTTCGACCTAAATAAACCGTTGTATGAGAAGAAAATTCTGCAGGTTTACTTAATAAGCCAAATTGCATTAACTTTTCTTGAACGGAGGAGTTCATATACTGTAGTTCCGCTTGTAAGGAACGAATATCTTTATGATGTTTAGCGCATGACTGCATTAAAATTTCTACACTTTCAGCTGAACAAAATACAAGACGGTTCACGTTGAAAATCTCATTGATTTGTTCAGTGGTTAATGTGTATTCTCTCTTTTTGAAAGTTGGAATTTGATATATTTCTGCACCATATGCTTGTAACATTTGTTTTATTGAACTGTCTTTATTTGTTGCAGAGGTAAATAAAACTTTTTTGCTATGCAATGGCTTATCTTCTTTCCAAGCGATTTGCTTACGTAAGGAAACGACATCGCCAACGATTGTCATAGAAGGATTAGAAATACTTTCGTTTTTGACGATATGAACAATGGTTGCTAGTGTCCCTGTGACGACGCGCTGCTTTCCAGTTGTACCCCATTCAATGACTGCAACCGGCGTATCTTCTTTCTTTCCTGCTTGTAGTAAGTTTTCACAAATTGTAGGTAAGTTTTTTATACCCATGTAGTAGGCGATTGTGTCACTATTGTGGGATGAATTATATTTTCTATAATCAGTTAAAGGACCTTTTGCATGTCCAGTTAATAAAGTGACGCTATTACTGTAGTTACGGTGGGTGAGGGGGATACCTGCATAAATACTAGCGGCGATGCTAGACGTAATACCTGGTACAATTTCGTATGGAATATTTGCTTCTGCTAAAGTTTCTGCTTCTTCACCAACACGACCAAAAATAGATGGATCTCCGCCTTTTAAGCGGACAACGATTTTACCTTCTTTCGCAAATTGAAGAAGATGTGCGTTAATCATTTCTTGTCGCATAATATGATTCTTCGGCATTTTTCCACAATAAATAAGTTCGCATGTTTCTTTCGTATAACTAAGAAAGGCGGGGTTCAATAAGCGGTCATATAAGACAACATCTGCACGCTTTAAACAATCTATCGCTTTTTTTGTAATAAGCCCTTCATCACCTGGCCCTGCACCTACTAAATATACGTATCCGTTCATATTCGCACCTCGTCTATTTTTATTCGAAAGGAAGCCAGGGGGAGGCTTCCTTTCGTAAGTTACATGTTTATCCCGCTTTAACGGACAGTAAGACCCCCACCTCAAAATTCAGCGGAAGCAAAGTAGTTATGTGGGGATTAACTGCCCGTAAAAGCCCGATTAGTTGAACTTTATATAAATGTCACCATCAATAATTTCTACTTCGTATGTTTGAATACAACCGTCGTCAGGTTTTTGAACTTCACCTGTTACTAATGAAATCTTCCAATCATGTAGTGGACAAAAGACGAATTCACCAGATACAATTCCTTCGGCTAATGGTCCGTTTTTATGAGGGCAACGATTTTCTACAGCTCGAATATCGCCATTTGAAAGGCGGAATAGGGCGATAGATATACCTTTCATTTGCACCTCTTTACCAATTTGAACAGGAAGGTCTTCTGCACGCATTACTTTTATTTTTTCTTTCGCTTGTAACATATGAATCACGGCTCCTTATTTTACAGTTTCTACTTCATACATCGCTTTTAATGATTTCGTTTCTAGTGCTTGTCCCCATGCTTCTGTATATGTGCTACGGGCTGTTTGGAAACGTTCATTTAGAGTAGTGACCATATTCGTATCTTGCAGTATTTCTTTTATGTGATCGGAGCCTAATCGTTCTGTCCAGTAGGCAGTACGTTCTCCGTAAATACCAGTTTCACGATAATATTGCATGTAAGCTGTAGCGATACGAAGGACATCGTCTTCAGTAGGGACGATCATTACAAAATCAGCTTCGCGTACTTCTGTACCACCATTTCCACCAATATAAAGTTGGTATCCATTTTCGACACAAACAACGCCAAAATCTTTCGTCAGTACTTCCGCACAGTTACGTGGACAGCCAGTTACACCCATCTTCATTTTATGAGGTGTATCTACCATTTCTAATGATTGTTCAAGTAATATACCAAGTCCTAATGAATCTTTCGTACCGAAACGGCAGAAGCGAGAACCAACACATGATTTTACATTACGAAGCGATTTTGAATACGCATATCCCGAAGTCATATGTAAGTCAGCCCATACGTTAGGTAAATCTTGTTTTTTAACTCCATATAAGCCGATGCGGCTCGCACCTGTAATTTTCACAAGAGGGACATCGTACTTTTTCGCAACTTCAGCAATTTTCATTAAATCATCTGCTGTTGTAACGCCTCCGTACATACGTGGAATAACGGAGAATGTACCGTCGTGCTGGATATTACCATTCATTCTTTCATTAACGAAACGGGACGCTTTGTCATCTTCATATTCTTCTGGGATCACCATGCGTAAATAGTAGTTTAAAGCCGGTCGACATTTCGAACAGCCATCTTCATGTGCAAAACCAAGAACATTTCGTACTTCTTTTGGTGATTTTAAACCTTTCTCATGAATCGCAGCTACGACTTCATCACGTGATAAAGTTGTACATCCACACATACCGGTAGACTGTGCTGAGGCATCAAAAGCATCTCCAAGTGTATGAGATAAAACTTGTTCCACAAGCGGACGACATTTACCACAAGATCCTGCGGCTTTCGTGCATCCTTTAACTTCTTCAAAAGTAGTTAACTCTTGCTCTAAAATGGCATGAACGATTGCGCCTTTCGTAACGCCATTACATCCGCAAATTGTGTCATCTGCACTCATAGTAGCAACGTTGAGTTCACTTTCTTCACCAGCTTTGTGAAGAAGGGAAGCTGGTGTATATTCTTGTATATCTTCTTCTTTCTTTAACATGCTAAAGAGGCGTGTACCATCAGCTGTATCACCATATAAAACGATACCGACGACTTTATTGTCACGAATTAATACTTTTTTATAGGAACGTTTACATTCATCAAAGATTGATATTGCTTTCGTTTGATCATCTTCATAAATTTGACCAGCAGAGAATAAATCACAGCCTGCAACTTTTAATTGCGTACCGACGACACTGCCTGTATATCCATCAGTTTGTAAATTCGTAATATGTTTTGCTAATATTGCTCCTTGTTCATAAAGAGGTGCAACAAGTCCATATGCAATGCCTCCATGTTCTGCACATTCTCCAACTGCATAAATAGATTCATCATTTGTTTGCATATAGTCGTTGACTACAATGCCGCGATTTACAATTAAACCAGCATCTTTTGCTAATTGGGTATTTGGGCGTATGCCGACAGCCATTACGATTAAATCACAATCTATAACTTCACCATCTTCAAATTGAATGCCCTCAACATGGTCTGTACCAAGAATTTTTACAGTTTTCTTTTCCATTAGAAATTTCATGCCTTGCGCTTCTAAATCTTCGCGTAATAGAGAAGCGGCTTTCGTATCTAGTTGTTGCTCCATTAAGTTTGGCATTAAATGAACAACATGTACGTCCATCCCTAAGTCAATAAGACCTCTTGCGGCCTCTAAACCAAGTAATCCACCACCAATGACAACAGCCTTTTTCTTTTCTTTAGCAGTATTGATCATAAACTGTGTATCTTCAATTGTCCGAAATCCTGTTACACCAGAAAGTGCGGAACCTTCAACGGGTAATATAAAAGCACTAGATCCTGTTGCGATAATGAGTTTGTCGTATGTAATAGTACGGTTTCTTTCTGTGACAATGACTTTTTCTTCTCGATCAATACTTTGTACTTTTTCGTTTGTATATAAAGTTATTCCATTTTCTTCGTACCACCCATATTCATTCATAATGATATCTTCCATATTTGTTTTACCTTGTAGAACGTGGGAGAGCATAATACGATTGTAGTTTGGATGCGGTTCATCTCCAAAAATAGTAATCTCGTATGAACCACTATCATGTTTTAATATTTCTTCCATACAGCGTATTCCAGCCATACCATTTCCGATCATAACTAAACGTTTTTTCATATTCATTTCCCCTTTTATGTGAAATGTTGAACAAAGAATTATATTTCCATTATAGAAAATGAAAAGAGGGGGAGATGTGACATTTATCACAGCTTTATAATGATTCACAAATTGTTAAAATTCGGATTTGTGTGGGGAGGGAAGTGTGAATAGTTTTCACACAACAAAAAAACAGGACATGAGCATATATACTCATGTCCTGCGCTTTATTTATGCTTTCGTAATTGCACGCGGGAATAAAATGTTATTTTCTAAATGAATATGCTCAAATAAATCAGATTCTAGAGCTTCAAGACGCTGATAAACAAGTCGATAAGTACCACAAGCACCTTCTGGTGGAGTGAAGTCATTTGTCACTTTACGAAGCTCTTTAATAATATTTCCAGCGTGGTTATGTTCATTCTCCAACTCATCTACTACTTTGCGTAGTTTTGCATAGTTTTCATCAGTTGGATTTTGTTCGAATTCTAAAATTAACGGGAAATCTTCTGTTTCTTCTTTAATTAAATGTTGCTCTAGCTCCATCTTTAGTTCATGAAATAGCTTATGGATTTGGGCTAAATGAGGTTGACTCGCCCCATGAACGCGCAATACTTTCGTCACATATGGACTTAACTGTGGTAATTCTTCATTTAAATAGCGATGATGCTTATTTATAACATAATCAATCAATTCACGATAAGATGCATTTTTCCAATCAATTTCAGACTCGTTTAATAGTTTCGTTTTATGATAAAGCGTATTTAACTCTGTAATTACCTCTGTTGCAGATAAATTTCTTTCATTAATTGCATCAATAAGTGGTTTATTTCCACCACAACAAAAATCTATTCTATATGATTTAAAAAGATCACTAGCTTTCGGAAATTGTGTGACAATCTCACCGACAATAGAAGTCTCAGTAAATGTATGTTCCATATGAATGCCTCCATAAAGTTTAATGTGATAACTAAACTAAGAATAGCAATATATGAAAATGAGTGTGGTGATATAAATCACTTATTATGTGTCATTTTTGAAAACAATCAAACGAAATTTATTTTAAGTAATAGAAAATGTAAAACATTACAGTAAAAAAGAAGCCTCGTATAGGCTTCTTTTTTACTATCTTTCGCATGCAACTCCATCGCCGTCTCTATCTAGTTTACGGCTATATCCTGGTTGATCTTTATATAAAGGAGCTTTTCCAGCATTTTTAACTTCAGTACAATTTTTGTAGTATGTATTACTAGTATTTCCAGCAGCTGGCTGTGTTTGAGCTTGTTGTGCCTTTTGTTGCTCTTCTTGTTGCTTGCGAGCTTGTTCCGCAGCCTGACGTTGTTGCTCTTCTTGTTGCTTGCGAGCTTGTTCCGCAGCCTGACGTTGTTGCTCTTCTTGTTGTTTCCGAGCTTGTTCTTCAGCCTGACGTTGCTGTTCTTCTTGTTGCTTACGAGCTTGTTCTTCAGCTTGGCGCTTCTCATCCTCTTGCTTACGGGCCTGTTCGTCGGCTTGACGTTTTTCCTCTTCTTGCTTACGAGTTTTTTCGTCCGCTTCTTTCTTTTCTAATTCTTTTTTCTTTTCGCTATCTTTTTGTTCTTCATTGTTAGATGCAACTTTTTTACTAGTTGCTGTTGTTGTTTCAGAAGCAGGAGCTGAAATACCTGATAGTACAACGAAAACGACAAATAAAACAGCTGTAATAATAAATTGTTTTTTAGCAACACCTGTTTTTTTAATTACAGATAAAATGGCTAGCACAAGGAAGAAGATAAATAGTATAAAACTTAAAACTGCAAAAAATGCGATAACTGGATGTTCAGATTTTGTTGTACCAGTCGCTACTAAGATAATTGAAATCATAAAAAGAATAACAGTAGGACGACCATATTGTTTTGCTTTTCCATTTTTCTTAAAGAATGAAATAATACATAAGATTAAAAGAATGATAGCAATTAAAAATAATGCTCCACCAATATTACTCAAAAAAGCCATTTTTATACCTCCATTTGTAAGATTTTCTTTATTGATTATATAGGAATTTATTGGAGATTACACGTTTTTATATGAATTTAGAAAATTGATATTTTTAACAATTAAAAAGTTTTTTATTTATATATAAAGAAAAATAGATGTTAATCCTATTACTTTTTGAAAGAAATTTCATAAATTATAGTATATCGATTGAAAGGAGGAGATATGAATGGAATTCCAATTATTAGTGAATTGTATATTGCAAGAAGGTAATGCGTACTTTTTAGTAACGAAAGTAGACGATGTAATTACGTTAAAAGTACCAATTACAGCAGGAGTAGCAGGCTTGTTTTTAGCTTTAGGTGTACCAAGATGTTCGTAATTTAAGTATCTACAGTAGAAAGAGGGGGACAAGCCTTTTTCTACTATTACATAATTATTTTATGTAAACTAAAATGTTATTTTTGTAATAGCACGTTTGAAATGGACATGCATATACTATAATGTTTCATTGGTTGTTAGTGATGAATGATAGTTTTCATAAATGTATTCAGTAATATTTTGTTAGGTTATGAAAATAAAAGAGGTGTTATTATATATGAAAAGACGAACATTTGATATCCCAGTTACCTTACGAAGGGAATGGTTTTTAATAGAGCTAGCTCATTTAACAAAAAAATATGGTATTGAAATTGTAACTAGCAAAATGGAGACTGCACCGTTTTTAAAGGATCAAGTTACGGAATCAAAAATAGGATCAAGGTTACAATATGATAAATATGATGAAGAGTATATTATTGAATTATAAATGAAAAGCTGCGTATAAAAGGTTATGAAATAGACCTTTTATACGCAGCTTTTTTAGCTAGAAAAATATTGAGAAATTTTTTAGGCGCTTGCTGAGAACAGGAATGAGTAAAGGTTGGGAGAATAACGTTTCATAAGAAAGGATAGTTACTATTTATTGTACTTGCAAAAGTAAGCTAGAAATAAATAGAGTGAAAATAGTACTTCCTTTCAGAAAAGGGGGAATGTTAATGAGGATTTTGCAAAGGTGTATGTTATTACTTCTCGCATTTATTATTATGGGTCCAATGGTTATGAGCGCGAAGGTAATGGCTGAAGAAGTAAAAGAGCTTAAAATGGGATTTCCAGATACAGAAGTATTTACACCTGGTGATTGGTTTTTAGGTCAAAAACCAGCTAATTATGATGAGAATAAACCTCCAATTCTCTTTGTGCAAGGAAGGAATGGTAATGCAGATAGTTGGTATGGAAAGACAGTATATCACGATATGAATGATATGTATGACTATGCTTTGAAAGCTGGTTATCAAACTGTATTTATTCAATTATATGATGCTGCGGGGAAAGGATCCGCTAGTCAATGGGATAATGGAAAATTATTAGCACAAAAACTTGAAGAAATATATAATCATTTCGGCAAAAAAGTTAATATTGTAGCGCATAGTAAAGGTGGCATTGATACACAAGCGGCATTAGTGGGATATGGTGCGAATCGATTTGTTGGAAATGTGGTTACCCTTGCTACGCCGCATCACGGATCAAATTTAGCGGACTTATCGTATAGTTGGTGGGCGGGATGGCTCGCTTCTATATTAGGTCAAAAAGATGATGGTACGTACTCGTTACAAATAGGGGAAATGGCAAAATTTCGTTCAACGATAGACAATAATCCAGCGGTTAAATTAAATCGTTACTATACAGCTACTGGTACAAGTTGGGGACCAGTATTTTCTGCTTTATCTATGGGCGGATTATATTTGTCATCGTACGGTTCGAATGATGGATTAGTAAATGAATGGAGCGCGAAATTACCGTACGGTACACATTTATTTACAGATTCAAAGTTTGATCATGACAATATACGAAAAGGATCGGCTGTTTTCTCGCGAATTGAACCATATTTACGTAATGCAAATGTAACTATACCAGCTTTAGTGGCACCAAATAATAGTTCAGAAGAAAATATAGAACAATTAAATACAACTGCTAATCAAAGTATTTTAGGAGGAGAATTGCCACAAAATCAGTGGATCGAGCAAACTGTAGCCGTTGATAAAAAGGCGGAAGGGATCGTTTCTGTATTAACAGCTTCTGCCGATGCAGAAATACAAATGATATCTCCAAAAGGAAAAGTGTATACAAATAAAGATAGTGCTGTAACTACTGGCGAAGGTGAATCTTTCTTTAATGGGGCAACAATTAAAACTTTTCAATTTGATAAAATGGAAGCAGGAGAATGGAAAGTTAAAATGATGACGAAGCAGCAGAAAGATGCGTATCTGATTTTAAGTGATTACAAAAATGATGCGCCATTCGTTCTTCAAATGCCATCAAAAGTCAAAGTAAATAAATCAGAGTATAAGCTAAAAAAATCACCTACAGCACCTGAAATGAAAGGTGATCTTTCAATAACAGTAAGGGTCGTTAATAAAGAAGGAAAGCTAGTATCTGAATCTAATACATTACAAAATGTTAATACAAATACATTTACAGGTGCTTTGAAAGATATAAAACAATCAGGAGTATATAACGTTACGATGGATATAAAGGGGATGAATAAAGAAGGAAAACCTTATAAGCGTACGATTGTTAAGTCGGTTTATGTGGAGAAGTAAGAATGATTAGATTTTAATAATTACTTTTTATTTATATAGTTGGGCAGGAAGAAGACGGAAAGTATCGAATGAATGTAGGTATATAGCATCGTTTGCTTTTGGTGTGAATAGTAGTTAAAGATACGTTAAAATATTTTAATTTGTAACGAAAGAGTAATTAAATAATAGAGGGAGCAACGTACATGGAAAATATATTAAAAGTATCTTCAAAATCAAGTCCAAATTCAGTTGCAGGTGCAATAGCAGGTGTACTAAAAGCAAATGGTAGTGTGGAAATTCAAGTGATTGGGGCTGGTTCTTTAAATCAAGCAATTAAAGCAATTGCGATTGCAAGAGGATTTGTTGCTCCAAGTGGCGTTGACTTGGCATTCGTTCCAGCATTTCAAGAGATTTCTATTAATAACCAAGAAAGAACAGCAATTAAATTAATTGTAGGTCCTAGAAAGAAAAGGTCTTAGTAGAGGACAATAATATAAGGAATTTTGAAAAGGATGATATATGAAGCAATAAAAAGCCCATTTTCGAAAGGAAGTGCACCTCATTTGAGAGGTGTACTTTTTTATAACATAATAGTTTTATCTTGTTATTTGCGTCATACACTAGTTTTTTCGTTTTACATTTTATGTATACATATTAGAATTTATTTTTAGATAATGCCTTTCATATAGGGTTTATGATTTTAATAAGTAAACGAAACGCATTAAAATAGATCTCATAACCTTCATAGTACTGTCTCTTAATTTTAGATTTTCTATTTCAAAGTCTGATATTCCGGCTGTATTTGGAAAGCTTTATGTTTTTAGCTTAAATCAATTATATCTATAAAATTAAGAAAAATTCTGTTATAGGATGTATCAGTACAAGTGATTAAATTTTTTATCGGATTTATGTCAGTTACAGTCATATATCTAGTTAGCAAATGACCATCTCTATAGTAAGTAATTGATATCTTCTCTTCAGAAAGGTACGCACATAATAACTTGTTTTCAATAATTTCTTGTTCGTCTTGGGTTAATGTAGGACGCTCCACTTTTGTTTGTTTTTTTACAATCTTACCAATACCGATGAATTTCTTCGGTATCGAAGCGAATGGAGTCCGCTTAGCCGTTTCTATTTCTTTTGGCATATTTGTATTGTTCATGCTGTATATCTCCCTAGTTGCTATTAATAACTGTATGATTATATCAAACTTTAGAGATGGTGGTATGGTTTATAAAAAATATAGTGTATCTCTAATGGGATTCTTATTAAATATAGAACCCCACTCTCTGTTTAATCCAACAAAAAGGTGCAATTCAAGTTGGTTTAGAAAAGCCAAATACATATAGAATTGAAACAAACTAAAAGAAAGAGAAGGGTATTATTTGCTCACCAATAAAATAAAAACAATCGTAAGACAAAAAAAGAAACAAACATTCGCCCTCAAAAATTATTACGAGCGAAACAAAAGCGTTCAGCCTACCTTCTGATGGCAATTCATCTCCACCTGAATTGTTGGGTTTCACCCGTAACACAAATCAGATGGAGTCTTCTTGCCGAAAAGGATAAAAAGTGCCATGAATACTTGTATAACAGGTATTTGTGGCACTTTTGTAGTTTTACTAAAAGCAAAATGAACAACCTTAAAACTGCTCGTTCTTCTCCCAAGATTCAACAATATAATGAGCAATCGTTGGGTTGAATCCTTTACCAACTAAGAACATAATTGCAGCAACCTCAGTTAAAGCATGTTTGTGTGATGTATGTTTCGCTTCATTTAAGCCGTAATCTACCCAAGGCTTTACGAAATCTAGTACAGGTTTTTTAAACGGTAAGAACTGTGTACCGACAAGTTGCTGGATTTGTTGTTGTGTTGGTTCAGTAATAGGTCCAGGTGGTAAGATTTGTGGTTGTGTAATATCGAATGTTGGTCCAGGTGGTAAAATTTGTGGTTGCGTCGGGTCAAGTGTTGGTGGTTTTGGTGGTGAGACACGTGCATCGTAGTTTGGTTGATACATTTGCTGTTGATATTGCGGTTGAGCTGTATATGGATTTTGTTGATATTGTTGTGGTTGATTTTGTGGTGCTACATATGGGTTTTGAGGATATGCATAATTTTGGTGTGTATCATATGGATTTTGCTGATATTCAGTCTCTTGATTTTGTGGTGTTGCATATGAATTTTGTTCTTGCTGTTGTAATTCTTGATCCTCATACTGTTCTGTGTATCTCTGTTCCTGTTGTTGAGGATAAAATGGTTGTTGTGGGTAAGGCGGTTGATTATTATAGAACATGTTTATTCCTCCTTCATGATGGTGCCTACCACCTAGTGTATGGGCGGACAAGAAAATATGTGATGAAAAAATGCGGGCGTGTTACAATAAGAAACTGGGTGAAGATAAAATGACAAAACAAGAAAAAATTCAAAAAACAATTACTTTTGTAAAACATATTTTAGAAAAAGATGCCAGTGGGCATGATTGGTATCATATTGAACGTGTACATAAACTGGCGATTTCTTTATCTGAGCAGGAAGGTGGAAATCGTTTTATAATTGAAATGGCAGCATTACTTCATGATGTGGCAGATGAAAAGTTAAATGAAAGTGAAGAAGCAGGATTGAAAAAAGTTTCTGATTGGTTAGAAGAGTTAAGTGTTGACGAAGAGGAAAGTAAACATATTCTTCATATTATCACCAATATGTCTTATAAAGGTGGCCATGGCGGGACAGTTGATTCACTAGAAGGAAAACTTGTTCAAGATGCGGACCGTCTAGATGCTCTTGGGGCAATTGGAATCGCGCGTACATTTGCATATGGTGGAGCGAAAGGACGATTAATGTATGACCCAACTATTCCGCCACGTGAAATGATGACGAAAGAAGAATATAGAAAAAATAATGATCCATCTTTAAATCATTTTTATGAAAAACTTTTAAAATTAAAAGACTTAATGAATACGAATGCAGCTAAACAAGAGGCTGAAATTCGTCATCGTTATATGGAACAGTTTATTGAACAATTTATGAAAGAGTGGAATGCACAAATATGAAAATGTTAACTGTGGAAAACTTATCGAAATCCTATGGAGAAAAACCATTATTTGATGGATTATCATTTAGTATTGCAGAAGGGCAACGTGCTGGAATTATTGGTGTAAATGGTACTGGTAAATCGACATTATTAAAAATTATTGCAGGGGCTGAAATTCCTGACACTGGTGATATGACTCATACACGTGGTTATACGATTAGTTATTTATCGCAGCAACCAAATTTTGATGAGAATTTAACGGTACTAGAGCAAGTATTTCATGGTGATACGCCGTTAATTCGTTTACTTCGTGAATATGAAGAAGCGCTACTGCATATTGAAAAAGATCCAAGTAATGAGAAAGTGCAAGAGCGATTATTTGCAGTGCAACAGCGCATGGATGCGATGAATGCATGGGAAGCAAATGCGAATGCAAAGTCGTTATTAACTAAATTAGGAATTACTGATTTTACAGCAATTGTTGGAAATCTATCTGGTGGACAGAAAAAACGTATTGCAATGGCACAATGTTTTATTGAAACGCCGGATTTATTAATTTTAGATGAGCCTACGAACCATCTTGACCATGAGACAGTTGAGTGGTTAGAAGAATATTTAGCAAGATATACAGGTGCAGTATTACTAGTAACCCATGATCGTTATTTCTTAGATCGTGTGACGAATCGTATTTTCGAATTAGATAATGGAAAACTGTATAGTTATGAAGGGAACTATAGTACGTTTTTAGAAGCGAAAGCATTGCGTGAGGAACAAGAAATTGCGCAAGAATCCAAACGTCAAAATTTATATCGTCGTGAACTAGCGTGGATTCGCCGTGGTGCAAAAGCTCGTTCAACAAAACAAAAAGCACGTATTCAGCGCTTTGAAGAGCTAAAAGGGCAAGAAGGGCCAGCTGCAAAACAGTCAGTTGATATTGCTCTTAGCGGTAGTCGCCTTGGAAAAAAAGTATTGGAGTTAAAAGATGTAACGAAAAAGTTTGGTGATAAAACGGTATTATACAACTTTAATCATATTGTGAAACCTGGCGATCGAATCGGAATTATTGGAGCGAATGGGAGCGGGAAATCTTCGCTATTAAATATGCTTGCAGGTAAGCTATCTCCTGATAGTGGTGAAATCGAAGTTGGACAAACAGTAAAAATCGCTTATTATACACAAGAAAATGAAGAGATGAATTTAAATCAACGCATGATTGAATACATTAAAGAAATTGCGGAAGTGATTCATACGACAGATGGAAAAGTAATCGGTGCATCGCAAATGTTAGAGCGATTCTTATTCCCACCACATTCACATGGTACACCGCTTGGTAAACTATCCGGTGGTGAAAGAAGACGTTTATATTTATTACGTATATTAATGGGAGAACCGAACGTACTATTACTGGACGAGCCTACAAATGATCTAGATACACAAACATTAACAGTATTAGAAGATTATTTAGAAGATTTTCCAGGCGTCGTTTTAACTGTATCGCATGACCGTTACTTCTTAGATAAAGTGGTAGATGAATTGTTCATCTTCTCTGGCGAGGGAGAAGTGCGTGAATTTCTAGGTAGCTATACGGATTATTTAGAAATGGAAAAAACGAGAGAACTTATTGAGAAAGCGGAAGTTCAAAAAGAGAAAAAAGTAGTTGAAGAAGCTCCGAAACAGCAACGTAAACGCAAACTTTCATACAACGAGCAGCGTGAATGGGAAACAATTGAAGATACAATTGCAGAGCTGGAAGAGAAACTTGAATCGATTGGAGAAGAACTTGCGAATGTTGGTTCTGATTTTACGAAAGCTCAAGAATTGTCTGAAGCGCAGCAAAAAACAGAAGAAGATCTAGAAAAAACGATGGAACGATGGAGTGAACTATCAGACATAGTTGAAGGTTTAAAATAAAAACAAGCTGCATATATTGAAAAGTAAAGAAAAAAACTTTACACTATTGGTAGAATCTATTTTAGGAGGGAAAAAATGAGAACATCTAATCCAATGTTGAAAAAAGAGGCATTTCGTAAAGAAGGAGCAAGTGCTTCTGCGATGACTATTGGCGGAACAGTAGGCAAAACGTTCATTATGCTTATCTTGCTACTTGCAACGTCTGTCTATTCATACATACAGATGTCGCAAGGTACGATGAAGATGCCAGTATTAATTGGTGCTTTAATTATTGCGGCAATTATCGCATTTGCATCTATGTTCTTCCCGCGTATTTCACCTTTTGGTGCGCCAATCTATGCGGCGGTAGAAGGAATTGTGTTAGGAAGCATTTCAGCAGTCTATGCAATGAAGTTCCAAGATTCTATCGTTTTAAACGCTGTATTACTAACAATCTCAATTTTATTTGCGATGTTAGTGTTATATGCGACACGCGTAGTGAAAGTAACGGATAAATTCCGTACAGGCGTTATGGCAGCAACACTTGGAATTATGGTTATGTATTTAATCGTATTCCTACTAAACATGTTTGGTGTTACTGTTCCATACATTCACCAAGGTGGAACAATCGGTATTATCATTAGTGCGGTTGTTATTGTAGTGGCTTCATTAAACTTATTGCTAGATTTCGATTTAATCGAAAATGGTGCACGTAGCCAAGCTCCAAAATATATGGAGTGGTACACTGCAATGGGACTAATGCTTACATTAGTATGGTTATACTTAGAAATTCTTCGTTTCGTTTCTTACTTTACGAAAAATGACTAGTAAAAAATCCTGCATGAAAAATGCAGGATTTTTTATTTTCAAAGATAAAGTGAAATTAATAATCAGTGGGAGTCTTCCTGCCCGTTAATGCGGGATAAATCGAATGCGTGGTATAATATGGATAATCTGAACTGAGGGGGATGGAATATGGTGAAAGAGAAGAAAGGGATTATGAAAAAATTATTCTCTAAAAGTTTTTTCATAGAACTAGATAATGCTTTAACATATCCGTCAGCAGAATTCATTTGCTCAGCTATTGAGAAGTATGCAACTGAATGTAATGAACAATTAAAATTTGAAAGTAAAGTAAAACCGATTACTTTCTACTTAGAAAATGTAATGTACTATGCTGAAATAAAAATGGCACGCGGAGGATATTACATATCTTGTAGTGAAGTATAATATTTTTGAAACCTTGCATGTTTGAAATATGTAAGGTTTCTTTTTTGTTTTTGTAAGATATAAAGCAATGCTTGTTACTTATAAATATACTATTTTGCACTTTTTACCTTTTACATATTTCTCTTTACAATGAAGAAAAATATGTGAGGTGGTATAACTTATGATGAATCGAGTTGTATTAATCGGTAGATTGACAAAGGAACCAGAATTATACTACACAAAGCAAGGCGTCGCTTATGCACGAATATGTGTTGCGGTGAATAGAGGGTTTCGAAATAGTTTAGGTGAACAACAAGTCGATTTTATAAATTGTCAAATATGGCGGAAATCGGCTGAAAATGTAACAGAGTATTGTACGAAGGGTTCGCTTGTTGGGATTACCGGGCGTATTCAAACGAGTAATTACGATGATGATCAAGGAAAGAGAATATATCGAACTGAGGTTGTAGTTGAGAGTATTACATTTTTGGAGAGACGGCGGGAGGGGGCATCGCGATAAAGTAGGATTTTAATACACTTAAAGAACCGGATAAAAAATAAATTTATATTTTTTATTCAGTTCTATTAGAGGTTATTTTGTAATATTTTTATTTTTTCTAAAAGTTCCTCTTTTTCCATGTAATATCCTCCAAAATCTTATGTGTACTTATAAAGTTTCCAATTAACAGAACGTCCTCGTATATAACCGATTCTTTTTATGTACGACAAATAATACAAAGTTCCTTCTTAAAATAAAGCATCCGAGTAGGAGTATAAAGGGGGAACATGTTACAATACAGCTAAGAACATGCAATAAAGGAGAGTTTTTACGTGAAGATTAAAGCAATTGAACCCACGCCAAGTCCAAATACAATGAAAGTTATTTTGAATGAAGTATTACCATCAGGAGCACGTAATAATTATACAAATGAAAATAAAGAACAAGCACCAATGCAAGTGCAAGAAATTTTGAAAATTGAAGGCATTAAAGGTGTATATCATGTAGCCGACTTTTTAGCAGTGGAGCGAAATGCAAAGTATGACTGGAAAGTTTTATTACAGCAAGTTCGTGCTGTTTTCGGTGAAGAAGTAGTGGAAGAAAGAGAAGAACAACAACTTGCTCATTTTGGAGAAGTGAAAGTGTTTGTTCAAATGTTCTTTACAATTCCAATGCAAGTGAAGTTAACAGATGGAACGACGGAAGAACGTGTTGGTTTACCTGACCGTTTTAAGGAATCGATCATGAAAGTTCAAATGTCTGCACCAAATGTTGTAAAAGAACGTAAATGGGTGGAACAAAGTACACGTTACGGTAATTTTGAAGAAATCGGGAAAGAAGTAGTAGAAGAGATTGTTGCTGCTTATTCAGAAGAACGTGTGAATCAAACAGTTAAAGAATTATTAGAGCAAGCTGGTGCGGTTGAAGTAACGATTCAAAAGCGTGAACCATATAAAGTAACAGAAGAAATGATGAAAGATGCTGATTGGAAAAACCGTTTTGCAGCATTAGAGCAAATGGATCCTACGGAAGAAGATATTCCAGTGCTGAAAATGGCATTAGATGATGAGAAAGTATCTATCCGCCGTTTAGCAACAGCTTATTTAGGTATGGTAAAAGGTGATGAAGTATTACCGTTATTATATAAAGCGTTATTAGATCGCTCAGTAAGCGTTCGTCGTACTGCAGGGGATTGTTTATCAGATGTAGGTGATCCAGCAGCGATGTTCGTTATGATTAAGTCGCTAAAAGATTCAAGTAAATTAGTACGTTGGCGTGCAGCGATGTTCTTATTTGAACTTGGAGATGAAAGTGCTATTCCAGCATTAAAAGTAGCGCAAGAGGATCCGGAGTTTGAAGTAGCGATGCAAGCGCGTCTAGCATTAGAGCGTATTGAAGGCGGCGAAGAAGCAAAAGGTTCGGTATGGAAACAAATGACGGAGTCTCGTAAAGGGGAATAATATATGATCGTTTTCTATGATAGTTGGTGTCCGATGTGTACTGCGGTTGCAGAACGTACGAAAAAATTAGATAAAAAAGGTAAGATGAAATTTGTTTCATTTCGAGATGAAGGTGTAGTTGAGAAGTATGAAATTTCCAAAGAACTACAAAGTAAGATGGAACAAAGGTTGTACATTTTAAAAAATAATAAGTGGTATGACGGAGTTCATAGCATATATGTATTAGCAAAAGCCGTTCCATCTTATTGGTTTGCCGTTCCTTTTATAAAGATATCTATCGTACTTGGATTTGGAAGAAAAGTATACGATTACATCGCTAACAATAGAAAACTTGTCCCAGTTGGACATTGCCGTGAAGGTGTTTGTGAAATCCCTACAAAAAAATGAAATCATCGTTATCTTTCTTTTGCACCTATTAATAGAGCGTGATATGATGAATTTGGAATGAAAGTTGAAGGAGAGATACAAGATGTCAAATGCTTATGAAGAATACATGCGCCAAATGGTAATTCCAATGCGCCAAGAATTAGTGCGTTCTGGATTTGAAGAGTTAACTACAGAAGAAGCTGTTACAGAATTTATGGAAAATACATCAGGTACAACTTTAGTAGTTGTAAACTCTGTTTGTGGTTGTGCAGCTGGTTTAGCACGTCCATCAGCAGGTCAAGCGGTTGTTCGTGCTGAGAAGCAACCTGATCATCTTGTAACTGTATTCGCAGGTCAAGATAAAGATGCTACTGCAAAAATGCGTGAATACTTCGGAGAAATTCCTCCATCTTCACCATCTATGGCATTATTAAAAGGAAAAGAAGTTGTTCACTTCATTCACCGTCATGAAATTGAAGGTGCAACTATGGACGAAATTATTACGAACTTAGAGCAAGCTTTCGAAAAGAATTGCTAAAGAAGGGGGAGAGTAAATCTCCCTCTTTTCTTTATATAGAGGTGAAATCATGATAGTAACAACAGCAGGAAGAACGAACAAAGAAATGATAGATTATGCAAATAAGGTAGCAGTAGAGTTAAATCGTTCTTTCGTTAAACGTAATGACATACCAGTACATAAACTACATGAGGAGTATGAACAAGATGTACTGGTCGTAGGGAAGAACAGATTAGCTATTTATCCAAAAGGAACGGAAGAGTCGTTTTTCTTTCATCCAAACTCAGCGATGTTTCGTGTGAAAAGGTTAATGCGCGGAGAACACGATCCGTTTGTACAAGCTGCTAAATTAGAGAGCGGAATGACAGTGTTAGATTGTACGCTCGGTATGGCATCAGATAGTATTGTAGCTAGTTATGTTGTTGGTGAAAGTGGAACAGTAACAGGACTTGAAGGCAATGAATATATGGCTTATATCATGAGAAATGGTCTGCAAACATGGTCTTCATCCGTTTCTGAAATTGATGAGGCAATGCAAAGAATCCAAGTAAAGCAAACGGAGCATTTTTCATTTTTAGCGCAATGTGAAGATAATAGTTACGATGTCGTTTACCTTGATCCGATGTTTGAAGAAACAGTTATAGAATCAGATGGAATTAAAGGGTTAAAACATTTTGCTTTGTATCATGATATTACTGATGAAACAATTGCGGAAGCGAAGCGTGTGGCGAGAAAGCGTGTCGTTCTGAAAGATCACTTCCGTAGTTCTAGATTTGAAAGACATAATTTTCACGTATACAAAAGAAAAAGTGCTAAGTTTCACTTTGGTGTAATTGACCCTTGCTAATTGTTTGAAAAAATGTATAATAAGCAATAATCAATTAAATATACTGTCTGTGATGAAGAGAGTAGTCTTTTTTAGAAGGAAAGCGAGCTAGGGATGGTGTGAGCCTAGTGCGGAAGAAAAAGATGAAGCGCACTTCGGAGATGCTTCTTGAACGAATAGTAGAGTAAGCCGAGGCCCCCTGTCCTCGTTATAAACGGGAAAGTGGTTCGTAACGAACAACAAGGGTGGTACCACGGGTTAAAACTCGTCTCTTTTTAGAGACGAGTTTTTTGTGTTTTAAAAAATAAGGAGGTTAAATCATGGATTATAAAATGCAGTTTGCGGAAAGTTTATCTAATATTTTCATGAATGAATTAACGCAAAAACAAATTTTAGATTTAATTGAAACACCGAAACAAGATGAATTTGGAGATGCAGCGTTCCCATGTTTCTCACTTGCGAAGCAATATAAAAAATCACCAGCCATTATCGCAAAGGAAGTTGTTGAAAAATTAAATGATCCGTTTTTTACGAAAGTAGAAGCCGTTGGTCCTTATATAAACGTCTTTTTTAATCGTGAAACTGTAAGTGATGAAGTTTTAAAAACGATTTTAGCGAAGAAAGAAGAGTACGGTCAAAATCATTTTGGGTGTGAAAAAACAGTAGTTATCGATTATTCTTCTCCTAATATCGCGAAACCTTTTTCAATGGGGCATTTACGTTCTACAATGATAGGGAATTCATTAAAGCATATCGCTGAGAAGTGTGGCTATGAAGTTGTAGGAATTAATTACATTGGGGATTGGGGAACACAGTTTGGAAAGTTAATTACAGCTTATAAAAAATGGGGAAATGAAGCAGTAGTTAAAGAGGATCCAATACGTGAACTATTTAAGTTATATGTTCAATTCCATGAAGAGGTAAAAGAAGACGAAGAACTAGAAGAAGATGGACGCGCTTGGTTTAAGAAATTAGAAGAAGGTGATGAAGAAGCAGTTGAGCTTTGGAATTGGTTCCGTCACGAATCCTTAAAAGAATTTTCTCGTATTTATGAACTTCTCGGTGTTGAATTTACTAATTTTCAAGGAGAAGCTTTTTATAATAATTTAATGGAAGACTTTATTGGGATTTTAGAGGAGCATAATTTGCTTGAAGAGTCTGAAGGCGCATTAGTCGTTAATTTAGAAGAAGAAGGAATGCCACCTTGCTTAATTAGAAAATCAGATGGTGCGACGATTTACGCAACGCGTGACTTAACGGCAGCGTTATATCGTCAAAACACATTTGGGTTTGATAAAGCATTATACGTTGTTGGCCCGGAACAAAGTCTACACTTCAATCAATTTTTCACTGTATTAAAAAAGCTTGGTTACACTTGGGTTGATGGTATGGAACATGTACCGTTTGGGTTCATTTTAAAAGACGGTAAGAAAATGTCGACACGTAAAGGAAGAGTTATTTTACTCGAAGAAGTACTTGAGGAAGCAATCGAACTTGCAAAACAAAATATTGAAGAGAAAAATCCAAACTTAAAAAAGAAAGAAGTAGTAGCAAAACAAGTCGGTGTTGGAGCAGTCATCTTCCACGATTTAAAAAATGAACGTATGCATAATATCGAATTCTCTTTAGAAAATATGCTAAAATTTGAAGGAGAAACAGGACCGTACGTACAATACACACATGCGCGCGCTTGCTCTATTTTAAGAAAAGAAAGCGTAGAATTTGAAACGTGTACATTTGCATTAAAAGATAATCATAGCTGGAGTGTCGTAAAATTACTAAACAAATTCCCACAAGTAATTGAAGCAGCCTTCAACAAAAATGAGCCATCAATCATTTCGAAATATGTATTAGATGTAGCACAATCGTTCAATAAATATTATGGGAATGTTCGTATATTGGAAGAGAATGAAGAAAAAGATAGCAGACTTGCATTAGTATATGCTGTGACGGTTGTATTAAAAGAGGGATTACGTTTACTTGGGGTGGAAGCACCTGAGGAGATGTAAAACAAATAGGTATATGTATCATATTAGATATGTATGCCTATTTTTATAGAAAATATGTAAGTAACAGTTATATTTTATTAAATCTAAACTTTTTTGGAATTGTTTCAGGTGTAGGAATGTCCGTATTAAATGGAGAATTGTAATATCATATAAATAAAGGAGGCATTAATCTTGGAAACGTACGACTGGAACAGTAAACTGACATATTTAAAAAATACAAGAGACTTATATTACAAGGACGATTATGTATGCTTTTTAGTAAATATGGTTTGGAAGATTACTAAGCCCGTACATATCGTTGATTACGGTTGTGGATATGGTTATTTAGGCCTAATATTAATGCCATTACTTCCAAAAGGATCAAAGTATACAGGCATTGATAATGGAGAAACATTATTAGCTGAAGCGAGAGAGTTGTTTCGTTTACTTCCGTATGAGTCAGAATTTATGGAGGGGGATGCTACAGAAATAGAATTAAACGATAAATTCGATGTAGCAATCTGTCATGCTTTCTTGTTACATATGAGTTCACCAAAAACGATGCTACGAAAAATGATGCAGTCAGTTAAAAAGGGCGGAAAAATAATCTGTTTTGAACCACATTGGATATCAAATATGTCTTCATACGTGTTAGATGGGGAGGGGCAATCGGAAATTATCAGGCTAGGTGTTTTGCAGAAGTTATTTGAAAGTGACACGCAGAGAAGCGGAAGAGATGGAAGTATTGGTATGAAAATACCGATGTATTTAAGTGAACTAGGCGTAAAAAATATTCAATGTAGAGTAAGTGATAAAGTGAACTTTTTAGATTCTAATATGCATCATGATGATAAAGAAAAGTTGTATCACTCATTAAAAGAAGAGGGAATTGCAGGAAATCCAGGTGATAAACAGCGATTTATAGGACGTTTAATAGACAGGGGATTAACATATGATGATGCGTTAGATCAATATGAAGCTGAACTCCGATTTTTTAAAGCATTTCAAATGCATTCTTCTTTAGTATATGCTCCGAATATGAAAATTACATTTGGTGACATAGTATGTTAAAGGGTAGGGATATATTGAGGATTGCTACGTTTAATATATGGAATCATGAAAGTCTATGGTTTGAGAGATTAGAAGCTATATGTGAGGAGGTTCGAAATATTTCTCCACATATTCTTGCTTTACAGGAAGTTAGAAGCGGTGTTACTTATGAATCAAAGAGAAATGTTGCACAGTATATAGCGGATCAAACTGGATATCCGTTTTGTATATTTAAAGAGTACCCGGATTCTCCAGATGAAGGACTAGCATTTTTAAGTAAGGTACCTATATTAGTTGAAGAAGCAATTTGGGAAACTGATATAGATGAATCAAATTATTGTGCTATTCGAATCACGTTTACATATAAAGGTTGCAAGTTAGGAGTTACGAATGTTCATTTAAATTGGAAATCTAATAGAAAAAGACAAGAACAAATGAATGCCGTGAATAATTGGATTACAAATAGAGTAAGTGATTACGAATTATTATGTGGTGATTTTAATGATGATCCATATTCAATGGTGCATCAATACTTAATTCGGAAGCATTGGATAGATGTAGCTCAGTTTAAAGAAATCGAAGAGAACATGATAGCTCAGCCAACTTTAGATTATAAAAAGAATCCGAATTTAAAAGACGATGTAAAGCAAGAAAAAAGATATGATTGGATTATGATACAAGAAAATGCCGCATTTGAATTTCCTACGATTGAAAACGTATCTATATTTGGGGATTCGGCACTAACTTCAACTGGTGTGTTTCCTAGTGATCATTACGGTGTTTTTGTAGATTTGGAATTTAATGAATGAGAAAAATGTCATTTTTTGTCGGTAAATCGATATTCACCGTATAATCGTCAATATATTTTAAGAATCGCTAATATAATTTCATGTACTGATTTCAGTTATCAAAAAAATCCTCATGTTACGTTACTCCATATAATGAAACAAAATAAAGAGAAAAACAAACATTTTTACTATATTCTGTCATGAATTAGAATAATATTAAATAATACCGTTCATTATAAGAGATTATAGTTGAATACCTACAATATGATGTGTAAAATCTAAGCAAGTAGCAGTATAAATATAAATTCGAGGTGAATACATGCTAGATTTTAAGCAGTTAGATGCTTGTTTAAAAGACAAGAGGTTTGTAGATGGATTACAGGAAATAAATAATGAAATTTCATATATAAAAGAAACGAATACTTTATCTTATGTGAAGAATTGGCTTGCTAATATTCCATCACATGAGGAGTTTGATATATTCATTCGTCTTACTGACGAAGGGCTTATGCACCAATACAGTTCATTCCTCATTCGCTACGCGTATAAAAAATTCCCAAATATGAGAACGCTCTCTTTATATTGTGATGAGTTAATAGATGAGCGTAAAATCCTTGAAGCAGAACAGTTATTAAAAGATTCCTTAGAAGAGGTAAGTCAAACAGATGTAGATGCTGACATTTTAGCGAAAGCATATTTTACTTTAGTACGATGTCTTTTAGAAATGAAGCGAAATGAAGAAGCTTTTTTCTATATGAAAAAGGCGGAGGAGTACAGTACGCGCGCAGTCTTTGATAAATGGGGCTACGTTTATATGCATACAGGTGAGTGGGAGAAAGCAGAAGAACAATTTATAGCGGGTAAGCAGCATACAGATTGTGAAGAGCTATCTACCTATTTATTATCACAGTTGTATGCGAATCAAGGGGAGCAGAAACGAGCATTACAGCTAATTGATGATGCAATTGAAAAGTTCCCGCAAGTACCATATTTTCATTTTGAAAAGGTGAAATATTTATTAGATTTAGGGCAATATGAAGAGATGTTAACGGTAATAGACAATATTAATAATCAGCTTCCTCATCATGCTTATGAAACTTACTTTGTGCATTTGCGTGCAGAAGCGCTGTACAAAATGAAAAAACTTGTAGATTTACAACAGTTATTAAAAGAAGAGAAAAGTTTAAAAGGTTCTTTATATCATAATTTAGAAAAAAATCCAGATGGAAAAAAGGTTCACCTGCCGATAGTACCTATTGTACAAAAGGATAATTATTGTGTTCCCACAAGTTTAGAAATGATGTTGCAAATTTGGGGAGAAAAACGTACACAAGATGAAATAGCAGAGGTTATTTTTGATATGACAGGTTCGAAGTTTTCGGATACTGTTTCGTATTTAGAAGAATTAGATTATGAATATCGTTATTTTAAAGGAACTGTGGACAATTATAAGAGATTGTTAGAAGAAGGAATTCCCGTTTTATTGAGTATAGATATTGAGCATGCTTCACATGTGCAAGTGCTATCTGGATATGACGATACGTTACAAGCTTTCTATGTTCAAGATCCGAACTTTATAGAACCTGTTATTGTGGAATATAGTAAGCTGCAAGAGAGATATCGTTATACGGGTTGTTTAGCGATTACGTTTGTTCCGAAAGAAAAGAAGGAGCAGTTATCATTTTTAAGTGAAGAGGAAAATCGTTATTTTAAATCCATTTTCTCTCTTACGGATCATTTAGATGAGCAGGATAAAGAGGGGATTCATACATTAGTCCGATTTTTAAAAGAGACGAGTGAAAACCCGAATACGTGGTTATATACAATTAAACACTTAGATGTTGAAGTAGATAAAGAGTTTATTTTATATTGTATAGAAAAATTAATGGAAGAGTTTCCGAACTCAGACTTTGTTAAGTTGCATGGTGCACAATGTTTTATTCGTCTTCAAGAATTAGAAAAAGCCGGGCAAATGCTGGCAAGTGTTGAGAAGAAAAATAATCGTGCTTTATATCATTTAATAAATGGAAGATACGCTTTTGAACAGGAAAGTTATTTAGAAGCGATTTCAAGTTTTCGTTCATCATTACAATTAGATGCAGATCAGCCGATTGCTTGGAGTTTTCTTGCTTTATCATATATGTATATCGATCAATCTGAAAATGCGTTGCAGTTTTCTCAAATAGCTTTAGAGCGTAGTCCTGAAAGATTTACTTTAACGAATCACGGCTTAATTTTAATAGATTTGGAAAGATATGAAGAAGCATACGCAATCTTTAATGATTTGTTACGAGAGTATAAATATGAGGCGCATGTATGGTATGAGCGAGCGAGATGTGCGCATCAGTTAGGGAAAATATATTTAGCGATAAAAGGGCTTAAAGTAGCGATTCATTTGGATAGTAATGCACCATACATTTATACGAAACTATCGGAAATATACGAATCAGATTTGAAGGATGAAGAAAGTACGAAAGAAATATTACTAGAAGGCATTGAGAATTGTGATGATAAAGCCCCTTTATATGTAAGGTTAGGTGATTATCATTTTCAGAATGATAGTTTGGAAGAAGCAGAAGTACTATATAAGCGTGCTTTAGAAGAAAATGATGAAGATGTTTATTCTCATTTCGGACTTACTCAAGTTTATATGGCAAAAGAACAATATAAGGAAGCGAAACAATATATTCTTGGTATCGAAAAACAAATTGAAAAGAGCCAAGATTTTCTTATGAATGCCGGCATGGTTTTATGGGATGCAGAAGTTGAGCTTGGTGGAAGTGAAGAAGGGCTAAAATTAGCGTTATCTAAGTTAGAGAGTGGTATAAAGCAGGGAGATTATAGTGTAGCAAGTGCTTTAGATGAATATGTAAATCGAATTAAAGGAACTGCATTTGTACAACGAGGTATCGCGTTTTTAAGAACGTTACAAAAAGAAAGAAATGAAGTAAGTGAATATGGTTGTTATATAGGTGTCTTATATGAATCTATTGGCCAGTATGCTCAAGCAATGAAAAGGTATAATAAGGCGATAGAACAAAAGAAAACAGCATTTCCATATTATCGCATTGGTGAAACGCTAATGGCATTAGGACAATTGACAGAAGCAAAACAAGCGTATGAAACATGTTTAGCGCTTGATGAAAATTTCAAAGGTGTACATTTACAACTTGCAGAAATATACGAAAAAGAAGAAAATCGTTCAAAGGAACAAAGTCACATGGTTCAGGCGATGAAAGAAGAACCATTGCATATTAATATGGAATATTTGGCACAGCTTTCAGTAGAAATGAATCTGCAGAAAGAGTTGCTGAGTGAACTAGAACAATTAGCCGACGAAGCCCCTGAAATATGGCGATTAGATGCGATTGCATATGTGTATGGGGCGATGGGTGAAATAGATAAAGAGCGGGAACGAGTTGAAGAAGCCTTACAATTAGATGAAGGGCATACAGAAGTTCTATATCATTATGCGAAAGTATTAATGAAAAAAAGAGATGCAAAAGCAATTGAAGTGGCAATGAAGTTGATACAGCAAGATGTAGACAATGAACGTGTATTTGATGTATATGTGAAAGCAGTAGAACAACATAAAAAATTGTCTCACATACGAGATTCTCTTCATATATTAAAGGAGAAAAAAGAGAAAAGAAGTATGGCATTCATGTATGCAGCAGCTGTCGTTACAGATATTTGGATTGAACGTCAGCAAAATGAACAACCGAAACGATCTATTCTTACAAGAACGTTTTATCGTATGAAAAATCGTGCGAAAGAGATTTCACTGGTTACTGCAATCATTGATTTATATGAAATTTCGTTAAAATTAAACCCGAAAAATAGTATAGCAGCGCAGCGATTTGCACTATTCTATGAAAATGTATCGATGAATAAAGAAGCGATACATGTGCTGCAAATATCACTAGAAAATAAATGGGATTATGAGGTGGCGAAGCAACTTGTAAATCTTTTCATTGAGTGTGAGGATGAAGATATGTTACGAGATGCTCTTGAGTTAACGAAGCAATTAGTTCGGGAACTACCAGAAGATTATGATACGCTTCTTTTGCAAGCACAAGTATTATTGAAATCCGGGGAAGAAAGAAAAGCAGAAAAGATTTATTTACAATTAACGGAGAAAACACCGTTTGTAAGTAGAGGGTTTCTTGCTTTAGGTGAACTGTACCAAAGTCAAGAAAGATATGAAGAAGCAATTCAAGTATTAGAAGGTGCTTCTATACATCATCCGAATGAAACAGCAATTCTCCTTTCTTTAGCATCTTCTTATCATGGTGCTGGACAAACGATAAAGGCAGAAAACATAACGAGTGCAGTATTAACAATAGATGCAAGTGATTTGTTAGCAAGATATAATCGTGCTTGTTATTTAGCACAGTTAAACAGAAAGGAAGAGGCGAAAGAAGAGCTTTCGATTGTCCTTCGTGAGGATGAATCGGGATTCTTTGCTGAACATATCGAGGAAGATGAAGATTTAGCAGGAATACGAGAATTTGAGAAGTAACTGTATAGAAATAGTTAAAAAAGGATATAATTAAATATATATTTCGAATTAGTTGACAATTCATTGCCCGATGGCATAAAATAGCTTTTAACAAAGTATACAAATCTGAAGACGAGAAAGAGTAGAATAATGAGCTATTCCCCAGAGAGCCGGTATGTTGCTGAAAGCCGGTGTTCAGACGTTATTCGAAAATCATCTCCGAGGAGCCGAGGCTGAAAGTTAGTAAGCCCGGACGGATGTCTACCGTTACAAAGAACACGTATGATCGTACGTTGCTAAGTGCTATTAGTGAAGAGCTAATAGAATTAGGGTGGTATCGCGGGTAAACCCGTCCCTACTTTATAGGGACGGGTTTTTTGTGTGCTTTAAAACATTCAAAAGGAGTGATTGTAGATGAAGAAAGTAGATGTAAAAGAGTCAGCTGTAGGAAGAGAAACACGTATTCGTAAGCAGTGGAACGAGCAAGGTATTTTTGAACAATCAATTCAGAATCGAGAAGGCGCACAATCTTTCGTTTTCTATGAAGGGCCACCAACGGCGAACGGATTACCGCATGTAGGTCATGCGCTTGGACGGACAATTAAAGATTTAGTAGCAAGATATAAAACAATGGCAGGGTATAAAGTATTAAGAAAAGCTGGATGGGATACACATGGATTACCTGTAGAACTAGGTGTGGAGAAACAACTCGGTATTTCTGGTAAACATGAAATTGAAGAGTACGGAATTGAACCGTTTATTCAAAAGTGTAAAGAGAGTGTATTCACATATGAGAAGCAGTGGCGTGAATTCACTGAAAGTATCGGTTATTGGGTAGATATGGATGATCCGTATGTTACGTTAGAGAATCCATATATCGAAAGTGTATGGCATATTTTAGGGACGATTCATGAAAAAGGATTATTGTATAAAGGGCATAGAGTTTCACCATATTGCCCAAGTTGTCAAACATCTCTTAGTTCACATGAAGTTGCACAAGGATATAAAACGGTAAAAGATTTAAGTGCGACAGTTAAGTTTAAAGTGAAAGATAGTGAAAATGAGTATTTCCTAGGTTGGACGACAACACCTTGGACACTTCCGGCAAATGTTGCGCTCGCTGTACATCCAAATATGGAATATGTTAAAGCAAAACAAGAAGATCATGTATACATTGTTGCAAAAGAACGTGTACAAGATGTATTAAAAGAGAACTATGAAGTACTATCTGTTCATAAAGGTGAAGAATTAGTAAACACATCTTATGCAGCACCATTTCCAATGAAAGAAGTTACAAATGGCTACCACGTTATCGCAGCGGATTTCGTAACGGCAGATAGTGGTACAGGACTTGTTCATATTGCTCCAGCATATGGGGAGGATGATTATAAAGTCGTTCAAAGTGCAGGTTTATCGTTTCTTCATGTTGTAGATGAAAAAGGTGAGTATACAGAAGCAGTACCATTTTTGAAAGGTAAATTTGTAAAAGATTGTGATGTGGATATCGTTCGTTATTTAGCGAAGGAAGGCTTATTATATCATAAGGAAAAGTATGAACATAGCTATCCGCATTGTTGGCGCTGTGATTCACCACTACTTTATTATGCAGGAGAAAGTTGGTTAATCCGAACAACTGCAATTAAAGATACATTTTTACAAAATAATGATTCTGTTACTTGGTATCCAGACCATATGAAACACGGGCGCTTTGGTAAGTTTTTAGAAAACATGGTGGACTGGAATATTAGCCGAAATAGATACTGGGGAACGCCATTAAACGTATGGGAATGTGAGAGTTGTGATCATCAATTCGCACCGAAAAGTATTGCTGATTTAAGAAAACATAGTACGAAAGAAACACCTGAAGATTTAGAATTGCATAAGCCTTATGTAGATGAAGTGCAAGTTTGTTGCGAAAAATGCGGAGGGACAATGAATCGTACACCAGAAGTAATTGATGTTTGGTTTGATAGTGGTTCGATGCCAGTTGCGCAGTATCATTATCCGTTTGAAAATAAAGAGTTATTTGAAGAACAGTTTCCAGCAGATGTTATTGCAGAAGGAATTGATCAAACACGCGGCTGGTTTTATAGTTTATTAGCAGTATCAGCACTATATACGGGAAAAGTACCGTATAAACGAGTGTTATCACTAGGGCATGTTCTAGACGAGGAAGGACAGAAAATGTCTAAAAGTAAAGGCAATGCACTAGATCCAGTTGATTTAGTAGAGAAGTTTGGTGCAGATGCTTTAAGATGGGCGCTACTCGTTGACAGTGCTCCGTGGAATGCGAAACGTTTTTCTGAAAGAACAGTACTAGAAGCAAAATCTAAATTTGTAGATACGTTAGTCAATGTGTATAGCTTCTATGTTTTATATGCAAATTTAGACGAGTATAATCCGAGAGAAACGTATGATGTAAAGCGTACGAAATTAGATGAATGGGTATTATCAAGATTGCATAGTACAACGAAAAAAGTAAGAACAGCACTTGATGATTATCAGTTCACGAATGCAGCCCGTGAAATCGCAGTGCTTGTAGGTGAGGTAAGTAACTGGTATGTAAGACGTTCACGCAATCGATTCTGGGAATCTGGTATGAATGCTGAAAAAGCAGCTGCGTATGAGACGCTTCATAAAGTGCTTGTAACAGTTAGTAAATTAATCGCACCGTTTACACCATTTGTCGCTGAAGATATTCATCTGAATTTAGAAGAAAGTAGCGTTCATTTAGAGGATTATCCAGTTGTAGATGAATCACAACTTCAGCCGAATTTAGAAGCGGAAATGGATGCTGTTTTACAAGTTGTTGAACTTGGAAGAAGTAACCGTAATCAACATTCTCTAAAAGTAAAACAGCCGTTAGCGGAACTTGTATTACTTGAGCATAATGAAAATGATATGGATTGGGAATCTTATCGTGATATCGTTATGGATGAGTTGAATGTGAAGGCGTTCCATGTTGAACTCGATGAAACGAAATACACATCATATCAATTAAAGCTGAACTTTAAAAATGCGGGACCGAAATTCGGTAAGAATGTAAATGCAGTAAACGGCTGGTTAAAACAATTGTCACAAGAAGAAGTACAAAACTTTGTATCTATAGAAAGAGCAGTTTACGAAGCAGCGTCAGGAGAAGAAGTAGTTGTAACAGCGGAAGATGTATTGGTAGAGAAAGTTGCAAAATCAGGATTCTCCAATACGACTAACGGACAATATACAGTAATGTTAGATACGAATGTAACGGAAGAATTGTTACAAGAAGGAGTAGCACGTGAATTCATTCGTGCAGTTCAAGAATATCGTAAACAGTTGAATTTACCAGTTAATTTAAGGGTAGATGTTATTCTTGATACAGAGGAAGAGTTGAAGCAAACATTAACGAATCATAAAGATTTGTTGGAAGAAAATTTACTCGTTAAGCAATTTTCATTTGGTAACTTAACGACTAAATACGATGAACTATCTGTGGGTGAGACAAAAGTCCGTATTAAATTAAGTGCAGCTCAGTAAAGAAAAAAGGAAGTTGGAATCATTCCAACTTCCTTTTTGTATGGTAGGAAATAAATATGTTTCTAAAGTATTGTTCTCGTTTTATACATAAATATTGAGAAAATTTCACTCACTCTAAATCGAAAGGTAATAGAATTGTTTTTATAGAATTACTCGTAGATTCACTTTATTTCGTTACTTATGGACTGTATCAGCTTTATAGGAATGGGGTAAAGGTTTCAATTTATTAGGGGGAGTGGTTCTATGTTTAATAAAAAAATGGTGGCAATGGCAATGACTGTACCATTAGTAATGGGGACAATTTCAACAGCTTCCGCATTAGAAAAACAGCAAGTAAAGCTAGAAGCCTATTCGCCGCAGAAAAAAGCAACTGAATATTTAAAAGAAAATGCTGCGCAGTATGGATTAAAAGCAGACCTTTCAGATTTACAATATATTTCTACAACAGAAACGTCAGTAGCTTCATATGTTAGGTTCCAGCAAGTAGTTAATGGTTCGCCTGTATTTTCAAAACAAATTACCGTTACTCTTAACGGAGAGGGAAAAGGAATGCTTGCCGTTTCTGATTATCAGCCAGTTAAAGGTGTGAAGGAAGTAACGACAAAAATTAGTGAAAAAGATGCAATACAAAAATCAATGGCGTATGTTGGAGAAGCAAGTGAACAAAACTTATGGGCTCCTACAGAGAAAGAATTTGGATATATTGTTGAAGAGGGAATTGCTCGCCCAGTATATAAAGTGGTAGTCCATTCTAATAATCCGTTTGGTGCATGGGAAACATTTGTTGATGCAGAAAATGGAAAGTTAATTAAAAAGGTGGATATAAACCGTAAAGCAGAAGGATCAGGAAAAGTATTTTTACCTAACCCAGTCGTATCTAGCGGTAGTAAAGTAGGTTTAAAAGATAATAATGATGCAGATTCAACAGCGTTAACGAACCAATTAAAGACTGTTACGCTAAAAGGATTAGATGGTACAGGTTTTTTAATTGGAGAGTATGTAACGATTTCTTCAAAAGCGAAGACAAAATCTACAAATTTGCAATTCAACTATACACGTGCAAATGATAGTTTTGAAGACGTTATGTCGTACTATCACATTGATACATTGCAGCGTTACATTCAAGGGTTAGGTTTTAAAAATATTAATAATCGCTCCATTAAAGTGAATGTAAATGGAACGACGGCGGATAACTCATTTTATTCTCCGACAACGAAAGCTTTAACATTTGGTACTGGTGGAGTAGATGATGCAGAAGATGCTGGTATTATTGCGCATGAATACGGTCATTCTATTCAAGATAACCAAGTTCCTGGTTTCGGTAGTTCCCCAGAAGGCGGAGCGATGGGAGAAGGATTTGGAGACTTTTTAGGTGCTACTTATGAAGATGCAGTATCGACAACAGGGTATGGAAAAGCATGTGTTGGAGAATGGGATGCAACTGCTTATTCTAGTTCAGATCCAACATGCTTACGCCGATTAGATACGAATAAAGTATATCCGAAAGATATAACGAATGAAGTACATGATGATGGGGAAATTTGGGCTCAAGGTCAATACGAAATGGCACAAGCTTTTGGCCGTGATGTAGCAACAAAAATTATTTTACAATCACATTGGTCATTAACCCCGAATGCTAAGTTCAATGATGGAGCAAAAGCGATTAAGCAAGCAGATGCTCTTTTATATGGCGGACAACATGCTGCTGATATTGATCGCATTTGGGCAGCGAGAGGAATTAGTACGAATTAATATGAAAAAGTCGTGGCGTTATAAGCCACGACTTTTTCATTTACTTTTTGTGTCTTTAAAAACAAAATGCTCTTTAAATTTTCTAGACTCCACTTTTTGACCATTTCTCATGGAGCGGAAAGGGTGTTCTTGCCATGTAATAATTACGTCAACCTCATCTGCTTTTGTAGCAACAGGGAGGTTAGCGTGTTCAAATCCAGTTTTTCCACTTGCTAGACGACCTTCTTTTCGAGAAAAGAGTTCATATTTTGTTTTTGTATTTGGCTCGTTACGAAATACTTCAACTTGTACGTTATACACTTCATTTTTTCCAAGGTTTTTTACCGAGAAATGATATGTTTGAAACATATCTTTTTTAGGTTGTACCATATTTTTATCCGTTATTTTTACTTTGTCAATATTAACTTGCCATTGATCAGAGTTTTGAGAAATCGGTAAAGATTTTGGGGAATATGCGTATGTTTCATTTACTACAACTAAGCATAACAAAAGGAAAAAGAAACTAATTGCTTTTTTCATATGTATACCTCCGTTACAATTTTGATATTAATATGCGTGGGAGATACGAAAAGTATGTAATAAAATGGAAAAAATAAAGGGTATTAAAAAGATTAGTGTAAATCTAAATGGGAAAAGATTAAATAAAAAAGGCTTGCGTTTTATAAAATAAAGAGATAGAATACTCTGTAAATATAAAAAGTGATGATCAGGAAAAGTACATGATGCAAAGGTCTACAGAGAGCAATTGGTTGCTGAGAAGATTGCGATACCGCATGATGGAAAGACACCTGTGAGTGTTGCTTTGAACGTGATTATTAGTAAAAGCAAACGGTACCTACCGTTATCAGGGCTAAGATGGTCATTATGACAATTTGGGTGGTACCGCGGAAAAATCCGTCCCTATATTTATAGGGGCGGATTTTTGTATTCTTTGAAAGGAGGTGAGTGACCGTGGATGATGACGATGACAACAATAATGTAAATGAAATTAAAATTATTGGAGGGAAATGTAATGGATCAAATAATGAAGCGTTCACTCACGCGAGAATGTACGAAGCATATCGGAAAGACTGTGTTACTACAAGGATGGGTAAAAAAGATTCGCCATTTAGGTAATGTTAGTTTTTTACTATTAAAGGATCGAACGGGAGTTATACAATGTGTATTAGAAAATGAGTTAGCTGGATATAAAGTAGATGTCGAAAGTGTCGTGCAGGTAGTTGGTGAAATTGTAGAGACTTCGAAAACAGTATTAGGGGTTGAGGTACTTACGCAAGAAGTAAAAATATTAAATGTTGCAGAGCCACTTCCATTTGAAATAAATAAAAAGAAGTTACAAGTTGGCTTAGACCAGTTATTAAATGAAAGAGTATTATCATTAAGACATGAGCAGACTGCGGCGATTTTTAAAGTGAAATCTACACTCGCTCAAAGCTTTAGTGAATTTCTAATAGAGAACGATTTCAATCGTATATTTACGCCGAAAATTGTTTCGCAAGGGGCAGAAGGAGGAGCGAATGTTTTTAAGCTTCCATACTTCAAAAAAGAAGCTTATTTAGCACAATCACCACAGTTTTATAAACAAATGATGGTAGCGGGAGGCTTAGAACGTGTTTTTGAAATTGCTCCTGTTTACAGAGCGGAACATCATAACTCTTCACGCCATTTAAATGAATATATATCGTTAGACGTAGAATTAGGATTCATTCATGATTTTCATGAAGTGATGCAATTAGAAACAGATGTTTTACGATATATGTTCCAACAAGTAAGAGAAACATGTGAGCAAGAACTACAACTATTACAAATAGAAGTACCTGTCATTACTGAAATACCGAAAATCACATTGCTAGAAGCCCAAGAAATTTTGAAAAGTAAGTATCGTAAGGAATCACCGATTGGAGATTTAGATACAGAAGGGGAAAAGTTACTAGGGAAATATGTAAAGGAAACATATAATAGTGAATTTGTTTTCATTACACACTATCCGAAAGAAGCAAGACCGATGTATACGATGCCGAATAAAGAAAATCCATCTATTACTGATTCATTCGATTTATTATATAAAGGATTAGAAATAACATCAGGGGCACAGCGAATTCATAATTATGATATGTTACTCGCATCTTTTAAAGAAAAAGGACTACATCCAGAGAAATTCCAATCGTATGTAGATACATTCCGATACGGATGTCCGCCGCATGGTGGCTTTGGAATTGGATTAGAGAGAGTTGTATATAAACTTTTAGAATTAACAAATGTACGAGAAGCGAGTGCTTTTCCGAGAGATTGTACAAGACTTGTCCCTTAATAACAAGAATAGGGGATGCATCCGTTGTGCTATTTAATAGTGCAACGGATTTTTTATTTCAGCAATTTCTCACCATTTTTTAATGTAAGCTTAATTGTGCTCTCTTTTTTCACCTTTAGTATAAGCCTTAGAAAGTAAAGAGATAAACAAGGTGAAGGGAGAAGTATTACATGCGTATTTTAGTTGTACCATCAGGATTTAAAGAAAGCTTAGGGGCAAAAGAAGCCGCTGATGTAATGAAAGAAGGTATTTTAAAAGTAATGCCATTAGCTACTGTAGAGACTTTGCCGATGGTTGACGGTGGAGAGGGTTTTACAGAGGCAATCATTGCTATAACAGATGGAGAAATGTATACAGTACATGTAACTGGGCCTGTTGGGGAAGAAATACAATCTCATTTTGGTATTTTTGAAACGAAAAATAAGGAGAGAACTGCTGTCATTGAAATGGCTGCTGCTGCAGGCTTACGTCTTGTTCCAAGAAATTTACGTGATCCTAGAAAAACGACAACTCACGGTGTAGGACAGTTAATCAAATTGGCGTTAGATAAAGGCGTAGATCGCATATTAATCGGATGTGGTGATTCAGGTACATGTGATGGAGGGGCTGGTATGGCTCAAGCACTAGGTGTAAAACTTCTAAACGAAGAAGGAAATGAAATACAAGTTCAAGGTGGTATATCTTTATTGCAAGTATCAAACATTGATACATCAGAAATAGATCCAAGGCTAAGGCATGTTCAAATTGATGTTGCTTGTAATTGGTTTAATCAATTATGTGGCGAACAAGGGGTGGCACGAGTGTTTGGGCCACAAAAAGGTGCCAACGAAGAGCAAGTAATAGAATTAGAAAGAGCATTGGAGCGATATGCGTCTATTATAAAGCAAGATATTGGAATAGATGTACATCATACACCTGGAAGTGGTGCATCTGGTGGGCTTGGTGCGGGACTGCAAGCCTTAATTGGTGCAACACTTCATCCGAGATACGATATTATTATGAAATATATGGATTTAAATAAATTATTGCTACAATGTGATCTTGTATTTACTGCAGAAGGAAGTATAGATTTTCAAACACCACGTGGAAAGATTCCTGCTGAGGTGGCTAAATGCGCGAAAAAATATGGATTACCTGTTATTGCGTTAGTAGGAACAGTTGGTAAAGGTGCACGTATTAATTACGATTACGGAATTGATGCATATACAAGTATATTACCAATGCCATCTTCTTTAGAAAATGCTTTTTCAAATGCAGAGAAATGGCTATGTGATTGCACAGAAAGTACGATGCGTACCGTTTTAGTTGGTTATCAAATAGCTTCTAGGTTAAATAAAAGTGGGTATGTATCATGATTGGAAAAAATATAGTGGAATTATCTATAAAAAGTACCGGGAATCCGAAGAACACGAAATCTTGGATTCTTCCAATAACTCTTATATTAATTGTAGAAATAGTTCTTTTGCTTCCATCTTCGTTAACGATGGAAGCAAAATGGAGTTTATTTGGATTTTGTTGTGCAATTATTTTATGGATAACAACAACGATAAATTCAGCCTATATCGCTCTGGGGTCTGTATTATTTTTAATCATTTCAGGTACAGCGAAGCAAGAGCTTTTATTCGATTCGTTAGCTTCAGATGTCATTTGGTTAATGATTGGTTCGTTTATTTTAGGGCGAGCACTTCAAGTGACGGGCTTAGCAGAAAAAATGACGTGTTTTGTGGTGAATCGTGCTAGAAATATATCAAGTTTGTGCTGGGTTTTAACAATGATCATCCAAATACTCGCCTTTTTTATTCCATCAACATCTGGGCGTGCGGCAGTAGTATTACCTGTATTTCAAGTTATATCAAAAGAAATTGGAAGTAGGAGAATTACGAAAGCATTAGCAATTTTAATGCCTACTGTTATTTTAGTTTCAACAAGTTCTACAATTATTGGTGCAGGCTCACATTTAATTGCCCTAGATATGTTAAAGGAATTCAATAACAAGAACATCACATTTATAGAGTGGTTAATATGGGGATTACCATTTGGAATCGTAATGAGCTTTATATGTTGTCGGGTAGTACTATTTTTATTTTTAGACAAAGAAGAAGTAAAGACAAAGTTGCAACAGAAAGAAGTTAAGTTCAACTTATCGAGAGATGAAAAATATACAATAAGTATTTTAACAGCAATGGTCATATTTTGGTTAACAGAGTGGCTGCACGGTTTGGAAATTGCAACTGTAACTATAATGGGAGTGTTTTTATTAACACTACCAAAACTTGGTGTTATGCAATGGAAAGACAGTTTGAAAGGTGTGTCATGGAACTTAATTTTATTTGTTGGTGCAGCAATTGCGTTAGGAAAATCATTGATGGATAGCGGTGCAGCGAAATGGATTATGCAGAGATTATTTTCTGTAACAGAATTAATTGATAAGCAATCAATTTTTATTGTGCTACTAGTAATTGTTATTCTTTCCGTAACATCACATTTATATATTACTTCTCATACAACGAGAGCGGTAATATTTATTCCGCCGTTATTATACTTTGCAAGTAGTATACAATTAAATGAAATAGCTGTACTATTTTTAGGGATAGTGGGTATGAATTATTGTTTAACCTTTCCAGTCAGTTCTAAAGCATTACTTTTATTTCAAGAAAGTGGGAGAGAAACGTTTCAGCCGCAAGATTTATTAAAGTTAAGTAGTTATTTAAGTGTAATTTATATAGTTACAATGATTTTGTTTTACTATATGTATTGGCAATGGGTTGGATTGTCTCTTTAAAAATCAGGAATATATATTTCCTGATTTTTTTATTAAGGAAAAATTTTGGGTATTTTTTCTTTTTGAGGAAAGTATTACTTGTTATACTGAAATGGTATGAAAAGATTTTATATTGTGGGAGGCTTTTATGGGAGCAAAGATTTTAATTGTTGAGGATGAAGAGAAAATTGCACGTGTTGTTCAGTTAGAGTTGGAATTTGAAGGGTATGAAAGTGAAATTGCTAAAACAGGGACAGATGCAATGGAAAAGTTTTATTCGGATAAATGGGATTTAATATTACTAGATGTGATGCTTCCGAATATAAGCGGATTGGAAGTACTTCGAAGAATACGCTTGAAGAATGCTGTAATACCTATTATTTTATTAACTGCTCGTGACTCAGTTGTTGATAAAGTTAGTGGTTTAGATCAAGGGGCAAGTGACTATATTACAAAGCCATTTCAAATAGAAGAATTATTAGCGAGAATTCGTGCTTGTTTAAGAATTTCACACGTAATAAAAGAAGAGGAAAATAGTAGTTATCAAATTGCCGATTTATATTTAGATGAGAAAACAAGAGAAGTGAAAAGAGGGAATAATCTAGTTGACTTAACACCACGTGAGTTTGATTTATTACTCTTTTTAATGAAACATGAAAATCAAGTGTTAAATCGAGAGCAAATTGTAACGAATGTTTGGGGATTTGATTATTATGGTGATACAAATGTTGTTGATGTATATATTCGATATTTGCGCAAAAAAGTAGATTGTAATGTGGACGTACCACTCATCCATACTGTTAGAGGTGTTGGATATGTTTTAAAGGTGTAATATATGAAAATTAAAAACAAGATATATTTATTTTCTACAGTATGGCTACTATTTATTTTATTAATTATTAATAGTTCTATATATTTTTTGTTTTATAAAGTTACAACGAACGGAGAATTAGAACGTTTAAATCGCGAGGCATTACATATTATAGATGGAATGAATGCGGAAGCAGCAAAAGAAATAGACGCAGTAAATCTATTACAACCATATTTACCTTCAAATGGTATGATTCGCATTATTAATGAAAATTCAAAGGTTATCATTCGGCAAGAAGTGGACAGCACAAAACCGATTCCGGCATTACATACGAAGTTTGAAAGAAAAGAATCCGCGGGGGTTTATGAGAAGAGTGATGAAAAATTTGCCTATATAAAAATACCAATCATTTGGAATGATGGGAAAATAGTATCACTGGAAATGACGGAACGTTTAGATAGTTTGCAAGAGAATTTAAGTATGTTAAAAAATGTATTGATTATTGCATCGCTCTTCGTGTTAATTCCGTCTTTTTTTGCTGGAAGAATGTTAAGCAAACTCATATTAAAACCTGTAAATTCTTTAATACAAACGATGGAGCATATACAGGATAGAGGAATCTTTAAAAAGATACCTCTTGAGAAAAAATCAAAAGATGAACTATATAAAATGGGGACGACATTTAATAAAATGATAGATTTATTACAGCAAAATTTTGAAAAACAACAGCAATTCGTTTCAGATGCTTCACATGAGTTGAGAACCCCGTTAACTGTTATTGAAAGTTATGCAAAGTTATTAAAAAGATGGGGAATGAAAAAACAAGATGTTTTAGAAGAATCTGTAGAAGCGATTTACTCTGAAGCAGTAAGAATGAAAGGTATGACGAATCAAATGTTACTTCTTGCTAACAGTAGTGCTGAGTGGAATTTGGAAAATAAGCAATCAGATTTGATCCGATTGTGTCAGGTGACTGCTGAACAACTAGAAAAAACATATGACCGGAATTTTCGAGTTATAACAGAGGAAGAAAAGATAGTTGTAAATATTGATGAACAAAAAATAAAACAAGTATTAGTAGTTTTATTAGATAATGCAATGAAATACAGTAAAGATTCTATAGATATTATAGTAGGAACAAAAAAAGATAAAATCTTCTTTTCTATTCAAGATTATGGTATGGGAATCCCTAAGGAAGATATACAAAAAGTATTTGATCGTTTCTTTCGAGTGGATAAAGCGCGTAGTAGAGAAACAGGAGGAACTGGTCTCGGTTTATCTATCGCTAAACAAATTATTGATGCTCATGAAGGGAGCATACAACTTGAAAGTGAAGAGGGAAAATGGACGAAAGTTACTGTATATTTACCCGTATTTTCATAAGTGGATGGGAGTTTTGAAATGAAAAGAAAATGGAGAATCGCTTTAATAATTTGTTTTGCAGTTGTAAGTGTAGCGTTTGTATCACAGCGTATTGTTTCTAAGCAAGGGGAGAAAATATTAACTGAAAAAGAAATTCAGAATATTGTTTCTGATCAGTATCCTGGGAAAATAAAAAATATGAAGTTAATAAATAAAGGAGAAAAAGATGTTTATAAGGTAAACATATCAAATAAACAAGGATCATATGAAATAGTAGTAGATGCCCGAAATGGAGATATAAAACATGCAAAAGAACTCTCGATAAATAGTAATGCAATAACGAAAGAGAAAGCAGAAGAAATGGCACTTCAAAAAGTACAAGGGATAATTAAACAAACTACATTAGAAAAAAGAAATGAGGTAGAAGTGTTTGTTATAATGGTAGAAATAAATGCTATTCAAAGTACGATAGTTGAGATCGAAAAAACAACTGGTAAAATTCAATTGTTAGAGAAACAAGCGACAAAAATTACAGAAGAGCAGGCAAAAGACATTGCAGTGAAACAAGTGCCAGGGAATGTGAAAGGAATTAGACTTGAGCAAAAAAATGAAAAAAATGTATATGTAATAGAGATAGAGAAGAATGCAAATGAGAATATACTAGCAGAAATTGAAGAGACAACAGGTGCTTTTATCGGCACTGTACAAATACCAAAAGTTATAAAAGAAGAGCAGGCAAAAGAAGTTGCGTTACAAAAAGTACAAGATGGATTTATAGAGAAAGTAAATGTAGTTGATATGAATGGTACGGCTGCCTATCAAGTTATTATAAAAAAACAAAAAGAAACGGTTGATGTAAGAGTACACACCATAACAGGTGAAATCATGTCAACTACATCGGTAAATAACGTTATTCCGCCAGAAATGCCAGCAAAACAACAAGATGACGATGATCAAGAAGCAGGTAATGATGACCAAGAAAAAGATGATGATAAAGGTGAGTATAACGATCTAGATGATTAACAACAAGGCCCCATTGTACGGTAGATACAATGGGGCCTTGTTGTTAATTTTTCGTCAAAAACCTTTGTTTGAACGAAAAAAGAAATTTTCTTTTTTCATTTTTTTCTTTTGCCAATACACTTAATAAAAGTGAATTATCAATTTGGTCCATATCACTTTTTAATGCGTTTTGCATTCCGGATAACATCATGTATACAGCTAAAATAACGATGGTGAAAAATAAAACGGGGCCGAATGCTACCCAAGGTAAAACATTTAAAAACTGATAATTGTGGCCAAGTAAAACAAGTGTACCTGCAATTTCAAATGAAATGTTTCGAAATAGTGCTAAATGTAGTAATAAAACTAGAGTTTGCAACATTTGTTGGTTTATCCAAATGAAAATTTTGGGCGTAAGAAATGGTTTTAAATGAATTTTGCAAATGTGAAAAAAACTACCTCCTAATGTTTTAGAACTTGTTACAAATTCATTTTGTAGTAATAAACGAATTTCATTACTGAAAAGTTGCACTAAATTAGGTACGCTAATAAAAATTAAAACTGAAAGCATATAAGGAAGCTGAAGGTGTTCCTCCCCTGGAGAGGTAAACAATACTGGTGATAATAAAAAAATTGCTAATAAGGTAGTAGGGACGTATTGGAATGTTTCAAATAGAACATCTAAAAAGCGTACGTATCGATAAAAGTATGCATGAAGAAAACCGAATATAAGTGAAAAGACTATGCGGAAAAAACTAATAATTACTGCATAAAAAATTGGTTTTTTTGCATCATAAAGAGTCCGAATTAACACATCATCCCCTTCTTTATCTACACCAAGGGGGTGAGAAAAAGATGGTGGTGCTGGAGCCGTACTCGTTATTTTACCTTCGACATATTGATAAGCGGGAACAGGTTTGATTTTACCAGCATCTACTCTTTCTTTCGTAATATAACTTGAAATAATAATAGTTATTATAATCAAAAGACCAATTAAAAACCGGGTATTAAAAAAGACCTTTTTAAGCATGGAAATCCCTTCTTCCTGGTAAAATCCGTTTTAATAATTCAAAGGAGAGATAGAATGGAATTGTTAAAATTAATATACTTACCGTAATAATTTCCGGTGTTTGATGCGTAAGTAGAAATTTAAATAGGCCGTATGAGTTAAATAAATATTCCAGTACGATCATATTGGAAATCATAAATAAAAAAATAGATTTTGCATTATAAAAGATAGACAGTAGGGCATTGATGAGTACGTGTTTATATAAAATATAAAATGGTTTTAATCCTTTTGCGACCGCAACGTTTATATAATCTTTTTGTAGTTCGTCATTATAATTTAACAGACAAATTTTGTATAAGTATATAATCGGTAAAATACTAAGTGTTAATATCGGTAACAAATATGTTTTTTCTTGCATAGTAGAAAAAGGTACTGTAACGAGTAAATTTGTATTTTTATAAATCCAAATGACAAATAATTGTACACAGACGACAAAAAATAAGTCCGGCAATGATTCTAGTACATGTAAAGTTTTAAGAATAAGAGATTGAATGCGTTTAGGAAAGTAAAATGTAAGTATGGTAAAAGTAGTAGATAGGAGTACGGCGATAAGGAAAGCACAAATCATAATAGTTAATGTATGTATATAGGATTCTAGTAAATATGGAAAAAGGTCACGATCTGGCGATTGTGTGCCGGCAAGGTCAATTTTATAAGTAATACTTGTAGGATGAAACAAAGATGAAATAACATTTGATATCGAATCTAAATAGTTACTAAAATTTAATTGTAAAGTTGTTTTTGGTGGCATGGGTACCGCAATGGATGCGCTAGGAGTTGTACCAAAAAACAATTGTGGTAAGGAACAAATCGCAATAATTCCAAAAATGATAAAGAATGAGCGGATAATAAAAAAACAACCATTTTTTAATAATGACATAACGTTTGAATCTCCTTATATTTTTATCTTGTTATTTAGTAGATAAATACCTGATGGGTGTAAGCTAGTAATCGGTAGGTACGGACATCCACACTGAATAAAGTTGCACTTCATTGTAAATATTTTCTATAAATGTGTGTTAAAATCCTTTTCGACAAAAATAATATATCCCTTGACAGTTATAAGTATAACCGATATACTTCATATTAATTTCAAAAGAAAATATATTCTAAATATTAAAACGTGTTGAATAGGAGTAGTAAGGTCATGTATTTGTACAGAGAGCTATGGGTTGGTGTGACATAGTCAAATGACATCCTGAACTCGCCTAGGAGCAGTAAGGTGGAAAGGAATCACATTCTTAGTAAATCTTAACGGTTAACCTTCGATATTAGGTTTGTAATCAAACGATTACTACTAAGGTGGATTCATAATAGAATCAATAAGAGTGGTACCGCGTTAAGTAAATGGCTTAGCGTCTCTTTATATAAAGAGATGCTGGGCCATTTTTTATTTTATAGAAATAGAAATGGAGGGTTTATTCGGATTGGTTTACAAAATTAAATTATTTGTATAAATTGATTTAATTAGGAGGAAAATAAGATGAAACAGACGGAGCAATGGACTTCGAAACTAGGTTTTATAATGGCAGCAGCAGGATCAGCAATTGGACTAGGCGCAATATGGAAGTTTCCTTATATCGCTGGAAAGAGCGGGGGAGGAGCATTCTTCTTAATTTTTATATTATTTACCGTATTAATTGGACTACCGCTATTAATAGCTGAATTTATGATTGGGCGTAGTACACAGAAACAGGCAGTCGGAGCATTTAAAAACATTGCACCAAATACAGGATGGCATTGGATTGGACGCCTTGGTGTTGGAACGTGTTTTATATTACTTTCGTTTTACAGCGTTGTAGGTGGATGGGTATTAATTTATTTATTCAGAGGAATAACTGGACAACTGATTACTCCAGGACAAAATTACGGAGCTTTATTTACTGAAACAATTGGAAATCCTGCTTGGGCTATTATGGGGCATTTCGCTTTTATGTTCATTACGATTTGGGTTGTATCAAAAGGTGTACAAAATGGAATTGAAAAAGCAAGTAAATATATGTTACCAGCATTGTTCGTTTTATTTGTCGCTCTTATTATTCGTTCGTTAACACTTGATAACGCAATAGAAGGTGTGAAGTTCTTCCTGCAACCCGATTTTTCTAAAATTACTTCGGAAAGCATTTTGTTCGCAATGGGGCAATCATTCTTTGCGATTAGTATAGGTATTTCAATTATGGTTACGTATAGTTCTTATCTAAATAAAAAAGAGAGCTTACCAAAATCAGCAATAACAATTGTCGGATTGAATTTGTTCGTCTCTTTATTCGCAGGTCTTGCTATTTTCCCAGCAGTATTTTCATTAGGTATGGAGCCGACAGAAGGGCCAGGCTTATTATTTATCGTACTACCATCAGTATTTAGTCAAATTCCATTTGGGGGCTTTTTTTTAACAGTATTTCTTGCACTATTTACATTTGCGACATTAACATCTGCGTTCTCTCTACTAGAAACGGTTGTGTCAGCATTAGCTAATGGTGATCAAAAAAGAAGAACTCAACTATCATGGATGATCGGTTTCTGCATTTTCTTAGTTGGTATACCATCTGCGTTATCCTTTGGAGTTTGGAGTAATATTACGATTTTTGGAAAGAATATTTTTGATGCAGTAGACTTCTTATCTAGTAATATATTAATGCCGCTTGGTGCACTATTTATTAGTATTTTCGTTTCATTCAAAATGGAGAAGAAGGTACTAGAAGCGGAGTTTTTTGTAGGTGGAAATTATGGAAAGAAAGTGTTTACTTGTTGGGCATTTTTACTTCGATTTGTAGCACCACTTGCGATCATCATCGTCTTTTTAAATGTAATAGGGATTATTTAATAATAAATGTTATAATATTCAGTAAAAAGAAGGTGGTGATGTTTATGGCGAATTTGATAGAAACAGGGGAGTATATGAATATTAGAGGGAAAAAGCTATACGTTGAAACACATGGAAATCCTAAAAATAAGCCAGTCTTATACTTGCATGGTGGTCCAGGAGAGAGTTGTTATGATTTTTCATTTCACCAAGCGGAACGTTTAAAAGATTCTTTATATGTAATTATGATAGATCAAAGAGGTGTTTGTCGTTCAGAAAAAATTACTGAAGACGAAGCTTTTGGATTAAATGATTTGATTGAAGACTGTGAGGAATTAAAAAAAGTATTACAAATTGAGAAGTGGTCTATAATTGGACATTCTTTCGGTGGATATGTAGCATTGTTATATGCGTCGATATATCCAAGTTCAATAGAGAAAATAATATTTGAAGGGCCAACTTTCGACTTTGCATTAACAAGTAGAGCTTTGTTGCAAAAGACAGGGCATTTATTAAAAAAGCATGGAAAAGAAGAAGTAGCAAAAGAGTGCTTTGCTTATTCATCTAGCTATGCTAGTTCAGAAGAGTTGTTAGAAGCTTATATAAGATTAAGCGCTGAATTAGAAGAAAAAAGAATGGAGATTTACAATTTTAAGGAAGATGAAACAGACTATAGTTTATATAGCGATGAAGAGTGGGAAGTATTTTCAAATCGCTCTCAAATTCATTTTGATAGATTAAAATTAGAGGGTGCATGTCATAAATCATTATTATATAAAATAAAAGAAGTACAAAATCCAATGTTATTAATTGTAGGAAAACATGATGTAGTAACGTGTGAAGAACAAATTAAAACATTTAATAAAGATGCCCGAAACGGCAAGTATATCGTATTTGAAGAGAGCGGTCATTCACCTCATTATGAGGAAGCAGATAGATTTGCAGAAACAGTCATGCATTTTTTGAAATGAAGAAAAGGGTGCTTCTATAAATGAGAGGCACCCTTTCTATATTTCTGGATATGTGATTGTGATGTTAGGCCATTTATTTTCCCAATTCTTTTTACTAACTCTATTTTTGTACATATGTATTCTTTCTTTCGTTTTAAGAAAATGAGGTGTAGGTTTCACTTGTAACGAAAGTACATCTTCAATGCCACATGGAGCTGTTAATATGACATTGTTTTGCTCGTCAAGTGTAAAACCTAAAGCAGTTGCTGTTTCAGGAAACTTAGAAATAGCATCAATAGATGAAGAGTACGGCGGCATGCTATTCACTACATGCATACGAGCTTGATTCTTAACTGACCAAGGTATAGAAGCATCCAAATTTGTCAGTTTCGTTTCTAATGATTGTTCGTATATCTCATCTTGATGTAGACTATCATAATAAATCACATCAACATCAGGCATAGCCGTTTTAGCTTCATAGTCATGTAAAGTATCCCAAATTTTAGAACGAACAAAGCCGGTACAAACCCACCAATCAGGTAACTCTAGTGATTTTGCCATTTGTAATACATTCATCATCCAAGGGTCATTTTGTATCAATTGGATGATATCTTGTTCGGTTTTAATAGTCATTTGATAATACACCTACTTTTGTAGAGAGTGAATTAATGCATAAGCTCAATAATCCATAAAATCCAGTAAGCACCTGGTACGAATAAAAGTTGTGCGAGTAATGTACCGAAAAGTCTAGAAATCATTAACCAACCATACATTTTACTCATAGATTCAGCACCCTGTTCTGATTGTAAAGCTCGTTCTGTTAATAGAGCAATGCGCGGATCGAGTAATACTGTTAATAAAATAGTAGCAAAGCCATTCACAAGACCGGAAGCGGTACTTGCATTTGTTGCGTAATCTGGATTTAAGAAGGACGCGTAAAGTGCTGAAAGGACCCCTGCTGTATAAATTGCAGTAGCAAACATGTTAATAAGCATTATACGTTTTGGAATACCACCAATACGCAGTCTATGAATCATTTCTAACTTTGGAAAGCGGACATATTTTTTTGTGTACTTTAATTTTTGGATGTTATTCGTTTTCATCATTCGAATGAATGAACCGTCTGTTTCGAAATTTTGAATGACATATCCAAAGAGTTTAGTTAACGTTGGGTAAAGAATAATCGCAAGTAATGTACCGATAGAAGCTGATAATAGTACAAGTCGTATAATATGTTCCAAATTAATAGAAGAGTTTAGTTTTGCTTCATCGACAATACCTCCGATTAAAAAGGCTTGTAGTAAGTTAGATGTTCTTGAAATGAGTAATACCATTCCTACAACAGATAAAGCAACAGCAATCTTTTTTAAACGAACACCAGCTAATCGAATACTATAAGAACTCGTTTCGACTGCATGAATAATAATTGTGAAAGCCATAATGAAGATTAATGTAATTGACATATGTTCCACCAGTTTCTATTGAATTAAATATAACTTTTTTTACTTTATCATATCTATCGTACTTTGCAACTGAAAGCACGATAGATATGATAAATAATTTTTTCGAAAAAATAGATAATGATAGTATAATAGAGAGAGTAGGAGAAATCCTTAAGTAATGTACATATAAAGTAGGTGGAGGATTAAACATGTATACAACATTTCTCTTTGATTTAGATGGAACATTAACAGATCCGAAAGAAGGAATTGTAAATTCAGTTTTGTATGCATTACAACAGCTTGGAATTGAAGAATTACATATAAACGAGTTAAATTCATTTATTGGTCCACCCATCCAGCAATCATTTGTAGAAAGATATAATATGAATGAAGGAGAAGTTGAACGAGCTGTTTTTTATTTCAGAGAGTATTTAAAGCAACGTGGATTGTTGGAGAATAATGTTTACGAGGGTATTCCAAATCTTTTAAAACAATTAAAAGATACAGACCATCGTTTATTTATAGCAACTTCAAAACCTACTATATTTGCTGAACAAGTTATAGAGCATTTTCAACTAACGAATTATTTCGAAGGTATCATTGGAAGTAATTTAGATGGAACGAGAATAAAAAAAGAAGAAATCATTGCTCATATTTTACAAACAAATGAAGAACTTAAAAAAGAAGAAGTTATCATGATTGGAGATAGAAAGCACGATATAATAGGTGCGACTCATAATAAAATTGCGTCTATAGGTGTATTGTATGGATATGGTAGTGAAAAAGAATTAACTGAAGTCGGTGCGACTCATATAGCGAATGATGTAGAAGCACTACGTCACTTTTGTATAGAAAATAGTTTCATAAAACAATAATATAGTAATTGAAAATCCCTTTAAAACGTACGACGATGAAATCGTTTTTGTTTAAAGGGATTTTTCGTATGTAATCGAATATGTATAATTAGACATTTTTAGCATGAAAAATTTGTAATAATTAGAGGAGGTTTGTCATGAAAGAATAGAGTATGGCAACATTGTAGAAATTTATCAAAAAAAGATTGAATTTTCAGTTTAAAGGAGGGGTATAATTGGAGCTAGTTATTATTTTATTAGCACTTAGCTTACTTATGTTTGTAGCCTATAGAGGGTTTTCTGTTATTTTATTTGCACCGATTTTTGCATTGTTTGCGGTATTTTTGACAGAACCTAGTTTTGTGTTACCTTTCTTTTCTAATATTTTTATGGAGAAAATGGTAGGGTTTATTAAACTATATTTTCCAGTGTTTTTACTGGGAGCAATATTTGGGAAAGTAGTAGAAATGTCTGGAATTGCTGATTCCATTGCGAAGACGATTGTAGAGTTAGTTGGAGAAAAACGTACAATTTTAGCAATCGTTTTAATGGGGGCTATTTTAACATATAGCGGTGTGAGTGTGTATGTAGTGGTATTCGCTATATTCCCGTTTGCGGCTAAGCTGTTTCGACAAGCGGATATTCCAAAGCGTTTAATTCCAGGGACCATCGTTCTTGGAGCAGCGACATTTACAATGGATGCACTTCCCGGATCACCGCAAATTCAAAATGTCATACCTACAACTTTTTTTAAAACAGATATTTACGCAGCACCGATATTAGGAATTTTAGGGGCAATCTTTGTTTTAGCGTTAGGCTTACTATATTTAGAGAGTAGACGTAAGAAAGCAAAAGCAGCAGGAGAAGGATATTTCGGTTTTAATAATGGAAACGCTGAAATGGCAGCATCTTTACAATTAGAACAAAAAGATATGCCCGTATTAAGCGGTATTGAGATTACAAAGGTACAGCAAGTCATTGCGTTTGTGCCACTTATTTTAGTAGGTGTAATGAATAAAGTTTTTACAATTATGATACCGAAGTGGTATCCAAATGGCTTTGATTTTTCAGCTATCGGCATGAAAGCCTTTGGAAAAGTGGAATTAAGTGCGGTAGTTGGAATTTGGTCTGTAGAGTTAGCACTTATTATTGGGATTTTATCCACGCTATTATTATATTGGAAACGAGTAGTAACAGGATTTCAAGCTGGATTGAATACGAGCATCGGCGGAGCGCTACTTGCGACAATGAACACTGGGGCTGAATTTGGATTCGGTGGTGTCATTGCGGCACTTCCCGGATTTGCAATAATGAGAGATAGTATCTCAGCAACATTCACGAACCCTTTAGTAAATGGAGCAGTAACAACGAATATTTTAGCTGGTATTACAGGATCCGCATCAGGTGGAATGGGGATTGTATTAAGTGCGATGGGAGATAAATTTATCGCAGCGGCTAATCAGTATGATATTCCATTAGAAGTAATGCACCGCATTGTATCAATGGCATCAGGAGGCATGGATACATTACCACATAACGGTGCTATTATTACGATTCTTACAGTAACAGGATTAACACATAAACAATCATATAAAGATATATTTGCAATTACAGTTTTGAAAACGGTTGCTGTATTTGTAGTGATTGCGTTCTATACTGTAACAGGGATTTATTAAAAATAGATAATAGATGAATGATGAGAAGGGGTGGAGTACTTGTCAGAAGTCGCTGAATTTCGTATGCCGAAGTCTGTGTTATATGGAAGAAATTCGCTTGAAAAACTGGGGGAGCAATCTAAGAAATTGGGGAAAAGAGCTTTTATAGTTACTGATACAATTATGGAGAAATTAGGTTATATTGAAAGGTGTATGAAATATTTAAATAAGAAAGGTATTACGGTTATTACATATAATAAAGTGAATGCGGAGCCTACAAATATACACGTATTAGAAGCGTTAACTATTTGTAAAGAAGGAAAGTGTGACTTTATTATTGGTATTGGTGGTGGAAGCTGTATTGATGCTGCGAAAGCGGTAGCGGTATTATGTACAAATGGTGGAGAAGTTGAAGATTACGTTCAAAAAGATATCGAAATAGAATCTGATCCGCTACCACTCATTGCAATTCCAACAACTTCTGGTACTGGATCGGAAGTAACAAGTGTAGCAGTAATTACGAATAAAAAAACAGATGTAAAAATGATGATGAAACATCCGAACTTTACTCCGCAAGTAGCAATTATAGACCCGGTTTTAACACGTTCGGTACCACCACATATTACAGCAGCGACAGGAATAGATGCATTATGTCATGCAATCGAAGCGTACATTTCTAAAGTTTCACAACCACTTACAGATGTACTGGCTCTTTCAGCTATTGAAAGTATTATGAAATATTTACGTATTGTCTATGAAGATGGAGGTAATATGGAAGCGAGAGAAGCGATGATGATTGCTTCATTACAAGCGGGTATTGCATTTTCAAACGCATCCGTTACATTAATTCATGGTATGTCTCGCCCAGTAGGTGCATTATTTCATGTGCCACATGGTATATCAAATGCAATATTATTGCCTACAGTGCTAGAATTTACAAAATCAAGTGCAGTAAAGAGATTAGCAGAGATTGGACGTAGTGTAAACAAGGAGCTGTATTCATATTCTGATGAAGAAGTAGCGAATGAAACACTTGTTGAAATAAAGAAACTTTGTTTTGATCTTCATATCCCAAATCTAAAAGAATACGGCATCGATGAAATTGAATTCGAAAATGCTATTTCTAAAATGGCAAAAGATGCAATTGAAAGTGGTAGCCCAGGAAATAATCCACGAGTTCCATCTTATGATGAAATCAAACAGTTGTATCGAGAGTGTTTTCATTATCAGTATGAAGATACAATAAAACATTAGGTTATTAATTTCAGAATATTCACATAAAATTTCCTTGGAAATAGTTAAAACAAGACTTTATCGTATAAACTTAAAGTCTTGTTTTATTATGTATAATATACACAATAAAATGTTGTTATTAGTTTTATAGAAATGGAATATGAAAACAATAGTCAATAGTCTTATAGGTGGTATGAGTTGGGAATCAACATCTGAATATTATCGAATCATTAATGAAGAAATAAAAACGAGGTTAGGAGGATGTTACATTCAACAAAATGTATGATTAATAGCGTTGATTTTGAAGAGATTGAACGATTCCGGTCTAACGGAGATTGGAATCGAGCAGGAAGACGTATCAGTTCCAATATTTGTTACAACCTATATACATTGCGATTAGAGCCGTAAATTTTGCTTTAAGAAACAAACTATAATTATATTATGTAAACTTAAATCGCGAGTCTGGAAAACATTCAGAAAATATTTTATAATGTAAGTGGTTACATTCAAGGGGGAATGCGTATGTTTTCAGTTCAACCAATCGCATTTGTACATAATGAAAGAGTTTATGCCGAAAGAAAAAATATTACAGCCTGAATGGGCAACGGATATAATGAGACAGTATTGGAAGGGGAATGGAGTAAAATGAGAATATATGAGGCAACAATTGCAGATTTAGATGGACTAGCATCAGTTTTTAATAACTATCGTATGTTTTATAGACAAGATTGCGATTTAGAAGGAGCAAAAGTATTTTTACGACATCGAATCGAGAAAAAAGAATCAGTTATTTTCGTGGCAGTTGAAGATAGTGAATATATTGGCTTTACGCAACTATACCCTTCATTTTCTTCCATTTCAATGAAAGAATTGTGGATTTTAAATGATTTGTTCGTGCAAGAGGCGAAGCGCGGAACAGGAACAGGTAAAAAATTACTAGAAGCTGCAAAAGAATTCGCATTAGAAAATGGAGCAAAAGGTTTAAAATTACAAACAGAGATTGATAATTTATCAGCACAGCGATTATATGCTGAAAATGGTTATTTGAGAGATAATCGTTATTTCCATTATGAATTAACATTTTAAAAAATATTAGATTAAAAGAGACGTTTTCAAAATGAAAATGTCTCTTTTAATTTATATCAAAGGTGATTTAAAATCCAATTTGTTGCATCTTCAAAATTTTCCGCAATGTAGTTTGGTTCAATATGTGCCCACCTGTCTCGGTACGTATGTAAAGCATCATATCCAGCACCTGTTCGTACTAATATCGTTGTGGCATCCACTTTTGCTCCTGCAACCATATCAGTCCAGCGATCACCAATTACAACGCATTTTGTTAAATCAAGCCCATGTTTTTCTGCAGCTTTAAGAAGCATACCTGTACTTGGTTTACGGCATTCGCAACCACTACCGTGTTTGTGGGGGCATACGTAAATATCATCAAAACCGAAACCTTCTAACTCTTGTGCAAAGTCACTTACAGTTACTATTCCATCTGCGATCCCTGGCTGATTTGTGAAAGAGAAAAGTTTTATATTTTGAGCTTTGAGTTTTTGTAAAGCTGCTTTTGTAAAGGGGAATAATATAAAAGAACCTGGATAATGTATTGTAGTGTCACCGCCAATTGTACCATCACGATCAATGAAAATTGCTTCAATATTCTTCATAGTTATAGTCCTTTCAATTCTATTATCTACCGTCTGTTCACGAAACTGAAATGATATGTAGTCAAATCCATTAAAAGTAATCAAACATTTAATATTCTGTATAAACGTGTTTTTTCCTGCTACCAAACAAAAAAAATAGAATGATATAATATTATATAGAGAGGAAGTGTTATGAATTTCCTTAAGTAGCATAAAGTGAAAGAAGGGGAATATATGTTAGAAGTGAATATCCGCTCTGCCGGATATGAAATAGGTGAAAAGACAATTCATGATATTGCCTTTTCTATTAAAAAAGGTGAATTAGTTGCTCTGATTGGACAGTTGCGATATATATTATTATTCCGGCACTTATATTTATGGGAATCTATTATCGTTCCCTATGGACAAATGAATTATCAATAATAGAAACGGTCTATTTCGGATTAGGGCTATTCGCATTTTATGTTTTTACATTTTCAAGAGGCGTTCGTTCATTTTTTGAGCAAGCGGATAGTTTATTTTTAATTTCACATTCAAATCATATGCGAAAATTAATGCAGTATGGCATGATATATACGTTTATTCGAATTGCGATAACGAATGTAATAGTAGTTGCTGTTATGTTACCTATGTTGATGAAAAGTGTCGGAGTAACAAAGATACAAATCGTATTATTTTGGGCATTCTTTACTGTATTTCGATTTATGTTGTCGTTATTAACGAGATGTATTCATGTACATGTGGGGAAACGATGGTTACTATGGATGATAAAAAATGTAATATTTTCTATAAGTCTATCTTTTTCGGATTGAGTTTGTTTCTTATTTATAAAAATCCATTTTATTCTCTACTAAGTATCGGTCTAGCAGTTTTTCTAATTATCGCATTGATAAAAGAAAAACTGAATTATAAAAATTCCTTTTTCAAAGAAGTTGAGAAAGAAAAAGAAGAAAGTATGCGCTGGACAAGTGGGATTATGCAAATTGGGGGGCATGCAGCTAAGCCTAGCAGTTCAAATAAAAAACCATGGATGTTTCCACAATCTAAAAAGTTTTTAGGGAGGACAGCGAATTCTCGTATTGTTGAATCCTTTTTGAAAGAATTTTTCCGTACAAGTAGTGCACGAATATTTTATATTCAGATTGTATGTATAAGCACAGTAAGTATTATTATGAGTCCGAGGTGGATTGCGGCTATTATTCTCCTATTTGCCTTAGTTGCAATTTCCCGCTATGCGCGCGATTATTGGACTGAATTTACGAGAAAAATGTTTCTTCATTTATATTGTGATGAAGGCAAATTACTATTGTTAAGATGGAAGGCAGATCGTTATTTATTGTTTCCAGTAATACTTTTGTATGGAATAGTTATATTTTCTCATTTTTATTTATTATCAGCTGTAATTACTGGGATTATTTTTATAATATGGATTGGTTGGATCGTATTTTTACCGTAGAAAAAGAGCTGAAAAACGGCTCTTTTTTTAATCTGTTACACATTGATAAAGAAAATATACTAAAACGAGTATGCTTGCGGCGGAATACATGACATCTAACGTCATCTGATCTCCTCCTCATTATTGTTGTATTTTTATCCTTTCCGGCAAGAAGACTCCATCTGATTTGTGTTACGGGTGAAACCCAACAATTCAGGTGGAGAGGAATTGCCGTCAGCAGGTAGGCTGGACGCTTTTGTTTCGCTCATAATAATTTTTGAGGGCGAATGTTTGTTTCTTTTTTTCTTACGATATCATGTAGATAAAGAGGAAATAGATTGTAAGACAACGAAATTAGATAATGATTCTCATTCTGCTACTTGATCCAAAAGGAATCACAATGAAGAAGATATTCTTGTTCCATTTCTTTCTAAATATTAATTTGTCAAAAATAATATTAATAATTCCTCTAAGAAAGGTGGTGAAAACGATGGCTAGAAAGAAAGCAGTGAAAGTATTACGAAAACAAAAGAAAAGAGAAACGATGCAACGATTCACGCAGAAACAGAATATCGGACGAGCTTGCCTTACTGCAAAAGAATTTCGTTTACTTCAGCGCATGGCGCATAGTTCAAAAGCACTGCGAAATGTTGGGTTGTACACGATAAAACAAAGTTATTTGAACGATAACAGGGTGGCTACTGTAAAAGAAGTGGACAATGCCATGCAGGCTGATATGAACTACTTGGGCGTTCAATCAAACTCTGTTCAAGCGATTCGTAGAGCCTTATTTACAGAAGTGAAGAGCTTTTTTAAAGCGCTGGAACAGTGGAAGAAACATCCTGAGAAGTTCACAGGTCGTCCGAAGTTTCCGAATTATTCTCGTTCCACTGACAAACGAATCATTGAAATCTATCAAGTGCCAAAAGTGGATGAGAACGGGTATTGGATCATTCCAATGAATGTTGCATTTAGAAAAAAATTTGGTTTCATTCGAATACGTATGCCTAAAAACTTGAGAAATAAAAAAATCTCCTACATTGAGATTGTACCAAAGCAAAAAGGGCGGTTCTTTGAGGTGCATTACACATATGAAATGCACGTTTCTCAAATGAAGAAACCATCCACGACTACGAGTAGCGCTTTAGGTTGCGATTTAGGTGTAGACAGATTAGTAAGTTGCGTGACCAATATAGGTGATGCCTTCTTAATTGATGGAAAAAAACTAAAATCTATTAACCAGTACTTCAACAAAATGATATGTAATCTACAACGGGAAAATGTGGAGAATGGACTTTCAAAACGAGTTGTAACGAATAAAATGGCCGCACTTTGGCATAAACGGGAACGACAAATAAACGGTTACATTGCACAAACGGTAGGCTTGCTGTTCAAAAAAGTGCAAGAGTTCGATATAGATACGATTGTTGTAGGGTATAACGCTGGTTGGAAACAAAAATCTCATATGGGGAAAAAGAATAATCAAACATTTGTGCAAATCCCGTTCCATAAACTGATTGCAGCAATTGAGAATAAATGTATAAAAGAAGGCATCCGCTTTTTAAAACAAGAAGAAAGCTATACTTCAAAAGCTAGTTTTCTGGATAAAGACCCGGTTCCAGTTTGGTCTAAGGATGATAAGACGCAGTATCGCTTTAGTGGAAAACGAATTACTCGTGGTCTGTACCAAAGTAAAGCAGGAACATGTATCCACGCTGATATGAATGGTGCATTGAATACATTGGGGAAATCAAAAGTTGTAGAATGGGAAGAGAATCTTAAAGTGAAAACGCCGATTCTATTAGAAGTGCAAAAACGTAAGGCTGTTGCTTCGCGCATAGCTTAGTGGGTGCGTCAACCAACCATGTGTACGCGACTTGTCGGGGCTTGTGGCACACGCCGGATTCATCTGAGTGGTGGCTTCTTTCGCGAGGAAGAATTGCTCTTGTTCGAAAGGGTGGTGCAAGTGGGAAAACAATCGTTCGTTGCCAGTACCAACCAAAAACTTACTTGGGGTGTTACCATAGGGTGGCATGAATGCTAGAGCGTCAAACTGTCTAGCGATAGACGAAAAGACCTAGTGTTCTAACTCAAGCCCCCACTGAAACGTTTTATCTCAGTGGGGGTAGTTGACTGTATGAAATCTTACAAATTCATATTCAAGTGAAGAATGTGTGAACGTTAACAAATTTGTAAAGTGCAAAAATTACAATCATTTTGTATAATAGAAGAAACAACCGTTATATAAAATATAATGAGTGAAAGGGGAGGGAACATACATGCCAAATTGGTTTAGAAAAACCTTAGTCGCATTAATTACCGTATTTACATTTGGTTTAGTGACGCCTCCTTCCATATTGCTTGATAATGCTAAAGCTGCGGACAAGCCTACGAGCACAGCTGGGCAACAAAATTTGGAGAGTACGTCCTATACATATGAAGAAACGAATGATAACTTAACCATCGATACGTTTATAACTTACGCAATGCAAGAAGCAGAGAAGCAGTCGATGCAAAAGTTTGGTACTAAAATTGGTCCAGTAATTGAAGATGAGTTTAAAGATGTCATATTACCGAAAATTGAAGAAGCAATCGCTGAACTGGCAAATGATGTGCCAGAAGAATCGTTACAATCGTTAGCGATTTCTCAAAGGCCAGCTGGTGGAAATAATGAAAAGATTTTTCACGTTTATGATACGAAATCGGGGAATGATTTACTACGATTTCATGTAAGAAGAGATCATCCACCGCAAGATGGTTATTACTTTAATTTCCATTATCATCGATTTGATGATGGTTACTCTGGACATCATGAGCTAGGAAATATTTATTGGAATACGAATGTACCGCCGAAATGGCTGTCTTAAAAAGAACAAGAGAAATCTTGTTCTTTTTTGTTTGTTGAAGAAATCACGAAAGGTTTCTCTCCTGATAAAAAATATATCATTACGACTACTGATGATGAGAAATATTTATTACGGCCAGGTATATAAAAGAGGCTAACAAAATAGTTAGCCTCTTTTATATTTTATGCACTTGTTACTACAACTTTTTCTAACATTTTATTTTGCTGCAGTGTTTCACGATATTCCTTAGCCTCCGCCATTTTTGTAAATTCGACTTTTTTTATGTGAAATATACGTGTTTAATTTGGAAAACTTCTCTGCAAAATTTGTTATTTAATTTTCTTAAATATAAGTGGCTGAGTACTTAACGTTGCCGGCACATGTAATTGAAGTGACGGGAATTCACCATTTATATTCATTTCATAAGCAAATAAGAGACTCGTTTTTGTTTGGAATAAATCAACTTGTGCGGAGAAAATGTCGTAGTGATAGTGCTGTAATTGAATTTCCATCTCCATAAATTGTACATATAGTGACGCATCACGTTTATATACTTGTAATGTTCCGTAAGCAGGATGTTCAAAAGTACCAGTATAGCCTTCTAACTTATGAGAAGGAGTAGTTTCTTTTATTTGTTCGGGAAGGGATTCGCTTGTTTCTTTCATCATCTCTTTTATTTTTTCATTATCTTCAACAGCACGTTTAGGCCAGTCAAGTGAGTCTAATCCAAGAAGTTCATCGTAAATGTGATTAGCTAGATAAATAGGGAGTATCGTACCTCCAGCATTTGTTAATATAACAAGACCTATATTTTCATTTGGCATAAACGAAACAAAGGCTGAAAATCCATCGATATTACCGCCATGATGAATCATTTTGTAACCACGATAAGCGCTAATAAACCAACCAAGGCCATAACTATTTAATGGAGATTCAGGAAGCGATAGAAGTGGTTGATCTGGAATTGGATTGTGTGGTGTATACATTTGTTGTAATAATTCAGAGGAGATTAATTCGTGATCTCCAAACTTCCCTTGGTTTAAGTGAAGAAGAACCCAATTTGCCATATCTTCAATAGTAGAATTAATACAACCAGCGGCTCCAACCGTATCAATATTATGGAATGGAACTTCTTTTATTTCACCGCTAGTTTCAACGTAAGGTAAGGCGTGATCGTTTGTATGTTGTGAGTCTGTAACAGAGAAGTTTGTTTGATCCATATTTAAGGGCTCTAAAATATGTTCTGTAACGTATTGTTCCCACGTTTTGTTTGTAATGTTTTCCACAATATAGCTAATAGTTGCATACATTAAGTTGTTATATAGAAATGCTGTGCGGAACGGAGCATCGAGTGATAAATGTTTTATTTTTTCTACTATATCTTCTCGAGTTAAAGAAGAACTGTACCAAAGAGCATCATGACGACTTACACCGGTACGATGAGAAGCTAAATCTCTTCCCGTAACTTGTAGGTTAGCGAGGTTGTCAGATAAAGAAAAATTAGATATGTAAGATTGGACAGGGACATCCCAATCAAACTTTTTTTGTTGTGCTAATAAGCTTAATGAAAGTGTACCAAAAGCTTTTGTTGCAGAACCGATTGCGAAGCGTGTGTGCGGTGTAACAGTCTCCTTTGACTCTATATTTCGATAGCCGAAACCTTCTGAAATAATAACTTTACCGTCTTTTATAACAGCTACAGCAGCACCAGGAACATTTAAATCCTTCATCATTTTTTCAACCGTTGTTTGTAAAGAAGTCATAACAGGCGTTTCAATTTTAGACATACTTCTAACCTCCAAATATAAATTTTGTTCTACCGCACTATACTTTCGGTAATAGAAAATGAAAACCTTTTTAAATATGGAAAGTTAATAATTTTGTAAGGATGAATAAAGTTATTATTTATTTAGAATTTTATTTTTATTATAATTAATATAAATTGAGTCTTAGAAAGGTACCGATATATTATTGGATTAGAAGTGGATGAAACAAAACCAGCATATAAACATTTTTATATTCAGCCTCATTTTAATTCTAATCTAGATTGGGTTTGTATTAAGCGTGAAACAGCATATGGGGAAATTAAAATTGATTGGCGTGTAGAACATGGACAAGCAGTATTAAACGTTGATGTGCCAACAAATACATCTGCTACATTACGAATAGTGGAAGATGATTGGAGGTCAAGTGATATGCCTGAAATGAAATTAGGTTCAGGCGCATATGAATTTAGATTTTGTAAGAACATACAGAAGTAGAATTTTGTTAAGTATAGAAATGTTTTTTTATAAATTTAGTTTGTTCAATCTGTTAACATTAAATTTATGATAAAATCCATATAGACTAGAGATTTGAAAGAAGGTTTTCCTACATATGAAACATGCTGAAAATGAATATTTAAATTTATGCCGCCATGTAATGGAGCACGGTACGAAGAAAGAAGATCGTACAGGGACAGGAACTGTATCTGTATTTGGATATCAAATGCGTTTTGATCTTAGTAAAGGATTTCCTTTATTAACGACAAAGAGAGTGCCATTTCGCCTTGTAGCAAGTGAATTACTTTGGTTTGTGAAAGGTGATACAAATATTCGTTATTTATTGCAGCATAATAATAACATTTGGAATGAATGGGCGTTTAAGAGCTGGGTAGAAAGTGATGAATATACTGGTCCTGATATGACAGATTTCGGCCTTCGCTCACAACAAGATGAGGAATTTAAAGTGCAATACGATGAGCAAATGGAGTTGTTTAAAAAGAATGTGTTAGAAGACGATGAATTCTCAAAGAAATACGGCTATTTAGGAGACGTATACGGGAAGCAGTGGCGCGCTTGGAAAACGACAGCTGGTGAGACGCTTGACCAGTTAAAGGATGTAATTGAAATGATTAAAAAAACGCCAGATTCGCGTCGCTTAATTGTTTCTGCTTGGAATCCTGAAGACGTACCAAGTATGGCATTACCACCTTGTCATACGCTATTCCAATTTTACGTAGCGGACGGAAAACTTTCTTGTCAGCTATATCAAAGAAGTGGAGATATATTCCTTGGAATTCCATTTAACATTGCGAGTTACTCATTGCTAACACATTTAATTGCACACGAATGTGGTCTTGAAGTAGGAGAATTTGTTCATACAATTGGTGATGCACATATTTATACAAATCATTTTGAACAAGTAGAAAAGCAATTAGCGCGTGAGCCACGTCCATTCCCGAAACTTACATTAAATCCAGATGTGAAATCTGTGTTTGATTTTGAAATGGAAGATTTAACGATTGAAGGATACGATCCACACCCAGCAATTAAAGCACCGGTTGCAGTGTAATTGTAGAGGAGATGAAAAAGATGATTGTTTCATTTATGGTTGCAATGGATGAAAATAGAGTAATTGGTAAAGATAATAACTTACCTTGGCGTTTACCAAGTGAATTACAGTATGTAAAAAAAACGACGATGGGTCACCCGCTTATTATGGGAAGAAAAAACTACGAAGCAATTGGTAGACCTCTTCCTGGAAGACGTAATATTATCGTAACACGTAATGGTGACTATCATGTAGAAGGTTGTGAAGTTGCTCATACTGTGGAAGAAGTGTTTGAGCTGTGTAAAGATGAAGAAGAAATCTTTATTTTTGGTGGGGCGCAAATTTACGATCTCTTTTTACCTTATGTAGACAAGTTATATATAACAAAAATTCATTATGCATTTGAAGGGGATACATTCTTCCCAGAAATAGATATGACAAATTGGAAAGAGATCTTTGTAGAAAAAGGTTTAACGGATGAAAAAAATCCGTATACGTATTATTATCATGTATATGAGAAGCAACAATAATAAAAAAGATTGATGTGAACATGCGCATCAATCTTTTTTGTTTACATTCATAAATGTAAGTTTATAGATGAGATTGGATAGTGCTATAATGAAACATAGCATGTGAAAAATGCTAAAATTTTCAAAAGTATTCATATAGAAAGAGGAGGAGAATCGATTGAAAAAGATATGGGGAATTCTTTTTCTTTGCTTAACATTCATGTTAGTCGGATGTGGTAAAGAAGAAAAACCACAAGAAGCGTTTGATACATATGCAAAAGCGTGGAATAAACAAAAGTTTGCAGATATGTATGACCAATTATCAGAAAATGCAAAAAAAGATATTTCAAAGAAAGAGTTCACTGAGAAATATGAAAAAATTTATTCTGGCATTGAAGTGAAGAACTTAAAAGTAGAAACGGGAGAAGTAAAAGAAGATAAAAAAGAGCAAGGTCCTGTTCCTTTTAAAGTAAGCATGGATACAGTTGGTGGCAAAATCGCTTTTGGACAAGAAGCGAAAATGGTGAAAGAAAAAGATGGAGATAAAGAATCTTGGAAAGTAGATTGGACTCCTGATTTTATATTCCCAGGCATGACAAAAGATAGTAAAGTGCGTATGCAAACAACACAACCAAAACGTGGTGAAATTTACGATCGTAATGGAAAAGGTCTTGCAACAAATGGAAAAGCTTCTGAAATTGGAATCGTTCCAGAAAAATTAGACGATACCGCTCCGCAAACGAAAGAAACAGTAGCGAAGTTATTAAATATGTCTGTAGAAGAAATTGATCAAAAACTAGCTGCGAAATGGGTAAAACCAAATTATCTTGTACCAATTGGAATATTACCTGAAGGAGCAACTCAAAATACGTACATTGATTTGCAAGGTGTTTCAACAAAACCTGTAAATGTTCGTACATATCCATTAGGGGAAGCGGCAGCCCATCTGACTGGTTATATTGGAAAGATAAATGCTGAAGACTTGAAGACACTTGAAAAGAAAGGCTATCAAGCTGATGATCCAGTTGGTAAGGCTGGATTAGAGCAAGTGTTTGAAGGAAAGCTACGTGGTAAAAAAGGTGGCCGTGTCTTCATGGAAGATGCACAAGGTAAAGAAATTAAAAATTTAGCGAAAACAGATGCTGTTGATGGAGAAAATGTAACTTTAACAATTGATAGTGCTGTTCAAGAGAAAATTTACAATGAAATGAAAGGGGAAGCTGGATCAAGCGCAGCAATTAATCCAAAGAGTGGAGAAACAATTGCTCTTGTAAGTAGCCCAGCTTATGATCCTAATCTAATTGCAAGAGGAACATCAAAAGCACAACGTGAAGCGTGGAATAATGACCCGAAAAAACCAATGACGAATCGATTTACACAATTATCAGTTCCAGGTTCTGTATTTAAGCCAATTACAGGTGCAATCGGCCTAGAAACAAAAACGATTGACCCGAAGGAAGAATTGAAAATTGAAGGATTGAAATGGACGAAAGATTCTTCTTGGGGTAATTATTATGTAACGCGTGTAAAAGATGCAAATCCGATTGATTTTGATAAGGCGATGAAATACTCGGATAATATTTATTTCGCACAGGAAGCTTTGAAAATCGGAAAAGATAAATTTATGAGTGAAGCGAAAAAATTCGGGTTCGATGAGAAATTACCAATTGAATATGGATTCCCAGCTTCTAAAATCGCAAATGATGGGATTAAAAATGATATTCAAATGGCAGACACAGGTTATGGACAAGGACAAGTATTAATGACGCCACTCCACCTAGCATTAACGTACGCACCAATTGTTAATGATGGAAACATACCTTCTCCGTATATTATTAAAACAGATAAGCAACCAAAAGTTTGGAAAGAGAATGTAATTTCAAAAGACAATCAGGATATATTAAAAACTGCTTTGACTAAAGTAATTAATGATCCAGATGGAACAGGAAAAATCGCTAAAATTGATGGTATGACGCTAGCTGGTAAAACAGGTACAGCAGAATTAAAAGTATCAAAAGAGGCAGAAGGAAAAGAACTAGGTTGGTTTGCTGCGTTTGATTTAAATTCACCGGATATGGTTGTTACTATGATGATAGAAGATGTAAAAGGAAGAGGCGGAAGTAATATTCCAGCTGAAAAAGTGAAACATGTTTTTCAAAAGTAATACTTAAAAAAACTACCTCCAACGTAAAATGGAGGTAGTTTTTTTGTGGTTAAAATCTTAATGTATATAGCGGAAATGATATAATTCTATTAACTTACGAAAAAAAAGTAGCTATTTTTTATTGACATAGTGTGCAACTTTTTGTATTATACTTACATAATGTAAGTTATTTACTTATAAAACATAAATCTTGAATTAGAGATGAAATAGAAAAGGGAGACAATACAATGACAAAAGTACTATTTATTACAGCAAATCCAAATTCAGCAGAAGGTTCTTTCGGTATGGCAGTAGGTGAAGCTTTCATCGAAGCTTATAAAAACGAACATCCACAAGACGAAGTTGTAACTATTGATTTATTCAATACTACTGTACCAGCAATCGATGCAGATGTATTTGCTGCTTGGGGTAAGTTTGCAGCAGGCGAAGGATTCGAAACTTTAACTGAAGCTCAACAACAAAAAGTTGCAGCGATGAATACAAATTTAGAAACATTTATGCATGCAGATCGTTATGTATTCGTAACTCCAATGTGGAACTTTAGCTACCCACCAGTAGTAAAAGCGTACTTAGATAACGTAGCAATCGCAGGTAAAACATTCAAATATACTGAAAATGGTCCAGTTGGCTTATTAGAAGGCAAAAAAGCACTTCACATTCAAGCTACAGGTGGCGTTTATTCTGAAGGAGCGTATGCAGCTGTAGACTTCGGTCGCAATCACCTGAAAACAGTATTAGGATTTGTTGGTGTAGATGATACTGAATATATTGCAGTTGAAGGTATGAATGCAAACCCTGAAAAAGCACAAGAAATTAAAGAAGCAGCAATTGCTAACGCACGTGAATTAGCAAAACGTTTCTAATATAGAATGCTTAAAAATGTCCAAACACTTGCTGTTTGGACATTTTTTCTTCTTTTTCCTTCGTTTGTCTAGTATAATGAAGGTCGGAATGATAATAGGTGGGGGTTCTGTATGATTCAAACGTTTTTTAAAATCTTTTATTTAATTTTAATCGTAATTGCGATTACACCAAGAATGTGGCGTCTTAAAAGACAAGTAACTACGATGTCGCCACAAGAAAAAGATAATGCAGTGTATAAAACGACAAATTGGTTTGGTAAGAAAATGGTACGTGTAGCTGGTGGAGAAGTAGAAGTAAAAGGACTTGAAAATGTCCCGAAAGACAAGCCGGTACTAGTAGTAAGTAATCATCAAAGTAACATGGATATTCCTGTTTTACTAGGTTACTTAAATAAACCAATTGGATTTGTTTCGAAGGCAGAGATCAAAAAGTTCCCAGTTGTACCAACTTGGATGGAACTTATGAATTGTGTATTTATGGATCGTAACGATCGTCGTCAATCTCTTCAAGCAATTAAAGATGGAATTGAACTATTAAAGAGTGGACATTCTATCGTTATTTTCCCAGAAGGAACGAGAAGTAAGGGCGGCGAGATTGGAGAATTTAAAGCTGGAAGTTTTCATCTTGCAGTAAAATCTGGTGTAGCAATCTTACCTGTAACGTTAGATGGTACATATAAAATGTTTGAAGCGAATGGAAATCAAATGAAATCAGCACATGCAATAGTAACAATTTCTAAGCCGATTACACCTGAAGAATATGCAAATATGGATATTAAAGAATTAACAAAACATACACAGGATGTTATCGCATCACAATTACATAAGTAATAAAAAAGGTTTCAGCTTACATCAAGCTGAAACCTTTTTTATTATGCTACAGGTAAGACATAGAAGAGTACGCAGAGGAACATCATTGTACTACCACCTAAAACGAAGAGATGCCAAATGGCATGGTTGAAAGGTAGTTTCTCCCATAGAAAGAAGATGGCACCGACCGAATATAAAATGCCGCCTGCTAACAGTAGTGAGAAACCATGACCAGTTAGATTTTCATAAAGGGGTTTAATAGCAACGATGATGAGCCAGCCCATAATGATGTAACATAAAGTTGATGCTTTAATAAACCGGCGTACAAAGAAAATTTTGAAGACAATACCACCAATTGCAAGTGTCCATATAATAGCAAGTAACGTCCAGCCTAATGGTCCACGAAGTGTAATGAGTAGAAAAGGAGTATATGTGCCAGCGATTAATAAATAAATGGCTGAGTGATCTAAAATTGTAAATAGTTTTTCTACTTTTGGATGATGAATGCTATGTAGCAACGTTGGAAACAAGTACAGTAAGAACATGCTTACGCCATAAACGGTAAATGCAACTACAGCGGATGCAGTACCATGTTTAGAGGCATGAATAATTAATATAATTAAGGCAGGGATGCTTAAAATGGCACCGATACCATGTGTAATTGCATTTGCAATTTCTTCTTTCACAAAATGAGTCATTCGTGTCATTTTTTCAGTCATAATGAAGGTCCTTTCTACTATCATGAGATAATATGTCGTTTCCCTTACCATATCATACACAAAGACAATAGAAAATGAAATTTGTATAATTGATTATATTTTTGAATTTTTTTGACAAAAAGCAATGGACTTGTTGACGTTTTCAAACTTTTTTGACAAAATAAAATTATGTAATAGTAGGACAAAGAATCTACTAATAAAGGGGATGGAGAAATGTTTTCAAATATTGGCTTTCCAGGGTTGATTTTAATTTTAGTAGCTGTATTGATTTTATTCGGGCCAAAAAAATTGCCGGAAATCGGAAAGGCTTTAGGGGAAACGTTAAAAGAATTCAAAAAATCAACGAAAGAATTGACTGACGAGGCATTTCAAGAGAAGGACAAGAAAGAAAAAATGTAATGGATTTTCCTCGTAATGGATAAATAAAGTGTGGTGAACGAGATGGAAGATCGGGAAATGAGTGTAGTAGAACATATTGTTGAGCTTCGCAAACGAGTAATATATACAGTGTTATCCTTTGTATTATTTTTGATTATTGGTTTTACTTTTACGAAGGATATTTACTTTTGGCTAGTAAAAGATTTACCAATGAAATTAACTGTTCTCGGTCCGAGTGATGTATTGTGGATATTTTTCTTGATTGCTACAGTATTTGCTATCGTTTGTACAATTCCTTTTGCTGCTATACAAACTTGGCTCTTTGTAAAACCAGGTTTACATCCAAATGAACAAAAGGCGACATTAATGTATATACCGGTATTGTCCATATTATTTATTGCAGGTTTATGTTTTGGATATTTTATCGTAATGCCGTTTCTATTTCATTTTTTAACTACGATAGGTAATGAGATGTTTAATACGATGTTTACAACAGAAAAATATTTTCATTTCGTGCTTAATTTAACAGTACCATTTGCTGTGATTTTTGAATTACCTGTCGTTGTAATGTTTTTAACGAGTATAGGAATACTTACGGCAGAATTTCTAATAAAAATAAGAAGGTATGCATATGTAGCATTGATTATCATTGCATCATGTATATCACCGCCTGATTTTTTATCTCATAGTTTAGTTGCGGTACCGCTTATTTGCATTTATGAAGTTAGTATTGCTATATCTAAAATTGTTAGTAAACGGAAACAAAGAAAGGAAGAAAATAATTCGAAAAGTGCCTCGTAATAAGGGCACTTTTTAATTTATTTGTTATACAAATGCTTTTATTGTATACAATATAAAGAAGAAAAAAATTATAGAATCTCCAAAATTTAGACAAACTTTGCGCTTTTATAAGTTTATACTTAAGGTAATAAGCTGTATATTAGCAATAAAACTACAGCCTCATAGAAATGATTAGATCGAGATGAATCCTGCCAATACTAACTGTAGGAGAAAACCTGTATTTTACACAATGTGTCAAAACGTTAAGTGGAGGCAGTTCAAAAATCCAATGAAAAAGAGGATTGATATTGTGATTACGAAAAGTTTTTATTTCACTCATGCAACAGGGAATTGTATTAAAATATTTGAAATCCCTGTCCTACAAACGCAGCATCCATTATCGTTTCTAATTCAGTCTCGCCTTCAATTATTTATTGCGAAAATTCAAAAACAAAAGAACCCGAGATTCTCGTATTCTTTCCGAGAATATTTACAAAGCTGTTTGAAGTGGAATGATTATTCGAATGTATATAAAACAAATACTCTTGAAAAGAATGCATAACTTAGAGTAGGACAGAGTTAGAAGGCTCTGTCTTTTTTATTTTAGGTATAAAAATATAATTAATTTGATGAAATTTTGTCTGAAATTGTTGAAAGCATTAGGAATGCTAGTATAATAACAAGGAGAGCGTATTGGAAAGGGAAGAATATAATATGCAAAAAATTAAAATTGTAACAGATTCAACGGCAGATTTATCACAAGAGGTAATTGAGAAGTATGGCATTCATGTGCTACCGCTATCAATTTCTGTAAATGGACAAACATACTTAGATCGCGTTGATTTACAACCTGATGAATTTATTGAAGAAATGATTAAATCAAAGGAACTACCAAAAACATCACAACCAGCTATGGGTACATTTGTAGAAATGTATGACAAGCTAGGAGAAGATGGAAGTGAAGTACTTTCCATCCATATGACAAGTGGAATGAGTGGTACTGTGGCAACCGCAAATAGTGCTGCAGGGATGACTGATACAAAAGTAACAGTTGTTGATTCTCAATTTATTACACACGCGTTAGCATACCAAGTAATAGAAGCTGCAAAAATGGCAAATGAAGGACGCTCACTAGAAGAAATTTTAAAACGTGTAGATGAAGTGAGAAAGAATACTCATTTATATGTAGTTGTAGATACATTAGAAAACTTAGTGAAAGGTGGACGTATTGGTAAAGGAAAAGCGTTTATCGGTTCTTTACTAAATATTAAACCAATAGCCAATCTTGAAGGTGGATCATACAACCCAGTGACGAAAGTTCGTAGTCAGGGACAAGTTGTAAAGACACTAACTAAAATATTCGAACAGGATACTGCAGGGAAGACTATAAAAGCTGTTGGGATTCCTCATGCGAAAGCAATTCCTTTGGCTGAAAGTGTAAAAGCGGCTGTAGAAAAAGTGAGTGGGTTTACTCAATCTGAAATTTTCTATACAACGCCTGTTATTAGTACTCATACAGGACCAGGTGCAATTGGATTTATGTATTTGGCAGAGTAATAAAAAAGCTACTTGAAAATTTATTTCAAGTAGCTTTTTTATGTGAACAGAAAGTAAGAAATAAGAAGGGTTATACAGGCACTGCCACTAATAATATAGCGTGTCTGTAAATATTTATTCATAGAAAACACCCTTTATCTCGCTATTTGCGGGCTGATTAAAGTTTCACTTTATGATTTTCTATATTATATGAGGGTTATAGAAAATAAGTAGTTGTGTTATACACGCAAAGTTTCATTTTTTTCAATTGCTTGCTTATCATTTGCTGCACCATTATAAGTAAAGGTTTGACCTAAAAAGAGTACATGTAGTTGTTCCCATGGTAACATCCGTAAATTCCAATTATTTCGAAGTCTCGTTATTGCCTCGCGAGGTGTTTCGTCGGCGAGTGCAAAGGCACCGTAATGCATGGGAATAAAATGTGTAGCGTTTAAATCTAAATAAGCTTGCACTGCCTCTTCAGGTGAAACGTGAGATACTTTCATAAACCATTCGGGTTCATACGCGCCAATTGGCATAAGAGCAATATCAATTGAAAAGCGTTTACCAATTTCTTTGAAACCGTTAAAATAACCGCTGTCCCCGCAAAAATAAATGGTTTCATCTATTTTGTCGTTAGTAATAATCCAACCACCCCAATGAGACGTATTCATATCAAATAACGACCTTCTCGTCCAGTGTTGAGCAGGTACAAAGTGAAAAGAAACATCATCAATTGTTGTATTTTCCCACCAATTATATTCTTCTACGTGATTGAATTTTTTACGAGTAAATAATTTTTTTAATCCAATAGGTACAAGATATAGAACATCGTCATTTAGTTGGCGAAGCGTTGAAAAATCTAAATGATCATAATGACCATGTGAAATAAGGACTACATCAATTTTAGGTAGTTCCTGTATAGTAAAACCAGGTTCGGTAAGTCGTGGAACTAATTTTAATTTATTAGCCCATACTGGATCGGTTAATATATTAAGTCCGTTCGTTTGGATAAGAAAAGTGGAATGTCCAATCCATGTGACAGTTGTTTTTTCACCATTACTTTGCAAAAATGAACTTTGTTTAACAGGTGATTGTTCTATTAGGAAAGAAAAGTCTTTTTTGCTTTGCTTTCGTTCTTTACGCCATCGTAAAAAAGAGCGAATTGATTTTTTCGTACTAACATTATCCATATTTTCATAGCGCTTTGCCATGAACATCACCTCATTTAAAATCGTTGTAGTTGTATTGTACCGAAATGTTGTTAAGGAATACAGTGTGTAACATGGATTAATGTTTAATTAATTGTAAAAAAATAGGTGGAGTTATTTACAAAATTAACAATGAAACTGGTTTGTAAATATTATTTGGCGAAATAATAGTAATAAAATATAGTTTGTCTAGTAATTCGCTTGAAAATAAGAAGTAACATACGTAAATTCGTACGATTTCGTGAACAAATTGGGTAAACAATTTTCTCATAGTGTTTTCTTTTGTTATGATGTACGTAACTTACATAAATTAAGGAAAGAGAAAAGAGGTTTAATAATGAAGCGTTATCAGAAGCTAATGGGTCTTATGATTGTTTTTTGTTTATTTGTACTAGCTGGATGCAGTAGTTCAGGATCGAAACTCCGTAAACCATTAAACTGGGACTTAGAAACTTTCCAATTTACCAACCAAGAAGGAAAACCATTTGGTACAAAAGATTTAAAAGGGAAAGTATGGGTTGCAGATTTCGTGTTTACAAACTGTCAAACAGTATGTCCACCAATGACTGCTAATATGGCAAAGTTACAAAAGATGGCGAAGGAAGAGAAATTAGACGTTCAGTTTGTATCGTTTAGTGTGGATCCTGATCTTGATAAACCAGAAACTTTGAAGGCTTTCATTCAAAAATTCACAGCGGATACAAGTAACTGGAACTTGTTAACAGGTTATTCATTGGAGGATATTACAAAGTTTTCAAAAGACAACTTCCAATCACTCGTAGATAAGCCTGAAAATGGACAAGTAATTCATGGTACATCTTTTTATTTAATTGACCAAAACGGTAAAGTAATGAAAAAATATAGTGGTATTAGTAATACACCATACGAAGATATTTTACGTGATATGAAGCGATTAGTGGATTAAAAAAGAAGGGTGCTAAGCACCCTTCTTTTTTTGCCTTTTAATCTATGGATAATATATTGTGTTGTTGTGGAAGCTTAGGTGCACGGATTTCTAATACGCCATTTTGATAAGAAGCTTTCGCTGCTTTTTTATTAATTGAATACGGTAACTTAATCAATCTTGATGCTTCTGAAATAGAACGTTCTCGGCGATAATAGTTATGAGATGTTTGTTCTTCTGCCTCTTCAAGTATCTCTTCTTTTACAGAGACTTTTAAGTATTCGCTTTGTATTTCAATTTGAATTTGTTCTTTTTGTATACCGGGTAGTTCAGCTGTAACAACGAGCTCGTTATCAACCTCATATAAATCTACAGGGAATGTTAATAAACGGTTTCCTTTTTGGAAAAAATGATTTAAATCAGCAATTACACTACGAAGAGGTGTATGTTCAAAAAAATCATCAATTTGCTTTAAATAATTACGAACTGGTGGACGAGAAGAGTCTTTTTTTTCTTCACTCATAGTATTCCCTCCTAGAAATCAATTTGCAATATCATATGACAAAAGCGGAGAAAGGTGAGTGCCTAGTTTTCATGTTTTCATAAAAAATTGTTAAAAATGTGAAATGGAGTGATTTTTTTATAGTTTATAGTCGCCATATTTAGTCGATTATGCTAGTATAAATAGGGTTGATATAGTAGTATAGAGACAGAATGAAAACTGAAAGAGGGTAAGAAGTATGTGTGGTTTTGTAGGATGTTTATGTGAAAACCCTAGAGAGTTTTCAGAAACAGAAAAACATCAATTTGAAAATATGAACACGATGATTTTCCACCGAGGTCCAGATGACGAAGGATATTTTCGTGATGAACATGTACAATTTGGCTTCCGCCGTTTAAGCATCATTGACTTAGAGGCAGGACATCAGCCGCTAACTTATGAAAATGATCGATATGTAATTATTTTTAATGGTGAAATTTACAATTATGTAGAATTACGTGAAATGTTACTTGAAAAAGGTGCAACGTTTGCAACGCAATCTGATACAGAAGTTATCATTGCATTGTATGCACATATGAAAGAAAAATGTGTAGACTACCTTCGTGGTATGTTTGCGTTTATGATTTGGGACCGTGAAGAAAAGAAACTTTTCGGTGCACGTGACCATTTCGGTATTAAACCATTATATATTGCACAACAAGGTGATACGACATTCTTCGCATCTGAGAAGAAAAGTATCATGCATGTGATGGAAGATAAAGGCGTTAATCCAACGTCACTACAACATTACTTTACGTACCAATATGGTCCAGAGCCAGAAACATTAACAATTGATGTTAACAAAATTGAGCCTGGTCATTACTTCGTAAAAGAAATCGGTAAAGAAATGGAAATTCATCGCTACTGGAAACCTTATTTCAATGCTTCAAGCGCAACGAAAGAGGAACATATCCAAGCAATTCGTGATGTGTTATACGATTCAGTAAAAGTGCATATGCGCAGTGATGTACCAGTAGGTTCATTCTTATCTGGTGGTATCGATTCATCTATTATCGCTTCTATCGCAAGAGAAATGAATCCAAATCTATTAACATTCTCTGTTGGTTTTGAGCAACGTGGTTTCAGTGAAGTTGATGTTGCGAAAGAAACTGCTGAGAAATTAGGCGTTAAAAACCATAACGTATTCATTTCAGCGAAAGAATTTATGGATGAATTCCCAAAAATCATCTGGCATATGGATGATCCTTTAGCAGATCCAGCAGCTGTACCATTGTACTTCGTTGCAAAAGAAGCACGTAAACATGTAACAGTTGTTCTTTCAGGTGAAGGGGCAGACGAGCTATTTGGTGGTTATAATATTTACCGTGAGCCAAATTCATTAAAAATGTTCTCTTACATTCCTAGTCCAGGAAAGAGCGTACTAAAAGCATTAAGTGGTGCTCTTAAAGAAGGATTTAAAGGAAAGAGCTTCTTAGAGCGTGGATGTACGCCAATTGAAGAGCGTTACTATGGAAACGCGAAGATTTTCCGTGAAGAAGAGAAAGCTGAATTAATGAAGTATTACAATGAAAGTGTTAACTATATGGATATCACGAAACCATTGTATAACGAAATTAAAGATTATGATGATGTAAGCAAAATGCAGTACATTGACATGTTCACATGGTTACGCGGTGATATTTTATTAAAAGCTGATAAAATGACAATGGCAAACTCATTAGAACTTCGTGTACCGTTCTTAGATAAAGAAGTATTTGATGTTGCATCTAAAATTCCGACTGAATTTAAAATTGCTAACGGAACTACGAAAGCTATTTTACGTGAAGCAGCACGTGGTATTGTTCCAGATCATGTGTTAGATCGTAAAAAACTTGGATTCCCAGTACCAATTCGTCACTGGTTAAAAGATGAAATGCATGACTGGGTTGTAAATATTATAAACGAAAGTAAAACAGACCATTTAATCGACAAACAGTACGTATTAAACTTACTGGAAGCACATTGTGCAGATAAAGGCGATTATAGCCGTAAAATCTGGACTGTACTTGCGTTTATGGTATGGCACCAAATTTATGTTGAGCATAAATATGATACGAATAAGTTTCATGAAGAAACAAAACGTGCATATAGCTTAGTTTAATAAGAAAAACCTTAAGATCACATATGGTCTTAAGGTTTTTTTCATAAATAGAACGTATTATTGATACAATAATAGTAAAAGGATGGACAACATATGATTACGTTTGAGAAAGTAACTGTAGAAAATGAAAGTGTTGTAAAAGAAATGTTCCACTCACATAGTTTAAGTGAGAATCAGGTGCGGTATTGTGTAAAAGTAGATGATACATATATTGGTGTAATAGATTATAGTGTTCAAGAAGAGAGCGCGGTTTTATCTCAATTAATTATTCATTTTGATTATCAAAGTTACGGTTATGGAACGAATACGTATTTTACATTTGAAGAGATGATGAAACAAAGAAATGTGAAAGAGATAAAGGTGTTGCAAAAGGAATTAACAGACCAAGCTAAATCTTTCGTAGAGAGCTTTGGTTTTATACTAGAAGATGGAATATATGTGAAGAAACTATAACGGTAATTAGTTGTGCGGTAAAATAAATATAAGGCAGGTGGCTGTATGACGATGACTTCTGGTCTTGTATTAATTGGAGGGTGTTTTATAGTAGCAGAGCTAGGTCATACTTTCATTAGAAAAAGAATGAATAAGAAAAGAAAGCCATATGAATTACAATATATACCTGTGTTTTGCCTTTTGTTTTGTCTGCTTGTTACATTACAAAACATAATGAATTTTCCACCGTTATTGAACATTTTTTTGAAGTTTGGTCTTCTATATAGTGGTGCTGGAATGGCTCTCTTATTTATTTTATTTTGCATACGTTATATTCACTATCAATCGTATATATTTATTTTAAATTGGTTAAAGCAAAATGATAAAAACCGCCTTACATAAGGCGGTTTTTTATTTGCAATTGTAACGGAACTTGTACATTTCACATAAAATAGGACGAGTAGTAATATTATACAAAAGGAAGGAAAGAAAGAGTGAATGAAACTTGTAATAGACGCAGGGCACGGTGGATATGATTCTGGTGCGGTTGGTAATGGTTTAGTAGAAAAGAATGTAACACTTCAAATTGCTAGACGTGTTCGAGATATTTTATCTGCAAACTATCCAATCACTATTAAAATGACACGTGATAGCGATGTGTTTATTTCTCTGTCAGAACGTGCTAATATTGCTAATTCTTTTGGGGCAGATTATTTTATCTCATTTCATATAAACAGTGGCGGTGGTACTGGTTTTGAAAGTTATATTTATAATGGCCTATCTGATAATAGTTCTGCATACAAAAAGCAACAACAAATACACATGGCAGTGAACCCAGTCTTAACACAATATAGTCTTCGTGATCGAGGGGCAAAAAAAGCGAATTATGCGGTACTAAGAGAGACTACAATGGATGCAATCTTGACTGAGACTGCTTTTATAGATACAACGTTTGATGCAAATTTATTGAAAACGCCACAATTTATAGAAGATATGTGTCAAGCATATGCAAATGGAATAGCTAATATTTTTGGTATAGCTCCAAATCCACAACCTCCTAACCCTCAACCAACACCACAAACGAAGGGAATTGCTTATATCCTTGGAAAAAACGTAAATTTGAGAAGTGGTCCATCAACATCTTCTTCAGTTATTCGCCAATTAAATTCTCCAGAATCTTATGTCGTATATCAGGAAAGTAACGGATGGTTAGATTTAGGGAATGGACAATGGGTGTATAATGATCCTTCATATATTAATTTTGTAAAGACGAGCAATAGTGATGGAAGTCCAATTGGTGTCGCATATATACAAGGAACAAATGTGAATTTAAGAAGTGGTCCGTCAACATCTTCTACAGTTATTCGTAAGTTAAATAAACCGGAATCGTATTTAGTGTATATAAATCAAAATGGTTGGTTGAACCTTGGTGGAAATCAGTGGGTATATAATGATCCATCATATATTAAATATAATCAATATTAAAGGTGTAATGAAACGTACGTTTTTTTACTGTTGGAATTATAAGAAAGACGTACGTTTTTGTATATATAGCTAAAATTTTCATTGGAATTTATAAATATGATTAGATAATTAAATATGTTATCTGTTATTGGTATGTGGTACTATAAATTCTTAATCGGTAAAGGAAGTTGGTGTATGAATTTGAAATGTTAATCAGCTAGCATATTAGAAGGATAAAATTTTGAGGAGGAATCGTTTTTGTATGTTTAATATTGATATTTTATTTCTTGAATGGATGACACGTTTGGAAGGAAGTGTCCTTACATTATTTTTTAAACTTGTATCCAGTATTGCAAATGAAACGTTGTATTTAGTTATTATTTCGATTTTATATTGGTGCGTGTCTAAAAGAAAAGCGTTTCATATGATTGTTATGCTTTGTTTCTCGGGATATATAGGGATAGTGGTAAAAGAATTTATGAAAATCCCACGACCGTATACATATGATGGAGTTCAAGTTTTATATGAAAAATCAGCCTCCGGTTATTCATTTCCAAGTACTCATGTTCAATTAGCGACAACGTTTTGGGGCTCATTCATGACTTTATTTAAAAAGAGAATAATTTGGATCATTGGAATTGTTTTCATTGTATTGATTGCTATTTCTCGTCTATATTTACGTGTACATTGGCTTAGTGATGTAATGGGTGCCGCTATATTGAGTATTATGATTGTCTATTTGTATACGAAATTTACAATGAAATTAAGTGATAAGAAATTTATATTATTACAACAATTTATATTGATCGTTTCAATCATTACATATTTTATGACAGACCAAATAGATAATTTTAAACTGTTGGGGATTTTGACAGGTTCTACAGTTGGTATAATGTTAGAAAATCATTTTATTAAAATGAATGAAAATAACGATTTTAAAACGCAAGTTATAAAAACGGTGTTAGGTCTCAGCTGTATGTTAATGATACAGCTCATATTAAAAAAAGGGATACCTGATATGTATTATTTACGTTATTTATTTACTGGAATTACGATTACTTTCCTATGTCCATTTATTTTTCATATGTTTCGATTAAGAAAGTGAAACATATGAACCACGACCTTTTAAATAAAAGGTCTAATTTATAAATTGAAAAATTTTTCTGATATACATTGACAATGCAAGGAATATACAGTAACCTTTTAAATGTTATTGATAATCACTTTCAACTAGGAGGGCATATGAGACGTGCTAAAAACATGCTTATATTTTGCATTATGCTACTAATGGTCATAATTGCAGGATGTAGTAAAGAAGAGAAAAAAGAAAACGATACATCAGCAAAATCGAAAGATTCATATATGATAAAGCATGCGATGGGTGAAACGACAGTAAATGGTACACCTAAAAAGGTTGTTGTTTTGACAAATGAAGGTGCAGAGGCTCTTTTAGCTGTTGGAGTAACACCTGTGGGAACTACAAAGCCACGTGCAGGTGATGAATGGTATCCTCATTTAGCGAAAGAGTTAAAAGATACGGAAGTTGTAGGAACTGAGCGTGATATTAATTTGGAAGCGGTAATGAAGCTTAAACCAGATTTAATTATCGGAAATAAGATGCGTCATGAAAAAATATACGATCAGTTAAAAGAAATAGCGCCAACTGTTTATGCTGAAACATTGCGCGGTGACTGGAAAGAAAACTTTACTCTTTATACAAAAGCTGTACATAAAGAAAAAGAGGGTGAAGAGGCCCTTAATGATTATAGAAAACGTATTGAGGGAATAAAAGAAAAATTAGGAGATAAAATTGATTCTAAAATTTCAATTATTCGTTTCGTACCAGGTGATGTTCGTATTTATCAAAAGAATTCATTCTCAGGCGTGGTATTAAATGATATTGGATTTAAACGACCGCCACTACAAGATAAAGATGAATTCGCAATAAAAGGAATTACAAAAGAACAAATCCCAAATATGGACGGGGATTACTTATTCTATTTCACATCTGATAAAGATGCAAATAAGAATAATGAAGGAAACACGTTAGCGAAGGAATGGACAGAAGATCCACTCTTTAAGCAACTACAGGCTTCTAAAAATAATAAAGTATTCCAAGTAGATGAAGTAATCTGGAATACAGCAGGCGGTATTAAAGCTGCAAACCTTATGTTAGACGATATTGAGAAATATTTTCTTAAATAAAATGAAACGTTAATCCTCACCAGTTGGGCATTAACGGGCAGTAAGACTCCCACAAATAAAAGAGTACATCACTTCGTAAAAGTGATGTACTCTTTTATTTGTTAAAATACAGAAAATTCCTTCTTTCGGAGTGTTATAAGTTGTACAATAAAATCAATCATGAATTAAAGGGGTGGAAAGAATGAAAACTACTCATAAAGATTGGATTTTGTTCAATGGGGAAATTGTAAATACGAAGGAAGAACAGCCGATGATCGCATTGGAAGAGCGAGGATTTCAATTTGGTGATGGTATTTATGAGGTATTTAGACTGTACGATGGTAAGCCTCATTTACTAGATTTACATTTGGAGCGATTCTTTAATTCGATGGAAGAAATAAAACTAATTCCACCGTTTACTAAGGCAGAGTTAGTGGAAGAGTTACTTCAAATGATTGAAAAAAATCAATTTCAAGAGGATGGAAATGTATATTTACAAATATCAAGAGGTGCACAACCACGTAATCATGTATATGAACAAAATTTACAACCGACATATTTTGCAAATATTGTTTCGTTCCCGAGACCAATTGGTTCAATGGAAGCAGGAATCAAGGTAACAGTAGAAGAGGATATAAGATGGAAGTTTTGTCATATAAAATCTTTAAATCTACTTCCTAATATTATGATTAAAAATAAAATAAATGAACAAGGATACCAAGAGGCGATATTAGTACGGGATGGCATTGTTACGGAAGGCTGTCATTCGAACTTCTTTATGGTGAAAAATGAGAAACTAATTACACATCCAGCTGATCATTTCATTTTGCATGGTATTACTCGACATTTTGTTATTACATTAGCGAAAGAGTTACATATTGAAGTAGAAGAAAGAGAATTTCCCTTACAAGAAGTGTATGAAGCTGACGAGTGTTTCTTTACAGCAACGCCACTAGAAATATTCCCGGTTGTTCAAATCGGTGATGAACAGTTTGGGAATGGTGAAAGAGGACCTATTACAAAAAAACTACAAGCTGCATATGAAGAAAGTATTAGTTTGTTTAAAGTGATAAATTAATCATGAAAAAAAGCTGGTGTCCTCCCAGCTTTTTTTCATGATATAATGCAACCATAGGACAAGTTTTGAAAACGCTGTAAAAAGGGGATTTAATATATGAATTATGAAGCTTTTAAAGAAGTAATTCACGGAAGACGAAGTGTTAGAAAGTTTACAGGACAAGAAGTATCTACTAGTGATATAAAAGAAATTATTGATTGTGCTCGTTACGCACCTAGCGATACGAACTCGCAGACGTGGGAATTCTTAGTTATTATGAACCGAGAGAAGATTAAAGAGATTGAAGAAATGACATGGGATGCATTACATAAACTTGCGGCAAAAGCGGCTGAAAATGGAGAGGAAAAAGCAGGGAAATTACTTACACGTTCTTTCGGACCATATGCGACGGCTTTTTCTGAGGCTCCAGTATTAATTGTATGTTTGGCAACACCATATGAATCAAAATTTCGCGAGAAGATATTTGATCCAATTGCTTTTGTTCCAGATTCAGTTTGGGAGGAAGAAGGAATTAAGAGTAGCTGTTTAGCAGCACAAAACTTAATGTTAGCTGCACATGCGAAGGGGCTTGGTACTTGCCCAATGACAGGACCGGTATTGTTAGCTCAAGATGAACTGCGACAATATTTACAAATTGAGCCTGAAAAACAAATAAATATGGTAATTTCACTTGGATTCCCGAAAGATAAGCCGAAGAAACTTTCTCGAAAAGAAGTAGAAGAGATTACAACATTTATTTATTAAATAATAGATAAAAAGGCATTGGAAATAACAATGCCTTTTTAGTTTTACGGATATTTTGTGGTGATTTTGGGCTAAAATGATGAATAAGAAAGAATTTCTATTTATTGCTTACAAAAAATTAATGTTCTATTAAGGAAAGTATGATACATTAATCGTGAGCGAGATTCTATTTGTTCATGAAAGTGTTAAAAGTAGCTTTAAAATTAAAAAATTATTTTTGTATAATAAATTATAATGAAATCACAGGGGGGATGAATTTTGAAGAAATTCATAATCGCTGGACTGTCTGTATTGTTATTAGTAGGTTGTAGTACGCCGAAGGAAAAAGAAGATGCACAACCAAGTCAAGAAGAACAAGTTGTAAATGCAAGTGATGAGAATATGGTCGTATTTCCAGAAGGAGCAATGCCAATTGGAGAAGGGAAAGTAAAAGTCATTACACCAGATGGCACTTCTGAAAATGGAAATATCCCGACTGTATTTATCAAAAAAGACACTTTAATTCAGCAAGTTGAGCTAGAACTTTCTAAATTTCAAAATGATAAAGACACATTCATATTTGTAGATCAAGTGTATGCAGATAAACATCAAGTAACTAGTACAACACAGACAACAGTACAATTAAAAGAAAAGACTCTTGAAACAGGTAGTCATACGGTTACCGCAGTTCAGTATGAAAATAATGACCCGAAAGGAAAGGTTATTAGTTTTAATCAAGCGACGTTTGAAACGAAGCCTGCGTCTTAATACAGATGAAAAGTACATTACTCAAAAAGTAGTGTGCTTTTTTGTTTAGGTTGAATGGCGTAAAAGAGAATAATCTGTCCCGCTTTTAAGTACGAATAAGTAGTAAGCAATCATTTTTTACTACTATGAAAGAGGGAGAGGATAGAGATATGAATAGGTTTGTTCGTATAGTCTTGATTAGTATAATGATGTCAATAATTTGGTTCGCTATACAAGAGGTTATTCGAATTACGTTGAATAATCAAATACATGACATGCTAATGGGAACTATATGTTTTGTCAGTGTGTACCTATTCTATGATAAACTCGGATTAAAGTAAATTTCATAAGAAAAATGTAGGTATTTCATTTGAAGTGTCGAATAGTACATACGATGTCGTAATAACAAATTTTCTATTGTTTACTGTGAAACAGAAGAAGGAGAGGTAGTAGTTATGAAGCGAGTTCTAATCAATATTGATTATACATATGATTTTGTAGCTGAAAAAGGAGCTTTAACTTGTGGGAAGCCAGGCCAAGAGATTGAGAAGGAAATTGTACATATAACGAAGCAACATATTGAAAATGGAGATTACGTAGTATTTGCAATTGATAAACATGAAAAAAATGATATGTATCACCCAGAATCGAAGTTGTTTCCATCTCATAATATAGCAGGTACGAATGGAAGAGACTTATTCGGTGAACTACAAGGTGTATATGAAAAATATAAAAATGCAGAGAATGTATATTACATGGATAAAACACGGTACAGTGCTTTTGCTGGAACGGATTTAGAGATGAAGCTTAGAGAAAGAGGAATAGAAGAAGTTCATCTTGTAGGTGTATGTACTGATATTTGCGTTCTGCACACAGCAGTAGATGCTTATAATAAAGGATTTAAAATTGTTGTGTATGAAAAGGCAGTTGCTTCTTTTAATGCGCAAGGACATGAATATGCACTCGGACATTTTAAGTCTTGTTTACATGCAGAAGTGAAATAAAAGGGGACCTTTCAAAAGGTCTCTTTTTTACGTTAAATTTGAGCGGGCTTGATCCAACCACTCTTTTTCATTCTTCAATGCTTGTGTCCTCCACGAATAATAAGATTTGTAAGTGCAAAATGAAATACTTGATGTCATGTGAATTTATTTCTTTTAACGATTAAAAAGGATATATTTGTAGTGGAAAGCAAAATACATAGGTTGAGAAAGCGATATGTAAAATTAGAATGACAGGTGTTTTTAGAAAAAATTGAGAAGATGAAAAAGGGTTAATAATAAATTAGCGCTGCATGAAATTTTTATTAATAAGGAAGTGGATAGATGAGTTTATTAACGTATACCGAAGAATTCTTTAATTATGTAAGAGAGTTTTTACTTTTAAGGTTTTTGTTATTTGCTTTGGTTCTTATCATTATTTCGTTTGTTATAAATCGCATTATCGATTGGTTTTTTAGAAAATCTAGCTTTTTTGATGAAGAGGTAGAGCAGACAATTCAAAGTGTAATTCGATCTATTTTTAGATATATCATTATCATTAGTCTTATCATATATTTAATTAGCCAATTTGTAGATATAAAAAGTATTATTGCAGGTGCAGGGATAGCGGGAGTTGTCATTGGTTTTGCAGCACAGCAGATGTTGAAAGATGTTATATTAGGCTTTGCAAGGTTAGCTGATAAAGAGTTTCGTGTTGGCGATTTTGTTACTTTTAATGGAACAAATTCAGGAACTGTTGAGGAAATTAGTATTCGTTTTATGCAAATTCGTGAATGGTCAGGAAAACTTCTTACCATACCTCATGGAGAGATTAGAACGATACAAAATTTTAATAAAGGATGGATGCGAGTTATTGAACGGATTACGGTAAGTTATCAGGAAGATCCTACAAGGGTTAAGGGATTGTTAGAAGAAGTCTGTGTGATTTGTAATGAAAACTTGGACCAAACTCTTTATAGAGTAGAGGATGAAACTGTTGAGCCATTTAAATATGTTGGTGTTACAGACTTAAATCCTAATCTCAAATATGTTGGATATGAATTTTGTATTACAGGTTTGATTAAGCCAGAAGATTATTTTGAAACTTCTAGGCAAGTCAGATTTGAATTAATGTCTATGTTCCATAAAAATCAAGTGCAAATGCCAGCAACGAATATGCTTATTAACAATGAAAGTTTACAGGATATGCATGAGAGACAATCTTTATTAGACAGTTAAAGAAGTAAATGAGCAGTTGAGTTGGTACAGTTTAATAGCAGCTATTCAGTTGAAAAGTGAAACAAAAAAGAGTTGAAGGAGTTCAACTCTTTTTTGTTTGTAGAATTTAGAAAATTTCTAATGTTATAATGGTAATTGGTGATGAAAATGAACTTTGATGAAAAAGGAATGCATCGTTTAAAAGCTTTAAAAGAAATTGCTGAGCTATTAAATGAAGCAACAAATTTACAAGAAATGTTAGAGAACGTATTACATACGTTGTTACAGGTGATGAATTTACAAACAGGATGGATTTTCTTTATTGATGAGAGAGGAAAGCATCGTATGTTAGTAGATCAAAATTTACCTCCAGCTCTTACGAGACAAGAAAAGAAGCCGATGTGTGAAGGGGATTGTTGGTGCGTAGAACGTTTTGTGAACGGGAGATTAGAAAAAGCGACAAATATCATTGAATGTAAACGTATTGAAGATGCGATTGATTGTAACTGGGGTGAGACAGAAGGTGTAACACATCATGCGACAATTCCACTTAGGTCTGGATTAGAGAAATTTGGTCTATTAAATGTGGCATCTCCTCATAAAATGCATTTCTCTGAGGAAGAGTTAGCATTATTAGAAGCGATTGCATTTCAAATTGGAACGACAATACAACGTATTCAGTTAGTTGAGAAAGAACGTAAATATGTAGTTGTAGCTGAAAGAAATCGATTGGCTCGTGATTTACATGATTCTGTCAAGCAACTGTTATTTTCTATTATGTTAACGGCGAAAGGTACTCTAAATATGACGAAAGATAGAGAGTTACAAGAGATGTTAGGTTATATTGGGGAACTATCACAGGAAGCATTGCAAGAGATGACGCTTTTGATTTGGCAATTAAGGCCAGAAGGATTAGAAAAAGGTTTAGCAGAAGCGATTCAAAATTACGGAAAGCTATTAGGAATTCAAGTAGAAGTTCGAATTGATGGGATGGTTTCATTTGCAGACGAAATAGAAGAAGTTTTATGGCGTATTAGTCAAGAAGCATTACATAATTGTAAAAAGCATGCTTCATGTGAAAAAGTACATGTTCTTTTAAAAATAGAAAATAATCAATTGTATTTTTACATAGAGGATAACGGAATAGGTTTTATACAAGAGCAAGTAAGAGAGTCAGCACTTGGTTTAAAAAGTATGAAAGAACGTATTCAATTAATGAAGGGGTCATTTCAAATAAAAACAGAACCGGAAAAAGGAACGAAAATAGAAATTCAATTGCCGGTTTAAAGGGGAGCAATTCGGTGAAGGTTAAATTATTACTAGTCGAGGATCATCATATCGTTCGCAGAGGGCTTGTATTCTTTTTGAAAACGAGAGAAGAATTTGAAATTATCGGGGAAGCGGCAAATGGTGAAGAAGCAATATGTTTTGTTCAAAAAGAAAAACCAGATGTCGTACTAATGGATGTATCGATGCCGAAAATAAATGGAATTGAGGCAACGAAACGTATAAAACAATATGATGAGACGATAAAAATACTTATGTTAAGTAGTTTTTCAGAACAAGATTATGTGTTACCAGCACTCGAAGCTGGGGCAGATGGCTATCAATTAAAAGAAGTGCAGCCGGAACAGCTTGTAGCATCTATCATTGCGGTACATCAAGGAAATGCAAATTTTCATCCGAAGGTAACTCCTGCCTTATTCAATCGCTCGGTGGTTAAGAAGAAAAAAGAAAATCCTTTTTCAATGCTAACAAAAAGGGAACGAGAAGTACTTCATGAAATTGCGAAAGGGCGAAGTAATAAGGAAATTGCAGCAGAGCTTCATATTACAGAACAAACTGTAAAAACGCATGTGTCAAACGTCTTAGCTAAATTAGAAGTAGATGATCGCACACAAGCTGCATTATATGCTGTGAAAAATGGGGGAACTAATAATAAGTATGAATAATTGTTTCACATGTTATGAGAAAATACACATTAGAACAATTAAAGTTTACAGTGATACTCTTGTTTTGTAATGGATATCTTAGTATTTTTTGGGGGAGATTCGATGGAAAAGTTTGTTTTGATATTTGGGCCACAAGCAGTTGGAAAAATGACAGTTGGACAGGAACTAGCGAAGATGACTGATTTAAAATTATTTCATAACCATATGACAATTGATTTATTGGAGCCACTGTATGGATTCTCTCCGGAAATGTGGCGATTAACACATCTTTTTCGAAAAGAAATATTTCAATCCTTTTCAAAAAGTGACCATTATGGAATGGTTTTTACATACGTATGGGCGTTTAATGAAAAGAAAGATTGGGATGATGTTGAAAGCATATGTAATATTTTTCGTTCCCAAGGAGTTGATATTTATTTTGTTGAACTAGAAGCTGATGTAGAAGAGAGACTTCAACGAAATAAAACACCTAATCGACTTGAACATAAGCCAACGAAAAGAAATATTGAACAATCCGAACAGAATTTATTAAGCACATTTGAAAGTTTTAGATTGAATTCAAGAGAAGGAGAAATTACAGAGAAAAATTATATAAGAATTAATAATACGAATCTAAACGCTACAGAAGTAGCTCAAATTATAAAGAAAGAATTTCAACTATAGTTTTTTAATCATAACAAATTGAACAGTCCAGATTTTATGAATATCGCATACATTTTCAGTTAACATAACGTCTCATTATCGGCAGCGAGGAAAAGGAGGATCCATACTCTCACAAGAGATCCTTCTTTTTGTTTTATGATTCTATGTATTTTTTTATATATTTCTATCCTGCGTGGGTTTTAGGTTTTTAGTTTGTTACTGGATTAGCCGAAAAAACTGTATAAAATCTTGTATACTCTTAACGTGATTTTTCCTCAAATATATTTTAAAAATTGGTTAATAATTCAAATATTGTTCAAAATTTAACAATATGCTTATGAAAGTCCATGTTATGATGGACATGTATTGATGATTGAACACTTAAATTTGGCAAGTTAATTAGTCAAAACAGTAAGGATAGAAGTTTTGAGATGAATGTATGAAAACTTTAAAACACTAAAGGGGAGATCACATATGAAAGCAGTAGTGGTTAATAAAAACAGCAAAGCAAACATCGAAGTTATTGAAAAAGAATTACGCCCGTTACGTTCAGGCGAAGCATTAGTAGATGTAGAGTATTGTGGAGTTTGCCACACTGATTTACACGTTGCAAATCATGATTTTGGTAACACAGATGGCCGTATCCTTGGTCATGAGGGGGTAGGTATTATTACTAAAATCGCTGATGACGTTACTTCACTTAAGGTTGGTGACCGTGTAAGTATTGCATGGATGTTCCAATCCTGTGGACGCTGTGAATATTGCGTAACTGGTAGAGAAACATTTTGTCGTGAAGTTAAGAATGCTGGTTATTCAGTAGATGGTGGTATGGCGGAACAATGTATCGTTACAGCTGATTATGCGGTGAAAGTACCAGAAGGATTAGATCCTGCTCAAGCATCATCAATCACATGTGCAGGTGTAACTACATATAAAGCAATAAAAGTATCAGAAATTAAACCTGGTCAACCTATCGTTATCTATGGTTGTGGTGGATTAGGTAATTTAGCTATTCAATATGCTAAAAATGTATTTGGTGCAAAAGTAATTGCAGTAGATATTAATGACGATAAATTAGCCTTAGCAAAAGAGGTTGGCGCTGATATGACTATCAATCCAATTTCTCAAGGTCCTGCTGATAAGATTGTTCAAGATGAGTTTGGCGGTGCTTATGCTGCTGTAGTAACAGCTGTTTCAAAAGTAGCATTCAACTCAGCAGTTGATGCAGTACGCGCTTGTGGTAAAGTCGTTGCGGTAGGTTTACCAGTAGAAACTATGGATTTAAACATTCCGCGACTTGTACTAGATGGAATTGAAGTAGTTGGTTCTCTAGTCGGTACTCGTAAGGACTTAGAGGAGGCATTCATGTTCGGTGCAGAAGGAAAAGTTGTACCGGTTGTTCAAACTTGTTCTCTAGATAAAGTGCAAAATGTATTTGAAGAAATGGAACAAGGTAAAATTCAAGGACGTATGGTAATCGATTTTAAACAACACAATTGTGACTGTAAATAATTCACGTTGTTTCAATGATTGTTAGTACGAATCTCTTTAAATATTGAAAAAGTAGATGTTAGGCATGGGTCCGGTATTGAACTGGGCTCATGCCTTTTTATTTTGTACTGATTGTATCGAATATGTCCCAACACAAAAATAAGAATAAATAAAATGAAGTTTTCATAAATAGTAAAAGGATGGTTATGTTATCAGTGTAGCTAAGAAGCAGTGCTACATATGAAAAGAACGTGTTAATAAAATATGAGGTGGTTAAATGGGAAATGAGCAGGTGAAGAATGTAAAGGAAGAGAAAAAGTTATGTCTTTGTATGATTGTAAAAAATGAATCTAGAATTATGGAAAGATGTTTAAATGCAACGAAATCTATTGTAGATTTTGTTTCTATTTGTGATACTGGATCAACTGATAATACACCTGAAATTATTGAGAATTGGTGTAAGGAACATGAAATACCGGGAACTGTTCATCATGAGCCATTTAAAAACTTTGGTTATAACAGAAGTTTAGCTATATCGTTAGCGCAAAAAACATACCCAGAAGCAGATTATTTATTAATACTTGATGCAGATATGATTTTAGAAGTTGAGCCCAATTTTGATAAAAATAGCTTAACGGAAGATCATTACCTTACATTGCAATATGATATTCATATTAAATATTGGCTTACACGCCTTTTGAAAGCTTCTTTACCATGGAAATCAGTCGGTGTGACTCATGAGTATTGGGATATTGATCGTTCCAAAGTTGGAGCAAATTACAATACGAGAGTATCCAAGTTAGATACCCTTGTCGTTAATGATCCAGGAGATGGTGGAAGTAAGGGGGATAAATTTGAAAGAGATGAGAGGCTGTTGGTGCAAGGGTTAAATGATCCAGAAACTACGCCAGATTTGCATATAAGGTATTTATTTTATTTAGCTCAAACTTACTATCATTTAAATCAATTTGAAGATTCAATTAAATGGTATAAAAAAAGAGTGGAAGCCGGAGGATGGGATGAAGAAGTATTCTATTCGTTATTACGAATAGGGTTTTGTTATGAGCATTTAGCAAACCATTCAGCAAATAAACAACATGAAGTAACAGATGCGGATGAAAAAGAACACGTTAAAAAGCAAGAAGAACAATATGTAGCATTGGCAGTTCTTTATTTTCAAAAAGCATGGGAATATAGACCAACTCGAGCTGAACCGTTATATCAACTGGCAAGGTTGTATCGATTACGATCTCAAAATAATATTGCTTTGATGTATGCTCTGCAAGGGAAGGAAGTTCCTTTTCCAAAAGACGATCTTTTATTTGTAGATTATCATGTATATGATTACTTATTTGACTATGAAATTTCTATAAGTGCTTACTACATACCTCACAAAAAACATTTAGGGGCAAGGGCACAAAAATATTTGGAAGCAAAAAAAGAAGAGATACCGTTGCATATAGCAAACATGGTAGAGAACAATTCGAAATTTTATTAAATACATTGCTTAAAGGAGTAGTGGAGTAATCATGGAATTAATGCGGTGGGCGATTGAATTAGGAGAATCGGTGCATGGAAATACGTATGAAGAATTGATGCCACTACTAGACTATTACTATGATCGCGATCATTTAAAAGCGTATTGTATCGCAAATCTTCTTTTAGATATGGATGTGTCAGATGAATATCGGCAAGGAATCGAATTAAAAAGGTGTATTTCTGCTTATTATGCTGGATTATATAAAGTAGCAAAAAAATATGCAAATGAGTTAGTAATTGAACATCCAGATGTAGATTTATATAAAAATAATTTAAGTTTAATGGAAGCTTATTTGAATAAAGAATATGATTATTGTCTTTTTATATGCCCAAAGACGTATGGTAGTTTCATAGATGTTGCACGGGCTTTGAAATGGCGATTGGAGCAGGAGGGAAATACAGCAATCATATCAGAAACAATACTAGAAAATGTGAAGAATACGATTATTTTTGGGGCGCATACATATGCGTTTAACCCGAATCTCCTTCCGAAAGATGCGATTATTTATAATTTAGAACAGTTGTATGAAGGCAGTCCGTATGCGCATCCGCTTTATTTAATATTATTAAGAGCTAGAGTGATTTGGGATTATAGTAAACAAAATATAGAATGGTTAAAACAAAAAGGAATTGGAAAAGAAATAAAACATGTAGGAATGAACTATGCTCCGGTTTTGGAAATAAAAAAAGAGATATTTGAAGATGAGATTTCTGAAGATATTGATGTTCTATTTATAGGTGCTCTTAATCCAAGAAGGCAAGCTATTTTCAATCAATTAAAAGCTGTTGCCCCACATTTAAATATCGTTTTTAAAAATAACGCATGGGGAATTGCTAGAAATGAGTTGATTGCTAGGTCTAAAATTATATTAAATATTCACTTTTACTTATCGGGAATTCTGGAAACACCTCGCGTTTCTTATGCAGTCGCAAACAAGAAATTTATTATTTCGGAAAATAGTAATCCAGAAGACGAGGTAGAGTGGCCAGGAATTGTATTTACTCCGTATGAAAAAATAATAGAAAATATAATGAAATATATAGAGTTACCAGAAGAACGAAAAAAATTAGCAGAAAAAGCATTTCAACATTTTAAAACTAAAGAAAGTATAGGTACATTGAGTGATAAAGGTGAAATGAAATAATTGTGAAGAACTCATACGAAAGTATGAGTTCTTTTTTACGTCTATCATACTATTTTATCAAGCTAGTTCCCTCTTTATATTGTGTTTTGTATAGAAATTTCTGATAATATGTAAGTATAACTTAAAAAACAAAGGGGAGAAATAAGTATGAAACTAGTCGTTATTAACGGTACACCAAGAAAATTCGGTAGAACTCGTGTGGTGGCAAAATATATTGCAGATCAATTTGAAGGGGAGTTATACGATTTAGCAGTAGAGGAATTGCCTTTATATAACGGTGAAGAATCGCAACGTGATTTAGAGGTTGTAAAAAATTTAAAAGCGTTAGTGAAAGCAGCGGACGGTGTAGTATTATGTACACCAGAATATCATAATGCGATGAGCGGTGCGCTGAAAAATTCATTAGATTATTTAAGTAGCAGTGAATTTATTCATAAACCTGTCGCTTTATTAGCTGTTGCTGGGGGCGGTAAAGGAGGAATTAACGCATTAAATAGTATGCGTACGGTTGCTAGAGGTGTTTACGCAAATGCAATCCCAAAACAAGTTGTGCTTGATGGATTACATGTGCAAGACGGTGAACTTGGAGAAGATGCAAAACCATTAATTCACGATGTAGTTAAAGAATTAAAAGCGTATATGAGCGTATATAAAGAAGTGAAAAAACAACTAGGAGTGGAGTGATATGTCATCTCTTTATAAAGATTCAAGCTTGTATTTCATTCTAGGGGCCAATAGTCTATCAGCTATTGGTTCCGGTATTGTAATGATAACGATTCCATGGTTGTTAATTAAAGAGAGTGGAGGAGAGACAACGTTTGGTTATGTTTCCATCATCTCAACACTGATTATGTTTTTGTTAACTCCGTTTATCGGGCAAAGTATTGATCGTTTTTCAAGAAAATCTTTATTATTATGTAATGAAGGTATTGGGATAGCCGTAATCGGAATAATGGTTATATGGGGATTTGCTGGGCAATCCTATCATTCTATTCATTATATTCTTATTTATATAGCGGGCTCTTTTTACTATCTATTATTTTATCCTACAATTTTTGCGTTCAACCAAGAAATTTTTCAAGCAGAACATTATAAAAGTTTAAGTGGAACGATGGAAATACAAGGACAGTTAACACAAGTTATTTCAGGAGCAGCCGCGAGCTTCCTAATTGAAGTTGTGTCTTTGAAGTGGATATTGTTAGTAGATATGTTAACTTTTGCAGGAGCATTTTTGCTGTTTTTATGTATACCGTATGTCAAGAAAAAAGAGATTAAAAAGAAAATAACATTTAAGAAGCAATTGTTCGAAGGAATTCACTTTATGAAAAACCGCCCTAAGCTCTTTTGGTTCTTACTTGCCACTTATATGCCGTTTATAGGTGTCATGATGGCAAATTATTTAATACCAGTTTATATTTCGGATATACTTAAAGCTAATGCCTCTGTATACGCGATAGAGGGAATGATGTACGGTGTTGGAGCTGTTGTTGCAGGAATCTGTATTCCACTCATAATGAAATATGTCAAAACAGAAGTTTCAATCGTTATGACAATGTGCATTTATGTAATTTCAATTACCGCAATGATTATTGAGCCTTCCGTAATGTTTTTATACGGACTTGCGATTTTTCATGCGGTTGGAAATGCAGGTACAAGAGTAGCGAGAAATGTATTGATGATGGAGGAAATTCCAAACGAAGTAATGGGACGTGTAGACAGCTTATTTCGCCTAATTGGTACTGGAATACGAATTGTATTACTAATGCTGTTTACAGCGGGTGTATCTAAAGCCGGAGTAATGCTTCCGTTTTACGTATTAAGCTGCATATTGATCTTCTCATTAGGAATCGCTATTTATTATGTACTATCACAACGTAAAGTAGCGGCGAATGTTTCTAATAAATCAATCGTTTAAAAAAAACCTTCTGCCGCCCTTTCTTTTTCTGTATAATAAAAAGAAAGGGAGTGCAAACTTATTTATGAACAAATGGATCTTTCTTATCATTTTATTATTACCGCCACTATACATCATTTATATGACGTTCCGAATGAAGAAAGTTGCTTGTGAAAAATTGAGTCATCACTCTCCATACGTTCTTATATTAGGTGCAAAGTTATTTGGAGATAGACCGTCTTTATCTCTTCAAAATCGTTTAGATGTAGCGTTGGAATATTTATATTCTCATCCTGAGGTAAAAGTAATTGTTTCAGGTGGTCAAGGGGAAGATGAAGATATACCGGAAGCTCACAGTATGAGAAACTATTTAAGGGCACATGGTATAGAGGAGAATCGCATTTTAATAGAAGACCGCTCTACAAATACATATGAAAATTTAAAGTTTAGCATGGATTTATATGATGTAACACATGCGGTAGTTGTAAGTAATACGTATCATTTATATCGAACGAAAATTATCGCAAAGCGTTTAGGAATGAAGATGGAAGCATTAGCTGCTGAAACGCCGAGCCGTTCTCAGAGAAAAATGTATGTGCGTGAATATGTTGCAATCATGAAGACGATATTGTTCGACCGTTAGAGCTCAAATGTGAGCTCTTTTTTTATCCCGCAAAAGCTCGATTGGTGTGGGTTAATTGTTCCCTATTTGATGAAAGTTTCACTTTATATAGTAATGCGTATCACTTGTAATGAATTCCATATTCCATCAAAATAAAGGAAACAACGATAAAGGAGTTGTATTTGTGATTCAGTTTAATCAAGTGTCAAAATCATATGAAGATGGCACAAAAGCAGTGGATTCATTGCATTTAGAAATTAAAAAAGGAGAATTTTTTGTTCTCATTGGTCCGAGTGGTTGCGGGAAAACAACGACAATGAAGATGATTAATCGTTTAATTGAAACGACAGAAGGTTCAATTTTAATCGATGGAAAAGATATTCAACAATATAATATTAATGAATTACGTTGGAATATAGGATACGTGTTGCAGCAAATTGCTTTATTTCCACATATGACAATCGCTGAGAATATTGCAGTTGTTCCTGAAATGAGAAAGTGGAGCAAAAAGAAAATACAAGAGCGTGTCGATGAATTGTTACAGATGGTTGGACTAGATCCCAATGTATATCGTAATCGTATGCCTGATGAATTATCAGGAGGACAAAAGCAACGTGTTGGTGTCGTTAGGGCATTAGCTGCAAATCCGCAAATTGTTTTGATGGATGAACCATTTAGTGCGTTAGATCCTTTAAGCAGGGAACAGCTTCAGAAGGATATTGTACAATTACAAAAAAAGATTCAAAAAACAATCGTGTTCGTAACGCATGATATGCAAGAAGCATTATCACTTGGCGATCGCATCTGTGTAATGCGAGAAGGAAAAGTTGTTCAATTAGATACGCCAGAAGGTATTATACATAATCCGAAAAATGAGTTTGTAGAGGAGTTCGTTGGAAATCGTGGACGCCCTTGGTATGAGGGAATGAACATAGAAGATGTATTGCCACTAGACGATAGTAAACGAGTAGAAGGGACTGCTCTATCTTTGCATTCTCCTCTGCAAGAAGCACTAGTCCGCTTACAAGCTGAAGAGTCAGTGCCAGTTGAAGAAAATGGTCAATATGTTGGCACGTTAACAAGTCGTCATATTGTCAATTATATTGTTGAACAAATGAAGGGGAGAGGCTAATTAGTGACTGATTTTATTCAAACGTTCCAAGAAAGAAAAGTAGAATTGCTGAGTGCATTAAGTGAGCATTTACAAATATCGCTTATTTCATTATTTTTTGCAGTAATCATTGCGGTGCCACTTGGCATTTTATTAACGAGAAAAGAACGAATGGCAGAATTTATTATAGGGGCTTCTGCTGTTATGCAAACCGTGCCATCGCTTGCCTTACTCGGACTGCTCATTCCGCTAGTAGGAATCGGGAAACTGCCAGCTATAATCGCATTAGTTGTGTATGCACTATTACCTATTTTACGAAATACATATACAGGAATACGAGAATTAGACGCATCGTTAATAGAAGCAGCGAGGGCGATGGGGATGAATAGTTGGAGGAGATTATGGAAGGTAGAGCTGCCTCTTGCATTACCAATCATTATGGCTGGTATTCGTACGGCAATGGTATTAATTGTTGGAACGGCTACATTAGCAGCGCTTATAGGTGCTGGTGGGCTCGGAAAACTTATATTACTTGGGATAGATCGAAATGATCATGCGCTTATCATTTTAGGAGCCGTACCAGCCGCGTTACTCGCTTTATTCTTTGATGTAGTACTTCGAGTGCTTGAGAGTCCAAAACGCTCGTCTAAGCGTATTATATTGACGATATGCATCGCTCTTGTAATGATTGCATCCCCATTTCTTTGGAATACACAAAAGAAAGATATTGTTATTGCTGGAAAACTTGGATCTGAGCCAGAAATTTTAATTCAAATGTACAAGCAGTTAATTGAACAGGATACAAATTTACAAGTAGAATTAAAGCCAGGTCTTGGAAAAACATCATTTGTATTTGAGGCTCTGAAATCAGGAGAAATTGACATATACCCAGAGTTTTCAGGAACAGCCTTATCCACGTTTGTGAAAGAAGAACCGAAGAGTACAAATCGTGGTGAAGTATATGAGCAGGCCCGCATTGGAATGGAAAAGAAGTATAATATGGTTATGTTGAAACCAATGGAGTACAACAATACATATGCACTAGCCATGCCGAAAAAAGTAGCAGATGAAAATAATATAAATACGATTTCTGATTTAGGAAATATTGCACAAAATGCTAAAGTAGGATTCACATTAGAATTTGCTGATCGTGAAGATGGCTATAAAGGTATACAAAAATTATATAACTATAAGTTTTCAAATGTTAAAACGATGGAACCAAAATTACGTTATAGCGCAATTCAATCTGGGGATGTTAATGTAATTGATGCATATTCAACAGATAGTGAATTGGAGCAATATGGACTTAAAGTGCTACAAGATGATAAAAGGTTATTCCCGCCTTATCAAGGAGCACCTTTATTAAGAGAAGAAACGCTACAGAAATATCCGGAACTTGAAAAAGTATTAAATAAATTAGCTGGAAAAATTACAGATGAAGAAATGCGAAAAATGAATTATGAAGTAAATGTAAATGGAAAAAGCAGTGAAGAAGTCGCAAAGCAATTTTTACAAAAAGAGAAGTTACTTCGTTAATTTTACAATAAATATACAATTTTATACGTCTAAAATGACCGTTCATTACAAAATGAACGGTTTTTTCGTGCATACTTATACATTTTTTCAAAAAAGTATTCCATTTTTCTTCATTTTCTTTTAGAATAAGTAATGTTTTCCTGAAAAAATATAAGAGAAACGTCTATTAGAGAAAAAGGTGACTTTAATAGTTGAACGAACATAACACCTAGAATGACAGATGGGGTGGTACAAATAGAAAAGAAGTTAGGATTCTTTCCGTTAATCGCATTAGTAGTTGGAACAATGGTTGGTGGCGGTGTTTTTAGTTTACCGCATGATTTAGCAGTAGGAGCAAATAGTGGCGCAATCATAATTGGTTGGTGTATTACAGCAATGGGAATGATTCCACTTGCGCTCGTATATCAAACGTTAGCAAGACAAAAACCGGAACTTGAGGGTGGTATTTATAGTTACGCACGTGCTGGTTTCGGTGAATACATTGGATTTAATAGTGCTTGGGGATATTGGCTAGCAGGAATTTTAGGAAATGTCGCAACAATTATGTTACTGTTTAGTACATTAGGTTATTTCTTCCCGATTTTTAAAGGGGGGAATAATGTTGCGTCAATCATTGGTGCATCACTTTTATTATGGACACTTCATTTTCTAATTTTATTTGGAATTCGTGAAGCTTCTATTATGAATGTTATCGCAACAATAGGAAAATTAGTTCCAATCGTATTATTTATTGTTGTTATGGTAACCGCTTTTCGTTGGGACACATTTACACATGATTTTTGGGGAGAGGGAACAATCTCAGTGTCCTCTATACTTGGTCAAGTGAAAAATACAATGCTTGTAACACTCTGGGTTTTCATTGGAGTTGAAGGAGCAGTTGTATTATCTGGAAGAGCGAAAAATAGCCGAGATGTTGGAAAAGCAACAGTGCTGGGACTTATTTTAGTAATGTCTATCTATATTTTAATTTCTGTTCTGTCCATGGGAGCGATGACAAGAGGCGAACTTTCTGTTTTAGAGACGCCGTCAATGGGACATGTATTAGAACATGTCGTTGGTCCATGGGGAGCTGTAGCGATAAATATCGGGTTAGTTGCATCACTTGTAGGTACATTAATTGGCTGGTTTTTACTTGTGTCTGAAATCTCTCACGTAGCAGGAAAAGATGGTGTATTTCCGAAAGTATTTACGAAAACGAATAAAAAGCATACGCCGCATATGGCATTATGGATTTCAAATGGTGTTGCTCAAGTTATATTTATCATCGTTCTGTTTTCAGAATCAACATATCAAATTATGTATTTCATTGCATCAACGTCAATTTTATTACCATATTTATTATCAGCGTTATTCCAATTCAAATTAGTCATTACAAATGAACTAAAAGATGCAAAGATAAAGAATGGTTCGTTAGCTTTAATTGCTTCAATTTACTCTGTATGGCTTCTTTATGCAGCTGGTTTAAAAAACTTATTACTCGTTTCAATTGTATATGGAATCGGAATTATTGTTTACATGTTTGCAAGAAGAGAAAAAGGAAATCGTTGTTTTATAGGTATAGAGAGATATGTGATGTGGGCAATTGTTATTGCAGCTATTACATCACTTTATATGTTAGTGACTGGAAATATAAAAATGTAAAAAGTCCTTTTATTTAAAGGGCTTTTTTCTTTGTTTAGAGAATATTTAATACATAGGATATTCAGGAGGGATGAAAATGGAAGAAAAAGAGCAGTTGTCCAGAATAGTTGATTTAGCCAGTGAGTTAAGGAAAGTATTAGTACAAGAATCTTTTTTTAATCATCATCCTGAACTACGAGGAGTAATCGAAAATTTAGCGAGTTCTGTAGAGAATTTAGCGGAATTACAGAAAAATAAGGATGAAAACGCTGAAGATCGATTACGATATGTGCTTGCTAAAATGAAAATTGCTCATAATGCGATTTTACAAGAGAAAAAAGCGTTTCCTTCTCATTAATAAAATACGTTTTATCCCGCTATATGGGATTCGGGCTTCCTGTAAAAGCACGATTAGTATGAAACTTTAATCAGAGACGATGGACAAAACCCTCTTTAATTAAAGTTTCACTTTATTTGTAACCTGGCGGATAACGTCAGGTTTTTTGTTTCTAGTTTTTCTTTTCTTTCATACACTAAGAATAGTATGAAAAAAAGAAGGTGACTAAGGTGAAATTACATAAAGCTCTTCAGCCAAGCTTTATAAAACGAATGTACTATATGAGATTTATTGGAAAGTTTATAAAAGCGGAGAGAGAGAGGAACGGAGAGAATTTCTTTGTACAATGTCTATCACCGATACCGTCCACTTTACAAGAGCAATTTACAAATGAACATTATGTATTTGAAGGGTTATGTAGCAATAAAAAAAACGAGAAAATTTTTTCCGAATTAAAGAAGAGAAAATTAGAAAGACAATTGGTCATGTTTCGTCTTTATTATGAAAGAGGAAATGTATATGTGGAGTTAATATGTACGGAAGAACCACGAGAAATAGCAACTAGTTATAAAATGATTCCGGCGCCAAAAGTTTCAGATAATAAGAAAAGAGAGTCTTTAGAACGAAAACTTAGTAAGGGCTATTTATCATTTCTTATACCAAAATTTCCGAAAGACTTTGAGCCGCCTGAATTGTTGTGGCATGCTGGAAGGTTATATGGAAATGTTTCATTAAAATCATCAATTAGTTCAATCGCATATTTTGAACAGAACCGGGAATGTAAGTATATAGACTTCAACGACTGGATAAAGCATGTAGACATAGCAGTGGAAGATCAATTGTATTTTGTAAGTGATTACGTGTATGAACGATTAAAAAAACGCATGAATGAAGAAGGTAAATTAGTTGAAGTAGAGGATATAAAAGTACAAAAAGATGAATGGGAATGGGATGAGCGGGAATCTTCTTTTTTACAGTATGTACGAAGTGTAGTACGTAGTAAAGGATTATATTTGGATGAAACGGACATTTATAATTTCCATATTAGTGTAAAAACAAATATGTTAACGATTCTAGGTGGGATACCTGGTGTGGGGAAATCACGTTTTGTGCAAGCATACGCGGAAGCACTTGGTTTACAGTATGGAGAAGAATTGATTTGGATTCCGATTTCTCCATCGTATCAAGAACCGCATGATTTACTTGGATATCTTCATCCAAATGGTACTTTTATTGAAAGTGAAGCAAAGTTAGTTAGAACATTAATGAAGGCAAAAGAAAATCAAAATCAACTGTATATAATCGTGTTTGATGAAATGAACATGTCACATATCGAGCAGTGGTTTACGCCATTTTTATCTGTTCTTCAACTTGAAAAGAAAAATCGTATTTTGAATTTGTATGAGGGTGTGCAGAAAATAGAAAACCCAATTCCATCGACAATTGAAATTGGAGAAAATGTTATATTTGTAGGTACTGTAAATTTTGATGAAACAACGAAAGAGCTCTCCGATCGATTATTGGACCGAATCAATGTAATAACCTTACAAAAAATTCCGTTTTGTGAGATGGGTATGGAGCAAGAGAAAGTTGTATTACAACCACCTCTGAAAGTAACAGCAGGAGAATTTCGGATGAATTGGATTAGAAATCAAACAATGCTTGAGGTGTTTTCTGAAGAAGAGTTAGAGCTATTGGATAAGTTGCATACGCTACTATCATCACATGATGCCTCAAAGGGAATTTCGTTCCGATGTGCAAATGCAATCGCTACTTATTTGCAAAATATACCATTTCAAAATGATCATTCTTATATGATTAGCAGAGAAGAGGGCTTTGACTTACAAATAAAGCAACGTGTATTGACGAAATTAAGAGGAACTGAAATGATGGTTGGGCCTTTACTTTCTGAAGAAGTAAAAAGAGGGGCAACCTTAGTACCACTTTTGCAATCTCCACTTGCAAATAGAGTATCTACATTTGAACACTCTTTAGCATATATAAGAGAGAAACGTAGAGAACTGGAGTTGTATGGATATGCAAAGTGAGGAGCGTTATGAAACTGAAATCGTTGATGGGAAAGAAACGCTTCCTTTCGTATTAAAGTTAATCATTGGAACAGAGGGAAGAGGAGATTATATTTTATTAAATCGCCTTTGTACATCTACTACAGCATTAGTTCAATGTATTTATAAAATACAAGAATTAAAACCGATCAGGTTGCGTTACTATTATGAAAGTCCAATGAATATTACCTTCATATGGAATAAAGTATATGAAGGACAAAAAAATATAAAAGAGTCACAGTACGAAATAAATGAAAAAAAACAAAAAGTATTAATATACGAACATGGAAAAACGGAATTTTTTTATCCATGGCGCTGTGGGTTATATCATTTTGAAGTACGTATAGAAGAAAAGACATATTATGGCGCATTTCAAATCGTTCCAAAAAATTTTTTTGATGATCAGTTTGAAATGATTCAAAATTACGTAAAGTCAATTTTAAATGAGTTGATTTTAGATAGAGGATATTATAAAAAAACTTTTTCTGCACTTAGTGATATTGAGGATTCTTCTTATTTAGTATTACTGAGGAAGTTGCCGCAAAAAATGAAGAAGATAAAGCAAATTTTTAAAAAAGTAGAATCAAGTTCAAAATTTATACACGAATATAAATGGGAAACGAAGGAGCGTAAGGTAACTAGAAATGGAACGATAATGGCGGAAAGAAAACCTTATGCAAAATATTATAATCGTAAGTTGATAGAACAAAAAAATAGTAAGGAAAATGCATTTCTTAAATTTAAAGCGATACAGTTTTATCATTATTTACTTGAAGCTGAAAGGTTCTTAAGTCAAACCATTGAAATATTAGAAAAAGAAAAAAAGAAAAAATTAGAAGAATTTCAAGCTGTTAAAACGATTATACAATCAATTGAGCGAAATGGATCAGTGACTGATAGAGAGAAACAAAAATATAAAAATATACATTTGTTAAAAGAAGCTGATGTACGGAAAAGCTCTATGAAAATACAAGAATATAAAATATTAACTCATATTGTGCATGAAAGTGTAAAATACTTTCAAATTTTAATGTATTCGCCATTTTGGAGAGAAGTTGCAGAAACAGGTAACATGAACTCGTATGGTTTACCGATACCGCATCAACAATTGTTACACCATTTAGACATACTTCCACAGTACACAGATCAATCTCCAGCTTTATTATTTGTGTATAAACCAACGTTTTTAGTATATGAATATTACGCTTTTTTTACCGTTATTTCAATTTTAGAGCAAATGGGTTTTGAAGCTGGGAAGTCTGTTCGAGAACAAATACAAGAACATTTTTATATAGATGGTTTACAAGATGGGACGACAGTAGTTGTGCATCGTGATGATATAAAGGTACATGTCGCATTTAATGACTTAATTGAAACGCATCCTCTTATTGCGTTAAGTAAAGGGAGTAACTTTTATAATGGAGAAGATACAAAGAAGCCAGATATACGCTTGGATTGTTATGTAAAAGAAGAAGGGAAATACGCATATAAATCCTCTATTATTATTGAAGTGAAGTATAGCCCAATGTACAATATTTTTCAGCATGTTGGAAATACGAAAGCAACTGAGCAAATGTATAAGTATTGGTCTATAAAGTATGTAGAAGAACAGAATGGAAAGCGCGTTTTTCATCGCAGGGCAATTTATGAAGTGATTTGTGTATATCCAGGAAGCCATATGCATAGTAAAAAAATTGAGTCTGGTTGCGGTGTGTTTCTACAATTATATCCATATAAAACGAAGCAAGGGGAAGAGAAACTAGCTGGGAAACATGGGATGGTACAAATTTTTGAAAAATGGTTAAAAAACATTAAGAAGTAAAAGAAATCCTTTTTCATAAAGGATTTTTTTAGATTAAGAAGAATTATATGCTGTATGGAAGGAAGCATGAACTCATTTGAATTGGAAAAGTGATACACAAATGTTAGTAGAATAATTGCGGCATATGAAAAGACGATTAAGTTGGAATTTAATTTATTTTGCAGAATATAATAAGTCATAAATATTTTTAGTTGCATACGAAGGTTTGTTCTTATATGATAGATAGTGAAAGCGTTATCAAAACAGAGCGGCGATGGGAAAGGCGGGTAAATATGTTCCAGCGTGTTCAAACAAAAGAAGAACATTTTTGGTTCGAGCAACTATGGGGAGATTTTTGTGAAGAAAGAAACTTAATGTTTGTAGAACGTAATTTAAATCCATCACGATTTTTATTAATAGAAGATCAACATCATATTGGTACAGTAGAGTGTATTAAATATATGGTACCTGAACAATCAAATTCTGAGTTTTTCTATCCGTTTTCTAAAAATGATTTAGTGAAAGATTTAAAAAATGTGTATGAAATAGGGAAGTTAAGCATTGCGAAAACGTCTCGCGGGAGAGGGCATTTCAAAAGGTTAACAGCTATTTTATTTGTGCATGCGTTAGAAACGAAAGCGGAATGGTACATTGCAGCTGTTACAAAAAGAATGTATATGTATTTACTAACACTCGGTTTTCCGATTGAACCGATAGATAATCCATTTCAGTTTCATGATACTTTACAAGGTGTACCAGTACGAATTCATGCTCGAAAAGGGGTTACGCATTTGTATTCTTTAAAAGAATTTCGTGATGTGATTCAAGGGAATGCTCATGCACAGGCATTAATTGCAGAATACAGTAAGAATATTATGTTAACAAAATAAGGTGAAATGAATATGTATAATATAAAGAATGATATTTTCATAACGTCATAAGTAATGAAAAAGCCCCTTATTGCTATAATAAGGGGCTTAAAAATTATAATCCAAATATGCTGAAAATCATTTTACGGCGCTTCGGTTTTTTTTCTCTTTCATATGTTGGTTTCGAATCAGGAGTAATATAAATTGGTTCCTCTTTTTTGAGGGCGGCTTCTAGCTTTTGGATTCGTTCTAACATTTCCTCCATTTCACGGCGATGTTGTAACAGTTGGTACGTAACGACATCATTTGCCTTATCTTGCATTTGCTCTTCCATTCGATCTAGTCTTTTTGTAATTGTGTCTAATTGAGCGGCTAATTGCTCAAAATCATTCGATGATGTTGTTTGAGTAGTTGCATTTGATTGAGATGCGAGATGCTTAACATCATTCGATGGTTTTGTTTGAGCGGTTGTTTTTAATTGAGGTGTGGATTGCTCAACATCGTTTGCTGACGTATTTTGAATGGGCTGGGAGTTTGGAGATGAGTCTAATTGAGAGCGATGGTATTCTAACATTTGATCTAAATCATTTTGTGTAAAAATAAAATGTCCATTTCTATTTTTCTCTATCGTAAGATTTAATTGTTGTGCAATCCGGGCAACGGCCTTAGGGCTAACACCTAATTTTTTTGCAATAAATGGTGTTTTGTATTCCAAAATAATCCCTCCTATATATATCCTGTTGAATGATTTCGATCTAGGAAGTGAGTTCCCTTCCAGTGTGACAAAAGAAGTGTGAAATCGGCAAAGAAAGTGTTTTTTCACGAAATTAAGTTGTGAAAAATACATCGTTTAGACCACTATTTGCGGATAGTAAAACTTTCATTTCAAAATACGTCAGGCGCCTAATTGGTGATATTTTAATCAATGGGGATGGACAAAACTACTGATTACAATATCACCTTATATACAATTGTTGTATTCTGAAACTTGGAATAATTTGATTTGACGAGGGTAAATGAATTAGATTATCATAATGATAAATATCTTTTTTATGTATGCATATAATATATAAAAAGGTGGTTGCTAATGTAGAATTTTGTTTAGATATTAGAATGCTTACTTCACTTGAATAAAATTAAGTAGGAGGTGGCTTCCTTGCTTACACTGTAGGTAAGGAAAAGTATTTGGATATATATAGTATAAGTATAGTGATTGTTTTAATTGCCTTAACGGCTTTTTTCGTTGCAGCAGAATTCGCAATTGTTAAAGTGAGAAGTTCACGAATTGACTATTTAATTGCAGAAGGAAATAATCGCGCAACATCTGTCAAAACAGTCATTACAAACTTAGACGAATATTTATCTGCTTGTCAGCTAGGAATAACAGTTACAGCTCTTGGGATTGGATGGTTCGGTAAACCAGCACTAAAGCAAATGTTTGACACGCTTTTTGCAAATTGGAATATGTCTAATCAACTTGCAGATATTTTTGCTGTAATTTTAGTGTTTTTGTTTATTACCTTTTTACATGTTGTAGTAGGGGAATTGGCTCCAAAAACATTTGCCATTCAAAAAGCTGAACAAGTGAGTTTATTTGTTTCTAAGCCGCTAATTTTCTTTTATCGTATTACATTCCCATTTATTTGGCTCCTAAATGGATCAGCACGCATTATTACGAAGGTGTTAGGGTTGAAACCGCCAAAAGGGCATGATGAGGTTCATTCAGAAGAAGAATTACGGTTGTTAGTTTCAGAAAGTTATAAAAATGGTGAGATTAATCAGTCTGAATATAAATATGTAAATAAAATTTTTGAATTTGATGATCGTATTGCAAAAGAAATAATGGTACCTCGAACTGAGATGCATATTATAAGTAAAGAAATGCTCGCTGAAGAAGCTTTACAAAAAATGTCTCGTGAAAAATATACAAGGTATCCAGTTGTTGATGGCGATAAAGACCACGTAATAGGCTTTATAAATTTTAAAGATATTTTTACGGACTTTGTACAACATAAAGCTGTTAGTAAAAAGAAAGTAGAGCAGTATATTAGACCAATTATTTTAGTTATCGACTCTATCCCAATTCATGATTTATTTTTAAAAATGCAAAAAGAAAGAACACATATTGCTATATTAATAGATGAATATGGTGGTACATCTGGGCTTGTTACTGTTGAAGATATATTAGAAGAAATTGTTGGTGATATTCAAGATGAGTTTGATACGGATGAACAGCCAGAAATTCAACAAGTTAGTGAAACGAAAACGATACTAGAAGGAAAGGTACTTGTTAGTGAAGTGAATACGTTATTAGGATTAACAATTGATGATAATGATGTTGATACAATTGGTGGTTGGATTTTAACGAGGAATATAGAAATTGCTGAAGAGGATTCCATTGAAATTGAAAATTATAGGTTTTGTGTGAAAGAATTAGATGGACACTATATTAAAAGGTTAGAAGTTACAAAGACAGTAGAATCGATTGTTCTTTTAGAAAATGAACAACAAATTTCGTTACAAGAGCAAATTAGCTCATAAACTCTGCTATATAGCGGAGTTTTTTTTGAGGGATGAGGGCTATATAAGCACGTATAAATCATTATATGCACCATACTCTGAAGAAATTTTAGTGGGAATTGCACAAGGGACAGGAGTAGATGTTCAAAAAGCTGTTACTTCGGTAAAACATGTAATGAATAAAACATCGGCATATGATCGTGCAATGATTCTAGAGAAAGTTACGCAAAAAATGAGTGAGAGAAGAATTGCAAAAGAGGCTGCACAGCCAATATATGTGTGACAGAAAGCGGTACAGGGCTTGAAGGGATTAAATATGCAATAGAAGAAATGAAATTAGTTTGCATAAAGAAATAAAAACAGATAGAATGAGGTATAGAAAAACGAGTATGTAACCTAAAAAGTTCATACTCGTTTTTTATTATTTTTATGTTATCGTAACCATGTAAAGTAATTGAGTAAAGTTGCTTACTTCATTTCTTGTTTAAAAATATTATCTTCAATATAAATTTGTTCTTTATCTACAGCAGTACTATGAGATAATACTAAACCAATTGGAGTTTCTGTATCTTTATTTTGAACAATTGTAAAAGGAATATTTTTTTCATTTGCTAATTTAATGTATTTTGATAAATGTGGGTAAGCAATGCCACCGTTTAGGAGTAGTTGTAATGATTGAGAAGGGCGGATATTACTCGAGACTTCAGAATATACAGTACTTTGCATTACTTGACCGATAGTTAAAGCGATTTCTACACGCTCACGTAATGTAGTTAAATACATATTACGTTCTTCTGGTTTGTTTTGCTTTTGGCCGTAAATGCCTTCTTGGAGATAATCTTCCACATTTTTATTTACCATATTTTTCACACCTTTCATTTTCTATTGTACGAAAGAATGAAGCAGGATGCAAAAAAAGTCGTGTAGAATGTAAAAAAATATTGTGGAAATCCAAACATTGAGATAGAAATATAAAATAAACTTTATCAACAGAAATTAACAAAATGTGACAACAATCTATTAACGAAACGCATTTTTTGTGTTAATATTCAAAATATAAAGGGTATTCGTCGTATGGAAATGGAGGGAATGGGGGTTTTTCCAATCGATAAGGATATTAAAGAAGTATTTTGTTCGCACTTGAAAAACAATAGGCACCAATTCGTAGAGAACTGGAAAAACAAAATGATAATTTCCGAAAGAGATCCATTTAAACAAGAAGTAGTTCAAAATGGAGAGGATTTATTAGAATTAATTATTGAACTGATTATGGAAGAGAAAGAAATTGAATATCTTCAACCGTTATGTGAGAAAATTGCTATTGAGCGTGCGGGAGCAGATGCGAATATTGGAGATTTTGTTTATAATACAAATGTGGGAAGAAATGAACTTTTTGAAGCGATGTGTGAATTAGATGTTAGCGCTCGTGAATTAAAACCAATCATGGCGAAAGTACATACTTGTTTTGACAAATTAATTTATTATACCGTTTTAAAATACTCGGAAATTATTTCGAGAAATTTAGAAGAAAAACAGCAATATATAAACGAAACGCATAAGGAAAGACTTACGATATTAGGGCAAATGTCGGCTAGTTTTGTACATGAGTTTCGTAACCCGCTTACTTCTATTATGGGATTTGTCAAATTATTAAAGACAGATCATCCTAGTTTATCGTATTTAGATATTATTTCGCATGAACTAGATCAATTAAATTTTAGGATTTCACAATTTTTACTTGTATCGAAAAAAGAAATGTGGAATGAATCTGAACGCTTTTGGCTAAATGACTTATTTCAAGATATTATACAATTCTTATATCCGAGTTTAGTTAATGCAAATGTTTTGATTGAAAAGAATTTGCCGTATCCAATTCCACTCGTTGGTTATCGAAGTGAAGTTAGACAAGTATTTTTGAATATTTTAATGAATTCAATTGATGCTCTTGAATCAATAAAAGAAGAGCGGAAAATTATTATTGATGTATTCGAAGAGGACCAATCTATTCGCATCGTGATAAAAAATAATGGGCCAATGATTCCAGCAGAAAATGTAGACACTATTTTTGAACCATTTGTAACTACTAAAAAGCTAGGAACTGGTATCGGCCTGTTTGTATGTAAGCAAATTGTAGAAAAACATAACGGATCTATAATGTGTCGCTCGGATAGCGATTGGACAGAATTTCAAATTGCATTTCAAAAATAAACAGTCTACACCATTTGTATGGTGTAGACTGTTTTAATTTGTAAGTATAATAGCTTCTAATTTGGGTTCCTTAGTAGAATAACCAACAATTGAAATTGTATAAATCATATTTGGTTCAACATTGAATTTTGGAATAGTTAAAAGTACATTTTTATTATCTGCTAGTGAAATTTCAATATCAGCCGTACCAGGGCTAACTTGCAGAAAATCTGTTATTTGTTTGAAGAGTACATTTTCAAATAAATGATCACCGTCTTTCAAATCTACATTTACAACTGGGGTGTCAGCAGAAAGGTGTGCAAAACGTATTTTTGATTGGCCAGATGGTAAATGTGTATTATCGAGTATAGGCTGTAATTGGAGGTGATTGTCACTATTGATTGCCGCAAGAGTATAAGCGTGATTTCCGATTATTGGTACGAAAGCAGAAAATAAGGGAGTATCACTTCCAACAGGGACAATATCAACTCGGTATTTACCTTGTATTAATGATAGATAAGGACTAAATTGTTTAAAGGAAATATTTTTAATTACCTTTTGTCCGTTTACTAAAATATCGACCGCGGGTGTGCTTGGCGCAGAGTGGAAAATTCTTATATGTGAAGGTAAAGTAGCTTCTTGTGACTCCCTTTTTTCATATGCCTGTACGAATTTAGTAAGCGCATTGTAATATTTCATATATAATTCTACATATTTTTTTGGATTACTATATTGATAGTAACGAGCGAGCTGTTCGTAACGTGTAGCTTCTTGTCCATATTTTTCGATTTCAGATTGAGACATGAATATTCCTCCTTTTTCATCATTAACACTATATGCGAAGTGAGACAGCAGTTATGCAAAAAAATTGTTTTTCTAAAGAGAAAAAGTATTTTGTAATGGAGAAATATTTTTATGAATAACATAGTGTCTATGGAACTAAGGCCTTTTAATTTATCCCGCTATTTGTGGGTAGTAAGATGCTTATCTCAAAATGTGGCGAATGCAAGGAAGTTAAGTAAGAGACAACCGCTCGTAAACGCTCGAGTGATGAAGGGGAATATTGAAAGGGGATGGACAAAATCCTTATTGATTAAAGTTTTACTTTATAGGCAAATACACATACAAAGTGATAATTGTCCTACATAATTTATAAAGGAAAGGTAGTTTCATTTTGAGGGAAGGAGTGGCGCCTTAGGATGGGATATCCCAAGCATGATTGTAAATGGAGTTATGAAAGGTTTTGTGCTTAGGTTGTTGTAAGAATGGTGAAGTTGTACTGTAGTGTTTTGAGCTATTTTGCAAGTGAAGGGCAATAACTATAAAAGAGCGTCGTGCCGAACTGATTAATGAGGTTAATCGGTTCTTTTTTTGTTTGGAATTGACTATATCACATACTGATTAGTGTAAGTTTGAATATTATCAGTTTAGTAAGGAAGGTTGTCGAAATTTATTTGAAAATATGTAATACAAAGTAGGATAATAGGAAGGAGTTTGACGGGAGTTCCGTCGAAGTTTACACAATGTCGGTATTTGAGGGAAACTGACATTATTTTAAGAAAGTATTTAGTGAGCTTTTAATTTATATGAGGGAGGGTTACTTGGGCGTATAGATAGGATTGGTCTTCATTTTAAGTTCTGAATTTTCTGTTTTTAAAATACTTTTTAGCACTCATTTGTATATTTTATAATAGTTTTTTGATAAATTCACTGCTTGCGCAGAGGATTCTTTTTTATGAAAGAAACGTCAATTTTCTTCATATATATATACAAATTGGAGAAATGGGGGAGCGCTATGCGTGATTACTTAATTAAACCACTTGTTGGTCAGCCGTATCCAATGATTTCACATGGAAAAGGTGTGTATTTGTATGATCAAAACGGAAATAAATATTTTGATGGTTCGTCAGGAGCAATTACGGCAGGTATTGGGCATGGCGTAAAGGAGATTGCAGATGTTATTAAAAAGCAAGCAGAGGAGATTGCTTTCGTTTATAGATCACAGTTTACGAGTGAACCAGCTGAAAAATTAGCGAAGAAATTAAGTGATTTAAGTGTAGGAGATTTGAACTGGAGCTTTTTTGTAAATAGTGGTACAGAGGCGAATGAAACAGCTATGAAAATTGCAATTCAGCATTTTCAGGAGCGTGGTATTCAAGGGAAACATAAAATCTTATCACGATGGATGAGTTATCATGGTATTACAATGGGGGCATTATCAATGTCTGGGCATCCGCTGCGCAGACAACGTTTCGTATCTATTTTGGAAGATTATCCAACTATTCCAGCTCCTTATTGTTTTAGATGTCCTGTTCAAAAGGTATATCCAACTTGTCAGCTTGCTTGCGCGACTGAACTAGAAAGATCAATTGAGCGAATTGGTGCAGAACATATTGCAGCTTTTATTGCTGAACCGATTATCGGAGCAGCAGGAGGCGCTGTTGTTCCACCGAAAGAATATTACAAAGTTATTAAAGATATTTGTAGTCATTACGATATTTTATTTATTGCGGATGAAGTAATGACTGGTCTTGGCCGTACTGGAGCATGGTTTGCAATGGAGCATTGGGGGGTAGAACCGGATATTATGACCCTTGGCAAGGGATTAGGTGCAGGATATACACCTATGGCTGCAACAGTTGTAAGTGACCGTGTGATGGAACCAATTTTACATGGATCGCGTTCTGTTATGAGTGGGCATACGTTAAGTGCAAATCCATTATCAGCAGCAACGGCTCTAGCTGTTATTGAATATATGGAGAAACATAATTTACCTGAAAAAACAGCAGAAAAGGGAGAATATTTAATGAAAGGGTTACAGAAGGTTCAACAGCAATCGACAATTATTGCTGATGTGCGTGGAAAAGGGTTGCTTATCGGGGTAGAATTGCAACCGTTTACAAAAGCGTCTGAGCTTATTTCAGTAGCTGCTAAAAATGGACTCCTTTTATACCAAGCTGTTTCAGGGCAAGCAGGAAAAGAAGATAGTGCACTGCTTGTAGCACCACCAATGACAACTACATATTCCGAGTTAGATGAATTACTTTCAATTTTTGCTAAAAGCGTGGAAGAGATGATGCAAAAAGGAGGGCATAGTATCGCATGACAACTATTACAAATACATTCGACAAATTAAAAGAGATAGATGAAGTAATTTCTTTGTTCCATGATGATATGACACTAATGTTTGGGGGATTTGGGGGGATTGGATCCCCTCCATCTTTAATACAGGCTATTTTAGAAAAAGGAGTTACAAATTTAAATTTAATAGGAAATGATACTGGATTTCCTGATGTAGGGATTGGTCGTCTCGTTACGAATGAAAGGGTTAAATCATTAATTACTTCACATATTGGCTCAAATCCAAATGCAGGAAGACAGTTAAATGAAGGAAGATTACAAATTGAGTTTTCCCCGCAAGGAACATTAGCAGAACGTATTCGTGCTGGTGGCGTTGGGCTTGGTGGTGTTTTAGTTGACGTTGGTGTTGATACGATTGTAGAAGAAGGGAAACGAACAATTGAAATGAATGGAAAGACATACTTAGTTGAAACAGCATTAACTGCAGAAGTTGCGATTGTATATGCGAAAAAGGCGGATCCGTTTGGTAATCTTGTATTCGATAAAAGTGCAAGGAATATGAATCCTCATGTAGCTATGGCTGGAGATATAACAATTGTGGAAGCGGAAGAAATAGTTCCACTTGGAAGTTTAAATCCAGAGGAAATTGTCGTGCCAGGTGTTTTCGTAAACTACATCGTACCGTCGGGAGGAGTGAATTGGAAATGGGTATGGGAATAGAAGTGAGAGATAAGATTGCAAGACGTGCCGCGAAAGAAATTCAAAATGGAATGATTGTAAATCTAGGTATCGGTATACCATCGCTTGTACCGAATCATTTACCTGATGATATGAACGTTATGTTTCATGCTGAAAATGGAATTGTCGGTATGGGTCCAACGCCAAGTAAAGGGAGTGAAGATGAGAATTTGTGTAACGCAGCTGGATTACCGACTTCCCTTATTACAGGGGCAAGTTATTTCGATAGCTGTACGGCGTTTGGAATGATTCGAAAAGGATTACTTGATATAACAATTCTTGGTTCATTGCAAGTGAGTGAGCATGGTGATTTAGCAAACTGGATTGTACCCGGAAAACGCGTTCCAGGTATTGGTGGGGCTATGGATTTAGCTCAAAAAGCGAAGCGGGTCGTTGTTGTGATGAATCATGTTGATAAATACGGAAATGCAAAAATTGTTTCAGAGTGTACATTGCCATTAACTTCAAAGAAATGCGTAGATTTAATTATTACAGATATGGCAGTCATGGAGGTGACTCCGAGCGGTCTCATTTTACAAGAATTAATGAGCCCATATACAGTGGAAGATATAAAACGACATACTGAAGCTGATTTTCAAATTGGCTCTAACTTACTAGTTATTGAATGAGGGGAGATGTAAGGTATGAAGCAATTAAAAAAGCAAGTTTGTGATTATATCGAGAGTCATGAAGAGGAAAGTGTGAAGTTTTTAAAGCGATTAATTCAAGAAAAGAGCGTATCTGGTGATGAAAGTGGTGCGCAGGCAATTGTGATTGAAAAGTTGCGTGAGCTAGGTTTAGATCTTGATATTTGGGAGCCTTCTTTTTCTAAAATGAAAGATAATCCTTATTTTGTATCACCACGTACAAGTTTTTCAGATAGCCCGAATATTGTAGCAACTCTAAAAGGGAGTGGCGATGGTAAATCTATGATATTAAACGGACATATTGATGTAGTACCCGAAGGAGATGTGAATCAGTGGGATCATCACCCTTATAGTGGTGAGAAAATAGGGAATCGTATATATGGCCGTGGAACGACAGATATGAAAGGCGGTAACGTCTCGCTTATGCTTGCGATGGAAGCGATTATTGAATCGGGTATTGAATTGAAAGGAGATATTTATTTTCAAAGTGTAATAGAAGAAGAAAGTGGAGGCGCGGGAACATTAGCGACTATATTACGAGGATATAAGGCAGATGGTGTCATTATTCCGGAGCCGACCAATATGAAATTCTTCCCGAAACAGCAAGGATCTATGTGGTTTCGTCTACATGTGAAAGGAAAAGCAGCACACGGTGGAACGCGCTATGAAGGAATCAGTGCAATTGAAAAAAGTATGTTTGTTGTAGATCATGTAAGAAAGCTAGAGGAGAAAAGAAATAGCAGAATTACAGATCCTTTATATAAAGGTATTCCAATCCCAATCCCAATTAATATCGGGAAAATTGAAGGGGGAAGTTGGCCAAGTTCTGTTCCTGATTCTTTAATTTTAGAAGGAAGATGTGGAGTTGCGCCGAATGAGACTATAGGGGCAGCAAAAAAGGAGTTTGAGAATTGGATTGGTGAATTAAATGGTGTGGATAATTGGTTTGTAGAAAACCCAGTAGAAGTTGAATGGTTTGGAGCAAGGTGGGTTCCTGGTGAACTAGAGGAAAATCATGAACTGATTACGACACTTCAACATAATTTTGTTGAAATTGAAGGAAACGAACCGATTATAGAAGCATCTCCGTGGGGAACGGATGGAGGGTTGTTCACACAAATTGCAAATGTACCGACGATAGTATTTGGCCCAGGAGAGACAAAAGTAGCGCATTATCCAAACGAATATATAGAAATTGATAAAATGATAGCTGCCGCAAAAATTATTGCATGCACATTACTAGATTGGTGTGAGGTGAAAAAATGAAATACTATGAATCTTTTGGAGAACAGACAAGCCGTTATACAGTAGAAGGAGTTTTAGATTATTTTAATAAACGTATTCGAGTAGATCATTATACGGGAAATGTTGAAAGTATTATACAAACAATTGACGAATTAGCAGAGAAACATTCTTTCACTAAATGTATTATAAAAGGAAAGGGAGAGCATGTTTCAACATGGCTCTCTTTCGGTTTCTCATTGGAAGCGACAATACCCCACTATTTTCAAGGGCACGATGCATATTTCTTTGTGAAGTATAGTAATAACGAGAGACGAAATAGTATTCATTGGATTGAGGAAGATACAATTTTAAGCGGTGTAAAAGAAAAAGAAGTAAAGGAAAAAATAGTCTCGGAGAAATTTTTGCTAAGAAAAGCGACTGAAGAAGATGCAGAAGAATTAGCAACTGTCTTTGGAAAAGTGTTTGAAGTCTATCCGACACCTTTAAATGAAGCGAGTTATGTAAAGCAGACGATGAAGGAAGACGATACAATTTACTATGTGTATGAATTTGAAGGAAAGATTATTAGTACAGCGTCTGCAGAAATGAATGTGAAGGAAGGAAATGCAGAATTAACGAATTGTGCTACGTTACCTGAATATCGTAAGCACGGATTTATGAAAAGCTTACTTATTAAGTTAGAAGAAGAGCTTCAAGAAAAGTCTATTTTCTGTTCTTACACAATCGCTCGAGCGCTTTCTTTCGGAATGAATGCGGCCTTTCATCAGTTAGGCTATACGTATACAGGACGACTTGCGAACAATTGTTACATTTTCGATAAGTTGGAAGATATGAATATATGGGTTAAAGATTTATCCAGCTCTTCGAAAGTAGTAAGTATCTCACCTCTAAATTCGGCTGTAAAGCAAAGAAGTTAGGCGGGACTCAGGTTAATGATCAGTGGGGATGAATAAAGCCCCACTGATTAAAGTTTTCTTTTATCCAATCAAAAACATTTCGTCAAAATAATAGAACAGAATCGTCATGCTTATAATCGCACATAGGTATGCCGAAAATTCGGCATGATATTTGCTGAATTTTCGGCAAAAGGGGGGATGACATTGCTAGCAGTTTCGACACAAGAAGTCATTGAAGCGATTTTGGGCAGTATTGATGAGGCTATACACGCAGTAGATGAAAACGGTATTACAATTTTTTATAATACTGTTGCTGCAAAACACGATGGATCCAAAATTGAAAAAGTACTAGGAAAGCATCTGTTAGAAGCGTTCCCTTCTTTGTCTAGGGAAACGAGTACATTGATGAAAGTGTTGGATACAAAAAAGCCAATCGTACATCAAGTGCAGCAGTATCAAAATTTAAATGGAGAAGATATTTGTACAGTAAATACGACGTTACCTATTTTTATAGATGGAGATATTGCTGGAGCTGTTGAGATTGCAAAGGATTATTCCACAGTACAAAAGCTTACCGATACAATAGTCGATTTGCAGTCGAAAATAAAGCGATCATCTAGAAAAAAACCGATCAAAAAGGATGTTGCGTTTGAGACGATAGTGACGAATGATACTCGGTTTAAACAGACGAAAGAATTGGCTCAAAAAGTAGCCCCAACTGATGCGAATGTTTTAATATATGGGGAAACAGGAACAGGGAAAGAATTATTTGTACAAGCGATTCATGAAGCTTCTAAACGGAAGAACAAACCGTTTATTGCACAAAACTGTGCAGCTTTGCCAGAGTCCCTATTAGAAAGTTTATTGTTTGGAACGACGAAAGGTAGTTATACTGGGGCAATTGAACGCGCGGGATTATTTGAACTTGTAGATGGAGGGACATTGTTTTTAGATGAACTGAATTCAATGCCACTCGATTTACAAGCGAAAATGCTACGTGTATTAGAGGATGGAGTTATTAGAAGAATCGGTGATAATAAGACAAGAAAAGTAGATGTTCGCGTTATTACCGCAATGAATCAGCCACCAGAAATATGTTTAAAAGAAAATAAAATTCGCACCGATTTATACTATCGATTAAATGTCTTTTCATTATATATTCCGCCGCTCCGTGAAAGAACTGAGGATGTCTTATTATTAGCGTCTTATTTTTTGAAAGAATATAATAAAAGTTATAAAAAAGGTGTACTTCAAATGGATAAGGAAGCGAAAGAAAGACTACAAGCTTACCAATGGCCTGGAAATGTTCGGGAGCTAAAACATACGATTGAACATGCTGTCATAATTGCAGAAGGAAATACATTAACAGCCAATTGTTTACCGCGTACATTTCGGAAAGAGAGTCTTCCGAAGAAGAAGAGCATATTACCACTGCGTGAAGCACTTCATCAAACGGAAAAGGAATTAATAGACCAAGCGTTAATTGAGACGGAGGGGAATATATTACAAGCAGCAAAAATGTTAGGTATCCCTCGTCAAACGTTGCAATATAAACTGAGCAAGTACGACAAAACCGCCGAATAATCGGCGGTTTTTGTGTGTTTGCACCAATAAAAGAGCGTTTACATATATAAAAAGTAATGAATATGATGTTAAGTATTGATTTCATACAACGCTTAAAAATATTTTTTCGCTTATGTAATAGGATTTTCCGCACATTTACTTATCAACAATGTAAAGTTGGCATAACTATTGCTTATATAAAGTGTGAGCGTATAAAAAGGGGGAATAGCAATGTTACATGATGTATACAAACCAAATCGTCACTGGAAGGATATCGAATTATGGAAAGATGTTACTGAAGAGCAATGGAATGATTGGGTTTGGCAATTAACGAATACGATCAAAACGTTAGATGACTTAAAGAAAGTGATTAACTTAACACCTGAAGAAGAAGAGGGCGTTAAAATTTCAACGAAAACGATCCCGTTAAACATTACACCGTACTATGCTTGGCTAATGAATCCTGATGACCCACGCTGTCCGATTCGGATGCAATCAGTACCGATTTCGGAAGAGTTATATAAAACAAAATATGATTTAGAAGATCCACTTCATGAAGATGAAGATTCACCAGTTCCAGGGCTAACGCATCGTTATCCTGACCGCGTACTATTCTTAGTAACAAATCAATGTTCGATGTATTGTCGTTACTGTACACGTCGTCGTTTTAGTGGACAAATTGGAATGGGTGTACCGAAGAAACAATTAGACGATGCGATTGCTTATATTCGTGAAACACCACAAGTACGAGATGTATTAATCTCTGGTGGTGACGGTCTTCTAATTAACGATAAAATTTTAGAGTATGTATTAAAAAATTTACGAGAGATTCCGCATGTTGAGATTATTCGTATCGGAACGAGAGCACCGGTAGTATTCCCGCAGCGTATTACAGAAAATTTATGTAACATTATTAAAAAGTATCATCCAGTATGGTTAAATACACATTTCAATACTTCTATTGAAATTACTGAAGAATCGAAGAAAGCATGTGAAATGTTAGCGAATGCGGGTGTTCCAGTCGGAAACCAAGCAGTAATTTTAGCTGGTATTAACGACAGCGTTCCAATTATGAAAAAACTTATGCATGACTTAGTAAAAATCCGTGTACGTCCATACTATATTTATCAATGTGATTTATCTGAAGGTATCGGTCATTTCCGTGCACCAGTATCTAAAGGTCTTGAAATTATTGAAGGTTTACGCGGCCATACGTCTGGTTATGCGGTTCCGACATTTGTTGTTGATGCACCAGGAGGAGGCGGTAAAATTGCCCTTCAGCCAAACTATTTAATCTCACAAAGTGCAGATAAAGTTGTACTTCGTAACTTTGAAGGTGTTATTACGACGTATCCAGAGCCAGAGAGTTATATTCCTGGAAGAGCAGAAGGATACTTTAAAGAAATTTATCCGAACTATGAAGAAAAACGATCTGACGTTGGTATTGCAGGTCTAATGAGTGATAAGAAATTTAACCTTGTTCCAGATGACTTACAGCGTATGAATCGTCGTAAAGACTATGAAGATAATGACACACATGCATCTTTAAAAGATAAACGTGATAAGCGCGATCAACTAAAAGATAAAAAATATCAAGCGCAAATGGCTAAATTAGAAGAAAATGACAAAAAAACTGAGGGTGATGCAGTATGAATTGTATGTGGTGTGACAGTACAGAAGCGAAAGAAAGCTTGAATACTGTATATTGGGAGTTACCAGATGGTACGAAAGCCATTGAAATCCAAGAGACACCATGTATTTCTTGTTCCTCATGTGGAATGGACTATCAATCAGATCACACAGTGAAAGAAATAGAAGATCAGCTATTTTTAATTTATACAAAAGATTTACCAAAACAATTAACATATGAAGAATTAATGGGGAGACCGCGTTTATTAAAAAGGAATTATTTCGACTTTTAACCAGCTTTTATGCTGGTTTTTTTCTTTTTTGCCTTGTATAATGTACCCAAGTTAGAAAGGTAGGGAATATTTTTGAAAAAGACATTTTACCATTATATGATGAAGCATCGTGCAGCTTTATTTAGTAATGAAATATCAAATTTAGCTGAGGCAATGTATGATGATTTAAGTTTTCCGAAGCAATCTGAAGACTATGATGAAATTAGCTCATACTTAGAGCTAAGTGGAATGCTAGAAAGTATGTCTATATTTGATGAAGCATGGGATTTATACATACAAGAGGGATAAAAACTATACGAAATTTTTGACATGAAGCTAGTCTATTAACTAGCTTTTTTGCGTTGTACATAAATTTCTATATTCATAAATTTTTTTAAGAAAAATTTATGAATATAAGCTTCTGTGATAAGCGTTTTTATGCAGGTTGCATATACTGATATCAAAATCACGACGTCAAAAAAAGGAGAGATAGAGATGGCAAGAAAAAAACAACCTAAATACAACCTAGGGGACATAGTCGTGATTACGCTATATGGAACCGTTGGGAAAATCACAAATATGAAGATTTTAGATGGAGTTTATGTATACGAAGTAAATAATCACGATGGGTTTTACGTAGAGCAAACATTGCAACATGTTACAGAGCAAGATATGAAAAAGGGCGACACAGAGTGGATTGAATTAAATTATAATTTCACATTTGGTGATCTCGTGCAAGTTACTGGATACGATAAAGACGTTTTTCGTATTGTTGGTTTTCGTACAGAAGTATGGAGATATAAAAATGACGCATGGGAAGATACAATATATGAATTGTCACGAATTACGGACGGCGAATGGTTAGAAGCGGATGAATCGGATTTAACTTTACTTGCCAATGCTCAAACGGCAAATGCAATTTTGAAGAAAATGAAACAAGATAAAGCTGGTATGAATAAATTAGATTTAGGAAAATTGAAGTCAATTAACAACTCGAAGAAAGTGAGTGTTAAGACAAATCGTCAAGAAATCATTGATGGGTTACTTGATATTTATAACGATTATCAATTGTTATATGATACATTTAAAGATGAAGAATATAAAATTGTTATGGATGTTGTTCATAATTATCTAGTTAAACTGACAGAGAAAAAATAGTTAACTAGAAAGAGAGAATAAATTGAACAATAACATATGCAGTATAAGGTATGCCTACAATTATTAAAAAAATAAAAAGCCATTTAATAAGAGAGTCTGCCCATTGATCTTCATGCATGAACTCTTCTTTTGTTTGCTCAACTTCAAATTGATTTTCCATTTGTATTTCCCCCTTTGGATAGCTTGTACTACCATCGTATGCACCTTGTCTAAATGATATAACTTATAAAAAATAAAAAAGTATTTTTCTAATCTCATATACATAATTTTGAGATTTCTTCATAAAACAGAAATAAAGGAGTGATGCTCATGAAGGAAATTGAAGTCGTAATTGATACGGAAGAGATTGCGGAGTTTTTTTATGAGCAACTAATTGAAAGAGGATACGTCCCAAAAAGAGAAGAAATTGAAGATCTTGCAGATATTACATTCGAGTACTTACTAGAGAAATGTATGATTGATGAAGTTTTTGATGAAGAGGATGAGTGAAAGTAACGACGGGCTTAACTCGTCGTTTTTTACTCTTTACAAACTTGTCACAAATATAGCGGATAAATATTGGTATAATTAAAAGAAAATTTTACTCAAGAGGTGAAGGGATGTTCAAAAAAATTATTGATTCTTTATTAGGAAAGAAAAAATATCGTTCGTATTCGAGTAGTGATTATCGCCGTAGAGGGCGTTCTTATTCAAGTAGCGATTATAAACGACGTTCATCTGGTTACGGGCATCAACATTATAAAAGAAAACGTAAAAGTCGTAGCTTCTTTTCAAGTAGCTGATGAAATGGCGTCATGTACTAGCTTTATTTGATAGACCACTGCGAAAAAATACAGTTGTTGCAGAACGTTATAAAATTGAATCAGTAATTGGAATGGGCAGTTATGGGGTTACATATGTCGTTAATGATTTACAAATAAATAGATATAAAGTTTTAAAACAATTAAGACAAAGTAAACAAAGATATGAGTCTGGTAGAAAATCATTTGAACAAGAGAAAATGATTTTACAAAAATTAAAATATCATGCAATTCCTAGCCTATATGACCATTTCATATGGGAGAAAAAGAACTTTTTTGTGATGGAGTATATGCCGGGTGAAAATTTCGAAGATTATATTTTCTTACATGGGCATGCATACAAAGAACGAGAAGTTTTTGGAATCTTATATGAAATATTAGAAATTGTATCAGTTTTTCATAATGAAGATATTATTCATCGAGATTTACGTATTCCGAATATCTTAATGAAAGAAAATCAAATTAGTATTATTGATTTTGGATTGGCTAAATTGAAAGGTGAGGATGATGAGAGAGCTACCACCTATGAAGGTGAACAAGCTTTGATGCGAGAAGTTCATTTTCGTAGCGACTTTTATGCGCTCGGTCATTTTTCGTTATTTTTATTATATGCAGGCTATGAATCTACTGAAAAACATGAAAAACCATGGTATGAAGAGTTAACTTTGGAAAGTTATAATCGTGAAATACTTATGCGAATGTTACAACTGAAAGCGCCGTACTATGAGAATGTACAAGATTTAAAAAAAGATGTAGCTTTTGCTTTAGAAAGGATGGAGACTCCATGTTTCAAAAGTTTTTAGCAAGTGTTGGTATTGGAAGTGCAAAAGTAGATACTATTCTTGAAAAAGATGAGTATATCGTTGGAGAAGAGATAGTAGGTACAGTTCATATAACTGGTGGTTCAGTTAACCAACAAATTGAAAGCATTTACTTAACGTTATCGACATCGTACGTACGAGAAGTAGATGATAAAAAAGTAACGGCAACGTATGATTTAGAACGGATTCGTTTAACGGAGCCTTTTTCTGTAGAGCCTAATGAAAAGGTGGAAATTCCATTTTTATTTAAAATGCCAGTTGAAGCTCCACTTACACTTGGAATGAAAACAGTTTGGGTGCATACGGGTCTTGATATTAAACGCAGTATTGACCCAAGTGATCGTGATTACATTCAAGTGTTACCAAATGCACTATTAAATAGTGTTTTAGATAGTGTAAATCAATTAGGGTTTAAAGCTCGTCATATAGAATGCGAAGAATTGCCATATCGATTACGCAAACAAGTACCATTTGCACAAGAATTTGAATTTATTCCTGTTTCAGGACAGTATTATGGGAAATTAGATGAATTAGAATTACTAATCTTACCTAGTGCTTACGACCAATTAGAAATCATTATGGAAGTAGATAGAAAATCACGTGGATTAGCTGGTTTATTCGCTGAAGCGCTTGATCTTGATGAGAAGGTTATTCGCTTTACAGTAACAAATGAAGATATCCCAACGATGCAACAAAAAATTAACAATTATATTTTTTAATAAACTATGCATAAAAAAGAAATGGAGAGGAAAACTAAAACAACCGCTCCATTTTTTTGCATAGTGAGGTTATGTATGTGAAACGATATCGACATTTATACTTGTTAAGCTTTACTCTACTTATTTGTTTTGTCGCATTATCACTTTCGTATCATACCGCTTGTATTGAGAAATTTGACAATATAGTCGCACACTTTATTCAAAGTTTTCGGAACGATTATTTGACTGTCTATTTTACTTGGGCATCTTTTATCGGTTCCAAAAGAATATATTTCCCGTTACTCATTATTCTTGTAATGTATTTTCTCGTTAGAAAAAAGTTGCTTAGTGCACTACTTCTAACAATTAATTACTACGGATCTCGTTATTTAAACAGCATGCTTAAACTATGGTACGAACGCGCAAGGCCTGATGTAACGCAGCTTGTTACTGCAACTGGATATAGTTTTCCGAGCGGTCATACGATGAATGCTACTGCTTTTTTAGGATTTATTGCATACGTCACAATTACAGAAGAACGTATTTCATTGCACAAAAAGTTGTTGATTATTATTATAGCGAGCTTTGTTGTATTATCTATTTCAGTTAGCCGAATATATCTTGGCGTACACTATCCATCTGACATATTGGCAGGATGGGCAGCTGGTGGTAGCTGGCTCGTTTTATGTGTTATATTTCATAAAGCGTTCATTAAAAAAGAACCTATGTCATAATAGGTTCTTTTTCCATTGGTTCAACATGAATGTGAGCATGGTAAATTCCAAATTTTTTTCGCAGCATAGCCTCGATGTTGTCAGTAATACAGTGACTTTCTCCCACATCCATACGAGCATCTACTTCTATTGTAATATCAACGTACGTTTGATTCCCATACATACGCGCTCGAATATCTACAATACTTTCTACACCTGTAATATGTTCAATAGCCTCAGCGTATTCTTCCATTTTATCGGGATCAATTCCATCTGTTAGCATATGAGAAGCTTCTACGAAAATATCCCATGCAGTTTTACAAATAATAAGACCGACAATTAAAGCCGCAATAGGATCTAAAATAGGCATTTGGAACTGCGAGCCGACAATACCTACTACTGTACCAATACTTACGAGTGCATCTGATAAATTATCCTTTGCAGCAGCTTCTAGTGATTTGCTTTTCGTTCGCGTAGCAATCTTCTTCGTATATAAATATACAAAGTACATAACGACAGCAGAGAATAAAGCAACCCATGCAGCAAGCATATTAGGTGCTATTTGTTTTGGATTTAAAAAGGATTGAATCGCACTGATGACAACTTCTAATCCGACTGTTGCCATAATAAAGGAAGCGACGAGTGATGCGATTTGTTCTGCACGCGAATGTCCATATGGGTGATCGGGATCTCGAGGTTTACGAGAAATTTTTAGACCGATTAAGATAGCTAAAGAAGCACCTATATCTGTTAAGTTATTTAAACCGTCAGCACGTAATGCGCTAGAGAGGGCAATATAACTGATGATGATTTTCATAGAGGATAAAAATATGTATGCCATAATGCTGACAATAGCACCTTTATCAGCTTCTTTATGAGAAAGAGTATCCAATTTAATCACTCACCTTTCTTTAAAGGAATTTCTTTCTATAAATAGAGTATCAAACGAAACTCGTGTGGGTCTATACAAACATTGTTGACGTTTTATAGCTTTTTAAGAAGGGGATAACAAAGTTTCGTGAAGGAAAAATATGTTGAAAAGTACAAAGCATAATTTGTATGATATATACCGATGTTTGTAAACAAAAAACCTCTGATAATTTTTCAGAGGTTTTTTACTTCTTAGTACGCTTCTAAAAACTCAGTTACTTGCTCTTCAGTTTTCGCATTAGCACTATGTAAATGTCCTAGCTTTTCGCTATTTTGGTATACAAGTAAACTTGGGATACCCATTACTTGATACTCTTCAGCAATACTTGGGAACTCATCTTTATTAATAGAATACCATTCAAACTTATTGAATTCTTCCATTACATCTCCGATAAAGTTGTCCATACGTACACAATCTGGGCACCACGTAGTAAAGAACTTAACAACGACTGGCTCCTCACTTGCGATGATGTCTTTGAATTCCTTGTCAGACTTGATTTCTCTCATGTTTTTGACTCCTCTCAATGTTACACGGATAAGCTAGTATTTTTATGCAAAATCCGTAATTGCAAACATTTTGCAAACATTAGTGTTTTTGAAATAGATTGTTTGCAAAATCTTCGACTGCTTTCTCTTGTAGGCCTGGTACGACGTGTGAGTAGGTGTCCAATGTGATACCTACTTTCTTATGTCCTAATCGTTCACTTACGATTTTCGGGTGAATACCCTGTTTCAACATTAATGTTGCATGGGTATGCCGTAAATCGTGGAAACGAATATCAGGAACCCCACATTTCTTTATAAGCTTTTTCCAGAGCTGTGTCAAACTTCTGAAATTGCAGGGGTTACCATTATAGGTTGGGCAAACTAAATCAAAATTATTGTATCCATCGCCATACCGTGCTTTTTCTTCATTTATCTTCAGTAGGTGGTCTTGAAGAGCCAGCAAAGTAATTTCAGGTAGAACAATTAATCTCTTCCCTGAAGATGTTTTGGGTTCATGAAATTCTTTGGTGATATGAGAGAGGGAACGATTAACCGATAAAGTTCTTCTCTCAAAATCAATATCTTTCCATTGGAGCCCTAAGATTTCTCCTTTACGCATTCCACACGTAATTGCGAGAAGGTAAGCAATATAATAACGGCTTTCTTTTGCGTTCTCTAAAAAGAGAAGAACTTCTTCTTCAGTCCATGTATTAACCGTTCTTGCATCAGCACCAGCAGTAGGAGGGCTAACAACATCAGCAACATTCTTTTTTATAATCTCATGACGTACGGCATACGCTAAAGCGGTGCGAACAATTTGGTGAATACTTCGAACTGTGACAGGCTTCATACCTTCAGATAAATCAGCATAAAATTTCTCGAGATCCACACCTTTTAATTTTTGCATTGGAATGTTACCGAGTTTTGGTATAATATGATTGTTAATGTGTTTTCGATAGTTGTAGTACGTGGTTTCCCTAAGATTTATCTTCCTGGCTTCAAGATATTGAAGGAAAAATTCGCGTACTCTCATTTTTGTTGGCTCAATATATGAGCCTTCTTCTATTTCTACGATTTTTTTAGCCATGTCGGCTTGAGCCTCTTTTTTTGTTTTATACCCAGAAAACCATCTCTGTCTTCTTTTTCCGGTCTCTGGATGAGGTGTGATATCCATAACGAAACTGTACTTACTTCCTCTTTTTATAATATGCCCTTTCACTCTATACACTCCTTCATCTCATATTGATTCATGTTGTATAAGTCTAGTTGTAATTTTGCTGCTATGAAAATTACGTTGTTGGACATATCAGCGATGGATACATTTTACCATATATGAACAAATTCAGTTATAGGATATGATTGTCAGATGACATAAAATAATAGTAAAATATTGATAGATTATAAGTGGAAGGAGGAGAGAATCGATGGAGAATACATATAGAAAAGACCCTGGTGGAAGTGTTGGGTATGTGAACTTAGGTAATGAAGTAGGTCTTGGAGGTGGTGCAGGATATACTGGTAAAGGTAGTGAAGCTGGACCAGGTGGCGGTGCAGGATATGCCGAACCAGGTGGTGGTTGGTAAATAAGAAACCTCTTTTGTAAGAAAAACTTTCTCAATATTTTTTTGTAAATGAAGAGAACGAACGTTCTGTTTTATGGTAAAATAAAGAAAAGCAAAAGACCTCACTTTATGTGAAGTCTTTTACATCGTTTTTGAGGAAACGAGCATAACGCATTAAACTTTTTACCATTTCATCTTGTTGGGACTCTGTTAATCCTGATAAGATATCAAGTAGTGAACGGTGTAAGTAGTCCGTAGTATCCGCTGAATGGTATCTACGACGTTCATCTGTAAGTCCTAGCAAGAAATCAGACGAAACATCGTAATACTTAGCAAGTTGTGCAATGGCATGCGGATCTGGTGAAGAATGGTTATTTTCATAACTACTTAACCGTTCACGCGTCATCACAAGATCATCAGCAACATCTTGTTGGCGCAAGCCTCGTTCCTCACGTAATCTTTTAAGTGTGGTTGAGAAAATCACTAAAGTATCCATGTATAAATTTTACTTGGATTCGATTTTTCTAACTATAAATGTTAGAAAAAATACCATTTTTATTATTTATGATATAATTTGTACCATGAGGTTGAGAAAATATTTCTCAACCTTGTTATTAAACCGTTGCACTAAAAATTCCAAATCTTGTGATAAACTAATTTTAATAAATCAAACGGAACGAAAAAGACCCATAGCGTGTGTAACTGTGCTGGGAACACGTTTACACCGTTTAACCCTAATAGAAGTAGGGAAAACATTTGCCATGAGCCTTTCGGTTACGAGTCTACGTAACGTATACGGCTAGTATAACACAGCTTTTGGATGTAATTCATCATTAAGGTGCGTTTTCAAGATAGGGAAGTGTGTCTTGTTCCAACAAGGGGGACAAAACATGTGGAAAGCTCTAAATCAAATTGAAAAAGAATTATGTGTAGCTGGAATAAGGAAAAATAAACTGGCAAATTATTGGGGAGTTAAACCAAGCACCGTTACTAAAGTTTTCAAAGGGAATACAGACATGAGTTTTGGTTTTCTTTCTAAAACAGTCATTCTATTAAATAAAGGCTTACAGGTGCAAGATAAAATGCTAAAAGAGTATATAGATGCAACAAATCCAAAGCTGGAAAATTTACGCGAAGCGATGGAAGACTTGGCTTTAAGAGGTAAATTTGACTTATTAATTAATATCGTTAATAGGGAGCTGCAATCAAAGGTATCTGAAAATAAAGAATTTGCTAGTGTGTATCAGATTATTTATCAAAGGTATATCGGTGAATTAAACGCTACTCAGTACCATAAGGCTTTACATTTAAAAAGCAAAGCAGTAAAAACACCAGAGATGGAAGTGTTAACTGAAATTTTATTATGTCAAGCGCAATATCAAAGCGGAAACTATACGGCTTTACATGAACGTCTGATGTCACTTGAAACTAAAATCGATGAAATTAGTAATAAGTATCTTCGAGAATGCTTCAAATTACGCTACAAAGAAGCGATTGCTGTTACTTCTTTGCAAGGTGGAGAAGTAGAGGGAGCTAGACGTACTTGTATTGAGTTACTAGATGAGCTTCAGTGGGATAACTTTTTTTCTTTTCCAAAAGTAAACGCGTATTTAAAGTTGGGTGAATCGTATATTTTCTCGAAAGGTAAATATGAAAATGCAAAATATTACCTAGAAAAGACTTTACAGGTGATTGGTGATAGGGAAGTTAAAGGTATAGAGAAAAAGAAAGAAATGGTTCAACATACTTTATCATTTCTAAAAATTCATCATGATGAAGAAGTTAGTGATTCAGATGTTATTCATCCAGGTGAATTAGCCTATTTAAGAATTAAGCAAGGCAATATAACGGAAGCAAGAAGGTTGTTGAGCCAATTAAAAGAAACGAATGGTGAATTAACAGACATACAAACCACATATTTAGCTTTAACATATGAGGGGTTGGAAAGAGAAGAACTACTGAAGCAATCGCTTCTCATGTGTCAAAAATCAGGGAATATATTTTATTCGAATTTACCGAAAATTAACTTGGGTTTAATTTGAATATTTGGTATAATTATCATTGGAAAGAGGTGAAAAGATGAAAAAGTTAATTGCGATTATTCCTGCACTATTATTAGCTGCTACACTATTTGTTAACACCGATTCTGCAAAAGAAAAGCCTAGTACAAACGATTCGAAACCTGTAATTCAACACATGATGACTGATCCAGGTGGCGGTTGGTAAAATATAAAATTTAGGTTTACATATATATATTTAAAATGACATCGTCAATTAAGACGATGTCATTTGTAGTTTTAGGGGAAGTTTCCTTTTTAGGTTTACGATTAAAAAAGAAATTTATGTGAAAAAATAACAAGAGTGATAAGGGGATAAGAGAAGATGAAGAATGCAGAAGGGGAAATTAATCTGATTAAACAAGCTTTATTACTTCTACAAGGAGAAGATAGTCCAAAAGAGACATTGCTATCTATCTGTTTGAGCGAACCTAAAAGAGAAAAAGCAATGTAAAAAAGACTATCTAATCTTCGGATAGTCTTTTTTCGTTATATATTCCCTTTAGCTTTTTCGTAATTCACAAACATTTCTAGTTGTTCCAATGCCTTTTTTCGTTGTTCTTCAGGTAAATCATTAATGATTTGAAGAATCTCTTGCGCTTCTTGTGTAAGTTGTAGATCTTGGTCTGCTGTTAACTCTGGCGAATCAGATAGTCCTAATAGAAAATCAGTAGTAACTTTTAAATGATTCGCTATTTTTTGAAGCGTACGTGTACCCGGTGATTTTTTTCCTTCAACGTAATTATAAACAGAAACATGACTAACACCGATTGCGTCGGCTAACTGTTGTTGGGAAATCCCTCTTTGATCAATTAGCGATTTTAACCTCTCATGACTAAACATAATAAAACACCCCAAGTTTATTTTATCTATTTTATATGAAATTATTTCTTTTTTATTACTTTGGCAGTATGACACACGGTGTTACACGGGCTATAAGACAATGCACGTATGCTACACGATGCCACACTGTCATTATATATTAACTATCAGTTAAGTGGGAAGACAAAATTTTTATAAATTTTTTTAAAAAAAGTTTTATAAAACACTTGAACTTAACTTTAGGTTAAGTTATTATGTACTTAACAACAAAAACGGAAGAGAGGAGTTACATATGAAAACTCTAAAGCAGCTACGTGTAGAGCAAGGGTATACATGTAAGGAAGTAGCTGAAGCCGTTGGTATTACCGAGGTGCACTACTGGTATATAGAAAATGGCAAACGCCGCCCTTATTATGATTTAATTGTAAAAATTGCTGAGTTTTTGAAGGTGAAACTAGATGCGATTAAAATTTTTTGTCCATAACTTAACTTATAGTTAAGTTAAAATTGGTTAAGTTAAATAGAGAGGAGCGAAACAAAATGACCATTGAAGAACAAATTCAACAAGCAGTAACAAAAGCAATTCAGCCATTAATGGAGCTTCTTCAAAGTCAACAGTCGCAAGTTAATAATCAAAAGCCCCTACTCACTTTAGAAGAAGCGATGGAGATTCTGGGAGTTGGTAAGAACAGAATGTATGAAATTGTTAAAACTGATGGATTCCCAGCATTTAGAGAGGGTAAGCGGTGGATGATCATTACTCATAAATTTTATGAGTGGATGGAACAACAAGCTGAAAAAATCGTATAGGAGGACTCTTACATTGGTTGAAAGTACATTCAGTCTCTTTATGGTAGCGGTGGTTATCGTGTCATTCGTAGGTGGTGGAGCGCTAGTAGGTACTTTGATTGAAAAACTTATCAACGAGCATGAGCAGTTACAACAAGAAATTGAGCAGTTACGAAAGGAGAAAAGAATATGAAATCAATCAAGTTGGAAGAAGCACCGAAAGAGTTACAAGAAAGAATTAAACAACATGTAGAAGCAGGATTTGAGGTACTAGAAGTGATGGAGGATGAAAAGTTATTGCGCGAGGGAGTTGCTGAAGATTCGAAATCAGCAAAGTCTTACGAAGCAACACTTGCATTAGCTGGTCACGCTACGATTATCAATTTGTTTTGTTATAAAAACATTTTCAAACAGTTTGTGGTCGATGAACAAATACTTGATTTTTGGTTAGTAATCAAAGCAATGCAAGTAAGCGGACCATTTCGTAGCAGAGTTAAAAGTCATATACGAACGATTGAACGAGATATCGAACGAAAAGAAAAGGAGCAAAGCGAATGAGCATAACAGCACCAGTTTTACCAAGAGATATGCAAAAGAAACAAGTATTAGATGGATTTTTAAAGTATTGCAATCACATGCAAATCGAAGCATTAAAGCAACATGATCCAATCGCACTTTGTACATGGATTAAGGAAGCAAGGTTAGCTAGAAGAGAACTTGCAGCACTATATCGAGCGAAAGAAAAACACGATGTGGAACGTGAAAGGTATCGTAAAAAGATTCTTAAAGTGATTCAGCGGTTAAAAAGTCAGGGCGTGGATGCAAGTGTGGTGGAGAGAGCTCATTACATTACTCTTTCGGGAGAAGTCGGATGAAAAACAAAACAAACCGTCCTACCCCTAGAACGGTTTGCAAAAATATGAGTCAGCATGATTATACCATAGTTCATTCTTCCGATGAAGGGGGTGAGTAAGGCGATGGATAACCCGATGGCAATGCACAACGGTTATGGTAAAGCGGATCCACAAGAACAAATGATAGACCATCCAATTGAGGATGCATTAGGTAATGAAATTCTACCAGGTGACGAGTTCTTAATCGCACCAGATGGTGAAGTGGTTCTAAGGGATAGCATCATGGATTACATGATTACGCAGCTTGGATTTGAGAAGAAAACCGCAGGGGAATAGAAAAAGGACTCACTGCAATGAGTCCCCTTTAAAAGATAAGTTATGGCTAGTATATCACAGAAAGCGAGTGGATAGAACATGCAAGCAAAAGTATTGGTTAATACGCTCAACATGGACCATATACAGTGGCTGCAAGCACGTACACAAGGTATTGGTGGTTCAGATGTTTCTGCAATTGCAGGTTTAAATAAATGGAAATCAGCGGTTCAAGTGTTCCTTGAAAAAACACAAGCGATTGAAAAGGAAGATATACAAAGTGAAGCGGCATACTTCGGTAATGTTTTGGAAGAAGTAGTAGCAAAAGAATTTGCAAAACGTACGGATTTAAAAGTACAGCGTAGAAATGCAATCCTTCAACATCCTGAATATCCGTGGATGTTAGCAAATGTAGACCGATTAATTGTCGGTGGAAAAATTGGACTTGAATGCAAAACGGCGTCGGAATATTTAAAAAAAGAGTGGGAAGATGAAGAAGTCCCAGCAGCGTACCTCTTACAGTGTCAACATTATATGGCCGTAACTGGCTATGAAGCATGGTGGATTGCAGTACTCATCGGTGGTAATAAGTTTGTTCATAAAAAAATTGAACGCGATGAGGAATTGATTCAGTACCTTATCGATATTGAAAAAGACTTTTGGCTCAACAACGTTGAGAAGAACGAACCACCGATGTTTGATGGTTCAGATGCATCAACAGAATTACTTAAACATTTATATCCAGAGTCCATTACAGATAGCTTTGTAAGTTTAGGTAAGCAAGAAGAACTTCTCATTGAAGCTCGTGATCAAGTGGATAGAGAGATTAAAGTGCTGCAAGAGCAAAAGGCAGAGTACGAAAATAAAATCAAAGCAAAACTCGGTACCAATGAAGTTGGTGGAACTGAAAACTACAAAGTGTATTGGAAGTCATATAAAACAAATCGTTTTGATAGTAAGCGATTTAAAGTAGAGCACCCAGATTTATATGAGCAGTATGCTAAAGAATCTATTTCAAGAAAATTCACGGTTAAATAAGGGAGGAAATAAATAATGGCAACTAACAAAGATGTTAAAAATCAATTAGCAAATCGTAAGGCAAGCGCACCTGTAACACCTGAACAAACAGTAGAAGCGTATATGAAGAAAATGGCACCACGTTTTGCAGAAGTACTACCAAAACACATGAGCATGGATCGTATGAGCCGAATTGCACTTACAACAATTCGTACAAATCCAAAGTTACTTGAATGCAAGGTACCATCGCTTATGGGAGCTGTTATGCAAGCCGTACAGTTAGGGCTTGAACCTGGATTACTTGGTCATTGCTACATCTTACCGTACAAGAGTGAAGCAACTTTCATTATCGGATATAAAGGCATGATTGATTTGGCAAGACGTTCTGGTCACATTCAAAGTATCTATGCACATGCAGTGTATGAAAATGATGAGTTTGAATACGAGTTAGGTCTACATCCTCAACTGAAACACAAACCATCATTTGGTGATCGTGGTGAGTTTATCGGAGCGTATGCAGTCGCGCATTTCAAAGATGGTGGTCATCAAATGGAATTTATGCCGAAGAGTGAAATTGAAAAACGTCGTGGTCGTTCCGCTTCTGCGAATTCCAACTATAGCCCTTGGAAGACAGATTATGAAGAAATGGCAAAGAAAACAGTGGTTCGTTACATGTTTAAATACTTACCAATCAGCATCGAAGTACAGTCACAAGCGCAACATGACGAAGTGGTTCGTAAAGATATCACAGAAGAACCAGAATTCATCGAAGCTGATTCATTCGAAGTAGAGCAGCCAACTGAAGGGAACGGACAAGAAGAATTCGTGATTGAAGGTGAGTAACAAATCAAAGGTGCTTCTCTCTCGCAAATTGTGGGAGAGAGCACAATCAAAAGATGAGTTAAAACAGTTGATTGCACGTTATATACACAACAACTATCCAGGTTATCGGATAGAGAAAGTCATTAAGGAAAATGAGTCTTACATCGCGATTTGTAGCATAAGGGGGTAGCTAGCATGAGTAAGGCTGTATCTGAAATTGGAGAGTTGAACCTAAAAGGAAATCTGGTAGATCATGAATGGTTTAATCGCATCACTTTTAGTAATGGGAAGCCACACATTGTAGCAATCATGGTCTTAAGTGAAGTTGTTTATTGGTATAGACCTACAGTTATACGTGATGAAATAAACGGAAAAATCACATACAAGAAAAAATTTAAATCTGATAAGTTGCAAAAGAATTATCAACAATTGGCAGATACATTCGGTTTTACGAAATTGCAGGTAAAAAGGGCGTGTGACCTTTTAACAGACATGATTCTAATAAACATTGAATTTCGCACCATCCATGTAGATGGAAAAGTTTTGAATAACGTAATGTTTGTAGAACCTGTAGCATCGGAAATTAAGAAAATTTCTAGTATGTATCAGCCAGTTGAGGAAGACCCTGGTGACTTAGAAGTAAACACCCTCCCTACTTCAAAGTTACCACCCTCCTTACTTGAAAGTAAGGACCCTCCTAACTTAGAAGTAAAGACAAATACAGAGATTACTACAAAGACTACTACAGAGAATGTAAGTAGTAGTAGCAGTCCGAATTGCTTCAAATTTTATGAAGAAAATTTCGGTATGATAAAGCCGTTTGTCTCGGAAGAAATCGGTCACTGGATAGATGATTTAAGCGAAGAAGTAGTTATCGCTGCTATGCAAAGAGCTTTACGAAAAAACAAGCGATGGAATTATGCAGTGGGTATTTTAGAAGATTGGGCTAATAACAACATTCGTACATTAGCTGATATTGAATCAGCTGAAGAAGACTTTCGTCGTAACGCAAATAAGCGAACAGGAAAAGTAAAAGGCGGTGGATCGAATGGGTCAGTTAAAACAAGTAAATCAGGTAAATCAAGTGAAGAATTCTTCAGCAAGTACGATTTCTCAAAAAGCTAGGAAGCAAGCGGTGGAAATGTTTCAATTGTCACCGAATCGATGCCAAAATACTTTCGTTGTAGGTAAGAAGAACATAAAAGATGTGTGCAACAAACGCATGCTTATTGATAAAGAGACAGGAAAAGAATTTTGTCCGCAGTGTAAGACAGTTGAGAAGGAAGACCAGCAATTAGCAACGGAAGCACAAGAAATGCATGTGAAAGAAAAGGTTCTCAAGTTATTTAAAGGATTTGAGGATGGCAGCTTGATTAATCAAAAGTTGAAAAAGGCAACGTTTCAAAATTACGTACCGCCAAGTCAACAACTTCATGATGCGAAAGAAGCATGTGAGCAGTACGTACAAACGTTTAACAAGAAAATCGGGCAAAACATCATGCTTGTCGGTGATTATGGAACTGGTAAAAGTCATTTAGCTGTATCGATGACAAAAGAGTTAATGAAACGTGGTATAAGTGCTTGCTTCATTACGGAAGAAAAGCTCTTTACTAAACTGAAGTCCACATATAGCCGTAAGAGCGATATGACAGAAGATGAGTTACTGACAATGCTTTCTAAAATTGAGTGCTTAGTCATTGATGATCTTGGGGCTGAAAAGGAACCGGATGATGAAGAAGAGCTAAAAAAGCATAAGTGGGCCCGAAAAAAAATGTTTGAAATTATTGATAGCCGAATTGGAAGGCACACGATTTATACAACAAACCATTCCGTACAAGCTTTGTTTGGGATATATGACGAACGTATTTTCAGCCGCATCTTTGATGATGAAACGGAAGTTATTGAAATGAACGGTAACAATTATCGATTAAGAAGATTCGAAAAGGAGTGAAGAAAATGTGCAAAACATGCAGTAACACTGGTGTAATTCATACAGAAATTTTTCCTGGGGCGGTAACGATTAAAGGTTGTACTTGCGAGGTAGCAAAGCAACAAGAAGCCGCGCAAAAAGAAAATTGGAATGCTTGGATAGAAAAATTTGAAGAATGGAAAAGGGGGTTACTGCATGAGCGACGTGTCGGTTGAGAAGAAGCGTGAGTTTATCGAGTGGTTTTTACAGCACAACAAAATGAAATGGAAAGAGTGCTTTTGGATGCTGGAGTATTTCCTGAAAAATGAAGGGGCATTAAAAAGAGTTCATTTTGTGGAAAACGTTGAGTTTGATAAACCAATTGCGTTATTTATGTCTGCTCAAAGTACGAAAACAGTGCCATTTAAATATTACAGCAACAATCTTGTTTCTGAAGATCCCGATAAAGCATTTGATCATATTCGTTTCCATCCGAAAGAAGACATTTTTATCGCATTAAACTTTGCTGATAAATATATGCATCCTCAATTCATCGAAGTACTAGAAGGCAACGGCACGGATGAAACGGACTTACCAATGGCAGTTCGAGTGGAACTAGCGCAGGTAATGAATGACTTAGAAAAACTCGGTAAAGCACAACTCATCGATTACGCGCTAGACACAAGGAACGAAGAACTGTTCCGTAAGTTGATTGCGAATTAAGGGGGAGAAGAAGCCATGAAAAACACTGGTATCGTTAGAAAAATAGATGAACTTGGTCGTGTAGTAATTCCGAAAGAGTTGCGCAGAACATTAGGGCTACATGAAGGAACGGAATTAGAAATCCATGTAGATGGTAAAAACGTTGTCCTTACAAAGCATGAAAAGGTATGTGTGGTAACTGGTAAGGCATCCGATGCAAACATTGAACTGTTCGGTGGACAAGTCATTGTCAGTCAGAAAGGTGCAAAGCTGCTGATCGATTCCATCTTGCGTGAAGGTGAAAAACGGGGGTGGTTGGATTGAGCTATCTCCTTTACAAATTCAAACTCACAACCATTTTTGAGCACTGGCCAAACGAAGAATACGTAGTTGCAGAAACAGAAGGAAAAGCACGATTCCTGTACTGGCAAAAGTTCAGAGCGAAATTTCTAACAATGCCGATGGTTGAATTCATGAAGTTTGTAACATGCGAGAACGAAGGTGTTTTTGACATCAAGCGCATGTACAGTGCGGAAAAGGCGTTCAAGAAAATGCAAAACTTTAGAAACCTACATTTCGCTTACATGGGTATGCGAGTAAACGTAGCTGGCATGTGGGGTACGATCGTTGGAAACTGGAAAACTCATTTGTTCGTTTTGTTCGATGGGGAAATTGAAAAGCACAACTGCCATCCTTTTTGGGAAATTGCTTACTACGATGATGAGGGTAACGTGGTCCATAGCTACCAGAAGGGAGAGTATGCGATATGAGTGAGCAGAATGGTAAATATTCAAATATTGAACTTGAAATGATGCTTGATGCAATGAAAAAGAACTTGCCGATACAAATCAAGTACCACAATGAACTTGCAAAGCTATATAAGGCTAGATTCGATGCGCTGGTTAGAGAAGGATTTACGCAAGACCAGGCACTTGAGATTGTTTTAGCTCGTGGGATTGACCAATAAATGTTGAAGGGGATGGAATGAATGACAAACTTTGAGAATGGTGTTTTTGAAATCACTTTACTGATCAGCCAAGCGAAAGGGGAAAGAAAATGAAGTTACGTGTGAAAATCAAACGTTTAAACAAAGGTGTCAAACTCCCTGAATATGCAAAGTCTGGTGATGCTGGGTTCGATCTTGTAGCAGCGGAAGATACAATTATCAATCCGGGAGAAACGAAGGTAATACCTACTGGTCTTGCATTTGAGATTCCACCGGGCTATGAAATGCAAGTAAGACCACGTAGCGGAATGTCACGTAAAACAAAGTTACGAGTAGTTTTAGGAACGGTTGATAGTGGATATAGGGGAGAAGTTGGAGTGATTGCCGATAATGCGTCCATCATTGAATATGCATCGCAACCAAGGTTGGCAGCAGGCGTTTCGGTGGAAGATAACGATTTTAATATCACAAAAGCAACAAAGTATGAAGTTATTAAGATTAAAAAAGGCGACCGTATCGCGCAGGGAGTTATTGCACCGGTAGAGACAGCTCATTTTGTAGAAGTTGGAGAACTATCGGAAAGTGAACGAGGAACTGGTGGATTCGGATCTACTGGAGTACGAAATGAGTAAATACAACAACAAGAAAGTGAAACTAGACGACCATGTATTCGATAGTAAAGCAGAAGCGGATTATTACTCCGGATTAAAAATACGTCAAGATGCAGGTGAAATTACAAGCTTTGAATTACAACCAAGATTCACCTTGCAGCCAGCGTTTACAAAGAACGGTAAAAAGTTTGTGGCAATTACATATATCGCAGACTTCATGGTTTATTTGCCAAATGGTGATGTGGAAGTCATCGACATAAAGGGGCTTTGCACCGAAACGTTTTTGGTCAAGCGGAAAATGTTCGAATACAAATACCCACATTTACATCTCATCTTGCTAAAGCATGTAAAGAAATACGGCGGCTTTATAACATTAGATGAGTACAACAAATTAAAGCGTGAAGAGAAAAAACTTAAAAAAGCAAAATAAAGGGAGCGGATCATATGTCATATATCGAATTCAAACCAACGTTAAAGAAAGTAAATCTGAAAGCTGATGGGAAGAAAGAAATCGTTTTGGAAGTAACAGATAGCTCATTAAACGGTAAGTTAGATGCACTTTCTGAAATGATTGATATTAAAGTAGCTGTTTCATTAGAGTCTCTTATCGTGAATTATAATGTGTTGCTGAATGCAAAAACGAACAAACCATTAACGGAATATGAAGTAGATGATAAAGGCGTTGTGCAAGAAGTGAAACCATCGTTTGAACAAATGGAAGCTGATTTTGACATCCCGGAAGAGAAAATTTCAACTCGTGAAGAGAAAGAGCAAACAGATCGTGAAATTGTCGATGCGTTTATCATCAGTGGTTTAGCACCAAGCTTTGATGGCATGCTGAACAAACTACCTGAAATCGTAAAGCGCCGTATCGATGGTGAGTCTTACTTAAAACTTGCGAATGAATTAGATATGTCATCAGGTCAAATCATTGAAGTGATTGATGAATACCGCAAACGTGTTGCGCCACTAGCGATTAAATGGAATGAGTGGAAAGAGAATCAATCCGATGTAGCAGAGCAGCCAAAGGCAGAAGAGAAACCGAAGGAAGAAACAATGGCAGAAGAACCGGTACAAGAACAAGAGTCGAAATCTTCTGAAGAAGTTGGAGTTACTGATGAGGACAAGCCTTTCGATGAAACATTAGAAGACTAATAAAAACAGGTTGGTAGTATGGCAATTTCGCTCTACTACCTGCCTTTCAATCTCATATGGGGTGATGGATTGAACAAAGCCAAAAACCGTCAAATCCGACTTAGGATTTTAAATATACAAGACGATACGTGTAAAGGTTGTACGAAGGTTCCGAAATACAATGATGCAAGTAAAAATCATAAAACTTCATGGTGTTCAGAGAATTGCGAGATTGGTGAAAAACTAAAAAGTTTAGGCGAAAGCCTACTCGAGGGGAGAACGGAACATATGGCTGAACAAAAAAACTGGGATCAAATTTGTGCAACTGCTGAAAAGTTACGTGAAGCGGATAGTAAGAAATGGACTTGGGGAAAGCTTGCGGACGAGTTTGGTGTTGTGGAAGGGACTTTATATTACCACATTTCGAAAAGAAGAGAAGAAAAAGGAGTGCCTAAAAAGCGTGTAGGTGCATCTAAGAATCCACAGAATACAAAACCATCACCAGAACCTCAAAACGTTCAGAAAACGAAATTTGAACCGTCAAAATTGAAATCTATAGTAGCTACGCATATCGAGAAAACAGAAACGTTAGATGTTTCTTGGAAAGAGCGATTAAATACCATTCTTGATGAAAAAGATGCTCTTCAAAGAGAGTTAAGGGAAGTAACGGAAATGTACGAGAAATTAAAAGGTTTAAAAGAAAAGTTAGCGCAAGATTTCATCGCAGAAACGAAAGCACGACTAGAAGCGGAAGATGCGTTCGAGAGCATGAAACAACAATCGCAAGCGCGTGAAGAAGATTACAGTACATTGCTAAACGAATTTAATGCGATTACGGAAAAGAATCACGAATTACAACACGACCTTCGAAAAATGCACGTCAATGTACATGCTGCGGAAGAAACAGCTGCCAAAGAACGAGAACATCGCCTTGAACTACAAGGTAGAGCACACGCGCTCGGTATGGCGCTTAAAGTCGTTTTATAGGTGAGCGGTATGAAACTGACAAAAGAAGAACGAAAAGAGCTCACATACCAAATTGGTGACATTATCGAACAGAAATGTAGACGTTGCTATTACAATCGCTCATCCAATGAAAGTTTTAGTGTGAATGAGTGTAAAGCATGCCCGACTGGTGAAGAATTACGCCGGTTGGGTAGATATTTCGATACAGAGCCGAGGAAGAAAGGTGGACCTAAAAGGGATATACCGATTGGGTTAACTCCTGAAGTTGTTCGGAATTTGAACAAGCAAGGCATTCCAGATAGAGATATTAGCATTATGTACGACCGTAGTGTTACTTACGTCGGAAAGCTTAAAAAGAAATGGGAAAAAGAAGGGGAATGGAAAGGACCAACTTTAATGTGGGAAATCAAAAGGAGTGGGGAGAATGCCTGAAGTGGTTGATGTGAAAGGTTTGTCGGATGATGAGTTTGTGAAGAAATATGAGAAACTTGTACATCATTTTGTTTGGAAAAACTACGGAAGAACTATTGAATCAATAAAAGGGAATACAGGTTTAGATATAGATGATATTACGCAATGTGGCATGATGGGGTTAATTAAAGCTAGAAGAGATTTTAATCCTGAATACGGATGTAAATTTTCTACTTATGCGATTCCGAAAATACATGGAGAAATATCGAAAAGCATCATGAATGCCCAAAAAGTAAAAGTGCCACGTGAAATATATTATCTAAAAGGAAAAATCATGAGGCAAGGATTATCAGATGACAAACTAGAGGACATCAGTGAGCAATTAGGGGTTTCGGCTGAAGAAGTGGAAGAAGCTTTGCAATATCAGCAAATGACAAGCTCTTTAAACGGCGTAGCATTTTCATCAGGAAGTGGCGATGATGATTTAACGCTTGAGCAGATGCTAGTAGATGAAAATGCCACTAGTAAAACAGAAAATGTAGCAGATAAGATGTTAGTCGATTCTTTTGTACAAACGTTACAGGATAAAGAAATGATCGTGCTAGATATGCATCTAACTGGCACGAGACAAGAGAAGATTGGAAATCGAATTGGAAAATCACAAGTACAAGTGAGCCGCATATTAAAACGAATCAACGAAAGAGCTGCAGCATTCGGCAAGAGTCAGGGGGTGGCAAAATGATTTTAACTGCATTAGGAGTGTATTTGATGCTCGGTTCGTTTTACAGCTATTGGTGCAGAAATAAGGGGCTGGATCAAGTGATTGAAAAAGTACCAGCTCCAGTTGCTTTAATAATCGTATTCTTCATTCTCTTTTGGGCACCGATATTGGCGTTAGATATGTATAATCGCTTTTTCAGAAAGAAGGAATAAAAAAAGGCTAGGATTTCTCCTAGCACTCAAGGAAGGATTGAGCATGATGAAAAGTAAGACAGAACCCTTATTTCCTGTCTACTTGAACCTTGCAAATTGATTATATAACGTTCGAGAAATAAATAGTGAAAATATCAGTAATCTTAACAAGCGTTTTACGTAACATTAATATATCCAAACTTATTGATAAATTTCAAATTTGAATTTTGTAAAGAAATGGGGATGTTGGTGATGACAATACAGATTTTCAAACAACGAATGGTAGGTGCGATAAACACATGTATTCGTATGATTAACGAATCTGATAAATGGGATAGTGAGGGAAAGGGTGTTATTGCAAATGAATGGAAATCTCTTATTAGTGAAGAAGACAATTCCTTTGTCGCCTTTTTAACTATATTAAACAAGGAAAAAGTCATTAAGTTTAAGCATTGCGAGTGGTTTGGTTATGAAGTAAATGTTCATGCTAATGCTCAATTAAACGAACTTTTAAAAACTTATAGTTAATAATCCATAAGAGTAAAACTAAACAAAAGCGTTATTTTAATTGAAAAGGGGAATGGGAAATGAACAAGGATATTCAATTTTTAAAGGAATTGCAGCAGGAATTAACTACACAGGAAACTGACGGAAATGCATCGCCACGGTTTTGGGTTATTAAGGATTATAGAATGGTCCCAGCGAGTGAGAAATACGACAGCGGTGAAGAGGAACGATTCTTTAATGATGGTGATCTTGTTACTTTTCATAAGTTTAGTGATTTGAAAGAGTTCTTGGAGGAATATTACAGTGAAGAAATTGATGAAGATCAGGAATTAAGGGTGCTTATTTATGATGAAAGCGAGAGGTTCGATGATTTATGGGAGTATGTAGAAAGTAATTTAAATAATGATGGTTACTTTGATACAGCTTTTATGAAAGAAGAAGGTTTCATTGTTCCTGACACAATGTTTTTAACAAAAGAAGAAGCAAAAAATCATCTTAAACTAAATAACTACCACTATACTTCAAAAGCTCATACTTACGCTATGACGGCATGGCGAGCACCAAAAGTGGAACGATTACTGAATATATTAGAAACATTTGATTGGGAGTCAATTAGTACAAAATAGTTATTTGGAGGGAACGGAATGGAAATCAAAGTGAATGAGCAAGCTCAAAAGTTTCATTTAGCAACAAATCAAGGAAATTGGCAACCAATGATAGGACACGCTATACAAATAGATGAATTCACATTATGTGCATGTCCTATGTTCGACACTGTTTTCGGAATTGTACTTAATATATCCGAAGTTACAACCGGTCACAGGGTGTTGTTGCCGATACCAGTTGTTGGTGATGCTTACGAAAAAACAAACACAGCAGCAGGTACAGTTGCATTCTTAAGAACGGAAGTTGCTGAAGAAATAAAAAGAGTAATAAACAAAGTTGGAAAACAAAAAATCATAGAACAAATCGAAAAATCAAAGAAATACAATGCAGAATATTTACCGGAAATGCCACCGATTGAAGATGTAGATAGGGATTGGATGTCGGATGAAATCAGCGATGTAACTCATTAATTAAGACAAAATCCTTATTTGGCAGCGGAGAGAGGTGACGATATGGCACGTATTATTTGCCCTTGTTGTGGTGATGAGGATGCGACTTATTCAATTGATAAAGATGGAAATAAAAAATGGATTTGTTTCGAGTGTGGAGTCATCATAGAACGAAAACCGAAACAGGATGAAAATTAAATAAAAACGCTATTTTGCAGAAAGGAGGGATATGGTGGTTCTTTTATATGACCCTAAAACAAATGTGTTATCTGAAACGACTTATGAATATTTAGTTGAATTAACAGGAATGATGAAAGGTTCACTTATGAGCGCGCGGTCTAAGGGAGCAAAAATTAGAAGTATTAACTGTTACCTCGCTAAAGATGATGTAACTGTTGAGCAACGGAAAGAATGGTATGAAAAAGAGAAATATCATAATGAAGCATGGAAGCCGATTACTGGATCGGATGGAAAGTTTCTTGTATCAAATTACGGAAGATTCAAAAGAGTGGGCAAAACAAGAGTGAGGTTCCTTTTACCATTCTTAAAAAAACAAACAGGTTATTTAGAAATTAAGGTTATGTATAACGGGGTATACAAGACTTATAGAGTATCTAAGATGGTCGCTATACATTTTATAGGTTATCCAAAGCAAGGGGAAACGTTACGATTTAAGAACGGAATAAAAACAGATACATTCGCTGGAAACCTTGAATATGTTTCGAAAGAAAAGCTAGGTAAACTTACAGGATTTAGATCAAAGAGCAAACCAGTTATCCAATTGGATATGGATACAAAGGAAATTATCGGTGAATTTAGATCGGCACGTGAAGCGGGAAGAAAATGTTACTTATCGTATCAAGCTGTATTAGATAACTGCAATCATAAATCACGGACGAGCGGCGGATATATCTTCATGTTTGCAGAGGAATACGAACAGATAGCTAATTAGTTATAAAAATTTCATTTTGTATAGAAATGAGGGGAAACATGGGAAAGGTTGAATTCAATCAAAATAGTTTTGGACAACAGTTAATTATCACTGGTTTAGCAAGATTAGTTGAGGAGGAAGGTTTAACACCGCATGAAGCGTTTGATGTATTAAGGCTCATTCAAAATAATACATTTCATGCGTTAGCCGATATACACAAGGAATATAAAAGAGCAGCTAGCAAAAGCTAACTGCTCGGTTCTCCAAGGGGGAACAAGGAGAAAGTAACTTAATGGGTTGTCTACAGTATTGACGGAATATTGAGTTTTATTCAGGGGAGGAAGAGGAAAATGGCTAAAATCAAAATAGTAGAAGGACAGGAAATATTCGTTACAAATTTAGGTGGATGGTACTCAAAACCTAAAGCTAATTTAGAAAAATGGATTGTTGTTAAAGCAAATGGTACAAGCTTTTATGCTAATCCAGAAGGTGTAGAAGACAGAACACCATATAAATTCAGTCAAAAAGATTTTCTTCATAGAAGCGGTTTTGCTGATGATTATAAAGCGTATCTTACAGAAAACGAATATTGGGAAATGATTGAACGTGGTAAAGAAAGAGTTCAATTAAGAAAAGAATTAAAAGACACGGTCAATAAGATGTCACTGATAGAACTACGTAAATTAAAAGAAGTACTCTTTGTAACAAAATAATCCATCCAAAAGTAACCAGAACGAACGGAGGGGAACCGTATCGTATGAATCAACCTTCTAGGCATGTAAATGAAAAGGAAATACGGCCTTTCGTGATAGAAGAATTACAAGAATACCGCGTGTTGAAAGTGAAGTTTAAAAATATAGAAGAACAAGCAGCATTCGGAGTTGAATTATTATTTCCAGAACTCAGGAAGTGTACGGAAGATGAAATCAGATACAGACAATTAAAGCGAGCATTTGAAGAAGCACTCGATGAGGACGAGCAAGAAATACTCAAAATGAAATATATGAGTCGTAAAGAGTTAAATGATGAATACATTTATACGGTGCTTGGGATGAAGAGAGGAAAGTATTATAGAAAGAGGAAATCCGGTGTTTTACGGTTTGCAAAAGCGCTTAGTATGACATAAAAATGGAACTTTTCGGGTACCGTTTAGGGCACTATTTTGGGCACTAAATCAGGTACCTTTTTACATTGGAATCGGCGATACGATATTCCTACAGTTATTTGTTCTTTGAAAAGAGCATAACGTGGGGATAACGTATCTATGCGCTCATCATTGATGATCATAGCCCCTTTATCAAAACGTTACCGGAGAACGGGCAAGGGCGGTAAGAATCCGCAAATAGGACGAAAAGACCAATTACATTATATATTCAGCCGCGATGCGTGAGTGTCGTGGCTTTTGTGTTTCTTATTGAGCCTGGTAATGGTGCTGGGTTGATTGGTGACATGAATAAATTAATGGCGACTATTTTTTTCTGTGATAAAATAATATTGATTCATTATTCAAATATTATTTGCAGAAAGGGATGTCGTTTATATGACGAAATTAGACAAATTTATTAGCAATGCTCAAAAGTTTATCGGGAAAGATAACGAAGAAAAACTTCTACAAGAAAAATATAACAATGAAATTAGACCAATAATGTTAAAGATTTCGGATGGATTACGAGGGTTAAATCCAGCGAAATATCAGATGTTTGCCCCGTTTCATATGACGGAATTGAAAATTGATGATATCAAATTCGAAATGAGCATCAACAACATAGAAAACCAGATTGATATCAAAAAGATTTTACGCGGAGAAGAATACGTGCTAGAGCAAATTGTCTTAAAAAATAATAATTTGTTTTTCGTTAATAAGCAACAAGAATTCCATGAAGATATACTAGTAGAATATCTAAACGAGGTATTCGGAGAAAAGTTAGGATCAAATTAATAATTGAAATAAAAGCGCCTAGTTAGGTGCTTTTTCTTTTGCGCAAAACAAACTCGAACGTGAGGTGGCAGGTGATGTAGATGGCAGAGAAACATATTAAAGCTGAAAAAGATTATGTCAAAGGGATGAAATACAAGGACATCGCTGAAAAATATGAAGTGTCACTCAACACGGTGAAGTCATGGAAAAAGAGATATGGCTGGAATCGTGACAGGGGTGCACCCTCTGAAAAAAGTGTGCACCCTAAAAAACAAGGTGGGCAACCGAGAAATATCAATGCAAAAGGCAATAGTGGTGGTTCTGCTCCAAAAGCAAATACCAACGCTATGAAGCACGGCTTTTTTCGAAAGATATTTCCAACGGAAGAAGTTGCCGAACTAGCTGGTGAAATTATGGAGAAGTCACCAATTGATATGCTGTGGGAAAATATTATTATTCAATACACGGCTATCGCAAGAGCGCAAAGCATTATGCATGTAGAGAATAATGCAGACCACACAAAGATGCTGAAGCGTTCCAAAACGAGTGGGGGCTCATCAGAAAAAGAATATGAAATTCAGTTTGCGTGGGATAAGCAAGCAAATTTTATGAATGCTCAGTCGAGAGCTATGACAACATTTATGGGGCTTGTTGAAAAATATGATAAGTTAGCCAATACAGAAGAACAGAAATTACGTATTGAAAAACTGAAGAAAGAAATCAGCATGATGAGATCTCCAACTGAAAGCACGCAAAGTGTAGACGATTGGAAAGCAGCATTACAAGCGAAAGTGGAACAACGTCGCAAGTTAAAAGAGAGTGAAGGGCATGAGTAATCAGCCGTATAACGTTCTTGTAGATGTCGTTGATGTGTATTGGGATGACCCAGTTGCTTTTGCTGAAGACATGCTTGATTTTTATCCGGATGAATGGCAACGAAAAGTACTTACAGATTTAGCAAATCATCCGAAAGTGTCCGTTCGTTCTGGACAAGGCGTTGGGAAAACAGGTGTAGAAGCAATCGCTGTTATTTGGTTTCTTTGTTGTAGACCAAATCCAAAAGTAATCTGCACTGCTCCAACGAAAGAGCAATTATTTACTGTGTTATGGGCTGAAATTGCAAAATGGCTAGAACGCAGTAAAGTAAAGAATTTGCTTAAATGGACAAAAACAAAGGTCTACATGATTGGTAGTGAAGAACGGTGGTTTGCTACTGCAAGAACAGCAACAAAGCCTGAAAACATGCAAGGCTTTCATGAAGATTACATGTTATTCGTGTGTGATGAAGCTTCTGGTATTGCTGATCCAATCATGGAAGCAATACTCGGTACATTATCAGGTGCAGAAAATAAATTACTTTTATGCGGAAACCCGACACGTACAAGTGGGGTTTTTTATGATTCTCATAATAAAGACCGCGATATGTACAAAGCGCATAAAGTATCAAGTATGGACTCGCCTCGTACAAGTAAAGACAACATTGAAATGTTGAAACGTAAGTACAATGAGGATAGCGATGTATACCGTGTTCGTGTATTAGGAGAATTTCCTAAAGCAGAAGCCGATGCATTTATTCCACTTGAATACGCAGAGCAAGCAGCTGCTACACCAATGCAAATCGATAAGAGAGAACGCGTACTTCATTTAGGGGTGGACGTTGCTCGTTTTGGTGATGATGAGTCAGTAATTGTACCGCGTATTGGTATGGCAGCAACAGAGTTAAAAAGGTTCAGTAAGCAAGGTACAACACAAACTGCTGGTGAGGTATTAAAAGCAGCAAGAGAATACATGAAGCAGTATCCGTTTATAAGGGAAATACACATTAAAGTCGATGCTGATGGCGTTGGCGGTGGTGTAGTAGATCGTTTAGATGAGGTTGTTTATGACGAGGGATTAAGTCACATCAAGGTCATACCGATTCACAACGGTTCTTCTGCAGGTGATATAAGTTATGAAAACTTGAGTGCTGAATTATGGGCGAATATGCGAGAACTGTTAGAGGAGAATTTCTCGGGTTACATGAGAAATGAATCACCTAAACTTAGCATTCCTGATGATGAAAAACTTATTTCACAATTAACAACTCGTAAGTATCGTATTTCATCAAGAGGTAAGATTGCTCTTGAGAAAAAGGAAGATATGAAGAAACGTGGATTAGAATCTCCTGACCGCGCAGATGCAGTTATACTGGCATTTGCAAATGTACAACCTGCATTTGATTCATTTGAACGTGTATTCTAGGAGGTGCGCTATGTTTGAACGCTTAAAAGAGTGGTTCCGCACCCTTTTTAAACAAAAAGGAGGTGTGAATGTGAAAGAGAATTACACAGAATTATTGCAGAAAGATAAGTGGAATCCTTTAAATGATATCTTAAAAGAACACGATATGATTTTAAAAGACGTTGAGAAAAGACAAAAAACGTTTGATGGCGATTTTGACATTTTGAAGCGTGAAAAGAAGCGTGATGATGATCCGAATCATCGAATTGTAGTCAATTACTCAAAGCTTATTTGTGGTATGCCAGCTTCTTATATGCTAGGGAAGCCAGTGAGTTATGATGTACCTGATACGGTAATCGATAAGGGAGTAAGTAAAGAAGTAGTTGAAGAGTTTAGGGAACGATTAAAGCATGTGTTAGAAGAGAATGAGGATCATGCAGTTGATTATTTGAATACGAAACGCGGATTGATTGCAGGTGCTGCGACAGTCCTTTTTTATTTTGATGAACTTGGCGAGATTAAATACAAATCATATCCAATCAATGAATGTTTCCCTGTATTCGATTATAAAGGAGACATGCTTGCTGCTATTCATCGTTATAAGGATAAAGTCGGTGATGAGGAAATTGAGTATGTGGAAGTATACGATGCAGCAACAGTTACCTATTTAGTGTATGAGAATGGGTCATTTGTCATGGATAAACGTTACGCAAAAAATCCAATAAATCATTCCATTCCTGTTGTACCAGCTGCCTACTTTCAAAATGGTGAATTCGCTAAACCACGAGGAGGAAAGATTCAGTATGGTCCAAGTAATTTATCTGATGATGTCATTTCGCAACTTGAAGAACTGGCACGTTTAGTATCAGATAATTCGAACCGATTAGATGTATTCTGTGATCCTTATCTTGCATTTGTAGGGGAGTATCCTGACAAAGATAAAATGCTAGAAATGAGAAAAAGTAGAGGTATCGGTATTAAAGGGAAACCAGGAGTGAATGTAGATGTTAAGTACCTAATTGCAGATATGAAAAACGAACCGATTGAATGGCAAGCAAAGACCATTATCGATTCCATCTTTGAGACATCACAATTACCCAAAATCTATAAACAAGAAGCACTCGGTGATTTGTCAGGTGTAGCAATCGAGCAGTTATACGCACCGCTTGATTTACAAGTGAATGAAAAAGAGATATACCTGCTGCGATACCTCAGACGTAAGTTCATGATTATTACATTGATGCTCAATGCACAGAAATTGATTGAGAGTGGCCATGAGAATCCAGCAGAAGCGTTAAAAGAAACATTGAATCCACGAAATGAGCACAACGATTTATACAATCATAAGTGGATCTGGTGGGAAATCCATCGTAATAAGCCACAAAACTTAAAAGAACTAATTGATATGCTCAACAAGTTGGAAGGTCGATTGTCAGAATTCACATTACTTCAATTGAATCCGCTTGTAGAGGACGTTCAAGAAGAGATGGAACGTTTAGAACAAGAAGCAGCAGAAAAGAAAGAAGTGGATTTAAAGAATATCGATAACCACATCACAAACCGTGATAAACGCATGCAGAATAGCGATAAAACGGATGATGAGTTATGAATCATGAAGAACTAAAAAAGCTTCAGGAAATGGCAATAGAACAACAGAGGAAGCTCATTCGATTTAAGGATGAGCGTATTCGTGTGTTACTTGAAGTGTATGCAGAGTTCTTGCAAGACATAAGTAAGGAGCTTTCCTACCTCTACACAAGAACAAGCTTAGGCTCACCAGAAGATAAATGGGATTGGGATGAGATCAGAAGAGGAAAAGATTTAGAAGCAATCCTAAAGCAAATGGAAATGAGTATGGATCGTATAAACGAAACTGCAACTGGCATCGTTACGAACTCGATAAAGACAGTAGGCGTTGTTGATTATGCCTTTGCTTCTTATATCACCGCCGCTCATATACAAGGATATATTGTTGTTCCACCAGTCATACCGGAACGTGCCATCAAAGTCCTGTTAGAAAAGGATTGGGGGCACGGTCATTTCTCGGAAAACTTGTGGGGGCGAACAGAGAACTTTAAAGAGCATTTGCGTACAACATTAGTTAATTCTATGCAACGTGGCGAAAGTTTCCGTAAGACTGCTACTAAATTACAAAAACGAATCGGTCAGGAAGCGTATAAGAGTGAACGTCTTGTACGTTCTGAAATCATTACGGCTAGTAATGAAGCGAAGAAAGAATACATGACCGACTTTGATAAGCGTAGTAATGAGATGGGCATGGATTTACTCAAAGCAATGAAGGTCCTTGAAACGTTGGATAACAGAACGTGTCCAAAATGCCGAGCGATGGATGGGAAAGAATTTTCTGTAGAAGAAGCGAAGAGTATACCAGCTACAGAGCATCCAAATTGCAGGAGAACGTTTGTTGCAGTAATAAGAGGATTTAATAATGCAAACCGTCAACGTGCTGCAAGAAGTATGAGTACTGGTAAAACGTATCGTACGGATGCGAAGAACTTTGAAGAGTATGCAAAAGAACAAGGACTTGATTCTGCTTCTAGTTATAGTAAGCAGTACAAGAAACAGGAGAGTGAAGGGTAATGAATTTTGGTCAAGCGATTGAAGCAGTTAAAAACGGTAATAAAATTGCGCGTAAAGGTTGGAATGGTAAGGGTATGTTTGTTTATTATGTACCTGCAGCATCATATCCACCAGCTACAGATATTATGAAGGAAGCATTTGGTGGAGAGGATGTTCCATACCGTGCGTACCTTGCATTAAAAACAGCACAAAACGATGTTGCTACATGGTCACCTAGTACTTCAGATGCATTAGCAGAAGATTGGGAGGTTGTTGATTTTATAAATGTCGAGAACAGTCTCGAACTTATAAACATTAAAACCAGCCTTGTAAGTGATAGTAAGAAAGTGAAGAATGAGATAGAAAATCCAAACCAGTATAAGGGGGAATAATCATGAAACAACCATTTAAATTACGCTTAGGAAACTTCCAATACTTTTCGGACCCAAATCCGCCAGCTGATCCACCACAAGACCCACCACCAACAGATCCACCTAATGACCCACCTGTGACCTATACGCAGGAGCAACTGGATACGCAACTTGGTGATGCAACGAAAGAAGCAAAGCGACAAGGTAAATTAGATGTGTATAAGCAGTTAGGTGTGGAATCATTAAAGGATTTGCAAGATAAATTAGCTGCTGTAAATGGTAAAGAAGAAGCCGATGCAACATTAAAAGCTTCAAACGAAACACTCACAACTAAAAATAAATCATTGGAGACTGAACTTGCGTTTGTTAAAGCTTCTATTGGGCACAAACCGCATGATGCAGATCTCCTTTTTACTGCGGTTCAACCGTTACTAACGACTGACCCTGATACTGGTGAAATTACGAATATGAAAGAAGCAATTGAACAGGTAAAGGCAGAGAAGCCATTCCTATTTGAAAGTGAGGAAGCAGCATCAGGCGGTCAAGGAGGTGGTGGTCAACAAAAACCAGGAAGTACTGCACCAGGCGGTGGAAATCCCCCTGCATCGAAAACAGACTACGATTTAGGTGCAGAATTAGCGAAACGTCGTAGTCAAAAAAATTAAGGAGTGAAGTAAATTGAATCTATATACACGTAAAGATACAGTCGTTGCTGGTAAAGAAATTCTGCGTGATGTGGTTGGTTTAAAAACAGTCACAGTAACGTTAGATTACACTACATTTACAGCAGGTATTATTCCTGCCGGTACATCATTAATCTTTGATGCAACAACAAAGAAAACGCGTCCGTTCGATAAAACAAAGGATGCTGCATCAACAGAGCAAGTTTCATTACTGTTCCGTGATATTCGCATCGATACAAATGATGTGCAAGCAGTAGGACTTGTTGGTGGCTATGTAAAAGAATCAAAATGCCCTGCGATTTTACCAGAGTTTAAAGCAAAAGCAAAAATGTTAGACATTCGATAAGGAGAGTGAAGCTGAATGAGTATCTTACAATTAGATGAATTTAAACGCGAAACCCTAATTGGTTATGTGGAAAATTTAACAGTACCATTTGAATCCAAAACACTGCCATTCTTACCTCGTGATAAGGATGTATACGGTCTTACGTTCGCATACGACATTTTCAAAAAGAACAGTAATGTTGCAGCAAACCTGTTAGAGTTTGGCGCACCTGCACCATTACGTGACAAACAAGGATTAGAGCGCGCTGTTGGTGAAGTTGCGAAGCTTTCACACCGTTACCGTTTTGATCAAAAAGACCAATTAACAATTATGAATACAAAATTTGATAAAGAGCGTCAGCAAGTTATTGATCGTGTATTTAATCATATCGATAACTTAAAGTTAGGTGTGGACGAGACAGAAGAATACTTACGTTCATCTGTATTATACAAAGGGAAAATCAAATATGATTTAGATGGCTTCTCATTAGATTTATCATTTGATGTACCGAAATCATTTGCTGCGACGACAAAGTGGAACAATGTAGATACATCTAATCCAATTAAAGATCTTGTAGATTGGATTGAAAAGTTCAAGAAAGCAAACGCAGGTCGTCGCCCATTAGCAATTCATATGTCAAATGCAGCTTACCTTGATATTCTGCAAGCGAAATCAACAATCGGAAATATTAAAGGTGTAGCAGGTGGTATGGTAACGCCGGATGAACTAGCAACGTATTTATCACGCTGGAATATCCCACCAATCACAACAAATGATTTAGAAATCACGTTTGAAGATGGAAAAACAGAACGTTATTTACCAGAGCGTCGCGTAGTATTCCTTGGCATTGAAGGCAAGACTACACTTGGTTCAACTGTTCAAGGTCCAACAGTTGAAAAACAAGGACAACCTGGAGTGTATGTGAAGCCTTGGAGAGAACAGAATACAGAAAATGAATTCATTGAAATCGGAAAAGCTGCATTCCCTGAGCTTTCATATCCATCAGGCGTAATGCAAATCGATGTGTGATGAAATCGTTAGTTGCAGTATATGAAGCAACCAGCCTTTTCCATGAGCTAAATAACGTGAATAATTTAGAAGCCGCATTGTTACGAGCTTCTATTTTTGTGCGCTCAAAAGTGAAAGATATTGGCGAGCAAGTCCCTGATGATATCAAACTTGCCGTCTGTTATTTAGCAAAAGATGAATGCGAACCACAACAGGTGAAAAGTATCGAGCGTTCTGACTATAAGGAAACGTTTGCCGATAAAAGTACATCCTATCGTGACCTTGCAATGAATCTTCTTGAGCCGTACATGGAAAAGAAAAAAGAGGATGAATCAGGGGTGTTTTTCTTTTGAGTAGATATGAATCGATACTCTTTCATCGAATGAATGTTTCTCGTATTGTTTCTGATGGGAGTACATATGACAGTAAGCAAGTGTTAAAAGAAATTGCTACTGATCTTCCATGTGCTCTTGTAAAGAAAAATCAAAGCAAAGTGAATGAAGTATTAGGTAGAGTTGAAATTGACAATGTTGTCTTCATTCACACGCTTTATCCGGATGTAAAAGCAGGAGATATAATCGATGTATACGATCCTGAAACGAAATATAATTTAGGTCGTTATATCGCTTCGCAACCATATCCAGTAACTGACCGAGAAGGCATTCATCATTTTGAGATTGACCTGAAAGGTGAGGTAACGGTATGAGTGGTAGTATGGAAGGTGGATTTGTTCTCGAGGGTTTCGATGAATGGATGCAGCAAATGAGAAGTGTTGTTCATGGGAAAATACCTCAAATGCTCGAATTGTGGGCAGAAGCATTGGCACTTCAATTGATGTCGATGGTGGCAGAGAAAACGCCAGTTGATCAAGGAGCACTGCGAAACTCTTTCCTTTCTGCCGGTGCAGGGGTAAATGGTGACGGTTCTGTTTTCTTAAAAGTTGGTATAGGGGATGGAATTGAAATCGTTGTCGGTTCAAACATGGAATACGCTGAATATGTGGAAGCAGGTCACCGTACGAGAAACAGTGGCATGAGCCGAGAATCCGCTAAAGGAGCAGGGAAATGGGTAGAAGGTGCTCATATGTTGGAAGACTCTTGGCATGAATTCGAGCCGGAAGCATTACGTTGGCTTGAAGACAGAGTGGGAGAGATTATGAATGAACTTGGTTTCGTGTGATGTAGCGAGTGTACTAGAATTCATTCAAGATACCACTGGTGTAAAAGGATATACAACAAGAAGGAGGCAGGAAACAACGCCTCCTTTTTTCTATTTGCAAACGCCAGTAGGTAAACCGTATCAGGATTCAGTTGGTTTTCATAGGTATCGACCACTAATCCACGGTACATTGTTCCTGGATAAAGAAACGCCAGAAACACAAGCACTGCAATTTCAAGCGAAGTTGCAAGATGCACTGATGCGGTGTCGTTATGACATTCCGCTAGTAGATGAGAATCATCAACCAACAAAAGCTCGTTTAGAGGAAGTGGAGTTTGAAATAAAGCAAGCTGATGTTGATGTATGGACCTTCACTGTAAAAGGAGAACGTTTCGTGGAGCTTGTGGAGCATCATGAAATGCTGCGTAAAGTTCATAACAATATCAGATTGAATGAGAAGTGAGGTGGCTGTAATGGCAAGTAAAGAAGAAAAACAAGTTATTCCTGTTATTATGTACCCTGTAAAAGAGGTAGTAGAGAAAGCGGAAGAGTTATTTCGTGTTCCAAATTATGTTGCTGGTGCTGCATTTTCTGATTTAGAAGAAGTAGATGTGGATACGGCACAAAAGAAAATTACTGCATTTTTAAAAAGAGAGGTGAAGTAACATGGCAAAACCGTTTAAAGATGGGAAACACGAACTGGAAACAGGCTTTTATTCCTATGCAGAACTTACTGTAAAAGGTGCAGTTGATAAAACGGCTCGTGGTACGTTAATCATGCCAATCAAAGCGGATTGGGGACCTGAGAATGTAATGATGGAATTAAATCCATTTGATGATAATCCATTCTACGGACAAACTGCTCACTTAGTAGATTTAGCACGTAAGGCGAAGCTCAAAACACTAAAGGTTATGCGTTTGGCGACTGCTGATGCAAAGAAAGCCACAGTAGCGTTAGATACAGTCAATGTTACTGCGAAGTATGTAGGTACTCGTGGTAATGGCTTTAAGGTGACGGTGCGTCCGCAGTTAGGGGAAGCAGGAGTAAAACAATTGATTGTAACAGAAGGAACGATGGAGTTAGAACGTACAAGCTTTGCAACAATCGATGAACTCATCGCAAAAACAAAGTTTAGTCTCTATATTACCGTTTCTAAAATTGAAGGGAAAACAGGAACAACTGTAGGAGATGCAAATAACATCCCTCTTGTTGGCGGTAATAGCGGTGAAGTTGTAAAAACAGAAAACTACAGTGACTTCTTAAACCTAGCAAAAGCAGAAACATTTGATGGTATTGTGTTCGATGGCATAACAGATCCAGCACTTAAAACAATGTTAGTACAATTCGTTCAAACTTCTCGTTTAGCAGGTCGATTAATCACGGGTTATACAGCTGGCGAGGGTTCAACAGATATTGATTATTATGGTATCGCGAACTGCGTACAAAAAGCGAAAATTGATGAGCGTTTATATACACCACAGGAAGTTGCGGTATACATGGCTGCAGCTCTTTTAGCATGCCCACTGAATGAAAGTGTGGCGCAGAAAGCAACGCCGTTTACTTGGGTTGAGAAGCTTTCTGTTGAAGAAACGAAAGCTCGTATTGCTACCGGTAATATCGTATTCTTCCAAGAAGGCAAGAAAGTACGCTTTAATACGCCAGTCAATACCATGACAACGCTGAAAAACCTTGATGCAGTCATTGGTATGTCAGAAGAGTCTGATCCGGCTGCAACAATTCGTACATTGCAAAAGGTAAAAGTCGTACTTGGTATTGACTACATTACGAATGCTCAAGAAGTTATCTTTAACCGATACATTTCAAAAGCAAACACGCAAGCGAAACGTATTGCTGCAGCTCAAGCAATTAAAGATGAGCTACTAGAAAGATTAGCCCAAGAAGAAGTTATTGAATTAGGTTCATTCAATTGCTATGAAGATCCACGCCACACGCAAGACCTTGGCAAACCAGTGTACAAAGATGAAGCGTTCTTTATCACTGAGTACACAATCGTTGATGCGATTGAAAAAGTGTACAACAAAAACAAGGTATCCTAAGGAGGTCTGTTAGATGTCTTTGTATGATAACAATTTACCAGTCGTAAATCCTAGAAGTATTGTCCGAGGGAAGTACGGTGCAGTATACGATGATTCAGGAGAGCAATGGGCAGGAGTATCGGAATTTGAAGGTAAAATCAAATTCGATAAAAAGAAAGTAGAACGCGCAAATGCATTCTTAGATGGAAACCGTATTATGGGTGGTAATGGTTCAGGGAAATTAAAAATGTATCACAATGAAGATGCAAAAGCATTAGCAATACGCATTTTAAAGAATCCCGACCAAACATTTACATTGATTGGAGACTATCATGATCCTGATGAAATGGCGCAGGGTGCAAATATGAAAGTCGCTTTTAAAGGCGTGAGCTTTGATGAGGTAACTTTACTTGGCTTCAAAGTAAAAGACTTAGTCGATGATGATTTTCCGTTTACGTTTGATGATTTTGAAATTATTGAGTAAAGAGAGGGACAACCTCTCTTTTTTCTTTGCACATAAAATAACGCGTGAAAAACGCTAGGAGGAATACTTATTATGACTGAATTACAGAAAAAACAATTTGCAAGCTTAGATGATTTATTTGGAGTAAATACAGATGAACGTGTTCGCGGTAAAGTGAAAGTACAAACAATCGATGGACAATACATCATGCTACCTATGAAGTCCCTTGATGCTGAGACAGAACAGAAAATCCGTAAAACATCTACAACAAAAGTCCCTCAAAAGAAAAACATGCCACCATTAGAGCAAATGAATGAAGCGAAATACAACGCTTTAATGATTGCGGCTGCTACAGATGAAACACGAACGGATATTAACTGGAGCTCACCAGAACTACAGAAAAAAGTTGGTGCACCTGTACCTAACCCTGAGTTTATTGTCCCTAAAATTTTATCATTAGGAGGTATTGTAGCAGCTACACAATACATCATTGATTTATCTGGTCTAGGTCAAGATTCAATGGAAGACGAGATTGATGCAGTAAAAAACTAATTAAAACCGACCCCATGGCTTCATGGGCCCACAGGCTTTTTCAAACTAAAAACATCGATCCAGAAGACTTTTTTCTTATGAACCGTAAGAAGAAGGTTTTTTTAATTGCTTCCTGTTTGCATCAAGACGAAATCGATGAAAAAGCTGCCGAGGCCCAAGAATGAAGGGCGGTGACTTATGGGTGAAAAGCAGGTAACAGGTAAGATAAGTTTAGTGGATGCGATGTCTTCTCCATTACGTCAAATGACTCAACATATGGAGCAAACATCAAGAGCAGCGAGAGAATTAGATACAGCGTTACGGTTTCAAGGAACGAATGTTGTACCGCTTCATCAAGCAACGCAAAGTACATCGCAGTTAGATCATAATGTCGTACAGTTAACAAACCATTTACACCAATCAGCACAAGGTACAACACAATTTGGTAATAACCTACAACATCTAAATACGGATTTAAACCAGTCTACCCAACGAGTCAATCAACTTGAGCATGAAATGCAACAATTGCGTCAAGAGTTCCAACAATCAGCGCAACAGGTCAATCAGTTAGAGCAACACTTGCAGACGATGGAACAGAACTTACAAGAATCAGCTCAACGGGTTAATACCTTGGAAACGCAAGTGGAACAGTTGACCAGGGAAATGCAAGAAGCAACCACTCAAATTAATCAATTGAATGCGGCATTAGCAAGAGCACCAATTGATGATGCAGCTGCTAGAATGCAGAGATTGCGCGAAAGATTTGGTGGGGTTAGTGAACAGAACGCTTTAATGCTACAAGGGTTAGAACGAGCCAGTGGAGCTTTGTTTTCAACAGGTGCAGCCGCCACAATTGCAGGTGGAGCTATTGCAGCAGGACTGGGTTCGAGTGTGAAAATTGCAGCTGACTTTGAATCCCAAATGTCCAAAGTAGGTGCGATTTCTGGTGCGACTGGTGAACAATTAAGCAGTTTAACAGAAACTGCTAAAGAATTAGGAGCATCCACTACCAAATCAGCCAGTGAAGTTGCGATAGGTATGCAGAACTTAGCCGCTTCTGGCTTCGAGGTAAATGATATTATCGGCGCAATGCCTGGTATTATCGCTGCTTCCGAAGCCGCACAAGAAGATATGGCGATGACCTCCGAAACAGTAGCCGCCGCCTTAAATGCGTTTGGTATGGAAGCGAAAGAGTCCTCTCATATAGCCGATGTACTTGCGCAATCAGCGAACCAATCTGCTGCTGGTATTTTGGATATGCAGTACAGCTTTAAATATGCAGCGCCAGTTGCGAAAATGCTTGGTATTTCATTAGAAGAATTATCAGCAGCTACAGGTATCATGGCTGACTCTGGTATCAAAGGTGAACAGGCAGGTACATCGTTACGTGCTTCTTTATTACGTTTATCCGATCCACCTAAGTCTGCTAGAACCGCACTTGCTGATTTAGGTATTACCATTCAAGATTCATCAGGAAAAATGCTTCCTTTCCACGATATTATCGGTCAAGTTGGTAAAGCGACGGAAGGAATGGGTAATGCACAGAAAGCTGCTGCTTTATCGGCTATTTTTGGTACAGAAGCTGTTTCTGGTATGTTAGCAGTAGTTGAAGCAGGACCAGATAAACTACAAAAGCTGACGCAAGGATTGAAAGATTCAGGTGGTGCAGCAGCTGATACCGCAAAGAAAATGCAAGATAACTTGAATGGATCCTTGAATCAATTGTCCGGTTCATTTGAAACACTGCAAATTTCGATGGGTAATGCACTCATCCCTGTCATTCGTGTCGTTGCAGATGGGCTCGGTATGTTAACTGACGCATTTAATGCATTACCAGGACCTGTACAAACGGTATTAACGGTCATGCTTGCTTTAGTAGGTGTTACCTTATTAATCGGTGGTCCTCTCATGATTTTACTTGGTTTCTTACCAGGTATTATCGAAGGATTTGCATTAATGGCTGGTGCAATGGGAATGACTTCTGGAGCATTACTAGGTGTAGCAGGAAGCGCCTTAACCATCATCGGTGTAGTCGCCGCAATAGCAATAGGTATCGCTTTTTTATGGGCTCATTGTGAAACCTTTAGAAACATTGTTTATGCTGCGATAAATGGTGTAAAGTCAGCGTTTGATTCCTTAATGGTGAAAGTGAACCAAGTCAAAGCATTCCTTGCAACGGCTTGGTCTGGTGTGAAGGCGATTTTCGGAGGGAATGAAGGTAAAGGGGTTTCTATCCTTAGTCGCTTAGGATTCACGCCTGAAGCAACGAAAACCATCGTCACTGTAACGAACGGAATTAAAAATGCTATTAATCAGATCAAACAACAAATGACAAACTTAGGGCAATTCACAAAAGGAATTGGAGCACTGTTTGGAGGAAACACCGGTAAAGGCGTATCGATCCTAACTTCACTTGGACTCTCACCACAAACCATTCGTAGTGCCGTTACTATCATTAATGGTGTCCGAACGGCAATCACGAATGGCATGAGAGGAATCATGACAACAGTCCGAACGATTGGTGCTGGTATGAGCCGGTTCTGGTCGCAACACGGCCAACAAATCGTTCAATTCGCATCTCAGGCATATAGTGGACTAAAATCGATGGTCGGTACGGTCCTAACCGGAGTAGGTGCGGTTGTTCGTAGTCTCCTAACTGGAATCGCTAATTTTTGGTCCCAACACGGTACACAAATTATGAATTTTGCATCGATGGCATGGCGCGGAATTTGGACGACAATCACCACGGTAGCCGGCGTTTTATGGAAAATCGTGAGTACTTGTCTATCTACAATCTCTGATTTTTGGTCCCAACACGGCTCGCAAATTATGTCGATTGCAAGTAAAGTTTTTGATACAGTCGCTAAAATTGTTGGGAATTGTCTAGATTTTATGTCCGGACTTTTCCAAGCAGTAATGCCAATCGTATCTGGCGTAACTGAAATTGCATTCAACTTAATACAAGGTGCAGTTAAAATTGGCGGCCGCGTTATTGAGGGCGTCGTGAAAGTTGTCTCAAATTTATTCCACGGAGAATGGGGAGCAGCTTTTGATGCAGCATGTCAAACTGCAGTGGATATTTGGAACATCATTGTTGACACGTTTAAGAGCATCGACTTGTTCCAAATTGGTAAAGACATTATTAATGGATTGATCAACGGTATTTCTTCAATGGCTTCAGCGGCGTGGGATGCAGTAGGTAACCTTGCAAGTGGCATTAAGAGTGCCGTAACTGGATTCTTTGATATCCGATCACCTTCTCGTTTAATGTTTGAACAAGGAGAATTCGTAACAGAAGGATTTTCACTTGGTATCGTTCATAAAGCGGATATGGCTGTACAATCTGCTAAGAGTGTAGCAGAGAAGTCGAGCATCCCATTTGCAACCGATGGGAAAGGAAAGTCGTACACATCAAATAGTGTAAGCAATTCTAATAAGAGCAACGTAACGAATAAATTTGAAGTAACGATTTCTGCAGATACAGCAAGAGCAATGAATACAGATGAAGCTACATTTAAAGAACTGGCAGATAAACTTATCAATTATGTAGCAGATAAACTGGATGATGTAAGTAATGCAAGAACAGATGTGAATTTAGGGGTGATGGAACAGTGATTTTTATTTTAACGAAGAATGCAAAGCTGACCTTCCCCGTAACTCCTTCAGGCATTGGACCAAAAGGAGGGGACACCCAAATTACAGAAGTACAAACATTACATCGGGGTGTAATTCCTTTTACTGATGGAACTGGATTAGAGGAAGTCTCCTGGACTTCCTTTTTTTCGTTTAATAAGGTGTATGGCGAAGAAGTCCGGCATGATCCGTACAAAGCAGTGGCTGCACTTGAACAAATAAAGAAAGCGGAAGAACCGGTGATTCTTTGTATTACAGAACTGAATTATCAAAAGGAAATGTTGTTAAAAACATTTGATTACTGGATAGAAAAGCCAGGATTTATTGAGTTCTCAATTGCGTTTAGGGAATACAGAGATATCAAACTCGGTGTATTAAATGGAAATGGTGAAGTGATTCGCCCACCATCAAATAACATGGAAAACTACGCATTAAAAACGGCAAAAGTAACCGGTGATGCGTATATGATAGCGGTACGTGATGTTCCCTCGCAAAACGGAAAAGTGATTGGGACTGTAAAGAAAGGTGATACAGTTACGCTCGCACGTAATGCGCAGGGAGAATGGTTATACATTCAAATGAGCAATGTCCACGGTTACGTATTAGCTAGTAATTTGAGTTAGGAGGGATTCTATTGCTGCAAGTATTAATCGGTAAAATGGACGTAACAGATGCTGTTACCCCTCCTATTCAATTTGATGATGACTACGAATCGGGCCCGGTGAAGGTAGAATTTTCACTCGTACATCAGAAAGAATTTAAAGATTTAGACGGTAAACCGTTGCAAATAAAAGTAGGGAAACAGATTTGGTTTAATGGACTTATCCGGGCATATCAAGATTCAAATGGAAAAGATGTAAAAGTCACATCGTATGACCATTTATTTAATCTTGTTAAATCGGATGATGAGTTCGTCTTTCAAAATCGAACTGCTACGCAAATTATGCGAGAAATTTTAGATAGATATGGATATCCAGTAAAAGAAATGGTGGATATAAACGTGGTCTTTCCGCTCATGTATTTGGAAAAAAATAATGCGGAAAGCGTTTATGAAATGCTCATTATCGTTCTGCATGAAAGTAAGCTTCGTACAGGAAAGAAATATTGGGTGCGCTTTGAACCTGAAGGGTTACGTGTATTTGAATGGACACCACCAAAATTGGTGCCGGTATTAGGTGCTGGTTTAACAAATGTTGAAAAGAAAGTATCTTCGGAAAACGTAAAGAACCGGATAAAGGTTGTAAATCGCGAAAAGAACATTGTCGCATTTCAATCCGATGGAGATTCCATCCGAAAATATGGTCCATTGTCAACGGTAGAAGAGTATGGTGCTGAAACAGAAGCAGCTGCACAAAGTCGAGCTGACAGTATGCTCAAGGTTCAAGGTTTACCAGATGTATCGAGATCGATTGAGCATGTGCATAGTTTGGATGAACAGCGCTTTTGGTCTGGTGATTTTGTATATTTAGAAGACCCTACAGAAACGATTTTAGGTGGCTATTATATTAGGAAAGCCACTTATGATGTCTATAAAAACCGAGTTATATTCAAAGCGGATTTAGCAAAGACAACTACTTTACCAAATAAGGCGTATGTTCCGCCAGAAGAAACGCAAAAAGAGGAAGGGTAGGTGAGGAAGTGAGAGCAGCTGAACGGATATTAACGCATATACAAAATGGTAATGGCAAAAAAGAAGAGAGCGTGTTTTCTCTCGGTAAAGTTATTACTGGCGAACCAAATGTAACCATTCAAATACACGGTTCATCTAAAGTATTATCGAGTGCATTTTTTGTTATGCCTTATACGAAGTTCCGAAAAGATGAAACAGTACTTGTGCAACGCATCGCTGGCACAAGACCAACTGATCGGCAGTATGTCGTGAAACCACTGCATGACATGGTGTCCATTTGTAAATACACAGGTTCTGAGTATGTTTTATTGGCTGATAGTTCTATCAAATATCCTACTTCGCAAACATTTTGTCCCTGGCCAATACCAGTTGGTATGAATGTGTTATTACTTCCAAACCGATTCCCTACAAAAGACGCAATATGGGTGGTGGTGAACGCGTATGTCTGATGTAATACCAAAAATCGATTGGTCGTTCGGTAGTGATGGCGAAGAGCATAACAGTGAAGAAATTACCGGTTATTTAACACCCTTATTCGATTTCCGAACAGGTGAGTTTGTTGCGGATAGTAACGGGGTTGTAAAAGTAGATGATGGTCAAATCGGAATGGCGAATCTCATTGAGAAAATTCACCTCGTTCCTAGAAATGCTTATCGTGTCTATACAGATGCTTACGGTTCTGATGCACGTAATGTACTCATTGATAAGGAACTGAATGAGGAAGCGAAAATACTACGCTTAAAAGAAGTGATTCGGGATAGTTTGATTTACGACCAACGGATTGTAGATGTAAGTGTGATTGAAGTTGAGCGACAAAGTGACGAAAATGATGTATTTGTTGCGTCTTACATTGTCAATACCATTTATGGAAATATCCCTGTGAGAAGGGAAGTGACGTATTGAGTATACCTGCATGGTGGAACGAATCAGAAGAAGATATTATGAAGCGTTTGCTCAGTAAAATTGATAAGAAATGGGACAAACGGCAAGGCGGTTTTATTTATGATGTGTTAAAACCAATTGTAATTGAACGTAAAGTAGGAAGAGAAGAATTTATGAAATGGCATCAATCGAATTTCGCTCAATATGCAACTGGCTTGAATCTAGATATAGTTGTTGCGGATAAAACACCTCTTACTCGTTACCCTGCAAGAAAGGCAAGAGGAACAGTAGTTGTAGAAGGAAACGAAGGAACGAAGCTTATTAAAGGTGCTACGTATATTTCAATCCGTTACGAATTGAACAATAAAATCGTAGAGTATAAACAACTCGAAGAAGCTGTCATTGGTGCGGATGGAATAGCAACAGTAGAAGTTGAGTGTGTCACACCTGGTATTATCGGCAATACTGCAATTGGTACGATTGATTTAGGAGAATCCATATTCGGTGTATCCAGCGTGAGAAATCCTGAAAAAATCACAGGCGGAGAAGAAGCGGAAAGTGATGAGGATATACGATCTCGTTACTTTGCGTATTTAAGAGAGTCATCCAATAGCGGTAATATCGGTGATTATATTCGTTGGTCACTTAGCGTGAAAAATGTTGGTGGTGTATTGGTATTTCCAATCGCAAACGGAAAAGGGACAGTGAAAATCATGCTATGTGATTATAGTTTTGTTCCTGCTACGCCAGAATTGATTCAACAAGTACAACAATTCCTGAACCCGACCATTGAAAACGGGGATGGGAAAGCACCTATCGGAGCAAGTGCATCTGTTGTTCCTGCGGTACCAGTGAAGATAAACATCACAGTAAAAGTAACGCAAGGTGGAAATACAGAAGAAAATAAACAAAAATTAATCTTAGAAGCAACAGAGTATTTAAAACAATGTAATAAAGCGTATTGGCGCGATGATGCAAGCAGACAATCTATTTTAAAAGAGTCGTATGTCGTCAATTATTTAAAGCTTGGATCTGTTGCGGTAGATGCATTTAAACCATTGAGAGTGACAGAAATGGTGATTAATGGGCTACAGAAAGATGTTGTGATTACTTCAGGTCAAATCGCAGTACTAGGCGAGGTGGTCATTAATGAAGAAGTGTGATGACATCGTAGAACAGTTATTAGAGCACTCCATGAAAGAGTATCGTGGTTCGCAATTATTTCAAAACATCATGAGAAGTGTAGGGGACGAGGTAATAGAAGAAGCGAAAGAATTTGAGGATACAAAAGCTCAAATGCGAGTGGAAACCGCTACATGGGGTATTGGTGATTGGGAGAGAGAGTACAGTATTCCAGTGAATGAAAGAAAACCGCTAGATCAGAGGATTTCGTTTGTACTTAGTAAACAACGTAGTGCTGGTGTAACAAGAATTCCTTTGGTTAAAAGGGTGGCAGAATCGTTTGAATACGGTGAGGTAGATGTACAACAGGATATACCGAATTACACGATAACAATTTCCTTTGTTGGTAAACTCGGGATGCCACCGGATATAAAGGATATTCAATTTGCGTTGCGGAGTATTATTCCAGCTCATTTAGACATTAATTATATCTTTACGTATACAACATGGGATGAATTAGAATCACACCGCATGAAGTGGGATCAACTAGGAACATTCACTTGGGATGAGGTCATGGTTTATAAAAAGTAGAGAGGTGAACATATGCCTACCATTACAGATCGTTTGAAATTATCACTGCCTCTTGGGAATGAGTTTGTTAGTAGAGAAGTGTTAGTACAGGCCTTCCAAGAAATTGATCGTTTAGTTATGTTGAGCGGAAATCTAGATGACTTAAAAACAGCAGTTAACAAGTATACAGATGATGCGATTAAAGTATTAAAACAAAATACGCAAGATAAAATTGGTAAAGCTAATGGAATTGCAACTCTTGATGGAACTGGAAAAGTACCTACTTCACAGTTACCAAAGAGAAACGCAGCAGATATTAACTTGTCTGATTTGAAAAATTACTACACGGAAGATACCGTTGAAGCTGCCCTACAACAAATAGGTGATATATTAAAGAATCTACAACTGAAAGTGAGTGTGTATCGTTCTAATAAAACAACAAGTGGTATTTTTGCAACAGTGGAATGGAAGACAAAAGATGGTGTACTAGCTAGGAAAGCCGTGCTTAGTGATCCAGATACAAATGGGAATTACGGAAAACAAACCATTACGTTTTATGCAGAAAACGGAACAACAGTAATCGGAACGGATGTCTATGTTATTACTTATGATGCTGATGGCGATGTGACAAGTGAGGTGTTGCAGTAGTGCCTTATTTAGATTTACATTTTGCTCATAAACAAGTATCAGAGAATTTATTCCCACATGGGATTGGCAATAAGGAGAGAATGTGGGATTTACAATTTATTTATCCTGACCATAAAATATACGATAAGAATCTACAGTTAGTATACAGTGGAGGACGGACATTGATACCGCAAGCTCTTAGTATGTCTGTCGCACCATTTGTAAATCTTGGTGTTTTTGAAGAATATAAGCCAGGTAGGGAACTTCTCAATTTACATCTCATCGATATGAAGAAATTCATTAAAATAAATGTAATCCAAGAATCATTACGTATACCAAACACAAGTCCTGTTTTATATGGAGAATGTGATTACTCTGCATTTCCAAATGGAGATATCGTAGTCATGAACTATCCAAAAGATACTATGACTTTGTACAATAAAAAAGGGGAATATAAAAAATCCATTACTGGCGTTGTGAATGTGAGAAATCAAAATAGTGGGTTTATGGCAGTACACCAAAAGAATGGGATTATTGCGCTTCAATATAAAACAGGATTCAAATTCTATAACAAAAATTTAGATTTTTTATTTCAGATGGGTACAAATAATATCGAAAGTAGTTTCGACATTGCAGGTTTTTATCCGAATGGGGATTTATTAATAAATAAGGAGAATCAAACGTATGCAAGATTAGTCATCGATTACACTAGCAAAAAGTTAGTAACAACATATACGACGCCATTAACAAGTGACCAAAGGGATACAATTTACCTGGTACGAATAGAAAAAGATAAAACATTCTTCCGCAGAAATTACAGAGTATTAGGTAATAATACTCTTTTAGAGTTTGATAAGAACATGAAATTGATTACTGAAACAACACCACCATATAATTTAACAAAATTAGTTTCTTGGGATGGTAAATATTATCATACAAAAGAGGAAAATGGTGCAGGTGGACTATATAAATCTTTTGAGGTAGCGACGAATAAACTTGTACTTGTATACGATATGCCGTCTATATCGCCTAGCGTGTATGGATCGTTACGAGGTCAAAGAGAAACGTATGGATTATATCAGTAAAAAGAGTTAAGCGCACAATAGTGGGCTTTTTTATGTTGTTCAAAAATGAGGTGATAGTTTGTTTCAAATTTATCCTACTGGCGCAAAAGCGAACGGTTCAAATGATAGTCCTGCATTTGATGTCATGCTAGAAAAAGCAAGGACTTCCCAAGTAAAAACAATTTTTGTTCCCGATGGTGTGTATGGGATTCGGAAGACAATCGTTGTGCCACCAAAAGTAAGAATGATTTTTGCACCAAATGCTGTGTTAAAGCCATTAGAGGATATTAATATCATCCAAATGAAGCCTGAAGCATATGTGGAGGGTGTAACGATAGATTTAAGAGCGCTGCCTTTCAATTTTACGAAGGCAGCTATTTATTTTAATGCGACAGACATTTTCCAGTTTTATGAGCAAACTCATATGTTGAAAGATATTAATATCCTTGGGAAACGTGCAACGAGTGGATGGACAGGTACAGGGATTCTTATGGAAGCCACAACGCCAATGTCCTACATTGATAACGTAAAATGCAACAACATTACGATTACAAATATGCAAAAGGGCATTCATTTACGTGTGGATCCAAAGATAACAAAAGAAGTTGATATGGCATGGGTGAATGCGAACTTCTTCCATCAAGTTACGCTGATGAATTTCGAATACGGTTTGTATTTAGAAGGAGATTCAAAAGTACCGCGCGATGTAGGTGGCAACTTGTTTGACCAAGTACAATTCCAAGCAGAAGCTGGAACGAAGCGTCTCATTTATTGCGAAGGCGGTACAAATCGTTTTGATATTTTCGGCTGGGATATACACAAATTGAAGCCTACAGAAGCAGCCTATGAATTTTCAAAATCAGCCCGTTTTAATCAGATTGTCAGCCCGATGGCACAAGAAATAACGGAGGGTTGGATTGATAATGGGTATTTGAACAGTTTCGTAAGTCCGAATAACTATGTATCGGATAAAAGAATCAATGCATTGCCGATTAGTTTACCGTATGTGCCTAACTTTATTGGGAATCAGGATGACTACTTAGTGAACGGTCATAAGCGTGGATATACCGTCACACAAGTTTCAACGCATCCTATTGTAGATGGTGAATTAACAGATATATTTACATTTGATACAGAAAGTGGCATAACGTTTGATGCCAAAAATGCAACATACGAAAATCCAATTATACTTGAAATTAACACGTTTTCTGATCCAATCTTATATGCTGCTTTCCTTACTGTTATGAGTGCATGGGGTAGCCAACCGCAAGGATTTGAAATGGAATTGTATGATGAACTCAGCAAACAATGGATTGGAGTACACTGGACTAAAAATAATCGCTCACAAGCGATTGCGGTATCTGCTCCTTGGGCAATGGCTGATAAGTGTACGAAAATTAGAATTAAATGTTGGGGAAGTAACCTGGCTAATAAACGAATTGGCATTAGTAGGGTTATGCTTACATCAACAAAAGATGGCGGTAAAGCATACCTACCCTATACAGACTACAAAGAAATCATTCCAGATATAAATATTACTCCAATTTTACCGAGTAATAAGAAAATGAGTGGAGATCAAGACGATGTACTTCTTGTAGCGGATAAACGTTATACAGTAACGTTACCTGGTGCTCCAAGAACGGCAGGGAATATATGGGGTATGTTTAGTTTAAGAAAAGAGCAATCCTGCCGATGGACAAACCCTACAGTCGTGGCACCGGCTATTATCGAGATAGATTTTGGTACGACTCCATTACAATACTTAGAATCAGTTGGTATCGCATTTGGACAGAATGAAATACCGAAAAATATCAAGATTGAGCGTGTTACAAGCTTGAATGGTGCGTATACGCAAGTGACAAACGTGAATGGTAATGTAGCAGATACGATTCATGTAGCAGCAAGATCTGCTAATACGTATAAATTACGGTTTACACTCTCGGTTTCTAACAATGCGAGTACAATCGTTCGTGTGAATCGGATTTTTGCTACTAGTGGTGATGAGTATCCAAAAGTATTCGTAAATACGGAATCTGATAATACATTATATGGAGATATAAGGTTTGGTGATAAAACAAAAGGACCTGTCCTGCAATCGGAAGACGGCTCTTATTGGAGAATGAGTGTCGATAATACAGGGAATTCAAAATGGACTAAGCTGTAGCTAGTCTTTTTATTTTTGGGAAAATACGAAAGGAAGTGTGTGGATGGCTATATTTGATCCGTATCCAATCACGATTGACATATTAAGCAGAAAAGAACCTCCACTGGTTTATTTCCATGAAGATGACTTTAATACAGCGAAGCTTGTCCTCCACTTAAAAAGAGGGAAAACCGCAATCGCGTTGACGCAATCGAAAGTACGTATTGTTTTGAAAAAGGAAGATGAAACAATCGGTTACTTAGATTGTGATGTGACAGACCCAGCAAACGGAATTGTAGAAGTGATACTTTCTTCTAACTCGTTATCAGTTTCAGGTGTAGTTGTCTGTGAATTGTATATAAGCATGGCTGATAAAACATTCGTAACACCAAGATTCAAGTATTTGGTGGATGAAGCTCTATTCCCATCTGGAATGATAGAATCTTCTAATGAGTATCAATCGTTATTGAACATCATGAAAGATGTTGAAGAAGCACAAGGAAGCTTTAACGAAGCTGTCGCAAATCTAAATAATAAAACAAAAGAAGTAGTAACAGATGCAAATAAGAAGGTTTCAGAAACACTGTCTACTTTAAATACGAATGGTCAAACGGAAATTGATAAGATAACACAAACGGCTTCCGAAACTAAAAATGAAGCTGATGCGATTATTAATAAGGCACAACAAGATACAACCGCAGCTGTCACGAAAATTGAAAAAGATGGTGCAGAGGTAATCGCTGGTTTTTATCAGTCCGCTGATGTTGAAATGAGGAAAATTCGTACAACCGCAGAAGCGGCTAAGGTAAAATCAGAAGAAAATACCACTCAAATTGGGATTTTGTCTGGAAATGTAGGTAATAAAGCAGATAAAACTTATGTTGATACAGAGTTATCAAAGAAAGCGACTCAATCAGATGTAACTGTAAAAGCTGATAAATCTCAGGTTGATAGTCTAAGTTTAAAAGTTGACGGTAAAGCAGCGAAATCCCAGGTTGATAATCTTGAAACGAGAATGAGCGATGTTATTCAATCGGCAGACTTAAGCCCTAATAAAGACCAAGAGCTAGTCGATGCAAGGCGTGGAGAAACGACTCTCGGAACTAAAATAGGTAAGATTGATACAAAGGTCATGAATTTAGATAAAGACATATATGGCGAAACAGTAAAGGTGACATACAACTCAGCTATAAGAAATATGTCATCGCCCGCCAGTTATTTTCAATTCACTAACAAAAGACTAACACTTGGAGAAAAATATGCGTTCGAGATTATTCCAAACACCACATTCACACAAACTTCTATACAAATAGGTACAAATAACTCATCCGGCTCTATGGTTGATACATTAGCAACAAACATAAACCTTGTTAAAGGTGAGACTTATTGGGTTGAAAACTACGTTGCAAGTGTATCGTCTCTCGGATATATACGTATTTATCAAAATGCAATGAAAATTGATACAATTAACATTTACACATACGACAAACAGGGCGGGAAAGTTCCTATTATTGAAAGTAGAATACAAAGTGTTGAGGAACAAGTCGAAAGTCAAACAAAAAAAGACGAGTATAATTTTCATTTAGCAAATAAGATAAATTGTAACATAACGGAATTACGAACTATTCAAAACGTTATTGATAACAACGTATCGTCACTAACACAAATCCAGTTAACTGACGGTATTGAGAAAAAATAACCGTCCCTTCTGTCGGAAAGCGCAAAAAGTATATTCTTAGAGTGGGCTTGCATTATGGAAACAAAAAGTACACACCATCAGAAACAGAAATATTTTTTGATGGGCAGTGTAAAAAGGACTTTAGTGACGTAAGATTCTTTGATTCGAAAGGGAATATGCTAAAAGCACAGTTCGGTAAAGTTGTGAATATGGACTTACTAGAAGATGACAAATTAGAAAATATGCTAAAAGTAACGAATGATGGTAAAATTGTGGGCTATGATGAATCACGAGGGGTTATCATATCAACAGACAACGGCGCTACATATACATCAATCCCAAATACAGCGAATGTAACAACAAACGCAAGTACAAGAGGTCGCAAAAGCATGTATCCTGTTTTTGTAGATTCAAACAATAACATTTTCGCCTATGCAGGCGGTGTTTTGTACAAACTTTACTCCACGGATAATTATTCGACCATTAAGCCCGTGTTAACTTTTAGTTGGGTTACATCTGATGGTAAAACAATCTACCCTGATATTACAGATTCAGGTATGGTACAAAGTAAAAACAATGTACTTATTGTAGGTGCTGATTATCAGCCAGAAAGACATGTAAATATTTTCCGTTCTTTAGACGGTGGGGAAACATTCCAACCATCTTTTAGCAACTATTTTGGCGACTTTCAGCACACCCATCATATACATGTCGATAAATACAGCAACAAAATATTTGCTGGCATTGATGACGGAGGGAACACCTTTGAAGGTGCACGAATTTTAATGACTGAGGATGACGGAGCTACCTGGACAGATGTGACCAGCCGTCATCAAGGAATAAGAGGGCGTGACCACTACCCATCATACTTCGGTGAAGATTATATGCTTGGTGGCGGTGAAAGCTATTACACGGGCGGTGGTATTGTTTATAAATCTGATAAGAATGCCAGAAATCTAAAAACTCCTGTGAAGGGAATCGCTGGAATAAGATCTTTTGCTGATTTCGGAACAGACGATTTGATTGTTACTGGCACACAACATGCTAGAGGAAATTCTGTGAACACTATCATGATTTCAGAGGATAAAGGTGAATCATGGGATGTTATCTATTCAAAACAGCAAGGATTCCTTGACTCTTCGGGCGGGGGTTTTAGACGAGGGTATAATGCTTCTACTCTAATAGGAGATACAGAGCCTTGTATTGTTTTCTCTAAGGATTTCGGCAACGTTAAACCTATGCGTTTATACAAAGGTGGCAACCATTATTACCGAGAAGCATATATCCAACTAGAAAATATCGAAGATGTTCCAATTGACCTTACTGTTAAGACGGGTTATATGATGGAGTATCCTTATAAATCTTTAAACGGTAGAAAGCATGACGGACTGGTATATGAAGTGCCTTTGAGAGAAGGTGTAGGATCTTTTGTTGCAGATAGCCTAGGAAACATCGTGAAAATATCTGGTAATGACTTCGAATGGGAGACAAAAGAAGAACCAGTCAGATACGGTGATTACAAAGAATACGGGAGACCTATCTTCCTGTCGTCTGCAATTAAGCTAGAGAAAGGTACGAAGATTAATTTTGGTACAATACCTCAACTAAATTTCTCTAGTAACTATACCGTTACATTTTGGATTAACACAAAAAATAAATGGTTAAACCCTGCTGAATATCCAAACAGGTCGAAACAGGTGACGTCATTATTTAGTGCGGGTAATGTTATCTTCTTTAATAAACTATTTGATTTTGGATACGCTGAATCATCTGTTACTGACGCTAACTTTAGCAATGTAGGATATAGCATGATGAGTGTCCCCTCTGCTGGATACGCATACAGTGACGGATATTACTTTATTGCTATATCAGTTGATGGAGATGGTCATGTTAAAGTCTACATGAATGGAGGTCGTTTAGAGAGTCACTCCATCCTCAAAGAAAACAAATTATTTACTCTTGCTAATTTGTCCAATGGTGATTTTGTTATAGGGTCTGACACTTTGTCTAATGGAGTGTTCTTGTCTGACATCAAAGTTTATAATCGTGTCATTGATGCAAATGAAGTTATGGAAATTTACAAAGGTTGGTAATACACAATTGAAATAAACTGTGACATAAGTAATTTTTAATAAAATACGGCTTGTATAACAAAAGAGGGACAAATACTGTCTCTCTTTTTATTTTGGAAAGGAGCGGAGATATGACAATTGAGGTTGGTTTACTTATCGCAGCTGTTTCCCTAGTTATCGGATACCTTTCTTACGCTTTAAATCGCTCAAGAGAAATAAAGTCTGATGGGCAACAAGGTGCGGAAATGAAAGCGAAGTTAGAGTACATCAGCAAAGGTGTTGATGATATTCGTATCGATCAGAAAGCAAGTGAAAGGCAAATAGTTTCGTTTGGTGAACGGATTACAAGGGTAGAAGAGAGTACAAAGCAAGCGCACAAACGTTTAGATAATGTAGAAAAGGAGAGCGATTGATATGAAAGAAAAACTAAAAAATCGTGGATTATGGGTAGCTTTATTCGCATTGTTAGGGATGGTCCTTATGGATACCGTCCCTCATTTTAATTTAGGACGATATCAAGAGTATGTAGATATTATCCTGTTTATTTTGATTGCTGCAGGTGTGATTTCAAATCCTACTGCTGGTAAATGGTTCGTAGATCAAGATAAAAAAGGAGAGGATCAATAATGGGTTACGTTGTAGATATTTCAAAATGGAACGGTAATATTAACTGGCCAGTGGCAAAACAGTACTTGGATTTCGTAATTGCTCGAGTACAAGATGGTTCAAATTACGTGGATCCGTTATACAAAGGGTATGTACAAAGTATGAAGCAACATAACATTCCTTTTGGTAACTATGCATTTTGTCGCTTTATCTCCATTGCAGATGCGAAAAAGGAAGCACAAGACTTCTGGAACCGTGGTGACAAGAGTGCAACTGTATGGGTAGCAGATGTAGAAGTAAAAACAATGGATGACATGAGAGCCGGCACACAAGCCTTCATCGATGAATTATACCGATTAGGAGCAAAGAAAGTTGGTTTATATGTTGGCCATCATATGTACGCTCCATTTGGCATGGCGAATGTAAAATGTGACTTTGTATGGATCCCTCGTTATGGCGGTTCAAAACCTAAGTATCCATGCGATATTTGGCAATTCACCGAGACAGGAAACGTACCTGGTATCGGTAAGTGTGATTTAAATGAATTAATCGGAAGCAAGCCTTTGTCTTGGTTTATCAATCAGACTGTTGAAAAAGCAGAAAAACAAGAAGAAGGAGTGGAGATTACAGTGAATAAGTTTAGTAAAGTTGTTTCGTATGAGTTCGGAGTAAATTTAGTTCCTGAGATGATTCAAATGATGGACCAACTTGGATATACTTCTAAAATTGTTTCGCATGGAGATAAACAAGGACTGGTTATTTTCGAAACAGATTATCGCCAGGGGAATGAATTAGATAAGGCGACTGCTTGGTTAGATGCGAGAGGGTTTAAGTACTTCTATACGAAAGAATAGTTTCATCAAAAAGAGCCGCCCAACAGGACGGCTCTTTCATTTAAATTCAACATAAAATTTATTATCGACAATACCAAATGCTACTTTGCATGGGAATGGTTTGTGTCCTTCTCTCACTGCATTCATGCAATGCTGAACCCATTCTTCTAACTCTTTTGGTAAACGATACGCTTGAACACTATCATCGCTATTTTTAATCGTTGCTACTGGTATAATGGTCCTCGACATTGTAATTCTATCCATCGAAACGGCTGCTATATCGTCCTTTCCAGCGGTACCAACACTAAGAACTTCATATTGTGGTGCATCTTCTTCATTAATAATCATAGGTATGTTCAAATACTCAAAATCATTGATATTATCATAAATAATAGCTCCAGCTTGGTTTCTTCTTACTGTATCTTTTGTCATATTCATTTCCCCTTCCTCCTTTATTATATTGGAATAAGTTGGTTAAATACTATCCCGTTTCTATGTTCTCACCTTAAGAACTGGTGTTTGTTTTATTTCTTATCAATAGCAGGATGTTGCCAATATTGATTCGCAGTAGTAGGAATGTTGTTAAATGAGAAGTTATCAAAGTTGATTTTATCGATTGTTTCACGATTGTAAGTAATCTTCATGACATTTTCATTTTTCTTATTTCCATATGTATCTTCAAGTTCGAACTTCCAAAAGAACACAACCTCACTAATATCTTTTTCTTTTGCGATGTCCTTTAACATATCGGTAGTATCTTTCCACATGCCTTTTTTAATCATATTATTCGTTAAATTATCTTTCCCGGAAAGGGTAATAAGTGCGATTTTATCATTTTCTGCTTCTGTACCAAGATTATTGTTAAGTTGGATTGATTCTACATTTTTCTTACCAACGTTATCTTGAGCGATTTTATTAATTTTATCTTCTAATGATGCAGGTTGTTTTTCAACTGGTGCAGCAGTTTTTTCTTCTTTCTCACGTTCTTTCTTTTCTTCCGCGGCGTTCTCTTTTTCCTCTTTTTGCGCAGTCTCGATTGCTTCTTTACGTTCTTTTTCTACATCAGCGGTTGCTTGTTTTGAATCTTTATTTCCGTCTGAAAAAGCCCCGGTTATTCCTCCTATAATCGTAAGGTATATAAAGCACGCAACAATCATTTTCCACTTCTTTCCCGAACGGAATCCAATAATCCTTTTAAATCCCTTGCCTTTTTGATTCAATACCTCATCCCCTTTGATGAATTGTAGAATAATTCTATCAATTAAGTATAGCAAATCCCCGTCAGATATTTTACAAAAAGTTAATTGATAAAAGGATTTTTGTAAGAAAAAAGCTAACCCGTCGAAAGAGTTAGCTTTATGAATTCATCATATGAATAAGTTTATCGCCATCAATCAACTCAATGTTTTTATTCGCTGCATATTGTCGTGCATTCTTATTGAAATGGCTTAGTGTAACGAAATATCCTCCAACTGCATCAGCATCCACAATAGCACTGTGAAGCTTCTGAATGAATGGTCTTCCAATGGAGCTTTTGGTATATCGTTTCACCTCAACGAATTTTATTTCTTTTCCTTTATGAAGAATGATATCTTTTCCACCATCATTAGAACCAGGAGTTACTTGGACTGTATAACCAAGCGTACGAAAGAAGTCGGCTACAAGATACTCGAATTCCCTCGGATCCATTACCTCTAAATTTTTACGAGTTGCACTCTGTTTGATTCGTTCCGTCCGAATTTCTTCAGGCGTTACTTCTGGACCTTTCGTTATTGCACCGATTAGAAAAACAAGTACAAGCAATGCTATTGCCCAAATCATGCAATTCACCTCAGTATGAGTATGTCCAAATGATGTTTATTCTATTTCTTCTTCGACCCATATTTTTTCTACAGGTAAATCCAAAACTTTCGCGATACGATACGCAACAGGGAGTGTCGGGATACCCCCTTTAATTAGATTTGTCATTGTTGCATTAGTTATATTGGCTTTTTTTGCGATAAATCCGTATTTGAGTCCTCTTTCATCGAGTATTTCTTTTAAGCGACTCTCCAAAACAAACCCTCCTTTATAAAAATAATTATTGGCCTTTTTATTATTTTTTCAATTGGACATGCAAAATCCTTCTTTCTAGGTCATATACCTATATCAAGACCACGAGGAATACCAAGTGGAATCAAGGACATCACGAAGGGAGAGGGCGCATATGCGTTGGCAATATTCACACTTAAATGAAACGCCTTACCTGTATCCGTCAAAAGAATTGAGAAATATGTATAAGGGTTCTAGTGGTAAGAAAGAAACAAATGCCATCGTGGATCACATGGAAAGACATGAGGTTTTTAACAAACGCGAATATAAAGGCTATTACCGTTTATCGAACGATATCATGGATGATTTATATGAAGACGATGATGAAGTACTGGACTGGGGCGATGTCATCAATGAGTATCAACCGGTTATGACACCGAAGGGATTACAACTCATTCGAAAAGAGGGATTCAAATGACAATCGTTGGTGAAGCAGTAGTAGTATGGACGGCAACTGGCTTGTCAGTGATTACGATGAAGGTGGCAGAAAAAATGGGGCAGAGTGTTCCACATTGGCTTCCACGTATGACCATGTATACAACACTCACAGGCTCGTTCTTGTATCTTCTACGTTATGTTCTTTTCGCGTTTCTATAAGGGAATACCAACCTGGAATTACAGGACATTTACAGGTCGTTAACATATAGCACGTACGGCAGTCTTCCAAAAATAAGGGATATATACCCTAATAAAGGGTATATGGGGAGTGGAGAAAATGATTGAATTATTACTTGTTCCAGCTGCAGGTTTGACAGTGGCATTATTCGGTGAGAAGTTCAAACGTAAAAATGATGATAAACGAAAGATACAAGTGTTTTTCGAAGTAGCTGGTATTGCGATTAAAAGAAATAATGAAGAAAAATTACAGTATCCAAAATTTCAAAAGCAAATCGAAGATGATCGTAGTACGACTTATGTATACACCTTGCCACTTGGCATGCCGAGTAAAATTATTCAGAAGGTAGAAGATGTGGTAAGCGAAGGATTAAGTAAGCCGGTACGGATTGAGTACGATAATTATAAATTGAATATCCGTGTATTCCATAGAGAGATACCAAAGAAATGGAACTGGTCAACAGGATTAGTGAAGAAAGGGAAATGGCGTGTTCCGATGGGGCAGAGTTTAGAAAAACTGATTTATCATGATTTTGATAAAACACCACACATGACATTAGGTGGATTAACAAGAATGGGGAAGACGGTCTTTTTGAAGAATGTCGTCACTTCTCTTATTACAGCACAACCGAATCATACGCATCTGTATATTATCGATTTAAAAGGCGGATTAGAGTTCGGACCATATAAAAACTTGCAGCAAGTCGAACAGGTGGCTGAAACGCCTGTGCAAGCATTCGTAGTACTGGAAAACATTTTAAAGAAGATGGAAGAGAAATTACAATACATGAAAGAAAATAGGTACACGAATGTTGTGGAAACAAATGAAAAAGAACGTTTCTTTGTCATCGTAGATGAAGGGGCAGAATTATGTCCGGATAGAAGCATGAAGGAAGCGCAAAGAAAACTATTAGGTCTTTGTCAACAAAGACTCTCTCATATTGCACGTATTGGTGGAGCGCTTGGTTTTAGATTAATCTTTTGTACGCAATACCCAACTGGCGATACCTTACCGCGCCAAGTGAAGCAAAATGCAGATGCGAAATTAGGTTTTCGTTTACCGACTAAAACTGCATCTGAAGTAGTGATTGATGAACCTGGATTAGAATCGATACAGAGTATTCCAGGGCGCGCGATTTTCAAAACAGATCGGCTCACTGAAATTCAAGTTCCTTATATTAGTGATGCAATGATGTGGAAACATCTAAAAGAATATGAGGTGGAAAAACATGAACATCCAGCGTCACATGAAAATCAACCGTCAGATGGCGATACTTGCGACGATTAGGAAATTGCAGTTTGCAACAAGAAGACATTTAATGAGTGTGCATGATATGGGCGGTATCCGAAATGCAAACCGTATTATGGGAGATTTAAAGCCGTATGTGAGTAAAACGATGCAAGGGAAAGAATATGTGTATTATCTCAATAAAGAAGGGCATGCCATGTTTGGTGATGACGGAAAGGTTGTTTCAAGAGGAAAGCTAGCTCATGCATTATTACGGAACGAAGCATGGCTACATTTATTTTGTCCGGACGATTGGCAGATTGAAACGGATATACGTTATATCAAAAATAAGGAGAAAAAGAAGATTGTCCCCGATGTGAAGTTTCGTGATGAAGAAAGCATACTTCATGCAGTCGAGGTAGATCGCTCACAGAAGATGAAAATAAATGAAGAGAAGTTAAAAAAATATGAAGAGTTTACGCAAATTTATAAGCAGAAGCATAATGGGAAAATGCCAATCATTCATTTTTTTACAGTCACGAAATATAGAGAAAAGAAATTAGAAGAATTAGCAGCTAGATATGATGTGTTTGTGAAGGTATATGTAATAGAAGAAATATAAAAAAGTGCTAACAAGTTTGCAAACAAAACTGCAAACAAAACTGCAAACTAAACGAATACTTTTTAACAATGGTAAGAGGTGAATGGTCGCTGATATGTCCTCTAAACCTTTATATATTAACGCTTATTAACGTTGTATAATCATACATAATTCTTACTACTTCACCCGTACACAATCTGGGCACCACGTAGTAAAGAACTTAACAACGACTGGCTCCTCACTTGCGATGATGTCTTTGAATTCCTGTTCAGATTTAATTTCTTTCATGTTTTGTTGCTCCTTTTTCACTTGTAATATTTAGAATTATTTAGGTGGTGTTTTTACTTAAAACGAAAACTTCTAACGAAATTCTAACGAGAATTTTTTTCTCCGAAAAACTCGTTTGCAAATTGCTCCACCGCAGTCTCTTGGGGTCCTGGTACAACATGTGAGTAGGTGTCTAGTGTAATACCTACTCTTTTATATCCTAATCGTTCACTTACGATCTTCGGATGTATACCTTGCTTTAACATAACCTTAGATTATGGAAGCGAATATCAAGAACCTCACTTTTCTTTATAAGCTTTTTCTAGGGTTGTGTCAAACTTTTGAATGAAGTGAATCATGCAACTGAGGAACAGATCAAAGTAATTAACCATCTGTTCTCTATATTCTTTAGAGGGTAATTTTGGACTAATGATGCGAATTGATCCTAAAATCGATGACGAGTACGACTAGTTCAGCAACATAGATATATTTCTTTTTCTAATGGTATGATTCGAATAATTATCCTTTTTCATCTCAATTATTTTTCACTTGATTTCTTCTGGGTTATGAACTTTTTGTCTTCGAACGAAAAATACCTCCTGAATTTACATACTTATTGTGTTACTAATAGCTAATGTAAAAGTAGAAAGAATAGAAATGGACAAGCAATTGTATGTTGTAAATTAAACAAAATAGTTATTTGAATTTATAAATGGGAGTTTCATATCTTATTAAAAAAGAGAGGACGGGGAAAAATAGAATTTGCAATTCTACTTTTCCCTAAAAATAAATAGCTTTAATTAAGGTTGAGTTATATTTGTTGTAACGCAACTTGCTTCAAAATTATTATTGAATACAAGTGTACCTTCACCAGTAAATGGTACTCTAATAACTAGATTCTTACTATCATAATTGAATTCTGTTGATAGAGAACATGCTCCACACTCAACGGAGGAAGATACAAGTTTACCATTGGAAATATTATAAACAAGAGTTAAACAAAGTGGTTGAGTTAAACCTGTAATAATACAAGACATTCTACTTACACCTCCTTTTCTTACTTATTAATATAAAATGTAAATAGGACAACCTTCGGAACGGTAGAAGCGGATAGATTACGGTGGAAAAGTAGAAATAAGGAATGCTTTTAAAAAAGATCATTTTTAAGGGTTGAAGTAAATGATTTTAATATCGTATATTGACTGATAAATGCTAGTAACATAAAAGAAGTGTTGGAAGATTTATTGAAGGAAATAGACGGCGCAAAGAAAAAGGGGAAATTAGAGAAGTAAAATAAAGAAGAGGAGTGAAGCACGCTATCGTTAACATGACGAATAACGTGCTTTTTTATTCCGATATTTGTAGGCAGTAAGACTCCTATCTCAAAATTCGGCGAATGCAGGGAAGCTAGCTAGGAGTTTTACTGTCCGTAAAAGCCCAATTGGTGAGCCTAATTAAAGTCTCGTTTTATATATTAAATGAATCGATGAAACAATAGAGTTATTTTGGAGGGGAATTACATAGAGAAATCAAAAAGCCCCTTTAGAAATGTAAAGGGGCTCTCATCATTTTAACGTTGATCACTAAATACAGCACTACTATTATTAGAGAATAAATTTGTTAGTGGATCATATGGAGAACCTGATATAGTGCCAGTCAACAAGGCTATATCGACTGCATTGATAGGGCTTCCCCATGAATTTCCAGAAAATTGGTTATGCAAATAAATGATTAATAACACGTTATGAAACTTTTATTTAGATGAAAGGTGAGGGGTGAGAATCATAATATACGTTTCGGATGAAGAATAATTGAAAATTATTGAGAGGAAGTACTTAGGAATCGAAATATGAAAGGGGCATATGTATACATGGGCTAATGTTAAAACATAGCCTGTTTTGTCAAAGAGAAGAAGGATAACTCTGTGATTTTTATGTTTTTCGGGACTATTAAAATGAGATTTTGCAGTGGGGAAAATATAATATTTAAATAAAAATGTAATTTCAAGAAAAAAGGTTCTGTTGTTTTCAACAGAACCTTTCCTAAAATGGCAAAGAGTAACTCTTACCTTACTCTTCTCGTATATAATACATTAAAAATATACATGTGTATACAACAAGAAATTCCAATATAATTATTCGAATATAGTGTTTAGAGGTAATTGTATTGGGATTTAAATAAGGGATAAAATTACAAATGTTGATTTATAAGGTGTTGTGAATGGAATTATATCTATATGAAGTTAATAAAGTAATATTGAGATAATAAAATATGCAATTTTGCATTTTGAGTTATACAAGCTGAATAAGATGAGAAAGTGTGGATAACAAAACAAAAAAGAATCCGAATTTGGATTCTTTTTTGTTTGTAAATAAATTTATTACGAAACTTGCATGATTGTTAAGGTTGCGCCAGCACTTCCGGACAATAAAATAGCAGCTCCAAGTAAACCGAAAAATTGTAATGATATAGTACTTCCTGCTGTTAATGGTACTATAATCGTATTATTAAATTGACTAACTGAAAGTACTGGAGTAATTGTAGAAGCTGTATTACCTACACCATTAATAAGTAATCTTGTACTTAGTAATAACGCGGCTTGTAAATTGACTCCATAGTTAATAAAGTAACGTCCAGTATTCGGAACGGTGAAAACAGTATTTGTACCATCAACTGTTATTCCACCAGAAAAAGTTTGACTGTTAGGGAGAGATACAGATGTTCCGGATAAAATTACAGCAATTGTTGCTCCGGTGGTATTGGCAGCAAAGCTTGATACATTTGTGGTACTAGTACCAGTGGTCCCGGTAGGTCCAGAGCTCCCAGTAGGCCCAGAGTTTCCGGTAGGTCCAGTGATCCCGGTAGGTCCAGTAATGCCAGTAGGTCCAGTGATGCCAGTAGGCCCAGTGATGCCAGTAGGCCCAGAGTCGCCAGTAGTTCCAGAGCTCCCAGTAGGTCCAGTGGTCCCGGTAGGCCCAGTGATGCCAGTAGGCCCAGAGTTTCCAGTAGGTCCAGTAATGCCAGTAGTTCCAGAGCTTCCGGTAGGCCCAGTGATGCCAGTAGACCCAGAGTCGCCAGTAGTTCCAGAGCTCCCAGTAGGCCCAGAGTTTCCGGTAGGCCCAGAGCTTCCGGTAGGTCCAGTGATCCCGGTAGGTCCAGTAATGCCAGTAGGTCCAGTGGTCCCGGTAGGCCCAGAGTTTCCAGTAGGTCCAGTAATACCAGTAGTTCCAGAGCTTCCGGTAGGCCCAGTAATCCCAGAGTCGCCAGTAGGTCCAGTAATACCAGTAGGCCCAGAGTTTCCGGTAGGCCCAGAGCTTCCGGTAGGTCCAGTGATCCCGGTAGGTCCAGTAATGCCAGTAGGTCCAGTGGTCCCAGTAGGCCCAGTGATGCCAGTAGGCCCAGAGTCGCCAGTAGTTCCAGAGCTCCCAGTAGGTCCAGTGGTCCCGGTAGGCCCAGTGATGCCAGTAGGCCCAGAGTTTCCAGTAGGTCCAGTAATGCCAGTAGTTCCAGAGCTTCCGGTAGGCCCAGTGATGCCAGTAGACCCAGAGTCGCCAGTAGTTCCAGAGCTCCCAGTAGGCCCAGAGTTTCCGGTAGGTCCAGTGATCCCGGTAGGTCCAGTAATGCCAGTAGGTCCAGTGATGCCAGTAGGCCCAGTGATGCCAGTAGGCCCAGAGTCGCCAGTAGTTCCAGAGCTCCCAGTAGGTCCAGTGGTCCCGGTAGGCCCAGTGATGCCAGTAGGCCCAGAGTTTCCAGTAGGCCCAGAGTCGCCAGTAGGTCCAGTGATGCCGGTAGGCCCAGTGATGCCAGTAGGCCCAGGGTCGCCAGTAGTTCCAGAGCTCCCAGTAGGTCCAGTAATGCCGGTAGGTCCAGTAATGCCGGTAGGCCCAGTGATGCCAGTAGGCCCAGAGTCGCCAGTAGTTCCAGAGCTCCCAGTAGGTCCAGTAATACCAGTAGGCCCAGAGTTTCCGGTAGGTCCAGTGATGCCGGTAGTTCCAGAGCTTCCAGTAGGTCCAGTAATGCCGGTAGGTCCAGTGATGCCAGTAGGCCCAGAGTTTCCAGTAGGTCCAGTAATGCCAGTAGTTCCAGAGCTTCCGGTAGGCCCAGTAATCCCAGTAATCCCAGTAATCCCAGAGTCGCCAGTAGGTCCAGTGGTCCCGGTAGGCCCAGTGATGCCAGTAGGCCCAGAGTCGCCAGTAGTTCCAGAGCTCCCAGTAGGTCCAGTAATACCAGTAGGCCCAGAGTTTCCGGTAGGTCCAGTGATGCCGGTAGTTCCAGAGCTTCCAGTAGGTCCAGTAATGCCGGTAGGTCCAGTGATGCCAGTAGGCCCAGAGTTTCCAGTAGGTCCAGTAATGCCAGTAGGCCCAGAGTCGCCAGTAATTCCCGAGCTCCCAGTAGGTCCAGTGGTCCCGGTAGGCCCAGTGATGCCAGTAGGTCCTGTTGGGATTGTAAATGTTGGGGTAGGTGGTAATGTAGGGCCAATTAAATTAGGATCTAATGCAGCACCATGTAGAGTTTCATTTGAGTTATGTTCATTTTCTTTTGTCATAAAATCACCTCTAAAATTAAATTATTAATAGTCGATGAAACTTGTAAGTGAATTATGAAATTGGAGAAAAATAGAAAGAAGTTAAAATTAAAAAATCACTTCTAGTACTTACTGAAGTAAAGAATCATACCATGCTTTATAATACATGTTTATTCTGCTATTTGTGGGCAGTAAAACTCCCACCTTAAAATTCAGCTGGAGCAAAGAAAGTTAGGCGGGAGCTAATACTTATGAAAATATAAATGATGAATAAGTTTATGTGTATAAAAGGATATGGATGAGAGCTAAATAAAAAAGAGCATACATAAAAAGTACGCTCTAAGAAAGATAGGGTTTATGAGTGGATAATCTCAATACGATAGTATACGCTCGTTTGATAAAACGTGTAAAGAATCAATAAATTCTCAATGGAATATCATACAATGGATAATTCTATGAATGAAGTCGTTTTTTCTAAATTATCGAAGTGTTTAAGATGTGAAAAATTATGAATTATGAGGATTTGCAACGAGATAGTGATTGTGCTTCAATTTCATATTTTTTATAGTCTGGGTATTGAGTTATAGTTTGGTATTTAGGAATGAGAAGTTGATTAATTATAGAAATGTTTGTAATTACTTCGTTACAAGGACCGAAAAATGTAACTTTTAGTTTTGAATTAGGTGGAACTTTGAACTCGATAGGTCTTTTTTTCATGAAATCCGCTCCTAATATTGAGTAGAGGGTATCATTCACCTTGTGATTTTGGTGAATAGGTGTATTAATATAATATGTAATTTTAGTGAAGTTGATTGTATTATCAAATTTTAACGAGTTAAAAATTTAATAATGACCAATTGTGACAGCTGGTCCACTTTCTTTAAATAGCGGGAAGTGTATCATTTTAGTACAGGGTGTAATTCAAATGAAATGAATTACAAATAGAAAACACACTGTTTTCACAAGGAAAGTGTATAGTTACTTTTGCATATTGATAAAAGTGAGGTATTTGAATTGAAAAAGAAAAAGCTATTTTTGGGAACAATTATTTCATGTGTGGTGCTTGCATTATCTGCATGTGGTTCCTCAGAAAATGTAGTAACATCAAAAGTAGGGAATGTTACAGAAAAAGAGTTAAGTAAAGAATTACGACAAAAATATGGAGAAAGTACTTTATATCAAATGGTATTGAGCAAAGCATTGCTAGATAAATATAAAGTTTCAGATGAGGAAGTAACAAAACAAGTAGAAGAAGCGAAAGATAAAATGGGTGACAGTTTTAAATCGAGCTTAGAACAAGTAGGATTGAAAAACGAAGATGAATTAAAAGAGAGAATGAAGCCAGAAATTGCATTTGAGAAAGCAATTAAAGCGACTGTCACAGAAAAAGATGTAAAAGATAACTATAAACCAGAGATGAAAGTAAGTCACATTTTAGTAAAAGATGAAAAAACTGCTAAAGATGTAAAAGAAAAAATAAATAATGGTGAAGATTTTGCTGCCTTAGCGAAGCAATATTCAGAAGATACTGGTTCAAAGGAACAGGGCGGAGAAATACCTGGTTTTGCACCTGGACAAACAGTAAAAGAATTTGAGGAAGCTGCGTATAAATTAGATGCGGGGCAAGTAAGTGAACCAGTTAAAACAACTTACGGTTATCACATTATTAAAGTGACTGATAAAAAAGAATTGGAGCCGTTTGATGAAGTGAAGGATAAAATCCGTAAAGATTTAGAGCAACAAAGATTGCAAGATACGACGGGTAAATGGAAACAGCAAGTAGTCAATGATTTATTGAAAGACGCAAATATTAAGGTGAATGATAAAGAACTTAAAGATACATTTGAATTTCTAGAAAAGAAATAATATGGAAAGAGGAAAAACAGAGATTTAGCATTGTGCTAGATTTCTGTTTTTTTTATGTTAAAAAAATTAGGTGTTATTTGAATGTTTCTTTATTTTGCTATTTGTGGGCAGTAAATGTTCGATTTGTGAGGGGGATCCCCCCTCTTGGTGAATAAAGTTTCACTTTATTAAAATGAAAGTGCTAGATTATCGTATACAGTTACTGTAGTAAAATCCTTGAATATTTCACATTATCCCAGAGTAATGAACATAAAATAAAAGTGGATTTTCATGAAAAATCATGCAACCTAAATTAGAAAAGGGAACTCATATAGAGTTCCCTTTTCTAGTTAGTGTGTGAGTTATAAATAGATAGTAAGACAATATAATATTACATTTTAATATTAAGAATTACAATGGAATATTATGGGATTTGTTGATACGAAAATCATAATAATTGTATAAGATGTTGATATAACAATATTTTATCCCGCTTTAACGGGCAGTAAGACCCCCACCTCAAAATTTAGCGGAAGCAAAGAAGTTAGGTGGGGGATCAACTGTCCGTAAAAGTCCGATTGGTGAGGGCTAATAATCAGTGGGGGATGAACAAAACTCCCACTGATTAAAGTTTCACTTTATTTAAATATATTAAATATAAATTTAATATATTAATTTTTAAAAAGTGGATAAACATTATTTGAAGAACAATACGTATAATAGTAGTGCAAAAAATTGACGTTTAAGAACTGAAAAGTTGAGTGTTTTTTTAACAGGATGTTCTTTTTATTGTAAAAATTTTAAAGAGGATGAACGATTTTTAAACGAGTTATTTACTAGAGGCATAAATTAATTAGTTTGGAGGTAAGAATATATGAAAGTTATTTTTCAAAGAGACGACGGAGGGAAAATTTTTGAATCCTATAATGAAAATATAAGTGAGTTGTTAGCTATATTAAAAGAAACGAAAGGAATCAAAATCGGAATGGTTGAGTATGAAGTGTTAAAATACGAACTTGAATACTTTCGTCATCCGAAAAAAGCAGAAACAGAGAGAGAGTTACATATAGTAATACAGCCTAAGCATATTTAATAAAAATGTATTTGGAATTGAATTGTTTTATACAATGTGTACGAAAAGAGATTGTTAAAATCACTTTTTTTCGTAGAAACTTATGAAGAGTGCATTGAGTTAGACTATAAATTTTTTAAGTTTTGTGAGTTTGTTCATTAAAAAATATAAATATGCCTCTTTTCAAAAGAACGTAGGTTCGTGTATAATTAGAACAGGTGTTCTTTTAAGGGGACATGGTGCAGAAACAATATGAACTTGTACATGACTAGAGAGTGATTGAGAAACAGCATGTGTGAAATAGAATGGGTAAATGATTAAGGAGATAGAGAAATGAATTATGTAAAGGTGAAGAAAGAAGAAAGAGAGTGGGTTCCATTTACAGTAATATCGGACCAATTATTAAGTATGCGCAAGATTATTGGAGAGAAATTAAAAGTGAAAAGGCCGATATTAACTAACGAAGCAAAAGAGAGAATTTCTGATAAATTGTTAACGTCGCTGTTGTCAGAAAAGGAAATGTTGGTGACTTATTTTGAAGATGGTTACATACTTACGAGTTACATGACGGTCATACATGTGAATCCTGTGCAGCAGATTATAATGTGTACAGATGCATTTTATAAAACTTGCGTATTACATGTGACTGATATTATTGAAGTGACGTAAAAGAAGCTAAAATGTAATGTTTAGCTTCTTTTATTTTACTGTGTACGGAATAATAAAGAAAAAAGTCATACGAATAGCAGCTAGCTTCATACTAGCTGCTGAGCCCCAGGGAAAGGGAGAAAAGATAGGGTACTCCAAAAATCAACAATAGCTGTGTAACAGCCTGATTATAGTATAGACAAATTTAACTTTCCTATACAAAAAGATGAAGAGCAAGATTAGGCTGTACCTACCTGATTTTGATCTGCAAGGTCAGAATCAAACGTATTGGTCGCACTCACACCGCTAAAAGTATTAACAACAAATCCAACGTTTGATGCGCCTGATCCATTATAAGCTTTCGTATTTTCTTTCGGAGAAACGTTGTAGAAATCACCGAGATTAAATGAACCATTACTATTTTGTACAACTAAATTGCCAACAACTGAAGGCATAATTTTCACCTACTTTATAATAAATTGTTAACATTACTATATGGGTTTATAGTCTAAATGGTTCATTTAACAAAACTTGTGGAATAGAAAATCATTTGAAGCATAATTTAATCCTTCCATAAAAATGTGTTAAAATTGATAGGAAGTTAAGTAACGAAAAAGAATAAATTTGTATAATTAATATATTCAAAAACAAAGGAGGCAAAATGTTATGAATGATGTTATTAAAAAAGTGGATTTAACAGATGGAAAATCAAGTAATCTTGTTGCTCTTCTTTACAGCAATGAAGTTATATTGGTTGAAAAAGCATTTTGTCCAAATGAAATAAAATTAAAATTTAATGAAATTGCAATTTTATCGGCTATTAAAACAGCGCATATTATGAAAGTATCCATAAGAAAAGAACTTGAAGCAATTTTTCATGATACGGGTGTTTTATTAGTAAAGCAAAATATTAATTTTGATAGTAATCAATCTATCACCATGCATTTTGAACAATTCAAAAGGTTGCAAAACGAGATTGAGAATTTAAATAAAAGTATGCAATAAGCCTAAATAGCAATTTTTCATGAAGTTGGACTGCGTTATGGTAAAAAGTGGTTTGGGGAATTTTGAGATGGATCGCATTGTAAACATGAATATCGTTTTATCACGCTATTCGCCGGGAAGTAAGACCCCCACCTCAAAGTTCAGCGAAAGAAAAGAAGTTAGGTGGGGGGATGAACAAAATCCCCACTGATTAAAGTTTCACTTTATTACAATGCAAGATAATGAAGAGTTTAAAACAGGAAAATTAGGTGTAGGGAATGTGGGGAAGAGAAGCTGAAATTTAAAGGTAATAATGAAATGAATAGTGAATTCTTTGATATATAAAAGTACCCTAAAGGTACTTTTTTTATTAGTTCATTATAGAATGCACAAAATTACATATGACAAATAAAATATGGGATTAAGGGTGACTTTTGTTTATACCGAAAAGATTAGAAAATATTTAAATGGGTGATAAAAATGAATCCAAGCGGTTTAAAAGTGACAGGGGCATGGTTTCAAGTAGGAGGGAACCTTACAGCGGCTATTGGAACGACAAGAGGATTTATTGGAGAAGAGAAAGTGGAATCAGATCTTGTTATTGTAGGAAGCTCATTACAAGCCCTCGGATATATATTACAAATTATTGCGGGTGAGTATGACGTATATGAAGACAAAAGAGAAAATAAAAATGTACGTTTGGAGAACCAAAGTAAAATACTTGATACGGTGGGTATCGAGTTATTGGCATTAGGGAATATATCAAATGTAATAGGGACGTATTTTAATATAAATGAGCAATTGAACGAGAATGATTATCTTATAATTGTCGGGAATAGTTTACAATCGATAGGTGCTTTTTTAGGAGTAGAAGCAGCTTTACTTGATATAAATGTATTACAGAACATCATTATACTGGGCAATTCTATGCAAAGTTTAGGAGCCGGATTACAAGCATATCAAGGGGTTTTAAATTTATTAAAGGATGAAGCGAAAAATGAAGACAGTATTATTAATAAGAAGAATGAGAGAATAATTGCACTCATTGGTATTTGGATACAAGCAATCGGAACGGTAATTTCTGCGATTGGATTAACTTTAATAGAGAAAGAAAAAAGTTTAGAGAGCAATAAAAATGTTGAAATACTCATTTGAAGATAAGGAAGGATGGAAGTTGTAGTTTTTTGTATATAGATAGAATATATAGAAGAGGTGTTATACTTACTATATTGAAATTAGTTTAATTTTAATATAACAGGGATTACTAGAACATGGAGAGAAATGATATATAAAATACGAAATAAGGAGTTTTTAAGAAATGATGTACTTATTGGCAATTCTTCTTCCACCTGTAGCTGTATTATTTTGCGGAAAGCCATTTCAAGCAATAATTAATTTCATTCTAACATTAATATTTTGGGTTCCGGGCGTTATACACGCAATTTTAGTTGTACATGATAAGAAGGCTGATCGGCGATTGAAAAAACAAATTCAAGCATATGATGAAGTGAATAAGAGAAATAGAAGATAATTTGTCTGTGAAAATACTTTAAAAGAAAGGGGGGTAACCACCTTTCTTTTTTATTTGGGGTCTAAGTTTAAATTTTAGTATAGCGGAAAGAATTTTTAATGTAAGTTTTATGATAATAACTTTTAGAATGTGCATTTAGCAACCCTTTGTAAACGCTTTCTGGTACGTTAAAAAAATCATACATACCACCCTTTAATTGGATTCGTAAAATCATAGAAAAAGGATCATAGCCAACAGCAACTATATTTTTTGAGATGATGGGAGATAGCTTCATTATTACGCAACTCCTTATTTTTATTTTTGAAGATTTCCTGTAGATAAGGGGATTGTGGTGTTGAAACCTTAATAATTAAAAAGGTATTATAATTACATGCAATATATTAAATGTAATTATAAGTAAGTTCACACGAAGTTCATATCGATATGCTATTTTTATTTCACCTTTGATTTATAAATAAGAAAATATTGACCATTTGAAAAAAAGGTATATTATTTATACGAGGTATTAAAAATTTACTTCTTACATTCTATGCTTTAAGGGGCAGCAATATTAGAAAATTAGAAGTGAAAATAGCTTGTATAAGAAGTATTCTAAAATTTATAATCTGCGAATTGGGAAAATATTGAATGCTCCAGGTCAATAAGCTTTCTGGAATAAACGCATTTGCGAAAGTGACCTCAATATTTTTAAGTAAATCAACGGGAGACTTGAAAGGCAGGAGAAAGTAACATGTCAGAAAATTATCGTTCTCGAGAGGAGCGACGACAAGTTAGAAAGAAAAAACAGCCAGCTTCTAAAAAACAAAAACCAAAAGGGAAAACATCATTTTTTCGTAAGTTTTTAATTAGTTGTTTAATACTCGGTATTGTAGCTTTAGTGGCTGGGGTGGCTACCTTTTTTGTAATGATTAAGGATGCACCGAAACTTGAGAAAGCAAAACTTGTTAATCCGTTATCCTCGAAAATATATGATAAAGATGGGAAATTGATATATGAATACGGACAAGAAAAACGAACGAATGTTACGTATGATCAAATCCCTAAATTGGTAGAAAACGCCTTTTTAGCTACGGAAGATGCACGTTTTTATGAGCATAGCGGTGTGGATTTTAAAGGTACTGCTCGTGCAGTTTTAGTTAGTCTTAAAGGTGATTATGGTTCACAAGGTGGAAGTACAATAACACAACAAGTTATTAAAAATTACTTCTTATCAATGGAAAAAACATCAAAGCGTAAGATTCAAGAAATATATTTAGCTTATAAGCTAGAACAACAGTATTCAAAACATGAAATATTAGAGATGTACTTAAATAAAATTAACTTAGGAAACCGCTCATATGGAATTGCAACCGCAGCGCAAAACTACTATGGTAAAGAATTAAAAGATTTAACATTACCGGAAGTTGCGATGCTTGCAGGTTTACCGAAAGCACCGAATAACTATGATCCAACGAAAACAGAAAATGTTCAAAGGGCAACAGAAAGAAGAAATGTTGTACTAGGATTAATGAATCGACATGGTTATATTACAAAACAAGAAATGGAAGAAGCATCAAAAGTTCCAGTAACGCAGGGACTTAAGCCTGCGACTCAACTACAAACAATGCCATATCCAGCGTTTATGGATGCAGTTGTGAAAGAAGTAGAAAAAGAATTACCGGATGCCAATATTGGTTCTGACGGTCTAGAAATTTATACAACATTGGATCCAAAAGCGCAGGAATTTGCAGATAATATTTTAAATGATAATATTATTGATTATCCGAATGATAAATTCCAAGGTGCATTTACATTTATGGATACGAAAACAGGGGAAGTTCGTGCGATAGGTAGTGGACGTGGTGAAAATAAAGCTGTATTTAAAGGGCATAATATGGCAATTGAATTAGATCGTGCAGCAGGTTCAACGATGAAGCCAATCTTTGATTATGCACCTGCTATCGAATATTTAAAATGGGCTACGTATCATCAAATTGATGACTCGCCATTTAAATATTCAACTGGACAAGAAGTCCGAAATGCAGACAGAAGTCACTTAGGTTCGATTACGATGCGTGAAGCATTAAAAATGTCACGTAATGTTCCGGCAGTTAAAACTGCGAAAGAAGTAGGACTTAGTAAGTCGAAAGAGTTCTCTGAAAAATTAGGTATTACATTTAATTCATCACCGACAGAATCTACAGCTATTGGTACGAATGAAGTATCACCAACTGAAATGGCAGGTGCTTATGCAGCATTTGGAAATGGTGGTAAGTATACGGAGCCGCATTTTGTTAAGAAAGTAGTTTATCCAGACGGAAAGTCACAAAGTTTTGGACAAAAACCAAAACAAGTTATGGCTGATTCTACAGCATATATGATTACTGATATGCTTCGTTCTGTAGTTACATCAGGTACTGGTACAGCGGCAAATGTGAGCTCTTTAGATGTAGCTGGTAAAACAGGTACAACAAACTATGATTCAAAACAATTAGCAAAATTTAATATTCCAGAAAGTGCAACTCGTGATAGTTGGTTTGCAGGTTATACACCACAATATACGATGGCAGTATGGACTGGATATATGAAAGATGGTAAAGACGAGTATATTAGTAGTAAAAATACGAAAATTGCACAATTGATTTTTAAAGAAATGATGAACAAGATGGCTACAGATAAATCAAGCTTTAAAATGCCAAGTAGTGTTATTCAAGAAGGTAGTGAGTTACGTATAAAAGGCGCAAAACGTGATTCTTCGCCAAATACGAGCATACCGAGTAAAACTGAACAACCAAGTAATAATGATCAACAAAAGAATGATGAAGAACAAAAGAAATTAGAAGAACAAAAGAAATTAGAAGAACAAAAGAAATTAGAAGAACAAAAGAAATTAGAAGAACAGAATAAACAAGATGAGCAGAAAAAACAAGATGAACAGAAGAAATTAGAAGAACAAAAGAAACTGGAAGAACAAAAGAAGCTAGAAGAACAGAAGAAACAAAATGAGCAAAACCAAGGAAATCCACCACAGCAAAATAATGGTGGAGGACAAGGAAATCCACCACAACAAAATAATGGTGGAGGACAAGGAAATCCACCACAACAAAATAATGGCGGAGGACAAGGAAATCCACCACAGCAAAATAATGGCGGAGGACAAGGGAATCCACCACAGCAAAACAATGGTGGAGGACAAGGCACAACTCAACCAAGTGGTGGGGGCAATATAGGCGAAGCTGCTACTACTAATGGCCAATAGGAAAATGAAATGCAGGTTTAAATCTTGTATTAAAATTTTTCTTGAACGGTTACTAGTTGAGTAAACAATAAAAAAAGTCGAATTTCTTATTTAAGAAATTCGACTTTTTTTATGTTGAAAATAAATTGAAGTTTATCTCGCTCTTTGTGGGTAGTAAGATTTCTACCTCAAAGTTGGGGTGGGGCAAAGAGATTGTCATGAAACGCCTAATTGGTGAGGAATGATAAAATTAGTAGGGGAGGAAAAAAAAACACTGAATGTAGAAGTTATGCAATGAGGTTTTCTAAATGTTAAAAGTACCATAGAAATTTTGAAAATAAATTGATGGAAAATGATAATGAATTTGAGTTGGAGATAAGGGAAGGTAACTGGGGTTATAAAGGGGAGTACTACTTGGATGTGTGGCATGATGCCAAAATGAAGGGGAGACTTCGCCAGGAATTTGATATTGTTGCCAAGTTGCGGGAAGTTCAATACCAACATCGGAACTTGCAGTATGGACGGCAGGAACGTGTATGGACGGAACGGATGGGACCACAGTTGTTATTCTTGATGATATCCACATGAAATGACCACTCCTAAGTTCGATAATAAAATAGTATATTCTTTTAGTGTGTATAAAGGTACATATATATAGCTTTTACTCAAATATAGGTATAAAGTCGTAGGACTAATTTAAAAGGGTCCTGGACTATTTATTTTGAAAAGTTACGTCTAATTGCGGAGGGCAAAAGAATAGAGAAAATGTAAAATGGGGGTGTTAATCGTAATATTTTACATGTTATGGAGGTTTTTTAATGGAGCGATTATGGACGAAATCATTTATCCAAATGACTTTCGCGATGTTATTTTTATTTACAGGGTTTTATTTATTAGTTCCAACTCTACCGCTCTTTATTAAAGAAATTGGAGGAAATGAATCACAAGTTGGACTCATGATGGGAATGTTTACGATAGCGGCAGTTGTAATAAGGCCAATTATTGGAGGTTTGTTAGATAAATATGGAAGGAAACCGTTTATTATTTGGGGACTTATCTTTTTTGGGTTAACAATGTTTTCTTATAATTTAGCATCAACTATTGTATTGTTAGCGATTTTACGTGTGATTCATGGGGGAGCATGGGCCGTTTCTACAACAGCTGTTGGAACAGCCATAACTGATATTATTCCAGATTCACGCCGTGGGGAAGGTATGGGGTGGTATGGGATGGCTATGACCATTGCAATGGCTATCGGTCCGATGATCGGACTATGGGTTGTGCAATATTATTCCTTTCATGGTCTATTCCTTTTAGCGACTCTTTTATCTTTCCTCGCAGTGGTATTATCAATTATAACGAAAATACCATATACAGCACAAAGAGAAAAAGGGGAAATCCAACTATTTGAAAAATCTATCTTATCAATTACAATTGTTGTTTTCTTTTTATCGTTTGCATATGGAGGTATTACAACGTTTTTACCATTATTTGCATCATCAATTGATGTGAATCCTGGTACGTTCTTTCTTGTTTATGCGGTTGCTTTAACGATTGTACGTCCGATTTCAGGTAGGTTATTAGATAAATATGGTGGGGTATTTGTCATACTGCCTACATTATGTATTACTATTGTAGCCATAGTTGCTTTAACCTTTTCGAATAGCTTGACGGGTGTAATTATCGCAGCATCATTATATGGCATTGGATTTGGCTCGGCACAACCAGCTTTACAAACAGCAATGCTTACAATGGTAGATCCAAATAAAAGGGGAGTTGCTAACGCTTCATTTTTTACAGCATTTGATTTAGGTATTGGGTTAGGAGCGATTTTACTTGGATTTATTTCACAAATGTTTGGCTATCGCATTTTATTTACAACAAGTGCTATTTCAGTTGTAGTCGCTTTACTTATTTTTATCATATTTGTAAGACAGCGATTAAATAAAAAAGAATATATATGAGCTAGGAGGAATAAAACTGAATCTTACCATTGAAAGTGGAGCTGTGAAATGGGATCTTTGGTACTTTCAAAACTATGATGTAGTTGTAAGTTAACATGAGAAAATAGAAGAAATGCAATTTAATTATATAAAATAATCACTTTATTAAAAATAAATAAGTTTTATATAAGAATTATATTTTAGAAATAGTGAAATAAGTATTATAAAAAAACGAGCTATGTATGTATATAGCTCGTTTTTTTATTTTGTAAATAAAATTGGTAGAAAAGTATATTTGTTAGGGTTATATGAGAAATCTTTATATTTTGTTTTATAAAAAATATAAAGATAGCTGCCTTTTCTTTGGAAAATATGAAAATTATCTTTGAAAAATTGTATTGTTACATCTATAAAAGTATAGGAAACTTATCATTATAAAATAAATTGAAATCTTCTAAAAACTCTGATACATTGAAATAGAAATGTAGTTTCACAATATTGTAAAGGCTTACAGTTATGTGCACGAAGATCTATTAGGATTGGAGGAAATAATGATGAAAGCTGAAGAAAAATTTTCCCCGGGATTAGATGGTATAGTGGCAGCGGAGACGAAAATTTCGTTTCTTGACACAGTAAAAGGTGAAATTGTAATTCAAGGGTATGATTTAATCGAACTCTCAAAAACAAAAGGGTATTTGGATATTGTGCACCTTTTATTAGAAGAACATCTACCGAATGAAGATGAAAAAGCAACACTTGAAAAGAAATTAAAAGAAGAATATGCAGTACCAGAAGGTGTATTCAACGTATTAAAGGCATTACCTAAAGAGACGCATCCTATGGATGGATTACGTACAGGTGTGTCGGCGTTAGCTGGTTACGATAATGATATCGAAAACCGCTCGTTAGAAGTGAATAAAAGCCGAGGGTACAAGTTGTTAAGTAAAGTGCCAAACATTGTAGCGAATAGCTATCATATTTTAAATAATGAGGAGCCAATTGAACCTCTTAAAGAATTATCTTATAGTGCGAATTTCTTCTATATGTTAACTGGTAAAAAACCAACTGAACTTGAGGAAAAGATCTTTGATCGTTCCCTTGTTTTATATAGTGAGCATGAAATGCCAAACTCTACATTTACAGCTCGCGTTATTGCATCAACACAATCAGATTTATACGGCGCTTTAACAGGTGCAGTTGCATCTCTAAAAGGAAGCTTACATGGCGGTGCAAATGAAGCGGTTATGTACATGCTTTTAGAAGCTGGTAATGTTGAGAAGTTTGAAGAGCTACTACAGAAGAAACTATATAACAAAGAAAAAATTATGGGCTTTGGCCACCGTGTATATATGAAAAAGATGGATCCAAGAGCACTGATGATGAAGGAAGCTTTAAAACAGCTTTGTGATGTAAAAGGTGATTATACACTATATGAAATGTGTGAAGCTGGAGAAAAGATTATGGAGAAGGAAAAAGGTATTTATCCGAATCTTGATTATTATGCAGCTCCAGTATATTGGATGCTTGGTATTCCAATCCAACTATACACACCAATATTCTTTAGCTCTAGAACAGTAGGACTGTGTGCGCATGTTATTGAGCAACATGCAAATAATCGCTTGTTCCGTCCACGTGTAAATTATATTGGCGAGCGACATGTACTTAGTAAATAAGAACAACTGGGGAGTTGTTAGCGCCGCCCGCCAGATGGGTGTTTGACCGACACCCATCATTAATAATAACGAATTTTCGACAGAAAGGGAAGAATAGCATGATTAAAACAAATGAAATTAAACAAAAAGATGCATTATTAGAAGAAATTACGGATTATGTATTAAATAAAGAGGTTACTAGTGCAGAAGCATTCAGTACAGCTCGCTACGTATTACTTGATACACTTGGATGTGGAATTTTAGCATTACAATATCCAGAGTGTACGAAATTATTAGGGCCAGTTGTACCAGGAACGATCGTGCCAAACGGTACACGTGTACCAGGTACATCTTATGTACTTGATCCAGTGAAAGGTGCGTTCAATATTGGATGTATGATCCGTTGGTTAGACTATAACGATACTTGGCTTGCTGCAGAGTGGGGACATCCATCTGACAACTTAGGCGGAATTTTAGCAGTTGCGGATTATATTAGTCGCGTTCGTATTTCAGAAGGAAAAGAAGCTTTAAAAGTACGTGAAGTATTAGAAATGATGATTAAAGCACATGAAATTCAAGGCGTGCTCGCTTTAGAAAACAGCTTAAACCGTGTTGGTCTTGATCATGTATTATATGTAAAAGTAGCAACAACTGCTGTAGTTGCGAAAATGCTTGGTGGAACACGTGAAGAAATCTTTAATGCATTATCACATGCATGGATTGATAATTCTAGCCTTCGTACATATCGTCATGCTCCAAATACTGGCTCACGTAAATCATGGGCAGCAGGTGATGCAACGAGTCGCGGTGTTCATCTTGCAATGACTGCCTTAAAAGGTGAAATGGGTTATCCGACAGCATTATCTGCACCGGGCTGGGGATTCCAAGACGTATTATTTAACAAGCAAGAATTAAAATTAGCTAGACCACTAGAGTCTTATGTAATGGAAAATGTATTATTTAAAGTATCATATCCAGCAGAATTCCATGCGCAAACTGCAGCAGAATGTGCAGTGAAGTTGCATCCGGAAATTAAAGAAAGATTAGATGAAATTGATCGTATTACAATTACAACTCATGAATCAGCAATTCGTATCATTGATAAAGAGGGTCCATTAAACAATCCAGCTGATCGTGATCATTGTTTACAATACATTACTGCAATTGGTTTATTAAAAGGAGATATCGTTGCGGACGATTATGAAGATGTAGTGGCAAATGATCCACGTGTAGATGAATTACGTAATAAGATGGTTGTTGTTGAAAACAAACAGTACAGTTTAGATTATCTTGACCCGAACAAGCGCTCAATCGCCAATGCTGTTCAAGTTCACTTTAAAGATGGTACTGTAACAGAAAATGTGGAATGTGAATATCCACTTGGCCACCGTTTCCGTAGAGATGAAGCGATTCCAAAAGTGGTTCAAAAATTCACTGCGAATATGGCAGGTCATTATTCTAGTAAGCAACAAGAAAAAATTCATGAAGCTTGTCTAAATGAAGAAAAACTAGAAAATATGAATGTAAACGAATTTGTAGATCTATTCTTAATTTAATAATAGGGGGAATTTAGAATGGCTTGGGTTGTGAATAAACAGTCAACACAAGAGGCGCTTGCAAATCGCTTCCGAGCTTTAGTAGAAGCAAATGAAATTTTGCAAATTCCAGGTGCTCATGATGCAATGGCGGCTCTTGTTGCGAAAAATACAGGTTTTTCAGCTCTTTATTTATCAGGAGCTGCTTATACTGCAAGTAAAGGGCTACCAGATTTAGGTATCGTGACGTCTACTGAAGTAGCAGAGAGAGCAAAAGATTTAGTAAGAGCTACAGATTTACCAGTTCTTGTTGATATTGATACAGGATTTGGTGGTGTATTAAATGTAGCGAGAACAGCTGTAGAAATGGTGGAAGCAAAAGTAGCAGCTGTCCAAATTGAAGATCAACAATTACCTAAGAAATGTGGCCATTTAAATGGTAAGAAACTTGTTACTACTGAGGAATTAGTTCAAAAAATTAAAGCGATTAAAGAAGTTGCACCAAGCTTATACATTGTAGCACGTACAGATGCTCGCGGTGTAGAAGGACTGGACGAAGCGATTGAAAGAGCAAACGCATATGTAAAAGCAGGAGCAGATGCAATTTTCCCAGAAGCGCTTCAATCAGAAGAGGAGTTCCGTCTATTTAATAGTAAGGTAAATGCACCTTTACTTGCGAATATGACAGAATTCGGAAAGACGCCATATTATAGTGCGGAAGAATTTGCAAATATGGGCTTCCAAATGGTTATTTATCCTGTAACATCACTTCGCGTTGCAGCGAAAGCGTATGAGAATGTGTTTACTTTAATTAAGGAAACAGGTTCTCAAAAAGATGCACTTTCTAATATGCAAACGAGAAGTGAGTTATATGAAACAATTTCATATCATGACTTTGAAGAGTTAGATACAGGAATTGCAAAAACAGTATTATCAGAGGATCAATAGATAAAACAACTAAGGCAAGGCGATGAGAATACATCTTTGGCAAAATAAAATGCTTGATGTGAAAAATCATCGCCTTCTGTTTTCAACAATAAGATATTCCACTCATCGTAGACGAGCATACGCAATAAGCAATGAAGGCTGAAATGATAGGGGGATTCAGATGGAGAAAACGAAGTTAACATGGGATGAATTTTTTTCAATTAATAAAGATGTAAATCATACTTTCTTTACACCAGAGGATTTTTCAGGTGATGAAGATTTAATCGCAAAAACGACAGAACAATTTGTGAAACAAGAAATTGTTCCACAAATTGAGAGCATTGAACAACATAATTATAAAGTTTCACGCCAATTATTTGAGAAAGCTGGGGAACTTGGATTATTAAGTATCGAAGTTCCAGAAGAATATGGCGGATTTGAGTTAGGAAAGGCAGTTTCAGGGCTAGTAGCAGAGAAAATGGGTTACGCTGGTGCATTTAGCGTTTCTTTTAATATACACGCTGGTGTAGGTACATTGCCTTACATATATTATGGAACGAAAGAACAAAAAGAAAAATATTTACCAAAAATCGCATCAGGAGAATGGATTGGAGCTTATGCTTTAACTGAACCAAATGCTGGTTCTGATGCATTAAGTGCAAAAACGAGTGCAGTATTGAATGAAGACGGTACTGCTTGGAAGTTGAATGGTGAGAAGCAGTGGATTACAAATGCTCATATGGCAGATGTATATGTTGTATTTGCGAAGACAAATAAAGGAATGACAGCATTTATTGTCGAAAGAACATGTGAAGGTGTATCAATAGGATTAGAAGAAAAGAAAATGGGGATTAAAGGCTCTTCAACAGCGACGCTTATTTTAGAAGATGTTGTTATCCCTGCTGAAAATGTTTTAGGGGAAGTTGGGAAAGGGCATCATGTAGCTCTTAACATTCTGAACTTCGCTAGACTAAAACTTGCTTTTGGAAATATCGGAACAGCGAAACAAGCAATTGGTTTATCGGTCCAATATGGAAAAGAGCGAAAACAGTTTCAAACAGAATTAGTAGACTTTACTATGATTCAAGAGAAAATTGCAAATATGATTATTGCTACATATGGAGCAGAGAGTGCAGCCTACCGTACTGCAGGTGTAATTGATGAAGCAATTCATGAGAGTGATGAAGATCTTATGAAAAAAATGTCTCAATTTGCAATTGAATGTGCACTGAATAAAGTGAACGCTTCTGAAACACTTGGTCATATCGTAGATGAAGCTGTGCAAATTCATGGTGGTTACGGTTACATGCAAGAATACGAAGTGGAACGATTATATCGTGACGCTAGAATTAGTCGTATATTTGAAGGAACGAATGAAATTAATAGATTAACAGTTGCTAAAATGTTAATGAAACAAATTGAGCAAATAGAAGATATAGAAGCAGAAATTGATGTGGAAAATGTAGAAAGAAACCATCGTTACATTTTATTAGCAAAAAAATTGTTGAAACAATCTTTGAAAACGCTATCTAAAACTCCAGGTCTAAAAATCGACCAAGAACAAGAATATTCACGTGTAATATCAAATATGTTGACGGACGTGTACGTCATGGAATCAGCGTTTTTACGTACGAGAAAAGCAGTAAGTAAAAATGGTGAGGAAAAAGAACGTACGAAGCAACTAATAACGGATGTTATTTGTGAAGAAGGCTATCGTAAAGTAGAAGAAGCGGCGATTTCTGTACTTTCAGCGGCTGTCACAGAAGAACAAGATAGACATATGATTTTAGCTGAAATCCGTCAATTATTAGTACCTTTATACACGAACGTATTTACGAAGAAGAGAGAAATTGCGAAAGCTATTATAAATCGTGGGAAATATATTGTGTAAATAGGAGGAAAGCGATATGAAAAAGATTGGTTTTATTGGCTTAGGTAACATGGGTCTTCCAATGTCAAAAAATCTAGTTAAATCAGGTTACACAGTATATGGCGTGGACTTAAATAAAGAGGCAGAAGCGTCTTTTGAAAAAGAAGGCGGAATTATCGGTCTATCAATCTCAAAACTAGCAGAAACATGTGATGTAGTTTTTACGAGTTTACCGTCACCTCGCGCTGTTGAAGCGGTATATTTTGGAGCGGAAGGATTATTTGAAAATGGTCACTCGAATGTAGTTTTCATTGATACAAGTACAGTATCTCCACAGTTAAATAAACAGTTAGAGGAATCGGCAAAGGAAAAGAAAGTAGACTTTTTAGCAGCACCTGTTAGTGGTGGGGTGATTGGAGCCGAAAACCGTACATTAACGTTTATGGTTGGTGGATCGCAAGATGTATACGATAAAACTGAATCTATCATGGAAGTGTTAGGCGCTAATATTTTTCACGTTAGTGAACAAATTGATAGCGGTACGACTGTTAAATTAATTAACAATCTATTAATTGGTTTCTATACTGCTGGTGTAAGTGAAGCTTTAACATTAGCGAAAAAGAACAATATGGATTTGGATAAAATGTTTGATATTTTAAATGTAAGCTATGGTCAAAGTAGAATTTATGAGCGCAATTATAAAAGTTTCATTGCATCTGAAAACTACGAGCCAGGATTTACTGTGAATTTATTAAAGAAAGATTTAGGGTTTGCAGTAGATTTAGCGAAAGAAAGCGAACTTCACTTACCAGTAAGCGAAATGCTATTAAACGTATATGAAGAAGCAAGTGAAGCTGGTTATGGCGAAAATGATATGGCTGCTTTATATAAGAAAGTTAGTGAGCAATTAATTTCTAATCAAAAATAAATGATAAAAAAGGAGAGAATGTAATGATTACAACTGAAATTAAACGAGTAAAAAATCATATTAATGGTGAATGGGTTGAATCAACAGGTACAGAAGTAGAAGCGGTTCCGAATCCAGCGACTGGAAAAATTATTGCTTACGTTCCATTATCTCCAAAAGAAGATGTCGAAAAAGCTGTTGAAGCGGCAAAAGCAGCCTTTGAAACATGGTCTAAAGTACCAGTTCCGAATCGTTCAAGAAACTTATATAAATATTTACAACTTTTACAGGAAAACAAAGATGAGCTTGCAAAAATCATTACGCTAGAAAATGGTAAGACACTAACGGATGCAACAGGTGAAGTACAGCGTGGTATTGAGGCGGTAGAACTTGCAACGTCAGCACCAAATTTAATGATGGGACAAGCACTTCCTAATATTGCTAGTGGCATTGATGGATCAATTTGGCGCTACCCAATTGGCGTTGTTGCTGGTATTACACCATTCAACTTCCCAATGATGATTCCATTATGGATGTTCCCACTTGCAATTGCTTGCGGTAATACATTCGTATTAAAAACATCTGAAAGAACACCACTTTTAGCAGAGCGACTTGTAGAATTATTCTATGAAGCTGGCTTCCCAAAAGGCGTACTAAATTTAGTACAAGGCGGAAAAGATGTTGTAAATAGTATTTTAGAAAATAAAGATATTCAAGCTGTTTCATTCGTTGGATCTGAGCCAGTAGCTCGTTACGTTTATGAAACAGGTACAAAACACGGAAAACGTGTACAAGCGTTAGCAGGTGCGAAAAACCATGCGATTGTAATGCCAGATTGCAATCTGGAAAAGACAGTACAAGGTGTAATTGGATCTGCATTCGCAAGTAGTGGAGAACGCTGCATGGCATGTTCAGTAGTAGCAGTAGTTGATGAAATTGCTGATGAATTTATTGATGTGTTAGTAGCAGAAACGAAGAAGTTAAAAGTAGGTGATGGTTTTAACGAAGAGAATTATGTTGGACCATTAATCCGTGAATCTCATAAAGAACGTGTTTTAGGCTATATTAATAGCGGAGTAGCAGATGGAGCTGCTTTATTAGTAGATGGCCGTAAAATTAATGAAGAAGTTGGAGAAGGATACTTTGTTGGGGCAACAATCTTCGATGGCGTAAATCAAGAAATGAAAATTTGGCAAGATGAGATCTTCGCTCCTGTATTAAGCATTGTAAGAGTGAAAGACTTAGAAGAAGGTATTAAACTAACAAATCAATCTAAGTTTGCAAATGGTGCAGTTATTTACACTTCAAATGGTAAGCATGCTCAAACATTCCGTGATAATATTGATGCGGGTATGATCGGTGTAAACGTAAACGTTCCAGCACCAATGGCATTCTTCGCATTTGCAGGAAATAAAGCTTCCTTCTTTGGTGATTTAGGTACAAACGGTACGGATGGTGTTCAATTCTATACACGCAAAAAGGTTGTAACTGAGCGCTGGTTTTAATAAAGTGAAACTTTAATCAGTGGGGGGGATCCCCCATTGATTATTAGTTGAATCAATCGGGCGTTTACGGGCAGTTGATCCCCCACCTATCTCCTTTTTGCTTTCGCTGAGCGTTGGAGGTGAGGATTTTACTGCCCGTTAATGCGGGATAAAGTGAAACTTTAATCAGTGAGGGATTCTTTTTCCTAATTAATTGTAAAATAAAAAACACCACTCTTAAAAGGTGGTGTTTTTCGTTTTATTAATTATTTTTTTCTAAAGCTAGTTTAATACCGAACCCAATTAAGACGACTCCTGTAAGACCTTGAATATAACTTTGCGTCTTCGGTTTCTTCATAAAAGCACTAATTTTATCAATTAAAAATATATAAAAAGCAAACCAAATGACTGTTAAAACGAGATAAGTCAGTCCCATAATGAGAAGCTGAATAAATGTATTATGATTTGGGTTTAAAAATTGCGGTAAGAAAGTTAAAAAGAAGACTGCAACTTTAGGGTTTAATAAATTAGTGAGAAAGCCTTGTCGAAAACAAGAAGCATGTTCGTTGTCATTATTTATAGATACATCTTCTGTATCTAGACTTCCTTTGTTTTTTACGGCTAAAAGGGCTTTAATACCAATATAGATTAAATAAAGAGCGCCCACATACTTGAAAATAGAAAATAAGAGAGCTGATTTTACAATAAGTGCAGAAAGGCCTATTACTGCTGCTAAAGTATGAATTAAAAGTGCAACACATGTACCGAGTACCGTTTTTACTCCGCCCACCTTACCAGCAACTAATGTGTTTTTCGTAGCCATTGCTGTATCTGGACCAGGTAAAATGATTAAACAAATAGACATAATGATGAAAAGAAGATAATTTTCTATCATAGTCGCTCCTCCTTTTGTTTTTAGAATATTCGATTAAAATTAGTGTAGCACAAAATTTAATTTAATAAAATTAAATTTTGTTAAAAATTATTAAATGAAAATGAGGCTATATAGTAGCTGTGAATACACTACTATATAGCCTCATTGTTATGCGTTAAGTAAATTAAAGAAACGATTTACATCTTCTTCTGAAACATCACTTAACTGTTTATATTTATAATTTGGAGTTTGATCTTTATCAACAACAACAGATCGTACTCCTTCGAAGAAATCTTCATGTCTCATGAAATTTTTAGCAAGTACAAGGTCTGTAGCGAAACATTCTTCAACAGATTTTCCTTCACCATCCAAAAGTTGTTTTAATGTTACTTTTAATGAAATAGGTGATTTTGATAATAATAGTTGTTTTGTTTGTAAGGCGAATTCGCTGTCTCTTTTTTCTAAAGATTGGATTATTTCTTCAATTGTTTGTGAAGAAAAGTGTGAATTAATTTCTTCTAATGAAGCAGCGAGTTCACTTTCTAGGGTAGGAGTGGATGTAAATGTTTGAATAACTGCTTTTAAACGAGTATGTACATCTTCAGCGTGCCAATTTACATGTTCTAGTTCCGTAAGAAAAGCAGGTAAGGAATCAGATGTCATAAAGTAATCAGCAGCATGAATAAATAATACATCAGCAGCTTTTAAAATAGATGCTGTTAAAGCAACGTAACGACCTGTATATCCAGGTGCTTTATTTAAGAAATATGCAGCGCCGACATCTGGAAAGAAGCCGATGTTCATTTCAGGCATTGCCCATTTTGTACGCTCAGTTACAATTCGATATTTCGCACCATTTGTAAGGCCAACACCACCGCCCATTACAATTCCATCTAAACAAGCGATAATCGGTTTATTATATTGATAAATATAAGTATCAATTTCATACTCTTCTTCAAAGAATCGTTCCGCATGCTGTAATGCAATGTCATTTGAACGAGCTTCATAGAGTGTTTTAATATCACCGCCAGCACAGAAACCTTTTGTGCCAGCACCTTTTAATACGACAATTGCAATGCGTTCATCGTGTTCCCACTCTTTTAGTTTTTGCCCAATTGGTTGTAACATGTCATAAGATAAAGAATTAAGTGCTTTTGGACGGTTTAAAGTAATTGATGCAACGCCGTTTTCACTAACAGAAAATAAAACGTGTTCAGTCATGATTCATCCTCCCTTATATATCCTCTTATTCTTAATTCTTGATACGTATTGAAATGTCCTTTATAAATTTTGTCTAAAGTTGGCGGTAAGTGCTAATGTCTGATTATTTGTATGTGAAGAATCTGTATGAATGAACGGTATTCTGCTCATGAAAGTTTAACTTTATCTACTGCATATTTTGACGAGTTATATTTGCAGGATTTCGGAAACGAAGGGTGAATATTACAACATTACTATAAGTGTAATTATTTGAAGTTATAGTGATAAAAGAGCTATTATATATGTGTGAATTTGTGCGTAATGATTTCAAAAAAGAGAAAAATGAATTGTTTAATTATAATGAATGAAAAACTTGTATGGAATTAGAAATAGAGAAAGGAGAAATCGGAATGCCAGGACCTTTACTATTGTCTGTAATTATTTTGTCTTCTTTAATGATAGGGATAACGCAGTATTTTCATCATACAGATACGACAGAAGAAGTGAAGGATAAAGTACGTCTCGTATTTCCGATTTTTATACTATCGATCTCTTTTTGCATTTTATTAAATAAAGATGGATATATTGTTGCAGTGTTTGCATTTTTTGTAGCAATCGTTTTAATAACAGTTTTATACTATGTAATGAAAGACTTTATACAAAAATAAAGGTGTCATAATAGACATTTTTATTTTAGAAATTCATAAAATTTCACATACCGTATTTTATATAAAAAATACAAAACAAATAACAATAGAAAAGTGTGTACTTTGCTTTGTATTTACTTGTCAATCTTGCATAGCCACTATACTATTAAAATGTAGAGATTATAAAAAGGGGTTGTATCTATTATGAAATTTGAGATGCACACAAAAATTGTTTCAAATGAAAAAGAAGTAAGATTACATATAGAAGAAAACATATTTCAATTAAACTTGGATGGTTATCACTTATTTACAGTTCAAGAAATATTACCTTTATATAAAACAAATGAAGAAAGAATTGGTAGTGCAATTGTACAAAAGCTAGAGTGGGCGGACGGAAAAACTATTGTAAATTACCAACTTGTATCACTAAAAACAGTAAATTAAAAGGAGAAGGAAAATATGAAGTTATTTCATACAGCGGATTGGCATTTAGGTAAGCTTGTTCACGGCGTGTATATGACTGAAGATCAAAAGATTGTGTTAGATCAATTTGTACAAGCTGTTGAAGAGGAAAAACCAGATGCTGTAATTATTGCGGGGGATTTATATGATCGAGCAATCCCACCTACAGAAGCAGTAGATTTATTAAATGATGTTTTGCAAAAGATAGTTATTGATTTACAAACACCAGTTATCGCAGTTGCAGGGAACCATGATAGTCCAGATCGTATCCATTTTGGAAGTAGCTTAATGAAAAAACAGGGACTACATATTGTAGGACAATTTCAATTTCCATATGAACCTGTTGTATTAAATGATGAATATGGAGAGGTCCACTTTCATCTCGTTCCATATGCGGATCCTAGTATAGTTAGACATGTATTGAAAAATGAAGATGTACGTTCTCATGATGATGCGATGCGCATTTTTATGAATGAACTTTCTGAAACGATGGATAAGGAAGCTAGACATGTATTTGTTGGACATGCATTTGTAACTTCAGCAGGTGAAGCAGAAGAGAATACAAGTGATGCAGAACGACCACTTTCAATTGGTGGTGCTGAATATGTAAATAGTCATTATTTTGATAAGTTTCATTACACAGCGCTTGGACATTTACATCAAGCGCATTTCGTACGTAATGAGACCATTCGATATTCAGGTTCGCCACTTGCTTATTCTATTTCTGAAGAGAAACATAAAAAAGGATATTATATTGTGGAACTGGATGAAGAGGGTGAAGCAACAATTGAAAAAAGATTACTTTCACCACGTCGTAAAATGCGAACAGTAGAAGCGAAAATAGATGAATTATTACAGCATCCGGTAAGTGAAGATTACGTATTCGTAAAATTATTAGATGAAAATCCTGTCTTACAGCCAATGGAGAAAATACGCTCCGTATATCCAAATGCAATGCACGTTGAAAGAGCGCTTCAAAGACGAGAATTGACAGATACAAATGAAGTGACTGTTTCCAGACATAAAATGGATGATGTATCTCTTTTAAAGGCTTTTTATAAAGAAATGAAAGGTCTAGATTTATCAGAAGAAAAAGAACGTCTATTTATAGAAGTATTACAAACAGTGCAAGAACGGGAAGGTGAACGAGGATGAGACCGATTCAGCTTATTATGACAGCATTTGGACCATATAAACAGAAAGAAGTAATCAACTTTGACGATCTTGGAGAGCATCGTATTTTCGCTATTTCCGGAAACACTGGAGCTGGAAAAACAACGATTTTTGATGCGATTTGTTATGTATTATATGGTGAGGCTAGTGGAGAAGAACGTAGTGATACAAGTATGCTTCGAAGTCAGTTTGCTGATGATAATGTTTATACAAGTGTAGAACTAACCTTTCAGTTAAAAGGGAAATGTTATGAAATAAAACGACAACTTGGCCATAAAAAGCACGGGAACAAGACAGTTACAGGACATGCAGTAGAGTTATATGAAGTTATTGATGAAGAAAAGGTTCCTGCTGTTGATCGTTTTCATGTAACGGACGTAAATAAAAAAGTAGAAGATTTGATTGGATTAAGTAAACATCAATTTAGCCAAATTGTCATGTTGCCACAAGGGGAATTTCGAAAGTTATTAACGTCTGAAACGGAAAATAAAGAAGAGATTTTACGTCGTATTTTTAAAACAGACCGTTATAAATTAATGCGTGAGTTACTAGATCAAAAACGTAAACAATGGAAAGATGTCTTACAAGAAAAACAAAAGGAACGAGAGCTACATTTTCGCAATGTATTTAAATTGCCAATTCGAGATGGGGCGTTGTTAGAAACTTTAATAGAGCAGGAGCATGTGAATACACATCAAGTAGTAGAGGCATTAGAGCAAGAAATAACTACTTATAGAGTGGAGGCTGAGCAATTACAAGTAGAACAAAATGCTCAAATGAAGCAATTAAAAGAAGCAGAGGAGCGCTTTCATACGGCAAAATCTGTAAATGAAAAATTTAATGATTTAGAACAGAAGAATGAGAAATACAATACTTTACAAAATAATCGCACAGCAGTTGAAATAAAAGAAAAATCCTTTACACGTGCGGAACAAGCAAAGCGTTTATTGCCATTTGAGCAATGGTATGAGGAAGCGATGTTTAATGAGCAAAAGATTGAAAGTTTATTAAAACAGATCATCGCGAAAAAAGAGCATATAATGAACAGTTTTGAACTTGCTCAAAAAAAATATGAAACAGTAAAGAATAAAGAATCTGAACGAGAAGATGCGAAAAAACTCGTTCAAAGATTAGAAGAGTTACAACCAATTATTGCATCATTAGCTGAGAAGAAGTTGAATTTACAAAATGCTGAACTTCAAATAGAAAAGTTAAAAGAAAATATGCAAAAGCTAGATCGACAGTTAGAAGAGCACACAAATCAAAAACAGAGAATGTCTAGTGAATTACAACAATTAGAACAAGCACTTGAGCAATATGTAGCTAAAGTAGAAGAATTAACGAATATGCGAGAAGATGCAAAGGTTTTAAAGCAAGCATATGATGTTTGGCAAGAAAAACAAAAATTCGAGCAAGAAAAAGAAGCAGCATATAATAAGATGCAAATAGCAGTAAATGCATATGAAAATATGGAACGCCGCTGGTTAAGTGAACAAGCTGGTATATTAGCGCTTCATTTACATGATGGTGAATCTTGCCCAGTATGTGGTAGCTTGAACCATCCGAAAAAAGCTACAGAGCAAAGTGATGTGATTGATGAAAAAGAGTTAAATGATTTAAGAGAAAAAAAGAATGTTGCTGAAAAATTACATGTTCAATTAGAGGAGAAATGGAATTTCTATCGATTACAATATGACCAGGTGATAGAAGAAGTAATGAAGCGAGGGTACCATTCCGAACAATTAGTTGAAACATACAGTGCGCTCGTTCAAAAAGGAAAACAATTAGCAGCAGAAGTTAAGGCGTTAAAAGAAAGTGAAGAAACACGTAAGCAAGTTGCTGTAAATATAAAGAGTGTAGAAGAAAAAATTGAAGAATTTCAGAAACAAAAGCGAGAAGTCGAAACAATACAGCACCGTATTGAAATGGAGTGTATGCAGCTTCGTACTTCATATGAACATGATAAAAAAAATATTCCAGAAAATTTACAAACAGTACAAGCTTGGAAAGTTCAGTTTGACCAAGCTATACAAGAACTGAGATTGATGGAAGAAGAATGGAATAAGGTACAAGAAGCGTATCAACATTGGCAAAATGAAAGTATACGTGTTCAAGCAGAGTATGAAAGTGCTTCTAATCAATCTGAAAGTGCAAAAGTGAAGAAAGAAGAGACTTTTACACGCTTTATGAATGAACTAGAGCAGGCTGGATTTACAGATCAAGTAACATATAAAGAAGCGAAGTTAAATGATGCTGAGATGGAGACGTTGCAAAAAGAAATTCAAAGTTATTATTCATCTCTTGAAGTGCTTGCAAAACAAATCGAAGAGTTAAGTGCTGAATTAAAAGATAAAGAGTATATGGATATTACAACGTTAGGTGAGCAAATACAAGAATTCGAAATTAACCTTGATATTATTAAAGAAAAACGTCAACGTGCGCAAACTGCTGTAACATATATTTCAGATTTAAATGAGAATATTAGACGAATTGATGAACAAATTCATGAGGAAGAAAAAGCGTTCCAGGAACTTGTTGATTTATATGAAGTAATGAAAGGGGATAATGAAAGTCGTATATCCTTTGAACGATACATTTTAATTGAGTATTTAGAACAAATTGTTCAAATTGCAAACGAACGACTACGTAAACTATCAAATGGACAATTTTATTTGAAACGAAGTGAGCGAGTTGAAAAGAGAAACCGTCAAAGTGGATTAGGTTTAGATGTATATGACGCATACACTGGCCAAACTCGTGATGTAAAAACATTATCTGGCGGAGAGAAATTTAATGCATCACTTTGCTTAGCGCTCGGAATGGCAGACGTAATTCAAGCGTATGAAGGTGGTATTTCCATCGAAACGATGTTTATCGATGAAGGTTTCGGTTCATTAGATGAGGAGTCATTAACAAAAGCGGTTGACGCCCTAATTGACTTACAAAAATCAGGCCGCTTTATCGGTGTCATTTCCCACGTTCAAGAGCTGAAAAACGCAATGCCAGCTGTGTTAGAAGTAACGAAGCAGAAGGATGGCTGTAGTCAGACGAAGTTTGTGGTGAAGTAAGTGTGGGAATTACTAGATAGCTACAATCTATAGAAAGAAATAGTATTAAGCCAGTGTTATACTGAATTACAAACGTATTTCAATATAGCACTGGCTTTTTTATTTGTATTATAGAAAGAAATAGACAATATGACTATGAGTTATTTGAAGAAGGTGGTGTATTTTCTAAACGGTTATAAGCTTTAAAAGCTGAAATTGCGGATATAATTCCACCTACCAAAAATAAAGTTGATCCACCAACTAATATGATACGACTGACATATGTTTCCCGCGCTTCTTCAACTTCTTCTTGCAACATCGTAGGCATATGAATCCCTCCTAAGCAACATGTATTTTGTACATAGTATATACAATTGCCTAAAATATGTTAAAATCACTGGATAGTGTAGAAGTATCTAGTTGGATGTAAATTATTTGAAAAATCTTCATTATAAATTTATGCTAACTTCACATACAGCACATATTAAAATTGTATTATGTATATGTACCAAATAAACAAAGTGAATAAATTGTAAGTTCTATTTTTGGGAATTTAAAATCCTTTTATTTCTATATGAAGGTTTTGAAAAGGGTTTTTGCTGTTTTTGGAAATGGTACTTTATCAAAAGGAATTCATATAAAAGGGGAATGTCATATGACAACATATACGAATGAGATGAAAAAAAGTGTAGTTTCAGAAGAAGATGTAGATATTTTAAAAATTATGGCGCATCCAATCCGATTACAGATTGTAAATGAATTAAGTACGAGAAAAACTTGTAATGTAACACAATTAACAGAATTGCTGAATATTCCACAATCGACTGTTTCGCAACATTTATCAAAAATGAAAGGTAAAGTGTTACGTGCAGAAAGAAGAGGATTAGAAATTTATTATTACATTAATAATTTAAAAGCGAGTAAGATTGTTAGTGTTTTAGGATATATAAATTAATGAAGTACTATAATAAAAAATAGCCTCTGCTCAACAGCAGAGGCTATTTTTTATTGTTTTTATATATTTGTATTTAAAATTTTATAGTTTTTATGATTTACAATCGTTCGATCAAATTCAAAAGTACCTCCGCTTACATCTGTAATTTCAACTAAGACCGATTCAGTATATAGTTTTAGTACAGATCCAGTAATCTTTAAATTATTCCGTTGAAAAAGTATAGTATCCCCTACGTTTGCTTTCATAGTACCTCCTCATTAAGACTGAATTATTTATTTATTATATATATTAAACCACGGATAGTTATATTAGTGAATATTTAGTTTTATTTATCAATAAATTATTTGTGATTTAAGAAAAACTATAAAGTGTGACTATGTTAAAAGTTATATTTAGTTTATTATATGCAAAGTAAAATTTTTCAGAATTAGTGAACCAACATTTCTATGTAAGTTATTCAACTAAACAAACGATTCAATAGAGAGACAATATGTGGTCCTAAACGTAAAGTAGAGCTAGGGATGGCAGTATTATTTTTCGAAGTATAGAGATCAGTTTCTTCAATTATAAAACAAAATTTAAAAACAATTATAAGTTGTATTTATGTAAAATAAATAGTTGCTACGTATTTAATAAGTAGCTTTTTGTATTTCATCCGTTGTTTTATGTAACTGATTCTATATATTTGACGTTCCGACTTGTAATCGCTTACAAAGATAGAGACATCCTATACAATGAAGTTGTTAGATCAAAAGGGGTGGCCAAAATGAACATAAAAAAAGCATATTTAGCGAATAGCATTGAAATAAAAAGAAGAGGAGAGATCGTATGAAAAAATCATCTGTTAACCCATGGCTTATTGTCCTTGGTACAGTCATAGTACAAATGGGACTTGGAACCATATATACATGGAGCTTATTCAATCAACCTTTAGTGAGTAAATACGGTTGGAGTCTTAACGCCGTTGCTATAACTTTCTCAATTACTAGTCTTTCTTTAGCGCTTTCAACTTTGTTTGCGAGTAAATTGCAAGAAAAATGGGGGCTTCGTAAGCTTATTATGATTGCTGGACTAGCATTAGGAATGGGATTAATGCTTAGTTCACAAGCTTCATCATTAGTAATACTTTACTTACTAGCAGGAGTTGTTGTAGGGTACGCAGATGGTACAGCATATATCACTTCACTATCTAATTTAATAAAGTGGTTTCCAGAGCGTAAAGGTTTAATTGCAGGTATATCAGTTTCTGCATATGGTACGGGTAGCTTAATATTTAAATACATTAACGCAAAGTTAATTGATTCAGTTGGTGTATCGCAAGCGTTTATATACTGGGGATTAATTGTTACAGTTATGATAGTACTTGGTGCTTGCTTAATTCATCAGGCTGCAGATAAGGGTGCAGTGAGTGAAACAAACAGTAAGGACTATACAACAAAAGAAATGTTAGGCACAAAACAAGCATACCTTTTATTCATTATGTTATTCACGTCATGTATGAGTGGATTATACTTAATTGGTATGGTAAAAGACATCGGTGTTCAACTTGTAGGACTTAGTGCAACAACAGCAGCTAATGCAGTGGCTATGGTTGCAATCTTCAATACGTTAGGTCGTATCATTCTAGGGCCATTATCAGATAAAATCGGTCGTTTAAAAATTGTTACTGGTACTTTTGTTGCTATGGCTACTTCAGTCTTAGTTCTAAGTTTCGTAGATTTAAATTACGGTATCTACTTCGTATGTGTAGCAAGTGTAGCGTTTTGCTTTGGTGGAAATATCACTATTTTCCCAGCTATTGTCGGTGATTTCTTCGGTATGAAGAATCATAGTAAAAACTATGGATTCGTGTATCAAGGCTTCGGTCTTGGAGCGCTAGCAGGTTCTTTCATTGGTGCAATTCTAGGTGGATTCAAACCAACTTTCATGGTGATTGGCGTATTATGTGTCGTATCGCTTATTATCGCAATTTTAATTCAGGAACCGACTAAGAAAAAAGAAAATGAAGAAGAGTATCGCAGTGTAGCGTAAGTATTTAAGTTTTCTATAACACTTTGAGAAATAAACAAGAAACCAGCCTTTTAGAGGCTGGTTTCTTGTTTATTTTACAGCTTCTTTTAACTCTTTCCCAGCTTTAAATGCTGGAACTTTCCCAGCAGCAATTTGGATTTCTTCTCCAGTTTGCGGATTACGACCTGTACGAGCTGATCTTTCTCGCACTTCAAAAGTTCCAAAACCGATTAATTGAACTTTATCTCCAGATTGTAATGCAGTAGCAATTGTGTCAAATACGGATTGTACAGCTGCAGAAGCATCCTTTTGAGAAATATCAGCTGATTGTGCCACATTTTTAACTAATTCTGTTTTGTTCATTTTTTCACCTCATAAAAAATTTTTTAGAATGAAAGTTTTAGTATAATGGATAGTAAAGATAAAGCTATCACTATGATTAGAAAGAATGCTATATAGTTATGTTAATTTCGTTGCAAGAGACTGAATCCCTGCTAATATTAAGCATTAATTAAGAATTGATGTATACAAAAAGCTATATTATGAGGATGAGGGGGAGTATACAGATGATTTTTCGTGAAAAGAATGTGAAAGAGAGTATATTAATTCGTCAACATGATCATGGTTTTTTGGCTGGAGAGATTGCAAGGCACATAAAAGAAGAATTTTTTGAAAATAAAACATACTTAAAAGAGGCACTAGATGCAATATATGAGCATGATAGAGGATGGATAGAACTTGATAAAGTACCAATTTTGAATGATGCTAAAAATATTCCATATACATTTATGGACTGTCCAAGCTCATTACGTTTTGTCTTTTATACGATTGGTTTGAATGAAATTGAAGATTCTAATCCATACGGAGCATTACTTTGTAGTAAACACTTTTTATCATTTCCGTTAAACGAGGAAGATGAAGAGATGATGTCCTTTTATAAACATGAATTGGAACGACAAAAAAGAATATTGAAAACGTTAACAAAAGAACAATTTTCGATCTTCGATAAACATTATAGACTACTAAAGTTTTGTGATGAACTTTCTTTATATGTATGTATGAACCAACCTGGTGTAAAAAAGAATGATGAAATTGATTTGTTTAAAGATGGTTTTGAAGGAACAGAAATGTTTAATAGCAAGGACGGTAAACTTATACAAGCTGAATGGGTAGATGAAGAAACAATTCGGATTACACCGTTTCCATTTCAAATGGAATTTAATACGTATGTAAATTATAAAACTATAAATAAATATGTAGTTGAAGAAAAAGGGATTGCAAAGGCTGATAGAGAATCGGAAAGGAAGAAACAAAGTATTCGTTTCATACAATAAGGAGGCGATTTAGATTGAAAGATTATATGTTAAAACAATTTGATTACCATGATTGGGCTAATATACGATTATTCAATCGATTAAAAGAGTTACCAAACTATGAGACAATTTTTAATGAACAGATACAGAGTGTATTCCCATCAATTAAAGATACTTTTGCGCATATTTATATTACAGATCAAGTATGGTTACACATATTGCATGGTAAAAGTATGAATGAAGCAATACAAGATCGTGAACAGTTAAAAAAACAAATCGATACAAAATCGATAAATGAATTAGAAAAAATGTTTATAAATATGGCTAATCAATATAAAGAATTTCTAAGTACATTACAAGATGTAAATGGTGCATTTGTTATCGAGAATCCATATGTAGGGAAATTAGAAACTTCGATTTTAGAATTAGTGCAACACGTCGTAAATCATGGTACATATCATAGAGGAAATATTTCAGCAATGATTCGTCAACTTGGTTATTCATCAACAATGATGGATTTTGTACTTTATTTACATATGGTTCAGAAGGAAAAAGAATTGGAATAGAGCAAAAAGGAATGGCTTATTTTAAATGAGCCATTCCTTTTTAAAGTGACTAACTTGCCTGTTTTTTATGATTTTCTTTCAATTTCTCTGCTCGTAAAAAGCGATTCGTTTCAGCAACAACAATACCACTTAATCCAATAAGACCAATTAAGTTTGGAATCGCCATAAGTCCATTTGCGATATCAGCAAATGTCCATACGATTCCTAGTTTTAAATTAGCGCCAATAGCAATCATGACAATGAAGATTGCTTTATAATACCGAACAGCACCTTCTCCAAATAAATAAGCTACACATTTTTCACCGTAATACGACCAACCTAAAATAGTAGAGTAGGCGAATAGAATGATTGCGATACCGAGAATCATACTACCAGCAGTACCGAATACCGATTGAAATGCAAGTGTTGTAGCTTCAACTCCAGTTTTACCTGATTTCCATGCACCAGTTGTAATTAAAACAAGTCCTGTAATGGTACATACGATAAATGTATCAAGAAAAGTACCAGTCATAGAAACAAGTGCTTGCTTTGCAGGTGAATCTGTTTTTGCTGCAGCGGCCGCGATAGGAGCACTTCCTAAACCAGCTTCGTTCGCAAATACACCACGAGCCATTCCAATTTGAATCGCTGACGTAACTGTTGCACCGATGAAACCACCAGCGGCTGCAGTCCCATTAAATGCACCGGAAAAAATAAGTAAAAATGCTTCTGGAATTTGATCGTAGTGATAGAAAATAATAATAAGACCAGCAATGATATAAAAGAAAGCTTTAATAGGAACGATGTATCCTGTAACTTTTCCGATTTTTTTCACACCGCCTAGAATAACAATCGCGATTAAAAACGACATGAATATACCAGTTAAAGCAGGAGGAAAAGAGAAATTAATTCGCATCGCCTCTGCAACTGAGTTAGATTGCACCATATTACCGATACCGAAAGAAGCAGTTGTACCAAATAGAGCGAATAAAATGGCAAGCCATTTCTTACCTAAACCACGCTCTAAATAATACATGGGTCCACCAGAGTATTCGCCATTTTCATTACTAACACGATATTTCACTGCAAGAATTGCTTCGGCATACTTTGTTGCCATTCCAAATAAAGCGGTAATCCACATCCAAAAAACTGCACCAGGACCACCAATTGTTACTGCGGTTGCTACGCCAGCTATATTTCCCATACCAATCGTTGCCGCCATAGCTGTCATGAGTGCTTGGAAGTGACTAATATCTCCAGAGGAAGATGTATCTTCTGATTTTTTAAATGCAAGTTTATGAGCGTATAATAATTTACTAAACTGTAAACCTTTTAGACGCACTGTGAGAATGATACCAGTCCCAACGAGTAATAACAAAGTTGGTAATCCCCACACATAATGATTCATTTGTTCTAATGCTTTACCTACTGTCTCCATCTTTATTCTCCTTTTTTTAGAAAAAATAAAAACCACTTCAAGTAAATGAAATGGTCTCTGGAGAAACAAGGAATAGAAAAATAAACCGATACAAATCGGCATTTTCTTTCGCTTGTCTCTGTCCTTTTTACCTGAGAGATTATCCACTAAAATAGCGGATTTGCTCCTTCGGCGCTCGTTTTCCTCCGCGCTATATATAAGCGAGAGGGAGTCTCTCCAGAGATTCGTCCCCATGCAGTTCTACTTGTAACCAAGACCTGAGAGTTTCAAAGTTCGTTTACTAACTTCTTGCCCCGTCGGTAGATCAATAGACCTTCTCCTGAATGGTTCATCCGAATTATAAAATTAATAATTTAAACGTATTGATAATAAATCAATAAAAATATTATAGACAGACAAAATGTGAATTGCAATCTTTTTTTATTTTAAAATAGTAAACAAATTTATTTTTTTGCAAGTCCTAATTTCTCTTCGACTTCATTTAAAGTAGATAAAGCGATGACAATATGTTGATCTGCAAGCCCTAAAGCATGTTTTGTATTTTCAATTATCGCACTGTTTGGAGTAGAGTTAGTGGCTCCGTCTATAATTAAATCTGCCGCGTTTTTCATAAATTTAGAAGCAGCCTTAAATTCAGTTGTGAAATAAACTAGTTGTTCTTGTATTTTTACTTCCGATATATTTTCTTTAATTTTCAAAGTGTCTATTTCATTCATAATGTTTTCATATTGTTTGGAAACAGCATTCATTGTAACTAATAGTTTATTTCGATCTACTGAATCTCCATTCGTGTTAATCTCTTCCCAGGCAGGCAACCAATCTTTTTCGATGATGTTATTATAATTAGTAGTCAATTCATTAATTTTAGGTTGTAAATTGGTTTTGAATGATTTTGTATCAACTGTTTCTAAAGTTGCTTTTTCGTTTGTATTTTTATCATTAATTGCATAAAAAACCGTACTTGCAATGATAACAATAGAAACTATAATTGCCCATTTATTTAAAAATGATTTCTTCAATATGTAACGCCTCCAAAAATAAAATCTAATAATTATAATATACGTTAATAATGTTATTGGAAATAGAGAATATGTCTAGATTTGATTTTAATTATATTTTTTCTATGCATAAATAATTAAAATTAGTAAAATAATGAAAGAATGTGTGAGAAAAGGGGATTATTAGTGAAAAAGAGCAGAAGAAAACTAGTTTCAAATATAGCAGCGGCTATGTTAGTAGTTGGCTTATTTGCACTCATATATATGAACAAAGAATCTGAAATTGAAGATTTTCCATTGCCAATGTCAGCGATACATATTAAAGATGATAATGAAAAGCATTATAAATACATAAGTGTAATGCCTATTACAAAGGCACGTGGATGGGAGAAGTTAGGTGAAAATGGGCATACTGTTAGTTTTAAAAAAGGTGAGCGGAATGTAACCGTATTACATTATCCTGGAGAAATTACGTATTATTTATTTGAAAAATAATTGATGATAAATGTGTTAGGAAGTAAGCGATACTACAAGGATGTTTACTTCCTATTTTTTAGGTTTTTAATTCTGAATTATTTGAATTATAATAGTTATGCGTATGGAATAAAAGAACATTATGTATGGAAATGAGCTGATTATTTGCCAAGTATAAAGAGAATAGGTCGTTTTTGTCCTACAGACGATGAAGGATATATTATAAATGATTCACATATTGATAAAATCCAACCTATATTTATGGGGGGCATACGAGAAATAAAAAATACTTGTTGTGAAATGTTACAGGATCATTTGCACAGTGTGTATATAAGAGGTTCTATTCCAAGAGGGATTGGAATGGAAGGAATTGCCGATATAGATGTAATTATATTAGTGCGAAAGGATCCTAAATTAATAGACTTAAATTGGCGAAAGAAGCTAGAAGCTCGAATGTTACAAAAGTTTAATTGTATATCAGGAGTAGAGTTAAGTTTTTACAGTGAAAAAGAGGTGATAAATCCCAATGGTTTTTCTTTTATAAGCTTTATGATACAAACGCATAGTGTATGTATAGTGGGTGAAGACGTTAAAGTGTCTTTACCTAAATATAAAGTAAGTCAGGAGTTAGCCTATGAACATCTTATTCAATTGCGGAAACAAATTGGACAAGCTCGTAAAGAGTTAATTCATAATAAAGGTGTGGATGATATAGTAGATTGTTGTCGTTGGATAATGAAGATCATAATCAGGGCAGGCCTGGCATTAACTATTGATAGAGAAGGGCTGTATTCGAGAGATTTATACCCAGCGTATACACTATTTAGTAAGCATTTTCCCGAACAAGAAGAAAATATGAGAAAAGCATTACAATATGTAATTGAGCCAGTGAATGATATAAATGAAATTTTATTATTTTTAGATACGTTTGGTGAATGGCTGATAGAAAGGGCAGAGAAGAATTTAGATGTTATATAATTTTATTATGTAAACAAAGATTATTGAATAAAGTAAGAGAGGCAAGGACTTTGAATTTTATTATTCTTAATATCTATTCGCGAGGTAAGTGTACAGGGAATCAACTTGCAGTATGTACGGTTAGTCATTAAATTTTGAATGAGAAAATGCATTCAATAGCAATAGAAATAAATGATCTTAACGTTCGTGTAGGTGGAATAGTAGAAAGGATTGCGATTGGAAAATGGGTTTTATGACAAGGGGGATATAGGAATGTTATTAAAAACAATCTACTGTAAGGTAGAAGAAGAGAAAAAGGAATTGTTTTCAAAAGCACAAGAAAAATGGTGTGATATACAGCATTTAGATGGATTTCATGGACAATTTGGTGGATGGAATGATAATGAGGCGTGTGTATTTACTTTATGGAATGATAGGGGTGCGTATCAATCATTTATGAATGGTGCTCACGATACAATTTATTTAAATAGTAATCAAGAGGATACGTTTCTCTCATGTGAAATTGAACTATTTCAAACGTTGTATGATATTACTGATACGCCTTTGAAAGACATTGTTATAGGAGGATCATTCGTTAGAGCTGCTATATGTGATGTAAAGGTGGAAAAAGAAAAGTATTTTTTACATAAACAAGAAACAATTTGGAATAAAGGAATGGAAAAAGCGATAGGGATGTTAGGTGGAGTAATGGCGAGGTCTTTAAAAAATAAAAACCGTTACATAGTGTTAACGTATTGGAAAGATGAAATAACTCACCAACATTATGTGGAAGAGATTTTCCCTGAGTTGTATAAACTAGCTAATATTCATGAAGATATAGAAGATATAAGAGGTAAAGAAGCTGTATGCAAGGAAGAATGGCTTGTATATTAAGAACGGAAAAAGTGCATAAATGAATGTATAATAAAGATAATTTCTTATAAATGAGAAATTAATAGAAGACGTTATATACCCTTTCATGTTAATATATTTAAGTTATAATAGGAGGCTTACCCTTTTGTATTGTACGGTAGAAGCAGTGTGAGCTTGAAATTTTTTTAGAAAAGGATGTGCCTAATTTGCGTATCAATAAATTTATTAGTGAAGCTGGAAAAGCGTCTCGACGTGGAGCAGATAAATTAATTAATGAGAGAAGAGTAATTATTAACGGTAAGGTTGCAAAGATTGGTGACCAAGTAAATCCAGGTGATGACGTACGCGTAAATGGAGAGCAACTTCGCATTGCTCGAGATCACGTATATATTGCTTTAAATAAACCAGTAGGTATTACATGTACAAGTGAAAAATCAGTAAAAGGAAATATTATCGATTTAGTGAATCATCCTTTACGAATTAGTCATATTGGACGTCTCGATAAAGACTCAGACGGCTTAATTTTGTTAACAAATGATGGCGATATTGTTAATGAGATTTTACGTGCTGAAAACAAACATGAGAAAGAATATATCGTTTCAGTAGATAAGCCGATTACACCGGAGTTTTTAGAGAAAATGGCAGCTGGTGTGAAAATTTTGGGTACAAAAACGCTTCCTTGTGAGATCACACAGTTATCAAAATATGAGTTTAAAATTATTTTGACACAAGGATTAAATCGCCAAATTCGCCGTATGTGTGAAGCGTTAGGTTATCAAGTATACACGTTAAAACGTACGAGAATTATGAATATCGAATTAAATAATTTACCAGTTGGGCAATGGAGAGATTTAACGAAGAAAGAGAAAAGACGTCTATTTTCAGACTTAAATTACGAGCCACAAGATTGGTAAAATTGTAAAGGGGAAACCAAAACTCTATTTTTGGTTTCTTTTTTATTAAATAAATTTTTTTTAACACTTGCAAAAATAAAATGAATACGATATAGTAAATAACAATTAATGGATGTAATTATAAAAGCAAAGAAAAGGACACGAGTTATTTTCCCCGGTTATACAGAGAAGGAAGGAAAGCTGAGAACTTCCTAACGCAGAAAAATAACTTACCACCTTAGAGCTGCACTGGGGAAAATAAGTATCTAGTGCCGTGTAAGCGACGTTATCGCAAAAGAAGCTATTACAATTTGTAATGGGAATCTGGGTGGAACCACGGATATAAGCATATTCGTCCCTATTTTAGGGATGAATATGCTTTTTTGCATTCAATTTTATAATAAGCGAAGAAAAGGACACGAGTTATTTTCCCCGGTTATACAGAGAAGGAAGGAAAGCTGAGAACTTCCTAACGCAGAAAAATAACTTACCACCTTAGAGCTGCACTAGGGAAAATAAGTATCTAGTGCCGTGTAAGCGACGTTACCGTAAAAGAAGCCATTGTTTGCAATGGGAATCTGGGTGGAACCACGGGTATAAGCACGCTCGTCCCTATTTTAGGGATGAGTGTGCTTTTTATTATGAAATGGAGTGATGAAAAATGAAAGAACAAATGATTGAAATTAAATTTCCAGATGGTAGCGTGAAAGAATTTGTAAAAGGAATTACTTTAGAAGAAATTGCTGGATCTATTAGCAGTAGTTTGAAAAAGAAAGCAGTCGCGGGGAAAGTAAATGATGGGTTATATGATTTACGCCGAAATATTGAAGAAAATGCGGAAGTAGAAATCGTTACTGTAGATTCAAATGAAGGTGTAGAAATTGCAAGACACTCCGCTGCACATATTTTAGCGCAAGCAGTAAAAAGATTGTATGGTGATGCAAATCTTGGTGTAGGGCCAGTTATTGAAAATGGATTTTATTATGATATGGATCTTCCAAGTAGTGTAAACGTAGAAGATTTACCGAAAATCGAAAAAGAAATGAAAAACATTATAAAAGAAAATATAAAGATCGAACGAGTTGAAGTTTCTCGAGAAGAAGCAAAAAAATTGTTTCAAGAAATGAATGATCACTTGAAATTAGAACTGTTAGAAGCGATTCCTGATGAGGAAAGTGTAACACTATATAAACAAGGTGAATTTGTAGATTTATGTAGAGGGCCACATTTACCGTCAACAGGTTATTTAAAAGCATTCCAACTAACTCACGTTTCTGGTGCGTATTGGCGAGGGGATAGTAACAACCAAGTACTTCAGCGTATATACGGTGTTGCGTTCTCTTCTCAAAAAGAATTAGAAGAGTATTTACATTTCGTTGAAGAAGCAGCAAAGAGAAATCATCGTAAGTTAGGTAGTGAACTTGAGCTATTTATGTTCTCAGAAGAGGCTCCGGGAATGCCGTTTTATTTACCGAAAGGACAGATTATACGAAATGAATTAGAAGCATTTTTAAGAGAAATTCAAAAAGAGTACAATTATCAAGAAGTACGTACTCCATTTATGATGAACCAAGAATTATGGGAGAAATCAGGACACTGGGGACATTACAAAGACAACATGTATTTTTCAGAAGTAGATAATAAAAGTTTCGCATTAAAACCGATGAACTGCCCAGGACATATGTTAATGTTCAAAAATAAATTACACTCTTATCGCGAATTGCCAATTCGTATGTGTGAGTTCGGTCAAGTGCACCGACATGAATTTAGCGGGGCATTAAATGGATTATTAAGGGTACGTACTTTCTGTCAAGATGATGCTCATTTATTTGTAACACCAGAACAAATTGAAGATGAAATTAAATCAGTAATGGCACAAATTGATTACGTATATAAAACTTTTGGATTCGAATATGAGGTAGAACTTTCTACTCGTCCAGAAGATTCAATGGGTGATGATAAATTATGGGAGCAAGCAGAAGCAGCATTAGCAAATGTATTACATTCATTGAATTATAAATATAGACTGAACGAAGGGGACGGCGCATTTTATGGACCAAAGATTGATTTCCATATTAAAGATGCTTTAAATAGAAGTCACCAGTGTGGAACAATTCAGCTTGATTTCCAAATGCCAGAGAAATTTGATTTGAATTATATAGATGAGAAGAATGAAAAGAAAAGACCAGTTGTCATTCATAGGGCAGTTTTAGGATCTTTAGATCGATTCTTAGCGATATTAATTGAGCACTTTGGAGGCGCGTTCCCGGGTTGGGTGGCACCAGTTCAAGTGAAAGTAATTCCAGTTTCGAATGCAGTGCATGTGCAATATGCAAATGAGGTTGCAGATAAATTAGTGCAAGCTGGTATTCGAGTTGAGCAGGATATGCGAGATGAAAAATTAGGATATAAAATTAGAGAAGCGCAGATGCAAAAAGTACCGTATGTTCTTGTTATTGGGGATAAGGAAATGGAAAACGGAGCTGTAAATGTACGTAAATATGGGGAAGAGAAGTCAGAAGTTATTGCGCTAGATGTATTTGTGGCAAGTATTGAAGAAGAGATAAAGAATAGAAAATGTTGATTGTAAAGAAAACACACTATTAGAAATTAGTGTGTTTTCTTTTTTATCTTACAAAAATGTAAGGTAAATGTAAGCGAAATCGAGGGAACGAGTTGTAGAAAAATGAGAATATGAAGTAGGAAATAAATTCATGTTACCTGTATAACTCTTTTAGTTTGAAGAATTAAAAAATTCTTAAGAATTTACATGAGAAAAAGATAAGAAATATGTGAGAAATTAATTCTATACAAAAGGGATGGAGTGAAAGAGATGTCAACAAATGTAGTTACTGTAGAAAGTGTAGAAAAAACGTATGGGAAAAGAAATGAGAATCAGTCAAAAGCATTAAGGGGCGTATCATTAAATATTAAGGAAGGAGAATTCGTCGGGATTATGGGTCCTTCTGGGTCTGGAAAAACGACTTTACTTAATGTGATTAGTACACTTGATCAAGCGACAGGTGGTAGTGTGACAATAGCTGGCACAAATATTACTTCTATGAAGGGGAATGCATTATCAGATTTTCGATCTCAAAAATTAGGGTTCATTTTTCAAGATTTTAATTTACTTGAAAACTTATCAATTTATGAAAATATTGCTTTACCACTTTCTTTGCAAGGTGTACCGTCAAGTGAAATTACTGGAAAGGTAAATGAGGTTGCAAAGAAATTAGGGATTACTGAAATTTTAACGAAATACCCGACTGCTGTTTCTGGTGGACAAAAGCAAAGAACAGCGGCAGCACGAGCTTTAGTACATAATCCGGCAATCGTATTAGCAGATGAACCGACTGGGGCGCTTGATAGTAAAAATGCCAAAAGCTTATTAGAAGCGATGCAAGATTTACATGAAAATCACAATGTAAGTATTTTGATGGTTACACATGATGCATTTAGTGCAAGTTATTGTGAACGTATTTTATTCATTCAAGATGGTCTTCTTTATAAAGAGTTAAAGCGTCAAGGGACACGAGAAAATTTCTATCAAGACATTTTAGGTGTGCTCGCTCATATGGGCTCAGCTTCTGAGTCTAAGTAGGGGGCGAGACTATGTTATTCAAATTATCACGTCATAGTATGAAAAAGATGTTAAAAGATTATATGGTTTTACTTATTGGTCTCGTTATTAGTATTAGTATTTTCTACATGTTCCAAACGATGGCGATGAATAGTGAATTTACGAAAGATAATAGTCTTATTAGTAGTATTAGGCTCGTATTTTGGGTAGGTGCCATATTACTATCGTTCATTACCGTATTTTATATTATATATGCTAATTCTTTTTTACTTACATTAAGAAGAAAAGAACTCGGTATGTACATGATGCTTGGAGCGAAAAAGAAAAAAGTAGCACAGTTATTATTTATTGAAACATTCGGTATGGGTATTGTTAGTATTATTATCGGTATTTTAGTAGGGATGTTACTAGCAAGTGTAGCGGGAAACTTTTTAATGAATGGCATGGAGATTTCAGCAAAAGGTAGTTATTCATCTGTATATACACCAGCAATCATAGTTACAGCTATATTCTTCTTAATACTATTTTTTATTACTGGTTTAATGAATAGCATCCGTTTATTACGTAAAACAGAACTAGAGTTAATTCGTGAAGATGAAACACTAGATGAAGTGAAGAAAAGTAAAACTCGCATTATTATAATGACCGTACTTGGTATATTACTAGTAAGTACAGGGTACTATTTTATGGTGAATATAAAATTATTTGCGGAAGTCGGTTTTATAATAGCGACAATCGTTACAACACTTGGAACGTATTTTATTTTCAGTTCATTGCTCCCATTTTTTGTGATGAAAATTAAAGGAAATAAAAAACGAAATGAAACGGGTTTAAATAGTTTTACATATGCACAGCTACGCTTTCGAGTAAATAGTTTATCGAGAGTATTAGGCACTGTAGCGATGCTAATTGCATTAGGCGCAGGTGCAATGACAGCAGGTATGGCGTTTCAAAAAAATGTAGGCATTATGACAGACTTCTCACGTGTATATGATGTTGTAATTCATGATCCAAATGAGCAAGATCAAGCAGCATTAAAAGAAATGGAAATTGTTGAAGAAAGCAAGTATAAGTATAAAGTAGATGGAGAAGCGGTTTATTACTTACGTAACGACTTAACTGCAAAACCGCCACTTGTTTCCGATCATTTTGATACAAAAACTTTAAAAGAGCCTGCACGTAAACGTGTGGCTGAACCTTTAACTGAACCGGTCTATTCTGCTTTGGAAGCTCCCGAAGCAGCGAAGAAGTTTCCTCCTATGCCAAAAGATTGGGAAGATGCAGTTGTAAGAGAAATACAAATTACGCATAATCAATTTAACGGAAAACCTGTAAGAATTGCTGATGAGGAGCATTATAAGGCAGTTCAAGGAACAGAACATAGTGTAACGTTAGTAAAAGTAGACGATATGAAAAAATATAAACCATTGTTGCTCGATATAGATAAGAGACAAAAAGAATTAATTGAAAAAACAACAGGTGCAAAAGTAGATTTATATACGAAAATGACAATTTATCAGTTCATGAACAGTTTCATGAGCGGAACAATGTTTATGGGATTCTTCCTCGGAATTGCCTTTTTAGCAATGATGGCAAGTTCCCTTATGTTCAAAATATTAACGGGTGCTTCTCGTGACGTACGCCGTTATGAAATGTTACGAAAAATTGGTGTGAGACGTAGTATGCTGACAAAGAGTATATATAAAGAAATTTCATATTTATTTATCTTCCCAGCGATTATCGGAATTTCTCACGTATTAGTAGGCCTTAACTTATTCAGCTTCATATTAGTTGATCCGTTTGTAAAAGTGTGGGTGCCAATAGGGATTTTCTTAGTTATCTATTTCATCTATTACTGGATAACAGTTCAACTTTATAAAGGTATGGTAATGCCGAAAGAAGAGGTAGCTAAATAGTTTATGAAAAGGGTCCTTGTTATGAAAACAAGGGCTTTTTTATAGTACGTAATCAACCGAGAAGGGGAATGTTGGATAATAGTCGAAAAATATAATACAGCTTCCGAGAAATGACGGAAATCGATATGCTTTGTCGAGAGAGGAGTTGGTTCGTTACACGGTATAGGTATTATATATGACCTTGTTTCTGAATATTCATTTAAATAGAAGGGGTAATAGTTATGTTCATTCGAATTGGTAAGTGGTGTGGAGTTACATGTTTACAATTATTTGCGGCACTTATTTGTATCCTTTTTCTAGGGGCACTTCCGCGTTTATTTAAAGGGCTGCAAATTGATTTAATCGGTTTTTGGAACACAGTTGTATTTCTTGGAGAGAAGTTACTACAACCGAGTGAGATTACATATGGATTTCGGGACTCACGAAAGTTATTTCCACAAATATGGATTCATTATGTAGAGACAATGTTTGTATTCATTTCGGCGTTTATCCTATCTTTACTCATTGCGTATTGTATCGTTGTGTGGGTATTACAGCGCTCTCAATCAAAACAACGTATGTGGAATGGGATTTTTGTCGCACTTGAAAGTATTCCGGATATTTTATTAATTTTATTATCTCAACTTCTAGTAGTAATAATCTTTCAAAAGACAGGTTTTATGCCAGTGAAATTTGCAGGACTTGGAGAGGAAAGGGCTCGTCTGCTACCAATAATATGCCTTGCTATACCTACAACGTTATTATTTATTAAGCTACTATTATTACGTTTTAGAGAAGAGATAGAGAAAGATTATAGCATATTTGCAAAGAGTAAAGGACTAAGTTTAAGGCATATTTTGACGCACCATATTTCAAGGAATGTTTTGTTAACAACAGTCTATTATGCAAAAACAAACATTTTATTTATGTTATCAAATTTATATATTATTGAATGGCTATTTAATACGTACGGCATGTTTATTTTTGTTAAAGAAAATCCCAAATTAGAAATATTTACAGTGAGTTTAGTTATATTATACGTACCACTTTTTATACTTTTTCGTATAGTACATACGCTGCTGCAAAATGTTATAAAGGAGCGTGTGTAACATGTGGCAAGTTGTAAAAAGAGATGTGAGATTTTGGATAGGTATTACTTTTTTGAGTGTACTAATGATTATTAGTATTGGATATACGGTGCTTTTTGATGGGAATATTCGTGAACTTACGATGATGTATAACGAAAAAGGGGAACTAGAGGCAGCCCCATTTTCGCCATCAAGTAAATTTTGGTTTGGAAGTGATGTGAAAGGCCGTGATCTTGTTCAATTAATCATAGAAGGCGCGAAGTGGACAGTTGGAGCGAGTATAATTATAGCGATTTTACGAGTTATAGTTGGCGGGGGAATTGGTTTACTTCTTGGTATGTATGGTAAACGTTCTTTTCCGGTTATTTCATCCTTTTTTGATCCTTTTAGTATTGTACCGATGGTTATGATTTCTTATTTTATGTTAAATGAAGTTTTAACGTTTGATAGTGGAGCGGAAGTTGTGCCGTTATATTTGCGTGTGGCATTTCAAATTATAGTACTTGTATGCCTTGCTGTACCGACGGTTATGTTGTATGTAGCGCAAGAAGTAAAGCGTATTAAGAAAGAAGAATTTATGTTGGCAGCTACTGTGCTCGGCGGAAGTAAGTGGCATAGGTTGAAGCGTCATATATGGCCGCATATGTTACCATCATTTCTTTTATTAGTAGCCCAACAATTTGTGAGTGTACTATTGCTTCTTTTGCATCTTGGATTACTTAAGTTATTTTTTGGAGGAACGATATTATTTGGATTAGATGCAGATAGTGTAACAAAAGAATGGACTGGCCTGATTGGTCAAAACTTCCGCCATTTAACCACACATACATGGATTGTACTTATACCAATTGCTTTCTATAGTATGACGATCTTGTCAGGCAATCTAATTAGTAATAGTATGCAAGATGCGATTAAATTAGGAAATATAAAAATACCTAAGAGCAAGGATAAAGAAGTAAAGGAAGAAAAACGAGTACAAACTAATGTAAATGATTTTTCTTTTTACAGAGAGATACAAAAATAAAAAAGATAGCTGAAGACATATCGTTTTCAGCTATCTTTTTTTGTTTATAGTGGTGGTAAATCAATCTTACCTTCTTCAAATAATTCTTTTATCATATGCTTCGTATAACCAGCGGCCTGACCAAAGGTGATTTTTGCTGGCATTGGTGCTTCATTTGCATCTACAACTACATCAATAATACACGGTCTATTTTGTTTTACCGCATTTTCGAAAGTAGGAAGTAGTTCATCTACATTCTCAACACGGTATCCAATACCTCCGCATGCCTCTGCGTATTTTGCAAAATCAGGGTTTGTTAAGTCTGTACCAAATTCGATATTCCCCATAACTTCTTGTTCGAATTTAATCATGGCGATTTTATTATTATTTAAAACGACGACAACGATTGGCAGTTTATATTTAACAGCTGTTACGAAATCGTTCATTGTCATTCCGAAACCACCATCACCACAAACAGCAAATACTTGTTTATCTGGGAAAGCAATTTTTCCAGCAAGTGCACCAGGTAAACCGCAGCCAAGTGTTGCGAGCCAGCTTGAAATAACAAATTGCTGGTTCGTCATACGGAAGTGCCTTGCAGTCCATACTGTTACATTTCCGACATCGACTGAAAGAATTGCGTCATCATGTGCTACTTGCTGCAAGGCATGCATAACGCGTTGTGGTTTAATTGGAGTAGAGGAATCTTCTTCTTGCTCGTGTAATTTTTCTTCCCACTTTTTCATCATTTCTTGATGATGCTCTAAGAAGGAATGGTCCTCGTGTTTTTCTACATTTTCAATTAACCATTTTACTGTTTTATCAGCATCACCGGCTAAGCCGATATCTGTCACATAACGCTTCCCGATTTGGGCAGGATCTGTATCGATATGAATTGTTTTTGCCTTTTCAGGTAAGAAACCAGTGAACGGATAAGAAGTACCCACCATAATTAAAGTATCCGCGTGTTTCATTGCTTCATAAGATGGTTTCGTTCCAATTAATCCTAATCCACCGATGCAAAGTCGGTGTTCATCAGGAACAATTCCTTTAGCTGGCAATGTAAGTACGATTGGAGCGCCGATATGTTCTGCGAATGCAAGTAAAGATTCTCTTGCATGTTTTGCGCCTTTACCTGCTAAAATAACAGGTTTTGTCGCTTCATTTATTGCGAGTTTCGCTGCATCTAAATCTTCTTTTTGCGGAAATAGCTCAGGCAATGTAAAAGAAGTGTTGGTAACAAGAGCACCATTTTTTACTTCGAATTTCGGAACGTCATCCGGAATCGTAAGAACAGATACACCTTTTTTCGTATAGGCCATACGAATCGCTTGATTCACTACAGCAGGTAGTTGTTCCGCTGACATAATGCGCTGGTTATAGACTGCAACATCATCAAACATTCTTTCTAAGTTTACTTCTTGGAAAAAATCCGTTCCGAGTAAATCGGTTTCTACCTGTCCTGAAATTGCTAGCACAGGAGCCTTATCGAGTTTCGCATCATATAAGCCGTTTAATAAATGAATGGCTCCAGGTCCTGCAATTGCCATACAAACACCGAGCTTCCCTGTTAACTTTGCATAAGCAGCAGCCGCTAATGCGCCAGCTTCTTCATGTCGAACTTGAATGAATTTAATTTTATCTTGTTTTTTTCTTAAAGCTTCAATGATAGAATTGATAGAATCTCCAGGCATACCGTATATATGTTCTACTCCCCAGTCAATTAATAAATCAACTAATGCCTCGCCAGCTGTTTTCCCAAACATAATTGTTCCTCCTTATAAATAAGTAGATACTATTATGTTTTGGAGAAAAAGGAAAAATATACAAGCGATAAAATTATTCGTTTTAATGATGACTAGAAAATAGTGTGAATACTGTTATTAATAAAAATCCACCAATCGCCCACGTTAAAAATGTAAGGAAAGAGAGCTGTTTCTTAGCTTTCCAAAGCATTTCATGAATTGTGACATAACCAAGTGAACCGATAGCGCTGCCCATAATGAGACCTTGTAAATGAAGAGCTTTTCCTTCCATTAAAATTCCAAACACCGTACCGGTACCGAGAATAAGAGAAAGTAATAAAGTTGTTAATAAAAATGAAATATATTTATGCTGTGTAAAGAGAAAGGGGATAATTAAAGCTAATCCTTCTGGAATATGGTGAACGACGATTGCTATTAAAAAGGGAATGGCTGAGTCAGCATGATTAATAAAAGCTGTGCCTAACGCAAATCCACTCGGTATATTATGAATAAATATAGCGAAAGAGAGAAACAGGAATGTTTGCCATGCTTGTTGATCCTTTTTATGTATCATTGGATGGTGACAATAGTTATCTAATAAGCTCATAACTAAAATACCGATAGCTATACCAAGTATAGGACCAGTCATTTCATAGCCTGAAAATGTTTCAGGAATAATTTCAAGGGATAAAAGGCCAAGCAAAATACCACCACATAATGCGTATAAACGATGCATCTTTTCTTCAATGAGCTGGCGTGTTGCAACTCCAACAACACCTCCTAATAGTAGTCCACCGAACGAAAAAAATGTTACAATCATTGGAATCCATAAACGCTCCATAGTATCACACTCCGATTGTATTCCCTTATTTTTAGCTTACGAAAAGTTAAGTTGGATTAGTCCAAGTAATTGTGTTTGAGTATAGAGAAAAAACTAATAATTCGTTATAATTTATATGTTAAATTTAAGTGGGAATATGAAATGAGGAATAAGTTTGCAAACAAAGTGGAGTCTATCGGAATATGAAAATCCAAAACGATATGATATAGAAAATAAAAGTTTGTCAGATTTTTCGTTCTTACTATCATGGGCAAAAAAACTAAATATACAAAATGAATGGGTTCTAGATATTGCCTGCGGTACAGGAAGGGTTACAATTCCATTTATAGAAAATGGATATCAAATGATTGGTGTAGATATACACAAAGGCATGCTTGCTGAAGCAAAGACAAAAACTAAGGATTGTAAGAAGGTAAAATGGTTACAACAAGACTGTTTACAATTAAGCATGAATGAAACAATTCAGTTAGCATTTATGGTAGGGCACGGATTCCAGCATTTCCTTACGAATACAGATCAAAATCAGTTATTAACATCTATTCATCACGTATTAGCTGAAAACGGTATATTCATATTCGATACACGTTTTCCTTCAAAAGAAGAATTAATACAACCATCTACAGAAGAATATTGGACAACTATTAATGATGAAAAGGGTAGGAAATGTGATTTATATACTGAAATGACATACGATTCAATTCAGCAAATACAGCATTACATAACAACAAGAAGGTTTTATGAGGACGATGTACTAGTAGAGGAACTGAAAACAACGATAGATCTTCGCTATACGTATCCGCAGGAGTTAGAAAGATTGCTAGTAGCGAATGGTTTTGAATTATTACATATATATAATGATTGGGAAGGAAATGAGTTAGAGGAAGATTGCTATTCTATGGTAGTAGTTTGCCGGAAGAAAAAATAGTGTTATTTTGAAAATAATAGTGTGAAAAGTTTTTAAGGAGAGAAAAAGATGTCTTGGTACTTAGATGATGTTTATGAATTAAATAAAGAAGCGCCATATACATTCTACCTTCCTAGCCCAGAAGTGTTGGGAAAATTAAAGGTTGGAGATTTAGTAAAGTTAATTTTTGTAACTAAAGACGAAGAAGAAGATGGATTTCATGGTGAAAGAATGTGGGTTGAAATCACTGAAATGAATGAGGGGAAACTTATAGGGAAGCTCGACAATGAACCATATCGTTTATCTTTAAAAATAGGTGATGAAATTTCATTTGGAGTCGAAAATATATGTGATACGGAATATGATGATCCAGCTTCAAGTGATTGGGATTTTTATTTTGATACGAAAGTAATTGTTAGTAATGATGTTATTGAAAAAGAAGAATTTAACTTTTTGATTAAAGATAATCCAACAGTAGAAGGCGATCCTGGTTGGTCAATTTTAAGTGGCTATGAAAGTGATGAATATGTAAATAATCCTGAAAACTTTCAAATTATTTCAGTTGGAGTCATATTGAATATAGATGATTCTATTTTAGAATTTCTTGAGGAACCACCTTTATGTGCATATGAAAGAAATGATAAAGGTAGTTTTTATAAGATTGAAGACTATGATTGGGATACTTATTTAAATGGATAGAAAAAGTTATTACGTTTTAAAGAAAGCAATATAATTTCACCCTATGTGCTTGATAAAGGTTCTACAGATAATAATTTAAGAGAGTAAGAGTAAATGGAGGAACTAATGATGCAACAAATTAAAAAAATAGGAAACTCGTTTTGGTATATGACACCCGTTTCTGAAACAGATAGACCTATATTAGGAATGGTAGTTGGAAAAGAAAAAACGTTAATGATTGATGCAGGGAATTCAGAAGAACATGCACAATTGTTTTTAGAGATGCTAAAAGAACAAAATGTATCGAATCCTGATTTTGTAGCATTAACGCATTGGCACTGGGATCATATTTTCGGATTATCTGTACTACAAGATGCATTGTCAATTGCGCATGCTGAAACGAAAAAAGAAATGCAGTCACTAGTATCTTATGAATGGACAGATGAAGCGTTGGACGCACGCGTAAAAGAGGGTACTGAAATTGCATTTTGTGCAGATTGCATCAAAAAAGAGTTTGAAGAAAAAGCGAGAAATATTAAAATTATTCTTCCAACCTTAACGTTCCAGGATCAAATTGAATTAGACCTTGGTGAGGTGACATGCGTGTTAAAACATGTGGGCGGGGATCATGCACATGATTCTGTTGTTATGTACATAAAAGAAGAAAAGATATTGTTTTTAGGAGACTGTATATATGCAGATATTTTTTCCTCGAAGTGGAACTATACGACGAAAAGAACGTTTAAATTAATAGAAGAGTTGGAGGCATTTGATGCTGAAACCTATATCCTTTCTCATGGGAAAGCTATAAATCGGGATGAGTTTTTGCAAGAAATGCGTTTACTAAAAACAGTAGGAACTTATACGGAAATACATAAAGGCGATGAAGGGAAGATAAAGGAAGCGTATAAACGAGACATAGAAAGAGAATTAAATGAAGACGAACTAGAAACAATAACGTTTTTTGTAAATGGTTATGAAATGAATAATCTGTAAAATACAAATCTAATCAAATAGCATTAAATTACACAAAAAGAGTATTGAGAGTAAGTGCAATACTCTTTTTGAAATTAAATTTGAAGTGATGAAAAGTCATCAATAATTTCGACTACTTCAATTTTCCCATTAATCAATAGCTCAGGAAGTTCATTTTCAACGTTTCCCTTCCAATACTCTTTAGCTTGTTCAATTTTTTGAGAGAATGGAATACCATCTTCTTTCGGTAAAAGATTACCGTCACCTTCAAAAGAATTTCCAGTTACTTGTAGTTTAACAATCTGTAAAACTTCTCGATTGTAGGAATCAAATAATGCTTTCCATTTCAAAGCATCTTCATAGTTTTTGGCAGCGTATAAGCAAGATAATCTGGAAGGGTATTCAGGATATTCTTGTAGCCTAACCATTTCTACAATCGTTTCTCTAATGGCTCTAATTGTTTGATCCATGTAATTCATAACTACTGTAGCATTTTCATTCTTTATATATAATTCTTCATTTGAATAATGTTCTTTTAAAATTTTTATAGAATCTTCATCACTAGAATTCAAATGTTCTCTTTCAAAAAAGAAGTGGAATAGGGTATTAGTTTGATTTTTATTAAATTGAATGATTTGTCCGATCTTCATTTTTTTTCTTGTTACGATATGATATACGAAAAATTCTTGTTCATTCATGGTTCTCCTCCTAGTAGTAATGTTTAAATGTAGTAATTCGATATTGAAATATATAAAACCTTTATAAGTAAAAGTGAGAATTTGAGTTGAAAGTAAAGAAAATACATGAAAACGTTTTAAATTTGTTCACAAAATGTTCACTTACGAAGAGGTTTCCAATATCGATATAATGACAAAGACTCAAAGAGAAGGGATGATGAAAATTGCCAACAACAAGAAAGGAAAATCTCCAATTTGGTATGATGATGTGCCTAGGGATGGTTATCGTAATGACGTTTTACAATGTATTGATGAATGGAGCAGGAGGACCAATTCATATTAAGGAGATCGTATTAGAACTACTCATTGGATTTATTATTGCACTATTAATTGAAATATGTATCGTTGGACCTTGTGCGAAAAAAATTGTATTTATGTTGCCATTTGATAAATCTAAGAAAATAAATATTATCGTTGCAATGGCGACAACTATGGTAATCGGAATGGTGTTCTTTATGTCATTTTTCGGTATGGCTATGATGCATTTACATGGTGGACTACAAGGAGATTCATTTGTTTCAATTTATTTTTCGATTTTTATTAAAAATTTCATAATGGCATATCCATTACAATTAATTATTATGGGACCGCTTGTACGTTTCTTATTTGCAAAGTTTATTATGAAAAAGAAATCTTTTAATGTGGCGTAATTTTAATTTGTAAAATATTATATATAAATAAATAAGATTAAACACATCTCGCATTTTTGAGGTGTGTTTTTTTGTTCATTCCAAGTTATTTTCATAGTGAGGTGACATTTGTCCTTTTGCCATTATAGGATTATAGCTTTTAATTAAGTCAGAAATAAAAGATGAGGAGATGATTTTTTGAAAGGTACTATATTTGCTGTTTTTGCGGGAATATTTATAACACTTCAAGGAACCTTTAATGCGAAACTTAGTTCACATATCGGTATATGGTCGACAAGTATTATAACCCATTTAATTGGATTCCTTATTGCAACAACTGTATTTTGTTAAAGAAAGAAGAGAAAGTAACAGATTTAAAGAGTGTGAAAAAAGTATATTTAGCAGCGGGTGCATTTGGTGGATTCATTATTTGTGCAAAAACGATGGCGATATATTCACTAGGAGTTACATTGACAGCTGGCACACTAATGGTTGCTCAATTGTTAACGGCAACAGTTATTGAAATGAAAGGACTGTTTCATATAAAAAAGATACAGATGGAGAGGTATCATATTGTGGGAGTAGGGATTTTTCAAAATCTATTTTCGAATAAGAAAGCTATTCATATAAATAAGGATAGTGTCTAAAGGATATAAAGGGAAAAAGCGTTAATGATCAGAACTTATACATTTAGATAGTAATTAGTGAGCGATAAGGAGAAAGGATAAATGAATCAGTTAATGTTGCAAGATGGTGTATACTATTTGAAAATCAATGGGATTTTGCATTGGTGTAAAGTTGCAGGGAGAGCTCATAATACAGTTCCTCTTATTACTGTACATGGTGGTCCAGGTGGTAATCATTATGTATTCGAAAGAACACTTGGGTTGAGGTTAGAAGGATATATGACTGTTGTTTATTACGAACAAAGAGGATGTGGACGAAGTGGGGCACCACAAGATGACGGTGAGTACTCAATCCATACTCTAGTTGAAGATTTAGAGGAATTAAGAAAGCAATTACATGTAGAGAAGATAAATTTGTTAGGCTACTCTTTTGGTGGACAACTTTGTTTAGAGTATGCTTTGAAATATCCGAAAAACATTGAAAAAATGGTATTACAAGCACCATTATTAGATGATTTTAATGATATGTATACTGTGCAGATAGAAGGTTTTCTACAAATAACGAAAGGGGAAATGAAAGAACAAATATCAAAAATAAGCAAGTCAGAAATTCCTTTGAAAGAAAGATATCATCAAGTTTGGAATATAGTTGATACAGAAAATGTAGATCGTCTATTGTTTAAAAATGAAGAATTTGCAAAGTTAAATCGAAGTCTTTGGGAGGAAAGTCAGTTAAGTAATACAGGGAAGATGAGTAAAGTTATTTTTGAAACAAAAGCACCCTTACCGCTTATTGGGCGCATTAAAGATTTAGAAATTGATACGTGTGTCATAGTCGGGGCGCATGACTATAACACGGGTGTAGGAATGAGTAATAGAATAACGAGACAATTGAAAAATAGTAAACTTGTTATATTTGAAAATAGTGCGCATTTCCCAGATATAGAGGAGACGGATAAAGTATGTGAAACGATTATTGAGTTTTTGGAACGATAGGGGAATTGCGAGCATTTTGGAAAATCCTCACGCTAAGAGCATACGAAATTTTATATAGTTTTTTGATGAATCCAATAACAAAAAATAACATTAAAACCGCATCAGTATAGGAATGTATAAAAAACGCATAGATCCATAGAACAAAAAAGGTGCTTCGCTAGTGAGTGTAGGGTGTCTCCTTTCTCTTGCTACCGATACAGTGTTGTGGACATAATATATGGTTTTTTAATTTCGAGCATCTTTGCCATATAGAAGATTATATAAAAAAACATATAAGACCTTCTAAATTATATTATTTGAGTATTGAAAGTAGGCTGCCAACATGGATGAAACTTTCAAAAAATAGAGAAGAAGTACTTAAAACGATAGAAAAAATAAAACAAAAAGTTTAGTCTGCAATTTATTATTGTTTAGCGTGTTCTTCTTTCTTTATGAATTTAGTCATTATTTTATTATTAATTGTTTTTGAAGTCATGTGGAGTGAAGTCGATGTGTTGGAGTAGTTATTTTAGGAAAGGAGAATATGATTGGAAATAAAATATTACTAAACATATATAACTAATGAATATAATGTCTTTTTCAATTATTATGTTGTAAATCATTTTATGATAAAATCTATTACATAATTTAATAAAGGAGTAGTATTCGATGGGGTATTTCTCAAATAGTTTATTAGTTTTGTTCGTTCTTATCGTATGTAGCTGTATGATTTTTGGTTGATAATATAATGATAGTTTTATATAAAAGAAGTTAACTGTGGTGAGGTTAACTTCTTTTTATTTAATGTTGAGAAGGAATTATATTGTTCTTATGGAAGTTTGTTTAAGTTCATTTTATATTAAGGGTAATTTTACGAAATACAAACAAACGAGAGAATAAGGAGTATTCACATGAATAATAGTATAAGCTACAAAATTGAACACCCAACAGACTTTAATGGATTATTATCGTTATATGAATCTTTAGGATGGAATTCTCTTAAATTAACGGTTAACGAGTTAGAACGAATGTGTAAGCAAAGTTGGTATGCAATTTATGTTTTTGATGATAAGAGGTTAGTAGGGATGGGGCGTGTCATATCAGATGGAGTCATAACAGGCATTATTTGTGGAGTTGGTGTATTGCCAAAATATCAGTCTAGTGGCATCGGAAAAGAAATAGTGAAACGATTAATCCAGCATTGTGAACAACATAAGGTTATTCCACAACTTATGTGTGTAGAAAAATTGCAATCTTACTATGAATCTATCGGATTTGAAGCATTCTCGATTGGGATGACAAAACATATGAAACGATGCTAAAAAACAATCTAATTATTACATGCATTTACAACCTTAATAAATAATAAAAAAGCATGTTTGAAAAAATTCAAACATGCTCTTTTATTAAAGAAAATCAGTTTAATATGAATGACCTAACCCGTTCCAATAAAAAGAAACGATTTCTTGTGCTAATTCATCTATATTTGGAAGAATAGGATTGTGATTTTCATCTTTAAAATTCCTGATTGATAATAAAGATACGAAAGCATGAGCGGCAAATTCGGCGTTTTTTTTCGGGATTTCTCCAATTTGCATTGCATTATCGATTGCTTTTTCTAATACTTCATACATGCTGTCTTCAGCCTCTTTTAATTCTTTCAATTGCTCTTCAGATAACGATAGTTTGGCATCTTTCATGAAATTCTTCATATCAATATCCATCGTTGCGTGTAAATAGACTTTAGCGAAGTCCAATAATCTTTCTTCTAAAGTCTTATTTGTAGAGAGTATTTGCGACATATTTTCTCGTATACGTACCATCATTTGGATCATAGTAGCGGTAAATAAATCGGCTTTTGTTGAATAGTAATAGTAGACAGTTGCTTTCGTAACACCACAAACTTTTGCGACCTCATCCATAGAAACGACTTGATAATTTTGCGTAAGAAATAAGCGGGTTGCTACTTCTAAAATGGTTTCTTTTGTAGATTTTGTATTTTTATTTTGACGCGGCCTTCCGAGAGGACGTTGTTTTTGTTCCAAATACATTCGCTCCTGACATTTATGATTGAGATAATTATAACATAATTTTCAATCATTCTTGATTAATTAACCGACCGGTATATATAATTAATAATGGAGGGAAAAAGGAAGGTGGGTTTTTATGAAAAAGCAGCCGTTACATATGTTAGGGAGGCTTATAGCAGGGAGAAATACGCAATGGATCACTTTATCGGTGTGGGTTCTTATTACATTATTACTTTCATTTACGTTACCACAAGTAAACAGTACGAAAGAACCGAATCCGAAAAATTTACCTGAAACAGCTATGTCACAGCAAGCGGAAGCACTTATGAAAAAAGAGTTTCCGAATAATGCAGGGAATCCGTTGTTAGTAGTATGGTATAGAGATGGTGGATTACAGTCACAGGATTATAAACTCATACAAGATGTTTATAAAGAGTTAAAAGTTAGTCCTTTAAAAGAACAATCCACGTTACCACCATTTGATACAATCCCAGAGCAAGTATTATCAAAAAGTGCGTCAAAAGATGGTACATCATTTGTTACACCGGTATTCTTTAATAAATCTGCTGGTACAGATATATTAAAAGAAAATCTTGAAGAGTTTAGAAAAATAGTGAATAGTAAGATGGATGAAGATCCATTTAAACAAAAAATAAGTGAATCTGGTTTACATGTTCGATTATCAGGACCTGTAGGTATTCAAACGGATGCAGTTAGCTTATTTAGTCAAGCAGATGTGAAATTGCTAGTGGCTACTGTACTACTAGTGTTAGTTTTGTTAATTTTACTGTATCGTTCACCAATTTTAGCGATTTTACCTATACTTGTTGTTGGCTTTGCATACGGTATTATTAGTCCTACACTCGGTTTTTTAGCTGATCACGGATGGATTAGAGTAGATGCCCAAGCGATATCAATTATGACAGTATTATTGTTTGGCGCTGGAACGGACTATTGTCTATTTTTAATTTCGAGATATAGAGAGTACTTGTTAGAAGAAGAAAGTAAATATAAAGCATTGCAACTTGCGATTAAAGCATCTGGCGGTGCAATAATAATGAGTGCGTTAACTGTTGTACTTGGATTAGGAACATTACTACTTGCTCATTATGGTGCCTTTCATCGATTTGCAGTACCATTTAGTGTTGCTGTATTTATAATGGGAATCGCGGCTTTAACAATTTTACCGGCATTATTATTAATTTTCGGTAGAATTGCATTTTTCCCGTTTATACCGAGAACAACTTCAATGAATGAGGAGTTTGCAAGAAAGAAAAAGAGGGCTGTAAAAGTTAAAAAATCAAAAGGCTCCTTTAGTAAAAAACTTGGAGATATTGTAGTACGAAGACCATGGACAATAATTATACTAACTGTGTTTGTATTAGGTGGATTGGCTTCATTCGTACCACGTATTCAATACACATATGACCTATTAGAATCGTTTCCAAAGGATATGCCTTCTCGTGAAGGGTTTACGTTAATTAGTGATCATTTCTCAGCTGGTGAACTAGCACCAGTAAAAGTTGTTGTTGATACGAAAGGAAAAGAGCTTCCTATTAAACAAGAACTAGAGAAATTTTCTTTCGTAAATACAGTAAAAGAGCCAAAAGAGGGAAAAGAAAATAAGCAAAAACAAATGTATGAAGTTTCTTTAGCGGAAAATCCATACTCAATTGAAGCGTTAGATCAAATCCCTAAATTGAAAAGTAGTGTAGAAAAAGTATTAAAAGATGCTGGAATTAGTAATGCTGAGGAGCAATTGTGGATTGGTGGAGAAACCGCTTCATTATATGATACAAAGCAAATTACGGAACGTGATGAATCTGTAATTATTCCAGTAATGATTAGCATTATCGCTCTACTATTACTTGTCTACTTACGATCGGTTGTTGCAATGATTTATTTAATTGTAACTGTCGTCTTATCATTCTTCTCAGCGTTAGGAGCAGGATGGATATTACTTCATTACGGTATGGGAGCGCCGGCCATTCAAGGTGCGATACCGTTGTATGCATTCGTATTTTTAGTTGCTTTAGGTGAAGATTATAATATCTTTATGGTTTCAGAAATATGGAAAAACAGAAAGACACAAAATCACTTGGATGCAGTAAAAAATGGTGTAATACAAACAGGTAGTGTTATTACATCGGCTGGTTTAATTTTAGCAGGAACTTTTGCAGTGTTAGGTACACTTCCAATTCAAGTATTAGTTCAATTTGGTATTGTAACTGCAATTGGCGTATTACTAGATACATTTATCGTAAGACCGTTACTTGTACCCGCAATTACAGTTGTGTTAGGCCGATTTGCTTTTTGGCCAGGTAAACTTTCAAGAAAGAGTGAAGAAATACAAAAGGTGGATGCATAGTTAAAAAGCCAAGGATATTTTCCTTGGCTTTTTTCAATGTAGTTAATTAATTTTTTGAAGTCAAATCATCAGCTGCAGCGTGATCAGCATCTTCAATTGTTGTTTCGGGCATTCCGTATAAGCCGTTCATTGCTTGTTCTTCGATAGTATGGACGGATTATTCAAGTGATTTCCGCACTTTCTATAAAAAGTATGAAGACGATATGAGATGCTATGCTAGTGTTCATGGTCTTTTCACGAAAGAAAATATTCCGCCTAATGTATTTCCGATTTCTAGCATACCTTGGACTAGTTTTACTGGATTTAATCTTAATATTAATAATGATGAAAATTTTCTATTGCCAATTATAACTTGTGGGAAATATTTTAACGAAGGAAATAAGGTTATGCTACCAGTTTCATTACAAGTACATCATTCGGTTTGTGATGGATATCATGCGAGTCAATTTATAGAAGATTTACAGCAGTTAAGTAACACTTGTAACGATTGGCTTAAGTTTTAATTATCAGCTCTCACCAATGGGGCGTTTACGGGCAGTAGGGCCCCCACTTAACTTCTTTGTTTTCACTGAATTTTGAGATGGGGGTCTTAGTTCCCGGCAAATAGCGGGATAAAATTGAAAATGAATAAAAGAAGAGAACATGTTGATATTACATGGTCTCTTCTTTTATTCGTTAATACTAAGTAATTGTGGAAAATATAGGGTGATTTGTAGTTTAATAGTAAAGAGAGTAATTAGTATTAATTTTCTTTGTTTTTAAAATTTTAAGTATATAAATGTTTAACAGGGGGGGATAAAGTGAAATTCGTAAGCATTGAAAAAGATGAAATCTTAATTGGGGATATGGCAAAATTGTATTGTAAAGTATTTGAGAAAACAAATTTCAATGAAATGATCGAGCGAATGAATAGGCATATAGAATATACAGGTTTTAAAGGTATAGTAGCAATAAATGATGAAAATGAAGTAGTTGGTTTTACTTATGGTTATCGCTCAATGGAGGGACAGTACTATAATCAATTAATGAGGGAAGCGTTACATCTAGAGCAAGTAGACGAATGGTTACAAGATTGTTTTGAATTTGTAGAGTTAGTAGTTCACCCACAATATCAAAATGAAGGTCTTGGAACGAAATTACATAATAAATTACTAGAAGGGCTTTCAAATAGAACGAGTGTTTTAACAACACAAATAAACAATGAAAAAGCACGTTCGTTATATGAAAGATTAGATTGGGTAAATGTATTAGAGCCATTTCATCCAAGTAAAAATGATGTTCCATATGTAATAATGGGAAAAGTATTAAAAATAAAAGTGAATTGATAATTATGGCATTCACAAAAATGGTTGGTTTGTAATAATGAAGGGGAAAACGAAAATGACGAAAATATCTATAGAAAAAGCTACAATTTTAGATGCTGAGAAATTAACAGAAATAATGAAAAGAACATTTGATGCAGAAGCAAAACAATGGCTATATGGCCAAGATGATGTCATTGATTATAACATTCAACCGCCAGGATATTCTTCAGTTGAAATGATGAAATATTCAATTGAAGAATTAAATTCTTTCAAGGTGATGATGGCTGAAGAAATAATCGGGGGCATTATTATTACGATATCGGGTAAGTCTTATGGTAGAATTGATCGTATTTTTGTAGATCCTGTTTATCAAGGGAAAGAAATTGGATCACAGGTTATTAATTTGATAGAAGAAAAATTTTCAAACGTAAGAATTTGGGATCTCGAAACATCTAGTAGACAGGTTAATAATCACCATTTTTATAGAAAGATGGGTTATCAAACCATTTTTGAATCGGAAGATGAGTATTGTTACGTGAAACGAATAAAGAGAACGTTACCCGAAGAAACATTAGTTAAAAATGAAAATATGAAAAATATTCAATATGAAAATTGTAATTTAGCAAATACGGAGTATTATCAAGTGAATTTAAAAAATAGTTCATTTGTTGGTAGTAATGTAATGAATATAGATATGAGTAATTGTAATGTTAGCCAATCAAAGTTTAGGAATATAAATTTTAGAAGGTCCTCATATGCAGATTTAAATCTTTCCGAGAGTAAATTTAATTTGGTGACATTAGGTGGAGTCCAATTCAAGAATACAAATCTTGGAGATGAGAAGGAGCCCATTTTATTCGATACATGTGATTTGGAAGGTAGTACGATAAGTAACAGTAATCTTAAAAATTTTGAAATAGAAAATTGTAATATAGGTGGCATGAAAATAAATGGTATTCTAATAGAAAATCTACTAGAAGGAAAGTAGGAAAGTAAGATTAATTACAATTTGCGAATTATATCGAAATAATTATGTAAAAATGCTATAAAAAAATAGGGTTACAAAGGGATTTAATATTGTGGATTAGAAATAGGTTATTGTTTATATAGAGGGGAGAATAATGATGATCAAAGTAAGAGCAGTAGAAGTTCAAGATGCTAGAGCAATTCATCATATATGTATACAGGACGACGTTTTACCTTATATGGTTTTCTTGCCTAGTATGCGTGTAGATGCGATGGAAAATAGAATTCGGAACTTAGGCCAAAATCAATTTGAATTTGTTGCAGAGTATGACGGAGAAGTTGTAGGATTTATTGGCTTAACACAAAGTCCGGGCCGTCGATCTCATTCGGGTGATTTATTTATCGGGGTAGACAGTGAATATCATAATAAAGGAATTGGGAAAGCACTGCTTACAAAGATGCTTGATCTGGCTGATAATTGGTTAATGTTAGAGAGAGTTGAACTTGGTGTTTTAGAAACGAATCCAAAAGCGAAAGTTTTATATGAAAAATTCGGATTTGTAGAAGAAGGGACAAAGGTAGGAAATTTAAAAGCTCACGGAAAATTCATTAATGAAATTATGATGAGTCGCTTTAGACCAGGTGGTTTACTTGTACATAATTAACAGGAAAAGCTATTGATTTAGTATAAGCAAAGTATGGCGGATGTCTGCCATACTTTTTGTTTTATTAAAATAAGAGCAGTGATTAATAGTTGAAAGGTTAGGAATCATCTTGAGAAAGAACGCATATTACTTAATAGAATTTATTTCTGTGTGTAAAGAAAATGAGTTTTTGTATTGGTATAAAAAACTATATCGCCTTGAAAAATTGACTACATCATATAATTGTATTTGTATCTTATATATTTCTATACATAGCATAATAATACATTCAAGGAATAAGGAGTGATTGTCATGTCAACAGAACAACCTATTCCTGGACATTTTGTTATGGATGAACAGCGTGCGATGCTGTTGCCACCTGAATTAAAGGCGGCTCCATCTGAATCGTTAACTGAACAATTATTTATTGAACGATCTTTAACAGAAAATAGATTTTGGTTACGTATAATGAAAGAGCATGCATTGTTTCTTGGTGAAGGATTTAATCGTAACGATAAAAATTTAATTCAGCAGGTAGATCAATTTTATAATCTTTTTGATAGACATTTACAAAAAGCGTTTACAATCCCGCAAACGGTTCAAGCGGTAAGGCAATTAAACGAAGAAAGTATTCAACTCGTATATGCTTTTCGTAATTACAAAAGAAATTTACTCATTTTAATTATTAATTGTAAGGTGAAAGGGTTTAATTTTCCGCTTTTAGTAGATCATGTTGCACGGGAAGCAGAATATTTTATGCGGACGCTTCAAAAGTTTAACGAAGGGAAAATGGATCCTATTCAAGATGCGATTATTAGCGAGAATGTGTTTTGGTTACGTATTATGATGGAACATTCCCGTTTTATCGCTTCGTTACTGGATCAATCAGAGAGAAATCTTGTTCATACTGCATTGAAGTTCGGAGATGATTTTGAGGTGCTTTTAAATCAAGCTAGAGATGTTGAATCTATGCTATACAAAAAAGAGCCAACGTATCCGATTATTGGAAAAATGAATAAAGATAGTGAAAATGCCACAGTAGAATTAAGGAATTTCAAAAAAGCAGGATTAGAATTAATTCAAACATGCCAAATTCGAAACGTCATCAATCCTTTGTTAGCTGATCACGTTACAAGGGAAGCGGAACATTTCCTTTTTATGATTCATGTTTTAGAGCAAAGATTGAAGCAGAAGCAGACGGAACAATCTACGTAACAATAAAAAGCATGACATTAAGTTGTCGTGCTTTTTTTGAGTGTTATTCCGTTATTTAACGGCCAGTCCGATTGGTGAGAGCGGATTAAAGTTTCACTTTATTTGTGATTCGGTTGTAATAAAAATAAAGCTAATCCAATGAAAATAATTGAAATTCCTAGTGCTTGTTGTAAAGAAATGGCTTCACTCAAGATAAAATAAGCTAGAATACAAGTACCAATTGTTTCGCCTAAAATACTCATTGAGATAACAGTAGCACTCATCCATTTTAATAACCAATTGAATATCGTTTGTCCTAAAATTGTTGCAATGAAAGCTAATCCAATAAAGGACAACCAAGTTTGTGTAGAGTAATGAATGAAAGATTCTTGCTGCATGTAAGCAAATATACCGAGAAAACAGGAACTACTTCCGTAACTAATTATCGAATATGGTATAAGTGATAAACCTTTACGGATGTGTTGGCTAATGAAAAAATAAGCTGTAATAATTCCGGCAGCCATAAAAGCTAAAATATCCCCGTATAAAGCTTCTCCACTAATTTGGAAATCTTGCCATCCAATAACGATACTTCCTGAAATGGCGATGAGGCAACCGATAATCGCTCCTTTCGTGAATCTTTCTTTAAATAAAAAGTAACCACCAATCATTGAGAATAAAGGTTGTAACGTTACGATAACTGTGGAACTTGCGACAGAAGTATATTGTAATGATTCAAACCATAGTACATAATGTGCAGCTAAAAATAGCCCGGATAAGAATCCGAATCCCCATTGTTTTTTCGTTAATGTTTTTAGCTCGTTTCGATTATTTTTATGAAATAGTAAGAACGGTAATAAAATGAATGCGGCAAATAATAATCGATAAAAAGCAATGATTGCCGCAGGAGCATCTGCCAATTTTACAAAAATTGCTGAAGTTGATAAGGCGAATACACCGAGAAATAAGCTGAAATATGAAAGAATAGGTGATTTCAAAGTTTGTCCCTCCGATAGAATGTTTATTATAATATATTTAATACGATATAATGTACAAAGGTAAGTATATAAGGCTCGGAGAGGATAGAAAAGGATTATTTGCCTTTGTTTAGTAAGTCAGCACAAAGGCAATGAAACATACATTATGATGGACGAAAGGGCGTTTTGCTGTGATACATTATAGGCTTGGACAAACTGTATTAAGTTATCGTAAGAAAAATAATATGACAATTCGTGAATTTGCTGATTATGCAGGAATTAGTACGTCACTGATTAGTCAAATTGAAAGAGGACATGCTAACCCTTCTTTAAATGTATTGGAATTAATTGCGAAAGCACTAAATGTACCGTTATTTACACTTTTTATTAATGATATTGATACTGACTCACTTATTTCTAAGAAAAAAGATCGAAAAAAAGTATATCGGGAAAATAATGATCATATTGTATATGATGTATTAACACCTGATTTTATGAAAGCGCGTATTGAAATGTTAATGATGGATTTAAATAAAAAAGCAAATACAACGGAAAGTCATTATTCACATGAAGATAAGGAAGAGATTGCTGTTGTCATGAAAGGGGAAGTGTACGTGGAATTGGAGGGGAAAGAATATTTTTTAGAAGAAGGCGATGTTGTACGTATCCCACCAAACGTCAAGCATCGTTTTTTGAATAAAAGTAATGAATCAAACCACATTTTATTTGTATTGACACCATCTTTAGGGTGAGTATAATATGATTTTTACTATAGGGAGATAGAAAGATGAAAAATAAAAGCATTTTAAAAGACGGGCTTTCCATTATATCTCAATGTAAAAAAGAAACAAATGATATTTGGCATGCACATTTTGGAGTAGCTGCAATTGCTAGTTATTTTTTCGTGAAAGATAATAATATTGCTGAAGAAATAACTCGTAATATTTATTCGCAAACAAGGATGATGCTGAATAAACAAAAAATAGGTGAGATTATTGATGATAAAGAAGAAATAGATTTTCAAGGTGCTGAAAAAATGATTATAAAATCTTTGGAACATACGGTGGATGAACTTCATTGGGTGGGGCATAACGTCATTTATGCGGCATTAAGTTTATTAGCTATGAAAGAGCTACAAAAATGGGGCGATAAGCACGCAATTGAAGGAATTACTAATCTTATATTATCATTTCAAAAAACAATTCCCGGTAGATCATGGATTGGTTTTACGACGAAAGAAGTAAGACAATTAGTAATAGATGATGAGATCCAATGTGAATTAACACATCCAACAAAATTATCGAAGTTTATTTTAGATGAACTATCAAAATTTAAAATCATATATAGAGCAGAATCGCATCATGATTTAATTGGTCATATGCTTACTTTTTCTCACGCAATTAATATAATGTATGATTTAGGGCATAGAGATATATTTCAACGAGGGATACGTCCACTTTTAAAACTAGTATACGCACTGCGTGCCAGTCAAAAGTTCATACCAAATACTGAAATGAATTTACATTCACCTATAGATCATTTACCTTTAATTGAATCTATGCGTGCTCATGTGTTACCGACAGAAAAACAATTTTGGTTAAAAGACTATAGTGAATCCGATTGGGATTTTGGTCATGTTTTCAAATTTTCATATAGTTATTTTGATCATATAAAGAGGGCCCCAGAATATAAAAGAACAGTAGAACAATTCCGGTATGTTATTAATTTGTAATATATTATTTTGAACTTTGTAATATTTTACACAACTATTTTACTTTTACTAATTATGTAAATAGGCTATACTAAAATACATACATTTTAGTACTGGAGAGAAGTAAATCGATATGGAATTAGTGAAATTGGAAAGAGTAATTGAAACAAAAAAAGAAGAACTCTTATATTTAGTATCGGATTATGGAATTCAACATGAAAAAGTACTTGCATTGAGTCAAGAACTAGACAAATTGATCAATTACTTTATGTTTTTTAAATAGAGAGAGCTATAACATGATTTGAAATGTTATAGCTCTTTTTTATTTATTCATTTCAAATGGTGAACATTTCCTAATTAAATATATAAAGTGAAACTTTAATCAGTGGGGGGGGTTATTGCCCGTTAATGCGGGATAAATGTATTCGTATATAGTGTCAAATTTTTTACAGAATGATCTAGCTGCTAGTCGAATATAAGTACTTTTGGGTATAATAATAAAGGAATTATTAATTGTATCGGTTAGGAGCGCAGCAAATATGAAAACAGTTGTTGTTATCGGTGGAGGTATAACAGGACTTTCTACTATGTTTTATTTAGAAAAATTAAAACAGAAGTATAATGTAGATTTAAATTTAATCCTTGTAGAGAAAGAGGATTATTTAGGTGGTAAAATCCATAGTGTAGAAGAGAAGGATTTTATTATGGAATCAGGAGCAGATTCTATCGTTGCTCGTAATGAATATGTTATGCCGCTTGTAAAAGATTTAAATTTAGAAGAAGAAATGGTATATAACGAAACGGGTATTTCTTACATATATTCTGATAATATGTTACATCCAATCCCTTCTGACACTATATTTGGGATACCGATGAGTGTTGAATCGTTGTTCAGCAGTACACTAGTCTCAACGAAAGGGAAAATTGTTGCTTTAAAAGATTTCATAACGAAAAATAAAGAGTTTACGAAAGATACATCACTCGCTCTATTTTTAGAAAGTTTTTTAGGGAAAGAGTTAGTGGAAAGACAAATTGCGCCTGTACTTTCAGGTGTATATTCTGGTAAATTGAATGAACTTACAATGGCATCTACATTACCATATTTACTGGATTATAAAAATAAATATGGAAGTATCATTAAAGGTTTTGAGGAGAATAAAAAACAATTTCAATCAGCAGGAAACAAGAAGTTTGTATCATTTAAAAGTGGACTATCTACGATTATTGATCGCTTAGGAGAAGTTTTGACTGATACGGTCATTAAAAAAGGAGTTATAACAAAGACTGTAAGCAAACAAGGGAATCAATATGAGGTTTCTTTTGCAAATCATGAAACGATTAAAGCAGATTATGTTGTTGTAGCAGCCCCGCATGATATTGCACAAACTTTATTGCAGTCTAATGAGCTAAATGAGCATTTTAATAAATTCAAAAATTCATCGCTTATTAGTATTTATTTAGGTTTTGAAATACTAGATGAACAATTACCAGCTGACGGTACAGGGTTTATTGTAACGGAAAATAGCGATTTACATTGTGATGCTTGTACATGGACAAGTCGGAAGTGGAAACATACATCGAGTAAAAACAAACTTTTAGTTAGAATGTTCTATAAGAGTACCAATCCGGTATATGAAACGATTAAAAATTATAGTGAAGAAGAATTAGTACGAGTTGCTTTGTATGATATTGAAAAGAGTCTCGGAATTAAAGGTGAACCAGAAGTAATTGAAGTTACAAATTGGAAAGATTTAATGCCGAAATATCATTTAGAACATCATCAAGTGGTTCAAGCATTACAAGAAAAAATGACGTCTCTTTATCAGAATGTATACTTAGCCGGTGCTTCCTATTACGGTGTAGGAATTGGTGCTTGTATTGGAAACGGAAAAAATATAGCTAATGAAATAATGGCTACACTAAATGAACAGTCAAACTAATATTGTAGAATAAATAAAAACTGTCCTTTCGACGTAATGAAAGGACAGTTTTTATTTATTTCACCTGAATTGAAACTTTTTTATTTTTTGCATTATTTTCTTTTATTATTAATGTTATTTTTCCAGACTCTTTAAATGCATATGGTGAGAGGTGATAAATTTCTTTTATATTATATTTTTCTTTCAGTTTATTAGTAGGTATTAATTCTATATTTGGTACCCATATTTCTTGTTTACCTGAAGGATAATCTATTAATATTTCTGGATTTTGAAACTGTAGTGTTTTCCAAGAGGCGAAATACAGTTCAACTTCTGTATCTTTTTTTGGTAATTTCTCTGAGAAGTAACCGAAATCGTTCACATTACCGAAAATGGTATACGTTTGATTTTGCAGTTTAACATCTAAATAATCAGGTTGATATGTTGCTGCATGGTAAATTCCGTATGAGAGAGAGAGTATAGCAGCGATTAATATACCAACTGAAAATGTCTTAAAACTATTTCCTGTAAAACTAGTCATCATGAATGAGTTTGGTGTGAATTTTTTTGCGAATAAAAAAAGGAGTAGTATAAGCAAAAGAAATAAGCCGATGAATATATACATAGAATGTTTGCACCTCCATCATAGAATGTTGTTTTTCTATATTTTACCATGAATGTATGAATTAGTTTTTTATTTTAGAAGGGTAAAGTGCATATGGGATTGAAGTTATAAAGTATCTTATTAAGAACGGAGTGATGGGAATGAAAAAATACAATTTATTTTTAAAGAGAAAGTCAAAAATTGATAGCAGGAGGGAACGTAATTGTTACGTACTTTTGAATTAACACGAAATTTATTTGATGATTGGGCAAAAACTTACGATGAAAACTTAAAAGAAGCAACAGGTCCTTTGTATGGCTATAGTCATAGTTTAATTGAAGCGAAAGAAATGATTCTCTTAAATAAGAATCAAAAGATTATTGATATCGGAATTGGGACGGGTGCATTTGTTTCATTAATAAATGAAAATAATGAGAATGTAGTAGGTGTAGATGTATCTGCGGGGATGTTAGAGACATGTAAATTGAAATATCCTGAATATCAATTAGAGCTAGGGTCATTTACAAAAACGAATCAAGAAGATGAAGAATTTGATTTAGTTATATCTAGTTTTTGTTTTCATGAGGTTTTACCTGCTGAAAGAAAACAAGCTTGTAAGGAGGTATATAGAATTTTGCGGAAAGAGGGGCAATTCCTTCTTTTGGACATTATGTTTGCTTCTCAATATGCAGTAGATGAAGCGAAAACAAGATTAGAAAAGAAATGGGATAGTACAGAAGTATATCCTTTTGTTAATGAAGTAGATACTCTTCTGAGAGAAACAGGATTTTTAAATGTAAACTGGAGACAAACGGCTCCGTGTCATTGGGCGTTAGTTGCATATAAATAGAAGATAAAAAGGTTTCCTCTTAGTTCGTATTGAATTAAGAGGAGAACTTTCGCTAGAAATGTTTGATTTATGGAACATCGGGGACTTTCCTTATTATAAATATTTTTTCTGCTATAATGAATAAGTAGAGAGAAAGGAGTGATCCTATGGCGTTTCCTATACTAGAAACAGAACGCTTGCGTTTAGTTGAAATAGAACAATCTTATTGTCAAAAAATATATGAGATATTTTCATTAGATGAAGTAACATGTTATTATGGCATGAATTCTTTTACAGAGTTTGGCCAAGCTTCACGTATGATCGAATCTTTTTCAAAAAATTACTTTGAAAAAAAGGCAATCCGTTGGGGGATTGTGTTAAAAGAAACAAATACTTTAATAGGAACAATTGGACTAAATAATCTACAACTATGGAGTAAACGATCTGAGATTGGATATGACTTACACCCTCGTTATTGGGGAAATGGTTATGCTTCAGAATCGGCACGAGAAATTATTACTTATGGATTTCAAAATTTAGGTTTGTTTAGAATAGGTGCTATTACATACCCTGAAAATGTTACTTCTTGTAAAATGTTATCGAAAATTGGTTTTCAAAAGGAAGGCTTGTTGCGTGGCTATATTCATCAAGGCAATAAGCAACATGATGCATTATTGTATTCCATAGTGCGAACAGATGTAGAAGACACACATGTATAATAAAAACCCCTCTTAATTAAAAGGGGGGTTAAGTAAAAATTAACCTAACTTAGGTAATAAACGTTCTCCGCTTTTCATGCTACTTTTACATAAAGGGCATTTAGGCTCTTCTTCAAATGAAAAGTTCTTTCTCATCCATCCTAAACAATCCTCTGCTTCACATTCCCAAACAGGTGTTTGCTCTGGTGGTACTTCTGCTACATCGTTCTTTCGATTGCGATACATGTAACCACTCCTTTTATGTAAAAATTTTTAGTTATATTAAAAAGGTTGTTAACCTTGCTGGTAACAACCTTTTTATTGTTTAAATTATAGCTTTACAACGTTTTTAGCTTGAGGTCCGCGGTTGCCGTCTTCAACTTCAAAGCTAACTTCTTGACCTTCGTCAAGAGACTTGAAGCCGTCGCCAGTGATAGCTGAGAAGTGAACGAATACGTCGTTACCGTCTGCAACTTCGATGAAACCGAAACCTTTTTCGCTGTTAAACCATTTTACTTTACCTGTTAATGTCATGGTAATGCCTCCTAAAAGTTAGAAAAATTACAATATGATCGGCCTTATTTGAATGAAAATAAAAGTTCACATATTATCAAAAACCCATAAGGAATAAAAAATATTCCCAATTGATACTTGATAATATGTAAAGGAAATATGCTGTTAAATTGACCTTAAATACTATCTTACAACAAATGGTGCGAAATAGCAAGTGATGGTAAAATTAGTAAGTCTTATAAAGGGATATAGTGAAAGGCACAAAGACATCTCTTTTATTTTTATATTATTCCTCATTCCGTTTTATTCCAAACAGGAGCCATTTTATTTTAAAAAGTAAGTTTAAAGGAAACGCTATATATATTTTAAGGATACTGCTGCGTACAAAGTTTAGGAGGGAAGAATATTGGAAAATAAAACATTTAAAATGATTGAAGCAGCAAAAGAGGGGAAAAGGAAAATCCATCCTGTTTTTGCTGTTATACTTGCCATTTTATTTTTAACTTTAGGCGAATTGTTTATGTTATTTATGCTGATTTTACCGAAAGCAGAAACAACCTTTATGAAGGCGATTTATAGCAATATTGAGATGGTACTAACGTTTGGCGGAGCGATATTTTTTGTTTTTTTATGGGTTACAATTGTAGAAAGAAGATCTTTTTCTTCTATTGGATTTTGGAAAGAAAATTGTGTGAGGAAGTATTTGAAAGGTGCATGTACTGGGTTTGTTTTTATTTCAATACCGGTGTTTTTACTCATATTAATAGGGAATGTACAATTGCAAATACAACAAATTACAGTACCGGCTACAATGGGTATTGTAGGATCTTTAGTTGCTTTTTTAATACAAGGTGCAACAGAAGAAATTGTTGTGCGGGGGTGGCTATTTCCAGTTCTCTCTATTAGAAGTCGTATATGGATTGGAATTGTTGTGACATCCTTTTTATTTGGTTTTCTCCATTTACTTAATCCAGGCATTACAATTCTTTCAATATCGAATATAATATTAGTTGGTGTATTTGCAGCTTTTTATGTTTTGAAAGACAGCAGCCTTTGGGGAATATGTGCGTGGCATTCTATTTGGAATTGGGCGCAATATAATGTTTACGGTTTTGCAGTTAGTGGTATGACGATATATTCAACACCACTATTTAAACCTGTAACAAATGGATCAGAAGTCCTTCATGGAGGTTCATTCGGAATTGAAGGTAGTATTATTACAACAATAATGCTTTCTATCGCTTCAATTGTTTTATGGAGACAGTTATGGGAAAGAAAAGAGAAGCAGCGAGATTTTAGTTAATAAAGGTGGGGGAAGCTATGGGGATTATAGCGTTTGAGGGAGCGAGCGCTGTCGGTAAAAGTACAACATGTCGTGAGTTAGAAAAAAATTATGATGCTTATATTATACCTGAAGTGAATGTTTTATTTGAAAGACCGAAAAATGAACATAGAACATGGTATTTTGAAAAACAAGTAGAGCGCTGGAATATAGCGATGCAGAAATCAGAGCAATACGAATTAGTCATACTTGATGGGGACATATATCAGCCGCTTAGCTATAATTGGTGTTTCCACTTTGACATATTTAATCAACCGTTATCTTTAATAGAAAACTTTTATAAAGAAAAGATAATTAATGAAGAAATTGGTTTTCCGGATCAATATTTTTATTTATATACGAATGATGAAGAACTTCGAAAGCGGAAAGAATCTGATGAGACGAAAAGAAGAAGCAACTTTGAAAAACATTTATATATATCAAAATCGTTTCAGCGCTATTATGAAAGTTTAAATAGCATAACAGAAGGGTACTGTAAATTGATTGAGGCGAAAAGTGTAAGAAACAATGAATTAGAAATAATGAAAGCTGTAAAAAACATAAATGTGTGTGAAAAAAGTCGTTATGATGCTTCAAAATTAGATGATATAATCAAGTGGTTAAAAAAGAATCATGCATAAAGAAACGCGAGTGCCATATAAGGCACTCGCGTTTTATATATATTAAATATTTGAATTCTCATTATATATCTTTCTTAAAATTTGTAAGTTAGTCTTTTCATTTTTCTCAATAGCGTTTGTATATTTGGGTAAGAAGAGTTGGGGAGGATACACTGGTAGTTCACCACAAACATCGATACCGTAAACAGACTTATTCATAATGAGAGAGTGAATACAGTCCAAAAGTGTAACTAGTTTCATATGTCCTTGATCCCAATTTGTAACAGTTATTTTTGGATCTAAAACATCTTTATCAATGCTTACATATATAGTTTCTGTATGAATATGCGAAAGTATTGTATGTATACATACTTCGTTAGATATGTCTATCGGGAACACTTCTACGCGTGAAGAATCATTTGAATGGATTGTTAAAGAAGAAGGTCCAATTATAATTACTTTCTTTAATTTAGAGTTATTTTGAAGAGCGAATGATACCCATGATCCGCAAGAAATAAGGTTTGGTTCAGTTGTTTCTTTTAAGTTCATATCAGTATGATGGTCGAATAAAATAAGGCTAAATGGCTTTGTTATTTCTTCAAGTAGTAAATAAGATACATAATGATAATTTCCAGAACCTATAAAAGTAATTCCTTTTTGTTTTCTGCAATATAACTTTCTTTTAATATGCATTAAAGAAAGTGGCTCGCAATATAGATTTGAGTGTTCTAAATGAGTAAAATCAATATCTTCATGTGAATAAGAATGAAGTTTGTTTTGTAATAAATACGTATCATCAAAGTTTAAAAATGTTAAATCACTATACAATAAACTCATATTTATTCATCTCCTATACATACTAGGGTAGCATATTAGTTTATGAAAATAAAAAGAAATGCTTAGATTAGAATTGATATTGGAAATGGAAAGGAATATTTGACGGAATAATCTTTTAATTTAACAAAAAAAGAAATACAATATAAGGAAATGCATATGTACATTAGGATAGGGGATGGGAGAATATCTTTGAAATTGAGTAACCGTCTTATAAAAATAATTTAATAGTAAGAAGCAAGATATTTTGGGGAGGAAACAAGCGAGATGAAAACACTTTTTAAAATAATAGGTATTTTAGCTAGTATGGCGGTAATCGGAGTAGGTGTAACATATGGTATGCTGTACTATTTGAATAATAGTAAACCAGCTGCGAAAAAGGCAACACCAGCTGCGCCGGCAGTCGAAGTACTGGCTGATAGTAATGTAAAAGCAGAAGATGCAAAGCTTTTAGAAAATGGTAATCATGCATTACCGAATAGTGGTTTTAATACAACCTTTAAATGGACAGATGAGAACATACAAACAGCATTACATGAAATGGCACATCAAAAAACGAAAGCTGATCAAAAGTGGGGATATATTTTTATAACACAAGAACGTATTGAAAGTTTACTTGAAATTGTAAAAAATAATGATGTTGCACAAAAAAGTACATATATAGATATTTTAGAACGCTGGAAACAAGGAAAATATGAAAAGGTTGATGCGGATCACAATAAGATTTGGAAGTTACAAGGTGGAAATTTAGGAGAAGGGAAAGGCTTAATGTCAGAATCTGAACAAAAAGAATTAATTAATCAAGTGTTTATGCAAAAAGGTACATATTCGGGTAGTAAATTAATTGCAGGTGGGGAACAAACTAATAAATAAGGAGCATATATGCTTTTATTAAAGAAAAGAAAATGACTGTATAAGTTGTATGAAAGGAAATAAGAACTAGGAAATTGTTGGTTGTAAAAGTATCTTAATCCTTACTTGTTTCAATATAAAAAGAGATTATTTTACTAGGTTGTTTTGAAATGACTTCATAGAATTACCTCTTTTGTTCGTTATGTGATACAACAGAGCGGCTGAACTTTATTTCGACAGGTGCTACAGCAGCATCTGTTGAGCGGATAGTACACGAAGAAAATAAAATATTGAAGGATTAAATTGAACTTTAGAAATAAATGTACTTACTGTTAGTTGGAGAGAAACAGTTGAAAAGCGGATGAGGAGTGCAGGAGTAAAAGAAAAAATGTTTTTATAAAGGATGTATTTCTATTAGTTGAGAGGCAGTGAAAGAGCAGTGTTTTTACGTAATAAGCTTATTAATATTCAAAAACTCTAATATCTGACTATTCGACTTATTTTCAAATAGTCGAAACATAAAATTAATTCGACAATTTTTTCATGTTTTATGATACTATATTGATTTGTAAGGCTTATTATTTTAAGAGTAGGTCATATAACTATATCTAATTTATTGGAATTGATGTATGGAGGTAAAGTATGGTGAATGTTGAAAAAATTGCGAATTTTGCAATGGAAGAACCGAAAAGAGAACGGTTATTTCTTTTATTTGAAGAAGTGTTTGGGATTACAAGTCAAACATTGAATGATTTTTCGGAGAGAGGATATTGGGATTATACATATAAAGCTTTGTCATTTTTACAGGGTGATAAAGTGATTGCAAATGTCGCGGCATTTTCCTTACCATTGTTAATAAATGGCGAAAGAATAAATGCAGCAGGCGTTCAATCAGTGATGACACATCCTCATTTTCGTAGACAAGGACTTATGACGCAATTACTTAGTAAAATGATAGAAGAAATCGATAAACAGTGTGAATGTGCGTTTTTGTTTACCGAAAAACCTGAATTATATACACCATTTGGATTTAAAGTTGTACAAGAAAATTTGATGACAATACCATACGATAATAATAAAGATAAGGCTTCTTCACTTAGAAAATTAAACTATTATGTTGAAGAAGACAGAGAGTTAATACATGAAACTATTGAAAATAGCCAAAGAATTTCAAATGAATTCTCAACATTAAACTTTCACTCTTCAGTTTATTTGAATATGTATGATTCAAAATGGAATGAGAAGTTATATTATTCAGAGAAACTAGATGCTCTAATTGTTTATGAAGTAGAGAATGAAAAGTTAAAATTATTTGGAGTATTTGCACCAGTACTTCCAGTATTAGATGAAATATGCGAGGAAATTACTGAAGATTTTACAAAAATTGAATTTTATTTTTCACCAGATCAATTAGGAGTTGAAGATGTACAATTTACAGAATTACATTCTAATAAGTTTTTAATGGTTCGAAGTAATAAGGAGTTAGATTTTAAAGGTTATAAATTCCCTATTTTAACGGAGTTCTAAATGTTTATTTCGTTATTTGAGAGTTAGTTAATTTTTACTTTATATAGATGTTTTTGAAAGACATAAGTAATAAGCTTGTTGAAATGATTTCTACACATAAACTTTATCTGAAAATAATAGATTTGAGACTACATTTTACGTTTGAATAAATATAGATGAAAAACCGTATTCTTTTTATTAAGAATGCGGTTTTTGTATTTCATATAAAGCACATTTATTGACCGAAAAGTCATTAATACTTATCATTTAATAATGTTAAATATTAATTTACATAATATAATAAAAGTAATAAAGAAATTACAAACTATATGAATAAAAGAAGGAGGGAAAAAATATTCAGTGGTAATTTTATGAAAAGGAGATTATGTATGAACTCATTTCGCAAGTTGTTACAGTATTTAAAACCATACATGTTCTTCGCTATTATTGGACCGCTATTTATGGTACTTGAGGTTGCGATGGACTTAATTCAACCGACTATTATGCAACATATTATTGATGTTGGGATTGCAAATAGAGATTTGAATTATGTAATAAAAATGGGGCTTCTTATGATAGGAGCAGCAGTGCTCGGTTTAATTGGAGGACTTGGATGCATGATGTATTCTACAAAAGCAGCTGTTAATTTCGCTACAGACATACGAAAAGATGTGTTTGCGAAAATAGAGGCATTTTCTAGTAAAAATCGTGATTCGTTTGGAACAGGAAAATTATTAACGATTGTTACAAATGATATTACATCCATTCAAACGGCGATGACGATGACATTGCGCGTTCTCGTTCGCGGCCCTTTGTTGTTTCTTGGCAGTATCATTATTGTTTTTGTAACAGCGAGAGAATTATTCCCGATATTACTTGTAGTTGTTCCGATTTTATTATTGGCAATCATATTAATTGCGAGTAAAGCAAGTGGAACGTTTAAAAAGGTGCAAGAAGCATTAGATAAGGTGAATACAAAATTACAAGAAAACCTATCAGGTGTACGTGTTATAAAAGCGTATGTAAGACAAAAATATGAAATCACGCAGTTTGGAAATGTGAATACAAGTTTAACTGAAATAAATATTCGGGCTGTGCAGCTTATTTCTTTAATGATGCCAATTATTATGTTGGTTGTTAGTGGTGGAATTGTTGCAACATTATGGATTGGAGGAGAAAAAGTATTTAACGGGACTCTCCAAGTAGGAGCAATTTTAGCATTTATAAACTATTTAAATATTATTTTAATGTCATTAATGTCGATTAGTATGGTATTTATTCAAATCGCTCGAGCTTTCCCATCTGCGGATCGTGTACAACAAGTTTTTGATACGGAAGTTGATATTATGAGTAAAACAAATGCGATTGAACCTGAGCAAATCGAAGGGAATATTGATTTTAAAAATGTTAGTTACAGTTATACGAAAAATAACGAATACGTTTTAAAAGATATTTCATTTAGCATTCGAAAAGGCGAAAAAGTAGGTGTTATCGGATCGACAGGAAGTGGTAAATCTACTTTAGCTAAACTGTTACCGCGTCTATATGATGTGGATCAAGGTGAAGTATGTATTAATGGAATAGATGTTAAGACATATGATTTACAAAAATTGCGTGCTTCAATAGGTTTTGTACCTCAAAAGGCATTGCTATTCTCAGGTAGTATAGAAGAAAATTTACGTTATGGTAAAGAAGATGCGACACATGATGAATTAGAAGTAGCGGCTTCTTCGGCTTGTGCAACAGAATTTATTCATAAACTTGAAGATTCTTATGAATATAATTTAACACAAGGTGCAACAAACTTATCTGGTGGTCAAAAACAACGTGTATCAATTGCAAGAGCGCTTGTGAGAAAACCTTCGATCCTCATATTAGATGATTCTACATCAGCAGTTGATGCTAAGTCAGAAGCCAATATTCAATCGGCGTTACGAACAGAATATGAAGGAACAACAACATTATTAATTGCTTCTAAAATTTCATCTATAATAGATGCTGATAAAATTCTTGTACTAGATAATGGTGAATTAGTTGGTGATGGTACACATGAACAACTGCTAGAACAATGTGAAGTATATCAGGAAATTTATCTTTCCCAAGGTGGTAACTTACAGAAAGAAGGTGGGAAAGAGCATGCGTAATTTTCAAGGGCAATTTGCTAATAAAGGTGGACGTAACGCACCGAAGATAGGAAAAGCTAAAAATACTAAAGGAACTGTAATGCGGATATGGAACTATATGGGCTATCAAAAAGCTGCTCTTATGTTTGTGATATTTCTAGTATTTGTTACTACACTACTTGGATTATTAGGACCGTATTTAATGGGGGTAATTATAGATCAATATATCGTACCAAAAGATTTAAGTGGTACGGCGAGAATGTGTATGTTACTTATCGCAATTTATGGCATAACGGTGCTTTTAACATGGTTACAAACATATGTCATGATTAATGTTGCATTAAAAACAATACAAAAAATACGACAAGATATTTTTGAGAAAATCCAAACATTGTCTTTACGGTTCTTTGATGTACGTTCTCAAGGTGATTTAATGAGTCGTGTAACAAATGATATAGATAATTTGAATCAGGCGTTGACACAGAGTGTTGTACAAATTATTTCATCAGCGCTCACCTTTATAGGTGTAACGATTGCAATGTTCTCATTAGATTGGATTTTAGCGATGGTAACTTTAATTACAGTACCGATTATGTTCTTCGTTACAAAAAAACTAGTGGCGTATAGTGGTAAAAACTTTGCGAAGCGTCAAAAAGATTTAGGAGAATTAAATGGATTTATTGAGGAATCTATTACAGGTGCTGATGTTACAACTTTGTATGGAAAAGAAAAGGAAACGGTTCGGAATTTCAATAAGATTAATGAGCAACTAAGAATTTCAGCTACGAAAGCTGATACGTTTTCAGCCTTTATTTTTCCGAGTATGAACTTTATTAATAACTTGGGAATGGGGCTTGTAATTGGGGCTGGATCAATTATGGTATTAAATGGAATGACAACGGTAGGAGTTATTGCGGCATTTATTAATTATTCTCGTCAATTCTCAAGGCCATTAAGTCAATTTGCAACTTTAATGAATACGATTCAATCGGCAGTTGCTGGTGGAGAACGTGTTTTTGAAATTATGGATGAAGTGCCAGAAATTCAAAATAAAGAGAAGGCATTAGTGGTTAAGGAATTACAGGGAAACGTAATACTTGAGGATGTTTCTTTTGGATATGTGGAAAGTAAACAGGTTTTAAAAAATGTAAGTCTCGAAGCTGCTCCTGGGGAAACAATTGCATTAGTTGGCCCAACTGGGTCAGGAAAAACAACGATCATAAATTTATTAACTCGATTTTATGATATTCAAAAAGGGCGAATTAAAATTGATGGAAATGATATAAAAGATTATGACATTAACTCTCTAAGAGGTAAAATAGGAGTAGTGTTACAGGATACGTATTTATTTGCAGGAACGATTATGGATAATATCCGTTATGGACGTTTAAATGCAAGTGATGAAGAAGTAATCAATGCTGCTAAGGCAGCATCAGCACATTCTTTTATTAAGCATTTACCAAATCAATATGAAACAAAAATTGTTTCAGAAGGATCTAATTTAAGCCAAGGACAAAAGCAACTTCTTGCGATTGCACGTGCAATTTTAGCAGATGCAGATATATTAATTCTTGATGAAGCTACATCAAATATTGATACGAGAACAGAATTGCAAATTCAAGAAGGATTAAATAATTTAATGAAAGGGCGAACAAGTTTCGTAATCGCTCACCGACTTAAAACGATTGAAAAGGCAGATCAAATCCTTGTTATAAAAGATGGAAGTGTTTTATAACAAGGGAGTCATGAATCTCTCATGGAAGATAGAGGATTTTATTTCGATTTATATACGAGTCAGTTTAAAATTTAATTAAAACATTGATATGGTGCGGTTTCTCTAAAAAGGAGAAACCGCATTTTTAACATTTTTAACATTTGCAAACATTATTATTCAAATAGCCTTTCAGTAGGTGGCTTATTTATATGTGAAGACATTCAGCTTATTGGTATGGAGTTAGTTTACTATAATCGAAACAGCACTGAAAACTAATAAAACAGCCATAATGGCATTAAATAATTGATTATGTTTTAATAAAAGTTTTTGGAATATAGAACCAAATAAGCTCCAACTAAATGTGCTCATTAAACCGACTACACCTAGAAATAATGAAAAAAGTAGAAAAGTATAATATGAATTGTAGTAAGGAAGAATGAAAGTTGACACTACAGTTAATCCGAATAATATTCCCTTTGGATTAATAAATTGAAGGAAAATACCTACTGTAAATAAATTTTTATTATTTTTTTCATCAGAATCCGTACTACCTTTACTAGTGAGAATCTTAAAAGCTAAATATAGCATATATGCTACGCCTAACACTTTTAAAGGAAGTTCAATTATGGGCAGAATATTAATTAGTACAATATTAAAAAAACTACATAAAGAAGTAAGAATGAAGAACCCGAAAGCAACTCCGAAGCAAAATTGTACACTCTTCTTTAAACCATGTTGATTGGCGTATGTCATAGCTAAAAAATTGTTAGGTCCGGGTGTGAAGCTACTTATAAAAACAAATAATAAAAAAGAAAATATAGGCATTTCAAAACCCCCTAATAATATATATGTGTGTTATAATGACCGAAAAGGTCAATATAACGTGTGTTTTTTATTATACATAACGGTCGTTATATTGTATATAGGGTAGGAGTGTTTTTTATGGAAGAAATTCAGCTTATTTTGGCGAAAAACTTAAAAACAATACGAGAAAAAGAAAAATTAAGTTTAGAAAAGGTTTCTCAATTAACTGGTGTGAGTAAAACAATGATTGGACAAATTGAAAGAGGGGAATCAAGTCCGACGTTAACAACAATATGGAAAATTGCTAATGGATTGAAAGTATCCTTTACTTCTTTAATTAATAACCCACAGCCCGATACAAAAGTGGTTTTACGAAATGATGTTCAAGTATTGTCTGAAGACAGTGGGAGGTATAAAGTGTATCCCTCTTTTCCTTTCCAAGATGCTAGGAATTTTGAAATTTATACGGTGGAAATTGAAACAGAAGGAAAATTAAGTTCTGAAGCGCATAAAGAAGGAACAGAAGAGTTCATAACGGTATTTGAAGGAGAAATAACAATTGAAGTCAATGATTGTCAATATAAATTAAAGAGTGGGGATTCGATTCGTTTTAAGGCGGATAGACCTCATTCTTATAAAAATTCAGGAAGAACATTAACTCGGTTAAGTATGACTATTTATTATCCGGCTTCATAAGTTTGTGTTGATAGAATTGCGTAATGATAAAACCATCTATAAGAGATGGTTTTATTTTTTGTAATTTATCCCACTATTTGTGGGCAATAAAAACTCCCACCAAAAAATCCAGCTGGAGCAAAGAAGTTAGGTGGGAGATCAACAGCCCGTAAACGCCCAATTGGTGAGGACTGATTAAAATTTCACTTTATAAAAAAGGACACTCATTTGAGTGTCAGCAACGTATTACTCTCGTGTATAGGATTGGAGAATGTTTCTCAAATACATATTGAGATGGTTAGTATAGGAGAAACTATCTTCCTATTTAATGTAACATTGGTAAGAGTGAGTGTAAATTGATAATATATATACGGAAAATTTAGTATAGATAGTTTCTACTATTAATATAGTGTAATTTATTTGTGATTAAGTAATTACTTTTATTTTTATTTTGAATATAAAGTACCGCATTTTATTCTATGAACAGTATCCATTATAGGAGCGGTAAAGCGTTTCATATATGCTAGGAGATAATTTGAAATTCTGCATTTAAATTATTATGTTTGTCTAAGAGATAAATGCGGAAAAATAAAATAGACTCTTAAGTTTAGGTGTTTAATCTAAGCAATCAATTATTAAAAACATATAATTAATATGTGAGTCATGGACATAATTAAATTAGTTTTCAAGTTTAATTATACTTCATGTTTTCTATTTTAATACGGAACATATAACTCCCCTTTTTTTTAATGCTATCTTTTGTAGTTCTTAAAATAGAAAAATACTCAAATATAAGACAAGTAAGGAGGAAATAAATGGGATATAATGATTGTTTTGGTCATAACAATTGTAACCCGATAGTTTTCACGTCAGATTGCTGTGATAATCCACAAACAGTTCCAATTAGCAGTGAGCAATTAGGAAAGTTAATCACTTTACTAAATTCTTTAATCGCAGCTATTGCAGCATTTTTTGCAGATCCAAGTGACGCAAACAGATTAGTTTTACTTAATTTGTTTACTCAACTATTAAATTTACTAAATGAATTACCACCTTCTCCAGAAGGAAATTATTTAAAACAATTAATTCAAAGTATCATTAACGTATTACAATCTCCTAATCCAGACTTAAGTCAGTTACTTTCCTTATTACAACAATTCTACAGTGCTCTTGCACCATTCTTCTTCTCTTTAATTATTGATCCTGCAACTTTACAGCTTCTATTAAACTTATTAGTTCAATTAATTGGTGCTACTCCAGGAGGGGGAGCAACAGGAGCAACAGGAGCAACAGGAGCAACGGGAGCAACAGGGGCAACAGGAGCAGGCGGAGCAGGCCCGACAGGAGCAACAGGAGCGACAGGAGTAGGTGTAACAGGTCCGACAGGCCCAACAGGACCAGGCGGAGGAGCAACAGGGGCAACGGGTCCAACAGGACTAGGTGTAACAGGTCCGACAGGCCCAACAGGACCAGGCGGAGGAGCAACAGGTCCAACAGGTCCAACAGGAGCAATAGGTCCAACAGGTCCAGGAGCAGGAGCAACAGGAGCGACAGGCCCAACAGGGGCAACAGGTGGAGGAGCTATTATTCCATTCGCTTCAGGTCTAACACCAGCTGCGCTAGTTAATGCTTTAATAGCTAATACAGGAAGTCTCATTGGGTTTGGAATCAATACGCCTGGCGTATCATTAGCGGGTGGAACTGATCTCACATTAGCGTTAGGTGTAGGCGATTATGCATTTGTAGCACCACGTGATGGAACTATTACGTCGTTAGCAGGTTTCTTTAGTGCAACAGCTGCATTATCTCCACTATCACCTGTTCAAATTCAGATGCGAATATTAATTGCACCTGCGGGAAGTAATACGTTTACAGTACAGGGATCTTTATCGTTATTACCGGCATTTCCTGCAATAGCGATTGGTTCTACAGCAACAGGAATTGCACCTCTTAATATTCCAGTAGCTGCTGGAGATAAAATATTATTATATGTTTCATTAACAGCTGCTAGTCCAATAGCTGCGGTTGCTGGATTTGTAAGTGCAGGTCTTAATATCGTCTAACTAGTTACAATGTTTAATTGAAAATTAAACAGGGATGTATATAGCCCTTTCCTATAATAATTAGGAAAGGGCTATATTTTGGGGATTAAGTAATAAATCAATCGTATGCTCTTTGTTTAGCTGGTATAAAAGAGAAAATATAAATGACAATGTACACTCTATAGTTTAAGCGATAATTTATTTATCCTTGAAAAATTCTTATCAGCAAAAAGAGATGAACTCTACAAAACATCAGAATTCATCTCTTAAATATATAAGGAGAGTATATTGTTTATCATGTGTGGTGAAATGAAAAAGTTCAAATTAATAATAAACTATTTATTTTTATTACAGTTACATCCTTTTTTCTTTACATAACCTTGTTGCGTTAAATCTTTTTGCGATTGGGAATTGGAAGATTGAGAAGAGGTTGAAGAACTATTATTTTTATTATTAGAAGAGCTTTCTCGGTAGTTGCTATAGTTGTTCATAGTATCATCACCTCCAATTTGATATATAAATATTATATGTATAAGCTCTATTAATCGTTACGATAAAGAGTGTGTAATTAGTAGGATGGGATAAGAGTATATGTACAACAAAAATCTCCTAGGGGTTTCCCGAGGAGAAGGTGGAATAGTAGTTTTCGACGCAGTTGGATTTAATTAATACCCCCAATAAAGAGGGAAATAATATGAATCTTGGTAATAGAGATTTTGTTGTTGAGTAGATGGTTGATTTATCATTTCGCGATTTTTATTACAGTTTGCTGGGGGACCAATTACTGTGGTGGATTGAATTGGGGCTACCGCTTGTTTCCATTGTTGTTCATCCAGACAGTAAGTATGAGCCATTATATTGGCTGGAGTCAATCTTAATATATCAGATCCAAAAATGACTTCTGGGGTTGGGGCATCGAAAATAGCTAATAAATGAGTATCATCTGCTGTAGCAACTTCATAATGCCACCATGCTTGTGGGATATTAGCAACTTGCCCTGATTTTATTGGTAAGTTTAAAACTTGGTTTGTAAATGGATTAAGTAAAGAAACGACAGCAGATCCTGAAATGCAGTAAACAAGTTCAGCGGCATTTTGATGAATATGTGGCTCTACAACATTTCCTGTACTTAAGTAAATATCTAATAATGAAGTGTTTTCTAAAGTGTTTAACTGTTTTATGCCAAGTACGTTTATATAATTTTGGGCATCTTTCTTAAAAAAATTACTTTTATTTAAATCATAAGTGAAATTGGTTGAGGGGGAAGTGTAGTCGATATTAGAAGCCATTTGTATTACCCGCCTTTCTATAGGTAAGTTAGGTACAAAATTAGGATATGTGTCTAGTTTTTGTTATGTGCCGTTGGCGGTCTTAATAAATTTACCTCTACCATAAAGGACATAGGTTGCATCTCGTACTTACATTAATATTAATACAGATATATAACAGTTCATGTAGATGTTAGGTTAGGATAGTTTTGCTGGATAATTAATTATGCTTTCTCGGTATTGGCATAATTTAGCCAATCTATTTCTAAGTTTTGTTTTAAGAGCGAAGGGTAGAGCATTTATTTTTACTTTTTATGTCACACCCCTCCTAAATGGTTCGTCTTGCATATAGAACGATAAGGAGGGATTTTATTATGAAATATTTTGATGTAGCAATTGTTGGTGGTGGGCTTTCTGGATTAACGGCATCTATATATTTAGCGAAAGCTGGAAGGAAGGTTATTGTATTAGAAAAGTCCAGTCGCTTTGGGGGCCGAGGGATATCTGTAAATAAAAATGGCATTTGTATGAATCTTGGTGCACATGCCTTATACAGAGGAGGAGCAGCATTTTTAACTTTTAATGAGCTCGGTATAAATCTTTCAGGAGGTATCCCATCAACAACAGCACATGGAATATGGAAAGGTGATATATTCAGTATTCCAACAGATTTTCGCTCCATTTTATCAACACCGTTACTTTCATGGTCTGCAAAAATACAATTCTCTCGTCTTATGATTCGTTTAGGGAATTTAAATGTAAGAGAAGTTTCAAAAATGAGTCTATCTACATGGGCAGAAAATGAAATAAAAGATCCAATGGTTCGCAATATATTTTATGCGCTATGTCGAACAACAACATATACATTTGCCCCAACAATACAATTAGCATCATCAGTACTAAAGCAAATACAGCTTTCCATAAAAAAAGGAGTATTTTATGTAGATGGTGGTTGGGAGACGATTATAAAAAAATTGAAAGATATGGCGAATAATGTTGGGGTACAATTTTTGGCTAATAAGCATGTTCTAGAAATAGAGCATTGTGAAGATAAACAAAGAATACAATGTTTTGATGAAGAGGTATTTGAAGTAGGTGCTGTCATCGTGACAACTCCACCGAAAGAAGCTTGTAAAATAATAAAAGACGCAGAAGGAACAAGTTTGCATAGATGGAATGAGCAATCGCTACCAGTTACTGTTGCTACATTAGATATTGGCTTGAGACGATTACCTAATCCTACACATCAATTTGCCTTAGGATTAGATCAACCTATATTTTTTACGAATCAATCAAGAGCAGCTAAATTAAGTGAAGATGGAGCAATTGCAGTGAGCTTAATTAAATATCATAATCCTGTGCTAGATATAAATTATTTTCATGATGATAAAGAGCAGTTAGAAAATATGATGGAATTGCTACACCCCAATTGGAAAAGAGAAGTTGTTGCAAAGCAATATTTACCGAAAATAACGGTAGTACATGATTTTTCTCATATTGACCGAATTGAAAATCCAGGTCCGAATATTCCTGAGATGCCAGGTATTTATGTTGCAGGAGATTGGGCTGGGCATGATGAAATATTAGCTGATGCGGCGGTAGCAAGTGGGAAACGTGCAGCGTTACACATCTTGAAGCAAGTAGAAAGAGAGGCTGTTCATCATGGAAACGGAGCAATTATATGAAACGTATCAACCATTATTATTTTCATTAGCATATAGAACCCTTGGGAGTGTTATGGATGCTGAGGATATCGTTCATGACGTATTTATCTCGCTAAATAATATAGAGGATATTCAGTCGATAGAAAATATGAAAGCATATTTGTGTAAAATGGCGACAAATCGTTCAATTGATAAATTACGTTCGGCAGCACATAAACGCAACGTATATGTAGGAATGTGGTTACCAGAACCGCTTGTAGAAAAGAGTGATGGGCCATCAGAGTCATTTCTTGTGAAAGAATCCCTATCTACAGCATATTTATTACTTTTACAACAACTATCTGAAGTGGAAAGGATTGTTTTCATATTAAGAGAGGTTTTCAGTTATGACTATGAGGAAATAGCTTCAATTGTTGACAAAAATAGCGTGAATTGCAGGAAGATCTTTCAACGTGCACGAAAAAGTATTTTGGAGAAACCGAAGCAATCAAAATTAAGTATGGATAAAATGGCTGCATATGTTGAAAAGTTTGTATCATCATTACAGTGTGGGGATGCGCAAGGCATGTTAGAAGTATTAAAAACAGATGCGATATTCAAAGCAGACGGTGGTGGTAAAGTTACAACTGCTATTAATCCGATTTATTCTGCGGATAAAATTATACGTTTGTTCCTTGGAATTGCAAAACGAATGCCAAAAGAGTATATTGTTGATTTCAAAATGGTAAATGGTGCACCAGGAGTTACCGTTACAATAAATAATAAAGTGACTTATGTACTTTCATTTACATTTGAGGATGAGAAAATCTCAAATGTTTATATGATGGCTAATCCTGATAAACTTATGCATTTAAATGTGAAAATATAAAAAAAGCGCATTTTTTCAGCAATGCGCTTTTTTATTATTTTTCTAACATTTCAAGAGGCACATCTTTTTCGCCGGCTACCTCAAATTTAATTTCCCCGTCTTCTTCATAAATACGTGTAATAATCGGTATAGTAATCATTAATTTTTTATGTTGCTTTCGCTTTCTAGCAACATCTAAGCTAATCACGTTCATTTGTAAGCATCCTTTCTTCTAGAAATGTATAAACAAAAGAAAATGCGTCCGAAAAGGGCGCTTAATTGAATTTGAAATACCGATTCATTTAAATGGGGTTTATATTATTTAATAACTGCAATTTAATTAAAAATGATATGAATGGAATAATTGCACGTAGAAATTAACTTTACCAAAAAACGAAACAATATGCCATAAAAAAATTTAAATCTTTGTCGTATAACGAGAAAAAGGTTTTCGTTTCGCATATAATGAAAAGTAGACGGGCAACACGAGCTTTTTCATCATATTGCTTTGGAAAGGCGATGAAAAAATGGATACTTTAGATTCATTATTATTTCAGCTTGAACAATATGGAGAAGAGCATGATCGAAATAAAAAAACACGGGAAGAAAAATTGCGGAATATTTCTCGTGAAATGGGGCAGTTTTTGTCAATTTTAGTTAAAGGCTGTCATGCAAAAAATATTTTAGAAATTGGAACTTCTAATGGATATTCTACATTGTGGTTAGCAAATGCGGTAGAAGAAACAAATGGAAATGTAATAACGGTAGAGCTTTCTTCAGAGCGAGTTGGAGAGGCACTTATGAATTTTGAAAAGGCAAAGCTTTTACAAAGAATCGATATTCATAATCAGGAGGCAGGGGCATTTTTAGATACTCAACAAGATCAATCATTTGATTTTATTTTCCTAGATTCAGAACGTACGCAATATATGTGGTGGTGGGAACATATAAAACGTGTATTGGTTCCAAAAGGATTCATTGTCATTGATAATGCAACTTCTCATGCTGAAGAACTAGAACAATTTCTTCAGATGATTGAAGATGATGAGGCATTCGAAACAGTGTTGCTAACGTTTCAAAAAGGAGCATTTGTAGCACGTAAACGAACTTGATTAAATTATCACATTTGTAGAGAATTTCTGTCAAATGATTTGTATAACGAGTTATTTAGAATATAATAATCCGTCCTCAGCATGTTACTCTCTAGGTCTTAAGTCTGAGGAAAATAATACGGATAGAAGGTATACTTATAGTAAGAAACAGGGAATGACTGCATAAACAGGCATTTCTAAAAAAACGATTTCAAGCAGTCAGAATGTATATGAAATACGATATAATAGATGAAATATAGTGCTTATAAATTCGCACATATAATAAAGGAGCGATTTTGTTGACTGAACTCGAGAAAAAAGAACCTGTATCGATTGTGAAAGACAATAATGTAGAAGTAGTAGTGGATACAGTTATAAAAGATGAAGAACTTGAAGAATTAAATAAAGAAGCTGATCTTTATGTACAGAAATTGAATAGCGAGCAAAATACAGATTTATCAAAAGTATTGTCTCAGCTAGGGGATTTGGGGGATAAAGAGCAACAAGCAGCAGGGCAAACGTTATCAGCATTAAAACGTCCTGTAACAGCGATGATGAATGGGAAAAATGAAGAGATTCCAAATACATTGTTAGAATTACGAAAAGTAGTATCAGAACTTGATCCGAACTCGTTAAAAGCAAGTGGTATGAAGAAAATAATGTTTAAAGTATTCAAGAAAAACCCACTTGAAACGTATGTGCATAAATATCAATCTATAGATAAGCAAATTGAAGAAATTATAAGATCTCTTCTAATTGGTCGTGATAACTTACAAGAAGATACAGTTGGTCTTGAAATGCTTAAAGAGCAATCACATGATAAAATTCATGCTCTTGATAAACAAGTCTACTTAGGAAAAAAGCTTGCTGGTATGCTTGAGGCTGAGAAGCAAAATCCAGAGCGTCAAAGAGATATTCCGTTAATTAATGATGCGTTAGAAAAGATACTTGTACGTACACGTAATATGCAGCAAGCGAAAAGTGTACTATTACAATCTATCGCATCTGTAGATATCATTAAGAAAAATAACGAAAAATTAACAGAGGCAATTCGCAATGCAATTACGATGACACAAAACGTTGTAACGGTTTCAGCAGCTATCCAATTAGCGTTAACGAACCAACGTAAAACAATTGATGCAGTAAATGCGACAAATGAAGCAATTGAATCAATGGTATTAAGTAATTCTCAAGCATTAAAACAAAATACAGAAGAAACAACAAAGCTTCTTGAAAATCCCGCTATTAGCATGGATAAATTACGTGAGTCATTCCAAAATGTATTTGCGGCTATTGAAGCATCTGAGAAATCGTCAGAGCGTATTATTGAGTCTAGTAAGAAGTTTGTTATTGAACTAGACACATTTAATGATGAGATGAAGCAGAAACTCATTCAGCGTCCAAGGAAATAACAGATTATTAGAGGAGGTGAAAAAATGAGTTTCATTCAAACAGTATTAGTACTACTAGGTACACTACTTTTAATCGCATTTACTATCGTTGTTTTAGTTGTCTATTTTGGACGTAAACTATACTTTTCATGGGCGAAGCCATATAAAAGAGCGCAAGATTCTTTAGATAAGTTATCGAATAAATCAATCCCGTTCTTACAGGAATTCACACAACACCCACTCTTTTATCGCTGGGTTCGTACGGAAGGGAAGAAAGAACAAAATACATTAAATACTCTATTTTGTGCATCAGGCCAACGTACAAGGGAGCAAGTATTCTCAATGCTACCGAAAGAAAAGCAGAAAAAAGTACATGTAATGGCAAAAACAACGAAAAAGCTTACAAATGAAGATATCGATTCGGCAACGATGAAAGTGAAAGATTTCTTAAGACAAGAAACGCAGCAAACGGTAAAACCGACAGATTTATCGTTTTACAAATTGTATTTTTATGATCGATATCCAGATGCATTAAGTACAATTCAAGCGTATAAACGTTCAATAAATCCTTCATTACAAAGAACAGTTGATGATATTACCATTTCGGTATTAAATGCTCTTCCATATTATCAAGAGCAACGCATGTTTGAACAACAACATAAACTCGAAACGTTCTTAATGAAAGATTTAACGGCGATGTTGTCTTTAGTCGTACAATTGCCACCATCACAACGTCCCGAAAAAGAAGAGGAATTGAAAATCTACTTGCAAAATTTCCAAAAAGAGATGGAAGCAGTTGAGCGTGACATTCGTGACTCTATTGATCACGATTTGAACGTAAAGATGAGAGCAGCGACTGAGAAGTTTAAGAACAAGTAAGTGCGTATTTAAAACTATCTATTCATAAAAGAGTAGATAGTTTTTTTGTTGTATAGCTATTTTATTTGAGGTTAATTATGCAATTGAGAAAAAAATATCGAATATTAATTTATATAGAAGGAATGTTTTTGTTGGAATTTTCTTTCATTATAACTAATTCATTTCATTCCTTCATATGCTTGTTAGTAAAGTGAAACTTCCTTTTGTCCATTAAGCTTAAGAATTCAAGATGAGTTTCAACTTTTAACATCGTCTCACATAAAAAGACTAGTATATAGCTCTTCAAAAGATAAAGTTGCAGCAATTGCACCATTCATTATTGAGGAAGCGAGAAATGGGAATGATGACGCATATGAAATTATGATGCAAGCTGGAAAAGAATTAGCAAGAATTACAGTAGATATTTATAATAAGATGCAGTTTGATTTACCAACTCCAATTGCAGTAAGTGGCAGCATATTGCGTTTCGTTCCTGAAATATATGATGAATTTAAGAAATGCTGTGAGAAAAGTATAGGAGAAGTTACATTTATATCACAATCAGCAGTGAAAGGAACATATTATTTAATGAAAAGTATATATTTTAAAAAATAGCTGTATGAGAATTTTTGTATGATTTGTAAATATATGATGTTAAAATGTATAAAGGGATGTGGATAGAAAAGTACAATATACATAGTTCTTGAATATTGTATAAGTACTCCTATGTAGAAAGTGAATGATTACATGATTAATAGTATACAATTTTTGTATTTGGTCGCTTCTTATTTATTTGGAAACATATTGACCGCTTATATAGTAACGAAATGGAGATATAACGTTGATATTAGGGATGAAGGAAGCGGAAATCCTGGAGCAAGAAATATGGGGCGCGTATATGGAAAAGGATATTTCGTCGCTACATTTTTAGGTGATGCAATGAAAGGGGCAATTGTAGTTTCTATTGCGAAATACCTTTTTGAAGATTCTACATTTGTAATGTTAGCTTTACTGGCTGTTTTACTTGGACATATTTATCCAATTTTATTTAAAGGCAAGGGTGGTAAAGGCATTTCGACATTTATTGGAGGGCTAATCGCATTTGATTACTTGATAGCGCTTACTCTTGTTGCTGTTTTTATTATTTTTTATTTAATCTTTAAAGGATTTACGAAGCCAGGGTTAATTACAATCGCTTGTTTCCCAGTTTGCATGATTTTGTATTCGTACTCTATTGTTACGACTATTTTAAGTGCTCTCATAATTGTACTTATTTTATATGTAAACCGAGAATGAAATGAACTTTCAATAAGTGGAGTTAATCTCCACTTATCATTTTATTAAATATACAAAGGAGATAAAACATGGGGTTAATTTATAAAGTTGCTGATCAAGCTTGGGAATTTGAAAGTATACATAAATTGAATTATAAAACATTTGTAGAAGAAATTCCGCAACATGAAGAAACGAAAGAGCGTGTTCGTATAGATCGTTTTCATGAAGAAAATACATATTTAATTTGTTTAGATGACGATAAGTTAGTAGGTATGGTTGCGTTGCGAGGAAAACGACCATTCTCGTTAGATTATAAAATTTCAAATCTAGATTTTTATTTGCAAGAACATGGAGAAAATGTATATGAAATTCGTTTACTTTCAGTAGAACGTGAATATCGAAATGGGAGAGCGCTGTTGGGATTAATTCGTTTTCTACATCGTTATCTGCTTCTAAATGGATATGAATTGGCACTCATTTCTGCGACAACACGTGAACTACCTTTATATGAGCAAATGGGATTCAAACCTTTCCATACGTTAGTTGGTACAGAAGAAGCTGCTTTTCAGCCCATGTATGTAACACCTGCTATGTTTGAAGAATCGAGTGTTGGAAGCATTATGACGAGAGAATATACATTTTTACCTGGTCCAGTGGACATTGAAGATAATGTTCAAAAGGCATTTTCTACTAAGCCTATTTCGCATCGCTCTAAGCCATTTCAAGTGACGATGAACAATGTGAAAAAACGGTTACTTCAAATGACGAGAGCAAAACACGTACAACTGATGTTAGGAACAGGGACGTTAGCGAATGATGCAATTGCTTTACAGTTGCGTTCTTTAAAAGGTAAAGGACTAGTATTAACAAATGGGGAATTTGGTAATAGATTAATTGGACACGCAAAACGCGCGCAATTACATTTTGATACGTATAAAAAAGAAATGGGAGAACTGTTTATTTATACAGAATTAGAAAAAATGGTGGCAACTGGAAATTATGAATGGCTTTGGTTTGTTCACCATGAAACATCAACTGGAATGTTAAATAATTTAGAAGAGCTAAATGCTCTAAGTAACAAGCATCAAATGAAACTATGTGTAGATTGTATTAGTTCGATTGGAGCAATACCGATAGATTTAAAGGATGTATATTTTGCAAGCGGTGTTAGCGGAAAGGCAATTAAATCGTTTACTGGAGTATCTTTTGTTTTTCATAATTACAATGTGAAAGTAAACGAGACATTGCCGGCCTATATGGACATTGGTATGTACGAAGAAAATGAAAGTATTCCATATTCTCATTCATGGAATTTAATTTATGCTTTGCAAGAAGCATTGAAGAGATTTGAAGATGAAAAGGTATATGTAAAAGTTAAAGAGACATATGAATATATGGAAGAAGCTATTACTAGTATAGGATTAAAGCTTGTTTCACCTAAAGAACATGCCGCGAAAATTATACTTACGCTTCAATTAAGCGAAGGTCAGTCTTCTAAAATGGTGGGTGATGCATTAGCGTTACAAGGATATATTGTCCATTATGAATCAGCGTATTTACAAAAGAATAATTGGATCCAAATTGCATGTTTGAATCATTACAAAGAACGTGACATGAAGAGGATGTTAAATTGTTTGCAAGTGTATGGAGTAAAGAGTGGGTTACACATATAAAGAATTATTCTTAATATAGATGGTTTCGTATAAAGGAACTGCTATTTACGAAAACTTAAAAACAGATCATTAGAAGAGGTGTTAGTATGATAACTAAAAAACTACCATTATGTAAAAGAATTAGTGGATGATATTGTAACAGTATCAGAAAAAGAGCTGGAAGTAGCGATGAAAGACTTATTACAACGCGAGAAAGCTGTTGTAGAAGGTGCGGGCGCATTAGCTACTGCTGCACTTCTTGCAGGGAAAGTGGATTCATATATTAAAGGGAAAAAAGTAGTAGCAGTTATATCTGGTGGAAACGTGGATTTAAAACGTATATCAAGTGTATGTGAGAACTTTTTTGTGGCTAATGAAGTGAAATAATATTTTAAAAAATGGTTTTATGAAAGAGGAGCTAAGTGAAATTATATTAGCTCCTTTTTCATTATGTTTGTGTGGAAGTAAATAGTGACTCCATTTTTAGTTTACTCTTTTCTCGAATTTCAGAGTCTGCGTGTCGCATCACGTATCTATGAGCTACAGCGATTGCTAAAACATCATCTAATAAGCCAATCCCAATAATAGCGGCTATATCTGGAATGAAATCAATTGTTAATACGTAATAAGATAAAGCGGCTAATATGATGAATTTCGCTTTAGTAGGTAACTCTTTCTTTTTCATTGTATAGAATAAAATAATACTTTCATACACGCTAGATTTACCGAGGTTTACAGAGCTTTTTTTGAACTTTTTCCAAAGTGTCTGTTTCTCCATATAAACACTCCTCTTACAAAAATATAGATTTTTTAAAAGGATGGACAAAGAAGTGAGAGATTAATCAATTTTATTGTTTTCTTAATTATATATTTCCATAAAAATAGGGGATTACCTGTTCAAATTAATATAATTAAGCGTGTACAGTAAAATGTGTGTGGATGATTTATTTATTTATTTATTGTTAAACATTTAATGGGCGATATGGGGGAAGAAAAATGAAAATAATAGAATTACCAATTGTCTTCTACTAATATGGAAGCATTAATGAATTCTGAGAAAAAACAAAAAGAATTTGTCCATCTAGTACACGATGAATATAAAAAAAGAAGATAAGAATTTTTTTATTTTTCATATTTGGCGAAACAAATGGTACAATGAAAGCTAATGTGAAAAATAAGGAAAAGAAGTGATCTATTTGAAAAACTTTTTAGAATTAGGAATTAGTGAAACTTTTAATCATACATTACGTGAAAATGGAATTACAGAAGCAACACCAATTCAAGAGAAAGCGATTCCGGTAATACTGTCTGGTAAAGATATAATTGGTCAAGCAAAAACTGGAACAGGTAAAACACTTGCATTCGTGTTACCGATTTTAGAAAAAATTGATCCGGAATGTAGTGATGTTCAGGCTTTAATTGTTGCACCAACAAGGGAACTAGCGCTGCAAATTACAACTGAAATTAAAAAAATGCTTGTTCAAAGAGAAGATATTAATGTGTTAGCGATTTATGGCGGACAAGATGTAACGCAACAATTGAGAAAGCTAAAAGGAAATACACATATTGTTGTAGCAACACCAGGAAGATTATTAGATCATATACGACGTGAAACAATTGATTTAAGTAATCTTTCAACGATTGTACTAGATGAAGCGGATCAAATGCTTTATTTCGGTTTCTTATATGATATTGAAGATATTTTAGATGAGACACCTGGTAGTAAACAAACGATGTTATTCTCAGCAACGATGCCAAAAGATATTAAAAAATTGGCGAAGCGTTATATGGATGAACCGCAAATGATTCAAGTGCAAAGTGAAGAAGTAACGGTAAATACAATTGAGCAGCGTGTCATTGAGACAACAGATCGTGCAAAGCCAGATGCACTTCGTTTTGTTATGGATCGTGATCAGCCATTTTTAGCAGTTATTTTCTGCCGTACAAAGGTTAGAGCAAGTAAGCTTTATGATAATTTAAAAGGACTAGGTTATAATTGTGCTGAACTTCATGGTGATATACCTCAAGCGAAACGTGAGAGAGTTATGAAGAGTTTCCGCGAAGCTAAAATTCAGTACTTAATCGCAACGGATGTAGCAGCTCGTGGACTTGATGTAGATGGTGTAACGCACGTATTTAACTTTGATATCCCTGAAGATGTAGAAAGTTATATTCACCGCATTGGCCGAACAGGACGTGCAGGTGGATCAGGTCTTGCAATTACATTCGTTGCAGCGAAAGATGAAAAACATTTAGAAGAAATTGAAAAAACGCTTGGTGCACCAATACAAAGAGAAATAATCGAACAACCGAAGATAAAACGTGTAGATGAAAACGGAAAACCGGTACCAAAGCCGGCTCCAAAGAAATCAAGTCAATATCGTCAAAGAGATAGCCGTGAAGGTTCAAGAAGTGATTCAAGACGTGATTCGAGAAATAGCTCAAGAAGTGATTCAAGAAATAGTTCGAGAAATGAAAACAACCGATCATTTAATAAGCCAAGTAATAAGAAAAGTAGTACAAAACAAGGTCAGCAAAGACGTGGCCGTTAAATAGTTATTATTCTAAAAGAGCCGCAAAGCGTTGCGGCTCTTTTTTGTTTTTATACAACAATATGGGAATAAGCGATACTAAGAAGTAATTTTGAAAATTTCATTCACCGTATTGAAAAATAATTTTCAAAATACATAAAGGAAATATAAAGCAGTTTGTTGTATATGATAACAGGAAACTTTTTACTAATTAAACATATAATTAAAATAGACCGATAGTCGGTCTATCAGGAAGGAGAACGTGAATGCGAATTGTAAAGGAGTATGAGGAGCGTAGAAAGGAAATTTTAGAAACAGCTGAACGTTTGTTTCTTACGAAAGGTTATACGAAAACAACAATAAATGACATTTTAAAAGAAATTGGTATAGCAAAGGGGACGTTTTATCATTATTTTAAGTCGAAAGAAGAAGTGATGGATGAAATTATTATGAGAATTGTTAAAGAGGATGTTGCGAAAGCGAAAGTAATCGTCTCTAATCCAAATATCCCAGTTTTAGATAAGTTATTTCGAGTTTTAATGGAACAATCACCAAAATCAGGAGATATAAAAGAAAAAATGATTGAGCAATTTCATCAGCCGAATAATGCGGAAATGCATCAAAAAAGTTTAGTACAATCCATTATTCATTTATCTCCTGTATTAACGGAAGTTTTAGAGCAAGGAATTGAAGAGGGAATATTTTTAACTTCATACCCACAAGAAACGATTGAACTATTACTATCCTCAGCGCAAGTCATATTTGATGATGGGTTATTTCAATGGAAACCGGAAGAAATGATGAGGAGAGCTAAAGCTTATATTAAAATGATGGAAGTATCTGTTGGGGCGAAAGAAGGATCCTTTGATTATATGATGGAGGTTTTAATGAAACAGAAATAATGGTTTTCTGTTTGTTTATTATAGACCGACAGTCGGTTTGAATTAAAGGAAGGATGTGAGTATGATGTCTATTAGTATAAAACCTTCGATGAAAGATTTTTATTTAATGGTGAGTGGGCAAATTATTACTATTTTAGGTTCAACACTTTTACGTTTTGCGCTGTCATTATATGTACTAGATATAACTGGGCGTGCTGATATATTCGCAGGATTATATGCAGTAACGAGTATTCCGTTTTTGCTAGCTCCTCTTGGGGGAGCGATAGCAGATCGTTTCAATCGCCGTAATGTAATGGTTATATTTGATTTTATAAACGCTGCGATTGTATTCAGCTTTATAGTTTTGTTATTTACTGGATCTGTATCTATTCTATTGATAGGAACAATTATGTTTTTACTGGCGATCATTAGTGCAATGTACTCACCGGTAGTCATGGCGAGTATTCCGCAATTAGTTCCAGAGAAAAAATTAGAACAAGCGAACGGTATCGTAAATGGTGTGCAAGCATTATCTAATATAGTTGCTCCTGTATTAGGAGGAATATTGTACGGCATAATTGGTTTGAAAATGCTCGTAATAATAAGTTGCCTCGCTTTCTTTTTATCTGCGATTTTAGAGATGTTTATTACAATACCTTTTATAAAAAGAGCGCAAGAAAGCCATATCATACCGACAATTGTAAAGGATATGAAAGAAGGCTTTATATATGTTTTAAAACAATCATTTATTTTGAAATCTATGCTTTTAGCCGCATTACTAAATTTAATACTAACACCGCTGTTTGTTGTTGGTGCTCCAATTATTATACGGGTAACATTGGAAAGTAGCCACACGTTATATGGAATCGGAATGGGATTGATCGATTTTGCTACTATAATAGGTGCATTATCAATAGGTTTTTTTGCGAAAAAGCTACAGATGAAAACATTGTATTATTGGATGATTTTAATAGCTTTATTAGTAATACCAATGGCACTATCAGTTACACCATTTATTCTTAATTTAGGATACTATCCACCATTTATCCTCTTTATACTTTCTTCTATTCTAATTGCAATGATCATGACAATTGTATCTATCTATGTGATTACTGTAGTTCAAAAGAAAACACCAAATGAAAACTTAGGAAAAGTAATGGCAATTATAACAGCGGTATCTCAATGTATGGCACCGATTGGGCAAGTCGTTTATGGTTTTATGTTTGAAGAATTCAGTATGAAAATATATTTACCTATATTAGCTATTAGTTTCATAATGATATTAATAGCGGTTGTGACGAAGAAATTATTATCGAATGAAGGGAACTAGCTTCATATGATTAGGAGAATGTTAAAAAGAGATTTCTCTCAAAATAAAATGATAATTACCATTTTATTTATGTTTATCATGTTATCCAGTCTTTTAATGGCTAGTGCTTCAAATAACGTTGTAAATCTATGGAACTCAATGGATCAATTGTTTAAAGTATCAAGCGCACCTCATTTCGTACAAATGCATGCCGGAGAAGTAAATCAAAAGTCTATTGATTCATTTGTAGAAAAAACCCCGTTTGTAAAAAAACAGCAAACGGCTGAGATGGTTCAAATAAACGGATCTAACATTTTTATAAAGAAGAAAAATCAAGCGGAACATAATAGTGTAATGGACATAAGCTTCGTTAAACAAAATAGTAAATTTGATTTTTTATTAAATTTAAATAATGAAGTGGTCGATGTTAGGAAAGGGGAAATAGGTGTACCAATTTATTATATGCAAAAATATAATTTGCGTATTGGAGATAAAATATGGGTTGATAAAAATAAGAATGAACTAGAATTTACTATTTCAGCATTTGTTCGTGATGTTCAAATGAATCCATCCATCGTTAGTTCGAAACGATTTGTAATAAGCGATGAAGACTTTGAAAGCATAAAACAAAATTTTGAAGAAAGGGAATACCTTATTGAATTTCAGTTAACAGATTTAAATAAGATAAATGAATTTGAAGATTTATACCAATCATCGAACTTACCTCAAAAAGGTCCCTCTATTACGTATTCACTATTTAAAACACTCAATTCATTAACGGATGGAATAATAGCTGTGTTTATGATTGTTGTACCTGTTAACTTTTTGTATACGATTCAGTCACCGAAGTTTGTGAATTATATGGGAACAGGAAAAAGTGATATTCGAATAGATTTACAGCAAACTGACAATATAGAGAAGCACTCTAATGACGTTACATCATATTTACGAAATGATGAAGAAGTAGAAAAGTATGCAGCATTTGTAACAAGTACATTTAAAATGGTAGACGCTGATGGTACAAATGAAAATTTAAATTTGGAGGGATACAAGTGAAAAATGAAACGTTGCATAATCAAGAAGATATTTATAAAATGCTAGATTCATTATTAAGACCGGCAGAACCATTTTGGAATGAATTTTGAATGAAATGTTTGGAGAATCATTTCTTTGGACAGCATTATTTAAGAAGAAATAAAAAAGTAGATAATTGACAAACGCATCGTTTTTATAGACAATATATTTATGGGAATGTACGTTCGATTCGTTGTCCGATGTATGTTTTACATAAATACATAACAAGGGGTTGTCTCAATATGAGTACCACAAATCAAAAAATTACTACGTTTTTAATGTTTGAAGGCAAAGCTGAGGAAGCGATGAACTTTTACACGTCGTTATTTGATCAATCAGCAATTGTAAATATCTCTCGCTATGATGAAAATGGACCTGGTAAAGAGGGTACTGTCATTCATGCAACGTTTACGTTACACGGGCAAGAGTTCATGTGCATAGATAGTTATGTAAATCATAATTTTACATTTACACCAGCTATGTCTCTTTATGTAACTTGTGATACGGAAGAAGAAATTGAAACGGCTTTTAATAAACTAGCTCAAGATGGAGCAGTACTTATGCCTTTAGGTGCCTATCCGTTTAGTAAAAAATTTGGTTGGTTAAATGATAAATATGGTGTGTCTTGGCAGTTAACTCTTGCTGAATAAAAAAGAAAAAGCATAGCTCATTTGTAGCTACGCTTTTTCTTTTTAAGAATTTTGGCTGCCGAATCTTTTCCCAAGTTTAGCTAACAATTCAGGCTGATCCCCTTGGCTCATTATAACTTCAATAAAGATAAGTCGATTCATATTAAAAGTTATTTTAGTTAAGACTTCTGCTAACTCTGTTTCATTTTCTACTTTAAATGTTTGGCTTTTTTCTTCTGTTCCAAATACGTTCGTTAGTTTTGTGTAATCCCACATTTGTATGTCATTATACGGTTGATTTTGGCCGTGAATTGCACGTTCAACAGTGTATCCATTGTTATTGATTAAAAATATAACCGGTTTTAATTTTTGCCGTAGTATAGTCGATAACTCTTGGATAGTTAATTGGAAAGAACCATCACCAATAACTAAAATGTTGCGCCGCGATAAATTAGCGAGCTGTGTCCCAAGTAGGGCAGGTAATGTATAGCCGATCGATCCCCATAATGGTTGCGCTACATATGTTGTGTTATTTGGTAAAGGGATAGTAGCACTACCGAAGAAAGGTGTTCCTTGCTCTGCAATTAAGACATCGTTTTCTTGTAAGAAATGATATATTTGTTGCCAAAAACGTTTTTGTGTAATCATTTGTTCTTTTGGGTTAAACTCTTCAGTAATAGATAGTGATTCTGAGATAAATGGCTTAATATCAAGTGTTTCCTCATTGCGATGTTCAATTACATCACTTAACTGTTGTAAAACATCTTTCATTACAACTGGTCCATATTTTTTATCTATAATTTTCACAGTATAGGGGTGGATTTCTATCACTTGCTCTTTCGTAAAACCTTGTGTAAAGTCGCCAGTAATAGTATCGGTTAATTTCACACCGATACTAATAATACAGTCAGATTCATCAATTCTTTTTCGTAAGTATGGAGAACTAACATCACCAGTATAAATTCCTATAAATTGTCGGTGTTTTTCAGGGAATATTCCTTTCCCCATACTTAACGTTGCGATAGGAAACCCAGTTTTCTCTACGAAATGCAGTAAATCTAATTCGGTATGAAATCGATCCACTTCAAAATCAGCCAAAATAACAGGTTTTTTGGCACTATTTATTTTTGAAGTGGCATGTAGAAGCATTTTATTTAATGCTTCGTTATTACTTAAAATAGGTTTATTTATAATAGGTTCTGTCGGTTTATTAATTGGTTTATTATATACATCAATCGGTAAATTAATATGAACAGGTCGTTTTTCATTCCAACATGCACGTAGTACACGGTCAATTTCTTCAGCAGCATGCTCAGGGGTCAAATTTGTTTGTGCTACAGTGATTTCTCGATACATATTGGAGAAGTGATCAAACTTTCCATCACCTAAAGTATGATGAACGAGTGCTCCGTTTTCCATTACTTTTGTTGTTGGTGTACCTGTGATTTTTATAACTGGTACGTTTTCTGCATATGAGCCAGCAATTCCGTTCATGGCGCTTAGCTCTCCAACGCCGAAAGTAGTAATTAGAGAAGCGATTCCTTTTATGCGAGCGTATCCATCTGCTGCATATGCTGCGTTTAATTCGTTACAATTGCCAATCCACTCTACATTTTCATGTGCTAGTACATCGTCTAAAAAAGCCAAATTATAATCGCCAGGGACCCCAAAAATATGCTCAATTCCTAATTCGCTTAGTCGGTCTAATAAATATGTACTTACAGTATATTGCGTTTTCAAGTGAATCATCTCCTAATTCTGCAATGAATATTTCAATAGACTAAAGAAGTTCCAATGCGGTCATTAAAATATTGATTATCGGATTGTGGTATAATTTACATACAGGGGGAAAGTAGATGACACAACATAAAGAAGAACAGATGAATGAAGCATTAGCATTATTTTACTTTGCATATAAAACATTTACTGAAAAGCCAGATGAAATTATAAAAGAGTATGGCATTCAACGAGTGCATCACCGAATTTTATTTTTTATCGCACGCTTTCCAGGAATAAGTGTAAATGAGTTATTATCACTGCTAGAAATAAGTAAACAAGCTCTTCACGGACCGCTACGTCAACTCGTGGAAAAGGGATTAATTGAGAGTAATGAAGCTACACATGACCGTCGTGTAAAACAGTTATCTTTAACAGAAAAAGGTGCCGATTTAGAGAAAAAACTGAGCGATGTACAAAGACAACAAATGGGTGCCATTTTTTCAAAATTTGGTGAATCGTGTGAAGAAAATTGGCATCAAGTTATGAATGAAATGGCAAATAGTCGTTCTGGTTTTGATGCATGGATATCAAAACGGGAACTACCAGTTGAGCAAAAATAATGAAAAAGCTTCTGTTTTTATAGTTTGAATAAAAACAAATTCTATCCATGTATGTGGAAAATATGGATTAACCATAGTATGTATGGATAAAAAATTACATTACCAAAAACTTTATAGGTGTACGCAATGGAACAATAAAATTCACATTTCCGAGAGGGGAATTATAATGATAAAACTTGTACTTATTCGTCACGGACAAAGTTTATGGAATCTCGAAAATCGTTTTACTGGTTGGACAGATATAGATTTATCAGAGAATGGACTAAGTGAGGCAAGAGAAGCAGGAGCAATATTAAAGAAAAACGGATATATTTTTGATGTTGCTTATACATCTGTATTAAAACGAGCAATTCGGACGTTATGGATTGTACTTCATGAGATGAATCTTGCCTGGGTTCCAGTACATAAATCTTGGAAGCTAAATGAAAGACATTATGGTGCATTGCAAGGGTTGAATAAAGATGAAACTGCGAAAAAATATGGTGAGGAGCAAGTTCATATTTGGAGAAGAAGTATCGATGTGAGACCACCTGCTCTTACTGAGGATGATCCTAGGTATGAAATGAATGACCCAAAATATAAAGCACTTAAAAAAGGTGAGTTTCCATTGACAGAATGTTTAGTGGATACGGAGAAAAGAGTACTTGATTATTGGCATTCAGAAATTGCGCCATCATTAAAAAATGGTGAAAAGGTCATTATTTCATCGCACGGTAATACGATTCGTTCGCTAGTGAAATTCTTAGATAACCTTTCAAGCGATGGTGTTGTTTCATTGAATATTCCAACGAGCATACCACTCGTGTATGAATTAGATGATGATTTACGTCCAATTCGTCATTATTACTTAAGTATGGACGGAGAAGTACCTGAAGGGGAAATTCCGAAACATATTTCTTTTTAACATGAAAATTTGAAACGCATGCTTGTCTACATATACAATGTAGATTCATGATCAAAGACGTGGCACCTTCTAATGTATATGCGTTATAGCTAAATTTAGAAGCTTGTCCACGTCTTTTGTCATAAAGAGAGCTGCTTGTGCATGTAATGATATCGTGAGTAGTTTTTGAATGGAGGGTGATGTCATTGGTGATCTCTAACATTCGAATCGGCCTATTTATTTTAGTAATCGTTTTTCTAGTACTTGTTTTCTTTTATTGGAGAAATGAAGAGTTATACGAGGAGAAAAAGCAACGTATTAGAAAGACTTGGTATGGTTTGTTTATAATATCAGTCACCGTGTATTTCATGATAAAAGGAATTGATTTAACCCTCTGGAAAAATCTTTTAATGTTCACTGCAATGGTTATTTTCGTTGATATCGCATTTATTTTAACACCAAATATTTCAGAAATATGGGGAGCAAAATTTAGTGATATCGGCAAGACTGTCCAATCGATAAAACGATCATTAATTGCTTCTAAAGCAAGAGGAGAAATTTACACAACAATTATTCAAAATGTTAATCCGGCAGTATTCGGTACAATGGAATGGCATACGGAAGAAGAATATACAAAAAGTTTAAATGCATTTTTAGATTCATATGGGGAAAGGATTGGGGCGAAAATTGTTGTATTTGAAGCGGCAAAGGAATTAAATACAAGCTTTCGCGGTATCCGTTCTCAATTTAGTATTATCGTTCCGTTTGAACACATCGAGCAATTGAATGAGCAGAAAGCGGTGCAAGTAGAAAATGTCGGAATTATACCAGCAAAAATAGTGAGTGATGTTTTCATTGTTATTGATGGGAAGAAACATAACCTGCAAGATCGAGATTTTGAAAATGTATATAATTTAACGATACATCATAGTTATTTTCGTAAATAAGGACAGGGTTTTCTTCTGTCCTTTTCACTTATACATAAAGGGAAAGTAAATTTAGACAACCTTGTATAAAATCAGACAATCATTCCTACACTAGCACGTAGAGGTGATTGTAGTGATAAAAGATTATGATAATGATTTTTTTAAAGAAAAAAATGAAGATATAACAGATTTTTCTTTAATAAAAGGAGATACTTTGCAGCAAGTAGAAGATTTAGAAGAAGAATTAAAAAGAAAATCATAAGTGTACACTCTGTTTGCATTTGCTATATAATATAAATAAAAGGTGGTATCTTTTAGAAAAGGGGGAGAAGAGATGGCTGAAATAAATGTACAAAAGTCTTCGTTTTTTAAAGAAAAAAAAGAAGAATCAAATACAGATTTCTCTCTTGTGAAAGGTGCATTAACGGAAAATATAAATCGATTAGAGAAATTAATGAATAGTGAAAAAAACAGATATATGCAGGGGATCAACGTTAAGAAAAAGGGCTAGTTTCCTTTTAAATAGACAATTCAATCCTAATTCTCATGATTATATTCTTATTTGAAATATCCTTAGTGAATCAAGCTTCATACCATTTATATAAATGATATGAAGCTTGATTCTTAATTTATAAAAATACTTTTATTATATCTAATATTTCAAATTAATTGTTAATCCTACATAAATATTAATGTAACTGGCGTATGATTATTATTTTTTTTGAGGTTTTTCTTTTCCCTTCTTAAATAAAATCCGACTCGTTTTGGCTTTTGTCAGTTGATCTTGTTCTAATAATATGTTGTTGTCAGGTGTACCAAACATGACATTATTGGGATCATTGCTATGAGTCTGTGGTGTGCCCGGAATACCTAACTGAACTGTAGTAGGATCTACACCTGGATTAATTGGAGAGGTAAAAAAGAAAATATGCCCGAATTCATGTGGGACAAGGCTTAAATTCAAGTTGGAGGTAGCATCATTTGTTATAATAATATGCTGCATGGGACCAGAGGGGCCGTGACCAGGAATAAACACCGTTTCATCATTATATGCGCATCCAATAGTTGTGTTGTTAGGATAACTATCAAAAGGAACATACCATAAAGTGATAACGTTTGAAGGGATATTTCGGAGGGTACCGTCTTGAACTCTTCTTAACTTCATCGCTTCAAATGCGGCATTACTATTTGGTGGATCAAATTTGCACTGTAATTGATCTTTTGTAAGACCAAAATCAGTATCAAGATCGATGGGTTCATAATCAAAAACTGGAATACCCCATAGATTTTGAGTACGCTGTATATCAAATTGGTAACGATTAGAACCGTCGGCAGCAGTTTTTACAGCTCCTGGGAAAAAATACGCTATAACACGGAAGTGCTTTTCAAATGGCTTTTTATTACTTTTTTTGTTTGGCGGAACCTTTATTTTTTCGATGCTAATTTGATTCTCGGATAGATTTTCTTTATTGGCTTGACTCAACAAAAACTTCCTTTCTATAATTGGTTTTAATAGTTTCAATTATAGTTTATTAAAAGTTTAATAAACTGCTTGTATAAAAAACTAGTTATGGAAATTTAAGAGATGTATTCTATTAAAAGTTTAAAGAATAGATGTTTTTTCGTTATTATTAAGTTTTAAATAATAGATTATTGAGCATGATATAATAACATTGTAATAAATAATGTTTATTTTTTGAGAGGAGCTTAAAAATGTATTCTACTTTAGAACAATTAACAAAGCACCCTGTATTTTATCATTTTGCAGAAATTTCAAAGATTCCTAGAGGATCGGGTAATGAAAAAGAAATTAGTGATTATTTAGTGGGTTTTGCAAAAGAGCGTAACTTAGAAGTGATTCAAGATGGGGCATTAAATGTCATTATGAAAAAAGAAGCAACTACTGGCTATGAAAATGTACCAGCTATTATCATTCAAGGTCACATGGATATGGTATGTGAAAAAAATCAAGCAACAGTTCATGATTTTGAAAAAGATCCAATTGAATTACGAATTATTGGAGACATGTTATACGCAAATCAAACAACTTTAGGTGCTGATAATGGTATTGCAGTTGCGTATGCATTAGCATTATTAGATTCATCAGATATTCCACATCCAGCTCTTGAAGTTGTTATTACAACGGAAGAAGAAACAACAATGGGCGGTGCATTCGCAGTTGATCCAAATCACTTTGATGGAAAGATATTTATTAATATTGATTCTGAAGAAGATCATAAATTACTTGTAAGTAGTGCAGGTGGCGCGAAAGCAGTTGAAACAATTCCAGTGACTTGGGATGTAGCACCAGCAAGTATGGATGCATACCGCTTATATGTTGGTGGTTTAAAAGGCGGCCATTCTGGTATGGAGATTGATAAACAACGTGGGAATGCGAACAAAGTCTTAGGACGAGTGTTACGCGATTTAGCAGAAAATATTCAATTTAATATAAGTGAGGTTCACGGCGGATTAAAAACGAATGCAATTCCACGTGAGAGTGTAGCTACAATCTTATTACGCACAGAAGATGTTAAGCAAGTAGAAGAAAAACTAGAATCATGGACACGAGTATTGCAGGAAGAAATGCGTGCTGTTGATCCGGACGTTCATGTTACAATTACAAAATTGGACGAGAATGTAGAAAAGGTTCTTGCTAAAGAGACACAAAAACAGCTTATTTCATCACTATTCTTAATTCCAAATGGCATTCAAAGTATGAGCATGGATATTAAAGGTCTAGTAGAAAGCTCAACAAATTTAGGCGTTATTGAAACGTTGCAAGATGAAATTAAATTACGTAACGAAGTGCGAAGTTCTGTAAGTAGTTTAAAACAACATGTTGCAGAAGAAATTAAATATATTGCCGAATTAGTTGGTGCTACATTTGAAATAGAGTCAGAGTATCCAGAGTGGCCATACAATCCGAACTCACAGATTCGTAATTTATTTGAAAAAGTGCATCAAGAAAAATACAATAAAGATGTTGAAATCTTTGCTGTACATGCTGGGATTGAATGTAGTGCATTCGTTCAAAAGATGCCTGAATTAGATGCAATTTCATTCGGACCAGACATTTTCAACGTCCACACTCCGGATGAACATATTAGCATTTCTTCTGTTGTAAATAACTGGGGCTTTTTCGTTGACGTAATGAAAGGTACGAAAGAATTAGCTAATTAAAATAAAAGTGGTATAATAACACCACTTAAATAGTCAATTTTTGTACTATGATAGAACAGATGTTATAATAAAGACATGGAAATGTAATATAGAGTTGTTACTTTTCTATTGTACTAAGTAAAAATAAATGGATTGGTATATTATCAAGATGTGCTAATAAACTACTCCACTATGAAATTGTATAACCAAAATTGGTTATATCATTTTTCATAGTGGAGTTTTTTTATGGGAAAATCACTTTTCATTATATTACAATGACAAAAAACATGTAATATGCCGACTAAATGAATTTATGTAGATGGTATTTACATAATAAAAACAAGTTAATTAGTGAAAAAATCAAAGTGTTTGACATTTATTTGGAAAGTAGTATAATAAAGGTCAAAGAAGGTCAAACTTTCTTTAAATAATTTAACTAATAACATTTGATTCAGATGGAGGTTGTAAATATGGCTAAATATAATGATTCATTTGGATTTAATTCGAATATGAACGAGATTTTCAATCAAATTATGCAAGGAATGAATGGTGTGAATTCAGAACAGCGCTATTTAATAAATGGCCGTGATGTGACACCAGAAGAATTTGCATATTATCGTCAAACAGGTAAATTACCAAATTATCAAGCGAATGAAAAAATGAATATGAAACGTGGACAAGTGAAACAAGATGGGATTTTAAATAAATTAGGACGTAATTTAACACAAGAGGCTCGTGAAGGGTTACTGGATCCAGTTATCGGACGAAATGCGGAAATTCAAGAAACAGCGGAAATCTTAAGTCGTCGTATTAAAAATAATCCAGTATTAGTTGGTGATGCTGGTGTTGGTAAAACAGCTGTAGTAGAAGGGTTAGCACAGGCAATTGTGAATGGCGATGTACCAGCTGTAATTAAGGATAAAGAAATTTATTCAATTGATTTATCTAATTTAGAAGCAGGAACACAGTACAGAGGTTCTTTTGAAGAAAATATTCAAAACCTTGTAAATGAAGTGAAGGAAGCGAGAAATATAATTATCTTCTTTGATGAAATTCATCAAATTATAGGTGCAGGCTCAACTGGTGGAGACAGTGGATCGAAAGGGCTGGCAGATATTTTAAAACCAGCGTTAAGCCGTGGTGAGTTTACTATCATTGGCGCAACAACGCAAGATGAATATAGAAATACAATTTTAAAAAATGCAGCGCTAGCACGACGCTTTAATCAAGTAACAGTAAATGCCCCAAACGCTGAAGATACATTTGAAATTTTAAAAGGCATTCGTAATCTTTATGAGGAGCATCATAATGTAAAGATGCCAGATGAAGTATTACAAGCTGCGGTTGATTATTCCATTCAATATATTCCGCAACGCTCATTACCAGATAAAGCAATTGATTTAATGGATATGACTGCTGCACATTTAGCTGCACGACATCCAATGAGTGATGTTGTAAGTTTAGAAGCGAGATTAAAAGAAGTGAAATCTCAGTGTGAAGAAGCGGTAAGAGAAGAGGAATATGCAAAAGCACAAATTTTAAAGGATGAAATTGCTGACTTGGAAAGAAAGATTGTTGATGGTCAAACGCCACAAGAAGATGTTGTAGCAACAGTTAATGATGTAGCAGAAAGTGTAGAGCGTCTAACTGGTATTCCTGTGTCACAAATGGGTGCATCAGATATTGAACGTTTAAAAATGATTGGTGAGCGATTAAAAGGACGTGTAATTGGTCAAGATGAGGCTGTTGAAGCAGTTAGCCGGGCAATCAGAAGAAATCGCGCAGGTTTTGATGAAGGTAATCGACCAATTGGTAGTTTCTTATTCGTTGGACCAACAGGAACTGGTAAAACGGAACTAGCGAAACAACTTGCATCAGATATGTTTGGCGATAAAGAAGCGATTATTCGTCTAGATATGAGCGAGTATGCAGATCGCACTGCTGTTTCAAAATTAATTGGTACGACTGCTGGTTATGTTGGTTATGACGATAATAGTAATACGCTGACTGAACGAGTTCGCCGTAATCCTTATTCAATTGTTTTACTTGATGAGATCGAAAAAGCAGACTCACAAGTTTTAACATTATTATTACAAGTAATGGATGATGGGCGTTTAACTGATGGCCAAGGAAATGTAGTTAACTTTAAAAATACAGTTATTATTGCAACGTCAAATGCTGGATTTGGAAACGAACAGTTACTAGGTGATGAGGCAAAAGATAAAAAATTAATGGATAAACTGGCTCCATTCTTCCGTCCAGAATTTTTGAACAGATTTAATGCAATTGTTGAATTCAGTCATTTAAATAAAGAAGATCTTAAAGAAATTGTGGATCTAATGATAAAAGATGTAAACAAAACATTAGCAAAAAAAGAATTAACGTTAGTTGTTAGTGAAGAAGCTAAAATGTATTTAATTAACGAAGGCTATGATGAAGCGATGGGTGCTCGCCCGTTACGTCGTGTTATCGAACAACAAATTCGCGATAAAGTTACAGATTTCTATTTAGATCACTTAGATGCAAAAGATTTAATGGCAAATTTAGTAGATGGTGAAATTGTAATTAGTGAAAGATAATAATTTTTAAATAGGAAGATGCCCAAAAGGTTATTTAAACGGCTTTTTGGGCATCTTCTTTTTATCCTTTTTGGCAAGAAGACTCCATCTGATTTGTGTTACGGATGAAACCCAACAATTCAGATGGAGATGAATTGCCATCTGAAGGTAGGCTGAACTCTTTTGTTTCGCTCGTAATAATTTTTGAGGGCGAATGTTTGTTTCTTATACATAATTAATTTCATCTCGGAGGGGAGTATATTATAATTAAGTTTACGTAAATGAGTAAGGAGAGACTATGAAAAAAATTTCGAATAAAATTATTTTAATGACTAGTACCTTTGTAGGGATGATTGTATTTTTATATTTGCAAAATAATTGGATAAGTGTAAGTGAAGTTAAAGTATCATCTAGTAAAATCCCATCCTCTTTCAAAGGGTTCAAAATCCTTCAAATTTCAGATTTACATAATAAAGAATTTGGTGATAATCAAGGCGTTTTAATAAAAAAAGTAAAAAGTATAAACCCTGATATGATTGCTATTACGGGTGATTTAATAGATAGAAATTCATATGATGTAGAGGTTAGTATGCAAGTAATACGTGAACTTGTGAAGGACTATCCAGTATATTTTGTAACAGGGAATCATGAGCAGTGGTCGGGGAAATATAATAGCCTGGAAAAAGAATTGAAGAAACATCAAGTTACTGTATTAAGAAATGAACATGTACGTATTCAAAAGGGCGGACAAGAAATATATGTATTAGGCATAGATGATCCTGAATTTGCCAGTGGAAACCATAATGAGCAAACTGAAATAAAGAATAGTATCGTCAAAGCAAAAAAGGAAGTAAATCCAAATGGATATAAAGTATTATTTTCTCATAGACCTGAATTTCTAGGTGCCTATGCTGATGAGAAAATAGATTTTGTTTTATCGGGACATGCACATGGTGGGCAATTTAGATTACCGTTCTTAGGAGGATTAGTTGCTCCAAATCAAGGTATATTACCAAAATATACAGCCGGTTTATATGAAGAGAAAAATACATTGATGGTAGTTAGTAGGGGATTAGGAAACAGTATTATTCCGCAAAGGATTTTTAATAGGCCAGAAATTGTAGTCGTACAGTTCAATTGAACTGTACGACTTTAATGAGTAAAGGAGCTATAGTTATTTTGCATGAGTTTACATTACAATTTTATTAAAATTTTTCTACGTTACATAAAGTAACAAAATTTGACCCGAAGTGTTTGTTATAGTGTAAATAATCAAAAAATTAAAAATTAGTCGAGTAAAAAGTGTGATATGTAAATTTTATAAAAATATAAAGGGGTGTACACATGCATAAAGAATTTGAAATTGAAGAGTATACGGCGATTGAGGAACAAATCCATTATTATTGTAAATGTTTATTAGTAACTCATCCTGATCAAATTATAAAGTACTTAGAAAAAAGGTTAGAAAAATATGCAGAAACATTACAATATGCACATTTATATCCCGACACAGTTATTCTACCGCTACAACAATTAGTTATTGAATATTCTTTAGATGTTGCTAGAATTAGGAAATATATGAATTTAAAAACATGAAATGAGATGTATAGTTCAAAATGAAACAGAGTCGACTTTAAGAAAAAATATTCTAATGTCGACTCTGTTTCATTGTTTCATATTGTTGATTAAAAAAATATGAAACAATGAAGTTTGACATATAATTACGCGAGTGTAGAATAAAAGTGAGTACTCACTCATTTTTGAGAAAAGGGGGATTATACGTGCAGCAACCTTCAATTATTTTAAAAGATATATCAAAAAGTTTTGGAAAAAAAGAGGTTTTACACAAGCTTTCATTGCAAGTTGAAGAAGCAGAGATTTTTGGCTTAGTCGGTCCTTCTGGATCAGGGAAAACAACGCTTATTAAAATGATTGCAGGTATTAATGAGGCAACGAAAGGTGAAGTATTTGTTGGTGATACGCACATGCCTAATTTAAATGAGATGAAAAAAATTGGGTATATGGCTCAAGCTGATGCATTATATGAAGAACTGTCAGCATACGAAAATGCAGATTTCATTGCAATGATGTATGGATTAAAGGGTAAGTATAAAAAGGAAAGAATCGAAGAAGTTTTTGAACTCGTACAATTATCGCAGCATATGAAAAAGCAAGTACAGCATTTTTCGGGTGGAATGAAAAAGCGTTTATCATTGGCAATGGCACTTCTTCATGAACCAAAAATATTGATTTTAGATGAGCCGACAGTAGGAATAGACCCGATCCTTCGAAAATCAATTTGGGAAAAGTTTTATGATCTTAAGAAGAAAGGTACGACAATTATTGTAACGACGCACATTATGGATGAAGCCGAATATTGTGAACGATTAGGGTTAATTAGAGAGGGAAAGTTAGTCGCAATTGGAACACCTGACGAATTGAAAAGCTGTGTATCATCTAGACGGATTGAAGATGTCTTTTTGTTGGAAGGGGTGGTTGAATAATGAGAGTTACTGGAGTCATCATCCGTATTATTCGCCAATTTTTTCGAGATAAGCGTTCACTAGCCATGATGTTTGGAGCACCAATGTTATTACTTTGGTTATTGTCTCTTGTGTTTACGCAAAAAGATTATATACCACATATCGCTGTTGTGGATGTACCTACGCCAATCGTAAAAGTCATGCAAAATCAAGAAGCGTCAATTTATGAGTATAGTAAAGAAAAAGCATATTCTGAATTAGAAAAGCAAAAAGTAGATGCAGTGATCCATTTAGAGAATGGAAAAATGAGTCTATTACTAGAAGGCAGTGATTCATCAAAAAATCGTGCTGTACTTCAAGTACTGCAAAAGAGCACTGCAAAGAATGACATATCAATTATGAAACCTGAAGTGAAATATTTACATGGGTCTAAAGACTTAACGATGTTTGATGGGCTTGGACCAGTATTAATCGGATTCTTTACGTTTTTCTTTGTATTCATATTGTCAGGGGTATCTTTTGTTAGGGAACGTTTAAGTGGTACGTTAGAAAGATTATTGTCCACTCCGATAAGAAGATGGGAAATAGTTGTTGGATATATTATCGGTTTTGGCATTTTTGCATTCATACAGTCTATTATTATCGTAAGTTTTTCTGTTTATATTTTAGATTTATATGTAGCAGGTTCTATATGGTTAACGCTACTTATTACATGTATGTTATCTTTAACTGCACTAACTTTAGGCACATTTTTATCTGCATACGCGAATAATGAATTTCAAATGATTCAATTTATACCGCTTGTTATTGTGCCACAAATTTTCTTTTCTGGTTTGTTTCCAATAGAGTCTATGAACAAGTGGCTACAAATGTTAGGGAAATTATTTCCACTCACATATGGTGCAGATGCAATGAAACAAGTGATGATTCGAAATCAAGGTATTACAGAAATTGCAGTAGATCTCATTGTTTTACTTCTGTTTTCATTATTATTTGCAGTAGGAAATATATTCGCTTTAAAGAAACATCGCAAAATATAATGATAGTAAAAGGAGTTATATAAATGGAGAAAGATTGGCTTGAAGAATTAGTTGCTGCAACAAATACTGATAAACGAAATGAACGTCAAATGCGTATATTAGAAGCGGCTGTTAATATGTTTGGAGAAAAAGGATATGCTGCAACTTCAACAAGTGAAATTGCAAAGCGAGCTGGTGTAGCGGAAGGAACAATCTTCCGCTACTATAAAACGAAGAAAGATTTATTGATGGCGGTTGTAATGCCTACTTTAACGAAATTCGCTGCACCATTTTTTGTACAAGCTTTTGCAAAAGAAATATTTAAAACTGAGTATGAATCATATGAGAGGCTTTTAAGAGTTGTAATTTATAATCGGTTTGAATTTGCCAAAAAGCATTTTCCAATGATAAAAATATTAATTCAAGAAGTACCATTTCAGCCGGAGTTAAAAAATGAAATACAACTATTAGTAGAAACAGAATTACTTTCACATTTTAAAAAGTTAATTGTAAAGTTTCAAGAAGCAGGAGAAATCATTGAAATGCCACCATCTTCTGTGTTACGTCTTACTTTATCCACTATTTTAGGATTTTTATTGACTCGGTTTTTATTATTACCTGAAGAGAAATGGGATGATGAAGCGGAAATCGAAAATACGATTCAATTTATATTGTATGGATTAACACCACGGAGGTAATGTGATGAGGCAATTTGCTAAACCAAAAATTGTTGTAAGTAAATGTTTAGAATTTGATGCATGTCGTTATAATGGAGAGATGATTCCGGATGCAACAGTAAGAAATTTGCAGCCATTTGTTACATTTATACCTATTTGTCCAGAAGTTGAAATTGGGTTGGGGACTCCTCGTGAAACGATACGAATTGTAGAAGAAAATGGTATGAATAGACTTGTACAACCATCGACACGGGAAGATATAACTGGAAAAATGGAGCGATTTTCAAATGACTTTTTACATACGATATCAGATGTGGATGGTTTTATTTTAAAGAATCGTTCGCCAAGTTGTGGTACGCGTGATGTGAAGATTTATTCTGGTTTTGAAAAAGCGCCAGCAAAAGGAAAGGGATCGGGATTATTTGGCGGGGCAGTAATAAAAAAATTTTCGCATCTTCCAATTGAAGAAGAAGGTAGATTGTCGAATTTTATTATTAGAGAGCATTTCTTTACAAGGCTATTTACAATCGCATATTACAAAATGATTAAACATAATAAAAATATGAAAGACCTCGTATCGTTTCAGTCGGATAATAAATATCTATTTATGGCATATAATCAGGCAAAACAAAAGGAATTAGGACGTATTATTGCGAATCATAAAAATGAAAAGATTGAAGTGGTATTTGAAAACTATGAGAAGACATTATATGAATTATTTATGCGCACACCTCGCTATACATCGAATGTAAATGTATGTGAGCACATTTTCGGATATTTTAAAACAAAGCTAAAAAAACAAGAAAAAGATCATTTTATAGAACTGTTACAAAAGTATGCAGAAAAGAAAATACCACTTAGTAGTTTACTTACAATTTTAAAATCATGGGCCATTCGATTTGATGAAAAGTATTTATTAAGACAAACGTATTTCGAGCCATACCCTGAAACATTAGTAGAAATTTCTGATTCGGGAAAAGGTAGAGATTATTAAACAATAAATTACATATTTCGACAAGAAACCTCCTATATTGTTGTAGAACAATGTAGGAATTTTTTTGTGCATTAGTACAGAATCTGTTTTAAAATTAAGTTATGACAGAATTGTAGCAATTATCTAACTAATATTCTTGTCTTTTAATTTGTAATGTTTGTAGTAGAAACTCGCACGCTGTCGAAACTCAATATTCGATAAGGGGTGTGTAGCGGAATGGAATTTACTCTAACTCGCGAAAAACAAATGATTAAAGAAATGGTACGTGACTTTGCTGAAAAGGAAATCGCACCGAAAGCTGTGTATTATGACAAAACTGCAGAGTTTCCATATGAAACATTTCAAAAAATGGGCGAACTAGGATTATTAGGCATCCCATTCCCAGAAGAGTATGGAGGTTCAGGTGGCGATACTGTATCGTACGCGTTAGCAGTTGAAGAAATTGGTCGTGCTTGTGGTGGTACAGGTTTAAGTTATGCTGCAACAATTTCGTTAGGTGCTTCTCCAATTTATTATTTTGGTACAGAAGAACAGAAACAAAAGTATTTAGTTCCAATGGCGTCAGGTAAAACATTAGGTGCCTTCGGATTAACTGAGCCAAATGCTGGATCAGATGCAGGAGGTACACAAACGAAAGCGATTTTAGATGGCGATGAGTATGTAATTAGTGGTGAAAAATGTTGGATTACAAATGCAGAGTACGCAAATACAATTATTGTAACCGCTGTCAACGGTGTTGAAGATAATGGTAGAAAACGTATTTCGGCATTTATCGTACCGACTACAAGTGAAGGATTAACGATTTCAAGTCCTTACGACAAAATGGGTGTTCGCGCTTCTAATACATGTGAAATCGTACTTGATGGTGTACGTGTACCGAAAGAAAACATTCTTGGTGATGTAAATAAAGGATTTAAACAATTCTTATATACACTTGATGGAGGACGTATTTCAATCGCAGCATTAGCTGTTGGTATTGCACAATCTGCATTTGAACGTGCATTGCAATACGCGAAAGAACGTCAACAATTTGGAAAGTCAATTTCTAATTTCCAAGCGATTCAATTTAAATTAGCTGATATGGCGACTGAAGTAGAGTTAGCGCGTAATTTAGTACATAAAGCAGCTTGGTTAAAAGATAACGATAAACCTTTCGGGAAAGAAGCGGCTATGGCAAAATTATTTGCATCAGAAGCAGCAAGTCGTATTGCGAATCAAGCAGTACAAATTCATGGTGGATATGGCTATATGCGTGAATATGAAGTTGAAAGACATATTCGTGATGCAAAACTATTAGAAATTGGTGAAGGAACTTCTGAAATTCAACGTCTCGTAATTGCTAGACATTTAGGATGTAGATAAAAAGGAGGAATCACTATGTTTCAAAAAGTATTAATTGCGAATCGTGGGGAAATTGCTGTTCGTATTATGAAAACTTGTCAAAAACTTGGCATTCGTACTGTTGCTATTTATTCTGAGGCTGATGAAAATGCGCTTCATGTAAAAATGGCAAATGAAGCTTACTTAGTAGGTGGACCGCGTGTTCAAGAAAGCTATTTAAACCTTGAAAAAATTATTGAAATAGCTAAGAAGACAAATGTTGAAGCTATCCATCCGGGTTATGGTTTATTATCAGAGAATCCATCATTTCCGGTTCGCTGTAAAGAAGAAGGAATCGTATTTATCGGTCCTTCAGAAGAAATCATTACGAAGATGGGAAGTAAAATTGAATCACGTATCGCAATGCAAGCAGCTGGTGTACCAGTAGTTCCAGGTATTACTACAAATATTGAAACTGCTGAAGAAGCAATTGAAATTGCAAAACAAATTGGTTATCCACTAATGCTTAAGGCATCTGCGGGCGGTGGTGGCATTGGAATGCAGTTGATGGAAACTGAGCAAACGCTCACCAAGGCATTTGAAAGTAATAAAACAAGGGCACAAAACTTCTTTGGTAACGGAGAAATGTATTTAGAGCGCTATATTGCAGATGCGCATCATATTGAAATTCAGCTTTTAGCAGATACACATGGTAATACAGTGTATTTATGGGAGCGTGAATGTTCAGTACAGCGCCGAAATCAAAAAGTAATTGAAGAAGCACCTTCACCATTTTTAGATGAAGGTACAAGACAAGCGATGGGAGAAGTTGCTGTACAAGCTGCTAAAGCTCTTGGATATACGAATGCAGGTACAGTAGAGTTTCTTGTAGATGACGAGAAAAACTTCTATTTCTTAGAAATGAATACGAGATTACAAGTAGAGCATCCAGTAACAGAAGAAATTACAGGTTTAGACCTTGTGGAACAGCAACTTCTTATTGCATATGGTAAGAAATTATCGTTTACACAAGCCGATGTAAAGCTTAGTGGTCATGCCATTGAGGCTCGTATTTATGCAGAGGATCCGAAAACATTCTTCCCATCACCTGGGAAAATTACAGATCTAAAGCTACCAACAAATGTACGTATTGATCACTTTTTAGAGAATCATGTAACAATTACACCTTTTTATGATCCGATGATTGCGAAAGTTATTGCTCATGGTGAAACTCGTGAAGAAGCAATTTCAAAATTAGAAAGCGCCCTAGAAGAGTTGAAAGTAGAAGGTATTAAAACAAATACACCAATGCTACTACAAGTACTCGGAGACGATGTGTTTAAAAGTGGTATTTATACAACTGGTTTTGTAACGAAACAACTTGTTAAAAAATAAGAGTTATGAATATTAAGGGGGAAAAAATGATGACAAAAGTATATGCATCGATGGCAGGAAATGTTTGGAAAATTGTTGTAGGAGTAGGAGACACAGTAGAGGAAGAGCAAGATGTCGTCATTTTGGAATCTATGAAAATGGAAATTCCAATCGTTTCAGAAGAAGCCGGCACGGTTATGAAAATTAATGTGCAAGAAGGCGATTTTGTAAATGAAGGAGATGTATTACTAGAAATTGAATAGAGAGAGATAGGGGGAAGCGAATTGAAACTACCTAATTTTGCTGTCATAAAAGAAGTAGGACCACGTGATGGTTTACAGAATGAAAAAAAGATTGTTGGCACAAAAGATAAAGTAAAATGGATTCAACTACTTACAGAAGCTGGATTGTCGTATGTTGAAGTTTCCTCATTCGTTCACCCAAAATGGGTTCCTGCATTAGCGGATGCAAATGATGTATTTTCTGAACTAAAAAGGGATCCCAATGTTACATATGCTGCGCTTGTTCCAAATCAAAATGGTTTGGAACGAGCTTTTTTGCAAAATGTAGATGAGGTGAATGTGTTTTTATCAGCAAGTGAATCTCATAATAAAAGTAATATTAATAAATCAATTAAAGAAGCATTAGTTGTAATTGAAGATATAACGAAACAAGCAGCATTTGAAGGGAAAAAAGTAAGAGGCTATGTTTCTACTGTATTTGGTTGTCCTTATGAAGGGGATATAAGTGTCACAGCAGTTGACGAATTATGTAATCAACTATTTTCATACGGCATTTATGAAGTATCTCTTGGTGACACGATTGGTGTAGCGAATCCGTTACAAGTAGAGCGAGTATTAGAACATTTATTAAAGAAATATGATGCTTCACAGTTTGCAATGCACTTCCATAATACGTATGGGATGGCACTTGCTAATGTAGTTAAGTCTTTAGAATATGGTATTACAACATTTGATAGTTCTTGTGGTGGACTTGGAGGGTGCCCATATGCACCGGGAGCATCAGGAAATGTCGCAACTGATGACTTAGTACATATGCTCCATAAGTTAGGTGTTCAAACAAATATAGACGAAGAAAAGTTATTAAGAGCAAGTCAGTTTATTCAAAGTAAGTTGAATATCCAATTACCGAGTCATGTGTATAGAGCGCTTCAACATAAAACAATAAGTAGGTGAGAAGATGCTACAATTACAAAATATTTCAGTTGACTATGTTACACCGCACGTTGTAAAGATTGCATTAAATCGTGAAAGACAGGCAAACTCATTATCTTTGGCACTATTAGAAGAATTACAAAATATATTAACGCAAATAAATGAAGAATCAAATACACGTGTTGTCATTTTAACAGGTACTGGTGAAAAAGCTTTTTGCGCTGGTGCTGATTTAAAAGAACGAGCTGGTATGAACGAAGAACAAGTTCGTCATGCTGTTAGTATGATTCGCACTACTATGGAAATGGTTGAACAATTACCACAGCCAGTTATTGCTGCTATAAATGGAATCGCACTTGGTGGTGGTACGGAATTAAGTTTAGCTTGTGATTTTAGAATTGCGGCGGAATCTGCAAGTCTTGGTCTTACTGAAACTACACTTGCAATTATTCCAGGTGCAGGTGGTACGCAGCGTTTGCCAAGATTAATTGGAGTTGGTAGAGCGAAAGAGTTAATTTATACAGGAAGACGTATTTCAGCGCAAGAAGCAAAGGAATATGGTTTAGTAGAATATGTAGTGCCAGCTGAAAGTTTAGAAGAAAAAGCGATTGAAATTGCAGAGAAAATTGCTAGTAATGGCCCTATCGCTGTTCGATTAGCAAAAGAAGCAATTTCAAATGGTATTCAAGTAGATTTACATACCGGATTACAAATGGAAAAACAAGCGTATGAAGGAGTAATTCATACGACAGATAGATTAGAAGGATTACAGGCATTCAAGGAAAAACGCAAACCTATGTATAAGGGGGAGTAAATATGTTAGATCAAAAACAACAATCTAATTCATTTGAAGAACGCGTTGAAACAATTAAGCAGGGCGGGGCACCGAAATATCATGAACAAAACAAAGCAAAAGGCAAACTATTTGTTCGAGATCGTTTAGCTCTTTTATTTGATAATGGTGAATATGTAGAAGATGCATTATTTGCAAATTGTGAACAAACAGGATTACCAGCTGATGGTGTAGTAACTGCAACTGGTAAAATACATGGACGTACTGCATGCGTAATGGCAAATGATTCAACGGTAAAAGCTGGATCATGGGGATCACGTACAGTTGAGAAGATTTTACGTATTCAAGAAACAGCTGAAAAACTACGTGTGCCATTATTTTATTTAGTTGACTCTGCGGGTGCGCGTATTACAGATCAAGTAGAAATGTTCCCTGGGCGCCGTGGTGCAGGAAGAATCTTTTATAATCAAGTGAAATTATCAGGTAAAGTTCCGCAAATCTGTTTATTATTTGGTCCTTCAGCAGCAGGTGGTGCATATATTCCAGCCTTTTGTGACGTTGTTATGATGGTGGAAGGAAATGCATCTATGTATTTAGGGTCTCCCCGTATGGCTGAGATGGTTATCGGTGAGAAGGTAACTTTAGAAGAGATGGGTGGAGCACGTATGCACTGCTCAGTATCAGGATGCGGAGATGTATTATGTAAGACAGAAGAAGATGCAATTACACAAGCTAGACAATACATTTCATATTTTCCAAGCAACTACTTAGAAAAGACTCCATTGATTACACCTCAAGAACCGAAACAGTTCGATAAAACGTTAGAACAAATCATTCCAGAAAATCAAAACGCTCCTTTCAATATGAAAGATCTCATTAACAGAGTTATTGATGAAGGTTCTTTCTTTGAAGTGAAAAAATTATTTGCTCAAGAATTAATTACAGGTTTAGCACGCATTGATGGTAAGCCAGTAGGTATTATTGCAAATCAGCCACGTATGAAAGGTGGCGTTCTATTCCACGATTCAGCTGATAAAGCAGCGAAGTTTATTAATTTATGTGATGCCTATCATATTCCATTGTTATTCCTTGCAGACGTACCAGGATTTATGATTGGTACGAAAGTAGAGCGAGCGGGTATTATTCGCCACGGTGCAAAAATGATTTCTGCAATGAGTGAAGCGACAGTTCCGAAAATTTCCATTATTGTACGTAAAGCATATGGAGCTGGCTTATACGCAATGGCAGGTCCAGCGTTCGAACCAGATTGCTGCCTAGCATTACCGACAGCTTCTATCGCAGTAATGGGTCCAGAAGCAGCGGTTAATGCGGTATATGCAAATAAAATTGCAGCACTGCCAGAAGAAGAGCGCGCAAGCTTCATTGCTGAAAAACGCGAAGAATATAAGAAAGATATTGATATTTATCATTTAGCATCAGAAATGGTGATTGATGGTATTGTTCATCCGAACAATTTACGAGAAGAATTAAAAGGTCGATTCGAAATGTATATGAGTAAATATCAAGTATTCACGGATCGTAAACATCCTGTATATCCAGTTTAAAAGCCCTATTTAGGGCTTTCTTGCTCAAAAAGTCAAGGAGGGGAAAATATTGAAACAAGCAGTTTGGTTTCCAACAGAAGAATATAAAGAAAAAACGCGTTTATATGGTTGGATGAAATCATTAGGATATGAAGACTATGAAACTTTTTATAATAAATCTATTGAAGAAACAGCTTGGTTTTGGGGAGAAGCTGAAAAAGCAGTTGGATACCAATGGATGAAACCATATACAGAAGTGTTAGATTTAGAAAATGGAACGCCATTTGCCCAGTGGTATACTGGTGGAACATGTAACGTTGTAGAATCTGTTTTATCTCGCTGGATTGCGGATGATGAAACAAGAATGCAACCAGCACTTCAGTATGAGGGCGAAAATGGAACTTCAAAATCATTTACATATGAAGAGCTTGACAATTGGGTAAGTCGTGTTGCCAATGGTTTGAAACATGCTGGTATTGAAAAAGGTGACCGTGTAACAATTTACATGCCGATGATTCCAGAAACTGTTGTCGCGATGCTAGCTGTTATGAAGGTCGGGGCAATTATTTCACCAATATTCTCAGGATTTGCATCTGATGCGGTAATGACACGTGTACAAGCAGCTGGTTCAAAAATGATAATTACGGCAGATGGTTTTTCACGCCGCGGTAAAATCGTTTCATTAAAAGATGAAGTAGATAAAGCTTGTGAACAATGTCCAACTGTTGAAAAAGTGGTAATTGTTCGTCATGCAGGAAATGATTTTACACCGCATAATTATGATTTTTCATGGAGCACATTAGAAAAAGAAAAACCATTTGTACATGCTGAAGAAATGAATAGTGATGAGCCGTTAATGCTTATTTATACTTCTGGTACGACAGGTAAGCCAAAAGGAACAGTACACACACATGCTGGTTTTCCATTAAAATCGGCATTTGATGCAGGATTTGGAATGAATATAAAGCAAGGTGACCGCGTATTATGGGTAACGGATATGGGCTGGATGATGGGGCCGTTTTTATTATTTGGTTCTTTAATAAATGGAGCAACGATGGTTATGTACGAAGGTGTTCCAGACTTCCCAGAAGCAGATCGTTTATGGGAGACAGTTGATAAATATGAAATTACGCATCTTGGTATTTCGCCAACGTTAATTCGTGCCTTAATGGCAAAAGGTGATGAGTATGTAAATAAACACTCATTAAAGAGCTTAGAAGTGTTCGCGTCAACCGGAGAACCTTGGAATCCAGACCCTTGGATGTGGTTGTTTGAAACAGTAGGAAAGGGAAACGTCCCAATTTGTAACTACTCAGGTGGTACCGAAATTTCTGGTGGGATTTTTGGTAATGTTCTTATTAAACCAATTGCACCAATTAGTTTTAATGCATCTTTACCAGGGATGGCAGCAGTTGTACTCGATGATCAAGGTAAACCAATACTTGATGAAGTTGGGGAATTATGTTTAGAGAAACCTTGGGTTGGAATGACGAAAAGTTTTTGGGAAGATGATGAGCGTTACATTCACACATATTGGTCACGTTTTGAAAATAAATGGGTCCATGGAGATTGGGTCGTTTATGACGGTGAGCAATATATCATTACAGGACGTTCAGATGATACATTAAATATTGCAGGAAAACGTATTGGACCTGCTGAATATGAATCTATTCTTGTAAAACATAATGATGTAATAGAAGCTGCTGCGATTGGTGTACCAGATGATGTAAAAGGTGAAGTTTGCCATTGTTTCGTTGTTTTACGAGAAGGAGTAATATTCTCCGCAGAATTGAAGAAAGAATTAATGAGTTTAGTAAACTCACACATCGGAAAAGCATTATGTCCAAAAGATATTCACGTTGTAGAGGATTTACCAAAAACGCGTAATTCTAAAGTAATGCGCCGTGTTATTAAAGCAGCTTATTTAGGGAAAGAATTAGGAGATTTATCGTCACTAGTAAACCCAGAAGTAGTTTCGTTTATTCAAGGGTTACAGTCTAATCAAATATAACATTAAAAATGAGCTCTATTGAAATAGGGCTCATTTTTAATGTTATAGAAAAGTTTCAAGAGAAAGTAAATTTAAAAAAGAATTGTACTTTCTTAAAAAAATAAGATGCTGATGATTGTATTCAATGAGGAGATATTAATGAAGAAGAATTTTAATTAGAATGGGGAAAATAAGCAGTTAACATTTCGTTATAGAAATGAAAATTAGGTTAAGCATAGTAGGGTTCACTAGTATTTTTCTATAGTTTAACGTTTTTTATGTTATTGTCCCTTACACTTTTAAGTAAGTGGACATACTATATTACTAGAAAAGACTAGGAGGTGAGATTTTGGGTTATCAAAATAGTAATTGTAACAAGAAAAATTCAGGAAAAAAAGATGAGTGTTGGGATGCATTTGAAAAGTGTAAAGAAGAACAAAATGCAAACTGCGATTGTTGTTGTGTACAAGGAATTAAAGACGAACTTAAAAAGCTTGTTAATCAAACAGTACAAATTAATACGGGTGGACGTACGTATGTAGGTAGTGTTTCTGCTGTAACTTGTGATGTGGTTAAGTTAGCTGCTATTCCGGGTTCAGTAGGAGTAATTATTTCTCTTTGCGAAATTGAAGCGATATTCCCTCCTACTACAACTGTTACTGTTGATTTTAGCAATGTTGATGTAGCAAATAAAGCTTAATTATGCTTTGTTTTCTAGGGATAAATGGTAGGTGTGATTGTAGTAATATATGAAAAAAGCAAAGGTACTATTAATATAGTATCTTTGCTTCATTATATATGTGTCAAAACTATTTCTTTCGTAAAAGATGTTTTATATTTTTGTTTTCTTAAGTTTATTTAACGCATAAGATAATAAAGGAAATAATTAAAAAGGAGGAATAAAATGCTTTATCTTGGATATTTCAAAAAAGATGATTTCAAGCAACTAATAAACTGGATTGAATCTGAAAAATTTTTAATACAATGGTCAGGAAATGCATTTACATATCCTTTAGATGAATATCAATTAGAGAGATATATAGAAAGTGCAAATACACTTGCTTTCAAGGTAATAGATGAAGAGACGAAAACAGTTATTGGTCATATTTCACTTGGGCAAATAGATAATATAAATAAGTCTGCTAGAATCGGAAAAGTGTTAGTTGGTGATACGAAAATGAGAGGACGTTCTATCGGAAAACATATGATGAAAGCAGTACTTCATATTGCTTTTGAAGAATTAAAATTACATAGAGTAACTCTCGGTGTTTATGATTTTAATACATCAGCCATTACATGTTATGAAAAACTTGGATTTGTAAAAGAAGGTTTATTAAGAGAGTCAAAAAAAGTAGGGGAAACGTATTGGAATTTATGGGAAATGAGTATGTTAGAATATGAATGGAATAGTAAAAAGAAATAGTTTTTTATAATTTTATTATGTTAATTAGATTTTGGATTTATTGTTGGAAAATTACGAACAAGAAAACTAAAATAATTTCAATTGCAGCAGTTTCAGGGGGGAGGAAAAACTACAATTACAGAAAGATTAATGTATGAACTGAAAAATAGTCTATTTCTCATGTTAGGTGCGATTATAAACTTAAAAACCGAGAATTTCTTAATTGAAATCCTCGGTTTTTTTCTGACGTATATGTAAAAACATTAAAATTGTAATAATGAAGAAAATCAACAATGTTTGTATGATCAAATTTTTAAACTGAAGTAAAACTGTCCAAGATGTAACAGCATCTTTAAATGCTTGAAATGTAGAATACGAGGAAGGATCTAAACCGTACTGTAGTAACTTTTTCGTTTCGATAAAGGCACTGTTTTCTTCATCAGCTTCTAATATTACTGAAATAAATCTAGTATCTCCTAGTTTTGCGGTGCTGACAAAACTATAATTACCGTTAATTGAGGAACTTGTTTGCAAACCATCAACACCTTGAAATTTAATGTTTTCATTTAGAGAGTAAATCATTTTATTTGTATTGAAAACTTGGGAATCTTTGAAGGTGAATTGGTAAGAGGTTAGTTTCGTAATATTCAGTACATCAGGGAAATCTTTTACTAATTGTATAGCTAGTTTAGCTGCATCTATTGCCGTAGTAGTCGATTGTTTATTTTTCTCGGTATTTACTCCCGTAGAGTTTAAAAATGGAGATGGTTGTGATAACTTTAGTTGTTTTGCTTTTTCATTCATTAACATCGTAAAGTTATCTTCATTACCACTAATGTATTCTGCTAGTAAGAGTGCAGAATGATTGTTTCCTGTTAAAAGCAATGTATAAAGTAAATCACGAACTGTAATTTTATCTTTTGATGTTACTTGGATAGAATTTATTTTCGATTGAAACTCTTCATTATTTATTTTTACTGATTCATCTAACTGTATTTTTCCGTCACTCAGTTGTTCCAATACGATATACTCTGTCATTAATTTAGATAAAGTAGCTGATTGTATAGGAGTGTTTTCGTTTTTTTTATAAATAATTTTACTTGAATTGGCATCTATTAAAATAGCTGATTTAGCTTGGATAATTGGACCATTTACATAAAGATAAAAATACAAAACGATAAGTGCAGTAATGAGAAAAGATAATAATAAAACGGTTATTTTTTTGAAAAAATGCATAAGCGTCCTCCTACTATGACATCAATAAGATTATTGTAAAAAGGAATGCTTAATTAGGAAGAAAGAAAAGGTAAAGAATTTCTAAAGATTTATAAAGGATTATTTAATATTGGATATGGATGGTAAATAAAAGGTTCAATTTCTTGTAGGATAAGAAATTGAACCTAAAACGATGTTATATTAACATTTATCACGCTTTAACGGGCAGTAAGACCCCCATCTCGAAATTCAGCGGAAGCAAAGAAGTTAGGTGGGGGATGAACAAAACCCTCACTGATTAAAGTTTCACTTTATATGGAAGTAGTTTTACAGTGAAAGTGGTTTTTTGATCATCACTATATACTTCAATTGTTCCTTTATGCAGTTCAACAATACTTTTAGCAATTGCTAATCCAAGACCAGATCCACCAGTGTTCGTTGAGCGTGACTTTTCAACGCGATAAAAGCGCTCGAAAATATGAGGTAAATCCGTACTAGGAATAGGCTGACCGTAATTTATTATATCAATTGCAATCATATTATTACTTTCATAAGCTGTAATATCGATATATTTACCCTCGTTACCGTAAGCGATAGCATTTATAATTAAATTCTCAAACACGCGTACTAATTTATCTCCATCAGCTAACACCATGAGCTTTTGAGATGGAAAAGAAGGGCGACATTCAATATTGGCTTCTTGGAGCTGTATTCGGAATTGAACAGTTAATTGTCCAAGTAGCTCTACTATATCAATAGGTACAGAATGCAAACTTAACTCTTTATTTTGAACACGTGTATATTCAAACAAATCGTTCATTAATGCATTAAGTCTTGTTACTTTATCATAAATAACTTGTATATAATGACGTAATTCTACTTCATCTCTATAGTTATCGTGATGTATTAAATTCACGTATCCAACTATAGATGTTAGGGGAGTACGTAAATCATGTGATACATTTGTAATGAGCTCGCTTTTTGCTTGTTCTGCTTGTCTCTCTTCATCAATTGATACTTTTAATTGTTCTATAATTTGATTGACTCCAGTTGCTAATTCTTCTAAATAATTATGATGTACGATGGAAACTTTATGATTGAAATGTCCACTAGCAATATAACGAATTTCTTCTATCATTTTTTTTATACAAGCTTCATAATAAAGCTTTCTTTCATGGCGATAAAAAATGTATAGGTAGGATGAGAAAATAGAGAATAAAAATAAATAAGATACAATCATCACCCAGAGGGATTCTTTTAATCCTTTATATTTTTCATAACCGAAAATTCTAATGAATTCTTTTCCAAGTTCGCTTAAAGTAAGGGAACTCTCAATTACACTTGTAATGAGGCGATATATAATTAACTCAGTAATAGGAGTGAGAATAATAGCTAATAAGAGCCAAAAAATAATTTTCCATTTTGGAATATCTTTTAATATATCAAATGCTTCATTTCTCAATTTTATAGCCTACTCCCCAAACAGTATGAATAAATTTTTCTCCATTCATAACTGTTTCAAGCTTATCTCGCAAATTGCTAATATGGACCATAACAGTTTTGTTAGAACCATAACCATCTTCGTGCCATACCCGTTCAAATATTTCTTCAGAACTAAATACTCTTCCTGTATTACTTGCAAGTAAATATAAAATATCGAATTCAATAGATGTGAGTTTAATATATTCTCCGTTCACTTTTACGCTATGGTTATGTTTGTGAATCTCAGCCATTCTAATACGAATGATACCATCTTCCTTCTTTTGTGAAGTTGTACTTTGGAAAGAGGATCTTCGTAATAAAGCCTTTACTCTAGCAACAAGTTCTAAAGGATTGAATGGTTTAATCATATAATCATCTGCACCGGTCATAAGCCCTAATATTTTATCCATATCTTCAGCTTTGGCACTAAGCATGAGAATCGGCACAGTGTTATTTTCGCGAACTTCTTGGCAAACTTCTAGCCCATTCCGTTTTGGCATCATAATATCTAAAATCATAAGATCAACTTCATATGTAGAAATCATTTGCAAAGATTCCTCGCCATCATATGCTTTATAAATGTTATAACCTTCATTTCGCAAATAAACAGCAAGTAATTCAACAATTTCTTTATCGTCATCAATAATTAATATATTTCTATTCATTTTATAGTTCCTTTCCTTACAAATCATCAACATTACTATAATATCAAATATTTATATACTTTGTATCAAGGATTCTACATAAAATTTCATGTAACGTATTAAAAAGGAATTAAAATATTCATAACGAATTTACATATAGAAGAGCATTTTAATTTCGTATTATAATGAAAAATAGTAATCAGGAGGGAATTAACGTGTTACATAATAAAATATGTTCATTTACTCCAAATGGCAAAATAGAAAGGATACAAAAATGCAGTTAAAAGAATATATGAATCAAACATTTTCAGATGTTACATTAGCACCGCACATATACTCTCAGTGGGAAAGTCATTTACATTTTGACTTTGGAAAATATCAAAATGTAGAAGGAACCGACGATTTAAATATGGAATACTTTTCTCAACTATATACATATAATAAACACTTATTTAAAGATATATTTTCTAAAGAGGACGAAGTGTTTGTAATAGCAAATGTTTATAAATTTAAAAAGGAAAATGTAAAAAATATAAAGAAAATAAATATATACAATAGATGTATTAAGAAAAAAAGTTTAAAGTTTCATATAAGACAAGAAACGTTACCTTTTCTATTTGAAGATGAAGAAGCAGATTTATATTGCACATATCAATTTTCTTTAAAATGTCTTGCGGAAGATATTAAACATGAACCGCTTATTCAAGCTGCTAATCATGAAGATTTTCCAGAGTTGCGTCCTCGTTTTGGACGCAAAAAAGAGGTTTCTTATCCGGATGTATTTCTCATAAATGCAACGAAAGATATTGTCATGTTTATTTATGATGATAGAGGATGTGAGGTAATTGCGAAGAATAAAGAAAGAATACGAGATTTATATGAGAAATATAAAGAGTGGATTCCAGATTATGAACGAGAAAATATAGACGACTTATTTAAATGACCATGGGGGAAGTGAAACGTGTAATGAAACGTATTGCAATCGTATCTGCATGGGAACCAGAACTTACGTATTTGCATCAACATTATCCGAGTGAGCGCGTTGAAAAAAGAGCTGCTTGGGAATTTCATTTTCATACTATTAATGAGTTGGAAATAATATCAGTTGTAACTGGTGTTGGTAAAGTAAGTTGCGCTAGTTGTGTACAATTATTAATTAGTGAGTTTCAACCAGATGAGTTATTTATGACAGGGATTTGTGGGAGTTTATCAAACAAAGTGAAAAATGGTCATATTGTAGTGGCTCTTAATGCAATTCAACACGATGTTACTGCTGCTGGGTCAGGTGAAGATATTTTTAATTTATACGATGGCAGAACAGCACCTATTGAAACAACTAAATCTCTTGTAAAACGAATGAAGAAATTGCGTTCGTATGACCCAATTCATTATGGTACTTTTTTGTCAGGCGATCAGCGTATTCGTAGTTCAGAAATGAGATATTTACTGCATACTGTATACGGAGCATTGGCAGTTGATCAAGAAGTGGCTGCTTTCGCTTATGTGTGTCATATAAATAAAAAACCATTTTTATGTTTAAAAGCTGCTTCAGATCAAGCGAATGATAAAACGAAAGAAGAACAAAAAATCTTTAAAATATTAGCATGTGAAAGAGCATGTGAACATTTAATTGCTTTTTTACGTGTTTATGAGATTACTGCAGTAAATAATAGATAGTTAGAGGTTTTTAATATTGGAAACACTTTAAATTAAGGGGTGAAATAATATTGCGTACGTACTATGGTGAACTTTGCACAAAAGTATATGAAAGTGACAAATCAATTGCTGCGGGGAAAGAATTAGGATTTTATCTATCTTTTATAAAAGATAAAAACATGAAAGTGTTAGAACCAATGTGTGGGAATGGTAGAATGCTAATTCCTTTTATGCAAAATGGTGTGGATATAGAAGGATTCGATGTTTCTGAAAATATGCTTAAAGTGTGTAAAGGGAAGGCTGAGAAATTAAATTTAAACCCGGTTATTTCATTAAGGAGAATAGAAGAATACCGTAGTGATAAAAAATATGATCTTATTATGATTCCTATTGGTTCATTTTCACTTTTACCAGATAATTTAGTAGATATTAGTCTTCAAAATATGAAAAATAACTTAAAAGAAAATGGGAAATTCCTTCTTACAGTTGTGTTAGACGGAAATGAAACGGAAGAGATTCTAGAGTGGTTAGAAACAAATAGAAAAGAAATCAACAATGAATTCATTGTTGAATATAGAAAAGTATCATATGATGACTCGCAAAAGCTTTTGAATATTAAACTAAAATATGAAGTCATCCAAAATGAAAAAATAGTAGAAACTGAGATTATGGATTTTCCTATAAGGCTATATGATTTAAAAGAGTTTGAAAACATACTTATTGCAAATGGATTTAGTCAAATTGTAGTTCATGAAATAAAAGATGGATATGGTGAAGGAAATTCATTTCATGTGTTTGAGTGTAGTATATAACAGATCATAGCGGAGGATTATACTATATGATTCAATACAAAAGATGTAGTGAAGTAAGTATAGATTTAGTGTATGAAGCTTTTAAGGATGGGTTTTCAGATTATATTATTAAAATGGATGTTTCTAAAGAAGATTTTATAAAAAGATTTTTTGGAGCAGAAGGTAATTCACTAGAAAATTCCTTTCTTGCTTTAGATGATGACAAATCTATTGGTGTAATACTTGGTGGTATAAAGGATTATGAAAGCATAAAAACAATGCGTTGCGGTACACTAGCTGTTCATCCAGAGTATCGAGGAGTTGGTGTAAGTCAAAAATTATTTGGGTTTCATAAAGAAGAGGCGATTCAAAATGGATGTAAACAACTTTTTCTTGAAGTCATTGTAGGTAATGATAGAGCGATTAACTTCTATAATAAGCTAGGTTATGAAAAAGTATATGATCTTTCTTATTATAATTTAAATGATATAACTGAAATAAGGAATAAAGATTATAAAGATATTGAAGTGAAACAATTAGAATACCCAACATTTAAAGTTGAAATTCAAAAATGGCTAAACTTCCATATAAATTGGCAAAATGATCTTGATTATATCAAAAAAACAAATAATATGTATTACGGTGCATATGTTGATAATGATTTAAAAGGTACTTTATGTGTTAATGAACAAGGTAAAATTAGTTTTATTTTCGTAGACAAAGACTATAGAAATATCGGTATTGGGACGAAACTATTGCGAACAGCAAGTCAAGAATTGAATTTATCAAGTTTATCAATTGGATTTCCAAACAATAGTTTATTGGAAGGTTTTTTAAAGAAAAGTGGTTTTGAGAAGAATGCTTTAACACAATATGAAATGTACCATTTATTATAAAAGCAGAAGGAAGTATTCTTTCTGCTTTTTATTTTTGTAATAAAAATAAGGAGGGAATAACCCCCGCCTCTTCGTATCAACCTCATATCTTCAATTTGCAAAGAACAACCTGTAGGGCATGATTATAGTAACTGGTTAAATAATAACAAAGTCCAATTTTGTTAAAATACCGTAAAAAGTATATTAACTGAGATTTATTTTTTTAGTGAAATCAAGTAAAATAATAAAAGAGAACATATATTCTGTTAGAGGCAGAAGGAGGCGTATGAATAATGATTGCTACCATAGATAAACAAAGTAATGGATACGTAGTACAATTTGATAGGCATTTTCCATATTCGATAGAAAAAGTATGGTCTGTATTAACAGATAATAATAAATTGAAAAAGTGGATGTCTAACTTGCAAATAGAAAATCTTAAAACAGGTGGAATTATTAAATTTGACATGATGGATGGTTCTTTTTTAAATATTGATATTTTAGATTGTAAAACAAATTCAACATTAGAATTCACGTGGGATAAAGACCGCGTTCGATTTGAAATACATAAAGAGGAAAATGGATCCGTATTAATACTTAAAGAATTCATCCATGAATTAACAGATCATACACCGAAAGATATAGCCGGTTGGCAAATTTGTCTAGATCTTTTTTCTTCTGTTTTACAAGGTGAAGAAAAAGAATTTTCAAAAGATGAATGGAAATATTGGTTTGATAAATATAAGGTTAAGACAGATAAATTAAATAGATAGATGTTATATAATCTGAATTTATTATGTAATTATTATCTTATAAAAACGTTTTCCTAAAACAATAAGAATAGAGGTTAATATGAAAGTAAATCAATTAATTGCGAATAATATTAATAAATTGGATGCAGAAATAATGGTAAATAAATCATTTGGAATTGCGGGTTTGTCTGGATCTGGTAAAACTACATTTTGCCAAACGATTGGCGAAGAATCAAAAAAACGATTAGTTTCTTTATTACCAAAAGCTGAATATCAATATTTATTTCCTAACATTATGGAAACGAATTTTAGTGCTATTAAGATGGAAGAAATGCCTTTAGTACTTTTTCTAGGAAAATCATCGATTTCATCTAATCCGCGTTCAACAATTGGAACTCATACTGGTGTTTTTACAGAGGTTCGTGAAAAACTTGCTGAAGAATTCAACCTTTCTCCTGAGGTCTTTTCATTTAATAATCAATTAGGTTGGTGTACTGGTTGTAAAGGACGTGGCACTACGAAAAATATTGAATGTAAAAAATGTAAGGGGAAACGTTATAGTGAAGAAATCGAACAACATACTATAGATTTATTTGCTAAACCACATACTATTTCAGATATTAATGATTTAAGTGTTGAAACTATTCTTTCATTAGCAGAAGAATTAAATATTAGTGAAGCAAAACAACATATTCTGCAAAATATTATGAATATGAATATCGGTTATTTAACGTTAAATAGAATTATGGGTACGTTGTCAGGTGGAGAGTTAACAAGGCTTTACTTGGCTGAATTTATGGCGGTAAGTGAAAATGCTGTAATTATTATTGATGAGATTTCAGTTGGACTTGATCATGAAACATTACTACAAATATTAGAAGAGATTAAACAATTAGGGTGTAAAAATCAAATTTGGCTTATTGATCATTCAGATACAGTACTAGATATAACGGATGAGCAATTGTTCTTCGGACCTGGTAGCGGAAAATATGGTGGGAAAATCGTAAAAGAATCACCAAGACCAGAACCAATGATTTGGGATCGAAACAAAGCAGTACCAACAGACTATTATACATTCCATGATTTATATTGCCGTAATATCCAAATAGCAGAGTTTCAGATTCCTAAAAATAGGCTTGTAACTGTTACAGGAGAATCTGGGTGTGGGAAATCTACACTTGTCAATGAATGTATAGCACAAGACTTTTTGAAACGTTATCCAAAAGATAAACTAGTTATGGTTGGACAAGATCGAAACCAATCGATTACAAGTCGATCAACTGTTGCAACTTTCCTTGATATTAAAAAGAAACTGACAAAGTATAGTGAAGAAATCGATGATATTTTTGAGCGTTCGATTGAGGATATTATTGATGAAATTCCAAATGAAGATATTGCATATAAACGCTTGAGCTTACTAATCAAATTAGGGCTGGGTTATTTAACATTAGAACGAAAAACACAGACATTATCAACAGGGGAGTTTCAATGTGTTCATTTAGTTTCTGAGTTATTTGCCAAAACAAGAAATCCACATACATTATTTATTTTTGATGAGCCTTCAAAAGGTTTATCACAAAATATTTTAAATCAATTTATAGATAGTATTAGAGGGATTTTGCAAGATGAATCAGTTTCTATCATTATGATTGAGCATAATCGTTACATGTTAGAAAGCTCTGATTATATTGTTGATTTCGGGAAAAGGCAGAATGAATCTGTAGAGCATCTGGATGTTGTCAGTCATGAGAATTACTATCGTCAAAAAAGTAGTGTGAATAGCACAGAGAAAATACATATTTCTTCAATGCTTAAGCAGAAAAAAGGAGTTCACTATTTAGAAGAAAATCATATGAACTATTTTAAAAATGCCGAAAATATTTATAAGGGTGGGATTTTAAAAAGTTTATCATCAATGGCCCGTTTAATTTATGGTGAATATGAATCGGATACAATTGCACCGGTTGTTGCGATTGATCTTGAAAGACATTTATATAGTCAATATAGTTTCTTATATGAGATGGGTGGACTAATTAATCATATTGTAGCTGCTCATCCAACTAATAAAGATACGAGAAGTTTTGATTTTTATTCGCAGGACAATCATTGTCCATCTTGCTCTGGTCGCCTTCAAATTGAAGTTTTTGATAAAGAAATTACAATTCAAAATAAAAACGTTCCATTTTGGGATGGTCTATTCGATCTAGAAATCATGAAAGTATTAAAATTTTATCAGTTTGAAAAGATAAAATTTCTATTTGAAGAAATTAAAAATGAACTTGGTCACGATTTGTCAAAGAGCTATAATGATATGTCAGAAGAAGAAAAGCATACGTTTTGGTACGGATATTTTGAAAAATCATTTTATGATAAAAAAGGAAAGACACGTAGAACATGGGTAGGGTTTAATACAATTATTGGTGGATATATTGTTATTTCAAAAGCACTTATTAAAGAAGAAATTAAGAGTTCAAAAAAAATGATGAAATGTCCAATTTGTGAGGGGACGGTTTTAAATCATCATAAACCACTTAAATTTGGTGACGTAGATATTCGTGAAATAATCAATCAGCCTATTAATGAAGTATTGAAAACAGTTGGTGATTTACCGGCACTTTTTAAATTGAAATCTATTGTTGGTGGCGATATGAGATTGACGGAAGATGTTTCTTTATTGCCAAGAAAAGCACAAGTTGCATTGAAAATGTTTGAATTAGAACAAGCAAGCTTTTCAAACTATGAAATGGTGTTACAAAATGTCTTACCATTCTGGAGCGAAATAAAAGGAAATATCGAATCCATTAGTGTTAATAATCAGGTAACTGTTTGTGATTTCCCTAATGTTTATGAAACGAGAGAAACCATTATAGATAAGTATTTCACAAATGGTAAATATAAAAAACTTACGTATGTATACGAAGCGTTTGGATACAAAAAATTAGTTACCCAAATTAATAAAATTAAAAAAAGTAATCCATGCCCATTTTGTAAAGGTAAGAAAGTGATAACCGAAGATAATCTACATGATGGTGTCTTTAAACTAACAATTCCATGTGTAACTTGTAATGCAAGTGGTATGAATGACGAAGGGTTAAAAGAAGTTGTCGAGGGCGTGGATGTGCAAACGTGGTTAACCGGAAAAGTTAGTGAGGTTGTGGATGAAAGCTTATTAACAGAAGCTGTTTCGCAAATACCAATTTTCAGTCGCATTCGTGAGCTGGATAAACGAGATATGATGGCGGTTTATGAATGTCTTGAGAAAAATAATTAGTGATGGATTGTCAATTGCAGTAGTCATAAAAACAGGAATATAGGTTTTTAATTATATAAATATAACATGTTAAATTGTTATTTAAATCGTTAAAAATAGTTGACCCTCACACAATGTCATTGTTTAAGATAAAGTTGAGCTTCAAAGTAGATGTAACTTATAGGAGGAAATCATGTTTAAAATAGGGGATTTTTCAAAACTATCTTCCATTAGTATACGAATGTTGAGACACTACGATAAAGTGGAATTACTACAACCAGTAAAAGTCGATGAGCAGAGTGGATATCGATTTTATTCAGCAGACCAATTAAAAAAAGTAAATCAAATTCAAACGTTAAAAGCTATGGGGTTTAATATTGCTACCATAAAAGAAATAATAGAATGCGATAATATAGATACCATAAAAGAGCAATTTTTAAATCGTAGTGCCCAAATTAAAGAAGACATGAATAACCTCCAAAAACAATTACGTCTCCTCGAAGACTCAATGAAAACGATGAGAGAGGATGTTGTTGAGATGAATTATCATGTTTCAATAAAAGAAATTCCAGAAAGAACTGTAGCTAGTATTAGAAAGATTATTCCATCGTATAATTGCGAAGGTGATTTATGGAGTGTATTAATGCAAGAAATTCAAATGAAAAATATTAGTATTGCCCAACCGAGTTATAGTATTGCGGTTTTCCATGATCGTGAATACAAAGAAAATGATGTAGATATAGAAATACAGCTAAGTATTCTAGGTAAGCACGAAAATACAAAAGACGTTACATTTAAAAATATGGAATCGACTAATGTAGCTTCTATAACAGTTAATGGAAGTTATGAACAGATGACAGGTGTAAATGAGGCTGCGGCAAAATGGATTGAGACAGAGGGTTACAAATTAGCAGGCCCGATGTTTAATATTTATCATGTGAGCCCAGCGATGGAAGCGGATCCTAATAAGTGGGTTACAGAAGTTTGTTATCCAGTTAAATGAAGATAAAGAAAAAAGGCATTATTTATATGCCTTTTTTCTTTATAAACTTATCCATAAATATCAAGATAAATTACTTCTTGATTTGATTCGGCAACTACTAGCACGATTGAATTTGCAAATGTACAAAATGAGCGAATTATAATGGATTCCTTTAATGAACCTTCTAAAAACTAACCTGTTGGTAATAAAGAAATGCAACCATCTTTTTGGAAATTTCAGCAATGTTTACATTAGCAACAAAAGCCACCGTAATAAGGGGCTTTTGTCTTAAATAATTTAATGGTATGTGTACCCTCCATCAGGAAATAATACATTACCCGTAGTAAAACTATTTTGCATTAAATATAGGACAGTATGTGCAATTTCATCATTATATCCAGCTCGTTGTACAAGTGAAAGAGATTTATAAGCTTCGTAAGCAACTAGTCTATTTTCATTTTGTTTATTTTGCTAACAGATGGAATGAAACGTTTTGGTGAATTAAAGCGATTAATACCAGATATATCTCAAGGGACGTTAGCGAAGCAATTACGTGAATTAGAGCAAGATCAACTAATAAAACGCGAAATTTATCAAGAAATACCACCTAAAGTAGAATATAGCTTAACTGAACATGGAAAAACAGTCAGTACTGTTTTGGATAGTATGTGTAGTTGGGGAAGAGGGCATTTAGAATATATAGATAAAGATAAACCATAAAAATGTTATGTAAACTTATTGTGCGGAGGATAAATGTTTTGAAACGTTACTATATTAGCAATGAAAAAATAAATGTACATATTACTGAATGGGGGAATAATGGCAAGCCCGTTATCTTTTGTTTACATGGATTAGGAAGTACGAGTTTAAGTTTTATAGAGATCGCAGAAGAATTAAAGGAAGAGTATAGATTCATCTCCATTGATGCACCTGGGCATGGTAAAACACCACCTTTAGAAAGAACAGAAGATTATGAGATGCACAATTTAGCAAATTGGTTAAATGAAATAATAAATGAATTGAGAATCGAACATTTCTATTTTCTATCACATTCATGGGGAAGTTTTGTAGCGTTATTTTATTTGTTAAATCATCCAGAAAAAGTACAAGGAAGTATTCTTATTGATGGTGGATATCAAACAAAAAGGTTTCAAGAAGAAACGTTGGAAGAAGAAATTGCTTATTATGAAAAGGACTTTGATGAATACGTTTTTAATAATTGGGACGAATTTTTCAAAAGTGAAAAAGAAGCTTATACTAGGTGGTCTCCATTATTAGAACTTGCAGTAAAAGATCTTGGGATTGAACTGGATAATAAAGTATGTTGGCATGCGCGAGGAACAACGGCTGGCAATATAATAAGAGGTATGCATAAAGATGAAACGATAGATATATATGAGAAGCTACCAGCTAATATTGTCTTACTTCGAGCTACAGTTCCACAAGTTTGGGCGGATTATAGAGATAAGACGGTAAATGTTTTTAAAGAGAAAACGGACAGTATAGTAAAAGTAATTCCTGATACTACACACATGTTGCACTGGGATAAACCAGAAGTTGTTGTAGCGAAAATAAAAAATAATTGGAGCTAACATATTCATACTAAAGTTGTAGTTTCTATATGAAAAATCCATCCTTCCGTTTGATTTTATCTATTTATAAGTGTAATACAATACGAATAGATAATAAGAAATGAGGGGGAATGTAAAGTGATTACACATATATCAGATATAAAACTACAGACGGTTTCCATAGAAGGGGTAAAACAAGTTTATAAGGACATATTATCTTTTCCAATAAAAAAAGAAACAGCATCCTTCATTCAATTTGAAGTAACACCTTATACAACAATTAGTTTTCAAGAAGTGTATGAACCAATCGCACCTGCACATTTTGCTTTTGAAATCCCATATTCAAAATTCCATGAAACAGCAAGGTGGTTAAACGACTCTGGATTACTCATTGTGAAATGGCAAAATGGAAATGTAATTGGTGAAGAGAAAGGTCTATTCAATTTATACTTTAAAGACGGAGATGGAAATCTACTCGAAATTATTGCGCATAGTTATGTTCAAGAAGATGTATTAGTACCATATTCACCTTTAAACATTTTATACGTAAGGGAAATCGGTCTTCCCGTTAAGAGTGTACCTGTTTTTACGGAATGGTTAAAATCAAATCTAAATATGAAAACGATGGAAGATGGGGATATTTTTAACTTTGTTATAGGTGGCACTGCATATATCGTCGCGACTTGGTGGCAGCGACCTTGGATTCCAATCGCGATGAAAGCTCTATCACCGAAAGTATACGTTTCTTTGGGAACACCAGACGTCGCATTTTTACAGCGAATCCAAAATAACTTTAAGAAAAATAGTGTATCATTTGAATGTAAACGTAATGAAGTATCATTTATTGAGCAAGGATATACATTTTCAATTGTGCATACATCAGAGTTTCATTCGGATATTCCTAAACAATTAAACTTACCGCTTTCTATTTAAGGATGGAAAGCGGTAAGTTTTTTGTATATTCGTGAAGAAGGTTTTAGCTAGGATTATAGTGAATTTAAAGAGAAGTATAAGGTGTTATTCTAATCTATGTTAAGGGGGGAAATAAAGTGGTTTTAGGTAATCCAATTGCAAAAGGGAATACAGCAGAAATTTATTTAACTGATGATAAGGTTGTAAAATTATTTAAAGATTACCTCCCAGATACAGAGTCTATGAATGAAGCAAAAAAAACAAAAATATGCGTATTCATGTGGGTTGCCAGTTCCAAACGTATTTGAAGTGAAAAAGATACAAAATAGACAGGCAATTATTATGGAACATGTAAAAGGGGACAACATTGGTGATCTTCTGCTTAATAATTTAAATGAGGCAGAGCGTTATATCAGCCTTTGTGTTAATGAGCAAAAAAAGATCCATGCTATACATGTGAATACAGATGAAATGGAGTTAATGAGGGAAAGGTTAGAGCGTCAAATTAAATCTGTGCATAAATTGGATGAACGCAAAAAGAAGGATATTTTACCAAAATTAGATTTTATTACATTTGATTTTAGGCTATGTCATGGAGAGTTTCATCCATTTAATTTGATTTTGAGTAAGGAAGAGAAAGTGAAAGTTATAGATTGGGTAGATGCTAGTTCAGGTGATATTCGCGCAGATGTATTTCGAACATACTTGTTGTACTCACAATCTTCGGTAGAATTAGCTGAGATGTATTTACATATATATTGCAGTCGTACCGGCATATCAAGAGATGAAGTTTTTCAATGGGCTCCTATTATTATTACAGCTAGATTTTCTGAAAAAGTATCACCGCAAAATGAAGTGTATTTGAAAAGATTATTGAATCAGTATTTATAAGTCATAAAAAAGGTTGTCAGCTAATTAATAAATGCTGTTGTTTAACCAAAGTTTCCTTGCAGTTAAACAACAGCATTCTTAAATATTGATATAGGTATTCTTATTTTCAATCTTCATCCTATAAAGGTTCATAATCCGTACTTGTTCCTTCGTTAATTCTTCTTTATCCCAATACATATGCATTAAGCTATATTCAAAAATCTCCTTTAATTTAATAAATAACGGAAACTTGTCTTCATCTCTTTTGATAGCTCATTTTCCTCTTGGTAGCCTTCAAATAGTGCTTTTGTAATAGAATACTCATAGTCAACGATATTCCCATTTCCAGCAAATGAATATTCTATCGCACTATAAATAGGAACGGCTAAATCGAATATGTAAAAATGTTTTTGGAATGAATCCAAGAGAATATCAACTTAACAAAATGCCTATTCAATCATTTGTTAAACTAAATTTAAATAAAGAAGGGGCGTTTAATATGAATATTTCTAGAAAAATAGAGGTTGAGCAGTTACGAAATAGGAAGTGTGAGCTATTTGATAAAGAGGTACTTAACATATTAAATGGTCAAGTTATGTATGAAGAATTTAAAAACGAAAAGCTAATGGGTGATTCTGATTATGCCCCATTTAATGAGGCAATGTGTGTGAACTCGGCTACTACTCAAGTTTTTAATGAAGAGTTTATTAAAACAAGAGCGAAAGGACATAACAGTTCAGTAGAAAGCTATATAAAAAAGGTTATAGATCCGTTAGAAAACCTTTTTACGAAAAAGTATAAATGTATTGTTCTATGGTTTGGTGAAGATATGTTTTGCCAAATGAACCTACTTACCATACTTTCTCACCTTGAACAGTCTGCTTACGAAGGGAAGGTATACTTAAATAGCTTTAGAGAGGATGAATTTAAAGTAAATCAAATTGAACTTGAATTGGGGAATTATTCTTCTATATACAATGAAGTATTAGTAAACCATAAAAAGACCTCTCATAAGGTACCACCTGTAATGTATCAGGCTATAGGCTTATTTTTAGAAATGTTAACAGAAGATAATGCAGTAATGAAATTTATCTCTAAAAATAAAGATTTATCAACGCGTGAATTATTAATAAAGTTGTTTTATCTTTTTCCAACAATCGGATATGGAGATACTCAGTACATAGAGCTGATTAATAAAATAAAGAAGAAAACTACACCAAAAATATAGGTGCAGCTTTCTTCTTATAATTGCTCAAGTAATTCTAATTCTTTTTCTACAAATAGCATTAATTCTTTAATTGTTTCACCAGAAAAATCAAAACGAATACCGGCTGCATCATACACTTCTTTTATAGATTGCGAGCTTCCTAGTGATAATGCCTTTTTATAATTTTCTAGTGCTTGTTTAGGTTCCTCTTTATATTGTTTATACATTTGTAAAGCGCCAAGTTGGGCGATCGCATATTCAATATAATAAAATGGTACTTCAAAAATATGGAGTACAGGTAACCAACTCGTTGCTATCCAGTTTTCGTAGCCATCAATATGTATGACGCTAGACTGATAATGTTTTTGAAGTTGTAAGTATTTTTCATTTCTTTCTTCAGAAGTATGACTTGGATTTTCATACAGCCAGTGTTGAAATTGATCGACAATAAGCATAATAGGTAAATATGAAATAACATCTTTAAAGAAGTTAATTTTTGCTTGTTTTAAATCTTTTTTGTCTGTATAGAAGGTATCCCAATAATTAAGCGAGAATAATTCCATTGTCATACTGGCTAGTTCAGCTGTTTCAGCTGGAATTTCTATATACTGTCGTAATTTTAATGATTTTATGAGTTCGTTATGAATGCTATGCCCCGTTTCGTGTATAAAAGTGACAATATCATCTTGTGTATAATTTAAGTTCATAAAAATATAAGATAATTGTGAAGCGGGTAAGTACTCACAAAAGCCACCAGCTGCTTTTCCTTTGCGGCTTGTTAAATCAAGACAATTGTGTTTATACATTCGGTTTAAAAGTGCTGAAAATTCAACATCTAGTTTATTAAAGATATGAGTGCTCTTTTCAATTAAATCATTTTCATTTGTAATAGGTTTAAGTACTTTTTGATCTGGAGTTACAGCTGATACATCCCACGGGCGAAGTGTATCAACTTGCAGTTTATCTTTTTTCTCTAGCAATATTTTATCTTTAAGCGGCACAACATACTTACGTATCGATTCAGCTAGTTCATAGCAATCTTTCGCTGAATAATCAAAACGCTCGTATTTTTTGAACATATAATCGCGATAATTCTCTAGTTGAATATTTTTTGCTTTTTGATGGCGAATTTCAATTAATTGATTTAATATGTTTTGGAGTTCTTTTTCAACAGATAAAAATTGCTCAGAAATAATGGTTTTTGCTTTTTTACGGATTTCACGATTCGAGTCCTGTAAATAGGATTGTAATTCTGTTATCGTTTTTTCTTCTCCGTCCCAAATGGCACTTAATCCTCCAGTGATTTCAAAGTACTCTGTGACTAATTTGTCTTCCTTTATTTCTAATTCGATATTTTCCTCACAAAATAACTTTTGAGCATTTTTTATTTTTGTATCTAATAAACCATATACGTTAGAATCTAATTCCATTCGAAAAGGTGACTCTAAATATTTATTATCCAATAAATTTTGGTACCGCTTTAAAAGTGGCTTTACAAATTGTTGATCATGTTCAAAAGTATCTTTTATTTCTTCATCATTCGTATTGCATTGAAAGGCGATATAATGTGATCTTAATTGTTCTTCGATTTCCCAAATCACTTTTGACTGCTCTTTTAACCAATTTTCAAGGTCTAGTTTTGAAGAAATCATTTTGTTTAATAAAGACGAAAGAGTTTTTTCTAATTGTAGTACATTACTAATATCAATCGTATTTACACGTTGCATTATATATCCCTCACTTTTTATGTGTTCATGTAGAGATTCTATTTATTAATTGTAATTCCCTTTTTAAGAGGAGAAAATATGAAATAATGTTAAATTATAGAAGGTATTTATATGTGAAAGTAAAAGTTTATCGTAAATGAAAATTTACGGAGGGAAGTGCAATGAAAAGAGGAAAGAAGTTGATTGTATTTTTATTTTCAATTGCTTTATTGTGTGCTTGTGAGCCTGAAATGGAAGAATCTAAAAGTGAAGATTCTATAGTTATGGGTATTGCTACAGCGACAGTCAAGCAGGAATCTTTTTTTAGTGCTGCTATATGGGATGAGAAAGCAAGAATATTAGATTTAGAGATTGCTGATAGCGAAAATGCTAACGAAATAAAAAAAGAAATTAATAAAAGATTGCAAATTCAAGGCATTATGTCCTATAAAGTAAATATATCTCAAAGAAACAAGGAGATTGTAAATGCAGAACAAAGATTGCAGTTAGTTTTTGGACAGATATTTGATGACGTATTGAGAAAGAATGGATATGAATGGTTTGGTATTCAGCAAATAAATTATAAAAAGAATCAACCTGTTACCATTGATATAAAAACTAAGATTAGCGATGATGAAGTAGGGGCGAGAGAACTTGGACAGAAAATAGAAAAAGAAGTTGAAGGGGTACTTAAAACAGAAGCAGTAAAGAAATGGATTGAAAATGATTCATATGCTATTGGGATTTACGATATAGATGATCGGAAAATTAACTAATTGAGGAATGAATGCTATATGAATGAAAAATCGATATAATTAAATATAGAATTACTGAAGGAGGTGTAAGATGTATAAGTATTTACATATTTTAAATGACATAGAAAATATGATTCAAAATGGAGAAATAAGAGAAGGAAAGAAATTACCGTCTATACGGTCACTCGTTACGCAATACGAATGTAATAAGGCAACAGTTATACGTGCTCTTCATGAATTAGAAAAGCGTCACATTATATATTCTGTCCCTCAAAGTGGATACTACGTTGTTAAAAAATCAGAGAGTACTATAGAAAATAACGAGATAATTGATTTTGCCTCCTCAGCACCAGATCCAGATGTTTTTCCGTATTTAGATTTTCAACATTGTATTAATAAGGCCATTGATACGTATAAAAATGATTTGTTTGTATATGGAACGCCGAAAGGCTTACCATCTTTAATACCAGTTATTCAAAAACAACTAGCAAATTATCAAGTCTTTACAAAAGAAGAAAATATTTTTATAACATCAGGTGTTCAGCAGGCACTTGCTATATTAACTTCTATACCATTTCCGAATGGAAATGAAACTGTATTAATTGAACAACCAACATATCATCTATATATTGATTATCTAGAAATAAATAAAGTTCCTGTAACCGGTATTAAACGTACGAATGAAGGTATCGATTTGAATGAATTGGAGCAAATATTTCAAACCGGAAAAATAAAATTCTTCTATACGATACCGAGATATCATCATCCGCTTGGAACGTCTTATTCTAAAGATGAGAAAGAAAAAATCACACTATTGGCTAAGAAATACAATGTATTTATAGTGGAAGATGATTATTTAGCAGATTTAGAAACTGATTCAAAAGCAGATCCATTATATAGCTCGGATAATTGTAGTCATGTCATATATTTGAAAAGTTATTCGAAGATTATTTTTCCAGGTTTACGGGTTGGAGTTGCGGTCATTCCACCCTCCATTGCAAATGCGTTCTATACATACAAAAAGATACTAGATATTGATAGTCCGATGATTTCTCAAGCGGCTTTAGAAATTTATATAAAGAGCGGTATGTTTGAACGTCATAAAAGTAAAATTAATTCTTCCTACTATAATAGATCAATAAAACTAGCAGAAACATTAGAAAAAGTGCAAAATGAAGATCCATCATTATTTACATATAATAGACAAAACACATTTGGAATACACACCTGTTTAGAAATGCAGAAAAACATAGTTACAGAAACACTTATACAAAAATTAGGTGACATGCAAATAAGTGTCGATACTATTGATAAGAATTATATGAGGAATTTCCCTAAAGAAAAACTATTAAAATTAAATGTTTCGAATGTAAAAGAAGATAAGATTGAAGAAGGTATTCGTAAAGTAATTGGGGAAATCGAGCAATCAGGGCGTTTAGATTTTCAATTTAAAAAAGAATAATACGTATAGGAAGGTTTATTGTGAGGCGAAAAATAATAACCTTGTTTGTAGCTATTGCCATAGTAATTGGAGCGTTGGTAGTTACGAAATATTATAAAGAAGATGATCAATGCATAGCAATTACTGAGTATTCAAAAGATATTATCGTAGATTAAAATAACCGACCTATAGCAGATGTGAAAATTCAATTAAAAATAAAATGCATAGTATTTCACATGAAAAGGTGAATTTGAAATTGCGGATGGTGTTTGTGATGACATTTTGTTGCAATTAGTTACTCCAAATAACAGAGTCCACACAAGGAAATATGAAAGAGAACATATATCAAAAGTTATACAGTTGAATTATAAAAATGAGGCTGAATAAAATGAAACCATTATAAAGGGAAGTAACAATTGTGACTGGGGCAACAGATACGCTGGAAAAACAGTAGTAGCGTTAGAAAATGAACAAAATATTGGGAGTAATTATTTTGAGGAGAATGTTTTGAATCAAAATTAATATTTTTAAGAGCACTCTAGAGCCGAGTGCTCTATTTTTTATACTGTACACAAATAATGAACTTCTCTTAACTATTAAAATAGTTATTTGAAAAGCATTGGTAAAAATGAAATACAATCAAAAATAAAGTGGCAAATCCAACTCACCCAAACACTTTTTGAATTTTTCCATATATAATTTAGTGCTAATCTAACTGGGATTATAGTTATTAATAATTGCATTGGCACAAAACCGTAAGCTGGAATATGCCATAAAGCGAACAATAAACTACATATTATGGATGCTGTACTAAATTTCAATCCTAATTTTTGTAATGCAATAATTATATTAGTACAAATCAATTCTTCACCCATTAACATAAATGGTATACGGAATAAAATCATATAAATACTTATTACTTCAGCAACAGAATTTTTAGTTGCAGGTTCAAAAATGTAACTGAATATTAAACTGGAACCCATACCCACGATAATAGTTAAAGGCACACCCCAAAGTAAAGTTTTAAAACGAAAATGTTTAAATTGCTCTAATGATATTTTTCCTAAAAAATAGTATCCTATAATTCCACATAATACAAGGTTCCATAAAGCTTCAATAAGTATTCCTAACAATTGGGGTAGATTCTCCCCTAAATAAACCGCAAAAATTTGATATACAATCCCGGTAGTAATTAATAAACTAAAAGCCAAAAGAGATTTCGAAGCAATTTTTTTCTCAGTTTCCAAAATCTTTGTTTCCACAACAATCCCTTCTTTCTTATTTCTTGTTAATTATAAATATATAATAGCACATTAAAAACCTAAATAATGGTAAAAAAGATGGGTATTAAAATAATTTTTTTATCAGTAAATTCAATAGATAATAAAATCGATTGGTTTGAGTATGAACTGCTGAGAATTCAACGTTAAAAGATAAATTATAAAATTATGATTAGGAAATTGTTGTATTTATATATAGTCTTATACTTTTTTAAAGTTTTGTTAAACTAATGTTAATATTTTACTGTTAGATGCTATCATTAAATTATAATTTATATTTTGAATAGGAGGGAGATCGAGTCTATGGCGGTACGTATAGTCGATGATTTACAACAATTATCATTGTTACTTATGTTTTTAAGTACATTCATATTTTACAGATACTTAAAGAAGGTTAAACGAGAGAGAAAATTGACTGGCTTTGAATGGACAATGTATTTTGTCACTCAATTTGCGACATTAATTTGGGCAATTACTTATTTTATTAAACACTTAGCTGAATCGTAAATACTAATCATTCAATTTAGTTTACTGTTATCTATTTGGGATATAAATATAGTCCGTATCTAAATCAATGACAACATTGCTTATGACGTCTTCTTGTAGTAACTTTGGAATTTTTTTGTAATGATAGCGTACACAAAATAAGCTTAGCAGATCCTCATTAGATATCTCTTCATTTTTTACATTTAAATACATCGTTATTAATTCGTTAATAGAACAGTTACGGCCAATAACATACTCGTTTATTCCATATCCATCAAATTCAATTATCATGTTATCACTGTTGGGTGCTAGCCAACGCTATAGCTTTAATTTTGGATGAATCTATTATACATTGTTTGAAATTTAGTGAGAATATATTTTTATAAAGTGAGAGGATATGAATGGAACAATATAAGTTAGTTTTAGAAGGTGCGAAACAACTTAAGTGGGAAACAAATGAAATTAAGGACATACAGGACGATGAAATTATCGTTAAAACAATCGCAGGATCGATAAGCATTGGGGCCGAGTTACCACAGTATAATGGATCCGATGTTACAGATCCGCATCCTTTTTATCCAAGAAAAACTGGATATGAAAGTTATGGTGAAGTGATTGAAGTTGGTAATCAAGTAACACATGTAAACGTAGGTGATAAAGTAGTTTCTTTTTATGGACATGAAACGATAGGGGCACATAAGCCTAAAGTTCAAGATGGGAAAAATAGTTGGGAAAGAGGAGCTTCCAATAATAAGGCACGTAAAGAGTATGGATGGACACCTTTATTTCCATCATGGTCTGAAGGATTTAACAAGTTAATAGGTAAGTAAAACACACCTTTAATGGGAATGATAGTAAAATACACCATTAAAGGATTGGGTTATTATGAATATAATTTGGGAAAGTGTTATATTAACTTTTACTGGAATAATTGTTTTGAAAATGACAGGTAGTACATCTGTGAGCCAAATGACAAGAGCTGAAATCATTATAGTTGTATCAATTGGCCGTATTATTGTAGAACCTGTATTAAGTAGAAAAGTAGTCCCATCTATATTCGCGGCTATCATATTTGCAAGCATATTACTTATCATTCATTTCTTTGAATTGAAATTAAGGAAGGTGGAAGAATTTTTAAATGGAAGTAGCATTATAATTGTTGAAAACGGAGAGATTGTAAAAGAGAATTTGATGCAGGCAAAAATGTCGGAACAACAACTTTATATGCAATTAAGAGAAAAAGGAATTCATGATTTGAAGATTTTACAAAAAGTTACAGCTGAACCGAATGGTCGTATTGGTTATCAATTAATAAAAAAAGCACAACCAATAACTTTAGAAATGTTAGAAAAAGTATTAGATCGGTACAATATAAAAAGATAATTTCTCGTGAGAAAAAGCCAATACTACAATAAAAATATTGGCTGTTTTTTTATTTTCAATAAACGTAAAGATTAATAAAATAGGGTAGATTTTTCACCAATCTTTATATTAGATATAGGCTTATTATTATGCTATATTCAATGGAGCTACGATGACTAAGGTAAGTGGTATGAATAGAAGAAAAAACTGTATAGCAAATACAAAAATGCTTTTAATTTGATACTGAAAATGGATTGAAAATAAGGAGATAGATACATAATGGAATTTTGGGAATCAAGTTTTATTGAAAAACAAACGATGTGGGGATTTGAACCTACAGAATCTGCAATTTTGACAAAAGATTTTTTTCTTGAAAAGAACGTTAAGGATATATTAGTTCCGGGTATTGGATATGGAAGAAATGCAAATGTTTTTATCGATAATGGTATAAATGTAACAGGTATTGAAATTTCAAAAACAGCCATTAATTTAGCAATGCAAAATGGCCTAGAAGATATTAGTATCTATCACGGTTCGGTAAATGAGATGCCTTTTGATAACAAATCATATGATGGTATATATAGTCATGCACTTCTACATTTGTTGAATAAGCAGGAGAGAGAGCAATTTATTAAAGATTGTTATAATCAGCTAAAACCAGGTGGATATATGGTTTTCACAACTGTTTCTCAAAAAGCTCCAATGTTTGGCAAGGGAAAACAGTTGGATAAAGACTATTTCGAAATAATGGAAGGAGTAAAAATGTTCTTCTATAATTCTGAATCTATAAAACGAGATTTTAATAAATATGGACTAGTACAAGTTTCCGAAATTGATGAACCAAATAAGCACATGGAAAATAAGCCTTCAATCAATTTCTTAATGATAAAATGCCAGAAGGAACTATAAATAAAAGTTTTTAAATATTTATAAAGATGTTTATATATTGATCATGCACAAATAAAAAGGACAAGCATATAGTATAAATACCTCTTAACTTTAAGTAACCTTAACTTTCGTTAATAGGGTATCTCAAAATCCCCGAAAAGAGCACTTGCGGAAACAAGTGCTCTTTTATTTGGAATTTTACACCATAAATATTGCATAAAATGTTAAACTGAAAAGAACACTCGTTTTAATTAAGAGTGTAGCATATGAATGGAGTGTTATTGAATGCAAACAAGAAAAGCCTATCTATATGTATTTGACACGATGTCTGATTGGGAGTACGGACATTTAATTGCTGAACTTAATACAGGAAGATATTTCAAAAAAGATGTAGCGTCTTTTAAAGTAGTCACAGTTGGAATAAATAGAGAAACGATTATTTCAATGGGAGGCTTGAATATAAAGCCGGATATTTCCCTAGATGAATGTATCCTTGAAAGTAACGATTTATTAATTTTACCTGGAGGGAATACTTGGAGTGAAGAAATACATAAACCTATTTTGAAAACAGTTGGTGAAGCTTTAAAACTTGGTACAATTGTAGCGGCAATTTGCGGTGCAACTATAGGTCTTGCAAATTACGGTTACTTGGATTCTATAAATCACACAAGTAATAGTTTAGAGTATATGAAAATGGTTTGTCCTACTTATAAAGGAGAAAATTTTTATGAAGTGGGACCTGTAGCGTCTAGTAGAAACCTTATTACTGCATCGGGTGTAGCGCCTCTAGAATTTGCAATGGAAGTACTGAAAAAATTAGATGTATTTGCGCCGGATACACTTCATTCATGGTATAAATTGAATGAGACTCATGAAGCAGAATATTTCTTCCAGTTAATGAATTCAATTAATAGTTGAGTAGTATTTCGAATGAAAAGTATATTTTAGATGATGCGAAAACTAATAACAAAATAATTTTATAAAAATAAAAGGTAAGGGTATTCCTATGAATATATGAGGAAATATCCTTACTTTTTATAGTATTATTTCTGAACGACAAACGTAATGGCATTTGTTTTTAATTGAATGTGTCTTTCATTTCGAACAATATCATAAGCTAATTCTTTTATTTCAACTTTTAGTTCTTTCCATTCTTTATAAATGCTTTTTAAAGTACTTATCATTTCTTCGGTTGAAAGATTAATTTCAATTAAAGCTTCTAATTCTTCATTCGTTATTGAATCAATTTCTTGTATGTTAGAGTTAATAATTAAACAATTAATACCGCCGTTTTTTGTACCTCTTTTCATAGAGTGGAGTACATTTTTAAAATCCTCTTCTGATCTGACATGTTCTAAACTTGATACTGCAACGATATAATCATAAGCGTTAGAGTCAATATGATAGTTTTCAATTGCTGCTTCTTCTGTTTTTATAACCTCGAATACATCATGTTCTTTGCTATAAATTTGTAGCTTTGTTAAAGCGGAATTAAGTAAATCAACACATGTAACGGTGCCGCTAGTATTTTTTATTTTTTTTGCAATTGGAATGCTATTTCTCCCAACGCCAGAGCCAAGGTCAAGTACTTGCAAGTTGTTTTGTCCGTCAAAGTGGTTCATCAAGTCCATAACCGTTTTAACTGGTTTGAAAAGCCAAGAGCCAGCTTCAAACAGTTTATATTGTTCGTAGCAAAGGTCGTGATATTTCTTTTCTTCTTGTCTTATGTAATCGATACGGTTCATATAGTTTCAGCTCCAATATTTTTATTGCAAAATGAATAGGTGGGGCAGCCTTTAACATTTGTTTGAATTCGAAAAATACCACCAGCATGTGGATACTCTTTTAATTCGTCATCCGTCATTCTTGTTCTGGCTGTTGTAACGTATAAATCTGTTAAATTAGGTCCTCCAAATGTACATGATGTTACATATAACGCAGGAATTGGAATGCTTAATATTTGTTCTCCAGTAGAGGGATTCCATCTAGTTATTTTTGAACCTCCCCAATGTGCAATCCATAAACAACCTTCTTCATCAATTGTCATACCATCAGGTAGACCATCATTTTCAAGGAAAATGATTACAGCACTTGGATTACGAATTTCCCCAGTATGTATATTATATTGATAGCGAACCACTTTTTTAGTAGGTGTATCTATAAAGTAAAGGTATGTATGATCAGGTGACCAAGCGATTCCGTTTGAAGTATTTACATGTGAAACTTTTTTCTCTACACTCATATTATTATTTAAACAATACAAGGAACCTGCAGCATTCATACCGTATGTATCTGTAGTACCTGCCCAGAAGCGACCAGCTGAATCACATTTTCCATCATTAAAGCGATTTTCTATTAAATGTGGTTCAGGATCATAAATATGTGTCAGTTTTTCTGTATTTAAATTAAGAGAATAAAAGCCTCTTTCCATCGCTAAAAGTACTACATTTTCTACATATGGGACAACACAACCAATTTGCTCATTCAGGGCGATCACTCGGTTCGTATTATTAACAGGATTATAAATGCACAGTTTTTTCTCCATGATATCAACCCAATATAAAAGTTGTTTCTTCTCATTCCAACACGGTCCTTCAGCTAAACTTGCTTTAGCATCCAAAACTAATTCTATATTACTGAACAAGACGTTCACCTCGTTTTATAAGATATTTATATAATTCGATAAGAATAGAGGTAAACCTTTAGTGATAGGATATTAAGATTTGTAAGGTAGGTAGAATTATTAAAAAAGTGTATAAACACAGAGAGGAAAATGCATATGATGTTTTATGAGATTGTTTGCTTTTCTTGTAAGAATATATTTCGTGTTTACGAAGGTAGTGAAAAATATAAGCGATTTAAAGAGAAACCAAAAGGGGCATATTGTTGTGATGAGTGTAGCCACAAAATTCAATTAGAAGCGATAAAGAATTTTTTTAGATAATTTTACGATTTCGATTCAGAAAAGTTTGACAATAAAAGTGTTATAAATTATCATATTAAAAAACTAATATTTAAGGCATAGAAGAGAAGAGTAGTTAAGAAAGAATACGTACAGAGAGCTCTGGTAGCTGAGAAAGAGCGGTATACATCTTAATGAAAAAAGACTTGGAGCTGCGCAAGGAACTAATTTATTTAGGGATGGTGCGACGGGATCTCCCGTTATAGAGATAGGGTATAAGCATATTTTGCCGTACTTGAAGAGGTTAATATGGCGACATATTGACAAACTGAGGTGGTACCGCGAAGCTAACAACTCTCGTCCTCAAGATGAATAATCTTGGGGGTGGGAGTTTTTTTATTGTATAAAACTGAAAATCTGAAAACAAAAAACAATTGAGGTGAGTAACATATGCATTGGGCGTATGAAGTAGCACACGAATTAATTAGAAAACATCCAAACAGAGAAACTTTTATTTGCGCATCTGGAATTAGTCCATCAGGTTCTGTTCATATTGGGAACTTTCGTGAAATCGTAACGACTTATTTTGTTGTAAGGGCGCTTCAAGATTTAGGGAAAAAGACTCGGTTTATATTTTCATGGGATGATTACGACAGGTTTAGAAAAGTCCCTAAAAATATTGATCCATCTTTTGCAAAATATATTGGTATGCCATACTGTGATATTCCAGATCCATATGGTTGTCATAACTCCTATGCAGAGCATTTTGAAAAAGAGTTTGAGGAATCGCTTCAAGTATTTGGGATAGAAGTGGAATTCATATATCAACATGCTGAATATAGAAGTGGAAGATATAACAAAAACATATTGGAGGCTTTATATAAAAGAAAAGAAATATATGATATTTTAATGAGTTTTAAAACGGGAGAGTGTAGTGAAGAAGAGCGAGAGGGCTTTTATCCAGCTACATTGTATTGTGATAGGTGCGGCAAAGATACAACAATTATTACACATTTTGATGAAGTATTAAAAACAGTTCGGTATGAATGTGAATGTAGAAATCAAAATGAATTATCTATACTAAATACAAATAATATGAAATTGAATTGGAAAGTCGATTGGCCGATGAGATGGATGATAGAGGATGTTGTTTTTGAACCGGGCGGAAGAGATCATTCATCAGAAACGGGTAGTTATAATGTATCAAAAGAAATTGCGAGAAAAATATTCAATCGTGAAGCGCCTCATTACATTGCTTACGATTTTATTGGAATTAAAGGGCATCATGAAAAAATGTCTAGTTCCTCAGGGAATAGTATTACACCTAGCGAGTTGCTAAAAGTGTATTTGCCCGAAGTGATTCTATTTATGTTTGCAAAATATAGGCCAGACGCAGCGTTTTATATCGGTCTTGATGAAGATGTAATTCGCAATTATACAGAATATGAACGATTGAAAGATAGTTATGAGAATAAAACGCTCAAAAATGAAGATTTATTTGATGCAATTAAACTTTCTAAAGTTGATAGCGGATTTAGAGAATATCCGAAATTTAATCAAGTAGCAGGAACATTACCGTTATTAAATTTTGATTCATCTATTTTACAGGGGGTATTAGAGAAAATAGATAGGAGCTATGCATTAGATGAAATGAGGGCGATAAGTAACCGTGCAGAGTATTGGATAAGAAACTTTCAATCTGAAAAATTAATTGCGGTAAATAAGAAGAAAAATACAGAGTTCTACTACACATTAGATAAAAGGCAAAAAGAATGGCTAGTAGAAGTTTGTAAAATGCTTCGTTCTAATGAAGGTTATTCTAACTTAATGGAACAATTATATGCAATTTGTCATCATGAAAATAAAAAAATAATGAAAGAAAATCAAAAACAATTATTTACTATTATATATAAGCTCATTATGAATCAATCAAATGGTCCTCGTATACCATTATTAATACATGTGGTAGGTATCGAAAAATTCATTCCATTATTAGATTTCTAAAATAAAACTAAAAGAAACGCAAATACTCGAAGGTTTAAGTACTTGCGTTTCAAATTTTGCTATCGTGAATACATTTTTGGACATTCATCACCACGTGGTTCGTAAAAACAATGACTTTTAAATTGTCCTGCAAAAGGCTGATTATACCATTCAGGTGGACAAGCCCCAACTGGACGGAAATACCAAAGAGACCACCGTGCTGGCCAGCGCCATTCACCTTGTAAAACTTTTCTCGCAATTTCTTTTTCTGAATCACGAGCACGTTGATAAAAATATCCGTATTGTACTGCCTCGAATCCGCCGGGGCTTTGGTATACGGCGTCACGTACAGAGCGAAGTTGTTTGAAGTCTAAGCAATCGCAAAATACACGGTTTACGACAACGCAGCCAACAAGTTGTTCGCCTTGTCGTCCTTCGCCTTCAGCTTCAGCACGAATTAGACGGGCTAGTAAATCAACATCACTTTCGTTGTATGGAATAAGGGGCATACGTACACCACCTTTCTTTACCTGTTATAGTAAAGAGTGTATGTTTCAAAATGAGCGAAGTGCTTTTTTACATAAAATATAACCTAATTTCAAGAGGAGCTTGCATGCAAAAAGCAAATTAGTAACTGTAGACCAATATAAAAAGGGAGAGATAATATGTATCGAATTCATAAAGAACATATCATTTACGCAATGTCATCAGAAAATAAACCATGTATGGAAGTGGAAATTGGGAGTCGCCTTATATTTGAAACATATGATTGCTTTGAAAATCAAATTGATTCTGAAGATGTTGTGTTTCAAGAATTAGATTGGAACCGGATTAATCCAGCGACTGGTCCGGTATATATTAATGGTGCAGAACCTGGTGATATATTAGTTGTTACGATTGAAAAGATAAAAATTGCAGAGAAAGGCGTTTTAACTACAGGTGCAAATCTCGGTGTAATGGGTGAAGAGCTACATGAAAATACAGTGAAAATTGTCTCAGTACATAATGAACATGTTTTGTTTTCAAATGAACTACAAATCCCAATTAATCCAATGGTCGGTGTGATTGGTACTGCTCCAAAAGAAGAAAGTATTTCATGTGGTACACCGCATGATCACGGCGGGAATATGGACTGTAAAGAAATTAAAGAAGGGACAATATTACTACTACCAGTAAATGTTCCCGGAGCATTGTTAGCGTTGGGTGATTTGCACGCTGCAATGGGGGATGGTGAAATTGGTGTTAGTGGAGTAGAGGTTGCTGGAGAAGTAACTGTTACAGTGCAGCTTGTAAAAGGAAAGAAATGGCCACTACCAATGGCTATTCAACGAGATAAAATAATGACGATTGCTTCAGAAAAATTGTTAGATGATGCAGCAAATCGTGCTGTACGTAATATGGTGACATTTTTACATGAAGAATTAGCAATGTCTAAAGCTGATGCAACTCTTTTATTATCGGCAGCAGGTAATTTGAAAGTTTGCCAAGTTGTGGATCCACTGAAAACAGCAAGAATGGAGCTGGGAATGCAATATTTGAACCGTTTAGGTTTTTCACTTTGTTCATTTATCCCGCTATTCGCCGGGCATAAGACCCCCACCTCAAAATTCAGCGAGAGCAAATAAGTTAGGTGGTGGATCAACTCCCCGTAAAATCCCGATTGGTGAGGGCTAATAATCAGTGGAGGATGGACAAAACCTACACTGATTAAAGTTTCACTTTATCTTGAAATGAAAGGTATTATGAATTCGAATTGTGGAACAATAATTTTGTTTACCAATACAATGTTATCATGGTACAATGTGGTTAATAATAACGGAAAGGAATGATGGGTGGACGATGATTAACTAATCTTATTTTTAAATGTTGAAATTCAATAAATTTCAATTTGTAAAAAATAGGATTAGTCTGCCCAATTCCATACAACGGTATTGCTATTTGTTTTGTGTAATAGCTTATTTGGGTATAAATAATGTAATGACTAATCCTGCCAAATTTACTTTGGGAGGATTTTTTTGTTCTCCTTTAACGAAAGGGACCGATAGTATGAAAGAACTTTTAAAATTAAATGACGTACACGTAGAAATAATGGAGAATACCTTGTTAGCAAAAATGAATGTCACAGTAAAACAAGGTGACATCATTGGATTAATAGGTAAAAATGGAGCTGGTAAATCAACGTTACTCCAATTAATAAATGGGAAAATTGAGCCATCGAAAGGTACAGTCGAGTGGCACCAAATGAATGTCACAACCGCATTTGTAGAGCAAGAAACGGAAAGTTTTGTTAGTAATGATGTAATGGCAAAAGAAGCAGAACTTCTCGCGAAATGGGGCGTGCCAACAAATGATTTTCATACTTTAAGTGGTGGTGAAAAGTTGAAAGTTCGACTTGCAAGAGGATTCGCCCAAAATCCTAATGTCTTAATATTAGATGAACCGACAAATCATTTAGATGAAATGAGTACAGAGTTTCTCATTAAACAAATAAAAAATATGAAAGGTACAGTTATCGTCGTATCGCACGATCGATATTTTTTAGATGTTGTCGCAACAAAAATATGGTCAATTGAGGATAAGAAATTAATTGAGCATAGTGGTAATTATACGAGTTATATGAAAGCACGTGAGAAAAAAAGAATGACACAGCAGCGGGAATATGAAAAACAACAAAAAAAGATTGAACAAGTAGAAACTCATATAAAAGAATTAAGTTCATGGTCACAAAAAGCACATGCGCAGTCTACAAAACAAGAAGGAGTTAAAGAATTTTATCGTGTAAAGGCGAAGCGAATGGATGCACAAGTAAAATCGAAAAGAAAACGTCTCGAAAAAGAGCTGGAGAAAACGAAAGTAGAACGTGTGAAAGAGGATTATTCAGTTGAATTTTCTATTCAAGCGAGTAAAAAAGTAGGAAAGCGATTTTTAGAAGTAAAACAATTAAGAAAAGAATTTGATGGGAAAATATTATTTGAAAACGTTAATTTTACAATTCAGCACGGCGAGAAAGTTGCGATTGTTGGACCGAATGGTAGTGGGAAAACAACATTATTGAAGATGATTATGGGAGCGGAAACTACTGAAGGAGACATATGGATTTCACCATCTGCAAACATCGGTTATTTAACACAAGAAGTATTTGATTTACCACTGGATAAAACACCAGAAGATTTATTTTATAGAACGACTTTTGAAGAAAGAGGAAAAGTACAAAATTTAATGAAACATTTAGGGTTCCAGGCTTCTCAATGGAATGAGCCGATTGAATATATGAGTATGGGTGAACGAGTAAAGTGTAAACTTATGATGTATATCCTTGAAGAGAAAGATGTTCTTATTTTAGATGAACCGACAAATCACCTTGATTTACCATCAAGAGAACAACTTGAAAATACTTTAGCAGATTATAATGGAACACTCGTTGTAGTTTCACATGATCGATATTTTTGCGAGAAAATAACAAATACAAAACTTGTTTTTTCAAACAATACAATACAGAAACAATTAAAAGAGCCCATTAAAACAAGAAATGAAATAGAAGAGATACGCTTAACATTAGAAACAGAACGACAAGAAGTGTTAGGAAAGCTCAGCTTTTTAACTCAAAAAGATAAAGATTATGAAGAACTTGATGAACGATTTAAAGAACTTACGAAGCAAATTAATTCTCTTTAAAATAATTAAAAGAAAATATGATTTCAAAAAGCTCAGGATTTTAACCCTGAGCTTTTTGAGTATTACATTATTTCATTTAACCGAGTTTCTTCAATTGAATGTGAACTTTGAACCGAACTATTTTGAGCTTCCTTTTCTTTACGGGATGTTTGTAGCATTTCGAGTATAATCCATAAAGGAACACCTTTATCTTTCAACATCTTCCATAAAGCTAATTCATTAAATTCATACTTAGGTTGTTGCACTTCTTTTTCAGTTGAACGAATATCGAATTTGATTGGATTATTGGATTTTTTATCTTCAATCTTAGTAGAAGAGATAGTAGTACGTTCAAGATGAGAGGGAGTCATTTTAGTAGATTGAGATAATGTGTGAATGCTTAATCCGATTTGCATTTTGTACTTCCTCCTTTTGGTAAAATATTTTTTGAGATTTATAAAATTTTAATATAAGGAAATTAGTTTTTATTATAAATCCTAATAATTAGATTTACAAGTTATGTTATAAAGTGAAATTATACGTATCTCCACTGATTATTAGTCGAACCAATCAGTCTGTCCACAATAGTGGGGCAAAAAGTACTTACTTACTTTGGGCTTTAAGTAGGTACTTTCGTTATCCCTTATAGATCGGCTAATAGAATCATAGTTACCGAAATATATAATTAACACACTCTCGATGGAATTCGAGAGCGCTTTATCCTTTTTGGCAAGAAGACTCCATCTGATTTGTGTTACGGGTGAAACCCAACAATTCAGGTGGAGATGAATTGTCATCAGAAGGTAGGCTGAACTCTTTTGTTTCGCTCGTAATAATTTTTGAGGGCGAATGTTTGTTTCTTTTTTTTGTCTTACGATATAATCTAGATAAGGAGGGAATAGATTGTAAGACAACGAAATTGGATCATCATCATTCGGTTACTTGCACCAAAAGGAATTACGATGAAGAATATGTTCTTGTTCCATTTTTTTCTAAATGTTAATTTATCAAAAATAATTTTAATAATCCCTCTCAGAAAGGTGGTGAAAACAATGGCCAGAAAGAAAGCAGTAAAAGTATTACGTAAACAAAAGAAAAGAGAAACCATACAACGATTCACGCAGAAACAAAATATCGGACGAGCTTGCCTTACTGCAAAAGAATTTCGTTTACTTAAGCGCATGTCGCATAGTTCAAAAGCATTGCGAAATGTTGGATTGTACACGATGAAACAAAGTTACTTGAACAATAACAGGATGGCTACTGTAAAAGAAGTGGACACTGCCATGCAAACCGATATGAACTACTCTGGCGTACAATCTAACTCTGTTCAAGCGATTCGTAGGGCCTTATTTACAGAAGTGAAGAGCTTTTTTAAAGCGTTGGAACAATGGAAGAAAAATCCTGAGACATTCACAGGTCGTCCTAAATTTCCGAATTATTCTTGTTCCACTGACAAACGAATCATTGAAATCTATCAAGTGCCAAAGGTGGATGATAATGGATATTGGATGATTCCGATGAATGTGGCATTCAGGAAAAAATTTGGTTCTCTTAAAATACGTATGCCTAAAAATCTAAGAAATAAAAAAATCTCCTACATTGAGATTGTACCGAAGCAAAAAGGTCGGTTCTTTGAGGTGCATTACACATATGAGATGCACGTTTCTCAAATGAAGAAACCATCCACGACTACGAATAACGCTTTGAGTTGCGATTTAGGTGTAGATAGATTAGTAAGTTGCGCAACCAATACAGGTGATACATTTTTAATTGATGGAAAAAAATTAAAATCTATTAACCAATACTTCAACAAAATGATACGTAACCTGCAACAGAAAAATGTGGGAAATGGACTTTCTAAACGTGTAGTAACGAATCAAATGGCTGCACTTTGGGATAAACGAGAAAGACAAATAAATGGTTACATTTCACAAACGGTAGGCCTGTTGTTCAAAAAAGCGAAAGAATTCGATATAGATACGATTGTTGTAGGGTATAACATGGGTTGGAAACAAAAATCTGATATGGGGAAAAAGAATAATCAAACATTTGTTCAAATTCCATTTCATAAACTGATGGCAGCGATTGAGAATAAGTGTGTAAAAGAAGGTATCCGATTTTTAAAACAAGAAGAAAGCTATACTTCAAAAGCCAGTTTCCTAGACAAAGATAGGGTTCCAGTTTGGTCTAAGGATGATAAGATGCAGTATATCTTTAGTGGCAAACGAATCACTCGTGGCCTGTACCAAAGTAAAGCGGGAACATGTATCCACGCTGATATTAATGGTGCATTGAATACATTGCAAAAATCAAGAGTTGTAGCATTGGATGACAATCTCAAAGTGAAAACGCCGATTCTATTAGAAGTGCAAAAACGTAAGGCTGTTGCTTCGCGCATAGCTTAGTGGGTGCGTCAACCATCCATGTGTACTCGACGTGTCGGGGCTTGTAGCACACGCCGGATTCATCTGAGCGGTGGCTTCTTTCGCAAGAAAGAACTGCTCTTTTTCGAAAGGGTGGTGCAAGTGGGAAAACAATCGTTCGTTGCCAGTACCAACCAAAAACATACTTGGGGTGTTACCGTAAAGTGGCATGAATGCTAGAGCGTCAAACTGTCTAGTGATAGACGAAAAGACCTAGTGTTCTAACTCAAGCCCCCACTGGAACGTTCTATCTCAGTGGGATAGTTGACATTATATTGAAAGAGGGACTTGATAGAAAAATATGGGGGGATATGATGAAAATTCAAGTTGTATTATCAGGATACGGAACAGTAGGCAGAGAGTTTATAAAATTATTAAATGAAAAATGTTTATATATAAATGAAACATATGGAATTCAATTAATTGTAAGTGGCGTATTGGGTAGAAATATTGCCATACATAATGAGGATGGTTTATCTACTAAACATTTATTGATGCATGGTGAGGGTACTGCTGCAATTGAAAAATATTTAGAAGATCACCCGAAGGAACGAGCAACCAATAGCATAAGTGGTACGGTATTGGTAGAATCAACTGTTACCAATCTTAAAGATGGAAATCCAGGGAAACAATATATGAAACAAGCGATTGATAAACATATGGATATAGTTGCAATTTCAAAAGGTGCGCTCGTTACAAGCTGGAAAGAAATAAATGAAGCGGCAAAAATAGCGAATGTACGGATTCGATATAGTGGGGCAACTGCAGCAGCACTACCAACTCTAGATATTGGAAAATTTAGTTTAGCTGGCTGCGATATTGAGAAAATAGAAGGAATCTTAAACGGGACGACTAATTATATTCTTACAAAAATGTATGAAGAAGATATTACATTTGAAGAGGCTTTACAAGAAGCAAAAAATAAAGGTATTGCTGAGACGAATCCAGCATTGGATGTAAGTGGTTCAGATAGTGCATGTAAATTACTACTTTTAACAAACAGTTTAATGGGATTAGATAATACGCTTACAAATATACATATAAAAGGAATCGAGAACGTTACAATACAGCAAATACGAAATGCTAAGGAACAAAATAAATACATGAAATTAATTGCATCAGCACATAAAGATGAGAAGGGGAAAGTGAGTCTTAATGTAGAACCTTTTGCAATCGAAAAAGATCATCCGTTAGCAAAAGTAAATGGGACAGAAAAAGGAATTACGTTCTTTACAGATACAATGGGACAAATCACTACAATTGGCGGGGCTTCTAATCCACGCGGAGCAGCAGCTGCTGCTTTAAAAGATGTCATTAACCTATACCGTAAAGATTTGTCTAGTATTAACGGGTAGTAAACGTCCGGTTGGTAAGGGTTAATTAGAGTTTTACTTTGTAAGACCATACCGCTAGTAATAAAAAATACATATGCAGTGGACCTTTTGAGAATGAAGTAAGTATGTAAAAATAATTGCAGGGGGTAAGGAATTGTTCAAAGATTTTAAAGTTGTAAAAGATCGTCCCGTTTATATTCAATTGAAAGATTATTTAAAAAAGATGATTATGAAAGGGCACTTGTTAGGAAATCAAAAAATCCCATCAACTAGGGAGCTGAGTGAATTATTATCTGTGAGCAGAAATACTGTACTCGCTGCTTATGCGGATTTAGAACAAGAAGGACTCATTTATGCAGTTAAAGGAAAAGGGAACTTTGTTGAGAAGGTGGATATATGTAACAATTCATCTGTTGAAATAGATTGGAAAAACAAACTCAATACAGTTACTACATTAGCTGATGAATTAGACTTAATGAAGCATGGTGTTCGCTGGGAAAAAGGAATGATTGTATTTAATAGCATAGCTCCAGATGAAAAGCTGTTTGACGTTGAAAATTTCAAAAGAGCTTTTCTTACTCGTATGTCCATTGAAGGAGATATTGTGTTGAACTACGGCTATGCAAAAGGTTATCGACCATTAATGAATTATTTACTTCACTATATGGAAATGAAAGGTGTAGATATTTCAAACAAAGATATTCTAATCACAAATGGATTTACTGAAGGATTAGATATTGTACTCTCTTCTTTATCAAAAAAATCCGGTCGTGTCATTTGTGAAAATCCAACTCACCATGCTGCACTTAAGCTTTTCCGTTTACATGGACTTGAAGTTCATGGGATAAATATGAATGATGATGGTATTGATACGAATGAAGTAGAAAAAAGTTTGCGTGAAAAGGAATTTGATTTTGCATATTTAATTCCTTCTTATCATAATCCAACAGGTATTGTTACAAGTTCAGAGAAAAGAACGGAATTGATGAGGTTATTTTCTAAGTACAAAATTCCGATTATCGAAGATGGGTTTAATGAGGAATTACGCTATTCAGGTTCACATTTAGCGCCGTTATTAACTTTTGCGGGAGCTGGTAATAATGTGATTTATATTAGTAGTTTTTCAAAGGTGCTTTTCCCTGGCTTACGTGTAGGTTGGATTATCGCAGATAAAGAACTGATTCATTATTTAGAGAGTGTAAAAAGAGCGAGAACTATTCATACATCTACGCTAGATCAAGCTGTTTTATTTCAATATTTACATGAAGGCTATTTTGAAAAGTATTTAAAAAAGGCAAGATCTGTTTATAAGAAAAAATATGAGTTAGCCGTGGAAGCGTGTAATCAGTACATTCCGTTTAAAAGAATGACTGGAGATGGCGGACTACATTTGTTTATAGAGTTAGAAGAAAATATTCATGCTCGTACATTGTTGCAAAAATGTTATGAGAAAGGTGTTACGTTTTCTCCGGGAGATGTTTTTTATTCTGATGGAGGCGGAGCGAATACATTCCGATTAGGTTTCTCGCGCTTGAAAGAAAAGGAAATAGTTAATGGCATTAAAATAATTGGCGACACTTTAAAAAATGAGGATTTGGAGTTGAGAAAATGAGAATTGGTGTTATTATGGGAGGCGTATCCTCTGAAAAACAAGTATCCATTATGACTGGAAATGAAATGATTGCAAACTTAGATAAGAGTAAATATGAAATAGTTCCAATTACGTTAGATGAAAAAATAGATTTAATCGAAAAAGCAAAAGACATTGATTTTGCGCTGCTCGCATTACACGGAAAATATGGAGAAGATGGGACAGTTCAAGGAACACTTGAAAGTCTAGGTATTCCTTATAGCGGTAGTAATATGTTGTCTAGTGGTATATGTATGGACAAAAATCTTTCGAAAAAGATTTTGCGTTACGAAGGAGTAGAAACACCTGATTGGATTGAACTTACAAAAATGGAGGATTTAAACCTTGAAGAATTAGAGAAATTAGGTTTTCCATTAGTGGTAAAACCAAACTCTGGTGGTTCGAGCGTCGGAGTGAAAATCGTCTATAATAAAAATGAATTAATCTCTATGTTAGAAACTGTATTCGAGTGGGATTCTGAAGTAGTGATTGAAAAATATATAAAAGGTGACGAAATTACATGTTCAATTTTTGATGGAAAACAGTTACCTATTATTTCGATTCGACATGCGGCTGAGTTTTTTGACTACAATGCAAAATATGATGATGCTGGGACAATTGAAGAAGTTATAGAACTTCCAACTGATATACAGAAGCGTGTAAATAAAGCATCCCTTGCTTGTTATAAAGCATTAAAATGTAGTGTTTATGCAAGGGTTGATATGATGGTGAAGGACGGAATTCCATATGTAATGGAGATTAATACGTTACCTGGAATGACAAAAGCAAGTTTACTGCCAAAAAGTGCAGATGCAGCGGGAATTAATTATAGTAAACTATTAGATATGATAATTGAAACATCATTAAAAGTAAGGAAAGAAGAAGGTTTTTAAGCTAGTATAGTATTAATACTTTTGACAGTTCCGTGAAGTATGCTATGATGGTTACAATACGATAACTAAATATTTATCCACTAGGGGGGCCTTTTATAGGCTGAGATCAAATATGATTTTGAGACTCTTAGTACCTGATCTGGTTAATGCCAGCGTAGGGAAGTGGGAAAGACGTTGCTATTTAATGATTAAATAAATACTGTCAATTTCACTTTCTTTACGCCTGTAAAGAAAGTTTTTTTATTTTACAGCTTTAATAATTGTGGATAAATACTTATATTTTATACATTATTGGAGGGATTTAAATGACTTTTTCACAATCATTACGTAAAGAAGTAGATTCAATTTGGGAAGCAAGCTTTAATCATCCTTTTGTAAAAAAGCTTGGTGAAGGAACGTTAGATATAGATAGTTTTCGATATTACGTACTTCAAGATTCCTATTATTTAAGCCATTTTGCTAGAGTACAAGCTTTAGGAGCTGCAAAAGCGCTTGAATTAGAAACGACAGCACGTATGGCACATCATGCACAAAATACATACGAGGCGGAATTATCTTTACATGAAATTTTTGCGAAAAAGCTAGGGATTACAAAAGAAGAAAAAGATGATTTCATTCCTGCACCAACAGCATATGCGTATACTTCACATATGTATCGCGCTGCATATGAAGGACATTTAGGAGATATTATTGCAGCAATTTTGCCTTGCTACTGGTTATATTATGAAATTGGTGAACGTTTAAAAGAGTGTCAACCAGAAGAGCCAATTTATAAAGAATGGATTTCCGCTTATGGATCTGATTGGTTCCGTACGCTAGTGGAAGAGCAAATTGCACGGTTAGATGCAATTGCTGATAAAGTAACCGAATCAGATCGTAAGCGTATGAAACAGCATTTCATTATTAGTAGTCAATATGAATATTCATTTTGGGAAATGGCTTATACTTTAGAGAAGTGGCCAGTGAATACAACTGTAAAAGATAAGATTAGCTAAAGTGAAACTTTAATTGGGGGATCTTCATCCCTACTAATTAGGCTTTTACGGATAGTTGTCCCCCCATGCATTCGCCTAATTTTGAGGTGGGGGAGGCTTACTGTCCGCAAATATCGAGGTAAAGAAGTTGCTACAAAGAGGTATAGATAATATCTCTTTTTACATATTTTTTTGTAAAGTTTTCGTAAATTGTAAATACAATACTCACTTTATATTATATAATTTAAATATAAAGAATTAATAAGGTCTAGGGGGGATATATATGCATTATGTAATAAAATGTAGAGTATAAGCCATTACTGCTTTCATTAGAATTTCATTTATATCATATTATTTAAATTTATAGAAATGAATATTTTTTAGATAACTAAATTTAAATGAAGAAAGTGGGTACTCATTATATGGAAAAATTACAACTATTAACATTTAATAATATAGTAGAACCTCTTTTAAATGAAAGTGTATCATTTATATATTTTCCTATTGAATGGCTAGACATTGTAGAGATACATTATAAAACGTTTTTATTAAAGAGTAAGTTGAAACACTTGAATGAAAGATTGTATGATATGTTTTCTGATATTTTATTTATTCAACATAATCCGTATGTATTAAATGAAAATACACCATGGATCGTATCAAAAGAACCGATTATACAAGAACAACTTACTTATATTTTCCAAAGTTGGTATGAAGTTATTCATGATTGGAAACCGAATCAATTAATAGAATTACCAAAATATGAATGGCATTACGATTTGATTTCTAATTTGCCAGTATTACATGATAATGAAACTTATTTTAAGTGGGTGCCTGCTTTAATCTCACATATTTTTTGTGAACGCCCTATACAATTAGAAAATACAAATGAAGAAAAAATTTATTTTTCTCCGCTTAGAGCCAAAAATGTTTGTGAAGCCATGTCAGAACCGATTAAAGATGAAAAAACAAAAGATTTTTTTGCTTTTGTATATCGATTTGAATGTATAACTCGCGGAGGAGAGAATATTCCATTATTAAATGTTTCAATAGGTATTCGGAGGTTCTACCAAGATTATAATCATCCAGATATTTCTTTACTTTGGAGACGCAAACGGGGCGTCATATTGATTTCTCCTCCAGATTTTACTTTAAATAATAAAAAACTGCGATTTGTAAAACTAAAAGTACAACAAGCAACAAACGGCATGAAATGGATTAAGCTATTTAGAAATTTAAAAGATAGCTTTCATATAGGTGGAGAAGTAGAGTTAGACCATGTTCTTCAATATCCGAAAGATTATATCGTTGGTACGAATAGAAGGGTACTACTTCCATATAATGAGAGAGTATATAAAGTTCAAGGTACTAAAATAAAGCGTGGCATAAAAGCAGAGGAGCGGGAGTATCTGTTTAAAGAATTTCAAAGAGAATTTCCTTATTTCTCATTACTTCCAGAATGTAAAAAGGTTGTAACAAGTCATGTAAATACATGTTTCCCTTTATTTGCACCGAAAGGATTAGAAACGATTACGTTAGAGGTATGGTCTGAAAATTTACCACTAGAAATAGAAGAAGCATTATTTGATAGTGAAATTGTTTTAGCTAAAATTAGTGAAGCTTTTTATGTTTTAAATACAGATTCTCCAGTATTGTTAAAGGTAGTGAATTTTAACCTTGAAAAGGTGTTACAAAACCCATATAAAATGCAATATTGTCAGAAATATAAAATGAATTTAGTAGATGATGTTGTGACAGCTGTTCATGCTACTGCGGGTGATCGAAGTGATACGACACTGGCATTGATTGCAATGAAAGGTTGTGACGGGCGTGAGAAGATTGATCCAAAACAAATCATTCGTGAAGGATTTGCACGAACAAAACGCATTTCAGCATTTATTAATTTATTGATAGGTCAAAGCGTATCTTATGAAGTTATTGTAAATAGCATTTTACATTTATTGGAACAAAAAGGGTTTTTGAAACGTAGTTGGAATAAGATAAATGTACCTTGTATATATATTAATTTATCGATTGAACAAATTTCGAAAGTCGATTTCTTACCTGTTTTTTCGAAAATAAAAGGTAGAGAAATTTCATATAAATTGTATGGAGATATAGAGTGGAAACCGATTGATAATGTATTATTAAACATAAATAAATATAATCTTTTTTTACCGCAACCATCAAAAAGAAATGATATGGGTCAACTGTTTAAACAATTTATTTTTGAAACATTAATGGAAATTTTACAGTGTGCGAAAGAACAGAATGAACAAGTTTATTTCATTGTAGATGCGAATATGAGACAGCATTGGATAAAAGAGTTACAAAATGAAAAAATTGATATAAATACTTTACCTGAAAATATTTCGGATATGTTAACAGTTCCTAATTTAAACGTCATAAGAATAAATACAACTTTTGATGTGCCAAGCTATACTGTGATAGAACGTGAGGATGTTACGGATGGAACTGGTTTATATGTCGATCAGCAAGGAATGTATTATAGCTTTGGTGAATACGCATTAAATGGTAGCGAAACGTTGCGACAATGTATGATTGAAATACTACCGTTAGGTGTACATCCTGTAGAAAGGGATTGTATCGCTAAAATGCTGCATTATATGTGCTGCAATTCTAGCATGCTTGCAGAAAAAAATGTACACATGCCATATTCTATGCATATGGCTAAATTATTAAAGAGTTACATCACTGATATAGATGCGAGAGAATTGAAAGAATTCGATGATGAATTAGATATAGATGTAATGAAGTTAAAAAATAAAGATGAAATCATTCTACTTTAAATAATTGCAAACAAATCCTGCTCATTATATTGATCAGGATTTGTCATTTTTTCATGTAAATAAGGTTACCCTTTGTCATGTATCTTTTCTTTTTCATATTTACTTTATTTACATACAGGATTAAGATGATTTTTAGAAATATAAAAACTATATCATATGAAAAGTAATTTGAAAGGAATGGGGAATTGTGAAGAAATTAGATGTGCTATTAATGCTACTGAGCGCCCTCTTTCCAATTGCAGGAATTATAAAGCAAATCCCACTAGAACAGTCATTATATATTGGAGGACTATTATTTTTTACTAGTTTCGGTAGTTATTTTGCGAAAAAGATATATTCACGTATATGTAGTTGGATAGCGTATGCACCATTTATAACACTATTGTTAATCATTTGGAACCAGGATATATCAACAAGTTCAATAATTTCGAATGCAAAAATCGCCGCTTGTATCGCGTTAATTCCGTGTTTATTCCGTTTTCGTACATATGGGCTTACTTTGGGCTTATTCTCATTATGGGGCGCTTTACTATGGGATATAAAAGAAGTACAGTCGTTAGTTATACTTGAACGCATGACGAGCTTAATGACAAGTCAATATGTATATCTTCTATTTTTAATTGGAGGTCTTATCTTAGGGGGATTACTTGCGATGTTAATACACCGCAAAGAGAAAGATAATAAAGAGAATACAAATCTATTTCAACAAAAAAAGAAACGCAAAAGGCTATCATTTAATGTCCGTCTTCCAAGATTACCAAAATTAAAAATGAAATTATTTAAGTTTGGGAGAAAGACGTCTAAACGTAAAAATCCAGAAGGAGTCCATAAGCATAATTACGAAGAACCAGCTGTAACTTATGAAATGAAAGAGGAAATAGATCAATACAAAGAGGATACTGTTCAAGGACAAACAAGGATGGAACGTAGAAAGAATAGGTATAATGCGTAATGAATACTCTATAAATAATTTGCAATTGAAAAAATGCAGCAAATTTCACCCATTCATACTAAAGATAAACCGTTTAAATACTTGCACTGAAAGGAATTAATTAAACAAGAAGTATTTGAATTTGTAGGTTCACTAGATGAAATGCGCTTTTATAGTGTGAAGTTAAGAAAATAATACATCTATTCCTTTTATGAAAAAGCTCGTATTTTTAAATACGAGCTTTATTTTTTAGTTAAATTTAGGCGATACATAAGCTTCCTATAGAGGGCATATCACATATGAATGTTAAAGGTAATGAATGAAAAGAAGGTGATTTGTTATTATGTATAACCAGCAAAATTATCCATACGATCAACCAATGTATTATAATCCACAGCAATACAGTTATGAATCTAGAAATGAAGTGAGGGATATGGAACCAGAAGATTATAGACCCGATGATGCGGAAGATGCTCCAACGTCACCACCACCGTCACAAGCTCCGTCGCTACCGTCTACATTTGCTTCTCCAGCACAAGCGGGCAATATGAAATCATGGATGTGTAACTGTTTGGGAAGATGGGGATATTTGCGTTTGCATCGCTCAGGACCTTTCGGAAGAGATTTATGGTTCTTTCCGACTGAAGTTAGAAGAAATGGGGTTTCAGGGTACACTTGGCAAGGTGGTCGCCGTCGTAAAGTAAGTTATCGTTATCAACAAATTAGTAATTTTATGTGCTTTGCTTAAAGAAGAGTGAGGGAGTAGAATGATTTTACTCTCTCATTTTTTTGTTTTTCAATATAAGAAGTAAGATTTTGATTAAAAATTTACAATTTTCATATTTTTATTGGGGTATAATGCAAATGTTGGGTTGGTTTTCAAAAAAAATTGAGAGTGAGGACATGCAATGTCAATGAAAAATAAAGTTGGCCGAAAAATAGAGGATGGCATTAATTTATCATCTGCTCAATTTAAAGAAGATGCGTATGACATTTATAAAGAATCGCGAAAAATGCAGCCTATATTATTTGTGAATCAAGTAGAGATGGGGAAAGAATGGCTTATTACAAGATATGAAGATGCTCTGCCACTTTTAAAAGATAATCGCTTAAAAAAAGATCCGACCAATGTGTTTTCTCAAGACACTATGAACATGTTTCTTTCTATTGATAATGGTGACCATTTAACAACACATATGTTAAATTCAGATCCACCTAATCATAATCGCTTACGATCACTCGTACAAAAAGCTTTTACACCGAAGATGATTACGCAATTGCAAGGAAGGATTCAGGATGTTGCAGATGATCTGTTAAATGATATCAAGCAAAAAGGTTCATTAAATCTTGTTGATGACTATTCATTTCCTTTGCCGATTATTGTAATAAGTGAAATGCTGGGTATTCCAAAAGAAGATCAAGCTAAATTTAGAATTTGGTCTCATGCTGTCATTGCTTCTCCAGAAACGCCAGAGGAAATAAAAGAAACTGAAATGCAACTATCTGAGTTTATTACATATCTTCAATATTTAGTTGATGTAAAACGAAAAGAGCCAAAAGAAGACTTGGTGAGTGCCTTAATACTTGCGGAAAGTGAAGGGCATAAACTTAGCGCTCCGGAACTATATTCAATGATAATGTTGCTAATCGTAGCGGGACATGAGACGACGGTGAATTTAATTACAAATACGGTATTAGCACTTCTCGAAAATCCGGAGCAACTACAGTTATTAAAAGATAATCCAAACTTTATTGACGCAGCTATTGAGGAAGGATTGCGCTATTATTCTCCAGTCGAGGTTACAACTGCAAGATGGGCGGCTGAACCATTTCAAATCCACGATCAAACAATCCAAAAAGGAGACATGATTATTATTGCATTAGCTTCCGCAAACCGTGATGAATCAGTATTTGAAAAACCAGAGATATTTGATATTACAAGAGAAAATAATCGTCACATTGCTTTTGGTCATGGTAGTCATTTCTGTTTAGGTGCTCCACTTGCTCGGTTAGAAGCAAAAATCGCTATTATTACACTGTTTCAACGGATGCCTGCACTACAAATAAAAGGTAATCGTGCAGAAATTAGATGGCAAGGGAATTATTTAATGCGTTCTTTAAAGGAATTACCTTTGACTTTCTAGAATAGTTACATTAAGACATGCATACATCATAAATGATTTTCATAGAGTATGTATGTGTTATTTAAATTTGAAATGGAAGGGTGAAAACATCCCAATGATCAACTAATTCTATTTGTAAGAGATCTTCGTTAAAAAACGAAATATTCTTTTGAATAGGATTAGTATGTACATTTATAGAAAAGGGATGTATTTCGCACTGCGAATATATAGACTTTTATATGATTTGTGCTGCCTCCTGTTCAGAACATGAAATAGGAGGCTTTTCTATGTCGACAAGTGCAGAAATGAAACAAAATCATGGGGTATCACAAGTATTGAAAAATCGATTTGTGCAAGGAATTCTCGCATCAGCATTATTTTTACAAATTGGAATATGGGTTCGAAACTTTGCAGTATTACTGTATGTAATGGAAATGACGAAAGGTGATGCTTTTGCTATTTCTATGATTTCAGTTGCTGAATTCGCCCCGATTTTTATTTTTTCTTTCATTGGTGGAACTTTTGCTGATAGGTGGAAGCCAAGGAAGACAATGATATGGTGTGAAACGTTAAGCTCGATTTCAGTATTCGCTGTGTTAATTACCCTTATGTTTGGAACGTGGAAAATTGTATTTTTTGTGACGCTCATTTCTGCGATACTTTCACAATTTTCTCAACCGTCCGGAATGAAACTATTTAAGCAGCATTTATCGGCAGAACAAATTCAATTAGCGATGTCTATATATCAAACGATATTTGCAATATTTATGGTGCTCGGGCCGATTCTTGGAACATTTATCTTTCATAGCTTTGGAATCTATATTTCAATCATTATGACAGGTATCGCTTTTTTGCTTGCTGCGGTTGTATTATTATTTCTTCCGAAAGATCTTGAAAACGAAGCAGAGAAAAAAGACATCACACTTTTACAGGAAATGCTTGATGGTATTAAATATGTAAAAAAGAAAAAAGCATTAACTTTGCTTGGATTATGTTTTATGGCAGCTGGACTTGGCATAGGGTTAATCCAGCCACTTGGAATATTTATTGTGACAGAACAATTAGGATTGGCAAAAGAAAGTTTGCAATGGTTATTAACAGTAAATGGTGCAGGGATGATTGTCGGCGGTGCTTTAGCGATGATGTTTGCGAAAAACGTTGCTCCTCAAAAGATGTTAATTGTCGGTATGTTAGGTCAGGCAATTGGAATTGGCATAATAGGCTACTCAACCAACTTATGGGTGACACTTATAGCACAGCTTTTTAGTGGGTTAGCTCTTCCTTGTATCCAAATTGGTATTAACACACTTATTATTCAAAATAGTGATACCGATTTTATCGGTCGAGTAAACGGTATTTTAAGTCCGCTATTTACAGGATCCATGGTAATAACGATGAGTATAGCTGGTTCATTGAAAGAGATGTTTTCATTAAGTACGATGTACGACAGTACGGCTTTATTATTTATTATTGGGGCATTATTTATTTTACCGATTTATCATTTAAAACCGGTTGTTACAACTAGTAATGATAAAAGTGGTGTAATACAACACGAACATTAAATTGAAAATTTATTTCTAATTAGAAATTATAGTAAAATGCATCTCAAAGAGTATCATACCTCCGAATTTTGTTAATGATAAAAGAACAAGGAGGTGTGATACTATGGCACAAGATGTATTATGTGAAGTGAACAACTGTAAATTTTGGAGTAACGGAAATAAATGTAGTGCAGATGCAATTTATGTGGTGAGTCATAAAGGAAAACAAGCATCTACAACGGAAGAAACAGATTGTAAAACTTTTGATCCAGAAGTATAAACTTTTGAAGGGTAGCCGAATCGTGGTTGCCCTTTTATTAATCATAGTATTGATAATAAATCTCATTTTCATTCATATTTTTTAAAATTATTTCTTGACCTGAAACGCTTTTCATAAATTATAAATAAGAAGTACTTCACGAGATCGGTATGAAAACGATACCTCGAATTTAAGTAGAGCTCGTGTATTTATAGAAAGTGGTGAAGAAATAATGAAATTAATCGCAATTGATTTAGATGGAACTCTTCTTTCTGGGAATAAAGTGATTAGTAAAGAGAATGCTGAAGCAATCCGAAAATGTCAGGAAGCTGGCCATGTCGTAGCAATTTGTACAGGTCGTTCTATTGTTGATATTGAAAAATTATTATTAGAAGTTAATCTTGAGTGTCCGATTATTGCAGAAAATGGTGCACTTATTTATAAAAATAAGAAAATGATGAAGAGATATCCAATTCAAAATAAGCAGGCATTAGAGATTGTAGAGTACCTTGAAGAGAATGGTTTGTATTATCAACTGTATACAGATAAAGGTGTATACGTTCCTGCATATGGTGTGGAAAGTGTTCGTGTTGAAATTGAGAATGTGAAGAAGTCCAATGAAAATGTTGATTTAAAAGAATTGGAAACAATCGCAGCATTATACCTTGAGCATACTGCATTTCATAGTGCGGAAAGTTGTAAACCAATTGTAGAAACTGATATACATGTGCACAAACTATTACCGTTTTCTTATGACATAGAGAAATTAAAAAAATTAAAAGAAAAGTTTCTGCATAATACTGATCTAGCAATTACATCTTCATACTGGCATAATTTAGAGATTAATCATCAAGATGCTCAAAAAGGAAAAGGATTATATACTTTAGCAGAACATCTTAGTATTCCATTTGAAAATACTGTCGCAATAGGTGATGGCTTAAACGATGTTTCAATGATGGAGAAGGCAAATATATCAATTGCAATGGGAAATGCGGTTGAAGAAATAAAAGCGATGTGTCAATACGAAACGTTAACAAATGAAGAACACGGTGTTGCACATGCGTTATATAAATATGTAATGTAATAAAAAAGAAAAAAAGAATCCAAATAGATTCTTTTTTTCTTTTTTATTAGGGGTAAGGTATTCTATGAGATTCATAGAATCCTTATTACACTTTATTATATAGAATATATTGGAATAAATGTCTATTTTTTCACAGAAATTGTGAAAATTTTATGAACTTTACATTTGTTTTGTATTTATATATACATTGGTGTCGGATTTTAATTGAAAAATAAAATTTGTTCGAATAATTATTCTACAGCTATATACCTATACACACATTCTTCGTATAATGGAGAAGTATGAATTTTACATATTGAGGTGAAAAAGGAATGGATGCTCGGCTAATGGAACTTATTGATGTGAGGACAATAGAAACCATGGCAGAACAATTTTATAAATTAACGAATATATCACATCAACTTCTAAATGCTGAAAAAGAATGTATATTTTCATTTGGAATAAATGAAATGAAAGTATGCAGACTTCCTAAGATTGAAATCCCCATTTTCTTATACAATCAATATTTAGGATCTTTTATTGTATGGGTTAAAAAAAGTGAAATATTTAATTGTCAAAAATACTTTGAGATGCTTTCTAAGCTTATAATAGATGGAGTGAAACATGTTCTTCAAAGTAAAAAGACATCATTGCACTCTCGAAAAGAGAAAGAATTACATACAATTTTACAAAACATGCCTATTATGGTTGATGCTCTTGATTATAATGGAGATTTTATTTTTTGGAATCGAGAATGTGAAATTGTAACAGGTTATACTGCTGAGGAGATAATAGGGAATCCCAATGCACTAGAAATATTGTATCCTGATCATGATTATCGCTACCAAATACAAAAGGAATTTTCGATTTATGGAAAAAATTTCAGAGATTGGGAAATGAACTTAACATGTAAAAATGGTGAAATTAAAACAATAATGTGGTCCAACATATCAGAACAATTTCCCGTAACAGGATTTAGTTATTGGGCTGTTGGTGTGGATATTACACATTTAAAAGAGATAGAAGAACAGTTAAAACAACAAACATCTGAATTAGAATTGATTTTTAAAGCCTTACCGGATCTATGCTTCTTAACGGAAGATGATGGAACAATTATAGATTATAAAGCAGGATCTCCTACAAAATTTTACGTACCCGCAGAAGCTTTTATGGGAAAGAAGTTTTACGAAGTATTACCATCCCCAGTAGCACAGCAATTTCAAGAGGCCATTCGCCAAGTAAAAGAAAAAGGGACCAGTGTAGTTGTTGAATATCCACTTACGCTTAATGGAAGTGTCGATTTTTTTGAAGCTAGGTGTTTACCATTATTACACGATAAAATCATGATTATTGTACGTGATATTACAGAGCGAAAAAAGACAGAAGAGTTGCTAAATAAATCTGATACACTTGCAGCAATTGGTCAATTAGCGGCTGGTGTAGCTCATGAAGTAAGGAATCCATTAACTGTCATTAAAGGGTTTATACAGTTATTCCAAATTAATAAAGAAGATCAAGAAAGGTATTTTGATCTTATGCTTTCTGAAATCGAAAGAATAGAAGCAATCCTCCAAGAGTTTTTGTCAATCGCTAAAACAGATAAAATAAATACTGAGAAGAAAAATATTTATCAAATCTTTAAAAATGTCGTCTCATTAATTAATACAAAAGCAATTATGACAAACATCCAAGTTGAACTATATACAGATGTCGAAGAAATGACTATTGAATGTTCAGAAAATCAATTGAAACAAGTATTTATAAATATTTTACAAAATTCAATTGAAGCAATGCCAGATGGCGGAGAAATTTCAATTCATATAAAAGAAATACATGACGATGGTATCATTATTCATGTAATAGATGAAGGAATAGGAATACCTGAAGAAAGAATTAAAAGATTAGGTGAGCCTTTTTATAGTACGAAAGAAAAAGGTACCGGTCTTGGATTGATGTTAAGTTATAAAATTATTGAAAGTCATCAAGGGAAAATAAGTATAATGAGTGAGGTTGGTCTGGGGACAACTGTAACGGTTTACTTGCCGAAAATTCAGAGTAAAAACTCTCTATCAAATGGTGAGAAGAGATGTATATCAGTACGCTCTATTATGAACGCTTAAATTACTTAATACCCAATAATGAAATGGTTAGTGAAAGCTAAGTATTTGAATTAAAAATGTAAAACGTCTCTAGCGGGTATGAGTTAGGGACGTTTTTATATAGGAATAGAATAAGAATGCGGTTTAAAAACGGATAAAATAATTCTATTAACTATTCACGTTTCATAAAACAAATCATATATTATTAGCATAGGACAAGCTGAAAACTTATCCTAACCTCATAGAACACTCCTTATCACACTAGCATCTACGAATGTAGATGCTATTTTTATGATTTAACTCTTTTTTAAATACATAGTTGCAACGATATAAAAGCATAGAGGCTCTCACTTTATGTTTTTATATTGTTATCCAGCAAATTGTACAGCTGTATTTGCATGTAAAAATGCAGTATCAAAAACAGGAACAGTAAAATCGTTTTGTGAAATAAGCAAAGGAATTTCAGTACAACCTAGTAATATACCTTCTGCTCCTTTTTGAATTAATGAATTTGTAATTTGTAATAGCTTTTCTTTTGATAGTTTGGAAATAATGCCCCTACTTAATTCATTTAATATGACATGATGAATAAACGTTCTTTCCTCTTCATTGGGGATAATTGTTTCAATATTATAATTCGCTAGACGTGATTTATAGAAATCTTGTTCCATCGTTTGTTTTGTTCCTAAAAGTCCAATTCGTTTTATGTTATGTTCTACCATTTTTTTAGCACTTACATCACCGATATGAAGAAGTGGGATTGATATGGCCTGTTCAACTTCCTCAGCAAATAGATGGACTGTATTTGAACACATTAATAAACATTCTGCCCCGGATTTTTCAACCTTTTGTGCAACTGTGACTAGTTCATTTTTCACTTCTTCATATTGATGGTTTCGTAATAAAGTAGTTACTTCACCAAAGTCCATGCTATATAAAACAAGCTTCGCATTTTGATCATATTGAGAGAGTGTAAGTGTATTAATATGTTTATAGTATAACGATGTAGATTCCCAACTTAATCCGCCAATTAGACCAATGACTTTCATTATTCATTCCTCCCGAAATAATTTTGAATTTATTATTTCATAATTCCGATAAGAATACAATGATTTAAATGAACTATTTAACAAAAAATAAAAAAAGTTAGAAAAGTGTTGAAATTCATCTTTATAAGTGCCATAATACAAATTACAAATTAATACTTATCCAGAGAGGTGGAGGGAACGGCCCTAAGAAACCTCAGCAACCCCTATGTAATTTCATAGGAAGGTGCTAATTCCGCAAAGGACACGATGTGTTTTTTGAAAGATAAGGGGATTCTTGAACGTGAAAGAAAATGACCTCTTATTGAAGGGGTCATTTTTTGTTTTATAGAAAGGAAGTGGCAATGCATAATTCTTTTTTTTAATAAATATAGAAGTAGTAAAAGTTGGATAATACGAGAGGAGAATTACAATGAACAACTTAACGACAAAAGTAGTAGTAGCAATTGGAATTGGATCAGCATTATACGGGATATTAGGACTTTGGGGATTTACGATTGCTCCAAATACATTTATTAAACCTGCATTAGTCATTTTAACTGTTTTTGGAGCCTTATTTGGTCCAGTAGCAGGGCTATTAATAGGACTTATCGGTCATACAGTAACAGATACGATCGCTGGATGGGGAATTTGGTGGGGGTGGGTACTTAGTTCAGGTATTATCGGTTTTGCGATGGGGCTTATTCAAAAAAGGGTTAGATTTAGCGTGAAAAATGGGACGTACAATAACCGTGATATTTCTTATTTTGTAATTGCAGGATTAGTTGGTATTGTTATAGCGATTATTTTTGCTGGGGCATTCGATGTTATCGTAATGGGAGAGCCATTTGACAAAATTGTTATACAAGTATTAGGAGCAATTATTGCTGATGTTATTGTATTTTTAGTTCTTGGACTACCGATTACAATTGGTCTAGCTAAATCGAATAAAAAACATACACATTTAAAAATTGAAAAGTAGGGATATGAACATGCAACCAATTATTTCTTTTGAGCAATTTACATTTCAATATAGTCATGCTGCGCAGCCTACTTTAAAAGACATTACTTTTCATATATACCCTGGAGAAAAAGTGCTAATTGCTGGGCGAAGCGGTTCAGGGAAATCGACATTAGCTCATTGCATGAATGGGCTAATCCCGTTTTCTTATGAAGGTATTAGTACCGGTAACGTTTTAATCGCAGGAAAAGATCCGAGGAAAGGTAGTATCTTTGAGCAGAGTAAACATGTCGGAACAATTCTGCAAGATCAAGATGCTCAATTTATTGGTCTTACAGTAGAAGAAGATGTAGCTTTTTCTTTAGAAAATGAATGTGTGAATCAAGAAGATATGAAAAAAATTGTATCCGATGCATTAACAAAAGTAAAATTGCCTACTTTTCATCAACAAAGTCCACATGAATTATCTGGAGGTCAAAAACAAACTGTTTCTTTAGCAGGTCTGCTAACAACAAATGCGGATATATTATTGTTTGACGAACCGTTAGCAAATTTAGATCCAGTCAGTAGTTTACATACGATAGAACTCATGAAAGATATAAATGAACAATATAATAAAACAATTGTTATTATTGAACACCGAATAGAAGAAATGTTAAACCTAGATTTAGATAAAATTATTTTAATTGATGAAGGTGTAATTGTTGCGATGGGGAATCCAGAAGAGATTTTAAAGTCAAATATATTACCACGTATCGGTTTAAGAGAGCCTATATACATTGAAGTATTAAAGAAATTAAATTTCGATAGTAATAATGGTGTAATCTATCCACTGGGAAAACTTCAAAAGGAAAGTGTCTGTAGCGTTATAAAAGAGTGGATGAAGAAGGAGATTTTATTAAAAGGTATTAATAATAATAAGGACGTACTTAAAGTGGAGAATTTATCATTTTCGTATCCTAATAAACACAAAGTATTAAAAAATATAAACTTTTCGATACGTGAGGGGGAAATCGTAGCCCTTTTGGGTCACAATGGTGCTGGAAAATCAACATTATCTCACAGTCTTATCGGTATAAATAAAATCAAAAATGCAGAAATCTTATTAGACGGTGAAAATATTAGCGCTTGGTCTATTCGTAAACGTGGGGAAATCATATCTTATGTAATGCAAAATCCGAATCATATGATTACACAGCCTACTGTTTTAGAGGAGGTCTCGTTCACATTAAACGTAAGAAAGTTTCCTAAAGAAGAAATTAAACATAGAGCTGAAGAATCGTTAAAAATCTGTGGCTTATATCCATTCCGTAATTGGCCAATTCAAGCATTAAGTTATGGACAGAAAAAGAGATTAACTATCGCATCTGCATTAACAACAAGTCCTAAATTAATCATACTAGATGAACCGACAGCGGGACAAGACCATTATCATTATAAACAGTTTATGTCGTTTATTAGAAAACTAGCGAAAAAGGGAATTTCATTTATTTTTATTACGCATGATATGAATCTAGCATTCGAATATGCAGATCGAGCATTAGTATTACATGAGGGGGAAATCATTGCGCATGATACGGTATCTACTGTATTAGGACATCAAGAAACATTACAAAAAGCTAATCTAAGGGAGAGTTCTTTATTCAAGCTTGTTACATTTAGTGAAATTTCATATCCAGAAAAGTTTATAGAATTGTATTTTGAGGTTAATAGGAGGGAGGAAGATGCATAATACATACTTTCATCGAATGGATGGCGCAGTAAAATTACTTTTATTTATATGTTGTATGACATTGACTTTTTTATTTTTTGATTTTCGTATATTGTTCATGTTATTTATTATTGGGTGTATTGGACTCTTACTTTCTAAAATTTCAATTCGCAAAATTATAATTGTTTTTACTGTTATATTTACATTTAGTTTATTAAACTCTGTCATGGTTTTATTTATTACACCAGTGCACGGATCTGAATTAACTGGATCATATACTCCATTTTTACATATTGGTTATGCCACAATTACATATGAAACATTATTTTTTGCAGTGACACTTTCATTAAAATATTTTACGTTATTACCTTTTACACTTCTATTTATTTACACGACAAATCCAAGTGAATTTGTTAGCAGCTTAAATAAAATTGGCATTCATTATAAAATTACATATGCAATAAATATTGCTTTGCGATATATACCTAATATTCAATCTGAATATAAAATTATTAAACATGCACAAGAAGCGAGAGGAGTAGTTTTTGAAAAAGGAGAAGCGAGTTTGTGGATTCGCATGAAAAACCGTATATTAATTTTCTGGCCTCTAATTATTCATTCTTTAGAAAGAATTGATACAGTTTCAAATGCAATGGATTTAAGGGGGTTTGGAAAAAAGAATAAACGTACATGGTTCTATACAAAGAAAGCGAAAAGTGGAGATTACATTGCTTTATTTATGGGGATATTCATTTTGATTGTTGCAGTATATTTAAAGCTAAATGTATTTCGAAATTTTTGGTATCCATTTTAAAGCACTCGTTTAAGAGTGCTTTTACTTATTTTGATGGAGACATGCTCAAAAAAGGGATAAATACATAATGTATAATACGAACCAGTTAAAATGATCAACTACCTATTAGTTTTCAAGCCAAAAGGAGGAGAAAATATGAGTTACGGTGGTTCTTGTGGTTTTGGTGGAGGTTTCGCTTTATTAGTTGTGTTATTTATTTTATTAATTATTGTAGGATGCAGCTGTTGGGGCGGAGGATACTAATTTCTAATTAGTTTTCGCCAATGTAAACTAAAAAAACATAGGAAGATACTTTTGTATCGAAACAAATAAAAAAGGAGCATAGTCGCTCCTTTTTTATTTGTTTTAGGATGGATTCTTATTATATTTTGGAAGGGTAATCGTCAAAGTTGTACCTTTATTAACGACACTTCGTACTATTAAAGTACCTCGCATTGTTTCAATAATTTTTACAGCAACCATTGTTCCTAAGCCTGTTCCTTTCGTTTTTGTGCTAAAATAAGGTTCGCCGAATCGATCTATTTGCTCTTGTGACATCCCAATGCCGCTATCTTCAATTTTTATAACAACTTTATTATTATTACTAGTGGAAGAAATATTTAAAGTACCACCATCAGGCATTGCTTCAATACTATTTTTTATTAAGTTTAATAAACATTGTTGAAAATGCTGTTTATTACCAACAATTGTTGCTTTAGAGAAATCTTTTGTAATATGTATCGTATTCATATTACATAAAGGTAATATCATATTAATAACTCGATTTAACTCTTGTTCTACTGAAATATGGTCTAACTTTTCTGAAGCAGGCTTAGCGAATGTTAAATAGTCATCAATAATTTCTTGAGCACGATTTAATTCTTCAAGTATATGCTCAATATATTTATCTCTTGATTCAGGATTTAAATTTGGTGTTTTTAAAAGTTGTGTAAATCCTTTTACAACAGTTAAAGGATTTCTTACTTCATGTGATATACTCGCCGCAAGTTGACTAACAATCTCCATTTTCTCCATTTTAATTAATTTGGATCGCATAAATATCGCATCTTTTAAAACTTCATTAAAATAAACGATAAATAACATTAAGATAGTTGGTAAGAAGATGAAATAAATAATATACAAATTATTCACTTCAAAATCTGATAAAGTTAATACAACTAAAGTTGTAAATATCGCGAGGAAAAAAGTCAAAAACATAGCGGAAGCTACTTTGACTTTTCTAATATATGTATTAAATTTTGCAGATGCCAATGCTGTAACGATGAATATTATGCCATAGACAATGACTGTTAACATGTTAAATCCATAAAATAAAAATCTAGTAATTAATAAAATGGCCAGCAATATGATACCGACAGGAAATCCACCATAAAGTGTACCAATTATAACTGGGATTTGTCTTAAATCATGAATACAAGTCTCATCTATATAGATAGGATAACGCATACATAAAATAAGCGGGATGCTTGTACAAATGATAATAAGTAGCTTTTTATACTTTTTTAAATAGTGCCCGCTATCGTATATAAAATAAAAAACAAATATGCTACTTAAAATATAAAGAAGATTATTTAATACGTTTTGATTAATATAAACAAAGTCCATAATATTTGCCTCGTTATTCTGAATTTCCATTTCATATGTATTATACATGATAAAAACATAAACTCTATATTTGTTTTAATAATATATGATTATATTTTTTCCATATCATTTACGTTTAGCCACGTTTCATAAAACTCTCTAACTGACGTATAGCGCTCTGCGCGGTTTTCATTTACAGCTCGGTATGCTATTTCATATAATTCTTTACTTGCATCCCATTTAAAAAAGGAACGATCTTGTTCGCCACCTAAAAGTGAGAAAGCCATTGCCCCCATATTAAATACATTTGTTCTTTCATCAATTATAGCGTTTAGCTCAAATTCCTCTGGTGACATAAAACGAGAAGATCCCCATAATCGCCCCATTGTATTTGTATATGGCTTTTTACTGTATAAATCAATATCACAAATTTTCGTTTCATTTGTATTAAAATCATACAAAATACTACCATCATAAAAATCTATAGCTACATAATTTTTCTTTTCTACATATGTATGGAAAGAGAAAATGGAATTCAGTGCATGAATTCGTTCCATAACGGATAAATGTTTAAATTTATAATACGGAGATTTTGGATTCTTGTATTTCTCTGGAGTTGGGAAACTCCAATGTGGGTGAAGAGATTCACCATCAAACCAGTCAAATATTAAAACATATCCATTCTGTACTGGAAAGTGTTCCGTTAAATTTATAAGCGATTCGTGTTTTAATTCTTTGTATAGGGGAGCTGATTCTTTTAATCTTTCAATAGCTATCGCTGTCATTCCGTTATATGCGATTGTTTGCGCCCCTGCATATTTAATAAACTTTTTATGTCCATCTTTTTCCACACCAAAACATAGATTACCTGAATCTTGCTGGTCAAACACTGCAAATACAGTTCCTAATTTCATAAGCCAATCAAAATTGTGGTGTTCTTTTAAGTGGAATGTTACATGATTTAACTGAATTTCAACTGGAATATCTTTCATAATACACCTCACATTTCATATAATTAAGTTGTATATTTCAGTATTCGACATATTTTGTGAAAAATCCTATGTTAATAATATTAAATTTTATAAATATAATAATAAACACTTATACAGAGGTGGATATAATGGACAAACAAATTATTATTAAACCATATCAAAAAGCTTGGCATGAAGAATACTTAAAAGAAAAAAGGGAATTCTGTTCTTTATTAGGGGGAGACGTAATTAAGATTGAACATATAGGAAGCACATCTGTAGAAGAATTAGGAGCTAAGCCTATTATTGATATAATGATTGGTGTAACGGATTTGCAAATTACCGACAACTGGATTGGAATTCTTGCAATGATTGACTATGAGTATGTTCCAAAAGGAGTATCTAATTGGCGTTTTTTTAGAAAGGGTAAATGGAGGGCAGGTACACATCATTTACATGTTTATAAGTATGATAGTGAAGAATGGAAGAACAATCTTTTATTTCGAGATTTTTTGCAAGAACATGAATGGGCACGCAAAGAATATAAGGAATTAAAAGAGAAACTTGCAGCTATATATCCTTTTGATCGTGTATCATATACGAATGCCAAAGCACCTTTTATTCAAAACATATTAAAGTTAGCTAAAAAAATCGATAGAACGTTTAAGTGATTTTTAAATTCTCATTTAAATTTAATCTTTCTCTCATGTTCTTTTCTTTATTCTTTGATAAACTGCTTTTCAAAGAATATAAAAAGAGAGGGATTAGAATAAAATGGAGATAAAAATTAGAAATAAATATTTCCATATAAAAAACAAACTTACTGTTGTATCGAAAAACACATCAAATCGTCGCAATTATATTTGGAATTGGATTATTCATTCGTTTAATTGCATAGGAGGAATTACCGTTGCAGCACATCTTAATTATTGAGGATGAGGAAAGTTTAGCGGAGTTTTTAGAATTAGAACTAAAGTATGAAGGATATAAAGTCGATATACAATTTGATGGAAGAAAGGGATTAGAAGTTGCGCTTGAAAAGAATTATGATCTCATATTACTTGATTTAATGCTTCCAGGTTTAAATGGATTAGAAGTATGCCGTAGACTAAGAGCAACGAAAAAGACACCTATTATCATGTTGACTGCTCGTGATAGTATTATGGATCGTGTGACGGGATTAGATAGTGGAGCTGATGATTATCTTCCGAAACCATTTGCGAGATTTGTTTTTAAAATGTACGCATTACTAGCAAAGAGGATTCCGTTTCTATCGAAATATAACCATATAGTTTAAGTCAAACAACCTACTTTTTGTAGGTTTTTTTATTTGAATTTTTAAAAATTTCACGCACCGAATTTTAGTTAATATACAAAAAATAAAATAACATCAGCTACTTTCGAACCGTTTTAAAGGAATTAAAAAGAAAACTTCGAAAGATATAGTATCGAAATGAAAACTACACATCTTGTAGAACTTCTGTACGTTAATACAATGTTATAGGAAAGGAGATATGTATGAATAAACTTCAAACGAATAAAGGCGCTCGATACATGATGATTGTTTTTATCATTTTGTTTCTTACTATGCTTTTACGTTTTTTTTATATCCAAGCCGTAGGTGTTGTGCACAATGTTAATGTAAAAGATCTTGCAAATGAACAACAAAATAAAAAAGGTGTATTGGAAGCGAACCGAGGCACAATTTATGATCAAAATGGAAAAGTATTAGTTCAAGATTCGACAACGTATCGAGTTGTTGTGAATTTAAAAGGAAAAGATAATGTAAAAAATAAAGATGAAACTGCACAACAATTAGCTGACGCGCTTGAAATTGATAAAGAAGAAGTACTAAAAAACTTTCATGAAGGACGTACACAAGTTGAAATTGGGAAAATTGGTCGGAATTTATCTAGGGAAACGAAAGAAGAAATTAGGAAATTAAAAATACCAGGTGTATCTTTTATGCCTGAAAAAGCAAGAGTATATCCAAATGAAGATTTTGCATCCTATATACTTGGTTTTGCTAGACCAGATGATAAAGGAAATACAGAAGGAAAGTTTGGACTTGAAAAAAGTTTGGATAAATATTTACGCTCTACTAACGGGAATATAGAATACGTGGGCTCACGAAGAGGAATTCCCCTTACAAACGATATAGGAAAAGTAGAACCTGCTAAACATGGCAATAACGTATACCTTACGCTTGATAAACAAATTAATAGTTTTTTAGAGGAAGCGATGAATAAAGCTGAGCAGCATTATGACCCTTCTATGTTGGTAGGGATTATCGCGGATCCAAAAACAGGGAAAGTGTTAGCCATGTCTAGTAAACCTAGTTTTAATCCTAATAACGGTGATATTGAATATTTTTTAAATGATCCCATTGCGAACGCATACGAACCAGGATCCACAATGAAAGTATTTACATTAGCTGCTGCCATTAATGAAGGTGTATATAACGGGAAAGAATATTTTCAATCTGGAAAATACTCGGTTGGTTCATCAGATATAAAAGATCATAATGGTGGATTTGGATGGGGATCTATTACGTTTGACGAAGGTTTTGAACGATCATCAAACGTAGCTTTTTCTATTTTAGAAGATCAGTTATTGAAACCAAATAAATTTAAGCAATATATGAATAAATTTGGATTCAATCAAAAAACAGGAATAGATTTACCAGGAGAAAGTAAGAACACATTATTACTAAACACACAAATTCAACAAGTTACAACTTCTTTCGGACAAGGTTCCACTGTAACTCCTATTCAATTAATACAAGCTGCTACTGCTATAGCGAATGACGGAAAAATGATGCAACCATATATTGTTGATAAAGTTGTAAACCCAGCGAACAAACAAGTTATTATGGAAAATCAACCGAAAGAAGTTGGGAATCCGATAAAAAAAGAAACAGCAAAAAAGGTAAGAAACTTAATGGAACGTGTTATAACGTCTTCAAAAGGAACTGGTACAATGTACAAAGTGGATGGATATCCGATTGGAGGTAAAACAGGAACAGCGCAAATTCCGAATCCTGAAAATGGACGATATATGGAAGGAAAAGAGAATTATATTTTCTCATTTTTAGGGATGGCTCCAATTGATGATCCAGAGTTAATCGTATACTTAGCTATTAAACAACCGAAATTAAAGGGAGATGAATATGGGGCTCAGCCTCTTGCTGAAATTTTCAAACCAGTTGTAAAAAATAGCCTTGAATATTTAAAGGTGAAACCATATACAGAAAAACAAATGGCAGATACAACGAAACAATCGCAATTAAAAGTACAAAATTATGTAAATCAATCGATGAGCACAGTAGAGAAAAGTGCAGAAAAAGAGAGACTTCAGCCGGTAATATTAGGTGAAGGGAAAATAATAAAACAATATCCACAGTCTGGTGAGATAATGAGTGAAGGAGATCGTATATTTTTATTAGGGAATAACGCACAAATGCCAAATGTAAAAGGTTGGTCTATGCGTGATGCTATGTACTTCTCTAAATTACTAAAATTGGATTTAAAAACGAGCGGTACAGGCTATGTAAAAAGCCAAAGTATCGAAAAAGGGCAAAATATACAAGAAGGCGATACTTTAGAACTAGAATTAGAACCGCCGTTACAACCGTTAACCGAGGCGAATACAAATTAATTCGAACATGTTGAAGGGCCCATAACATAATAGGCTCTTTTTTTTAGAGTTATAAGTAATTTCACGCACCGTAATTTTCAGAAAAAATAATAAAGAATAGAATTAACAGTGACGTATCATTAAATATCTGATTATTTTTTATTTACAGTTAAAATTAATTGTGATAATATGGGAAAAATCAAATGCAGTGAAGAGAAGAGTAAATAAAATGAATTTTTCACAGAGAGCTCCATTTAGCTGAAAAGGAGTAAAAATTCTTTATTGAACCAAGCCTCTGAGCAGCGCATCGGAACCTATTATTAGGGGATGGTGTGACGGGAGCTCCCGTTATAGAGCTATGGTATAAGCATGAAGAATGCAGTACCTGATAAGGTTAATATGGCGACATATTAACAAACTAGGGTGGCACCGCGATGATAAATCTCGTCCCTAAGACTAAAAGTCTTGGGGGTGGGATTTTTTTATTGGTTTAAAACAATTTGGAAAGCGGGGCCTAAAATGAAAAACTTACTTAAAAATTGGAAATATCCTTTATTACTATTGTCTGGAGTTGGTATTGCAAATTTAGGGGCATGGATTTACTTAATAGCGCTTAATGTACTTGTCTATCATATGGGTGGCTCAGCCTTAGCAGTTGCTACTTTATATGTAATTAAACCATTAGCCGCTTTATTTACAAACGCTTGGTCAGGAAGTATGATTGATCGTTTAAATAAACGGAAGTTAATGATTCACCTCGATATATATCGCGCGGTATTTATCGCTATTTTACCTTTACTTCCATCACTTTGGATGGTTTATGTGTTCGTATTCTTTATAAGTATGGCCAGTGCGATTTATGAACCAACTGCTATGACATATATGACTAAATTAATTCCAGTTGAGAAAAGACAACGTTTTAACTCATTGCGTAGTTTAATAGGATCGGGTGCTTCTGTAATTGGTCCATCGATAGCGGGAGCATTGTTAATAGCAAATACATCAGAGTTTGCTATATATATGAATGCTATAGCATTCCTCTTATCCGGAGTAATTACATTGCTGCTACCTAATCTTGATAAAAAAACTGATATTCGTACATCAAATGACAGGTTATCTTTAGCTGTACTAAAAAAAGATTGGAACATCGTTTTAAATTTTAGTAAAAAATCTTTGTATATCGTTTTTGTGTACTTCTTATTCCAAGGGATGATGGTGTTAGTTGCCGCAAATGATTCACTTGAATTGTCATTTGCGAAAGAAGTTTTATTGTTAACAGATAGTGAATATGGCTTTTTAGTTAGTATCGCTGGAGCCGGCTTTATTTTAGGAGCCATAACAAATACAATTTTATCAAAAAAATTAACACCTTCATTTTTAATTGGAATAGGATCATTATTCATCGCAATCGGTTATTTAATTTATGCTTTTTCAAATGAGTTTTTAATAGCTACTATCGGATTCTTTATTTTATCTTTCTCTATGGCATATGCAAATACAGGATTTAACACCTTTTATCAAAATAATGTCCCTGTCCATATTATGGGACGGATTGGGAGTATATATGGGCTTGTGATTGCGGGCATCACCATTTTAATTACGATTCTATTCGGAGTTGCCACTCAATTTATTTCTATACAACTGGTGGTTATTATAGGATCATTAATTATGTTATTTATTACTATCATATTGTGTGTGTTTCTTTTATCGCTCTCACAGTCTAAAGTGTACTCCTCTGAGTCAATAAATTCAAAATAGTTCCCTTGGTTTTGATTTGGAAGTTATATTTTTTGAATAAAAGGATTCTTTCCCTGATATATGGAAAAACATTAAGGGGAAAGAACAATATTGATAAACAAGGGTGGTTATTGTGATAAAAATGAAAGATGAAATAGACAAAATTGTAAAAGAAATACATCGGAATATAGATTTTTCTGGGGTAGTTTTAGTGAAAAAGGAAAACGACTTAGTCTATGAAGAGACATTTGGTTATGCAAATCGAAGTGAAGGTATTAAGAATACACTACAAACAAAATTCGGAATTGCCTCAGGATGTAAATTATTCACTGCTATTAGCATCTGCCAACTTGTTGAAAAAGGGCTTATTTCTTTTCATACAAAATTAAAAGATTGTCTAGATATTACATTTCCAAACTTCAATGCAGATATTACAATACATCAACTTTTAACACATAGTTCTGGTATTCCAGATTATTTTGATGAAAGTATTATGGATAACTTTGAAGATCTTTGGAAACAAACACCTATGTATCTTTTAAAAAGTTTAAGAGACTTTTTACCATTATTTCAAAACAGGAATATGATGTTTTCGCCAGGGAGTCAGTTTCACTACAACAATGCAGGTTTTATCATACTTGGATTAATTATAGAAGAGCAAACAGGACTTGAATTTTCGAAATATATAGAGCAAAAAATATTCAAACCAATTGGCATGAATGATTCCGGCTATTTCTCTTTAGATACACTACCAAAGTACACTGCTCTTGGATATATAAAAGAGGAAAATAGCCAAAAATGGAGAACAAACGCTTACTCTATCCCTATAAAAGGTGGTTCGGATGGTGGTGCTTTTATTACTGCTCCAGACATGCTGAAACTTTGGGAAGCATTATTTAAATATGAAATAGTAAGCCCAGAATACACAAAATTACTTTTAACTCCTCACATTCAAGTAAATAATAACCAATTTTACGGATATGGAATATGGATAGAGAAAAGACAAAATAAAATTTATAAATATCATGTAATGGGCTATGATCCAGGTGTAAGCTTTCGTTCGGCTGTATATCCAGACTTAGAAATCACAGTAGTTATTCCTTCGAATAAAGAAGCTGGACCTGAAAAATTAATGATAGAAATAGAAAAGCTTATCTCCTTGTTTAACATAGCTGTGAATGGTGATACTAAGTAACATTGAACTTTTACAATAAGGGATGATAATATGATATTCATTTACACAGATTTCGGTGGAACACATACAACTTCACTAGCTGCAGCATATCATTTAAAGAAATTACCAACAGGTCGGAAGTTAACGAAAGAAGAGATTTTAAATGTGGATTATTTCAATAAATTAAAAACAGAGGATATGGGGAAAATTATCTTTCGTGGAATAGACGAAAATGGCAATCCCGTTTATACAATAGGGTGCGGTGCATCAAAAGTCGTCGTACCTGCGATGAAACATTTAGGTGAGATTTTACAAAAACACTATGAAAGACATGAAAAGATTATTTTTTCTAACACATCACCAACAGTGCCTTTACCAATGACTTTAGGTGGTCTATTTTCTAGAAGGTTACATATAGATTTTATCGGTGTTCCATTACTCGTATGGGGAGCAAAAATTTGTTGCGATAACATTGAGCGACTTGTTAGTTATACAAAAGAAGCTGGACGATTGACGAATGATTATGTTGTAATTTTAGATAATGAAACTTTTAAATAATGCAGGTTAAGAAGAAATTTAAGCCAATGCTTTAATTTTCTTCTTTTATTTATGAAAAAGACAAATAATAGTCACATTTGATACGTATCTACTATAGCCAAAATAATAAAGTCCTGTTACTATTACAGGGATATTCTCTTTTTATAACGTAAATATATAGAAAAGTCAGAAAAGAGGAATTGAATTAAGGGAGGAACAACATGAAGCGTGTTGCTTGGATTACTGATAGTACAACTGCGAGTTTTATAACAGAAGGAGATAACTTTGTTATTCCAATTGAAGTTATTATTGATGGGGTGTCGTACAAAGATTGTGAAGAAGGTGTACGTGAGCGTGTCTATAACGCGTTACGCGAAGGTAAAACTGTCACTACATCACAACCTAACATTGGGGAAATGGTAGAGTTATTTACGAAATGCAAAGAAGAATATGAAGAAGGATTTGCAGTTGCTATTAGCGGAAAAGTAAGTGGAACTTATCAAAATATGAAACTTGCTGCAGAAATGGCAGGGTTCCCTTTAACTGTATTAGATAGTGAATCGACAAGTTATCCAATGGATGAATTAATTAGAAAAGCGAAATCGTTATACAATGATGGTATGACTTTACAAGATATACACAAAACATTAGTTGATGAAAAAAGAAGACCTTTCCATGTATTTCCAAAAAGTTTAAAAGGTTTATATGCAAGTGGTCGTGTAAAAGGAGTACAATTTTTACTTGGAAGTTTATTAAGTGTCAACTTAATCTTAGAAGTAAAAGGTGGAGAACTTTTACTGGAAAAGAAAGTTCGTAAAATCCAAAAATGTAGAGAATATATTAAAAATGAACTTGAAAAAGAATTACCAAAAGTACTTCATATGTTCCATGCTAACGATAAAGATGGAGCTGAAGAGTGGATTGCAGACATTAGACAAGCATTCCCTGAAATGGATTTTAAATTATATCCATTACCAATCTCATTTGCGGTTCATGCAGGTGAAGGTACAATTGCAATTAGTTATTAAAGTAAAACCCGTGAATCATTCGCGGGTTTTTTTATTAACTTGAAAACGTGGATCCAACACAGCGATTTCAAGCTAATAAATACTCGTAATAATTATAATGATTTGTTAGGATTAAACTGCAAGTGTTTGTGAAGGACAATATGCTTTTCTAAATACTTTTTTGTATTTAATACATATTAAGATACTTAGCTGAAATGAAATTATATTTTATAGAAGACGCTCTTTTTAGTACAGTTTAGATTAAAAGGCTAGGGCAAAGATAATATTGGAGGTAGTTCACATGGGAAAGAGTGAGATGTTCAAAGATTTTAATTTTAAATTAGTGGTAATCGAAGCTTTATTAGATAAAGAGCCACTATTTCTGAAAGAATTAACAGACTTAACAGATGAGCATACGAATAATTTTGAATGGTATTCTGGAGCTGAATTAATTGCTGAAATCAAAAATTATTTAGAAGATTTGACTTTGGAAGTAAGTGATTTAGAAAAGGTTGAATCCCTTTGCTTTGATGGAGGTAATGAAATTTATCATATACTAAAGCCTGATTGGGATGGTGAAGACAGTTTATTTGATGTAATGTCTGTTGAAGGATTTCAGAATCTAAAAAATTTAAAAACAGTGGAATATATTTCGATGTGTTACCCAGAAGTATTAGAACCATTCAAACAAGCTGGAATTGAAATTGAGGATTAATGAAGAGAAATAAAAAGCGCAGGATGATTATCCTACGCTTTTCTATCTTAATTCAGCTGTTTTTCTAATAACGATCTTATCAATATCGTCTTCTTCATCACCAATAAATAACCCGCGCTCTTTTAAATACGCTTCAAAATATAAATCTGCTTCAGCACGTTCATCATATGGTTTTACAGATAGAACGAAACCTAATTTGTTTTGCTCTTCTAAGTGAGAAGTGGAGATATAGGCCGGTACGTTATGGCGTAAAAAGAGCTCTTTAACCGGAATAATCATATCTTTCATTAATTTCGTTAACATACCCATTTCAAACTCAAAATTAAAGCGATCTATACTAGATAAATCAGCGAAAACCACACCGATAAAACCGGTATTAAATACTTCTTGATATTCTACTTCTTCGTCATGATTTCCGTAAAAATTCTTTTCAATTAAATAATTTACGAAATAAGCAACGCCATCATTTTCTTCGAAAGGTTTTGTTGAAAGAACAAAGCCGATTTTCTTTTGTGTATGTAAATATACACATGACATATATGCTGAGACATTATGTTCTTTAAATAAAGCACTCGTCGCTCCAGAGAGGCCATCTAAAACATGATGAACAATTTGAAGTTTTTTACGAGCGAAATAGTAGGATTTCTTTTGTAACTCCAATGTATCAATAAAGACAGAGCCGATAAAGCCTGTATTTGAAATAATAGGTGTTTGCTTTTTTCTTCCTCTGCGCTTTGCTTGAGCCATTGTAAAAATCATCCCTTCATGTACGATTAAAATAAAAAGAACGTTTGTTCGTATATGTATATTTTACTATTAAAACGCTATAAAGTAAAGGGTTTTTAATGAAAAAACAACAAAAAAGACACCTTAAAAAGGTGCCTTAAACGCTGTTAGGAATAGGGTTCATCCCGATTATTTATATTATGATACAGAAACGATCTCTTCTGTATCTTCTACATCTAAATGACAGTCCATAGTACGAACATCTTGATCTTCATGACTTCCGAAATAAATAGTAATTTTCATATGTATCGCTCCTTTATTCTAGGAATACCTAAAATAATTACTAGTAATGTTAATATTTATTATATACCACTTTTTTCATTCCGACAACGTTATATCATTTTTAATTATTTTTAGTTACGTAGCACTATTAAAATGCGATGTTTACACTAATAGACCAGAATAAAAAGTATCTTTATAAAGACGGATACAACGTTTTTGTGAAACGATGGTTGATCTATTTGGTATAGCAAGGGAAGCTGTAAAATGTACAAGCATTCTATAATTGAGCTCTTGCTTTTGATTCTTATAGAATAGGGAAAATATGAAACGATACTTAGGCCTTCGTCGGTTCATTGATATGCGCAAAAGATAATATTGATATTTATGATATAGCAGCTAGAGATCATGCTTCCAATCTGTTCGTTTCAATTTCATGCTGCAAGAAGTAAAACAATTAAAAAATATTTAATGCATATTACAAGCTGCGCCCGATGGAACTAATATTTATCAAAAATCTAACTTTCAACCTGTAGGGGAAATATTTTTCATAAGATTAGTCAGAAAGTAACCAAAATGTAATTAATTCTACCTACGTTTTTTATATTTTTTTGATACACTGGCTACGAGAGGAATGCCAATTATGGTAGGTAAAAACCAAAACCATATTGGCGGAAGTAAATTTATAATGGGAATATGAATGCCGATGTTTACTAAAAGTGCGGTAACAGCACCGATATAAGAGCCTAACATACCTCTAATATGGTGGTGCAGCCAATTTTTCCAACGCTTTTTTCTTGCGAGGTAACCATAAATTGCAAATGAATAAGAGAAAATTGCTACATAAAATAAATATGCGATTTTATCCCAGTTTATAATGGATAATATAATTGCAGTAAGGGTAATGACAACATAGGATGCATGATACATTTCGCCCCATTCCGTATGTTTTCCTTTCTTTTTTTGAGCAACCATCGCTACAATACCGGTGATTAAGCATATTGTTCCAAATAATATGTGGATGGTTAAAAGGATGTTGAAAATACTCATAATAGTTCCTCCTTTTTTATTTTTATAGTATTGCAGTATAGGAGAAAAGTTGAAACATATCGTTTACTCGTCTTAATATATTGAAATAAAGGTACTCTTAGAACAAATTTAAACGGACAAATTTTCTTGAATTTAGTGAGTCACGTATTACGTGAAATGAAGGAGAGACTTCCATGTTTACATCTATTACATATTTACAATCAGGGAATGACAAGCAACAAAAGGTATATGATGTTTTGAATAAACTAAACATCATGGAAGATTTAGCTTTATATAGTCCCGTTCTTTGCGGGACTATACCTATAAGAATTGATACGCTTCAATCTGACTTAGATATAGTAATGGAAGTACATAACTTTGATGTTTTTGAACAAGAGATGAGATCTTTATATGGCTCTTATGAAGGATTCAAAATAAAAAGGAAAAAAATAAAAAATACCGAATCGATAAAAATAATTTTTGAATTTGAAGGTTTTGAATTTGAATTATTTGCTCAGCCTAAGCCAGTGCGTAACCAAAATGCATATAGGCATATGATTGTAGAGCACATGCTATTAATGAAGCATCCTCATATAAGGAAAGAAGTTATTCAATTAAAAGAGCGTGGTTTAAAAACAGAACCTGCTTTTGCTCGAGTATTAAACATTAACGGGGATCCTTCTGAAGAACTTATTTTATTAGGGAAGGAAATGAGATTGTGGTAAATAAAATATATATAAACTCCTCTATAGAAAAAGAGGAGTTTTTGTTATGCCGTTAGCTTACGAATTAATTCACTCAATACTTTAATCCCATTAGTCATTTTTTCTGGAGAAGCATATCCGTACGATAAACGAATGTAATTGGTGGAGTAATTACTATACTCGGAGTTTTAATAGCGCATGTATCATTAAAGAAAGATACTCGAATTGAAAAGTACAGCGATATAACTAGATAGATTTTTTTGAAGTGATAATTCAACAAATTCCTTAAAATCAAGAAACAGGGAATTATTTCACTACGTTGAATATGTAAATATATTCTTAATAAAGGGGTTTGAAATATTGAATGTCCAGTTAAAGGTTGTTACGAGAGAAAATTGGGAAGAAGCATTAAAGCTACAAGTTAAAGAAAATCAGTTGAAATTTGTTCCATCCGTAGCAGTTTCACTTGCTAAAGTATATATAAAACCAGATGGGGACGCTGTAGAGTACCTACCATTTGCGATATACAACGGTGATCTAATGGTTGGTTTTGTTATGCATGCTGTTGTAAAAGAAACAACTGATATGTATTGGATAAACGGATTTATTATCGATCGAAAGCAGCAAGGTAACGGTTATGGAAAAGCGGCATTACAAGAAAGTATATACTTAATAAAAAATACATTTAAGGCGTGTAAAGAAATTAGATTAACAGTACATAAAGATAATCTCTCTGCAAAGAAATTATATGAACGTTACGGTTTTCAACCATTGGGGCATGATTATGATGGTGAGGAAGTTTATCGTTTATTCGTTTGACTATGATGTAGTAAAGGTGTGAAAGGAATTATGCAATTTACTGAAGTAAAAATCGAAGTATTTATGCCTGAAGAATATATTGAACTATTAAGGGATGCGTTTAATAAAATTCACCCGTATGAGACACCAATGATTTATATTATCCCGATATTAAATGACTATTTTGAGCAAGTATAAATTGAATACCTAGGAGGAATATCAATTGAAAAGTAAATTCCATCATATTGTACGAGCAGTCATGATAAAAGATGAAAAATTATTAGTTGCTGAGTATATCGGCCATCATTATTTTTTACCAGGTGGTCATGTTGAAGTTGGCGAATCGGCTGAGAATGCATTAATAAGAGAACTACGAGAAGAACTCGGAGTAAATTGTAGTATAAAACAATTTTTAGGAGTTATAGAAAACCAATGGCAAGATCGAGAAGTTCTTCACCATGAAATCAATCATATTTTTGAGATAGATTCAGAAGAGTTACATATTGATTTCGTACCAAAATCTAAAGAATCTCATTTAGCATTTCACTGGATAGATTATAATCAAGAAGCTTTACATACTTATAAAATCATGCCAGCACCTTCAGTTAAAGAGTTACTAGAAAGAAAATTAAGTGATGAACTACTAAACTGTTGGATTAGTAATTTTTAAATACCTCAATTTATTGTAAATACGTCCATTGAAAGGAAATGAAGAAAATAGGCTAAAAAACAAGGTACATCACCTAATAAAAAGTCATATTTTGTGGTGTACGTATTTAGTCTATAGCCTTGTTTCTATTTTGTTTACAAAAATATATAACCTTTAACATTAGGGCGGGATTTACATTTATAAATGGAGGGGTTCAAAATGAATCAGTTTCAACAAGAACTACAATCATTAAACCTTAATGATTATCAAGCTGGTAATGTAGTATATTGGGATCAACAACAAAACCAATACCCATATTATTACATTCAAGATGATGCACGTCGTTGTGGCGGATGCGGTGGTTGTGGTGGACGCTGTGGCGGATGTGGCGGTAGATGCGGAGGTTGTGCAGGTCGTTGCGGTGGTTGTATAGGTTGCGCTGGGTGTTTCAGCTGCTTTAATTGCTGGAACTGGTGGATCATTTAAGTATAGAACATCAAAGCTAATTTACTAGAAAGAAAGGTGTGGAAACTATTTTGCACTTTTCTTTCTAGCTGTAATTTTTATGCGTATTCTTCATTTAAATCAAGGTATGATAGATGATAAACAAATTGTTCCAAAAGAAGTTATAAAAATCGCTACGAGTTTGCAGAGTCCAACATTTATAAACAAAGAGCTACCACAAAATGGGGTTTTTTGGTTCGTCCAAAATGAGCCTGCACAATTAAGCGAACTGGGTGAACGCGTACCAAAAGGATCGTATCAAATATTAGGGATTACTGGACCGACTATTTTAGTAATACCTGAATATAATGTAGTTGTTGCAAAAATGTATAACAAAAGATATAACTACGGCGGTGATAATTACTTATATTATTTACGTGAATTTAATAATTTAGTCGCTGATACATTTCGTAACAGTAATAGGGCATAATTACTCCTATAACAAAAAGGAGTGAATGAAAGTGAAAGATAAAGTAAACAAAAATAAAAAACAAAATATAAAAGATGTAAATACAGAACAAAATGCGATTTATAGTGATCCAAAAGATGCAGCTAATATGCAAACTGTACCGCAGCCTAAGGATTTTGATGAAATTGAATATTAATTTCTTATCCGACTATATAATGAATAAAAAATACGTCTTAAGTCCCATCACATGAAAGAGATCATTTGATAACATGTATACATAAGCATTTTGAAAATGTCTTATCTTAACAAAGCTTTCTTTAAATTCACCTGATATAACCTGCGAAAAGGCACTTCTTTATGAAGTGTCTTTTTGTATATATACATAAACTTAATTTCCATTTTCCCTACTGTATTTTGCATTTTATGATGGATATACTAACTGTGAAAATTCATATCAAGATTAAAGAAGGGGACAGTTAGAATGAAACAAACTTCTATAAATCCGTTACTAATTGTTTTAGGGACAATCATTGTTCAAATAGGTCTTGGAACAATTTATACATGGAGTTTATTTAATCAACCCCTTGTAAGTAAGTTTGGATGGAATCTCAATTCAGTTGCGATAACTTTCTCCATAACAAGTTTTTCTTTATCATTTTCAACCTTATTTGCAGGAAAGTTACAACAAAAATTAGGACTTCGGAAACTTATTGCTACTGCAGGTATTGTTCTTGGACTCGGTTTAATACTTAGTTCACAAGTTTCTTCATTACCATTACTGTATTTATTAGCTGGTGTTGTCGTTGGCTATGCAGATGGGACAGCTTATATTACATCGCTGTCTAATTTAATTAAATGGTTTCCAAATCGAAAAGGACTTATTTCTGGTATATCTGTTTCAGCATACGGAATGGGTAGCTTAATCTTTAGATATATAAACGGAAATCTTATCGATAGTCTTGGTGTATCACAAGCATTTTTATATTGGGGAGTGATCGTCTTAATTTTAGTATTGGTCGGTTCATTCTTCTTACGCGAGGCAATTGTAAATAATACCGTAACAGAAACATTACACAATGATTATACGCCGCGAGAAATGATGAGAACGAAACAAGTATACCTTTTATTCTTTATGCTATTTACGTCGTGTATGGGTGGCCTGTATTTAATAGGTATGGTAAAAGATATTGGAGTCCAGCTCGTTGGACTTAGTGCAACAACAGCTGCTAATGCCGTTGCAATGATTGCAGTCTTTAATACAGTAGGCAGAATTATTCTCGGGACATTATCAGATAAAATAGGTCGATTAAAAATTGTTTCTGCCACGTTTATTGTTATTGGGTTATCAGTTTTTACTTTAAGTTTTATCCCACTAAATTACGGAATATATTTTGCTTGTGTAGCAAGTGTAGCTTTTTGCTTCGGTGGCAATATCACTATATTCCCAGCTATTGTTGGTGATTTCTTCGGTTTAAAAAATCATAGTACAAATTACGGGATTGTATATCAAGGTTTTGGATTTGGTGCGCTTGCAGGATCATTCATCGGAGCATTACTCGGTGGATTTCAGCCGACCTTTATTACAATTGGTGTTTTATGTGTTATCTCTTTCGTCATTTCGATTTTCATTCGTCCACCAAAAGCAGAAAAGAAAAAAGAAACAAAACGGTGGAATCAGAAAGTGGCTTAATGCTAAAGGGGGTCCTCATGCTAGGGCTCTTTTTTTAGTACAACGTTAAATTTATTCTTTTACTTGCTCATCAAAAACAGGACAATACATTTATGAAATTGAATGGATATAAAGTAATTAGCGTGAGCGAAGATCATCCTAAAGGACATAATCATTTTTATTTAGAGAAGCGGTTATGAAACATGTTGAATTATTACAATTAGAGCGTACTTTGAATAATCTTTTTCAAAATATGCTCTTTTTATATGTATTCGCTACTATGGCTTATTAACTATACAAATAACAAGTAAGTGAAATATGCGTCCAACTAATGTTAGAATGAAATGAAGACAGAAAATTCCTTTTATTAAAATTAAGGAGGCACGTATGAAAAAAGTCAATGTTACATTCCAAATGAATTTCAAACAGTTATTAACATAGATAGAAAAAAGATTTTAAAAGGAGTCGATCGATCAAGTTTATTAGCAAGTGAATGGGCAAATAACAACGTCAACTTGGAAATCATCAACGAATCCACAATTAAAATTTCTTCTAACGCTTCTCAAATTGGTAAAATAGCTGAAACACAACAAATAGATGCGATTCAAGGTGAAAAGCAATTAAATATATCTTTCGACGGACGATTTATGGTAGATGCTTTAAGAGCAATAAAAGAAGAAACAGTCACTTTAAGTTTTGGTGGTTCTATGAGACCGATATTAATCGAAACGGAAGAACAGGCGGGAGCAGTACATCTTATATCGCCCGTAAGATCTTATTAGGAACAAGGGAAGGATTACATTATGCACAAGCACACTTTATGTTTTATAAAAAGAAATGAAGAGATACTTATGCTCAATAGAGAATATGATCCTGTAAAAGGATTATGGAATGGTGTAGGAGGAAAGATTGAATTAAGAGAAACGCCTTTAGAAAATGCAATTCGTGAAATAAAAGAAGAAACTGCAATAGACGTTAAAAAAGATCAAATTCAATTTAAAGGTATTATTAAGTGGGAGGACTCTTCATATTCTGGTGGAATGTATGTGTATGTAGTAGAACTACCGCATGAATTCACATATGATACACCTAAAAAAGTCTCTGAAGGGATTTTAGATTGGAAAAATGTACAATGGATATTAAGCGACTATAATTACGGGGTAGGTGAGATGTTACCTATATTATTGCCAGAAGTACTTCAAAGTGAATCGATATTAGAGCACTCTTTCGTTTTATCTAATCATAGAGTAATAGATTATAGGAATGAAAAATTAGTGAAGCAGGACATGCTTATAAAAACAACAAACTATAGTGTGTAATACATAGCAAAATAATTGTACCCTAAATATAAAACCAATAGATTATTCTAAGAGTAACTAAGGCGAAGTTTTATATGAGGAGGATAATAATGAAAAAAGTAATTGTTTTACTCATAGGTGTATTTCTAATTATTTTTGCTTTTTATCATTATTACAATAAAGAAAGTTTAGTTAAAAATGATAAATTATATGTAGAAAACTTTAAAGGAAACAATGATTCAAATAAAATACAGTCTGCTATTAATAAAGCAGAGTCTAGTAATATTAAAACAGTACTTCTCGATGATAAACAGTATAAAATTACATCACCAATTATTGTTAAAAAAGGCGTGAAATTATTATTTGGTTATGGAACACAATTTGTTGTTGAGGGAAACTTTAGGGTACTAGAAGTTGAAAGAAATTCTTCTATTGAAGGAGCATATATAGCTATCGATGATCCTAAGTTTAATTCTGAAGTTATATATTTAGACGGAAAAAATAAGTACTATAATACGTGGAATAAAACACAAATAAAAGATATAAACATTATAAATTGGGCAGAAACGAATAAAGGAACGGGAATTTCTTTATATTCCGGTGGAAAAGAAAGTGAAATCTCATTTATTAATTTTGAAAATGTTAAGGTTGCAGGAATGGAAACAGGGCTAAAACTAGTAGCAAAAAAACCAAATGCTGGACAAGCTTGGATAAATGCCAACCGCTTTATAAACTTTTCATTAGAAGACTGTGTAAATATGATTTATATGGACAGTTATGTAACGATCCCCAATGAAATTAGTGGTAATCAATTTACAAATCTACAGATACAGCCTTCAAATAAAACAAAAAGCATTTTAAAAGTGAGTGGACAACATAACGAATTTAACGGGATGGTGTGGGACTTAAATAAAATTAAACATGAAAATGAACTCATTGAAATGACTGATAAAAGTATGAATACAGTTATTGATATGTCTAGCGTACCAGCAAATAGAGTTTTAGACAGTGGAAAAGCAAATGTAATAAAGTAATGCATTCTCTTCTAAATGGAACAATTTAGAAAAATATATAAGCAAAAAGCGAACCGTCTATGAAAGAGTGGTTCGCTTTTTGCTGTCATTAGATTTCTCGCCACCAAGCAGACGTAGGATAATCCTCAGATTTTAACATAATAGGTTCTCCAATTTGTGGCGTTGCAATTTTAACACCTAAATGATTGGCTTCTTTCATAACGCGTTCAATTGGATCACTCCATTCATGCAATGCTAATGTAAAAGCACCCCAATGAATAGGAACTAGTAATTCTCCTTTAACGTCTATATGCGCCTTAACTGTCTCTTCTGGCAACATATGAATCGCAGACCATCTCGTATCATATTGTCCGCATTCCATTAAAGTAAGATCGAATGGACCATATTTATCGCCAATTTCCTTGAAGTGAGGGGCATAACCGCTATCACCACTAAAGAAAATTTTAGTTTCTTGACCAAGAATAAGCCATGAACACCATAACGAACAATCTCTATCTGTCATACTTCGTCCAGAGAAATGTCTTGCAGGAGCACAAACTAATTTAATATTATCAAACGTAATTTCATCCCACCAATTATGCTCACTAATTTTACTAGGTGAAACACCCCATTTAATAAGATATTGTGCAACTCCGGTCGGAACATAGAAATGCTTTGCACGATCTTTTAATTGCATAATACTTTTATAATTTAAATGATCATAGTGATTATGAGAAATAATAATCGCATCAATTTCTTGAAGGTCCTCACGTTCTAAAGAAAAAGCACCACTATAGCGTTTACTAGTAAACAAAGGAAATGGGGAAGAGGAATCTCCAAACATCGGGTCTAATAACAGTTTTTTACCTTCTATTTTCACTAGAGAAGCAGAATGGCCGAACCACGTAACACTTTCTAAAGATTCATTCTCATTATTCGATGAAACAATAGGTAAATTCTTTATAGGACGCAGCTTTGATTTCATTTTAAAATAATCAGTCATTAAACCTATAATATCTTTCGGTTTAAAACTCACATCAGTCGGAATTTGATTTATATATTTCTTTTTCATTCGTTCTCCTTTTTACGTTTAACAATATACGTATGTTGTTATTGTAGCTATTTGTAGTTTAAACGAAATCATTTTACTTTTCACCGTAATTGCAGTACATTTCATAAATTTGTCAAATTCATTATTCTTATATACAAAAAAACCATGCAGCAGCAGATAAAATGAATACGAAGTAAATGTAAATTGTTTTAATTTTGTAAAGTTTTTCTTATAAGCAGCAAAGAACATACGTTTTGTTATATGTTATAGAAGAAAATATGTCTCTAATTATTAAAAGGAAGGAGAGGATGTAAGTGCAAATAGAGAGAAAAAAGAACTCGAAATGTACACTATCAAAATCTGAAATCATTCATTTGTATACAGAAGGGAAGAGTACTTCAGATATCGTATTTACCTAAGTGGTAAGAATAATGTTAATAAATTTTCACAGTGGATTTATAAAGATAAAGGTTTGCATTTAAAGCGTAAATACAATATTTTTCAAGAAAAAGAATAATTGTAATGATGATCGAATAATTCACAAACAAGTTCAATTATAAAATTAAAATTCACGCTGAATTATTAATTTCAATCAAAGTAATTGCTAAAGCAAACAAATTATAAATATAGTTTAGCCAATTTCAAAACAACTTGTTTAATTATTAAATTTAAACAAGTTGTTTTTTAGTATGTTTTATTAATGATTATTTACAAAAGTATAAATTTACACTAATCTGGCATTAAAGAACTATTCACTAATAAATAAGGAAAAGGGAAGTACACCGAACTACACTAACTAATAGTAAGTTTATTACTTTTTTCTAGTAGACATAATATATATTATAGGCAGTCATATAAATAAAGTGATTTCAGGTATCAAAATACAAGTAAACTATACTTAATGAGACAAAACGGAGATTTTTAATGAGATTCACATAAAATATTATCTACATGTATTTCTACAGTTTTTATCGTTTATTTTGTTATATATTGATTAATCCCAGCAAATCTTAATTGATTATGAATTCACGAATAACAAATCAAAAATTATTTTGATCGGACGAATTTTTTATGCAAAATAATTTTTGTAGAAAATATATATTATAAATTTCATTTTATGTTTTATTTTATAGATTTGTTGTTAATTACATACGTTTTATAACTTTATATTCTTGCTGTGATTTTTGTTATTTACACTTGACTTTCACCGTAATCTCCATTTTGCATGCTAGTTAACATAATGTTTATTTTGAACAAAAAAATCCCCCTCGCTTTGAGGAAGATTTTTTACTTGCTATTGCTTAGTTTATATCCTTTTAGCAACAATCCCAATTGTAAAGGACATTGGAAAAATCTAGATTTATTAAATCTTCTTTACGTATGAAGAAATTAGCTACACCAGAATCTCCCCACATAATATTTAGTGAATCATCTGTATCGATTTGTAATAATAAAATATCATGTTGTTGATATTTTTCTTCCCATTCTCTTGGGTCTGTCTGTGTGAAAAACGGATATCCACCAATTTTATGTCCTTGACCTTCGAAAAGCTCCTCATACAGTTCGCCTAATTCTACTTCAGTTTCATCATCAATAATTTTTTCTAGATCAATACCATCTTTAAAAATCTTTTCGAATCGATAATCGCCTGTTGTTACTGGCTGAAAAGCTACTTCAAATGTCAGTTTAGCTGCTTCAGGTATGATGAAATACTCCAAATCTAAAGTATTTAAATAACTAAAATCTGTCACCAACTTAGTTAAATCTTCTGTTATTGTAGAATGATACACAATTCGAAAGTCTTTTTGGTTCGTTGGATGATCAAAATCCACTCCGAATAGTTCATCATCAGCGCTTACGAAAAATTGTAACATTCCACTTTGAGGCATGTATTCAATATGCGGAATTTCTTCAAAGTTTAACTGCGCAAGTAGCATCATAGGTTGTCCATTTGAGTCTTTAGGATGCTCTTGATCTATAGGTAAATACGGATAACCACCAAACTTACTCTCAAAAAGTGTTGTCTCTGCTAATGTTCCAGACACTTTAACATACGGTTTCATACTTTCTTCTAAAATACTACGATACTGTTCTAGTTCTTTCGGAATTTGAAGTTGATACGTATTTTTCATCGCATTTGCCTCCCTTTAATAATGAATTGAAAATGCCTTACTTAATTATATAGCAAGAGATAGCTTCATTAAAAATGGTTAAAAGTCTGTTTTCACCCTCGTTTTTTGCGCACTTGGTGGACAAAGTAGGTTATGTTCTAAAACCTTTTTATTAATAGTTCGAATTAAATCCGCTGCTTCTGCAGTATTTGTATTTTCTTTTAGTTTTTCTTTTAAGTCATCAATTTCCTTTGAAAGCTCAATCCACCTAGGTAAAACATGATTATTTTTCAAAGTTCTATACAGTTGCTTTTCAGGATTGTACAAAAGGTCTTTATCAAGATTAAGAGGTTTCCCTTTACCAGGTAAATGATCGAAAGACCCTTTCTTTTCCGCCTCTTTAACGATAGAACTAATATGATCCTCATACCTATAGGACCAAACTTTCTCATCTTTTACTAAAATCTCTTGCTTTTTTAGTTTTTTATCTAGCTCTTCTTGATTCATAGATTCTCTCTCCTTTTTATTTTTTATTGTCGTTTTTGTAAGTTCTAATGCCCTTAATCCATCGAATAGCTTTTCTCGCCACCACACGCTATCATGTCCACCTTGAAACTCTTCATAAATGGTTTGGTGTTTCTTTTCTTCTAAAGCTTTATATAGCCGTCTATTAGCCGTTAAAAGAGGTTCGTTTTCAAGTTCACCTACTGCTATGTAAGAATATAGATGAGTCGCATTAGAATCTATTGATGAAATTTGATTTTCAATCCAAGGAATTGCATTTTCATAATCATTCTTTTTCCAATGTACGGATCCAGACATTGACAACACATTCCCGAAAATATGTGGATTTTGAAGTGCTGCATAACAAGCCGCTAAGCCACCAAGGCTGAAACCAGCAATTGTTGTATGTTTTGCTTTTTGATACACACGATATTTAGTTTGAATCCATGGAAGTAATTCCTTTGTTAAAAATGAATTCATTTTATCGTTATAAGTTAGCTCTTCTAATCGACCGACAGGATCTATAGCAACAGCAATACACGATGGGATTTCTTTTTCGTAAATTAAATAATTAAGAGTTTTTGTGATTGAAAGGTCATTAATGAATGAATTCCCATCAAATACAATGAGAAGTTCTTGAAGATGTGAAGTGTGAGAATAATCATGAGGCGTATAAATATGAATTTTGCGTGTGTTATTTATAATCGAACTATAAAAAGAATATGTTTCAATCTTTCCGTATGTGTTTAGCGAAGTTATTTATTAGAAAAATAATCAATTGCCTGAATAGAAAGTTCCAATGATTTTATTCTTCTTTCTAAAAGAGTTCTTTGAGGACTCCCGAGCTTTGACCTAACATAAATCTTTTCAATTGATGGAAGCAAACCAATTAGAACATTTCGAGCGTCTGCTAAATCCTCTTGCGTGTAATGATGGGTTTCTTGATTCCAAATACTTTTTAACATAGCTAAGCCGATACTAGCTGCTTTGAGTCTTTTTTTCACTAAAGTAGTGTTTGAGCCTTTTTGAGTCATCTGTGATAAGGCATTTTCAAGTTTACGGATTGTTGACTGTAAAGATTTAATTGATTCTACTTTATCGACATTTGATACGTTTTCCATATTAATCCTGTCCCTTCTTCGTTTCTGTATTAGTTTTCTTGATATTTGATAATACCATTTAGAAGCGAATTTTACTCGAAATATTTGAGTTGGACATGAATTTAAAGGGAAACAACTAACAAACTTCTATCTCCTCCCTCACACATTCTCTATATGTACTTCTTTTTTCTCATTAAAATACCTACATGGATAAGTTGTAAATATTGTATATTTTATGAACAAAAAACGTACAAGCAGCATCACTTGTACGTTTTAATTTTTATTCAGTAAGATAATAAAGTAATAGCTTTCGGGTCTTTTCATAATTCATGAAATCTCTATACAAAATGGGATACGTAACAATTTCTGTTTCTAGAAAACGATATTGCGGAAACAACTCGAAAAACGATATCCTTAGCCACTTTATTTGATTAAACACAATCTCCTGTTCATTATTATTAAGCACGTAACTTAAAGTACCTGCTGTATGCATCCAATAATAATTTAAATCAGCGCTTATACAATCATCTTCTGTAAACATATTATTAAAATCTTTTCGTATTTTTCGAATGTCACAATTCGGAAACGGTTTATACAGCAGACTAGGCATTTTCTGCAATTCATTAAAAATAACCCTTTTTCCTAACTTCAACTTTCCACCCCTTTATTTCTCTATCCAATTTAATAAGTTTTCATAATGATATTGAGCATCTGTATAGCCAAGATTATATAAATTAACGAGCTTTTCTTTACTTCTTTCTATTCCGCTTATTGGAAGCTGTACGCTAGGCTGAATAATATAAAAGTTGTCTTTTTGTTTTATTTGATTCATATAAGATATCGTCTCATTATAAAAACGATAATGTTCAACTAAAGATTCTGCGATATTCGGATATTTCCTATATAAAATTTTAGCTAGGCCAGAAAATTTATTTCGCTGTTTCTCATATCCTTCTGGTTTTGTCATAATTACAACGTTCTTTTCATAACCATCAGTTTGAGCTTTTAAAACTGGTATAGGATCTATAATTCCTCCATCTAGCAATTTTCGATTATCATATTCTACAGCAGGTGCTATAAACGGTACAGAGCTTGAGGCACGAATAATTTTCAAAATATCTTTTCCGTGATCTGCTTTATTGTAATAAACAGCCTGTCCTGATTCGCAATCAGTCGTCCCTATAACAAATTGTTCGCTTGAATTTAAGAATGTTTGAAAATCAAATGGGACAATTTTATTAGGTACTTCATCGAATAAAAAATCCATTCCAAATAATTCGCGCTTTTGAAGTAAGTTTCGATAAGATATATATCTGTGGTCGGATACTAGCTCTGTATTTACTTTCTTATTTCTTCCTTTTTGACGTGATAAATAGGTTGCCCCCATGCAGGCTCCAGCAGATACCCCAACTACATATGGAAAAAATAAATTCTTTTCCATGAAGTATTCGAGTACGCCTGCGGTATATAAACCTTTCATCCCTCCGCCTTCTAATACTAAACCGATATTCTTCATGATTAATCCCTCTACTTCTGTTTTCTTATTTATATGTTAGCATAAGATTTTAGGATGAGGTTATATAAAATAATTGCAATAAGTAGAAAAAACTATAGATGCAATGTAATAATGTATTCCGGTATAGCATGGTACAATATAAGTAACTCATTCCACACATATTAAAGGAGGAATTCTATATGGGTTTATTCAGCGGTATTTTAGGAAATGCATCAAACGCGAGTACAGAAAGTGTAGAACGTGATTTAGAGAAGATTATGTTAGACGATGAGAAAGTTGAACATGCTTATAAATTAATTCGTGATTTAATCGTATTTACAAATCGTCGTCTTATTTTAGTAGATAAACAAGGGATATCAGGTAAAAAAACTGAGTATCATTCTATCCCTTATAAAAGCATTACACAATTCAGCATCGAAACGGCTGGGCATTTTGATTTAGATGCAGAACTTAAAATTTGGGTATCTAGTTTGAGTACACCAATTACGAAAGAATTTAAAGGTGACGATAGTGTTTTAAGCATTCAAAAAGCGTTAGTAATATATACGACGAAATAACACTTTTCTGTATGTTTATTCATATATAAAATTACTAACCCGAGTATTTTGGAAGGATATTCATCGTTTTTGTATATTTAATCTAAAATAACATAAAAAGGTAAAGCGTATTTTAAATGCTTTACCTTTCTTTTTTGTAAAAAACAAGTGTAGTTTTATCATTTAATTTCTTAGTTTCTTCTGTTCTTTTATATCCCATCTTTTCGTATAGAAAACAATTTCTTTCTTCTTCTAAAATCGTAGCAAGTTCAAAACTTCGTGCTTCTGGAAACATCTCTTCAATTAAAATAAGTACCTTCTGAGCAATTCCTTTCCCTTGATAGATTGGATGAATAAACATTGGACTAATCCAAAATTTATAAGGTAGTTCTTTTTGGGATATACATATCGCTCCAACAAGTCTCGAATCTATTATCATCTTATAAAAATTACTGCTAGGATTATTTATTCTAAAAATAGTTTTTTCAATAGGTTCATTTGCTGGGTTTGTTTCGTAGTCTTTATATTTATGTAATAAAGGGCTAAATGAGTCTATTTGCATTTGAAATAAATCTGTTGCATCACTTGCTGTTGCCTTCTCTAATGTAATCTCCATGTTACCAATTTAGTCGTTTTCTTAATGAAGTTATATGAGCTGTATGATGACGACCATGCCATGCATATAGTCCAATTGCAACAGCAAGTTTTGTTTCACCAGTCTCTGGATGGTTAAATGTCTTTTCTAAATCTTCAAGTTCTAAAGAATATAAAAGGTTAACCCATCTTTTATGTAATGACTCTAACATTACTAGTGAAACATCTACTGGTAATTTAGAATCAGGTAATTCTGCCCACTTTTCTTCTTTATATGGTTTAATCGTTGGATTCTTTTCTGTTAGTGCTAATTTAAAGCGTATATAGCTATTCATGTGGCTGTCAACAACGTGATGGACTACTTGACGAACTGTCCATCCACCAACGCGGTACGGTGTGTCTAACTGCTTCTGATCTAAATCTTTAATAGCTTTCGTTAGTTCATTAGGTAAATCTTCAATTTCTTGAATCCATGTATCTATCATTTCTTCCGTTATAGGACGTTTGTATGTAAATTGCCCAATTGGATATCGTAAATCATTCATGAATAAGTCCCCCTTCTTATAAGCGCGAATTATTTCTCCAAATATAATGTACAAAATTCACCTGTTCCCCATTTAATTGTACAGATGTTGTATCTGCTTCGTTTTGATAAGAAGAAAATCCGCTTTTTTCTAGTACAATTTGTGATGCAAGATTATTAGAAGTTGTTTTAGCATGTACCTCATTGATTTTATTATTTTTCGCTACGTCTAAAATTAATTGTACAGCTTCTGTTGCAACTCCTTTTTTAGTAAACTTTTCTCCGACCCGATAACCTAACGAACTGATTCGAGTTTCCGAATCTATATCTACTAAATTTATTCTTCCTACAATTTCATGTTCTTCGTTACGAATTAAATAAAAATAAGATTCTCCATCCGCCTGTTCTATTAATAAATCATCTAGTAGTTTTTGGAAATATTCAAAATCAAAATATTGCGAGCCACGATTAGGTACCATTGTTTCAAAAAAAGATTTATTCGTAAGTTCAAACGTAAATAAATCCTTAGCATCGTGTTTCTCTAATTGTTCTATGTATATTTTCATCTCGATTACCCCTCCTATATCTACTAACTGCTATATATTCGTTTTTAATCAACTACTTTCCTGCTATTTCTTTCGTTTCAGTAACACAGCAAGTAGCACTTTCGGATGAAAAAGATGAAATGGACTACGAATTAAATTCATCACTTTTACTAATCGAATATAAACATCAGAATCAGTTGCTGATAGTTGATATATTTGTTTCGTATACCATAGCTGAAATTTTTGTTTTATCGTTAATTCTCTTTTTAGCTTTGGATGACGTGATATTTCCGTTGTTGTCATTTCCCAAGGAGTTTGTATGATATGAGCGGTCTCTTTATAAAACTGCTGTGTAAATGCATGATCGAGCTTTTGTCTCCTTTGTAAAAGTAACTGCAATTGGTGAGCTTCCATAGCTGCAACTGAAACACCTTGCCCGAAAACAGGATCAAAACGACAATGTGCATCTCCAACTACTAACAATCTTTCGGGTAGATTATTCACTAAATCAAATCGCCGACGTACTTGATACGGAATTTTGTACGTTTTGATATCTGAAATTGCCTCCGCTTTATTTAGGAAATCTGTAACATTAGAGATTGATAGATTTTCAGCAAAATTATAAAATTCCTCATCTGTTTGTGGTGCTTTCTCACTTGCATACCCGCTGAAAGTAACAAAATAACGATTATCCTCAATCGTTTGAATAAGAACACCATGCGGATTGTCAGGGAAACTTGGAGACATTAGCATATTACAACAGTCTAATTTCTCATTTTCTTTAAGTTTAAACATTCTAGTTGCGTAAAATAAATCAATACGTACTTTTTCTTCTCGTACTTCAATATTGTATTTACGTAGCCAAGCTATACTTTTTGAAGCAAATCCACTCGCATCAACAACAATATCTGCTTTAATTTCTTCTTGCGTTCCCGTCTCTAAACATTTCGCTTTTACTCCACGTACTTTGTTACGTTTTCCATCTATTAATAACCCTTCAATCAATGTTTCATATTTAATAGTAATAGTAGAAACCTGATCTATTCGTTTTTGAATATGCCATTCAAGCAAAAACCTACTTTGTTGAATCATATGTACTTCTCCTATGAATGATTGTTTCCATAAACCAAATTGATGCCATTTTAAATCACGAGTAAAGTTATTTACGATACTACCTGCTTCAACTAGTTCATTAGTGATAGTAGGAAACAATTCCTCAATGGCATTTTCTCCACCTTTTAATAACACATGAGGATGATTACTTTGTGGAACTCTTTTTCTCGAAGCTTTTCCATCCCATCTTTCACCGGCTTCTATAATGATTACTTCTTTAAAAGTAGTTGATAATGCTTTTGCTGCGAGTTTTCCTGCGATACTTCCGCCAATAACAATAGCTTTATTAAACATATTCGCCCCCTTAATGAAAAGAGATCCTGCCTTATATGAATGCAACAGGATCTAAACTAATAGTTTCTAAAATTAAAATACATCAGTAAACTGCAACGTTAAAATTAAAATACCTAATCCCCATACGTAATAAGCGAATACTTTTAATGAATGTCGTTTTAAATATTGAATCATCCAGGAAACTGCTATGTAACCAAAAAACGCCGCTGATAAAGTTCCGACAATTAAAGATGTACTAGAAATTGATTCTGCTTTCCCTTGAAAAACATCTATAAATTGCAAAATAATTGCTCCGACAATAGCTGGTGTTGATAATAAAAATGAAAAGTAGGCAGCTGTTTCACGATCTAGCTTTCTCCATAATGCAGCAACAATTGTCATACCAGAACGAGAAATTGCTGGGAAAATAGCAGCAGCCTGAAATGAACCTATAATAAATGCATCTTTATATGTAATGTCATCCATTTTTTTACGACCATTTTTTTGCTTATCAGCCATATATAAGAATAAGCCTGTCACTAAAAACTCCCAACCTATAGTGATACCTGTTTTTGAAATATCTTCAAAGAAATCTTTAAATAATAACCCGATTACAACTGCAGGTATTGTTCCGACAATAAGTAATAGCATCAGCTTTGAAAATGGATTTTTAATTAAATATATAAATTCTTTTTTGTAATAAATAAACACTGCAAGTAAAGTCCCAATGTGTAGCATCGTATCTAAAAACAATCCTGCTTCGTCTAATTGAAACAAATGCCTTCCTAAATAAAGATGACCTGTACTACTTATCGGTAAAAATTCTGTTAAACCTTGAATTATGCCTAATATAAAAGCTTCTAACCAATTCATGATGGTCTCCTTTCACGTTTGCTTGTACTAATATATGAAGTTTAAATTTCGATATGAAAAAAACTATATTTATCTATGAATTTAGCTTCAATTAATGGATATATATGTAAAAGGAGTGAGGAGGATTAATATGTGGAGGCATACAAAGTTCGGCAATGTATTACTTTGGGCAGGACCTATCCTTGTATTTTTAGGGTTATGTATGACCAATGTTATTTCAGACATTCCTTTCTTTGAGGGAAAACATAAGACAATTGGTATTGTGCTTATATTTTTAGGTGTAGTCTGTTTTATTGCTGCTAACCATTTGAGAAAAGGAGAAAAATATGAAGAATGAAGCTAAATAAAAAAACAATCCTGGCATATTAGCTAGGATTGTTTTTTTATTTAATGTTGATTATTTGTAGAATACTTTATCAACGTTATATTTTGCTTGATATTCATTAATAATATATGTTTCGTAAATTTCTCTTTCTGTTGGATCTTCTACGATACATGCATCAATGCGGTATACTTCGTCACGGTGATTTTTAATTGGTGAAACATTATCTTCAAAATGTTTCTTAATACGTTGTCTAATTTTACGAGCTTTACCTACGAAAAGAAGTTCGTCATTAATATTGTAAAACATAAAAATGCCGCCTTTATCTCTAGGGAACAAGTGGAAATCAATAAAACCGTTAATTGGAGTGATTCTTGGCTCGTCTCCTTTAATAACTTGTTTACGCTCAGTAATTGTAACATCAACTTCAGGGATACTAATTTTAATCAAGTTCATTCACGTCCTCTTTTATTATAAAGATAAATAATAGCATACATATGTAAGAAAAGCTATGTTCAGAGGTATATTTCATTTTATAATTCAAATATTATAGGGATATCATGTAAACTGTTCTTCCAAATCATATGATCACTTGATTCTCCCCAATAATCTTTCAATACATAACTAGGCTCTCCAAACTTCTTTGTCCATATACTTTGTGCTTTTTTGTATCCACTATCTAAACAATATTCTGTTATTCCTCTGCTAAGCAACGTAAGAAACATTGCATTTAGTAGCAAACTTCCTATACCCTTTCTTTGATACTCTGGAAGTATAAATACAGTTCCTATTTCATACAAATCCTTAAGTACACCACTTGTACAACTATTAATCAATGTACTTACTGGACCACATTCAATTGTTCCAATGATTCTATCGTTATTTGTATCGATTGCTAATAAAAAATAACGATTTTCTCCATTACTATCCAAATCATTTTTCAAATATTGCTTTTTCGAATTAATTTCATTTTTTATGTCATCTAATAAGTGTGATAATCCTTCATTTTTAAATGTATTTGTAATAACTATGCAGAAAAACAAATTTAGTTCATCTATATCATTTGAATTTGGCCTTCTAATCGTAACGTTAGTCATGAATTCATTCTCCAATCTATAAAAATACTCAAGAAAAACTTATGTAGTCTTACCATATTTACGGATTTTTTTCGAACTTATATCGCATTACAGCATATATTCGTTCGAAAATGTTTTATGACATTATGAATACAGTATTTTATATAATCTATTCATCATTATTTTACAAAGCCCCGTATAGATCCAGCAGTATAGAAAGCTCAATATAAATATTAATGAAATAATTTTTATGTCCATAGTTGTGTGAATAGCCGGACCAAGTACTGGAAAATGAAAGATATCGAGAACAATCATAATACCGATCAGTAGGCAGGTTGCTGAAAAGGAAACAATCCATATTCTCCTCTTAAATTGTAAAAAGGCTACTCCTAACGCTATACCTAATAAACCTGTAGTAAAAGGAAAAACAAATAGTTCACTTGGCTGAATAATAAATAGCAGGAAAATAGTAAGAGCATATGAGAGTATTCCCTCACGAATAGAATAACAAATAGCTAAAAAAATTGGTAACGTCGCAAATGGACTAATGAATAACCCTATACCAGGAATTAAGTTCCCCGCTGCTTGAAATATGGTGGCCAATGAACTCATTAAAGCTGTAATTACTAACTTCTTTACAAGGGACAACTTTTTTTTATGAACAAAGCACGCATCCTGCTCTATCATTAGTTGATACCAATAACGTACAAACTGATTCATCAAAATACCCCCTAAAGATACTTAATGCATCCCTTTCTATATTATTCATACACTTACGGTATATGAGTTGCTTTCTGCTTGTTATGAATTACTATACAATAGACGTTTATACATAGAAGATTTTTAGGGGGACTAATTCTGCGGAATGAATTCTTTATATTTTTAAACTACGGGTGTATATCATATTAAGGAATAATTTCAAAAATGGTACCTTTGTTAAAATCAGTTACTTTCATAGAACCGTAAACTCCTAAATATAACCTAGTTTGATCCAAATTTGTTCCTAAACTCATATAATAAGCTGCTTGCGTACCAAAATCATAATTGGTTTCAATAACATGAAAGTCAGTATGTTTACCGTCTGTACCAGCTTTAGTATATGCTAAAACACCCTTTACTGGCGGCCGAGCCTCTTCTTTCTTAGCAAGATCAGTAAATACAACGCAACCATGTAAATTCGGGATTGCAGTTCCCATATATGGTTGAACGCCTGTTAGTGAAGTTCCTCCAAACTTATCCGGTCTTGGATCTTTATGAAAATAACTAATGAGTGGCTGAATTCGCTTCACTGATGTTTCTATTGTTTCATTATAATAAGCCATTGTTCTCTCATCTAAAGTTGGATTCTCAGCACAGTGCCGTATAAAAGAAGTAGGTAATTCTCCTTCCCATCCTCTCCAACCAAAATTAATAATCCCCTCTTGATTTGAAGTGAGTCTCATTACATGCCTTTGAACAAGTTCGGTAACCGGTATTGGTTTATATTGAACAAATGAAAAAATAGACTCTACAATATCTTGCCCGACATTACCAGCGTATTTGATATATTGATTATAAAATCTTTGGAATGAAATACCGGTTATATTACGAACACCTTTCGCAATTACTGTAAGTGTTTCTTGTATAGATAGAGGAAGTTCATTAAAACGTGTAACGACTGGAGGATTATTTATGAATGTATTTTTACTTACATCGATTTCAATAATTTTACCCGCTATTTCTAAATCCTCTTGGCTTAAATTGAACGGATCATAACCCGAGCCACCATCTCCATTTGTAAAAACAAGTTTCCCCGTCTCTGGAGAAAAGTTTAAAGTATTTACTCCATTATGATTAAAAAATGGGCGTTTTATATTAAGTAATGTTCTACGTTTTTGAGGGTGCCCGTTTGATTGTAAAATCCATTCTTCAATTGTATCGATATGATCATATTGCGTATCTCTATTCAGCCATTTTAAGTTTAAAGTTTTCGGATCACAAGGATTCGGTTTAAATTGTTCAGAAAGTGCACCTGGTCCTTGGGTTCCAGCGACTGAATAATGAAGATAAAATAAACCGTTTTGATAAAATTGTGGATGAAATGCTAGTCCAAGCAATCCTCGTTCATCATAGCCACTACTAGAAACGCCTTCTTCAGATGTACCTAAATTTATAATTCGTTGACGAATATTTAAAAATGTTTTTATGACGCCATCTCCTATGTGAAAAACCTCTCCTAATTGCGTTGCGATAAATAGCCTTTCAGCCGATTCACCTGGAAGAATTGCTGTTTTTATTACAGTGGGTAAATTTATGTTATGAACAATGGGTTGTAAACGAACTTTAACTTTTGTCAATTAACTTTACACCTCTTTATATTCTTTTTAATAGAAGAGTATGATTAGAGTAATCTTATTAGTATCAATTAACTCATATTCCTTTTTATTACAATTTTGTATATAATATAATTATAAATAAACTAGGAGGACTATTTGTGACACTTTTACTACAAATCATCGTACCACTTATATTTGCACTATATTTATTTACCCTCTATCGTAATATAGCTATTGGAAAAGCCGCTTTTCTTTTAGCAGTCATTATTGGAATTTATGGATTAGAGAACATTTTTCAACATGCTCATCTAACAGATCATGTTGTTTATCCATATTGGAGCAGTTTAAAGGCAGTTATTATCGTTTTATCAGTCGTATTTCTATTTAAAAAAGGTGGTTTAGCAGGAGAAACCTGATTTGTAATACTGTACATATTTTCTAGTTAAATTGCTTTCATTTTACAAAATAAGAAATGTTTATGTAAAAACAAAAAGGAAGGTGTTACATATGTCCATAAATATTATCTCGATAGTATCTATAATAATTTGGATTGTGCTGATTACAGAACTGATAAAACCTTCAAAAGAACAGAATGGACGAAAAATAGTAATGTTATTAACTTCTGGTTGCGCATCAACATTTATTTTAACAGTTTCATTTATTCAAAATATCTCGTTTTGGAATTGATAGTGATATAACTAACAAAAATATGTATACATAAAAAAGATTAGGACCATACATATTAGACATGTCTAATATGTATGGTCCTTTTGTTTGCTAGTGGGTTCACTTATAAGTATGTAATCCTTTTACAACTTGAATTCATTTTTCCAGAGGCAACTGTATAGAAAAAAACTTGCTACATATGAGGAATAGCAAGTTTTTTTAATTGTTCAATTCTTATTCCACCAACGTCTTTGCTAATACTTTTACTATTTTAATAGTCTTTTGTTTAATTCCCACAATGCTGTTTTGTTACTATCCCATTTCAAAAGCTTTACTGCTTCCTCAAAGCATAACCATTTATACTGGAAATGTTCTTTAGATAATGAGATGTTTTTTGTAGGGACTTTAACTCCAAAAGAAAATTCTTTTATTACATAAACGTCTTTAAATAAATATGAATAAAGAGCCAACATTACAATTCTACATTAATAATGCAGGTTTATCGTGTCGGCCCTCTATTTTTAAAGTATTTTATTTTTCATAAACAGGCTTACTCTTAACGAAGAAAAATTGATTAGTACTCCATGTTATTCAACTGCACCAGCAACGTCATAATCATTTAAATCTAATTCAATTGATTGCCCTAAAGCTAATTTAGCAAGTTCTGATCCTAAATATGGACCTGCAGTTAAACCTGAGGCACCTAATCCGTTTGCAATGAGAATACCTTCAAAGTTAGGAAGCGGGCCAATTACAGGTAAGAACCCTGGCGTAAATGGTCTGAATCCAACTCTCGTTTCAAGCATAGTAGCATTTTCTAAGCCAGGTGCAACTGTTAATGCTTTATGGAATACTTCATGTAAACCACCAGCCGTTACACGATGATCGAAGCCAGTTTCATTTTCATGGGTAGCACCAATTACGACATGGCCATTGTCAAATGTTAAAATGTATTGATCATTTGACGGCATAACAACTGGCATATTTTCTGTTTCTGTATTTTCCATTTGCAGATGAACAATTTGTCCTTTTTGGAACGTAACTAAGAAATTAATTCCTAATGGTTTCAAGATTTCGTTCGCCCATGCACCTGCAGTTACAATAACCTTTTCTGCTAGAAGTGTTTCACCGTTTACTGTAACACCAGTAATATAATTTCCTTCACGTGCTAATATGGCATCTCCTTTTATAAAAGTGGCACCATGTTTTTTCGCAGCGCTTATTAATGCGTTACGTAATAATCTTCCATTTACTCGTGCAGCACCACTAATATGAACAGAACTATATTCTTCTGATAGTGCTGGGAATAATTTTTTCGTTTCTTCAGCTGATAAGCGAGTGATTTCACCAATCTCCGGGGCATCTTCACGACGTTTATAAGCTCGCTCTTCCATTTGATCTAACTTTTTTTCATCAGTATGTAAACTAATTGCACCTACACGGTTGTAACCTGTATCCGTTTCACCGTCGTCTTCTAATTGCTGAATTAACGAAGAATAGTAACGTGCACCGCCTTTAACGATTTTATACCATGCTTTATTACGACGTTGCGAAAGCCATGGACAGACAATACCTGCTGCTGCATCTGTTGCTTGACCTACTTGTTGACGGTCCACGATAGTAACGTTCGCGCCAGCCTTAGCAAGATGATAAGCAGTAGACGCTCCTAAAATACCGGCTCCAACTACAATATACGATTTCATTTTAAACACCTTTTCTTTTTTACTAATTATATAAATATAAGAACATCCCTTAGTATAATGGAAGGAATACTTTTTTCAATGTACTCATCGCAATTAATTGTTGCATCATTGTGACGTTCCTAATCATTATTTTTTCTTCTTACGGAATAATTCAATTGTTTTATATCCTTGTGAAAGGATTTCAATCATTTTCTCAAGACGTTTTTCACGTGTTTTTTCTTGTTTTACAGAAAATAAATTACGCGCCCAATCTTTTTGGTATCCAGGTGTTAAACTTTGATAAAACTTAAGTTCATTTGGATGATTGACTAATAGTGCTTCAACATCTTGAATTCGATCTGCATAATCAGCTACACATTGGCTCATTGCAGGTGTTTTCGTCGCTTTTTTCTTCTCACGCTTTAAGCCTACAACAGTGAAGACGTCATCCATACTTACCATTCGCGCAAATTTAATATTGCTTTCTCCCACATATCCATCTTCTCCAACGTTTAATGCTGGAAACATCTCATCACGGTGAATAAACGTACTGTAGCGAGAATTACCTTTTTTCGGATATGCAAAAAATACATAACCTTTCTCAAGTAACAACTCTTCATTTTTAATAATGAAATTTGTATGCTCTACCATCTCATCAAGCGTTTCTACAAAAATAAAAACAGCATCATGTTCTTTTGAAAATGATGTTTCTTTACCTGTAAAAATGTCATAATCACTTGGTTCATTAATAACAACCATATTTGTATACTTATTTAGTTTCAATTTATCGATAATTGACATGAAGATCTTCCTTTACATTCAAAATTCATTGTTTATACTTTTTCATACTGTTCTAGTGTATTATATCTATTAAGAAAATCAAACTTTAATAGTTGTTTTAAATTAAATTAATAAAATAGCCGGTTCTTATTCAGAACCGGATAGCTATTCGCGTTATCATAACTCAATAGCAAATAAAGTATATAAAAGCTCCCTATATTGCTCTTCTGTAATTTCACGTTTCGTTTTTTCGCCATGAACTATTTCAGTGAAACTAGTATTGGTTAAAGAGACATGACCAGATTCCGTCAATTTGACTGCAATTGGTCCTTTATTGAAAATAGATTTCTCATCTTCTACTACTCTTTTTTGAACATCATTCACTACTGCCTCATCAATGATACGATTATAAAAAGCATGACATACTTTCCACTCACCGTTCGTATCTTTTCTTTCTAGAACGTAATTCCCTTTACTCGTATCTTTTCGTCTCACTCGATACATACCATTTTTAGAAGAAACAGGCTCACCAGTAAAAGATACAGGAACTAGAGGTACTAAAGAAGCAATACCTACATCAATTACGTATCGTACGTTATCGTAATTTAGAATAATCGTTATATGCCCATCTTCAAGCGCCCAAGCGTTTATATCATTTTTATATACGGTACCTAATGCGAGTTGTACATCATAACCACAATCTTTTAAAAAGTAGTACAAAAGAGTATTTAATTCATAACAAAGTCCACCGCGGAATCTAGTTAAAATTTTATCCTGTAAATTTTCCATAGTAATTGTATTCGTATTACTTGCTATAACATCTAAATTCTCAAATGGTATAGTGTGTGCAAATGCAAAGAGAATTGTATCTAATTCTCCAAACTTCACTTCAGTACGCTTTGCAAGATTCAATCTTGTAAAAAGCTTATGTTGTAGACTTGTCATAGTCAGCACCCCTTAAAATGTATAAGTTAAACTAGTATATGCTGATTGTAATTTTGATGGGGTACTGAAACAATGTACATTTCGTTTAACTGTACCGGTACAAAAAGTCTAACCAACAAGATTACTTAAGATAAGAAGCTACGAATACAAATGTAATAGTTTGTCTATAGGTAAATTATTATGATCGCTTAAATCAACAAAATACTGAAGCTGCCACATTTGGCTCTTTTTAGCTTGGTTGCTAACAGGGGTATCCCAGATCGGATAAATCCTCATAGCCATCTTGCCTTTTTGATTTTGTGTTCTCAAAATTTTTTCCTTAAGAAGAATCTCTTTAGGGAAGATAAATTGTCCTAGTTTATTATCATCTATACAAGTAATAACTAATAAGTCAGGAGCAGCGTCATAAGAAAACGCTTGATTTTGCATATTATCATCTTTCTCCCAAAAAGAAACAAATTGACCAATTTTATTAGGAGTAATTTTTGATTTTCTAAAACGAATGTTTTTGTTATTTAAGTGAAATAAACATCCTGCATATTCTGCGTTTTGCTTTTCTTCTTTTACATTCGTAATCAGTAAATTGTTAGGTTTGTAAATTATATTGTTTAAATTTCGTATCGTATCATTATAACTGTTCAAGAAAACTCCCCCTTTATTCATTTCTTAGTTTAACACAAACATCAGTTCTTCTACATTGTATAGAATGTATATAATCATGAGTGACGTGTAAAGGGGGATAACAGGATATAATTATTACTTTAATTTACTTTTTACTTAAATAAAAAAGTGCACTGTAAAACTGTAATAGTTCGAATATACTTTTATTTGTTGGTGTGCATTATATATTTTTAAAATATTACTTTTCGCCCTCGAATTATGATATATTTATATTCGAAATTATTATATCTTACATTTAAAGGGAGAATTTCAATGGATAATCTACTATTGAAAAAAGATTTAACAACGGACCAAATGGTTCTTGTTACTTCAGAGTTTGAAAAAAAGAAAAAGTCAAAAGGGATTGCTTACTTAATATGGTTTTTCCTAGGTGGACTTGGTGGGCATCGTTACTACGCACGTGACTTTGGTATGGCTATCGCTATGACACTTACTCTAGGTGGACTGGGTTTTTGGGCTTTAATCGATGTATTCTTTATCGGAAGCCGTATTGGTAAGAAAAATGATATCTTAGAACGCGAGATAATAATGAATGTAAAAGCGATGTCTTCATCGAGTCATTTATCTTCATAAAAAAAGCCTCCATTTGGAGGTTTTTTTTATGCAAACACTTTAGGATTTGTTTAGAATATAAAAATTCATTACTCCGCAATATTTTTACTTATTATAAAAACATTGCGGAGTAATATAACTTAATAAACTATCAAAAGTGTCAATCTCAGAATACGGTTTTATTTCAGTCTTATTTGTGATTCTATGAGGATTAAACCATATCCCTTTTATATTTACATTTTGAGGGCCAGCAATATCCTTTTCTAAGTCATCTCCAATAAATAATACATCTTCTGGTTGCACATTAAGCTTATTTAATGCTAGTTCAAATATACGTTTATCCGGTTTACTAAATCCTACTTCTTCAGAAATAATGATTGTATCAAAGTAATTGTTTAAATTCGTGTTAATTATTTTAGCCCTTTGCCTCTGACTTGAGCCATTTGTTATAATTCCAATTTCAAAGTACTTCTTTATATGATGTAAGAAATGAATAGTATTTTGATCAAGTGAAAAACATTTAGGGAAATTATTATTCCAAAAATCTTGGATATAATTGCGTGGCAATCTATACTTCGGCGGGAATTCATCAAACAACGATTCTAAAACTATCGTTTTATCACTCATACCGTATTCTCTTTTATCATATTCTTTGAATTTCCGTAGCATATTGTTTTTAACTGTATCACTAACATCCTCATAACACTTTTCTAAAACAAATAAAAATAATGTATCTACTGCCATATCCCTATTAAGTAACGTATCATCTAAATCAAACAGCATAGCTTTATAACCCATCAAATAAATTCACAACCTTTCTATATTTCTTAGTTATCATCAAAAGTAATCAAAAAACAATTCATATCAAAGAACGGCTAATAGAACGATATTCTAAGAGTTCAATCAAAAATCCTTTTTCTGTTTGTTAATTGATGTGAAAGTACACGATTTCAACTAAGGTAATAGATGAATTTTTTAATTTTAATTCTGAACTTTCAGATTAACCCGAAACTCTTTTATGGTAAGCTGTAATTAAAGATTAAATATAAAGGGTGATTTGTATGCAAGTTAGACCGAAGGCAAGTGAATATAACTCTTATTATGCAACGTATATTAAATTAGTATCAGACGGAAATATCATACAAATTTTAGAACAACAAATAGAGGAAACGAATCTTTTATTAAAAGAGATTTCTGATGGTGAGGGACTTTTCCGATATGCTCCTACTAAATGGAGTATAAAAGAAGTAATCGGCCATATTGCAGATACAGAACGTATTATGGCGTATCGCTTGTTATCTATCGCTCGAGGCGAGACAGCAGAACTTCCAGGCTATAACGATGATATGTATGTTCTTAAAGCTGCTTTTGATAAGCAATCTATGCAAGATCTTATTGATAATTTAATAGTTGTTCGCCACTCTACCGTGCATTTACTGAAAAGCTTACATAAAGACACTTGGTTACAAAGAGGAAATGCGAACAAATCTGAAGTTACAGTTCGTGCATTAGCATATATCATAGCTGGACATGAGCTTCATCATCTACAAATTATAAAAGAACGTTATCTTGGCTCTAATGCATATCCAGTAAGTTAATGCTTGAAGAAAAAGAGTCCCATTTATGTAGGACTCTTTTTCACTATTTATAAGATTCACCAAATATGATGCAAACTAGCCCTTATAAGGGTACCGTCACATATCCATCGACTTAAGATTCAGAATTACCCCAAAACGAAATTTTTTGTTACAAGTTAACAAAAAATTTCGTTTTGAAGGTACTAAAAAATTTAGCTTGATAGTGATCGGATAGCGTCAGAATTTTGAGCTTTTACAAAGTTAAGGATAAAAAGTCTTGTGTATCAATGTTTTTGGGTTCGTTCCAATAGAGTAAAGCCTATTGAGACAAGGCTAATATAACGTGGAATAAGGCTTTTGAATGTCTTATATGACTTATTTCAAAATTCAATCTACATTTTACCCCATTCTGAAGAATGTCATTGAAATGTATCAATAGATTCTAGTGCAGCAAAATAAATTGTGCTATGATGTGAACAAATATAAAGCTATCTAACGGAGGGATTCACATGCCGCATGTTGTATTTCGTGGAATTACTACTGAACAATTAAAACACATAAGCAAACCATTAGTAGAAGAGCTTGCAGAGATTTGCGAGTGTGGTACGGATAATTTTACATTGGAACTACCAAGTTCTACGTTTGTATTTAATGGAGAAGAAATAGAAGCGTTTCCTCTTATTGAAGTGAAATGGTTCGAGCGTGGACAGGAAATTCGTGATCGATTTGCCAAGGCCATTACTACATATGTAATGGATTTTGGACTTCCAGAAGTAGAGGTTGTTTTTACAGTTTTCACAGAATCAGCGTATTATATTAACGGGAAGCATTGTGCAAGTTAGATCTATTCGAAATATTTTTGTAACCTTTAAAAAGGGGTAGAACCACATCACTATCAAGCTAATAAGACAAAAATTTACAATCATGGAAACTCTAATTACACATAAAAAAGAGAAGAACCTTGGTGAGTTCTTCTCTTTTTATTTATTAAATTGTAATATAATTACAGTATGTGAAATTATACTGTTTTAACTTTAAAAGCGAAGTGGAGTGAAAACAACCTTCACTTCGCTTTTGGCATTTATTTAATCGGTTCCTCTGTTTTTAAAACTAATGAACTTAATGCAGGAACTTTAATTTTATTATCACGGACAACATAAAGTGTTTTACTACCTGCCTGTTTACCGTCTACTAGTACTTTCCAAGGACCTCTCGATGGAAGCGCGATTTCAACGGATTCCCTATTTGCATTATGAGCGACCATAAAGTATCCGTTTTTATCTCCATTGCCCTTTCCATCTATTGAATAAGCCACAGCATTTTTTGGAGCATCAATAAAAGATACTTGTTTTTTAATTTGTTCTGCAGATGTCATTCTAAAGGCTGGGAACTTTTTGCGTAATTCTATTAAGCCCTTCATATAATCTACTTCATTATTAAACGCTGCACGGCGTAACCAGTCCATTTGGTTAATTGAATCTGGAGATTTGTAACTGTTATGATCACCATATTTCGTGCGCATAAACTCTTGTCCCGCATGTAAGAACGGAATACCTTGTGATGTTAATAAAATCGAAGAAGATAATTTATGCATTTGTTTTCGCACTTCTTCACTGTCACTTGGATTAGTCAACTCAAGTTTATCCCATAATGTATGATTATCATGCGCTTCCACATAAGTTAGCACCTGCTCTGGATCTTGATAAGTCGACGAATTTGTATCGTAGTCAATGCCTGCGGTAATGCCTTTTTTAATACGGTCTTCCATGTTTTTCTTTCCATTTACAAACCCATTTTCTTTCTCTTCAAATACACTACCTTTTAATCCATCACGTATATTATCGTTAAAATGAGCAATCCCTTTCATTTTCTCTGCATTTTTTTGATTTGCTTTCAACTCTGCTGCAAGAGGTGTATTTAAATCCCAACCTTCTCCATGTAGTATAATAGAAGGGTCAATTTGATTAACAGCTTTACGTATTTCATTCATCGTTTCATAATCATGAATACCCATTAAATCAAAACGGAATCCGTCTAAATTGTATTCTTTTGCCCAGTATGTTATTGAATCAATCATAAATTTCCTCATCATTTTTCGTTCTGAAGCAGTATCATTTCCTACACCAGTGCCATTTGCAAATGTTCCGTCTTCATTGTAACGATAATAATAACCTGGAACTAACTTATGAAAATTAGATTCAGTAGCATTATACATATGGTTATAAACTACATCCATAACAACGCGAAGGTTATTATCGTGCAGTGTTTGAACCATTTGCTTTAATTCAGTTATTCGAACAGTTGGCTCATATGGATTTGTAGAATAAGATCCCTCTGGAACGTTGAAATTTTTCGGATCATATCCCCAGTTATATTGTGGTTCGTTTACATTCTCTTCATTTACTGAAGCATAATCAAATATCGGTAAAAGCTGAACGTGTGTAACACCAAGATCTTTCATATAATCAAGTCCTGTTTTTACACCTTCAGGCCCTCTTGTTCCTTTTTCTGTTACTCCTAAATATTTCCCTTTCTGCTTAATCCCACTTTCAGGTTGGATGGAAAGATCGCGTACATGCAATTCATAAATAATAGCATCTTCCGGATTTTTCAATTTAGGCTTTTTGTTAGTGTTCCATTTTTTCGGATTTGTTTCTTCTAAATCAACAACCGCACCTTTATCTCCATTTACAGAAGCAGCACGTGCATACGGATCAACTGCTTCCGTCCACTTATCACCAATTTTCACCTTATATGTATAATAGAGACCTTTTTGGTTCCCTTTAAGTTCTGCTTTCCAAGTGCCCTTTTCACCTTGTTGCATGTTTATTTCAGTACCTATTTTATCGTTCCATTTTTTATATGTAACTAATTTTGCTTCACTCGCAGTAGGAGCCCATACACGGAACTTTGTATGTTGTGGTGTATATATATTCCCTAAATCGTTACCACCATAATAAAATGAATGATCAAACTCTTCACTACGAATGACTTTACCGATTTCAGTATTTGTATCAGCTAAGTTTTCAATTTTAATTTTGTATGTCTGCTTTAAATCAATTTTCTGCTCCGTAATTACTTTCACCTTATTCGTAACATTCCCACTGTTTATATCATAAGGACTAATATTCTTAATTTTAATACCTTCAATTTCGATTTTCTGTTCCTTAATATGAAATGGAACATTCGTCGTTACAGTGATTTCATTGAAACTATCAATAGTTGCTTTTTGAATTGATAGATCCGAAGAAGGCTTAGCGTTATATACTTTTTCATCACCCGAAAGAATCCATACTTCAGCACGACCGTCCTTTATATTTTCAATCCAACGATCGCCACCATCTTTTTCCCACTCATTTGTACGGATGATAAATCCTACACGATTATAGTCACCATCTATATTCATCTTAGCGTACTTTCCAAATTCATCTTTGCCAGTAAATTCATATGATTTACCATTTGCGTTTTCTCCCCAAATCCAAAGGTTCCAGTCTTTTGTATTTCCAGACTGCTCTTTGTAATGAATGATAACTTCAGTTGTTTTCGAATTTGAAACTGCCTTTACACTTTGAAAAGAGAAAACAGATGATAACATAACGATTATAGTAAGTACTAAAACTGATTTGTTAATTAACCTTTTTATCATTTGCATCACATACACCCTTTCTTTAAATAGTACGAACGATTTATTATGCTCGTACTAAATTACACTACTTAAATTAATTTAGAAATCTCTTTTACTTCACCCCCATATTGGCTATTATCCACATATGTATTTCAATGATCTTTCAATACGAAAACGTTTGCATTATTTTTCAAAAAAATAGATTTGTTTATGTCTTCATATATTTGTAAATACTAAAAGATCAAGGAAATCATCTTAAAGCAATCGTTTGTTATCGCTTTCATTCTATAGCACTTTCTATAAAGAGGTCAATATATTATTAATTTTCTGTTTTTATAGACTTTAAACCTTATATTTGTCGCAACTTATTAAAAATACCCAGCCCAATCATTGCTTAGTAAGTTTATTTTCACTAATACATAGTTACGTAAAAAACAGCTAATATCCTTAAAAGGACATTAGCTGTTTTCACAATGTATTAATATAGGCTGTATCCGCTCCATATTTATTAGTTGCGACTCGAATATATGCTGATTTCAACTCTTTGAAATTAGAAGTCATGTTTAACTCATCTGTGCTACATTACTAAATTTATAGAAGTTATAGGTATATAAAAATTTTATTTTAACTCTAAATAAAAGATCCCTTTCATCGTCCTAGCAACTTACTAGAAATATAATAATTAAAAGCATTGTTCTTTCAATTTATCATTAAATAAATGTAAAAAATACCTCTATTCACTCATTTTTCATGCGTATGTATGTACATTTGTTAATTTATTCGATATATTATGTGTATTGAATGATTACGAAAAGCTTATAGGTCGCTAAAAAACACCTTATATTTTTATATCCATGAAAACTACAAAATGTATGAAATCCATTTGTCAAATGAATTTAATGCGGAAGGAGGTTTGTGGTTACTTCATCGGGATATAATAATCAGTTTTGAACTGATACAAATATAGGAGGCGACATAATGTTTCGTACGATTTCAAATTTCATGAGAGTAGCTGAGATAAGAAACAAAATTCTTTTTACACTAGCGATGCTAATTGTTTTTCGAATTGGCACGTTTATTCCAGTTCCTCATACTAACGCAGAGGTATTAAAAGTACAAGATCAAGCCAACGTTTTAGGCATGCTGAACGTATTTGGCGGAGGAGCATTACAACACTTCTCAATTTTTGCTGTAGGTATTACACCATATATTACAGCTTCTATTATTGTACAATTACTACAAATGGACGTTGTACCTAAATTTACGGAATGGGCAAAGCAAGGAGAAATGGGCCGAAAGAAATCTGCTCAATTTACTCGATACTTTACAATCATTCTCGCATTCATACAAGCCATCGGAATGTCTTATGGCTTTAATAATATAGCAGGTGGACAATTAATAACGGATCAAAGCTGGACTACATACTTATTTATTGCGACAGTTTTAACTGCAGGTACTGCATTTTTACTATGGTTAGGTGAACAAATCACTGCTAAAGGCGTTGGTAATGGTATATCAATGATTATCTTCGCAGGACTTGTTGCTGCGATTCCGAATGTTGCAAATCAAATTTATTTACAACAATTCCAAAACGCCGGCGATCAACTATTTATGCACATTATAAAAATGGTTTTAATTGGGCTCGTAATTTTAGCAATCGTTGTTGGGGTTATTTACATCCAACAAGCGGTTCGTAAAATACCGATTCAATATGCAAAAGCTGTATCAGGAAACAATCAATATCAAGGAGCAAAAAACACTCATTTACCTCTTAAAGTAAATAGTGCTGGTGTAATTCCAGTTATCTTTGCTTCTGCATTTTTAATGACGCCGCGTACAATTGCGCAGCTCTTTCCTGATTCAAGTGTATCGAAATGGTTAATTACAAATCTTGATTTTGCACATCCAATTGGAATGGCGCTTTATGTTGGTCTTATCGTTGCTTTCACATATTTCTATGCATTTATTCAAGTAAACCCTGAACAAATGGCTGAGAATTTGAAAAAGCAAAATGGATATGTTCCTGGTATTCGTCCTGGTAAATCAACAGAACAATATGTAACGAAAATTTTATATCGTTTAACATTTATCGGCGCAATTTTCTTAGGGGCAATTTCAATTTTACCACTTATATTCACAAAAGTTGCTACGTTACCGCCTTCTGCTCAAATTGGTGGTACAAGCTTACTAATCATCGTAGGTGTAGCATTAGAAACGATGAAGACGTTAGAAACTCAACTTGTGAAACGTCATTATAAAGGTTTTATAAAAAAAGCGAATTAAGTAAAAAACACAGTTGGTTATTTTTCCAACTGTGTTTTTGATTCTATTACCTCTAATTTCCCTACTAATGTACTCATCATTTTTTCCAAACTCACTATTTTTTCTTCTAACGCTTGAATGCGTTTATCCTTATCGTCTTGATTAGCAGATTTGAGTTGTCCCCATAATTCAAAAACATCATTATTAGAGGATGTTTTTGATGTCTCAACAATACCGATTGCAATTTCGTTTGATTGTAATTCAAATTGAATTTCATATGTATTTCCAGTCAATTCTTCTGCAATTTTGGAAATTAAATCTTTATAGGATTTTTCAACCCATTGTTGTTGGAATTCATTTTCAAAATAAATTATTAATGCATTTCCATTTATATGAGCTGTCGTTTTTTTTACCCATGTTTCATACGAAGGTCTCGAAATTTGCAGTTGTATTTTCTCTTTTATTTCCTGCCAAAGCGTTTCGTTCCCCTCATGTATGGAGGATAACTGATTATCTTGTATGTTAGGAACATGTGCTATAGGTGCAGTATTCGATTCTATATAAAACCAAAGATTATATTTTTTATTAGTAACTTTCTGTACGGTACTTGAAATTAAGTCTTTATATTCTCCTTCAAGCACATCACGATGAAACGCATCTTCACAAAAAATCATTAATTTATTGCCTTCTAAAGTAGCGTTTGTATTTTTTATCCATTTCACAAATGATTTTTCTGTTAATTTTGGGCGTAATGTTTTCTTTACTTCATCCCAAATATGTATTTTTTCTTTTTGAACACCATTCAACTGCGATGGTTCGTCTATCAATATATCAAACTGAATTTCAAACGTTGTATGAAACATTTCTCTTAATGTATTAAATATTAATTCTTTATAATGTGATTCTAACCAGTCACGTGCAAATTCATTAGGACAATAAATTGTTAATACATCATCTTCTAAATGAATAGTAGTAGCACTAAACCAAGTTTCATATGATGGTCTTGAAATTTGTGTCCGAATTTTTCCCTTTACTTCATTCCAGTTCATGTTCATAATAACTCCCCCTCTTTTTACAGTTGTCTTTAATATAGCTTAATAATATTAAGTCTTTCTAGCAAATAAAGCAACAGCCCTGGACGTTACAGAGCTGTTGCTTTATCCAACTACATTTCCTTCTCAAATAACAGCCCTTACTTGAAATAATTGGATTAGAAAAATTACATGATACAATACGAAATTTCATCTTATAAAATTTATGAAAACTAAATACCCCCAAAACCAAAATGTTTTGGGGGTAATCTAAATCATTCCACTTTAATTACAATCTTCCCTCTAACATGCTGACCTTCACTCAAAAGGTGTGCTTCTCTAATCCCTTCTTCATTAAATGGTATAACTTTACTTATGATTGGTTTGATTTTGTCATGTACAATTAACTCTGATAAATCATTTAATTGCTTTCCGTTTGGCTTTAGCCATAAAAACCCTGATTTGATTCCTTTTATTTTATGAATTGGTTCATGAACAATTGAAACGAGAACACCACCAGGTTTAATAATTTGAAAACTTTTTTCTTGTACTTCGCCACCTATTGTATCTAACACAATATCAAAATCTGATAGTAATTTTTCAAACTTATCTTTTTTATAATCAATAACGAGATCTGCCCCCAAGGATGTTAAAAACTCTTTATTTTTACTACTTGCAGTTGTTGCCACAAAAGCTCCAAAGGATTTCGCGATTTGGATTGCCAAACTTCCGACACCACCAGCTCCAGCGTGAATGAGTACCCGGTCATTTTCTTTTATTTTTGCGTAATCTACAAGACTTTGCCACGCTGTAAGTCCTGCAAGAGGAATAGAAGCTGCCTCTTCAAAACTTAGATTTGTAGGCATATAGGATACTAAGTCCGATTTTACTGTAATGAATTCAGCATAAGAGCCTTGCCCTATATTTTCAGGTTTCGTATACACCGTATCTCCTATTTTAAAACACTCTACCTCTTCCCCAACTTCTTCAATAATTCCAGCTACATCTAACCCTAAAATGATCGGAAATGAAAATTGTAACTGTTTTTGTAAATCTCCCCTTCTAATTTTCCAATCAACAGGATTAATAGATGTTGCGAAAATCCGAATTAATACCTCGTTACTTTTAACAACCGGTTTTAAAACATGTCTTTCTTTTAATTCTTCAACACTACCATATTGATCTATAACAATTGCTTTCATTTCCTCTCCTCCTTGCTGTTTATTTTAATAACATACAATTATTTCTCAAAATTTTTTGCCTTGAATTATCATAAACTTATTTTGGGGGGAATTACGTAAGAAGCATAATAAATTCCAAAACGAAACTTACACACAGCTAAGAATCATTCGAAATTGTATTCTTAATTAAATTTAAAAGAAATGGAGAGTACACTATGACTGAAAAAATATTTAAAATAAACGGGATTAATATATGTACAGAAAGCTTTGGGAACCCTAAAAACCCAACTATTTTATTAATTATGGGTGCTACGTGCTCAATGGTTTATTGGGATGAAGAGTTTTGTGAACGGTTGGCGAACACAGGGAAATTTGTTATTCGTTTTGATAACCGTGATGTGGGACGTTCTGTCGCATATGAACCTGGAACTTCTAATTATTCAGTAACAAATATGGCTGAAGATGCAATTGGGGTACTAGATGCGTATCATATTGATAAAGCACATCTATTTGGTATGTCATTAGGTGGTATGATTGCTCAAATTGCCGCTGTAAAACACCCTGAAAGAATATTAACGTTAACTTTACTAGCTACAAGTGTAATAGGATCTGATAACAACACTCGTGATTTACCCCCAATGGATGAAAGAATTTTAACACATCACGTAAATGGTAAAAATATAGATTGGGCAAATCAAAATGCTGTAGTAGAGTATTTAGTCTCAGGATCTCGTCTACTTTGCGGATCAAAACGAATCTTTGATGAAAATAGGGTTTATAAACAAGTAAAACAAGAAATAGAACGTGCTAACAATCTATTGAGTATGTTTAATCACGCTTTACTTCAAGGTGATGATGCTTATGAAGATATACTTCACTCCATACAAGCACCTACATTAGTCATTCACGGAACAGATGATACAGCACTCCCATTTGAACATGGACTGGCGCTAATTGATGAAATTCCAAACTCAGTACTATTAACTCTTGAAGGAGCAGGACATGAAAATCACCCTGATGACTGGAAGGATATAATTCAAGCCGTAGCAAAACATACATCTAAAATATAGAAAACAATAAAGCCCATCACTGCATCCATATGTATAGTGATGGGCGCTACATATATTTTTCTATGTTTAAAAAAACGGACAATCTAATTGATCAACAGATTCCCATGATTTTTTTTTTACAGTTTCAGTGGATTTATTTGCTTCTAGCGGTACATTTTTAAAAGGATTTACTTCGATTTTTAATAATGATGGTGGTTCTACATATAATGAAAAAACATGGCTATTCGGTAAGGTTTTTGACACATCAATATCCCCTACTTGTTTAAATAATTGCTGTGCAGCAAAGAAAAAGAAGTTGGTTGGGTTTGATTGTTTATTTAGCCATGCGAGCATTTCAGGTGATACCGATTTATGAATATTGATTTTCACTCGATCACCACGTTTATATCGCCTAGATCGCATACTTCCACCAACTAACTTATCGTTAAGTTTGTAAATCCTAACTCTTTTTGCTTATGCTCTCTATACTTTGGAGAACAAGTATAAACTAATAAACCTCTTGCATTTGTAAATAACGGGTTATCTACAAAAATCACATTTTTCAAGCGGCCTTTTTGTTTTAAAATCATTTTTAAGCTATTTTTAATAATTACTGCGCCACCACCATAAATAAATACATATGGATCATCCTTCATATCATCGATTTTATTTATAATATCTGTTGCAACACGCGCAGCTAAACCTAAAAGCGCCGGTTGTGATTCCTCAACTAATAATGCATTTCTTGGATGCTTATCATTTAAATAAATTTGATTAAATTCTGTAATGCTATCAATCGTCTTTGTTGGATATTTCCGGTTCCATCTCGTAATAACTTGTAATAATGTTTCTTTCACACCATAAGATAAGCCCTTACTTAATTGCGGTCTAAAGTTTACCCCTAACGACACAACCTCTTCTGTCGTCCCAGCACCTATATCAAAAGATAGTAAAGTTTTATCTACAAAATCAATTTCTGAAACTTGATTTTGCTCACATTCTATTTTATGTTTCACAACATTGCCTTCTTCATCATATACAATGCCCCACGTCCCAGAAGCGCCCTCAGGTAGGCATTTACAAAACTCAATAGAAACATTAATCGTAACATCGCGTCCGTTCGGATAATGGAAAATAATCTTATGATTCCCCATATAACGTTTTGCATTTTCAGCAGCTATCTCTTGTGTAATAAGCTGCATAGGAAGAGCGACAGATAAATCATAACGAATATTAATATGGTTAGAAGTTGGACTTTGACGCATAGCACTTATCGCTAATCCTGATAGTATTGTAATAACCATTAACTCATCCGTCGACTTATTCGATTTCTTCTCCACTTCAGTACCTTTTAATTGATCTTGAATCACTTTTTCTCCAACAATGTACCGTACATTATTTAACATTAACGATGGAGAACTAATCGTCACATCGATGTGATTTTCTAATTCCGATAATGAAACATCTTCCTCATCTAGTAGTCCCGTAGGCTCTCCTATATATAAAGAATAAATACTCGGAATAAAGATAGGATCTTGCCCTTTCACCATTAACTTTAAACCATTATTTCCTGCATCTGCACCAGCTTTTAAAAGAATAGACATAACTACCCCCTAGTTTAATCTGACATCCCTTCCAAATATATGCTAGCCTATTCTTTTACATTCAAATGTAATATATTTTTTTATTTATCGTAAAAACAAACTATCGCATTATAACACTTTATATGTAAAAAGTGTTTGACACAAAACTCCCCCAATTTTATACTGTATTTGTAAAGAGTTTTTTACAATGATGGAGGTGAAAATATTTATTGAATACTAAAAAAACTATTTTTATAATCATTGTCTTAACGTTAATTACAATACTTGTATATGGTACATATAAATACATAACTAAAGGTGAAATTTTAGGCGGAACGATTTTCGCTGCTTCTTTAATACTTAGTAAGCTTATCAATCACATTACATGGGGAGATCCAAACGGTGTATCAAAAGAAAGTCAAGATGAGATGGGACAGCAAATTACATATAAAAGTTTTAAAATCGCGTATTTTGCACTCGTAATTGTAATGTTCCTTATATTAATTTTCTCCGAAGGATTTTCTATGGGAGCTAATTTAGATGGAGTTAAAAACCTTCCTCTTTTCATCGCGCTTTGTTCTTCATTCTTTATTTATCCTGTCATTGAACTCATTGTTGCAAAACAATATAAATAAAAAGATGAGGTTTTCTATATACAGAAAACCTCATCTTTTTACATACCATCTATAATCGATTTTAATTTATTCACAGTCCGCCAATTCCTTACAGTAGCTGGTGTACGTAATTTTTGAAGCTGGTTCATTAGTTTAGAATTCTGAATGCTTGTATTAAAAAATAAATATACAACCGTATTATCTATATAGCAATCTTCGTGTTCATTCTTGTACGTGATTAACTGCCTATTCTCATCTTCAGAAAGTGGATGAGCTAAAAATGCAACATGTATACTTTCTCCTTCTAATAATGTATCAGCCTTGTAAGGAGAATTTTTTATCATATTTATAAACTCTTCCTTTGTTCTTAACATAACTGGAACATCAAAATTAAAAAAGTTTTTAATTGCAGATTCAATTTGTTCCTTTAGAAAGCTTATCTCTTCTTCTGATTCAAATACGATATTGCCACTTTGAATATACGTTTTTACGTGTTGTAATCTTAACGATTCAAACACTCGTTTCAAATCAGCCATTTTGATCACTTTATGTCCACCAACATTAATCCCTCTTAGTAATGCAATATAAACTGTCATATCATTACTCCTCACATTTTAATTGGCTTTTTCCCCCTCATATTTCTCTGATATTCGCTTTAATTCCTCTAACATATCGTGTATAGATAATACTTCAAACAAAATTATAGATTCACTTGAAAAATGATGATGGTAATGATTCGGTTTACAATCTCCTAGATCATTTTTATAATTCCAAAATTGCTTATCTAATTCATCAATAAGAGTAAAATGTTCCTCATCTATTTCATTACAACGGTTTCTCAATGTAGCAATTATAGAATGAATCGCTCGCTGTAATACTTCCTTTTCATTTTGTGACCAAGCACATGTTTCAATTGACGCTCGCGCTAAATTGTCTATATGATAAATAATTTGCTGAAATATATGGAGCTGCTTCTGTACCACTAGAAAGCTTCGCATTTCCTTCTTTGTATGTCGATGATATTTCCAGTCTTTCTGCTCATATTGAACAAATTGTACGGCTTTATGTAATAATAAAGTCAATTTAGATAGACTATGAGTTGTCTCTTTTGTTATGTCTTTCCCATCAGCTAATGCAGTAAGCCATTCTTCCATAATATTTGCTGTTTTAGCAAATAACTCCTCTGTACACCCTGAAATTGTTTTAGTGTAGTGTGGTGGCAAAATGAAAAAATTCACTAAAGTAGATACGATAATACCAGTAGATGTCGTAGCTAACCGAATTAAAAATGCGGTGAAATAATGATCTGCTGTAATTGGGATCATCGCAACTGCTGTCAATGTTGCAACTAATGTGCCAGCGTGTAACCTTAATTTTTGACATGTGACGATCGTAAACATCGCAGCCAACGCATAAGAGATGGCTTGATGGCCTAAGAAAAAAGTAAACGTCATTGCATAAGCAGATCCAATCGTTGATGCGGGAAAACGAATAAGTCCTTTTTTAATCGAGTCCGTCGTAGTTGGTTCAATTGTAACAATTGCTGTAATAACAGCAAAAATAGTTGGGATATGAAAAAATTCACAAACTAAAACTGTAAGAAAAACTGCAATTCCAGTCTTTATCACTCTTCCCCCAACAATATTCCATTTTCTAACTTGATTCATTTTTTATAGCCTTCATTTCTATTTCATTTTTAAATACATTCTACATTATATAATAAATAAAAAAACTTACTACATGATTAATCAAGAGTAAGCTTTTCATCTCATTATTATATAATGGGCAAATGCATTATGATTTGTTGACCAATTGGACCCATTCTTCTCAATCCTTTATCTTGGAAGCCAACTTTTTCATATAACTTTTGTGCTGGAATATTTTTTTCATTTACAGCAAGTACAACTTCATTTTTTATCGGAAAATAACGTTGTACAAATTCTTGTAATAATGCCAATGATTTTTTAGCGTATCCTTGTCTTTGGTTGTTGTAATTTATAGAAAACGATGTTAAAAGTAAAGCGTTTTGATTTTCTGTAAACTCCTGCACTCTATCACCTGTTTGCAATGCAAATATTCCAACAGGAAGCCCGTTATCATCTAAAATAACAACCACATTTTTTGTAAGGTCACTTTTTGCTTTCTCCAGTAATTTATTTGGGTCTGATGTGAATCTAACTTGTTCACTAGGTAAAGTAAATGTTTGTATCATTTCTTTATACTGCTCGTTATATAGAACTAATTGAATTTCTCCGGTATGAATGTTCATGTTAAACTCTCCCGCTTTTATCTTTTTAACTTAAACCTTGCTGCGATTTAGAATGCACTTTTCCATCTAAAAACGTAATTTCAACAAATGCCTTAGGATCATTTCCTTTCCAGGCAAAAATTTGTTTAATTCGTTCAGAATGGTCTTCTCCTTCTTCTATAAGTAAATCCCCTTCAAAACCAATTAAATCTTTTACTTCCTTATAAGTCATTCCTTCATTTATTTTTGAGAAATGATTTATATTAATGAACTCTTGTTTTTTATTTTCCGTTACAGTAGAAGAAGTTGCCGTTTGTTTCTTTACTTCTTTTCTCTGTTCACACGCTGTCATACTGAAACTCATCCATAAAATACACAATATGAATACACTTTTTTTCATCATAACAGTTGTCCCGTTGCCATAAACTTATAAAAATCTATACATTTTGTTACTTCCTGTTCTACGTGTCCGATTTTTATAATGTCGCTTGTTTTGACAACACGTTTTCCCTCCTTGTTCTTTTCATTATGCTTGTATAAATATGTACTGCCTGTTTCTGCCCTCTCATCATAATTAAACCATATATCCCTTTATAAATAAACTGAATATTCAACATACAAAACGAAAAATCCCGTACAATTTAGTACGGGATTTTCTTTATTTTTTTAGATTATTATTTGACTGATCATCTTGTTCTTTTCTTAGTTCTTGTTCTTCATCTTTCGGTAATTGTTTATCATTATCTTTAATTGGGTTCGTCTCTTTATTTTCAATCATGTCATTTGGAACTTGTGGCATTACACGGCCAACAATTGCAGCTAATTCATCGAGTATACCTTCGCCCGTTTTTCCTTTTTTAATTTGTTTTCCGATTTGTTTCAGTCGTTCATACGTATCAACATCTGCTACAACGACGGCGTTAGCACCGTCAGGATCGTTTTTTAAACTTTCCGCAACCGAGTATTTAATTGACTCTACACGAGTTCGATCTAGTTTTGCTTTTACATCAATGCCTACAACCGCATATTTCCCAACTACAACCGCTGTCGCATCATTTACACCAGGAACACTTGCTGCTAATGATGCTAAATGATCCGCTGCTTTTTCATTTGGTTTATTGGGTTTGTTCGTATAATTAACGTTTTTCATTGAGACATTTTTTTGTTCTGGCTTTTCATTTGGATTGTCTTTTTTTCCAATACTACATCCAGTTATCATGAAGCAAATCATCAACATATATATTAGGATTTTCACTATTTTCACCACTTTACTATTAAAGTTTAATCGTAAATTTTTTCAACAGCTTGCATCTTCTTCACTTTTTCCTCTGCGCCGTTATTAGCATTAATGAAAATTTGGTACGTATCTTTTCCTAAAGTACCAACAAATTCATAACAAAGTACTTCATTATGCAAATCATTTACTACAACAGCTTTTCTCTCTTCCATTACTTTGACATCAGGATTAATTTTCTTTCTTGCTTCTGATGCGGTAAGCTTCGCAGAAGGAATTGTCCGTTTTTGATGCGATGCTAAATATTCTTTTGCAGAAAATCCAACGATTGATCCATCATCTAAAGCGATTTTTATTTGTATTGCTTCTGGATAAATACGTACACCATTCTCATTTACCACATAAGTAAATACACCGATATTATCATATTGAGAACTATCATAAAGCTCCATATTTTTAAACTTATGGTCCTTTAAAAAGGCTAACCCTTTACTTCCTGCATCATTTAAACTAATTTTCTGTTCTTTAATCTCTCGATTGTTCATTACCCAAATTGGATATCCGCCTTTTCCGGTAATATCCATATAAAACTCATTATTTGTTGCTGGATCTTTTATTTTCACACTATAGAAAGATTCTTTTGCACCTTTTCCACTTTTCTCAACATCTACTGTTTCATTTCCTTTTAAATTTAAAAACGATTTTGCGATTTTTGCCGCTTCATCTTCAGTAATGGCTTTTCCTTCTGCTTCAAAGCCACCCTTTTTATTTTTTTGCGCACTTGTAAAGGTCGGTCCAAAGTTTGTAGAAGAATACGATGTTACGTTTTTTTCTACTGTTTTTAATCCATCAATAATTGTGTTGTCTGCTGGATCACGATTTGATGCAAGCGCCATTTCTACATCCATCCAGCGTAAATTATTTTTCAAAACAAGATGTTGCACTTTTCGCAACTCATCTTGTATATTTCCTGCGTTTGAATATAAAGTTTGCAATGTTTTATATTCTTGATCATTTAACGGTTCTTTTTCCAAATCACGAATCGCTGCACGATAACTAAAATCTCCGATATTTGCTAAAAATTCTTCTGTTTTATTAAACGGCATTAACGTTAATGGGAGTTGTCCTACATCTGAACGAGCTTCAGAAGTTAAACGCCATACGTCTGCTAATGCTGGTGATAAAGATGAACGTGAATTCATTGCAAGCGTTGTACCGATTTTATCGTGTAATAAATCAACCTCATATGCTAAATCATGAAATGCTCGTTGATAACTATTTTCTGCTCGAATTAAAACTGCATTTTTCTCTTGGTGCTCTTTATAACCCCAATATCCTGTTCCGACTACACCTACTGTTAATAATACAATGATAATACCTCTTAACATTGTCCCACCTCCACTCTATTTACAGAAAATATGTTTACCAATTTTTTTAATTTGTGGACGACTCCAAATCCATTTACTTGTCGCAGTATCCGGATTGAAATAATATAAAGCGTTTCCTGTTGGATCCCATCCGTTAAGCGCATCTAATACAGCCTTTTTCGCTGTTTCATTTGGCGTTAAATATATTTGTCCATCTGCTACCGCTGTAAAAGCTCTCGGTTCAAAGATTACACCTGAAACAGTATTTGGGAATGATGCACTTGTAACACGATTTAAAATAACAGCAGCTACTGCAACTTGTCCTAAATACGGCTCACCACGCGACTCTCCGTATACTGCGTTTGCCATCAGTTGAATGTCATTTTGAGAATAACCGTTTGGAACATTTGTCCCTTTATTTTGAGGTGGTTTATTTTCTTGGGCAGTGCCACCACTATTTTCTCTATTCGTCGTCCCTTTATTAGCAGTTGACTTATCATACTTCGTTGCCTTCACGAGCATTTGCTTCGTTTTAGTTCCTGCTAAACCATCAACAGGTAATCCGAACTTCTGTTGAAAGTTTCGAAGAGCCCAATATGTACCCCAGCCAAAAACACCATCTACTTTTCCTGTATAAAATCCGTTATATTTCAAACGAGATTGAAGTTCAATGACATCCTCACCAGATGCTCCTTTTTGAATGACTTGATTAGAAAAGGCATTTACATTTTTTAGTTGTATACTGCTGACCATCAAAGATAGGCCGATAAATGCAAGCAAAATGGCTATTTTAAAAACAGTTTTTTGACGCATATATTTTCCCTCCTTATTTACAGAAATGATTTCTTGGTTATGTTTTGTAAAACCATCGCTTTTATGTAAAGAAGACAAAAAAATCCAAACTTATATCGTTGAGGAAGTATGTAAACAATATACAAAAAGAGTAAAAGGAGTTTAGTATGAAGCATTTCTTAAAACGTTTCGCACTCGTCATTCTTTTCTTAACAACATGCTCAACTATATATACAGGGCCATCTATCGTTCATGCGCAACCACCTTACGCCAAATGGGGTAAATTAGCTGTAGAAAAGACGAAAGAACAGTACCCAAAAGCTGAAATTATTGATTACCTTCATATAGGTAGAAAACCAAAGACAGTCCAAATAACAGTTGAAAAATTTAAATTGTGGCTACGTGAAGATGGAAAAGAATATGGAGTTTTTGTTGATATAGAATTTGAAACGAAAACAGAGAAATTTATAAAAATGTCGTTTCGGAAAACAAGTCGCTAAAAATAAGAACCCCACTGTTTAAATTTAAACAGTGGGGTTCTTATTTTTATATGATTACTAAAATTCTTTTCTTATTTATAATTAAAATTCTCCTGTACATGCTCAATAAATAATTTCAATGGAACGAGCCCGCGTTTTGGCATATGACTGCTCATAACAGCTACAAGTTCTAACTGCGGAATGATAACAATGTATTGCCCACCGTATCCCATAGCAAAATATATGCAATACGGTATGTGAAATCTTTTGTTGTTTAACACCCACCAGTGATATCCATACGCCCCGACATGTTCATACGTTTCAAATAGAGCTTTACTTGATTCTAATATCCATTTCGATGATACAATTTCATCCCTCTGCCAATATCCATTCTGTAAACATAGTATCCCTAACTTTAATAAATCTGCAGGCTTCATTTTCATACCGAAACCACCGACATATATACCTTGCGGGTCTTGTTGCCATTCATATTCTGTTATACATAATGGATCAAATAAATATCGTTTCGCAAACTGTTTTGTCGACATTCCAGTAGCTTCTTGAATAATATAACTAAGTAAATGAGAGGAGCCTGAGTTGTAATTCATTTTTGTACCTGGTTTTTCAATTAGCGCTTTTTCTAAAATGTACTTTACCCAGTTATCTGACTCAACAAAATCACTTGGGAATACTACTCCATTTCCGAACTCTTTCCAATCCTCACCCGTTGTCATTGTTAATAAGTGATAAAGCGTCAAATCACTCTTTTCTTCAGGGACATTTTCAATCCATTCTGTAATAGGTGTATGTATACTATTTATATATCCTTTATCAATTGAGATACCAATTAATATAGATACAATGCTTTTTGTAATCGAATTTATTTTATATAATTCATCTGCACATTCTTTCATTTTGTAATATTCAGTCGTTAGCTCACCTTTTTGGTAAACGAGAAATGTATTTACTTTTTTCTTTTCGAACTTATTTTCAAGTTGCTTGAAATCCAAAACTTTACCTCCAATTAAATAATCACTTCACTTATTATATCTTGTTCATACAATTAAAACATAATTGTTCTCGAATAAAAAAATAAGCCTGTCAACCATAATGAGCTGACAGGCTTATTTTTATAGTTTTGTACGAACATTCCAAAGCTCAGGGAAGAATCGTTGATCAAGTACTCGTTTTAAATATGATACACCAGAAGATCCGCCTGTTCCCATTTTATGTCCAATAATTCGTTCTACTGTTTTCATATGACGGAAGCGCCATTGTTGTAACCAGTCTTCAATATCAATTAATTTTTCAGCAAGTTGATATAAATCCCAATATTTTTTCACGTCCGCATATACTTCTATCCATGCTGCTTCTACCGTTGCATTTTCCTCATATGGCTGCGTAATATCACGGTTTAACACATCTTTATCAATCGGGAATCCTTCTTTTACAAGTGCTTGAATTGCCACATCATACAAACTTGGTGCATGTAGTGCTTTATGAAGTCGAGCGTGTAATTCTGGATCTTTTTCGTAAATTTTTAATGCATGTGGCGTTTTATAGCCAAGTGCATACTCAATCATACGATATTGATACGATTGGAAACCTGAAGCTTGACCAAGTGAATCGCGGAATTCAATATATTCTGATGGTGTTAACGTCGCAAGGATATCCCAAGATTGAATAATTTGCGATTGAATTTTTGATACGCGTGCTAACATTTTAAATGCTGGTTGTAATTTATCTTGTTTAATTGATTCAATAGCTGCGTTCAGTTCATGTAAAATAAGTTTCATCCAAAGTTCACTCGCTTGATGAATAACAATAAATAACATTTCATCATGATGATCTGATAATCTCTGTTGAGAAGATAGCAAACTATCTAATTGTAAATACTCCCCATACGTCATATTCTCTTTAAAGTCTGTATGAATGCCTTTTTCCATAATCACTTTTTCGTTTTCTTTCATATTAGCCAAACGCCCCTTTTATATGTTTCTACTTATATTGGTCTAATTACAGCTCGAACTGGACTGCCATCTGCATCTGTTAATGCGAGTGGTAATGCAATAAGTTCATAATCACCGTCTGCTACGTGATCTAGTACGACATTTTCTAAAATATGAATTCCATGTTTAAATAGTTGATGATGCGCTGCTAATTCTTTATCATCTAGCGGATCAACTGATGGTACATCTACTCCGATTAAACGTATACCTTTCTCTGAAAGAAATGGCGCTATATCCGCACGTAAATGCGGTATTACATCTGGGAACTCTTCAGCTTTACCATGTGAAGATGTACGTAATAACAATCGTTCTACACCTTCTAAGTTAAAACTTTCTAATTCTTTTTTTCCAATGCTTCCAAAATTAGAAACGTCAATAATTCGCGTAGGTCCTACATAAACTTGAACATCTAAATCGATTACTTTCTTTCCGTCATTATCAAAATGAAAAGGTGCATCAATATGAGTACCTGTATGTATACTCATCGTTAACTTTCCAACATTTACTGAGCCACTCTCTTCTTTTGACCATGAAACTTCATACGAGAATGGTGTATCTCCTGGCCAAGTTGCAATCTCATTATTTAATGGTTGTGAAATATCAATCCACTGTGAGGTTTTCATACTTATGCCACAACCTCTCGCTTATTTTCAAATTGTTTATACTCTTCATCTCGCATAATTTTTTTAAAAATTTGTACAGAGTTCCACACTTCCGCGTACGTATTATATAAAGCAACTGGTGCAAGTCTTACACCGTTTGGAGCCCTGAAATCTGGAATTACCCCATTTGCTTTTAACGCTTTACATATACGCGCTGCTTCCGCATGCTCTAAATAAATGTGGCCACCTCTTTTTTCATCCTCTAACGGATTTCCAATTGTAAACCCGAAATCTTTTAATTCATGATCAATTAAATTAAGCATATATCTCGTAATATGAAGCGACTTTTCGCGTAATCTATCAATACCGGCATCTTTAAAAATTTCAAGAGAACCGATTAATGGTGCAGTACTTAATACATGAGGGGTACCAATTTGATACGCACCTGCATGATCAGCTGCTGTTAATGTATGTTCCATATCAAACTGCTTATCTTTTCTAGAACTAAACCAACCAGATAATCCTGGAAGTCTATTAAAATGTTTATTATTTACATAAAGGCCCGCAACACCACCAGGTCCTGCATTTAAATATTTATAATTGCACCATACAGCGAAATCAACATCCCACTCTTTGAAATGATGCGGAATAGAACCGATTGAATGACATAAATCAAATCCGATATAAATGCCTCGTTTATGAGCTTCTGCCGTTAAACGTTTCATATCAAGAATTTGCCCGCTTCTATATAGTACAGAAGGTAATAAAATTAAAGCGATATCATCTGTCATTGCTTCAATGATATCCTCCTCATTTAGTGTTCTGCCATCTCTACTCTTTACTCGCACTAGATGTTCGTCTGGCTCTAATCCTTTTAAACGAATTTGACTTTGAAGTGCATAAATATCTGATGGGAAAGTTAATTCATCTGCAAGAATTTTTGTACGTATTCCTTTCGGCTCATAAAACGTCGCAATCACTTGATGTATATTTGCAGTTGTGGAACCGGTTACAATAGTTTCTTCCGGTAAAGCCCCAATAAGAGGTGCCGTCAATTCACCTAATTTCTCTGCAAGGAAAAACCATGGATGTTCACCTTCCGTCCAGCCATCAATGCCATACTCTTTCCATGAATCTAGTAAAGTAAGTAACGACTTCTCTGCTCTTTTTGAAAGTAATCCTAATGAGTTTCCGTCTAAATATATTATTCCTTCTTTTTTATAAAATTCAGCTTGGAAATCTTTCAGTTCATCATGTTTATCACATTCAAGCGCATACTCATAAGTTGGTTGAAATGGTTCTTTATACATGGTGTCACCTTCTCTTAATTTTCTTTTTATTCTAACTAATTGAAATATATCACCTTAGTTGATAAAACGTCAATGATATTATGTCAGTTGACTTTATATGTGCACTTCTTTTACAATACAATTATATTTTCAGATATTTCAGTATAAAGAGGTGATTCCTTGAAACAACCTACACTTTCAACAAGAAAACACCGCTCCCTAGAAACAAAAAAGAAACTCTTACATTCTGGCTATACTATTTTTATAACGAATGGATTTCAGAAAACTACAATCACACAAATTATTAAACATGCAGAAACTGGTTACGGAACAGCGTATGTATACTTTAAAAACAAAGATGATCTCCTTATTGTTTTAATGGAAGATGTTATGAATCGGTTTTATGATATTGCTGAGCGCTCTTTCTTCCCTCAAACAAAAGAAGAAGCACATGATATGATCCAAAATCAAGTTAGAGCATTCCTCCAATTAGCTGAAGACGAACGGGCCATATTGCAAGTTGTGCAGGAAGCGATAGGATTATCAAAAGAGATACGTCAAAAATGGGATGAGATTCGAGAACGCTTTATAAAAAGCATTACCCAGGATATCGCTTACTCTCAAAAAAATGAATTAGCGCATTCGGGATTAAATAAAGGAATTGTAGCACGCGGTTGGTTCGCAATGAATGAATCATTTCTTTGGACTATTGTGCAAAAGGATAAAGAGATAAACTTAGAAGAAATTGTGTATACATTAACTGAAATGTATACGACGGGGTTATATAAATAGCACACCTTATTTATTAAAGGTGTGCTATTTTACATCTATAAAAATATTTTATCTGGATACGGTAATGCTAACGGTGGTTTTTTATATAAAGAAAAATACTGTAATTTTAAAGATTCACCATCCATTGATTTCAGCTCACCGCTAATAATTTCACACTCAAACACTATAACAATGTATTCTACTTGATCTCCATTTGAATATGTATGACGAAACTCTTTCCCTCCAAATGTACCTTTTTGTTTTTTTACTCGCACTTTCAATCCCGTTTCTTCCCAAACCTCTCTAATTACTGCTTCTTCTGGAGTTTCCCCAGGTTCAATTGCTCCAGCTGGCAAACTCCAGTGTGTTCCTCCAGGATATTGAAATAAGATGTCCCCCTGCTCATTTTTTATAATAGCAGCTACACTCGGCATGAAAATAAGATCAGATCCTAATTTTTCACGGATTTCTCTATAGTATACTGACATCGGCATGTATTTCCCTCCACTCGAATAAAAAAATCCATTTTTCTAATAATTGTTATATAATATTATTAAATTGTTGTATTTGCTTTACGTAATACTTAAAGCAGTTCATTCAAGTACAGTCGATTTTTCCTTTTACAAAATTATATTTCTTAAAAAATAATAACTGATTTTGTGTACAAGTAACGACCAATATTTCTAAGAGGTGAAAATATGATTAGAAACTATGAAATGTTAACAAATACATCTCCAACTTTAGATGAATACATATATTTGTGTTCAAGTGTTGGGTGGAAAGACTTTATGAATTTTGATGCTGCAAAAATTTCAATACAAAATTCTTTATTTTCCGTTATTGTTAAAGATAAACATAACATCATAGGAATGGGACGAATTGTAGGAGATGGTGCTATTTATTTCTATATTCAAGACGTAGTAGTTCACCCTGACTATCAAGGAAAAGGTATTGGTAAGAAAATCATGCAATCTCTAATGGGATTTCTTGAAGAAAATGCACCAGATAAGGCATTTGTCGGTTTATTTGCTTCAAGAGGAAAAGATGAATTTTATGAAAAATTTACTTTCAAAAATTACGCACCTAATATGACCGGAATGTTTACAGTGATTTCTAACTAAAGGGCAAATAAGAATACGGTTAATAGCCTTTTTATCCCGCTATTCGCCAGGCAGTAAGACCCTCACCTCAAAATCCAGCGAGAGCAAAGAAGTTAGGTGGGGGCTCAACTGCCCATAAAAGCCCGATTGGTGAGGGCTAATAATCAGTGGGGAATGAACAAAACCCCCACTGATTAAAGTTTCACTTTATCCGTTCTAAACTTACTTGTTGGATAACAAAAAAATTTTGTATTAATAAAAAATTGTATGAGACGATCACTAAGATTTAAAAAAACAAACCGTTACTCAGCACATTAAGTAACGGTTTCATCTAATTTTATATTAAGCTTCTTCCTTATGATACACAGCTTCTACACATGCTGCTAAACGTTCAAGTTCTCCTCCATACATTTCACGTGACATCCATTCTGTTAACTTATGAACGATCTTATAATAAAGATTACTCGGCTCAAATTCTGAAATAAGTGTAAGTACTGTACCTTCATCAGATTCTTCTAACATATAAGTTGTTGCTCCATAACCTTGTTTCATTTCACTACCAACTGAAATAAGATGCGGTGCATCATATTCTAATATTTCTGCTTCAACTTCAAATATTTTCTTCCCAATTTTTTGAACAGAAATATATGTATCTCCTGCACGGGGATTTTCTAAATCAATATTTGTAGGATAACGATTTTCAACTATAAACGTATTCCATTCTTTTATTTTCTCCTCTTTACCTATATAGTCAAACACCATTTCAATTGGTGCGTCAATTATTATTTCTAATGCAAAACTCATTCGATTTCTCTCCTCAAATAACATATATATTTCTTTTTCTATAACATCTAAATCATTATGTCATATTTTATATAGTGAAATACAAGTGTTATTTGAAATATTTTATTAACGAAACAATGATACAAAATAGCGATGTGAGTAAGAGAAGTATCCCTATGTTCTTATTTTCTTTTTCATCCTTCTTATAATTTTGTACCCCCATACTAGCAAGCATAATACTTAACAATAATGGTAAAATGAGCATACTTTCCTTAGAATCATCATTCCAGCTGTAAATGGAATAGCACATTACAATAATCGCGAGTATGAATGTAGTAAGTCTAATCATAAAAACACCTTCTATTTGAATCTATTGTTCTAACCTACTCACCATTCCAACAATAAACTTATACTCATCTCTACTTTTCTTTACTTTCTTAAACCCCTCTTTCGTATCAAAAATAAAGCACGTTTTCCGAAACCAAATACGTACATATAAAGACTCAAAATAAATAGGTTTTATAATTCCTCTTTCTTCAAATTCAGTTCCATCTTTATTTTCCGTTTCTGTTCGAACGAGCCACCTATTGCCGATTCCAATTTCAATATACTTCACACACTAACCTCCTTTAGGAAATTTCCCATTCAACTATTCTATTATTTCCCCGGTAAGCGCACATTCCGACAGAACATGGGCTCAAAAAGAAAAAGTAGATTACAAAAATCTACTTTTATAGATTAAATTTTTGCATTCGCTTATAAAATGTACTACGGGGCACATCTAATAACTTTGCAGCTAACGAAACATTTCCATTCGTCTTTTGCAAGGCTTCAGTCATACTATCACGCTGTATTTTTTCACGGAAACTTAATGTATATTCTGTTTTATTTTCCGCTTGCAATTCAAGTCGCTCTTCATTTCTCATCATTGTTTGTAATAAAAAAGAGATTTGTTTTTCGCATATTCCCCTTCCTTGTGACAAAATGTAAATGCGTTCTAATACATTTAATAATTCTCGAATATTTCCTGGCCATTTATACTGTGAAAATTGATCACAAATACTCTTTGGAAATTGAATATTCCAGTTCTTTCGTTCACAAAAATGTTGTATGAAATAAGGAATATCTTCTATTCTTTCTAATAATGCTGGAACATATATCGGATAAACGTGTAAACGATAATATAAATCTTGACGGAATTTCCCTTCTTCTACTAACCGTAGTAAATCTTTATGTGTCGCAGTAATAATACGAATGTTTACTGGAACCTCTTTGGAACTCCCTATTGGTGTTACTGTCCGTTCTTGTAAAACACGTAAAAGTGCCACTTGCATCTCTGGTGGCACTTCACCAATTTCATCTAAAAACAATGTCCCTCCGTCCGCTTGTTCAAATTTTCCTTTATACCCTTGGCGTCGCGCACCTGTGAATGCTCCTTCAGCATAACCAAACAATTCACTTTCCATTAATTCTTTCGGTAATGAACCACAATTTACAGCTATAAAAGGGCCATTTTTTCTAGGACTATTTTCATGAATAGCTCTCGCCACGTATTCTTTTCCCACACCTGTTTCGCCACATACATACACACTAGTATCAGTAGGTGAAACAAGTTGAATTTCTTCTAATGTATGCTGAAATGAATCGCTTGTCCCAATAACTCCTGGAAAAGAAATTCCATTTACAGACGGGAAAGCAGTATATAAATTCGTTTGTTTATTTCCCTCTAAATACATACATTTTCCTATCAATCTTTCATTACTATATACAGGTACCTCTAATTTAATATGCAATCCATGTTGCATTAAATCTCCTAGTTTCATTCTCGACCAATTCGATACTCGGTCACGAATTCGTTTACTTGCCGAAACAACAATATCACGATGATTACAAATAACGACTTGTTCATCACTATCAATTACATCTAAAAAACGATGAATTAAATGTAGTTCATTTTGATGTACTCGAATACTACATTCACGTTCAATCGCATGAGCAATTGAAGTTACCATTCCAAGCATATATGGATGTGAAAACTCAATTGGACAGGAAAAATCAAGAACACCAATTAATTTCCCATCATCATTATGAATAGGAGAAGCTGCACAACTCCAACTATGAGATGCGACAGAATAATGCTCTGTACCACTTATCATGATAGCCTCTTCAATTTCTAACGCTGTTCCTATTGCGTTTGTGCCAACAGCTGCTTCTGTCCATTTCACACCTTCAATGAAATTTATATGTTTCGCTCGTTTTAAAGTTTGTTTATTTCCACTTAATGAAAGCACATATCCATCTGGATCAATTAACAGTGCCATCATCTGTAGTTCATTTATTGTTTTATTCATATTTTGTAAATGAGGTAATGCTATATCAAGGAAGATTTCACTCTTCTTTCTTTGATCTTGAAAAAAAACGGAAGTCAAAACATTCTGACCTTTATTCATATGAGGATTTACATTAGCTTGTTTACAACGGTGCCACGACTCTGAAATTCTTGTATTTATCCGATTTGAATCAAGAACACCTTCATTCACAAACTTTTTCCATGTATGTAAGTAAAACGGTGAAGCTAGCATCGTATCATCTCCCCTTTAATTATTTTGGAGATTTGTAACGTGAAACTTTAATCGGTGGGTCTCACTGCCCGTTAATGCGGGATAAAAGCATACCTTTATTATAAAACGAGGGTAAAGCGTTTTCAATAAAACTGGAAAGACGACACAAATATGTTAACAATTTGAATATCTTAATGAAGTTCTTTATATTTTTTCCATACCGCTACATTTTGGATAACTGATCCTAGTAAAATACATAACCAAAACCACTTTATCGGATTGTTATTTAGAAAGAATATCACCACTGCGACGATAAATAATATAGTAGATGCTAAACTAATTAATAATTTCATTCTAGTTTCCATTACTTCTCACCTCTCTATCGTGTAACAGTACATATTAACTCTTCATTTTTCATCTCCATTATGTACTCTCGTAAAACATATTCTTTCCCGCCATATTTATCATACCAATCATGAATTCTTTGAACGTGTATTTTATCATTTCTAATTTTCTTTTCAATTTCTACATATTCTTCATAATTATCATATTCCCATATTGCAAATACTTCAGTTGTATCATTACTATTATCTTTCATCCAGCGCCCTATTAGTCGAGAGCCATACTTTAATTGATTAGGTAAATTCGTATTATTGAAATGATCATTAAATATTCCTACGAATTCATTTTTTACTATGTAATACTTCCTTCTGTAAAACATACCTTTTCACCTCTTTTATGAACAGTTTCCATACACCTTCCCATCACCACTGTATTATAATACTTATCATCTGATAGTCTTTTATCATTTTTTAACACACCTTCTACTTCAAAACCTAACTTTTTATACAAATTAATAGCTTTTTCATTTGTCTCTAACACTTGTAATGCTATCTTTTTCACTTCATTTTCCTCAGCCCAATTAATAGATTGTAGTAACAAATTCTTACCCATTCCAAAGCCCCAAAACTCTTGTAAAATACAAACACCGAACTCTACTTTATGAGACAGCCTCTTCAAATTAGATCCTTCACACCTTGAGAATCCAATAATCCTATTATCAATTTCTACAACTAAAAAGAGATTTTTCATTTCTTCGCTATCTGTTTTAATTAATTCTTGAAATTCTTTTGCATCTATAAATCCCTCTCTAGCTTCTCTATCCATATTTTCAGTTTCTCCATCGATTTGCACTCTTATTTTCGATAATTGATCTGCATCCGTTTCAACTGCAGAACGAATTGTATATATTAGTCCATTTATATGAAACTCTTGTTTTTTTATAATCATTGCAAACTCCTTTTAAATTCAATATATTGGTGCTATTACCACTGCCTTACCGTTTTGCTCGAATCCCTGAATAATTTCTCTATTAGCCTCTGCATCCGTTATAATAAGATCTAGTTCACTCAGAGACTCTCCTTTTATAAAACAATCTATTCCCAGTTTATTATGGGGAGCTAAACAAATATTTCTTCTGGTAATTTTACTAACTTTTTTACTAAAGTAAGCTACTTCAGGTGTTGCAGTACTTATACCGTGTAATGAAATGCCTCCACCTGTAGAAAAATAAATATCAATGGTAAAACTTCCAATCAACTCAGAGGCAAGCGTATCAGTAATATTTCCCGATTTTTTTACTTTACCACCTATTAAATATGTATCAATGTTTGTACAATCTCGCAATTTACTAGCTATCTCTATAGAATTTGTTATAACTGTAAAAGATGTTTCAGGTAAAAATTTTAACATAGCACAATGAATGGACGATCCACCTATAAAAACAGAATCCCCTTCTTCTATATAAGATGCTGCAACTTTTGCAATTGCATCTTCGTATACTGAGCTGTTACTATAACGTTCAGATGGTTCCGCTGCTAAGTTTCTCGCTCGCACGAGTCCAATCGCACCTCCGTGAGTTCTTTTTAATAAACCATCTTTCTCCATAATTGACAAATCCCTTCTTATAGAATCAATAGACATATCAAATCGTTCCGCAAGATCCTTTGCGATTATTCTTCCATCTTGCTTAAGTAGGTCTAAAATTTTCTCTCTACGCTCTTCAGTGAACATGTTCCCACCACCTTTATCGAAAATTCAGAATCCTTATCCTTCTATTAATTATATGCATGTTTGTTCCGTTTTACAATGTAATCCGTCTGAATTACTGCCGGGTTATTCATGCTTCATAAATTATTAGTTAACGGTTATACAGTTAAAGAAAATGAATATTTCTATATTGAGGCATTAAATCCATTCTATACAGACTCTGCAACTATGAACGTACCTGTGAATGAAGCTTTAGCCTCAATTGGCGCTATGTCAAACACCATAATCAAATAACCATTGTGAAATCACTTCTAAAAACAATAAAAAATTCCAATTAAATAAACTGCTACTTAAATATTACGAGACAGTAGAAAGACCAGTCTAAAAATGACTGGTCTCTTTATCTTCAAGCATGTACAGCGTGCCCTATCGCATGAAGCAATGCTTCATGAATTGCTTCAGATAAAGTAGGATGTGCTGCAATATAGTCCCTCATTATATCAGCAGTAACTTCTGTATGAATCATTACTGCTCCTTGACCAATTAATTCTGTTGCACGAGGACCGATAATAGAGATTCCTACAATTTCTTGATATTTCGGTTCCACAATGACTTTCACTTTCCCCGTTTGTTCTCCGATAATAAGAGCTTTCCCATTCGCCGCAAATGAGAATTCGCCGATGAGAATATCACCATATTGCTTTCTTGCACCTTTTTCAGTTAAACCAACACTTGCGATTTCCGGAGCTGTATATATACAACGTGGCACAGCATGATAATTTACTTTCACATTTTCTCCGCTCGCATGTAATGCAGCTGTCGTTCCTTCATGAAAGGCAACGTGAGCAAGTTGAACTCCTCCAATAATGTCACCAGCGGCGTAAACATGAGGTACATTCGTTTGCATATGCTCGTTTACAGTAATTCCTTTATTTGAAAATTGAACTCCAGCCTTTTCTAAACCTAATCCTTGTACACGTGGTTTTCTGCCGACAGATACAAGAACATACTTTGGTGATATGTCATGAATACTATCTTTATATTCAACAGTCGCTTGTTTTTTATGCTTATTCAATCCTGTTAAAGCTGCTCCCGTGAAAATTTCTACACCATCTTTTTCTAGCTTCTCTTTTAAAATATTTGCGATATCTTCATCTTCACCTGGGAGTAATTGCGGTGCCATTTCAACAATCGTTACTTTCGTCCCAAGGCGGCTATATATACTAGCAAACTCGCAGCCTATTACACCACCGCCAACAATAAGTAATGAAGTTGGTATATTTTTTAGAGACATCGCATGACTACTATTTAAAATCCATTCCCCGTCAAATGGAGCAAAAGGCAATTCTGTCGATTCTGATCCTGCCGCTATAATGAATTGCTCTCCATCTACTACTATTTCCTTTTTATCATCTTGTATAACTCGCAAACAATGATTTGTTTCAAATTTTGCTTTTCCTTTTATAACTCGTATCTTATTTTTCTTCATTAAATATTGAATGCCTTGTACGAGTTGCGTAACAATTTGTGATTTTCTCGTCTGTATTTGGGTCCAATCAATTGATATACTTTGCGCATCTACTGATATTCCAAACCGTTTTGCATGATTTACAACATCGTATACTTCAGCACTTTCTAGCAATGATTTCGTCGGCATACACCCAACATTTAAACAAGTTCCACCAAGATCTGCTTCATCAATAAGAACGACTTCTTTCCCATTTTGAGCAGCAGTGATTGCAGCTACATAGCCAGCTGGACCGCCTCCAATTACAACTAATTCACTCATTCTCTCACCTTCTCTTTATAAAAGAATCGTTACAGGCTCTTCTAAATAACGTTTAATTGTGCTTAAAAATGCAGCTGCTGGTGCGCCATCTAATACACGATGATCGAATGTTAAGCTTAGAGGTAACATACTACCTTTTCGTAATTCTTCTCCTTTATATAACGGAACATGTTCAATTGCACCCACTCCTAAAATACCAGTTTCAGGTGTATTTAATACCGGTGTAAAGTACTCAATTCCAAAACTTCCTAAATTACTAATTGTAAACGTAGTTCCTTGCATATCATCGCCACTTAAAATACCTTCTCTTGCCTTTTTTGCAACGCTCTTAATTTCTTTAGATAACGCTACTAAAGATAGATTATTAGCAAATCGAATAGCTGGAACGACTAATCCATTTTCTAACGCAACTGCCATTCCTAAATGAACATGCTCAAATTGATGAATTGCGTCATTTATATAAGCGCTGTTCATTTCTTTATGCTCCCCAAGTGATAATACAACCGCGCGAGAAACGAAATCTGTAATTGTTAGTTTGTTATCGTACCGGTTTTGTACAACTCCCGCTATTTCTTTATGTAAAACAACTAAATCTGTAACATCTACTTTCATTGTTAATGTTAATTGCGCACTATTTTGTAAGCTTGCATGCATTCGATTTGCAATTGCTTTACGCATACCAGTAACGGGAATTTCTTTACTTTCTTCTTCTTCATCAAACATATTAGGAATTATCACTTTTTCTTCAATTGCTTTTAATACATCTACCTTTGTAACTCTTCCACCAGGACCTGTTCCTATTAATTTTGCAACATCTAGATTTTCAGCTTTTGCAATTTTCTTCGCCACTGGAGATATTTTTATTCTTTTCTTATTTGTTTCTCCTTTTGCGTACGGTTCTGGCTGTTGTACATTTTGCGGATCTGTACTGGTTTTCATCTCTTCTTTGGCAGATACTGGTTCATGCACCTCTACTTTTTCATTTTGCTTACCGATATAACAAATTATAGTACCAGGTGGAACACTTTCATCTTCGCTTACAGCTATATCCAGTACAGTACCATCAGCCGGCGCTTCTATTTCTGTTTCAATTTTTTCTGAGTTAATGCTAGCGATTAATTCACCTTTCGCTACATGATCACCCGCTTTAATATTCCAACTTGTAATAATCCCTTCTTTCATCGCCATTCCTAACTTTGGCATTACAACTTCAACAGCCATATTTCTCTCTCCCTTCACATCGTTTCATCACACATGCAATAAAGAACGGTCTCCCATCATCTCTGATACAGTTTCAATCACTTTCTCTGGTGTTGGCAAATATAATTTTTCAAGTGGTGGTGAGAATGGAACGGGTGTATGTGGCGCTGTAATTCGTTTAATCGGCGCATCTAATAAGTCGAATCCTTTATCTACTACAATTGCTGCAATGTCTGTCGCGATACTACATCTTGGATTTGCTTCGTCAATGATGATAAGACGATTTGTTTTTTCAACAGATGTTAAAATCGTATCTTCATCAAGTGGTGATAAAGAACGTGGATCGATTACTTCTACTTCAAGTCCTTTTTCTGATAATTGCTTTGCAGCTGCAAGTGCTGTATGAACTTGCTTTCCAATTGCAACAATCGTTATATCCGAACCTTCACGCTTTATATCTGCTTTTCCTAAAGGAATTGTATAATACCCTTCTGGGACTTCACCTTTCATATTGTATAGTGTTTTATCTTCAAAGAAGATTACTGGATCATCATCCTCAATTGCAGCTAATAATAAGCCTTTTGCATCATACGGAGTGGAAGGAACGACAACTTTAATACCTGGAATACTTGTAAATAACGCATATAAACTTTGTGAATGCTGGGCCGCCGCACTAAACCCAGCACCGTGCATAGTCCGGATTGTAACTGGTACTTTCGCTTTCCCTCCAAACATATAACGGAATTTTGCACCTTGGTTTAACACCTGATCAAGACAGCTTCCGATAAAGTCATTAAACATTAATTCAGCTATCGGACGTAATCCCGTTGCAGCAGCAGCCATCGCTGCTCCCATATAACCAGCCTCAGAAATCGGCGTATCTAAAATACGATTTCGGCCAAACTCTTGTACCAATCCTTTCGTAACTCCTAGAACACCGCCCCATGCCTCATCATCTTGCAAATGATCAACTTGTGCACCACCCGCAACATCTTCCCCGATTAAAATGACATTTTCATCACGTCGCATTGATAACTTCATCGCTTCATTAATTGCAGTTGACATACTTACTGTTCTAGTCATAATTTTTCACCCTCCTCTTATTTGTAAGAAACGTACACATCTTTTAATAATTCTTCATCAGCTGGATATGGGCTCTTTTCACTAAATTCAATTGATTGTTGTACCGCTTCATCTACTGCCTTTTCCATATCCACAAGTTCAGATTCTGTTAATAGACCTTCATGAATTAAATGTTTACGGAAATTCACGATTGCATCTTTTTCATTTAAATGCTCTTCTTTTTCCTCTGCAGTTTTATATGTTTGAGCTTCACCCTCAAAATGACCATAATTACGATACGTCATACATTCAATAATTGTTGGACCACCACCATTACGTGCGCGTTCCACTGCTTCTTCAGCTGCTTTATATACTGCTAGTAGATCTTTCCCATCGACTTGAACACCTGGAATGTTATAAGCTTTCGCACGATCAGCAATAGAATCACAGCTTGATGCATATTCAAATGTAGTTGCTTCACCGTAACCGTTATTTTCTGCGATAAAAATAACTGGCAATTTCCAAATCGCTGCTAAATTAACTCCTTCATGAAATGTTCCTTCATTATTCGCTCCGTCACCAAAGAAGCAAACACTTACATCTTTTGTTCCTTTATATTTAGCCGTTAATGCTGAACCACAAGCGAGCGGGAAACCACCGCCCACAATTCCATTCGCACCGAGCATTCCTTTATTTAAATCGGCAATGTGCATTGACCCGCCTTTTCCTTTACATAATCCTGTCGCTTTCCCGAAAAGTTCAGCCATCATACCATTTAAATCACAACCTTTTGCAATACAATGTCCATGACCTCTATGTGTACTTGTAATACTGTCACTATCTGTTAAGTGGGCACATACACCAACTGCTACTGCTTCTTCTCCAGCATATAAATGAACGAAACCTGGGAGAACGCCTTGCGCGAACAATTCATGTACCTTATCTTCAAACTTACGAATTTCTAACATTTTTGCATACATCCAACGAGCTTGTTCTTTCGTAATTTCATTCCCTTTACTTTCAGTTGTTTTTAACATGTCCAGCCCTCCTATTTTCTTGTTCACCTTTTATATTGCAAGTACTGTGCCAAATTCTAACCCTTGATTTAATAGGTTTTCTTTTTTCTTTCATAATAAAAAAGTGGACAAAATGAGACACCTGTCTCGTTTTGTCCACTTTTGTTCACCTAATTTGAAAATTATTATCTTATTCATTATCAATACTCTTCTGCAATTTCCGAATGTAAATAATTTGACCAATATGATACGCATTATGAGTTGTTACATTCGCTAACACTTCCCACCACTTCGCACGTACAGGAAATCCAACTACATCACTTTCAACCTTGTCTTCATTTATGAGATTTTGCCATTGCAACAGCTTCTCTAGCAGTTTTTCTCTTAACTCTTCAAATGTTTGATTATCTGAAAGCATAAAACTTTTGTTATTATCATCAATCGCGGGCACAGCGTTAACATTTGATTCTTTGTATCTAGTTTGCCACGTAGAGTTCCAGTACAGTAAATGTTGTACAATTTCGGCTATACTATTACTCTCTTCATTCGGTTTCCAGAACGCCTCCCTCTCACATAAATCCTTAACTGCATCTGAAAATGGAATATACCAACTAGGATCATTAGCATTTGCTAATAATTGATCTGCTAATACTTCTTTCGCATGGGCCATTTTTCTTCCCTCATTTCATTAACGTATTCATACTCACTTCTCTATATACGCTAAGTCCGTATCATTCCCTCTTTTAAAAGTCGTTAAAAGTCTCGTATAGCATGAATGGGTACTTCTTTCAAATTGAATGATAGAATAATAGATTTTCTTATCATAACTCGTTATGATAAAAGAAAAAGAAAGCGAGCAAAAAATGAATAAAAAAATCGCAGTTATAACCGGGGCTTCAAGTGGGTTCGGTCTTTTAACAACAATTGAACTTGCGGAAAAAGACTATTTCGTTATCGCTACAATGAGAAACCTTGAAAAACAAGCGAACTTAATATCTCAAGCTACTCAACTCAACTTGCTGCAAAACATAACAGTTCAACAATTAGATGTAACCGATCAAAACTCTATACATAACTTTCAATTATATATAAAAGAAATAAATAGAGTAGATCTACTTATTAATAACGCAGGATATGCAAATGGGGGCTTTGTAGAAGAAATTCCAGTGGAGGAATACCGTAAACAATTTGAAACGAACCTATTTGGAGCTATATCAATAACCCAGCTTGTCTTACCATATATGAGAAAACAGAAAAACGGAAAAATCATTAATATAAGCAGCATTAGCGGACAAGTCGGATTCCCCGGTTTATCTCCTTACGTTTCTTCAAAATATGCATTAGAAGGCTGGAGTGAATCACTTCGTCTAGAAGTAAAACCTTTCGGAATAGACGTTGCTTTAGTTGAACCAGGTTCGTATAATACGAACATTTGGGACGTTGGTAAACAGCTAGCTGAAAATCAATCGAATACTATCTCTCCTTATACAGAATATATGAATAAAATACAAAAACATATTAATAATGGCAGTGATACACTTGGTAACCCAATAGATGTTGCTAATAAAATAGTTGAGATTGCTGAATCTAAGAGTACGAATTTACGATATCCAATTGGAAAAGGTGTGAAATTTATGATCTTTGCGAAGAAGTTTCTTCCTTGGAGATTGTGGGAATACCTTGTTTTAAGAAGCTTCAAAAAAATGTAATTAACTTTATTGAAAATCATTTTGAAAGAGGTGCTAAACAAATGCTAGGTTTACCACATGGTGAAGTGTTTTTAGTTCCGTGGACTGAAGAGTGGGAATTTGAGTTTATGAAAGAGAAACAATTCATTGAGGAACAAATTGGCGAACATATTTTAGCGATACACCATATTGGTAGTACTTCTATTCCACATTTAAGTGCAAAGCCCATTATTGATATAGCAATTGAATTAGAAAATTATAGGGACGGTATACATTGTATTAAAAAATTAGAACTACTAAACTATAAATATAGAAAAGATGTATTGCCTGAACGATACTATTTTAATAAAGGCGAGCCAAGAACTCATCAAATTCATATGTATGAGCGAGGGAACAAATATTTAATAGAACAATTACAATTCAGAGATTACTTAATAGACAACAAAACCACTCGTATACAGTATGAGCAGTTAAAGACTCAACTTTCACAAGCTAATCCTAATGATAAACATCAATATGCAGAGGATAAAACAAGTTTTATTAAATGTATTTTAGATAAAATACATAATTAAAAACATATTCATTTATCCTAAAAACGATCAAATCATAAAGTGAAACTTTAATCAGCCCTCACCAATTAGGCTGTCCAGCAAATAGTGGGATACATTTTTATACATAAGGAGATAAAACTATGAAAAAAAACAAATTACTAAGAATGGACAATATCAGCATCGTTGTAGAATCCCTTAATAACGCAATCTCTTTCTTCGAAGAGATTGGCTTAACTCTTGAAGGACGAACCATTGTCGAAGGTGAATGGTCTGGTCGCGTAACCGGACTGGATTCTCAGCGCGTAGAGATTGCTATGATGGTTACCCCAGATGGTCACAGCCGTATTGAACTTTCTCGATTTCTCACTCCATCTACTATATCAGATCATCGGGATGCCCCTGTAAATGCACTCGGTTATCTACGTGTCATGTTCACCGTTGAAGACATTGACGAAATGGTATCCAGGCTCACTAAGTTTGGTGCTCAACTCGTTGGCGAAGTGGTTCAATACGAAAACTCATATCGGCTTTGCTACATTCGTGGAACAGAAGGAATTTTAATCGGTTTGGCGGAACAGCTCGATAATAAATAAGTCAGTGACGTTTTCTATTTCACATACTTACGCCTCAATAACCTCCTATCACTTTATTTGAAATAAAGTGATAGGAGGTTATTCTCTTTCAAGTATCTTACATTCCTTGCATATTATTTTATTATGCCACAGAAGGAAAGAAGTAAAATAGTAGCGAAGTCGTAAAAATAAATACAAATAATCCTATTATCGAAAATATATATTCTTTCGATTCTCTATCATATTTCCATTCCATCCATGCACTTAAAATTAACGTACCTCCTAAATAAGCAAAAATGACATAAGCAATATTAGCGCTTTCAAACTTAACGATATCAATAAAACTAATTATTAAATAACAACAAAGTAGTCCTATTTCTAATTTTTTATGTAAGCTATTTACATATTTATTGTATCCCCAAAAAACTCTCTTTGGCATATTCAGTTTTTTTCTTACAAACTTATCTAAAAAATAGCACGCTATACAAAAAACAAAAATTATAATCCAAAAAGCAGGGTTCCTCATTACACTCCCTCCTATAACTCCATTCAATCATTATAAGTAAAGTGGACTATATTACGGTTGTCCTCTTCTAAGTAACTTATAATTCCTTCAGGATATGTTGGTTTCTTCTTTAATTCATCTAGACTTTTCCAAGTTAATATAATATCCTCATGCTCTTTATGCCTTATTTCATTTGTAACTACTTCTCGAACAATTCCCCAATGTATTAATGTACAGTGATGTCCCTTTTCTCCGTTCCATTCAAAAATATTCTCATTTACAACAGCCAATTCTTGAACAAAAACTTCTAAATTATATTCTTCCATAAGTTCTCGCATAACAGCTTCTTGTGCCGTTTCCCCGAATTCAATAGAACCACCTGGAAAACGATAAAATGTTTTACTTAAATCACATTGTACAAGTACTTCAGAATGATCTTCATTTAAAATCATTACTTCAGCACGTAATTTAGGTATTTCCATTTTGTCACTCCGTTCATTCCACATATGATTAAATCCAATAACTATAAAAGAAAAGATTAAACATAATTCCTGTTATGATTAATAATGGAACTGTTCCTAAAGAAATGACATATTCCCTCGATTCTTTATCATATTTCCACTCCATATATGATTGAAAGCAGTATAAAGTTATTAAGAATAATATGGGTAAATTACTAATATAAATGGGATTTAAAGTGGCACATATCATTGTAACAATTATATAAGAAATGATAAGAGCCCTAGTGCCCCACTTATGAGCGTTGTTTACATATTTACTATTCCAGTCAGTTTGTTTAGGTATATTTAATTTTTTTCTCACTACTTTTTCCAAAATAACTACAAATATGATCCATAATACTAATAAAATTACTTTAACTAAAAACAGTAATGTCTCCTCCCTTACCTTTTATCTGGCTGATCACTCGGATACGTAGCATTCTCTTTGTTTTCAACGTCCCAACTAATAATTGTCGCACTATCTCGTCCGAATTGATGATGAACATGCTCTAGTATATGATGAACACTTTCTTCAAGTTTTTCATTATTTCTATTCATATTGTTATACAGATTTGCAGGAGTTTCATATCGTCGTTCCCCACATTCTAATACCCCATCTGTCACCATTACAATTCGATTGTTCCCAGTACGTAATTCACGAATGCCTGTTGAATAACAAGGAACAAGTAAATCAAATGTGTTTACATTTCCAATCCATTCGTAAAAATGACGTTGATTTAATGTATATTGTCCTAACTTATGTAACTCTTCATGAAATACATACACTAAACAATCACCAATAGAAAGCCACCATATATAATTTTCTTTTCTTACACATAGTAAGCAAGCTGTTTCACCTTTAATTTTTTTGCACTTTTCCTTAAATGAAGATGACTGAAAAATTGTAAGTATATGATTTTCAACAGACTGAAATACTGAATTAATTGGTTCATTCAAAATCACTTTTATATTTTCATATTCTTTTTGAATTGTATTTACTACTAAATCAACACTTTCTGCACTATTATGTCCATCTAATATAGCTGCAAATTCCCAATCACCATTTGACCAAACTAACGCACCATCTTCGTTCTTTTTTGCTCCGGCACCTATATTCCCACCATATGTACCGAGCACGATGTCACCATATTGTTTTACTGAAACTTCGTCTAAACACATTTCACTACTTCCAACCCATAAATGTTGTCTATTATTTGTTGTATGCATATTCACTCACCATATACTTTCGTAATCTTTCGCATAGTTTTTTGATTTTTTCTGCGTCACCATAAGGCGCACCGTTCCATTTCGCTACTTCAGTCGGTGACCAAAACTCTTTTGGTGTATTTGCATAACGCGGTATGATGTGCATATGCATATGTGGTACACCATTTCCTGAAACAAAAGTGTAAATATGTTCCGCACTTTCACTTTCTTTTAGCGCTTTACTTACTCTACTTGTTATTAGTCCGAACGCTTTCGCTTCTTCATCTGTTAGTTCAGCAAGGCCAGGTACATGTCTTTTTATCCCGCTTTAACGGACAGTAAGACCCCCCACCTCAAAATTCAGCGGAAGCAAAGAAGTTAGGTGGGGGATTAACTGTCCGTAAAAGTCCGATTGGTTCAACTAATAATCAGTGGGGGATGAACAAAACCCCCACTGATTAAAGTTTCACTTTATATCTATCATTACATAACCCAAGTATGTTTCTTCACTATCCCAGTGGACATGTCCAACGTAAACGAGTTCATCTTCGTAAATAGCTCCACCTGGAACTATAATATTTCCTTTATGTTTTTTGCAAATGAAGCAGTTTATTTCCGTTTGATTGTATATCGACATACTATCACCATCCTTTCCATATATAATATCATGAAAAAAAGGAAAATAAGCTTTTCGTTTCGAAAATTCAATCTATTAAAACAACAACTTCCCTACTTAAACTTCATTTTTTCTTAAAAATCATAATTCCAATTGCAATCCCAATCACAATTCCGATCAATAAATTATCAGTAAATAAACCATGAGTTACACCAATTACAATACCTATACCGACACCTATTGCCATTGCATCGTTTCTTTGTTTATGATTAGCCAAAATAGCATCCTCCCCATGTAAGAAATCTATTTCCATGACCATTGTTATGCCTTAATATATTCACTATTTCAGTTAAACATTTCAAAAAAATGTATGTTACCTTTAGTTTCCAGTTTTTCTATACAATCCCCTTCCTATGAAAGAATTTTTCAGGTCACTATTAAATACGCTATAAAAAATTAGTCCTATGTAATTTGAATACAAAAAACACACTTTGTAGAATAAAGTGTGTTTTTTGTGTTATTTTCTTTTTGTATGAAATCCTTGTGTGATGCGATCTAATATAATTGCAATAACAACAATAGCTAGTCCTGCTTCAAATCCCATTCCGATATTTACTTGTGTAACAGAACGGTACACATCTACTCCAAGTCCTGGTGCTCCTACGAGTGATGCTGTTACAACCATCGATAACGAAAGCATAATACTTTGGTTCACTCCAGCCATAATCGTTCCAGTTGCAAGTGGTAATTGTACTTTAAATAGTTTTTGTGATGCTGTGGATCCAAACGCATTCGCTGCTTCAATTAAATCTTCTGGAACTTGTCTAATTCCTAAGTCAGTAAAGCGAATTGTCGGTGGCATTGCGAAAATTACTGATGCAATAATCCCAGGTACTACACCTACTCCGAAAAATGTAATCGCGGGAATTAAATAAACGAAAGCTGGCATTGTTTGCATAAAATCTAATGTCGGTTTTAAAAACTTTGAGAACCGTTCATTTTGAGATGCTAATATTCCAATTGGAATTCCGACAATAATTGAAATAATAACAGATGTCAGTACGAGTGCTAATGTTTGCATCGTTTGTGCCCAATAGTTAATATTTAAAATGAATAATAAACCAATGAGCGTAAAAATGACTAAAGATACTTTTCTCGTTGTGTACCAAATGAAGAAACACAAAATAATAATCATCAATATGGCTGGTATTATTGTTAAAAAATTAGTGAGTAAATCAACGAATCCGCCGATAATATAAGAGAACCCTCGGAACAAGCCTTCAAAGTGCTCATATAAACTCGCAACAAATGAATCAACCCATTCCCCTAACGGAATACGCGGTATACTATTCATCGTCTTTCACCTCTTCCTCAATGTTACCTGCAAGAGCTTGAATGACACTTTCACGTTTAATAATTCCTCTTAGTCTTTTCTTTTCATCAATTACCGGCAATGGATATTTCATCTCTGCCATTTTCGCATACGTTTCTTCCAGTAACGTATCTAAATAAACGTGCGGAATATCATTAAGTAATAGATCAGCAATCGGCCACTGTTTTTTTACTGCTTTACTCGCATCATCTGCGGTTAATATACCTAAAAATTCATATTTTTTATTTACAACATATACGGTAGAAACACCGGCATTTCTCATAATTTGAAGTGCTACACGCGGTCCACGATCAATTAATAACGTTTCCGGTCGTTTTAATATAGATTCCGCCGTAATTACTTTCCCTAAATTTACATCCGCAACGAACTTCTCTACAAATTCATTGGCTGGGCTCATCATAATTTCTTCAGGCGTTCCAATTTGAACGATTTCGCCATCTTTCATTAATGCGATACGATCTCCAATGCGAAGTGCTTCATCTAGATCGTGAGTAATAAATATTATTGTTTTTTCCATTTTATCTTGTAGTTCTAACAATTCATCTTGCATCTCTTTTCGAATAAGTGGATCTAACGCACTAAACGACTCGTCCATAAGCAATACATCTGGATTGTTCGTTAAAGCACGTGCGATACCAACGCGCTGCTGCATTCCGCCACTAAGTTGACTTGGATAATTATCTTTATGATGATCTAGTCCTACTAACTGTAGCGATTCTAATGCTTTTCTCTCTCGCTCCTCTACTGGAACTCCTTGAATTTCTAACCCATACGCAACGTTTTGTATTACTGTACGATGCGGGAATAGCGCGAACTTTTGAAACACCATGCTCATTTTCGTTCTTCTTACTCTTCGTAACTCTTCTTTTCCCATCGTTGCGATGTCTTCACCGTCTATGTAAATGTGACCTGCAGTTGGTTTAATTAATTGGTTTAACATACGGACTAACGTAGATTTCCCACTCCCAGACAACCCCATAATAACAAAAATCTCTCCAGAATATACTTCAAACGTTGCTTTTTTTACACCAACGTTCATTCCTGTCTCTTTTAAAATTTCAGATTTGCTTTTCCCTTCCTTTAATAAGGTAAGCGCTCTTTGCGGATGTTTCCCAAATACTTTTGTTACGTTTTCAACACGCACCTTTGTATTATCCATGTCACTACTCCTTTTCTACCCATCTATTCACATAGTGTTGCGATTTTACAAAGAAATATTACATAAAAATGACATTCATAAGTTTTCTTTAAAATTCTCGTTTCCGTTCATAATAAGAATGCTTACTTATACATTTATTTAAAAAGGCAAACGTTTCTTAGGAGGTTTTCAATGCGAAAGAAAATATGGTTTATATGCCTTGCATTATTTATTACTATGATTTTCACTTCATGTAATGCAACAAATGCAAATTCGAAAGGAAAAATTAAACTTGGTGTAACAAGTTGGAAAGAAAATATTGCAACTGCAAATATGTGGAAAGTCTTATTAGAACAAAAAGGATATAAAGTTGAACTCATGTATTTAGAAAAAGCTGCAATTTGGACTGGCGTTGCTCGTGGTGATGTTGATGCAAACTTGGAAGTATGGCTTCCTGTTACTGATAAGCCGTTAAATAATCGTTATAAAGACGATATCGTCTTAAAATCAAAATGGTATGAAGGAACTGGACTCGGTTTAGTCGTTCCTTCCTATGTGAAAAACATTAACAGTATTGAAGATTTAAATGCACATAAGGATGAACTGGATAATAAAATTGTTGGAATTGAACCCGGTAGCAGTCTTATGAATTTAACAAATAAAGCAATGAAGGAATATGATATTAAGCTAAAACTTGTCCAATCTTCAGAAGCTGCGATGATGAGCGAACTGAAAAAAGCATATACGAAAAAGAAACCAATCGCTGTTACGCTTTGGAATCCACACTGGGGCTTTTCAGAATTTGACTTAAAATATTTAAAAGACCCTAAGAAAGTATATGGTGAAAAAGATGACATTTATTACTCTGTTCGAAAAGGTTTCGAAAAAGATCATCCGGATATCGTGAAATACTTTGACAAATGGAAAATGAACGATGAACAGCTTGGTACATTAATGGTCGAGTTAAATAAAACGAAAGATCCCGAAGAAGCGGCGCGAAAATGGATTAAAAAGAACCAAACGTTAGTTGATGAATGGATAAAAGATTAAAAAGCAGGCTAGAGAATATCCATTACTCTCTAGCCTGCTTCATGTTATTTTTTCGCAACAACATCATCTACAATCCCATATTCCTTTGCTTCTTCTGCGGTCATAAAATAATCTCTTTCTGTATCATGGGCTACTCGTTCAAGTGATTGCCCTGTTTTTTCTGCAATCATTTTATTAATATCATGCTTTAACTTTAATATTCTTTTGGCAGTTATTTCAATTTCCGTTGCCTGCCCTTTTGCACCACCAAGTGGCTGATGTATCATAATTTCACTATTAGGTAACGCAAACCGTTTTCCTTTCGCGCCTGATAATAGTAATAATGCACCAAATGATGCTGCAAACCCCATACAAAGCGTTTGTACATCTGGTTTAATAAGATTCATCGTATCTAGTATGGCAAACCCTGCTGTCGTTGAACCACCTGGGCTATTGATATATAAATATATGTCTTTCTCCGCATCTTCTGCTTCTAAAAATAATAATTGAGCCACGATACTACTCGCTACTTGATCGTTAATTTCTGAACCAATCATAATAATTCGGTCTTTTAATAACCGTGAATATATATCATAGGAACGCTCTCCTAATTTTGTTTGTTCTACAACATATGGAATTGTATTCATTTTAAATCCCTCCAATAATTGTTATGCCACGCAAAGCATACAACTGTAGGAAGAAGGTTTTTTCGAACTAAATAATAAGACTGGTTGTGTAGATGGTAACTTAGTAAAGTCTATTGTCGGAAGAAGTTTTGTTAACAATTCTGGCCTTTCCTCACGAATAGACGTTACTACAACTTCAATATCATCTGTGAATTCGACTATCTCAATCCCTTCTTCACTTACAGTTTTTAGCCTATTTCTACTTCGAAATAAAGAAGCTTTCACTGCTCCTTCTGATATAGAACATACTTTAGCAATATCAGCGATACTATATTGAAAAACATCTTTTAATAATAAAATTGCGGATTGTTGTGTATTTAATGAAGATAATATTTTCTCTACCATTTCATGTAAATCTGCAATTTTTTCTTGTGGTTCTACAAATGTACTTTGCTCTTCCATTTTCTCTTGAACTGATTTTACCTTCACTTGATCTAACCAGCGATTTCTAGCTATTTTATAGAGAAGCGTCCTACAAATTTCTTTATTACTATATTTTTGAAGAACTTTACAAACAGTATCTTGGGCCAGATCTTCGCCGTCCCATCTGTTTTTTGTTAAAAACGTACAGTACCTTTTTAACTCTCCATATTGCTCAATTAAAAAATTTATATTTGAATGATTCATATCGATATGATTCTTTAAAATATGAGTAACTTTTGTGCACAAAATAACCACTCCTTTTCAGCGCTTACTTAATTAACGATTCAACAAATAAAAAAGTTACGGGGCATATAAAAAAATTATGTTTATGTTCAATAATTCGCGGTCATAAATATGTTATGTACCATTTTACGTGAGGAGGAACAAATTTGCCAAAATTAACAATTGAAGGTACGGGAACTTTTGATGTACAAGAAGGAACAAAATTAGTATTAGCAATTGAAGACAACGGTGTAAACATACTCCATCGTTGCGGCGGAAAAGCACGTTGCACAACTTGTAGAGTAGAAATTATAGCGGGTGACTTCTGTGAAGCGAATGCGAATGAAAAACATGCAATGACAGAAAAAGGGATTGAAGATCATTTACGATTATCTTGTCAAATGCGTGTACATAAGGATATAGTAGTTCGTCCGGTACTTACAGTTGAAAATTCAGGTCTTGATGCTGGACCGCGTCCGGCGGAGTAAAGTGATGAACTTCAAACAACTCGCTGGTGAATACGCTGCCGACTTTGTAAAAGATGGAATGAAAATTGGGCTTGGTACAGGTTCAACCGCATATTGGACGATACAAAAATTAGGAAAGCGTGTAAAAGAAGGTTTATCCATTCAAGCTGTACCAACATCAAAAGAAACTGAATTATTGGCACAGCAACTAAATATCCCTTTAATTTCATTAAATGACATACATACTCTGGATCTTACAATCGATGGAGCTGATGAAATAGATTCAAACTTACAATTAATAAAAGGTGGCGGTGGTGCATTACTTCGCGAAAAAATTGTTGCCTCCTCCTCTAAAAAACTTATTATCATTGCTGATGAATCAAAAATTGTAACACATTTAGGTGCTTTCCCATTACCTGTTGAAGTTACACCTTTTTCATGGAAGAAAACTGAAAGTAAAATCCAAGCTTTCGGGTGTCAAACAATGTTACGTTTAAAAAATAATGATACATTTATAACCGATAATAATAATATAATTATCGATTGCGTATTCCCTAAGCCTATATCTAATCCTCCCCAATTACACGAACAATTAAAAATGATTACAGGTGTAGTTGAAACAGGATTATTTATAAATATGGCGAGTAAAGTAATCATCGGAACAGAAAACGGCATTAAAGAATTTTAAAAGCTGACTTTTAATGTCAGCTTTTTCTTTTATCCTGCATTAACGTGCAGTAAGCCCTCACTGATTAAAGTTTCACTTTATTACTTTGCAATATGATATACTATGAAAACACATTCATTTCACATTAGAAAGGGCTGAACATTTTGCAATCCAAACTCATAACAGAACTTACAGATTTAGAAATTGCCTTTCATATTCGAAAAGAAGTATTTGTAAAAGAACAAGGTGTCCCTCTTGAAGATGAATTCGATACATTTGATACAATCGGTGAGTCGTGCAAACATATTTTAGTTTATTATAACGAACGTCCTGTAGGTACAGGACGTATACGATTTGTTGATGGCATAGGAAAATTAGAGCGCATTTGCATTTTAAAAGACTATCGTAAATACGGACTAGGTAAAGTAATTATTCAAGGATTAGAAGAGATTGCTCGAAACAAAGATGCAACAAAAGTGAAATTACATGGACAAACACAAGCGGAAGGATTTTATAAAAAATTAGGCTATCAAACTTCTTCTAATATATTTATGGAAGATGGCATTCCTCATATTCTTATGACAAAAGTATTAGCATAGTAAAAAGGGCATTATATGAATCCATAGTGTAGATTCATATAACGCCCCTTCTGTACTCTATTCATTGATCTCATAAAACTTATCATATTCTTCACTGTATTGACGCTTTAATTTTTTTATGAAACTTGTATTTGTTGAAATTTTTCAAACGATGGATTATGTAACACTAGCTCTACACTTTCACGTAGTTCTTCCTCAGATAATCCTTTCATTTGTAACTGTACCCCTGCCCCTAGATTCTCCACTTGCTTTGCAATTATTGGCTGATCTGCACTTTGCGGAATTACAACGAGAGGAACTCCATTATAGAGAGCTTCATGTGTGCTATTCATCCCGCCGTGTGTAATAAATAATTTCGTATATGTTAAGAGTTCGATTTGTGGCACGTAATTTTCCACAATGAAGTTTTGTTGGATTTATATGCCCTTCTTACCCGGCGTTAATGAATAATACTCTAGCCATTTCAAACACCCCTTAAGTTAAATCATTTCTATATTGTTAAGAGCACAAATACCCTCTTTTGTTATTTGTATCAGTTTAATTTGAACTTCCCATTCTTTTTTATACAATCATCTTTTCATACAACTTCTCCCAGCGGAATTTTTACCATATAAGAATCAATCAAGCGAATCATTTCATTCCATATTATCCCCCATTTCAAAATGGAACATAGCTTAATTTACTTCCTTTAAGAATTGTTGTACTTCATTTGGAGACTTTAAAATAATAACTTTTTTCTCTTTATTTAATTCCTCTAGTTTTTCTAAAATTGCAGACCTTTTCTTCTTAGGGTATTCCCATATCCATTTAAAAAATTGCAAATCAAACCTTTCATCACATCCTGCACCCATATCTGGTCTTGTTTTATTTCGATATTGTATCATTCTTTTAAAAGCACGATATACACAAATTGTTCTATGAATATCGAGGAATATAATTGTATCAGCTGCATTCAGTCTTATCTCCATCGTCCCGCCATAATTCCCATCAATAATCCACTTCTCATCTTTAATTAAGTTGTTTTGAACTATTATTTGTTCGTTTCTCGGAACACCTTCCCAATTCGCTTTCCAAAACAATGCATCCAGATGATGGACCTTAATATGTAATTTATTACCTAATTGTTTTGCTAATGTAGATTTCCCTGAACCACCAGAACCGATTAATATTATTTTTTTCATATTAATATGGCCTTTTTTATAGATTCTTCAATATCTGTCTTATTAGCATAAATCCAAAAGAACATCTCTTCATTTAGCTTTAATAAGTCTGGTACCTGGACAAAATAAGTAATAAAGATAACTTGAATCGAAAGCATAACATACCAAATAGATTGTAATTCTTCTCTCGTTAAATTATTTTGCTTATAATATCCTTCAAAGACCTTAATAACGATATGTAGCCAATTCTCTCTTAATGTTTCATTACTATATAACTCACTTAAAATACTCGTACAACAATAGCATAAATCAAATACTCTTACATTGCTTTCTAAAAGCTCAAAATCTATAAAACCTTGAAATTCATTCCCTTTAAAAATTACATTCGACAAGTGCATATCACGATGAATAATTTGTTTTGGTAGTGAATGAACCATTTCTTTGAAAGCTATATGTATTTGATCTGTTTTTTGAATTACAGCCTGATGAACATACTCATTCTTTTCTAAAATTGGCAAAGCCCATCCGTATACCACTTTATACAAATCCCTTTTTATTAGCTCGTTACTATTATCCATTGAATTTAGTGCTTTATGTAGAGTAGCTATTTCTTCTCCAATTGCGCCGGCTAGCTCTGTCAGCTTGTTCGTATCTTTTATTTCTAAAACACTTCCGGCAATATACTCATATAAGCAATAATATTTCTCTTTATATAAAACATACTTTTCATCATTTTCCATTTTCACTACTCTTTGTACCTTAATTCCTTTTTCATACATTTGCTCCAATATGTTTATTTCAACTAGAAGCTGCTTTATCGATCCCTTTTCCTTTAATATATACACTTTATTATTACACGTAAGCTTCGTGACTTTCGATTGAATGACTGTAGCTATCACTTGTTCATTTTGAAACCAAAATTTTGCAATTTCCAATGCATTCTCCATATACAAATACCCCCTTTTTTAATTCTTATTTCTTTCTTAACTTAAGTTCTAAAAGTATTCCTATCCCCACACCAATCGTATAAGCAACTAAATCACTCCACAAAAACCCATAACCTAAAACGAGTCCACCTAAAGTCGTTGCACGAATACTATCAATCCATGGTGCATGGTACAATTGGCTCATTTCAATCCCGTAGCAAAATAGTAAACTAATAACAGCTAACTTCTTCGTTTCTATTTTAGGAAACAAAAATCCAAATCCAATGAAAATCATTAACGCCCATAACGCATCACCTAAGTAATCATTTAATAAATCCGGTAACGCGAAAGCAAACTTTCTTGAACTAAGACCTAAAATAATAACAATGATAGTAAACATAGCATATCGTAATCTATTTCTTTTCGTATTCATTTCAAAATCTCCTGATAAATTTTTTAAAACTGTAAATTTATATTCAATCCAATAACTCTTGCTGCTTTTTCTTTGAAAATGAGCGCAGTACTAAATCATACGACCAATCTATCATCTTATTAATTTGTTCTTGTCCTACCTCCTTATGTATGTACACTGTACTCCAATGCTTTTTATTCATATGATACCCTGGGATAATTGTTTCAGGATAATCTTCTCTGATTCTTAATGCGAGTTCTGGATCACATTTTAATGTAATCGCAGCTTTTTCACCTTCTTCATGGTTCAATATCGCAAATATTTTATTGTTTAACCTCATACACGTTGCGCTCCAGCCATCTGGAGAATCTTCTGTCGCTTTTCTTTTCGATAAACAATATGCTCTTGTTGCATTCATTCTAATTGGCACCTCTTATTCTTTCACGATTTGATTACGGTGCATCACAATTTGCTTCGTCGCTTGAAATTGCTGTTCACCATAAAACTGCATTAGTTTCTCTCCGCAAAATAGACTAACAATATGAATATGAGATATTTCCTCGAGTAACATTGTAAGCATCTTCTCTCCAATACCTTTATTTCTTACACTACCATGTACGACAACATCTTCTATGTATGCTCGAAAAATACCATCAGAAACGACTCTAGCAAATCCAATTAATTCGTTTTCTTTCCATACTCCAATTGCTATACTATTCTTTAACATTTTTTCAATCTCTATTTCTTTTCTTTCTGGCCACCAACCGACAGAATCATAAAGTGTTTTTATTTTTTCTGGACAGATCAGTTGTTCGTGTTGCAATTTATAAGTGTACATTTTAATACTCCTGTCATCTAGTCTACATAATATTATTATAATCTCTTTTCGAAAAAGTGCTGACTATGTCCTTTCGGGTGATCTTCAACAACACCATACTCTCGGTAACCGTGCTTTTTATAAAACTCTGGTGCTTGGAAACTAAATGAATCTAATAATATTAATCTACACCCTTTCTCCTTCGCAAGTTCTTCGATTTTATGCAGCAATTGACTGCCGTATCCATCATGACGAACAGATTCATCAACCCATAAAAAATCGATATGAAGATGATAGAAATACATCGTACCCGTTACGCCACCAAAGATTTTTCCTTTTTCATCTTTCACTACAAAACTTACTTGTTCCATCTGTTGTTTTACTTCCTCTGTTAAGATAGACATGTTATATTGAATGACTTTATTTTTTATGTATTCTCCTTCATTGCGAGTACCACTCTCTATATGTTTCATCTATACCATCCTTTCAGCTTAGTAAGCTACATTTAATTTTTATTTCTTCGCTTTAAAATACTTATAAAAACAAATCCTCCGTATGTAATAAAGCATGTAAAACCAATTATCCCAGGTATAGAGACATAACCTGTTCTTACGTAACTTACAACTGCAAAACAAGCCATTGACAATAAAATAGATGGCCAAAATATAAGAGCAGTTTTTCTCCTTCCTTGTTTCGATGTATTTTCTTTCTCTTCGGAAACACGTGTGCCAAAAAGCAATACAATACAAATAAGGATCGCTGCAAAATAAATTGTATGTAATGACAAAGAACGATCATATAGTGCGATTCCAATTTCCAAAATACTAATTGTTAAAATTAAGATGATGATTGTTGAAGTTTTTAAATTTCTTTTCAATCGCTCACTCCTAGCATGCTTTCGTAGTATCTTTGTATATATTTCAAAGATACTACGAAAGCTTCATCTATCTCTTTATTTTCAAATCGATTAGGCAACTCTTTACCTCCAATTACATAAAGAAACGGAAATTCATGAAACATTCCTATTATACCAATATTTATTGTAGCGTTGGGTAAACCACCCGTCATATAAATCCCCATTCCTCATTTCACATCGTTATATCACCTTCTAATAATTCAATATAGAATATAAAAAACCTTTTTAATGGATTATGTTTGTTATGGCAATAAGAAAAAGGTAGCAAGAATTACTCTGTGCTACCTAAAATCATATATTTTTCCCGAAAAACTTCTATTCTTCAATAGGATTTTCAGGACCATTAAGCTCCAATTGATAAAAAGCTAAATCTAGCCATTTATTAAACTTATAACCAGCTTTTTGTATAGTTCCTGCATGAACAAATCCATACTTTTGATGCAAGGCAATACTTTGTGTATTTTCTGCATCAATTCCAGCAATTAAAGTCATATATTCTCTTTCTTTTACAGTTGCAATCAATTCGTTCATTAAAAACGTCCCAATTCCATTTTTTCTATATTCCTTATCAACATATATAGAATGCTCAACTGAATATTTATAGGCAGGCCATGCTCTAAATGGGCCGAATGTTGCAAAACCCACTACTTTATTATCTAGTTCGTATACGAAAATCGGGTAACCTTCAGCCTTTTTTTGTTCATACCAATCTATTCTATTCTCAAGGGTTACAGAGGTATATGCATATACAGCTGTTGTATACAGTATCGCGTCATTATAAATATCTAAAATATATGCTAAGTCTTTTTTCGTTGCTTCCCTTATCATTGTTTTCTTCCTTTCCTATCACTTTACCTTTCGAATAATTTTATTTTAACGAAATTTCAGATTTATTTCCACATACGAATACTAGCTTTCTTGAAGCCATCAAATATATTTAATATAGCAGATAACATGTAAATTAAACTTCCGCCGCCAATTAGCCACTTTTTAAATTCCTCTGTGGAAATAGTAAATACGTTTGCCACGTACGTAATAAATCCTTCGTTAAATACATGTGGATTTATGACAATTATAATGAATACTATTGTTCCTGTTACTTGAAGAATAGTATTTACAATCGCTAATCTTTTTGTCCATTGTCCTTGTACTAGCTTGTAAAGGGACATGCTTACCTCAAATATAACCATAATCACAACAAGTGGCCAGTATTGAAGTAGCACATCTTGATTAAACGTCGGTGCGACAAACTCAAGTCCTTTTTCCGTACCATTATATACGCCTACAAGATGATTCGCATAAAAGTAAAGTGTAGCCCATACTGCCGTCCACATCAAACCTCCAAAAACTTCAAACTTTGAAATTGCTTTTTTCTTCGGGACATATGAAATATTTTTCAAATCATCAGGCGTCCATTTTTTTAAACTTGTTGTCAACGGCTCGGTATTTTTGTCTTTATCCGTTCTTTCTAAAATAGCAAATACAAGTGTTAACCAGAAAAATACATGAAGGGCTACTTCAAAAATTTCTCCAATACCTTTACCTATTAATTGTAAAATAACATTTAATACTGCTTGATCACCAGTATAACTTATAAAATTTTCTGCAACCATTGCAATGAGTGCGATAACAGCTGCAATTGGAATAATCATTTTTAATAATGTCATATATACATCAAAATAACGTGGTCCAATTAAATGCATCGGTCTATCCATATATCCGTTAGCTAATGAGACTGGACTCCCCAATTTTGTAAGAACACTTTTTACATCATATTCATTATAATCATCGGGCAACATATCCTCGATTGTCGAACGTAATTCAAGTACAATATCATCACGGTTTTTCTCAGGTAATCTTTTCGCAACTTCCTGAATGTACACTTCAATTAAGTTCATTCTCGTCATCCTCCTTTAATAAGTTATAAAGTTCTTTCGAATCCTTTATCCACTCCTTTTTCAACTGTAAAAATATCTCTACTCCATATTCGCTCAAAACATAATACTTACGGGGTCTACTCTCCGTTTTATCCCAACTACTCGTCACTAATTCCTGCTTTTCTAATCGGCGAAGTAGCGGATATAAGGTGCTTTGATCGATTAGAATTCCTGATTTCTCTAATAGTTGGACAAGTGAATATCCGTACTGCGGTGTTCTTAATTGGCTTAAAACAGCTAATGTTAACGTCCCTCTTCTTAACTCTGTAATTAATGAATTTAATAAAGTATCCATCATTCACCCACCTCATTTCCATTACTATATGTCATACAGTATGTGTTTTATACTATGTATCGTACAGTATTAATGTGATAAAAAACGCTTTTTATAAAATATAAAAAACTACTTAACAAGATACGTAAAGAAGTTATATTATCATAAATCAATCTCTCTATATTAAATATTCTATATCTTACCATTCACTCCCTTTGAAAATATCCCTATTTTTATAAGTAATTCTTCATTAATTTCTCCAGTTGTTTTTGCGATTTCCCAATTTCTTTTTGTTATTACTTTGTAATCATAATCATTTTTTCTCTTCTATAACTTCATATAGAAAACAAGAGGTCTTTCTATTCATTACTAGAAAAACCTCTTGAACTTTTTATTTATTTTAACCCTTTAATTAAAGGCGATGCTTCCCCGCCATGGAAAATCCATAAATCATGAAGTGATCTCGTACATCCGACATATAGTAACTTTGCATCATGTTTTGTATTTTTGTAATGCTCCTCATCAACATCAGTGAGAATTACAGAGTCAAATTCTAAACCTTTTGCTAAATAAACAGGTACTACCGAAATACCACCTTCATATTTACTTTGATCTGCTTCAATAACATTTACAGTCAATCCTGCATTCGTTAATTTCTCATACATATCACGGCATTCATCGTCTGTTCTACCTATTACCGCAATTGTTTTCACATCTTTATGTTGTAAATGTTGTAACGTCTTCACAATTTCATTGAATTGATCTTCCGTGTGAATTACTTTCACTTCTTCTCCGCTACGGAAAACAGGTGTTGCCAGTCCTACTGGTATTTCAGCATTCTTAATTATTTCATTCGCAAATTCAATAATTTCTTTTGTTGAACGGTAACTTCTCGTCAGTTCATAATAACCTGTTTCTTGGAATACTTCCTTAAAAGCACTCCAATCCTCAATTCCTTGATAATCATAAATCGCTTGTGATAAATCACCTAATATAGTGAAAGAGTTACCTAGTGTAATTTCTTTTAATACATACACTTGGAATGGCGAGAAATCCTGCGCTTCATCAATAACGACGTGATGAAACTTCTGTCCAATTTCAATACCTGTAGTACGATGATGTATGTAAATTAAAGCAGGTAAATCTTCTACATACACTTCTTTTTTCCGGCAATACTTTTCTGTTTCTTGAACTAGCCCTTCAGGTAATATATCCAGTATTTCTTTACTCTTCAACATTGAACTATATAATGACAGCGCGCTCATTTTCGGCCAAAACTTCATATATGTATTCAATCTCTTTGTTGCTTCTTTTTTTAGTAACTTTTTCTCGTTTGTTTCCCCATACTTTTTAAGTTCAATTTCAATCCAGCGCTTCATGCGGCCGACTAATCGTTCTCTTCTTTTCTTCAATGGATAATGTTTGTATTCAACTTGCATCCATTTCTTTATGTCTTCTACTGGAATAACAGCTTTATCCCATGCTTCAAAATCGCTTGTCGGTACTAATTCTTGTTCAAATTGAATCATTCTCTCTTCAATGAACGACTTAAACTCCAGCGTACCTTTTAATTTACCGAGCATAACTTTACTTTCATCGCGATTAATAGAAAAAGCTTCTTTCAATTTTTCTTCCGTCTGCTTTAGTTTCACCGAACCCTCTAACGTACGTAACGCCCAATCTGGAAACGTTGTTTGACTAATATTCCCTACCCCTAATTCAGGAAGTACGCTGGAAATGTAGTCTAAAAACAAACTGTTTGGAGCGAATACAATCATTCTCTCGGCTTCTAATTGTTCGCGATATTCATAAATTAAAAAAGCAAGGCGATGTAAAGCGATTGTTGTTTTTCCGCTTCCTGCAACCCCTTGAATTAATAATGGTAAATTTCTTTCCGCACGAATAATATCATTTTGTTCCGATTGTATAGTCGAAACGATATCTTTTAATTTATTATCTTTATTCTCACCTAATCGATATAGAAGAAAATCATCAGCATGTGATACGTCTTCATTTCCTTTCACATATGTATCAACAACACGTTCTAGTTCTCTCTTTCGAATGGAAATGTTTCGCTTTAAATATACATCACCTTCTACTAATCCGTCTGGTGATTGATAAAATGCTAATTCATCACCACCTGTAAATGAATAAAACATACTTGCGACAGGTGCTCGCCAATCAATAACAATTGGTTTCATCGTATCCTTATCTGAAACACCTACTTTACCGATGTAAATTGGCATAACCTCTTCCTTACCTTCTTCTCGAAAGTCTAATCTTCCAAAATACGGCTCTTGCACACCGATACGTAAATTTTGTCTATTGGATTCCCTCATACTTTCAAGGATTTGCTCTTTAAAATCCTCTCCATAATAAACCGGAATTTTTTCAAGCTGTTCTAATTGATCATCCATCGTACTTAACATATCTCTCATTTTTTGTAACTCTTCGTCAAAAATGTTGTTCATTTGATGATTCCCTCCTGTCCGTTCTAATTTTTCAATCGAGATACAATTGTATTAAAAATCCATTCGTAAAGTCAATGGTTTCGATTTAAATTTTCCGAAAAAATACAATTTTAACCTTCCTAATTTGCAGTTAAAATGTTATTTTTGCATTATACGAATATAAAACATCTAAATCATACAACTAGACATATAATAAAGTGGTGTGTATAAAACTTCCTATTTTCTATCCATCGAAACAACTTCAAGCTATTTGCCAAAATTCTATATACACATATGTTTTGCTATTTTTTCATTCTCAAAATATCCAGTTTATTTTACATACTAATGCACATCACAAAAATTCGAAGGTGAAAAATAATTATAAAGGAGAATCTATTCAAAATGACTACCGCGAAAAGAAAACATCTAAAGTTACAATTAATTACTTTCGTATTCATCGTGTTAGCCAGTGGCTGGATTGGTGTATTTCTAGATTCGTTTCTAACGAATCAGCCTGAAGGAAACTCTTTAGGTATGGGTTTATGGCTAATATTACCTTTTCTCGCAAGTATTTTACTTAGAGTTATTAGTCAGGATTGGAAAGATTTTGGTATCAAATTGAATTTAAAAGGAAACTTCAAATGGTATTTCGTATCATTACTTATTTATCCATTCGTTACTATAATAACAATAAGCTTAGCACTAATTTTTGGTGTAGCTAACATATCTAACTTTGAAATATCTTCGTTAATTTCACTCATATTCATGTCTACGATTGGTAACTTTATTAAAAATATTTTTGAAGAGTTTTCATGGCGTGGTTATTTAACCCCAAAACTTATTGAACTGAGATTCAATGATTGGTTCATTTATATTGTTTCCGGTTTAATTTGGGCTCTTTGGCACACTGCTTACTATTTCGTATTTTTACCAAATGAATATTTCGAATCTATTACAAGGCTGAATATGCTTTTATCAGGTTGTATACTTATGGTGTCTTGGTCTATTATGTATGTTGAAATATATAGACTTACAAAATCAGTATGGCCATGCGTTCTCATGCACGCAATTGAAGATGCGGTCCCTACCGTTCTAGTAACAATAGCTGGGATCATTACCCTTTCCAATAACAGTGATTTTTGGTTAAACCCTGTTAGCGGAGTTATCGCTACTATGTTGTTCATTGGAATCGGAATTGTACTGAGATCCATCAGAATAAAAAAAGAACGACAATTAAGTGCCAAAGACACTCAATCATTGACACTATAAAAGTAAAGAAGAGTAAGGGGGCTAATCCCTACTCTTCTTTACTTTTATACGATATGATAAACATTCATTTAAAGATGCTTGCCTTTTATATTTCTGCTCTTCAAAGTCATATGCCCCTCCCGGAAAAATTCCAATTATCGTTAAACGAGCTTCTGTACATAACTTACTAATCTCATCTACTGTATAGCATCGTAAAGATTGTGTCACGATATCATTTGAAGAAGCTGTTTCCCACCAGTGATCTAGCATTCTTTCGTTTACACTATCATATTCATACTTTCGCATCGCAGAATCTATCGGCATCTCTTGTCCACTTGCTTTTTTCCAATATAATGGCTGGTAAATATCAATAAGGGCACACCCATCATCTTTCAACCAACTACTAATTCGTTTTAATAAAAATAATTGTTCTTCATCTGTTCCGACACCAAATCCATCTAAATAACTAACAACATCAAATTTTTCTTCAAAGTTAATTTTATAAAAATCAGCGCAATGAATTGCAATGTCTTTAGTAGAATGTTCTTTTGCGAACCTAGCTAACTCAGGTACAAGTTCAACAGTAGTCATTTTTACATGTGACTTAGACATCACTCTTGCAAATCCACCAGTTCCTGCCCCAAGCTCTAACATCGTCTGAAATGAATACCCAACTTGTTCTTGTACTTCCTTAGCAACTTCCTGTAGCCAATTTTCTTTATGTATATCATAACCGAATAATTCAAATTGCTTTTTATAAAATTCTTTCACATTCCATTCATTCATTTCTCTTTTCCTCCTATAATAGTTCTTTTACTATAGGTTAACAACTAAATTTTTGTTACCTACTTCATCATAATATCAAAATAGTTAAAAATTAAAAATATTCTCCTCCCTATTAACAAGATATTTAATTGAAAATACAATAAAAAGCAGATAATGAACTATTCCATTATCTGCTTTCCAGTTTTCCATATTACTTTGACTGTGCTTTTTGATACACAAGCCAGTCCCCTGAATCAATAAATACCTTTAACATCTTTTTATCTTGGGCAATATACACATACGCTTGTATTTCATTATCAGCTGTATATACTGTTTGCTTTATTCGATCATATAAATCAGTCTCCGCATTACCTGTATATTCTTCGAGTTCATCTAATTTATGTAAAACATCATCATTTACTTCATAAACTTCCCCATATACTTTTCCTTCGTTTGAACAGATCATCGCAGGATATCCTTCATTTGTGTCAAATAATTTTCCGGAAGTCCAAGCTGTATCTGTTATGCATAATGCACCTTCCATATAATGTGCATTCGTTTGTTCTTTTCTTAACGTACCATAAACAAATACATAATACATATCCCTTTATCCCCTTTATATGTCTCTACTTTCTTATTTGTAAATACGCACGAATCATAAAGTAACTCACTTCATTTGGTAGCTGTTCTTTAATAGACTTCAAACCACCATCTGCATTTTGCACAGCAGTTTCAATAAGAGGTTCATACTCTACTGGAACGAAGCTTTGCCAATCCACTTCCATACCATCTTCAAAAGAACGTATTAAGTGGTTTTCAATCGTTTGTCTTGATAGTCCACGCTCTTTCGCAATTTCACTTAAATCGATGCCTTGTTTATACATTTCATATGTTTCTAAATGAGAGTTTGCTGAAGCTTTCCCTGACTTTTTACGCTCTGTTATAACTTCTGTCTTAATTGATTCTGCATAGTTTGGATTTTCCTCAATAAAGTGCTGAACTGCTTGTAAGAAGTGAGAGCCATACTTCACCAATTTATGTTCTCCAATTCCCTTTACAGTAAGAAGTTCAGAATCATTTTGCGGCATTTTTGCACACATATCTTTTAATGTTTGGTCAGAGAAAATAACGAACGGAGGAACACCTTCTCCTTGTGCAATTTCCTTGCGTACTTCACGAAGTACTTCAAATAAAGGATGATCTTGAACAATTTGTCTTGTCTCTACGCGTTCTTTACGTAATACATTCTCTTTACCAAGCAATACTTCTTTCCCTTTTTCCGTTACTTTTAGTGTCGGATATGTACCGTGCTCTACTGCAATTAACTCTTCTGAAATTAGAAATTCAATAAACTCACTAACTTCTTTTACACTACGATTTGATAAGAGGCCATACGTAGGCAAAGTATGAAAGTTGAATTCAATAACTTTCTTATTTTTCGATCCAGTTAATACTTGTGCAATCATTTGCTTTCCGAATCTTTGGTTCGTCCTAATCATACAAGATAGTACCATTTGTGATTCTCTCGTCACGTCAATACTTTCACGATCATCTGTACAATTACCACAGCGATCACAATCTTCTTGCGGCTCTTCTCCAAAGTATTGCAAAATGAATGATTGTAAACACTGTTCTGTATGACAATAATCGGTCATATTTTGTAGTTTTTCTAGTTCATTCGAAAAACGTGATTCTCCAGTAGATTGATCAATTAAAAATCGTTGTACTTGCACATCTTGAGAAGAATATAACAATATACATTCACTATCTAATCCGTCACGACCAGCACGTCCTGCTTCTTGATAGTAACTTTCCATATTTTTAGGAAGTTGATAGTGGATAACGTATCGAATATTCGATTTATCAATCCCCATCCCGAATGCAGACGTCGCTACCATGACACTTACTTCATCTCGTAAAAAGAGCTCTTGCTGCTCAGCCCGGTCGTGATCACTCATACCAGCATGATATTTCGATACTGAAACTCCTGCTTTCATTAAATCTTCATATAACTGATCCACTACTTTTCTAGTAGCCGCATATATAATTCCAGATTCCTTTTGGTTTTGACGAATATAATCTGCTAAATACGCATTCCGATCTTGACCTTTAACAACAGAAAATGATAAGTTCTCACGCTCAAAAGTTGTCATAATCGTATTTTCTTGATTAATTCCAAGCGTGTTACAAATATCCTCACGTACTTGTGGTGTTGCTGTCGCAGTTAATGCTAGTACGAGCGGTTTTTCTGGAAGATAGTCTAATATGCGATGTATATGTAAATAACTCGGACGGAAATCATGTCCCCACTGTGAAATACAGTGTGCCTCATCAATTGCAATCATCGGGATTTTCATATCGATAAGCTGGTCAACAAACTCCATCGAATCAAGGCGCTCAGGAGCAACGTACAGCAACTTGTAATGTCCTTGTTTCGCTAATTGTATTCTCTGGTTTGCTTCTGTAATAGAAATAGAACTATTAATATACGTGGCAGAAATCCCATTTTGTACTAATGTGTCTACTTGATCTTTCATCAGTGAAATTAAAGGTGAAATAACTAACGTCGTACCTTCAAATACTAATGCTGGAATTTGATAACAAATAGACTTACCTCCGCCCGTAGGCATAATACAAACTGTATCTTTCCCCTCTAATACATTTTTAATTGTTTCATCTTGTCCTCTTCGGAATGACGAATAACCGAAGTAAGACGCTAAAAGTTCTTGTGCTTTAGTAAACAAAAAAGAGTCACCTGCTTTTCTTTATCTTTCATCTATTCCTATTATATCATTACTTATGTTTCTTGAAAGTGATGAATCGATGCCTAGTAGCTTATTCATTTTTGTTAAAGAAAGAACTCGATTATAAATATACATTTTCTTCAACTTCCTAGAATACTACTAATCATATACACATAATTTCAGGAGGTTTATATATGAAACACCGTAATATGAGTTCCATCAAACCTAAAGCGGAACATCTCCAATTCTCTAATAATGATGCATGGAAATATGAATCCTATTATAAGTACCAACCGTTATTCTCTTACAAAAAGCTTCTTAATTTTCTTTCTCAACTTTTTAAGCATTAATGTACGTGTAAAAATATTCCAATAACAAAATTTTCTCAATATAAAGTGATGCTTTAATCAGTCGGGTTTTACTCCCCGTTAAATCGGGATAAAACTTATAGACTTACTAAAATACAATCTTGTTAATGTATCATTAACTTGTTGGATCCCCTTTCATGAAGGAGATGAAATTAATATATACATAGAAATCTTTTCTTCAGCTTACAACCATACTCCAATTATAACAAATGATATAAATCAAAACATTCAAACATGAATCCGTTACATCTACCTATGTATTTTATTTTTTCTCAATACACAAAACGCTTTTTACTTGTTACTATAAAAGTACTCCAGATGAGTTTTTGCTCATCAACATTATCTAGTTAGAGGGATTTGCTGCGGGAAGCAAATCCTTTTGGCTTTCTTAAAGATGCATTTTCATTTGGACAGATTTACCAGGTTTTTTCAAAATAATTTTATGATACTATTACATAGTCGAGTCCGACATCTCGGCAATACCCTTTTGAGACTCTACAAATTCCCTTGTAGGGTCTCCATTATTTTATATTCTATTAATTTATATATTCCATAACACACTCTGCTAACCCCTTCCTATTTTCAATCATCTACATATCAACTTGCTAAAAATAATCTAGGACATGTAACTAAAAATAATTCCCATCATACTTTGAGATATACTGTTCAAAGGAGTGTTACTAATTATGTATTCTTATTGGCAACCGTATTACTCCCCCTATCATAACCCTTATGTAAACTATGATACGTCTGTACGTAATTACCGGATTAGTAAAAATGAGAATTTCTTAAAAGGTTATATGCGTTCTTTATGGGAACAACATGTCACTTGGACGAGATTAGCAATTATAAGCATTATCTTTAACTTACCCGATGTAAATGTTACCGTTGAACGTCTTCTCCAAAACGCAACACATATGGGGCTATCGCTGGAACCATTCTATGGTGAAAACGCAGTAAAGAAATACAATGCATTAATAAAAGACCACTTAGTTATCGCAGCGGATCTCGTGAAAGCTGCAAAAGCTGGTGATCAAAATGCAGCTGCCGCTATAGAAAAAAAATGGTACGCTAATGGTGATGAAATTGTTGATTTTCTTAACAGCATCAACCCATATATAGAAAAAGAAGAATTCAGAAAAATGTTTTATGAACATTTAGCTCTAACAAAAGCAGAAGCGCTAGCCTTCTTAAATAAAGATTATAACGCAAGTATAAAACTGTACGATAAAATTGAAAAAGATGCGTTAGAAATGGCTGACACTATAACGAATGCGATTATAAAACAATTCCCGCAAATATTTCAATGAATAAGCCAATTTGTTTTATAAATTGGCTTATTCAAATTTCGATAAACAATATTTTGCCATCCCTCTTTACATTTCTCTTATATCGATATATTTTATTAATATCCGTTTTTTATAGGAGGAAATTGTTTGATTAACGCCATTGGTCTCGTTTTTATACTTACAAATAAATACGAGAAAAAGAAGAAAGTTTATCTAAATGAAAAATTCGCATTAATAGACATTATTGATTCTAAAGAAGTATTTGATGATGAGGGCAATCCTTTAGTAGAGCTAACGTGTAAATACAGTATATATTTAGACGAAAAATATTATTGTAAATCTCTTGATGATTATACTGGACAAGTCTTTCCCTTCTTAAGCGCCAAAATAGGAAAAGGTCTTCTTAGAAACTTAAACTATTACTTTTCTTACGTTGATGTATATGATAAAAAACCACCTGTTAAAGAAATAAGACCCCTTATGAAACAAGTAACTAACAGATAATGAAAAATATTCAAAAGAAAACATCTATCTCTGGATGTTTTCTTTTTTATCAGGAACGCGTTGAACGTCATCCTCTTCTAAATGTATGTCTCCAGGCATACTTTAAATTAAAAACATTGGAGGATTAGAATGAAATACTCAGAAACAATTATAAGTAGACGACTTCGAAGGCTTAAAATATTTGGTATGTTCTTCATGGTAGTTTTAATCGCATGGCTTGGATATACAAAATTACTTTATGAAAACGGATTTCTTCAAGAAAAGAAAAATTCAATTGCAGTAATGAATACTAGCATTACAGGAGAAATAGAGCAAATTTTTCATGTGAACTTACAAGGTTATCGTAAAACAAACCTTGATACCGTTATAGATGCAAGTAAAGCAGATCCGAGCGAATTATCCTTAATCGAACTTATCAACAACTCTTGCTCGCGCGATTGCATAGGTGAACCATTGACATATGTAAATTCAAACAGCGGATATATCTTTTACAAAGAATCTAACGGAACTCATGTAGCTATAAAGATTAAAAAGCACGACAGATGGGAAATTGTAAAAAAGTATGTTCAAGAGGGTATATGAACTCATAATAGAAAAAGAGTACTATACGTACTCTTTTTCTATTATTTCCCTTCATGTTTACAACGACATTTCGGTCTCTCATTACAATGACATTTTTCACAGTCACATTTTGCTTTCTCTTTGCAACAACATTCGTGACAAACTCTGCGCTTACATCTACAACTTCCAAACATTAACTCATCCCAAAATCTATTACAATCTCGAGAATGTCCACAATGACAAGTATTCCCCATAAATATGACTCCTCCTCAATAGAATTCATCATATTATATGTTTCAAAGTATAAAAGGATTGTTTATTAGTCTAGTTTCTACGTATTATAAGTAGAATGAATTCGTATATTCACTCCCATAATAACTCTCCCTTAGAAACAAAAAACTTTTGCACATGAATGCAAAAGGGAATTTTACAAATATTGATTATATCAGAGGTGGTTTGTGTTTCGAATATCTATAAATAGTGCAGTCAATGTATAAACCGATTTTTATTTTCCTTCATTAAACTATTCTTTTGTATAGAAATATTTCAGTCCTTTAGAATCTAACCAAGCAGTAGCTTTGTCTAATTCATTCCCTTGACGATGCGCTGTTTCAAATCTAACTAATCCTTGTTTATCTCCATAAGAGATGATACGAGATTCATAACCAAGGGCATCCATCATTTCTAACATCTCAGGTACTAACGCCTTCCCAAATTCATACGTAACTACTTTATTATATTTATCCACTATAATTCCAACCCCTTCTTGTTTTTCTGGTTGTTCAACAGTTTGATTTGTAAACCAAGATAAAGGTTTACTTCCAGTTAATTCATTTAAATCGCATTTTCCAATACCAGCTACATTTCCTGTTTCTGTGTATTGCCAAAGATCACACGGATACAGTGGTTTATTACCGCCATAACGCGGAATCCATACAAAATCACAATTGACACTTGCCATTCCAAATGGAGCATACATATGATGCCCAACATATAAACCGACTTTCTTAGCACCTAATCTGTGTAATTCATCAATAAAGGCTTGCGTACCCGCTTTCATATCATTCATTGTTTTCACTTCTACATCAGCTGCCCAAACAGTAGCATTTTTATCACCACGGTTCCAAAAATCTCGTGCTTCTACCCGTGCATCCTCTACTGAAACAAAACGACAAAATGCATAATTACCAAATGGAACACTTCTTGCTTTCATTGCTTGTACATATGTTTTATATAAAGGATCTACATAATTAGATCCATCCTGCACACGTGCAATTACGAAATCTAATTGTGGTGCTGCTACATCCCAGTTAATGTTGCCATTCCATTTCGAAATATCTACAATGTAACCCAATATTCAACATCTCCTTTTTTTATTATCATATTCAAAGCTTATTCTTTTGATCTTGTCATCTAACTACTTTTATAGAAATAGAATATTTATATACACTTTTTTAAAAGATAACGATTATTTTTTCATACATTATATTGTTACAAAATCAATGATAACATCCTTATCTGACTGGATTCCACTAACTATGGTAATATATACTTCATTTAAATTACTATTAAATTACAACATAAAAATAGAAGACTAATCATTTAATCAGTCTTCTTCATACTTCACTGTATAAATCTCTTATTCTTCGATTTTTATCTTTAACACGCCATGATTGAAAGATATATTAAGCTTCTTCCAATTCTTCTTCTTTGCTATAAAAGGTAGCGTAATAAGAGCTAAAAGTGACATGGATATTACCCCAAAAACTAAAACGGTTAAAATATTAAAAATTGCTTCCATTCAATTGCACCCTGTTCTGTTTATAAATTGTTATGTTAAAATCATATAATGCATTAAAGTTGTTATGCTCTTACTTCTCATTCAGCTACTTGTATCAACACCCAATAGTTACTATATTTATAGTTCCTTCTTCGCCTCCACAGCTTGCTTCAACCTCTGCAACATATATCCAATTCCTTTACATCCTTCTAACGGATATGTAATAATTTCCTCTGGATATAACGTTGTCACTACTTTCTTATGTTTCTTTCCTGCAAGTAAGACAATTTCATCAAACTCATATAAATTTTTAGCAATCATCTGATGTTTTAATTGTTCTATACTAATAACTTCATCACTCTTTGAGTCAAATGCAAGGTCATAGTTTTCCTGTACAATATCATCTGGTCTTAAAAATCCGTGTTTTGCCGATAATATAACCCAATCCTCGAAAAATTCAGTTGCATACGCCTGACACGCTTTTCCGAATGGACTAATATATACATCTTTAGCATCTAGCGGCCCGTAATCTGGATGCTTATCCCAAATTTTCTTTTTTCCACATGGAATTATGCATAATCTTTTCATCTATATTTCTTCCCTCTTTCATATGTGAAATTAAGTATTTTTTACATTTTTCTCACAAAATACTATATAATGATTCTGAAGATAAATTACATATTTCACCATATCTATATCACAGTTCATTTCATTCACATCAACGTATTACTCTCTTCTCAAACATTATAATACTTCTTAGAAATTTACTCGCATACTATTCACAAAATCCCATCTATAATTCAACATGGAAATATATCGATATTTTTTAGGAGGTGCTTCACGATGAAAAATATTACCCCTGCACTATGCATTTATCTTATCGTTTGTGTTATAGCTATTATCATTCCAGCATCTGAAGGCTATAATACTGTTAGCTGGAAGTTATTTATTGGTCAACTGTACGCCATACCTATTTTCCTCGTTACTGCCATTATTACATTTTATATAAACAAGAAAAAAACTACAAATAAAAGCTTGTAAGGATTGCTAACGCTATCCTTATTTTAATAAACAAAAGGACAAGTAGTCGGATTGACTACTTGTCCTTTTTATTCATCTGTACATAATATTATTAAGCTTGGAATGCTTCTGTTAATACTGGTACGATTTGTTTTTTACGAGATACAACACCTTTTAAAGTAGCTGTGTTGTTTTCTAATGATACGTTGTAAGCTTTCTCAACAACGTTTGCTGCTTTACCGATCGCAAGACCTACAGAATCGTTAGTTAAGATATCAGTTACAACGAATAAGAATAGGTCTAAACCCTTTTCTTCTACTACTGCAGAGATAACTTTTTCAAGTTCCGCTTGGTGTACAAGAACGTCGTTTGTATCAACAGCGTTTACTTGTGCAATTTCAACTTTCGCGTTACCCATTTGGAATTCTTTCGCGTCAAGAGAGATTAATTGCTCCATTGTTTTTCCGCTTAAGTCAGCACCAGCTTTTAACATTTCTAAGCCGTAGCTATCTGCATCTACACCAGCGATTTCCGCTAATTCACGAGCTGCTGCTACGTCTTGCTCTGTGCAAGTTGGAGATTTGAATAGTAAAGAATCTGAAATAATTGCAGATAACATTAAACCTGCAACTTCTTTACGAATTGTAACGCCATTTTCTTTGTACATTTTGTTTAAGATTGTAGCTGTACATCCAACTGGCTCACAACGGTAGTAAATAGGATCGCTTGTTTCAAAGTTAGCAATACGGTGATGGTCAATAACTTCTAACACACGAACAGATTCGATATCGTTAGCACTTTGTTGACGCTCGTTATGGTCAACTAAAATAACGTTGTCCACTTCGTTTGCAACTGTATCAACAAAACGCGGTCCTTCTACTTTAAAATAGTCTAACGCAAATTGAGTTTCGCCACTGATTTCGCCTAAACGTACAGGCTCAGCATTCATTCCTAATTCTTTTTTCAATTCTGCATAAGCAATTGCAGAACAAATTGCATCTGTATCTGGGTTTTTATGCCCGAAAACTAGTACTTTTTCCATGTTTTCCACCTCTTCATGAAAAGGATATCTTAAAGAAGCAAATATGACAATATTTAAAGGCGATTTTTTTATAAATAATTGCACTTTCTTTTATATTTCTCATCGTTTTCAAAAAAAAATCATCTAAAATGAATTAGATGATCGAAATGTATATTTCAATTAAAATAGTATAGGAGCTTGCACTATTTTGTTAAAAGCAAAATTTGAGGATAAACCATTATTCACAAGGTTTACATCTATAACTCGATAAAACGCATTTCCAGTGTCTGCAATTTCCTAAACAGCTAAAATTTGATTATAATTAACTATTTTAACACCGCCAGAAAAATATAGACGGTGTTAAAAATAGCCGTTTATTCTTTATTTACTAATAATTAAGCACTCTCCCCGTTTAATTATAACTTAAATGTTTTTATAATAAATAACCGTTGCATCTAGCTCACCATCCGGAGAAAGTGCATACCCTGGTATTTTACCAGATTCTTGGTAATCTAGTGATTTGTACAATTTATTGGAAGGGTCCCCTTCTCTCGTGTCTAGCACTAAAAGAGACCTGTTTTCTTGTTTTGCTCGTTCCTCTGCTTTTTGCATAAGCGATCGTCCAATACCGTTACGTCTAAAATTTGGATGAGTCATTAATTTGCAAATTTCGGCTCTATGAATTCCGTTAGGCTTTGTAACTAAATGTAATTGAATACTACCTGCCACTTCATTATTTATTTTCGCAACATACATTATCACTTCTGGTGTCAATACTGTTTGCCAATACTTCGTTGCGTCTGTTTCTTCTAATGGAGGTAAAAAACCGATTGATGCCCCATCATCTACTACAGTTTTCAAAAGTTTAGAAAGCTCTTCAATGTCATTTTCTAGTTTCTTAATTTCTTCAATTACTAAATTCCCCATTACTTTCCCCCTTTTATTTTAATAATTTTTAAAGCAGGAATTATGAAATACTAAGATGAAATTAGTTACGTTATGATTTTTTTAGAAAGGATATCTCTATGAAATATATATTAGATAGGACACATGCAAAAGAATTACTGGATTGGGCATATGAACAAAACCCTGGTCCTTGGTTCCAGCATTCATGTAACGTTGCCATTGCAACTGAAAACATCATTGTAGAGCTTATTAATAATGGGTACGATCTAAATGCTGATATAGCATACAATGCCGCCCTCCTGCATGATATAGGAAGATATAAAGGCTTTACTAAATCTGTCATTCATTCCTATGACGGTTACATGTATATGAATGATTTAGGATATACAGGAAACGCCGTTATATGTGTGACACATTCGTTTCCCTGTAAAAATGAGCATACAGATATCGCAGCTGATTGGAGCCTCGTTCCCGATCATATGGAAAGCAAGTTAATTGAAATATTGAATGAACATTGTGACTACGACTTATACAATAAAGTAATTACTCTGTGCGATGCTCTCGCCGATGCGGATGGCTTTACTACGCTTGAAAGAAGATTGGTTTCCGTTGGTTTACGTCATGGCACAACCTCTCATACCTCTTTACATTGGAAAGGATTCTATATAATTAAAAAAGAATTAGAATCTTTAATTGGTAAGAGTATATATACACTTCTCCCTGGTGTAGAGAAATCCATTTTCAAAAATATAGAATATTGAGATAATTATAACTTGTACACGCTAAAATTTATATGTATGATTTTAAAAAGTTCTTTTAAAAGAGAAGAGATTTCTTATTAGTAAGATGGGATTTGACTTGATAAAACATGAAGGTAACTTTCATTTCGGGTACGAAGATATAGCTGATATATCTAAGAGATGTAAATTCTCTAACTGTTCGCATACAAATGAATCACAATGTGCGATTAAAAGAGCGATTTCTGGTGGGAATCTTTCTGAAGAAATATTCAATAGTTATTATCGAGATTTAAACGAAGCGCACTATGTTTCTATTCAAAGAAATAAAACAAAAGTGATTGACTATATGAAACAATTGAAGCTCTTTCGATAAATTCAATAAAAAATCTCCTTAAAAATATTATTTTTTAAGGAGATATCTATTCTGCTTCGTTTCATTTCTGCACTACATTATAGAAACTTATGATTTTACATGATTGTCCTTTTCGAAAGATTGAATTTTCTGTCTTTTTAATTTATAGTTTTAAACTATCATCTACCTCTACTTTTGCTTTAGAGCTCTTTCTTTCAATCTCTTTACTTCTCTCCTCCCAAAACGTTAAACCTTCAATACCAACATTTTTAGGATCAAAAACCGGATCTTTTCCTTCTTTTTTCTGTTTCTCATAATCTTTTAACACTTTTAATGCGGTTTTACTTAATAGCAGAATTGCTATAAGGTTTAACCATGCCATACTGCCAATTCCTAAATCACCAAGATTCCATAAAAGCGAAGCTGATTCTACACTTCCGATATAAACCATAATTAAAAATCCAAGTTTTAAAACTGGTTTTAACCAGCTATATTTTGAATGTCGATCTAAATAAGTAAGCGTCGTTTCTGCAATATAATAGTAAGCGAGCAATGTTGTAAAGGCGAAGAAGAAAATTGCGATTGAAATAAATAGTGGACCGAACCCAGTCATAACCGTTTCAACTGCTTGTTGTGTATAAATTGGACCCGCTTCTACATTCCCTATGTTTTGTACAATTGCGTCTTTCCCTTCAGGTATTACATTGTACATACCTGTAATTAAAATCATAAGTGCTGTCGCAGTACAAACAACAATCGTATCAATGTATACAGAAAAAGCTTGCACTAGCCCTTGTTTCGCAGGATGCGATACTTCAGCCGCAGCGGAGCTATATGTCGCTTCACCAACACCAGCAACGTTTGAAAATACAGCACGCTTAACACCCCAAGCAATAGCCGCACCGACGATTCCTCCAAACATTTCATTTACACCAAACGCACTTGAAAAAATTAATGCAAACATACTTGGAATGTCCGTTATATTCGCTATTAAAATAATACATGTAACAATTACATATCCAATTGCCATAAATGGAACGAGCATTTGTGAAACGCCTGCTATTCTCTTTACACCGCCAAAAATAATCGCTGCTAATAAAACAACTAATAAAATCCCTGTTATATATTTGCTAATACCGTTAGAGTTTTCAAATCCAACTGCAATACTACTTGATTGAATACCTGGCAATAATACGCCATATGAAAGTGTTACAACCACTGCTACAATGACTGCAAACCATTTCATTTTCAACCCTTTTTCAATGAAATATGGCGTACCACCACGATACTCATTTCCTACTTTACTTTTATACACTTGAGATAATGTTGATTCAACGAATGCACTAGCTGCTCCTAACAATGCCATTACCCACATCCAAAATACAGCCCCAGGTCCGCCAAAAGCAATGGCTGTTGCTACTCCAGCGATATTACCTATTCCAACCCTACCGGATAAGGCCAAACAAAACGCTTGAAAGGATGATATGCCATTCTCTGAACTTTTCCCTTCAAAAAGAAGCTTAATCATCTCTTTAAAATAACGAATTTGCAAAAAACGAGTCGCAAATGTAAAGTACACTCCTGCACCTAATGCGAAAACAACTAAACCAATACTCCACACTTGCCCTACTAACCATTCTACTAATTTCTCCATCCAAATCCCCCTTACAACTTTTTTAATAAAGCAATTTTATATATAAGAAAACGGACAACCTTTATCGTATCTTCCAGTTGTCCGCATTTCTTACTATTTCATCATTTTTCATCTCGCTATTTATAGAACTCTCTATTACTTTATATTTACCCAAACACTTTTCACTTCTGTATAATTATCAAGTGCGTATGATCCTAACTCACGTCCAATGCCAGATTGCTTATACCCACCAAACGGTGCCGCTGCATTTTCTAAGTTATAATCATTAATCCACACTGTACCTGCCTTTAATTTATTGGCAACTTGATGTCCTGTTTTAATATTTTGTGTCCATACACCTGCTGCGAGTCCATATGAAGAGCGATTTGCTCTTTCAATTACTTCTTCTGTAGAATCGAATGGCAGTACCACGACAACTGGACCAAATATCTCTTCTTTAACGATTGCCATTTCATCCGTAACATCTGTGAATACAGTTGGCTGAACAAAATAGCCCTTTTCAAATGCCCGTTCACCTCCAGCTGCTACAGTAGCACCTTCAGCTTTTCCTTGTTCAATATAATGCAGCACACGCTCTTGTTGTTTTTTAGATACGAGTGGACCCATTTCCGTATCTGTTTCCATTCCAGCTCCAAGCTTAATATTATTTGCTCTTTTTACTAGCTCTTCTACGACAGTTTCATAATGCTTCCGATGAACAAATACACGAGATCCTGCGCTGCAATTTTGACCGTGATTATACATAATACCTTGGAATGCACCGTTAATCGCTTCTTCTAAATCGGCATCTTCTAAAATGATATTTGGTGACTTACCACCAAGTTCTAACGTTACATGCTTAATCGTTTCCGCAGACTGTCGCATAATATATTTCCCTGTAACTGTTGAACCAGTAAATGCTACTTTATCAATATCATAATGATTTACAATAGCTGCACCTGCTTCTTGGCCGAAACCTGGTACAAAGTTTACAACGCCATTTGGAAAACCTGCTTCTTTAAAAAGTTTCGCTGTATATAATAACGATAAAGGCGTTTGCTCTGCTGGTTTTAATACAATCGTACAACCTGTTGCTAGTGCCGCTCCCATTTTCCAAGAAGACATAACGAGCGGAAAATTCCAAGGGATAATTTGCCCTACAACGCCAACTGGTTCATGACGTGTGTAGTTTAAGTAATCTTTTGAAATCGGAATGGTTTGCCCGATAATTTTCGTAGCCCATCCTGCATAATAACGATAATTTTCTACAGTCGCTGCAATATCATCATCCAGTGCTACTTGATATGGTTTCCCGTTATCTAAAGCTTCTAGCTGCGCCAATTCTTCTCCATGCTCTTCAATTAAGTCTGCTAATTTATAAATAAGGTGCGCTCTTTCAGCAGTAGTCATTTCCGCCCAAGGTCCTGATTCAAATGCAGATTTTGCAGCTTTTACTGCGACATCAATGTCCTCTTCTTGTGCTTCGCATACAATAGCAAGAACATCTTCTGTTGCTGGATTGTATGTTTCGAACGTCTTTCCACTAATTGAAGAAACAAATTCACCATTAATAAACATTTTAATTTCTTCATTTAAAAACGCTTTCACTTTTGGTTTCAGCTCAATGTTCGTCGTTAACATATTTGTTTTCCTCCTTATTTAAACAGCTGCATGAGCTGCGATTTCAGATAATATCGCTTGAAGTTTTTGATCTTCTTCTTTCGTTAATCCTAATCTCGGATAGCGAGAAGGTCCTCCAACTTGCCCGTGTAATTCCATTGAACGTTTAACGATTTGTACATATTTCCCTGATCCTTCAAGAAATTCACAAAGAGGTAAAATCGCATCATTTATCTCCCACGCCCTGTCTAATTCACCATTTTGAAAATGGTCATACATCTTCGTAACAAGTCCTGGTACAATATTTCCTGCTACTGAAACCCATCCCGTTGCACCAACTAAATAAGATTCCATAACTAAATCTTCAGATCCGCAGAACACTTGAAAAGCACCTTCGCCTTGTCTTACTAAATCTCTTGCTTTGCGAATATCCCCACTAGACTCTTTAATATGTGTAACATTTTCACACTCTTTTCCAATACGAAGCATTAGCTCTGTACTCATATCAACACCAGAAGTAAATGGGTTATTGTATAACATAATTGGTATATTCACAGCGTTTGAGATTTCTTTAAAATGAAAATAGATTTCTTCTTCTTTCGGTTTACAATAATACGAGTTTATAATTAATGCACAATCCGCTCCGTGCGCTTCTGCATGTTTCGTATATTCAATCGTTTCTTTCGTCGTCTCCGCTGCAGTTCCGACGATAACAGGAATACGTCCATCCACTTCTTTTAATACTGTTTCTACTATGTTCAATCGTTCTTCTTTTGATAAACTTACAAATTCTCCAGTACTTCCGTTAATGATGATACCTGCAACCTTTTGGTTGATAAAGTAGTTTACGTTTTGTTTTAAACCTTTCCAATCGATCTCTTGAAATTCATCCATCGGTGTTATTAATACTGGAAATGCCCCTTTAATTTTTTGCATATTTACTCTCTCCCTTTAATTTTTATTTTAATAAGAAACCTGTTGGAAATGGATCAGTAGGATCTAACAGAAACGTCTGTATCCCTGTAATAAATCCTCTACTTTCAAAGCGAAAAATATATCCTAGTTCTTCTTTCTTCACTTTTTCTACTGTTATAAAGCTATTAAATATACTTTCATTTTTGAACGGTTTATCCGTTGTAAAATCATGTTTGAATAAAGCATAAACATAAGACACAATAGTAGAGACAAAACCAGGTGAACGTACTATGAAATTATCTTCATGAAATGTAATTGACGTTATATGATTCTTTTCTTTTGGCGAAGAATCTACTAAAATAAGTCTTTTGATTAAAGACTGTTTTTGTATAGCTTGTAGTGTAGCTTTTCCCCATTTCTTTAATTCAGAAATATTTTCAATACAGATTTCTGGCGAAGAAGTGCCTTTTTCTACAACAGCATATACTTTGTCTGCTTGTATAAGGGAATAATGTATATTACCAATCTTCAAATCTTTCTCAACCATATAACATAGTTTGCTTTCAAACGAAACAGATATAACTTCATCATTCTCTACATATGCATGGACTGAAAAAATACCAGATAGCGTTTCAATTTTATATTGATTAGACTCTCTCTTTTGTAAATATCCACTTTCTAGTAACATCGTCATCACCGCGACAATGCCTCCGTAATGAAGAGGAATAGATCCTTCATGATTAAAGAATAATACCGCTGCATCCACTTCATTATGAATAGAAGGAACAACAATACAGCCGTTTAAACCAATAAAACCACGTGGTTCATTTAATAAAAGCTGCATTTCATCTGCTAATTCACCTGAAAATTGTTCATTTAATTGTTCCAAACTGTAGTAGTATTTACATGGTACATCTTTAATTACACGAAATGCTTCACCAGCTACATGTACGTCTACTGCTGTATACATTTTTTGAATGTTCATTTTACATCCTCCGTTTCATGTTCCATCGGCGGAATTAGCAAAAAGCCTTCTTTGAGTGGATCTTTTTCATTGTAAAAAAATCTATGCATTCCCATAAGCCAAGCTGAACCAGTAATTTTCGTTATTACAGCTTCTACATTCTCTACATAAGTCGTATTGATGACACACCCTTTAAATAGAGATCCAACGATACTCTCATGCACGAATTCTTCATCAATTTCAATTTTTTTATGAGCGTATAACACAGCTAATTTCGCAGATGTTCCTGTACCACATGGAGATCGATCTATTCCCCCTGGCGGTACCACAACTGTATTTTTCACATGAGCACTTTCATGAGTAGGATCTGTATAAAATTCAACATGCGTTAATCCCTTTATAAATGAATGCTCTGGATGAATGATTTCAAACTTTTCATTAATTGTATTTCTAATATGAATTGCCTTATCAATAATCGTAGAGGCGTTTTCTGGTACTAACTCCAGGTTTACTGACTTCGCATCGATAATGGCATAAAAATTTCCTCCATACGCAATATCAGCTTCTACCGTTCCAATATCTTCGACGTGTACAGTAATATGTTTCAGTAAAAAAGCTGGTATATTACAGAAGGTAACCTCTTTCGCTTTTCCATCTTGAATAGAAATATGTACTTCAACTAAGCCAGCTGGTGTATCTAGCTTTAAAGAAGTAACAGGTTCAATAACTGGAATTAAACCTGATTCCACTAAAGCTGTACATACACCAATCGTATCGTGGCCACACATCGGTAAATATCCACCTGTCTCTATGTATATAACACCTATATCAGCTTCAGGATGACACGGATCCGTTAATAATGCTCCTGACATTACATCATGACCACGCGGCTCATTCATTAACAATTTCCGAATCCAGTCATACTCCTCTTTCATATGTAACATTTTCTCTGCCATCGTCTTTCCAATTAACTTTGGAAGTCCGCTAATTAATGTCCTCGTTGGATTCCCGCCTGTATGTGTATCAATCGTCGTAAAGACTCTTTGTGACCTCATCCGTTTAACACCCTCTCTGTAAAACGACTTAAACGAAGTGGTTCGATAGGAATGATTGTTTCTTTTTCGTTTAATAACTCTTCAAGCACTTTTCCAGTAACAGCCGCAAGACTAATCCCATCTCCTTCATGCCCTGCCGCAATGAAATAATTTGGAATATGCTCCACTCTTGAAATAATCGGTAAATGGTCTTCTGTCCACGGACGTAAACCAGCATAAGAACGAATCACCATCATATCTGCCATTTTCGGATAAAAGCGAATCGCTCTGTTCGCAATACATTTAATAACCTCGTTATTAATTCTCGTGTGAAAGCCTACAAATTCTCTACTACTACCAATTAAAAAATTTTGACTTTCTGTCGGCTCAAATACAAGAGCTACCCCGTATTTTTCAGTTAAAGCATCCACTTTTCGTTTTCCGCCAAATTTAGAAATTAAATAACCAAATTCCATTACTTTACGGCAACCAACATGTTGTTGCCTCGAAGCTACGATAATATGCCCTTTTCTCGGTTCAATTGGGATATTCACATCTAACATCTGTCCAATTTTTGGAGCCCAAACACCAGCTGCATTTACAACTTGCTTTGCAGTAAACGTCCCATTTGTCGTTTCTACAATAAAGGACCCTTCGATATCTCTCTTCATTTCCTTAACTTCCGTATGATTAAAAGCTTTTGTACCGAACTTTTTTGCCTCTGCTAGAAGTGAAAAAGCAAGAAGATATGGATTGACAGTTGAATCGGTCGCACATTCTAAACCACCTAATAAATCATCCGCAAAAAATGGTGATTCCGCTCTTATATCTTGCCTATCTAGCATTCGAAATGGTAAACCAGCTTCTTTTTGCCGATTGACCCATTGCTGCGCAGCTTCCATCTCTTCATCTGATTCACAAACGAGAATACTTCCTGGCGCTCTATATTCAAATGAGTGCTCCAACTCTTCACTTAAATCTGTTACTAGTTTTTGGCTTACTAACGATATTTGACTATCAAATCCTGGGTCTTTATCAATAGCTAAAATATTCCCGTCACACCGTGAAGACGTTCCACTGACAAATTCCCCTTTTTCAATGATGGTTACGTCTCTTCCGTATTTTGATGTGTAATAAGCGATTGAACATCCTATAATCCCACCGCCTATTATTAAAACGTCACAGTGCCTCACATAGATCTCTCCTTTCTCCTAAATCGTTCTCTTTCTTTTCATGCAATTGACGTGCCAACTCTACATATATACACTTTTTATAAAAAGTATTTTTATTTGTAAAAATATTTCAAATTAATTGTAAATAGGTGTATTATTTTTTTAACACTGTCTAAATTTTTATACATAACAGGAGGACACTATGACATTTTCATTTCCAACAATAAAAGAATTTATGAACATCTTGTCAATCGATCATACAAGTAGCATGCAATACGTTAAACAAGTAGACGGAAAATTTTATTACCTTCCTTCTGCTACAGAAACATATAACTGCGGCGTTATATGTGAAGATGACTCGTTCACTTCTTTAATTGATGCATTTTCTCATGAACTAGCCGTTATCATCATTAACGAGAGTGAAAAACCTATATGCTGTATAACCGCCCAACAAATCATTCCGTTTCTTTTTGATTCCTATCATGACCTGCAAGCTTTTTATAATACCGTAATACAAACAACTGACTCTTCTGTGACAGTCATTGATGATAAAGAATGTGTTCGTACTTGGACAGACGGAGCTGAAAAAATCTTTTCGGTTGAACATAATGAAATTATCGGACAACCAATCACTCGTTTTTTTGATTATAAAGATTTAGAAATTTTACAATCCTTACATGATGGAAAAAGTATAATCGCTCAGTTTCATCAACCACGTCCAGATTTGTTCGTATTAATTAATTCAAACCCTGTTTATTGCAACGATACGATTATAGGAGCAGTCGTTTCCGAAACGGATGTTACAAATCAAGTCGCATTAAATGAAAAACTATTTAATATGTCACATGAAATGCACCGATTAGAACAAGAAGTAGCAAAATATAAAGATGAATCTGATCCTTTCCTTGCGATGAATGGGAAAAGCCCTGTTATACAAAGAACGATCCAATTAGCAAAAAAGGTTTGTTCAGTAAAATCAACTGTTTTAATACTTGGCGAAAGCGGAGTTGGAAAAGAAGTATTTGCGAAAGCAATACACGAAGCAAGTGAAGCTGCAAAGGCGCCTTTCATTTCAATCAATTGTGGCGCAATTCCTGAAGCTTTATTTGAAAGTGAATTATTCGGGTATGAACGCGGAGCTTTTTCTGGTGCAAATAGTAAAGGTAAGAAAGGAAAAATAGAACTCGCACAAGGTGGTACACTATTTCTTGATGAAATAGGAGAAATGCCACTCGATATGCAAGTAAAGCTTTTACGTGTATTGCAAGAACGAAAGTATTACCGGGTTGGTGGAGAGAAAGAAATTAATATTGATTTTCGTATTATTGCTGCTACAAACCGTGATTTACAAGAAGAAATGCGAAAAGGAACTTTCCGTGAGGATTTATATTATCGTTTAAATGTAGTTAGCTTGCACATCCCACCGCTTAGAGAAAGGCGTGAGGATATTATCGAGTTAACGTACTCTTTCTTAAACGATTTTTCAATTAGTTATAACAGACCAATTCGTGATTTACCTTCAAGTATTATGCATGAGCTTCTTCATTACAATTGGCCAGGTAATATTCGCGAACTCCGTAACGTAGTTGAAAGACTCGTCGTATTTGCAACGGATGGTATTATAAAACAAGATTATTTACCATTTCATACGAATGATACTTTAGAACATGAAACATCTCATTCCCTTTTACTCAGTAACAATAATACGATTCTTTCTTTACAAGAAGAAATGGAGGAACATGAAAAAAGAATCATTGAAAGGGCTTTACGAATTTTAAATGGGAATAAATTAGAATGCGCGAAACAGCTTGGCGTAACGAGAGCCACTTTATATAACCGTTTAAAAAAGCTTGGTCTTAAATAACTACGCTTCCCTCCTCTATATTGGCATAGTTTTTGCATTATAATTTGTGCAAACCGAACTAGAGGAGGAATTCATATGACGAATAAAGAGAACTTAATTGTTTGTCGTTGTGAAGAAGTAACATACGGACAGCTTCAATCGACAATTGCTGAATATAAATGCTCGGCAAGAGAATTAAAACTAAGAACACGTGCAGGTATGGGATTTTGCGGTGGCCGCACATGTAGAATGATGATAGATCGAATGATTGAAAGTACAACTCCTGATGCAAATCTTAATGAGATTCCATTAAAATACCAGCCACCCGTGCGAGCAGTTACTTTTGGAGCGGTAGGTGATAGGAAATGAGTAGAATTACACATCATCCTATTTTAGGTAGTTTAAACAGTAGTGAACGCATCAATTTTCAATTTAATGGTCAACAATATGAAGCGTATGAGCATGAAACAATCGCGGCCGCTTTACTTGCAAACGGAATAAGAACATTAAGAGTGCATGAAGATAGCGGAGCTGCACGTGGTATTTATTGTAATATTGGGCATTGTTCAGAATGTCGTGTAACTGTAAATAATCAAGCGAATGTACGTGCATGCTTAACAGTTGTAGAAAACGATATGATTGTTGAAAGTGGAAAGCAACATCCGAATATCGTAAGAGAGATGGTGAAAAAGCGATGAACGATGTAATTATTATCGGCGCTGGACCAGCAGGATTATCAGCTGCCATCTCTTGTGCGCGTTTTGGACTTAACGTACTCGTTATTGATGAATTTATGAAACCAGGCGGGAGATTGTTAGGGCAACTGCATCAAGAACCTAGTGGAGAATGGTGGAACGGAATAGAAGAATCAAAACGCCTCTACGAAGAAGCAAAATCGCTTTCAGTCGATATTCGATGTGGTGTTTCCGTCTTTAATTTAGATAAAGATGAAAGTAATTGGTTTGTACATACAAATATCGGCACGTTAGAAGCACCATTTGTTTTGCTTGCTACTGGGGCTGCTGAATACTCTATTCCCCTTCCTGGATGGACACTTCCAGGAGTTATGTCAATTGGTGCAGCTCAGGTTATGACAAATGTTCACCGCGTTCAAGTTGGGAAAAAAGGAATCATTATTGGCGCTAATATTTTGTCATTCGCTATTTTAAATGAACTACAATTAGCCGGAATTAAAGTGGATCACATCGTACTTCCTGAAAGAAGTGAGTTAGGTCAAAAAGCTGGTGAACCAGAAGAAGTTTTGAACTCTCTATTACACGCAGCTCATCTCGCTCCTTCTGCTTTATTGCGTATTGGTAGCCGTTTTATGAAATATGATTGGATTCGAAAAGCTGGATTAAACTTTTATCCAAATAACGGTATGAAAATAAATGGGACACCGCTTCATCTTCGGAAAGCTGCACTTGAAATTATCGGGACGGATCAAGTTGAAGGAGTACGTGTTGCTAACATTGATTCTAAGGGTAATATTATTAACGGATCAGAAAAGATATATGAGGCAGATTTCGTTTGTATTGCTGGAGGTTTATATCCTCTTGCTGAGCTTGCCGCTGTAACAGGTTGTCCTTTCCGCTACATCTCAGAATTAGGTGGGCACGTCCCTATTCATTCCGAAACAATGGAAACCCCTCTTCCCGGTCTATTTGTTGCTGGTAATATTACTGGAATTGAAAGCGGGAAGATTGCGATGGCGCAAGGAGTAGTTGCTGGCTACTCGATTGTAAAACGAGCTAATATAAAATCTAATACGATTGAACAACACTTGCAACAAGCAATCCAAAATGTACACGCCGTACGTCAACAAGCTGCAATTCAATTTAACCCAATGGTCGCTGCCGGTAGACGAAAAATGAATGAAATTTGGCGTGATTTTCATTCCACAGAGAAAACTTTATATAAACACCATGAAATTATTTAATATACGGATCCTATCCTTTCTATGCCAAAAAGCTCCCCTTATCTAAAACAATAAGAGGAGCTTTTCAAGTTATTTCACATCAATTGTCCAATCACCATCTGCTTGAATAGTGAAAATATGTATGCCATTTTCTTTTACAGGCATTTTTTTCGTTGTATCAGCTGCACCAATTTCATTAAATACGATACTATCATTCAATTCAACGATAAAATTACTTTCACCGTTCATATGTACACCATGCAATTCTTTCAAGCCTTTTTCAAGTTTTACAAATACAGCATCGGATCCATGGCCACTAATTGTTCCCGGAGTTGTTATTACTTTATCCATTGGGATAGACTGTGACATATTAACTTTCCAATGGCCATCCGCTGTAGGATTAATGAAATATTTACCACTCTTTTTTACGAGAACTAACCTTTTTTCTTTTCCATTACCTATAAAATTCGAAAGTGAACCAGCATCATTACCTTGTTCATCTTTCAACTCAAGGATTGCATTGCTTTCTCCTGTATGTTCTACTTCAGCAATGACAAATCCAGATTTTAATTCAAAAAAGTCAGAAGAATTCTCACCATCACCTTCTAATGATACATTATGGTCTTGGGATAATCTCTCTACTGTACTTTTCTCTTTTATTTCTTTAGCTTTTGGGTCAGTCGTTGCAGTTTGTTGCTCCGCATTCTTATCTTTCTTTTCGTTCGCTTGTACATCTTTTGTTTGCTCTGTTGAATTACAAGCAGTTAAAGATAAACAAACCGCAGTTATTGTTACTAATAATTTCTTTTTCATTATATCCCCCTATCAAGATAAAACATTCTTGCTCATAATAACATATTTTTACCAATTCTTTAGTTTATTAATAATTGGATTTTATCTTAAAAGCGGAAACATACTAACAATATTAGTCAAAATAAAAAACTGTTAGAGCTTTACGCTCTAACAGTTTTATTGTTCATCATTATTAAATTTCGCTAATGCGTAAATGCCTTCTTCATCATCTAATTCAAGTTGTAACCTCGCTGCAAATGCATTGACATTGTATTCTCGATCAAGCAACAAGCGTAGTGCTTCGATTAAGTTCGCTTGAATTAAAATTTGCTGGCGACCATTTACTTCTACTTCAGCAGAGAAACCGTAGTCGTCATCATACATAAGTTCAACTAAAACTTCTTCTGGACCAACTTGTCTTTTTTCAGCGATATATATGCAAAGCGCATTTATAAGCTCTTGTTCAGAAATTTTTATTGTTTCCATGCTACTTCATCTGCCTTTTTCTTACGTTGATCTTTGAAGTATTTAAATGCACGAACTGCTAACATTACGATACCAGCCATCACTAACATATTTACCATAAACGCTAATACAGAACCAAGAGCTCCCATATTTGCAAATAAGCTACCCATTAGTAAACCACCAAGACCACCAAGTAATAAACCTTTCATAAAGCTTCCTTTATTACTTTTTGGTGCTGTGTTTGTTGCTTTTGTTTTTGAATCTGTTGTTGTTTTTTGTGAATTCACATTAGAATCTTTTTTATTCAAATCAACTTTTGATTTTTGACCAGAGCTTGGTGTGTATGATTTTTTACCAGATTTGTAACTTTTCGCTTCCGCATGATCTACGAACATAAAGCTACTAGCTCCAAAGATAACCATGAATGCTGTCATTACTGCTACAAGTTTTTTCAACATATTATATCCATTCTCCTTTTATACAGATATATGTGAAATCTATCTTTCTAGTAAATTCAGAATGATAGATTTGTTTTTAAAAACATTTTAAAGGTTCTTATGAACTTATTATATGAACTTTTGTCGAAATATGCAAGTATTATTTATTTCTAAAAGTTTTATGACAAAGGAAAAATTAAGCAAAAACAGAATTGACTTTAAATGAAACAAAACATATTATAGGTTCATAAGAACTTTTTATTATTTTGGAGGTGAAAAGATGGAAACATTTCATCTCACACGAAACGAAATGGCTACCCTTCTTCTATCATTAAGAGGATGGAATACGAAAAAGCCTCTCGGTATTTTACAAGAAGCTTGGGCAAAGTCACACAAAAAAGATATTGAAAGCGGACAAAGCGTAACTGCTTTTATCACTACCGCACTTTCACCTATTTTTGAAAAACTAATTAAAATTGAAGATACAGATATTGGTTTTTCATTAAATGAAATAGTCGCGCTTGGCAATCAGATTGAAAATACAAGTTTCTCAGTTACTGCAATGCAAAACTGGGTGAAACGAGATATAAAAGAAATGATTGGCTCTCCTCAAAAAGGAAAAAAATATTCAATTGAACAAGCAGCCTTACTATTCATTGTTGAAGATTTAAAAACAGCACTTGATTTTGAATCCATTCGTAAGCTATTACGCCTTATCGTAAATGACCCAGCCGATCGAAGTGATGACTTAATCAATCCTGTTCATTTATATGGAGCATACTCTTCTCTATTTGAAGAACTCAATCAAGGGAATTGCTTACAATTAAATGCAACAGATACAATCCATACAATTGAAAACATCGTAAAAGAAAGAGCTGATAAAATTGCAAGCAAGTTCGATCAGGTTAATAACGAACAACGTGAAGCAATTCGTAACGCCATTATTATCGCCACACTTTCTGTACATACCGCATATGTACAAATGTTAGCGAAACGTTACGTAACAGCAACTTTATTTTTACAGAACTTAGATGTGAAACCGTAAAAAAACAAGCATCCCCCGTCATATACGTAGTACAGGGGGATGCTTGTTTTCAATCAATATAACATACAAAAATCATTTTACATCTAAGTTTCATTCCATAATAACTCTTGATTATGTAAAAATCATGACTAACCTAACATTCAACAATGTTCATTTCTTTTTATTAAATTCCCATCAGATTTTCTCGATAAACTTAATTACTTCATCTTTATAATTATATTTCCCATTAATTTCTTGTAATAATTCAATATCATGCGTATGAGTTTTGCCTGTCTCTAACAGCTCACGATATAAATCAATATAAGGAAGATTTTTATTCATGGCATTTTTATATTCCTTTTCTACATCGTAAAAAACCTTTTTAAACCTCACATCAGTAATCCCTGCCTCATCCATTTCAAGAATTGCATACTGAGCACGTAAATCAGAGTTTAGCTTATTCCACTTGTAAAAAGCTTGTCCAACTGTTCCTGGGTTAATAATTAATTGATCATTGCTACTATAGCGCAACAATTGATATATGAGAAATTTTTAATAATCTTTTCATTAACCCTTCATGAAAACGTGGCTTATATCCTTTACTATAATACTTATGAAAGACATAAAAGAATTGAAATAGCAATCCCCTATGTAAATAAGGTATAATCTACATATAGTGAACCTTTTATGTCATTAAATAAAAAGTTCTTATACTCAAAAATTCATAAACTAGAAGGTGCAACAATGTTAAGTAGTTTTATTCACTCAGTATTAACGTTTTTTGAAGGCTTAGGTTATTGGGGCATTATGCTTGGATTAATGATTGAAATTATTCCAAGTGAGATTGTCCTTGCTTATGCGGGGTACTTAGTATCAAATGAGAGTATCTCATTTGTAGGTGCAGTTATATTCGGTACAATTGGCGGCGTTATTGCCCAAATCTTTATTTATTGGATTGGTCGATACGGTGGTCGTCCTGTATTAGAGCGTTACGGAAAATATATTTTCATTCATAAAAAGCAAATAGATGCGGCTGAAGATTGGTTTAATCGCTACGGAACTGGTGTAATTTTCACAGCACGCTTCATTCCAGTCGTGCGTCATGCGATTTCAATCCCTGCCGGTATTACAAAAATGCCGTTACTACGTTTCACTACACTAACAGCACTTGCAATCATCCCTTGGTCTATCATCTTCATTTATTTAGGTGAAAAGCTAGGCGAAAATTGGGAGAATATTAACGATATTGCCGGTCCTTATGTGAAATCGTTCGCAATTGGTGGTGTCGTACTTATCCTTTTATATTTCATCATAAAAAAATGGACAAAAAAACGTAGAAATCTCGTTTAAATATACAAATAAAAACCGCTATACATTCATTAAGAATGATAGCGGTTTTTTTATTATAATGTTGGCTAACCTTTGCATGGATAAGCAACCATTTATTCATTCCTTTCGTATATTATCTCAAAAAGGAGTGATTCCCCATGCATTGGCAACAAAAAATCCCATACTTAATCGGGCGCCCTATCGGTATTTCCTTCATGAACGGGCAAGGAACATCTGGCGTATTATGTTCAGCACATGATGGTCAATTATATGTTTATGAGTACTTGTATCAATCTCAGTTTGCAATGAAACATTATGATTTTAGACAAATTCAAGATATCCACGCATTTCCAAATTGTCCGCACCAAAATCCACTATACTAAAAAACGGAATGGCTAATAGCCATTCCGCTTCCTCTACTTTAGTTCTCAGAATAAAAATTCTGCACTGCTTCATCAAAGTAGATCCACCCTTTCCACCCTAAATGAATTGTATCTTTTAAGAAATACTTATCATATTCATGACTAGAAAAATCGACTACTGGATATCCTGCTTTCTCTACTTGATCTCGAACTTTTTTATAATACACTTCGCGGCGTTCTTTCGGGAAGCCAGCGTAATCATACCATGGCCCATTTACAGGCACAGAAATAAAGAGTGGTTTTACATTTTTTTCTTTGAAAAGATCTAAAACAATTTGTAAGTCATCGTATTCTGGTGATTCATCATACGATTCATTTGCTCTAAAGTTTTTTAAACTTTTTAATTTTTCCTTAAAATTATGTTTATAGTAATATGGATTTTCAATTCCAAACGTATTTGTAGTAGATTCCGCTATTCCTTCTTGTTCCGCATGTTTGCGTGCATCCTCCCAAGAAATGGAGCGCAGTCTCATATTTGTTTTCTCTTTCATCGGCTCAATCTTAAATAAAGAGTTAAATAAATCTCTATGATCTAAAATATTCCGATACATATACGCTACAGGCTTTGCTAGCCCAGCTTTTATATTATGTTTTGTATCGTTATATACAATACTTTCTAACGAGCTACTTAATATTGCATCCTTACGTACAACTTTATAATCTAATAACCGTTTTGCAATTTTCTTTTTCATTTCAGGGTTTATTTCATCGTTAAAAATAAAATGATATGCTTGTTGTTTAGAAAAATTATTTGTAAAATCCCCTTGTTGTACACCGGTTTTTGTAAACCACTGTGGTGAAAGAACAAATACTACCTTTTTCCCTTCCAAATCATCCATCGTAGATGTCATATTTAATATATGAGCTAAACTTTGCGTACCGCCAGTTCCAATTAAAAATGGGGTAAAACCTGCTGGGTTTACTTTAAAATAATTGGACGGATGATATGCATCCATTCTTAAAAATTCAGATGAACCGTACATCGGTAAATACTGCGAATTCTCTAACATTTTCTGTTGCAAGAAAACACTTTGTAGTTTTTCTTTTTGTAAAGAAGTTGCCGCATCTTCTACCTTTTTATCACTAATAAGTGACACTAAACCTTTAGATGGAATAAGCAATATAATAAAAAAGAGTACACATGCTAAAATAATTGGACCGAAAGCATACTTCATCTTCATCTGTTATTCCTCTTTCTCATACAAATAAATTGTAACCCTTGTTTTTGACACGTCATTTTTTTCTCCTTTTTCTCTATACATGTTTCATTCTATTTATCTATTATATACATGTATGTATTTCTTTCCTTGTTCTATTAAACCCTTATATAAATAGCGCAAGAAAATGTTTCCATAGAAACACGTTAATTATACAAGATTCTCCATACATTTCACACTGGAATTTTAGTGATAATTTTATTTTGAAACAATGAAAAAAAATATATAATGTCTATAATTTATCCAATGATGTCTGGAGTTCAAAGTACGATAATACACGCCCGTTATGATCAATATCATGAGTATATGTGAAACCTAAATTTCGTAAAAGTTTTTTCGAATTCTCATTTGCAATTTTCACCCTAGCAATTATTCTTTTTACATTCATCATCTCTTTTGCATATTGAATGGAAGCATTTGCTGCTTCTGACGCATATCCATTTCCCCAATACTCCGGATCAAGTAAATACATAATTTCTATCTCACCTGTTTCATCTATTTTTCTTAAACCACAATGTCCTATAAGCTTCCTTGTATTTCTATTGATTAACAACCATACCCCGAAATCATATTGTTCCCAATGTGATATAAGTTGTCCAATATAATCATTTACTTCTTCCTTTGACATTCCTCTTGATTTAGCAAGCCATTTGCCAACAACTTTTTCTTTTAATATGCTATAAAACTGATCAACATCTTCTATAAGTGGCTTTCTCATGAATAACCTTTTTGTATGTATTACTTTCTTTTCTTCAAACATAAAACTTCATTCCCCTCCTAAATTTTATACAGACTAGTAAATTATACCATGTGCTATTTACCCGAATTTAACTAAAAACAGACTAACACATAAGTGTAGTCTGTCTCTCCATTCCTTTATTTTTGTATATCCACCCACTTCAAACTTGTTGCTGGACCGAATTGATGTACGTATAAATCTTTCACGTAAGGTTTTTGCAAGTAAGATAAACCACGCTGGAATACCGGTGCAATTACTGCATCATCAAGAAGTATTTTTTCAGCATCTTGCAATGCCTTCCAGCGAGCTTTTTCATCATTACCTAACTCTGTTTTAATCTTCTTAATTAACGCATCATACTCAGGATTTGCATATCCAGTATTATTAACGCTACTTCCAGAAAGGAATACTTCTAAATATGTCATTGGATCTGGATAATCAGGTAACCAACGTGATAACGACATTTCATATTCTTTCTTCTTCTCTAACGCTAGTTTTTGAGTATGTGGTTGTAATTTCACATTTACTTTTAAACCTGGTAAGTTTTTCTCAAGTTGTTCTTTAATATATTCTCCTACTTTTTTAAAGTTCTCTAAGTCATAGTTTAATAACTCAAGCGTAACTTCATTCGTTCCTGTTTCTTGCTTTGCCTTTTCCCAATATTCTTTCGCTTGTTTTACATTCGTTTTATTAAATTCACCTGCGGCACTTCTAAAGTCTTTTTTGTCTGGTCCTTTCAAAAACCCTTTCGGTACGTAGTAGTTCGCAGCAACCGAACCATCATTTAAAAATGAAGTCGCAAGTCCCTTCTTATCAAACACTGTACTTAGCGCAAGACGGGCATTTTTATTTTGTAGAATCGGCACATTTTCATTGAAACGGAAGAAATACATAACTGGATCTGTATATTGTTTCAGTTCCTTACTATTTTTATATTTATCTACGAATTCCGTTGAAATAACAACTCTATCAACTTTATCTGTTTCATATAAATTTACCGCCGTTGAAATTTCTTTTACAATTTGATAGTTTATTTCATCTAATTTCACTTCTTTTTTATCCCAATACTTATCATTTTTCTTCATTGTAAAGCTTGCTTCATGCTTCCACTCTGATAATGTAAATGGGCCATTATATATTGTTTTATTTGCCTCTAATCCGTATTTATCACCTTTCTCTTTTGCATACTTTTCATTAATTGGATAGAAGGATGGTAAAATTAACAGTTTCGTAAAATACGGTACAGGATGTTCTAGCTCTACAATGAACGTTTTATCATCTTTTGCTTTTACACCTAATTCATCTAGTCCTAGCTGTTTCTTATTTATTTTCTCCGCATTTTTCACATCGTACGCGATATATGCATATTGCGAAGCAGTATCTGGATTAATAAGTTGCTTCCAAGCGTATACGTAATCGTGAGCTGTTACTGGATCTCCGTTAGACCATGTCGCATCACGTAGATGAAATGTATATGTCTTTCCATCTTTACTCACTTCATATTTTTGTGCTCCTGCTTGAATCACTTCATCATTTTTCGATAAACGGAATAAGCCTTCCATTACGTTATTCAAAACGTTAAACGATACCGCATCTGTTACTTTTCCTGAATTTAATGATGGAATTTCACCTGTCTCTAGTAACTGCAATACTTTCTTCTCATCTTTCGGTTTTGTCGTTGTTTTTTCTTTTGCGCAGCCAACTAAAAATGAAGAAACTAGTAAGGTACTAACTAATGAATAACGAACAACTTTTTTCATTGCAAGACCCCCTCTATTTTTAAGGTAAGTAACGACGTGCACCAGCGAATTCTTCTATATATCCTGGTGTATTTAGCGGTATAATTTCTACTGATCTTTCCGCTCTTGGTGCATGAATCATATTTCCATCACCAATATACATAGCAACGTGATGAACGCTACCTTTTCCTTGATTATATGCAAAGAAGATTAAATCTCCTTTTTGTAAATTCTCTTTCTCAACTGCAACTCCAGCTTTTGATTGCGGTCCGGAATCTCGTGGAATTGTAATACCATGCGATTTATAAATCGTATGTGTAAATCCAGAGCAATCAAAGCCAAAGCCACTTGTACCAGCCCATATATACGGTAATCCTAAAAACATTTTTCCCGTGTTTATTAAATCATCGGCTGTCGGAGCCGGGATATCGTTTTGAGAACGGTAAACCGTCCCATCATTTTTCCGTAGCCAAGCCTTTTGACCATTCGGCAACAATACGCGGTATGAAATTGCATCTTCACTAAGTAGTGGTAAACGCGTATTATAGCTGATTTCAAGCGATTTATGTTTTTCAGAAGGGTTAATATATACAATCGCTGTCGGCTTCGTTACTAATACGAATGGTTCGTTTGTTTTATCTGCAAACTCCTGATTATACGTTAGTTGTTTTTCAGGCATCCACCCCGGGTATCCTACTTCGTTTCGAGGCGTTGGCTGACCATGGACTAGCACTTTAACCCAGTCGCCTTTCTTATCAATAATCGTTACTTCTTGACCGAGTAACGCTTGTGTTTCTAATTTATTTGCATTTGTTAACCATAACTTCTCATCAAGAGTCATTGATTTCGTCCATTTCCATAAATCAACTGGGTTTGTTGCGCTCGGTGCATCAATTGGTCGTAACGAGTCAGGTGCAGTCCATAACGTTGCGGCAGATACGTCTACAAATGCTTTATTATCCTTCTTTTCTTCTGCATTTGCCGATGTAAATGATGAAAATATAAATAAAGTTGTTAAAAAAGCAGTTCCTACTTTTTTCATATATATCCCCCTTAAAAGATAGTTTACTAGTCACTTCTCTTAAGATTTACTATTCACTGTCGATTGAAGGTTTACCTTTGAACCAGAGTAAATCATTCCTTCAGGCTCTTCCATTAACCAAAGCGGTGCATCAAGATCAAAATAATGAATGTTAGGATGTGCCGCTGCTAAATGAGCAACAGCGCTAACAGAAAGTGAAGATTCCATCATACTGCCAACCATACATTTTACACCGGCAGCTTCTGCGATATCTGCAATACGCCATGCTTCACGTATACCACCACATTTCATTAATTTAATATTGATTAAGTCTGCATATTTCCCTTGAACGAGCTTTAATGCATCATTTGCTGAAAATATACTTTCATCTGCCATAATTGGCGTTTGCACATTTTCTTTCACGTACTTTAATCCATCCCAATCTTTCGCGTGTACTGGTTGTTCAATAAATTCTATATTTAAATTACGGTGCTCCATCTCTTTAATAATAGAAACTGCTTCTTTTGGGCTCCATCCTTGATTTGCATCTAATCGTAGCGTCGTACTTTTTGATACAACATTTCGAATGGCCTCAATTCGTTCTAAATCTAAATGAGCCTCCTTACCTACTTTAATCTTTAATGTTTGAAAGCCTTTTTCTATATGTTTCTTTGCCTCTTTCGCCATAATGGAAGGCTCATCTACACTGACCGTAATGTCTGTATGGATTTCTTTCTTACCGCCTAATAATGCGTATAGAGGTACATTATGACATTGGCAATATACATCGTATAAAGCGATATCTACCGCCGCTTTCGCACTTGGATTTCCGATACAGCCCATTTGAATCCGCTGTATCAACTGCTGAAATTGAATTATATCTTGACCAATTAAACATGAACGAATCGGTCCTAAGATTGCTTCTTCAATTCCGTTGGCAAAGTCACCTGTAATAACTGGTGTTGCCGTCGCAGCTCCTCTTCCGATAAATCCTTCATCTGTATGAATGAACACATCAATACTTTCAATTTCAGTTACGGTACGAAGTGCGGTCTTAAATGGAGTATGAAGCTTTACATAACGACGCTTCACTTTTATATCAGTAATTTTCATATCGTTCATCCTTTCATTGTCCAATAAAAAAATCCAGCTGTAAGAACATGCTTACAGCTGGATTTTGTCTATGATTGGGTAGACAAAGCAGCAATCTGATTATATTTTTTCTGTGCATCTTTTAGCGCTACTAATAACGCCTTTTGAGATGAACCGAAATAACGATTTTTTATTTCTACTACTAACGCTGGGTCATTAATATTTTTATGAAGAAATAAATATTTAACGAATTGTGATGTTAATGCGATTGTCGCTGAGCAATCTGCATCTATAATTTCCCCTGTCTCCTTTACAAGCACAAATGCTACAAAATAGCTTTTAAACTTTTCGGTAATAGGATTATTTTGAGGTGCCTTCGCATCTCCTACGACATAAATAGTATTTGAAGCGTACACAACTATCTTCCTTTCTTATACGAAGATAACGGGTTTCTTACTGCCCGTTAATGCGGGATAAACTCAACGTTGATTAAAAAATGTATCCGCTTACGCACATTATATAAAATTATCAGAATTTTAACAACCTTTATTCCATATTTAAAGATACTCGGTAATTTGATAGCTGAAAACCTCAACTATACACCTAAAATGATGCTCTAATTCCCTGTATCATACCATCTCTCTGCCTCTTTACAAAAAAACAGTTAGCTACCGCTAACTGTTTCATTACTTTGATAATACAAAAATCGTTTCATTCGACTTAGAAAATTGATACTCTTTTCTTGCAAACTTCAAAATCTCTTCTTCATTATCTGTTAAATTCTCTATGTTAGTCTTTAAAGAACCTTTATCTTTCTTTAAAGATACTAATTGTTTTTTTTGACTCGTAATTGTATCTTTCTTTTTATTAATTACTTCTTGTTGTTTCGTTAAAATAAATTGAACATACAAAGTAGTCGCCGCAATAAAAATAAACATTAATATGAAGCGCCTTATTTTTTTCTTATTAATAGCTCGATTCTCATTAGGCTGTGATGGTTGCTCTGGTATATTAGGAACATTTACTCTTTTGAGTTTCCTCATAATCAAATCCCCCTAATCCATATTTTTTCACTGCCATCGGCACGATCTTATTAACTAATTTCTATTCTTATAAAATAAGCTCCTTCACAAAAATATCTCACAAATTAACCAATTAAAGATAGCATTCGACGACATTTCCATATTTACATCGATTTTTTTTATGTATGCTGCAATAAAATAGTAGTTTATGTTATTCTTTTTCTACTATTGTAGAAGAGTTTTAGTTCTTAGTAATCTTCTCTGTAAAATACAGATTAGCATATAAACCAAAAGCAGCTTTATCACTGTTGGCACATTCCATTACAGGAATATTCAACTCAAAAACTAGTGTATGATCCTCATTCATTTCATTACAATAATGAACCTATATACTAATCCAAACACTCTTTTTAGTTCATGAATAATGATATAACTCATTTCGATAGTTTACATAATAATATTATTCCAATAAAAAACAACCCGTTTGTTAGAAAGGTTGTTTTTGTATTTCATTTTTATAATTATTTAAATAATTATATTATTCCCGGTTTAAATTGAACTACAATTATAAAAATGAAATAAAATTATATATTCAACAATTAAGTGTTTTATATGCACTCAATATGGTTATAATTTCTAGATTTTTATCATTCGAAAATAAAAATGAGATTTACCCTTACATTTGAAAAAATATGTATTAGATCATAAAAACTAAACTAATCTATAACAATTTTGCCTTCTTCCCTTACCTGTTTCCTTTAAAACATAAGATCTCACAACAAGTGCCGATAAAGAATCCGTTAACGTTTTATATGATAAATTAGATAATGCTAACAGATCGTTCGTATATAACATTCTATGCTTCTCTAATAATAATAGTACTAATCTTTCTGACGGTTTTAACGTCTCATCACTCTCTAGTATAAAATCTATATTTTTCATTTCTCTAATTATTACTCCTTATATAAAAAATACTGTGAGTGTTTATTTAATATAAAAATAATACATAACAAAACTAACAATATATTAAAATAACACCTACTAGAAACACTATTATACTATAACATAGAAAAAGCATTTCCCAAAATAGGAAATGCTTTTTCTTAATTATCTTTCTTATATGATATTCATTTGACATTTTATCGATTCACATGTTTTATCTTAAATGTTTTTTGCAACATGCGGTTTACTGTAATGACTCGTTCCGCCACCACCTACTATTACTTGACCACCTTTTTCAAAAATTAATAACTTACTTGAACCATCTGAAAGTAACACTACTACTTCTGCATGATTACTTGTAGCTTCATAGATTACATAGCCACTCTTTGAAATACAAGTTCTCCAATTTTTATCAAATTCTGACCTAACTACCCGATTTGAATATACTTGATTTTCAACTACTCCTTGTTCTTCGCTTGCCAAATTAATTCCTCCTATTTCCCTAAATAGTCCTATATATAAAAACAGTCTCAGTTAAAACATTGACCGATTTTAACACACATAGTATATGTAGTTATTAGGAGAATGCTTGGACAGTGAAGTATATAAAGATTCTATAATTGAAACTTCTCTTTAATCATTATAGCTACTTCCTGCGCACTTAAATGAGTATTATTAATTTTTATATACTCTTCTTTTTCAATTTCACCATAAAGAGAATTTAGTCTATGATTTTGCATCGTTTCTTTTAAATTTTTTTCCGACCATTCAATATCTCTTTTTTTCGGTTTATGCTCTAATCTATGTGGACTTTTATTCCGTTCTAATCTTTCATCTAATTCGGCTTCGAGCTCTACAAAATATACTGTCCCACCTTTTGACTCAAAAATGCCTGTTATGTGATGTATATAATCCCAATCAGATTGCATGTCAAATGCCCATACGTACGTAAAAATCATTCCGTATAAATCACTTTTAGATACTTCTTCAAACATTTCATTACGAAACAACTTTACTAATCTTTGAGCTTCTTTCGTACTGTAATCAAAAATGGGACTTACTAAATCGATTGTCATATGGTTATGAAAAATTTTTAAACCTGTCAGTTTTGCCAACTCTTGCCCAACTGTCATTTTCCCAACTGCTTGTGGGCCGAATATTATTATGAATTTCATATTTTCCCCTCCGAACCACATAAGATTGAAAATAAGGTAGTCACTTTTGTATCAACTTTAAAATTATTCTTAAAGAAATGGAATAATGACTCGTACCACTTCTAACGTTTCTTCGAAAATTTTAAAAAAACGTTCTTGGTAATACTTATTTCCATAGAATGTAATCATATTGTATAATATTCCCTTCAAAATAAACATGTGAAATTCTCAGAAGGAGGATATGATGAATTCATTAATTGGATTTCTTTTTCTTCTTATCGCTTTTAATACGCTAATTTTCTTTATAGCAAAGAAATATAAGCAAACATTGAAAATTGCTAGTTGTATTTTCATTCTTTCTTCTCCCTTTGTTTTCTTCACCACTTTGCACATAATTGGTGAAAAAGTAGGAGATGGATTCGCTGGAGGGATTGCTGGACTTACCTTTGGAGGAATTTTAATCATTAATGCAATAGTTTTATTTGTTATAAGTTTTTTTCTAACCAATAAAAGTTCATAATAAATCACCACAGTTATATACCGTATCATTTCAAATGACAAAGAGCTTACTATAGTAAGCTCTTTGTCATTAACCCTTTATTTCACAAGCGGTAACGTCACTTCACTTAATTTCACTGTAAGCTTCGTTCCCGCCTTCGGTCTAATTGTATAGTCATAGTCACTAGCGATTAAAACAACTCCGATTTGATGCCCTGCTTTAAATACATAATCATCTGGCTGCATATCCCATGTAAATGTATAATCTTTACCTGGTTGAAGCGCTGTTGAATTTTCTATACTACTTAAGTTTTGTGGATCCATCCAGCCCCTCGTTACAATTTCAGGCTTCGCTCCGCCATAATCTACTAGTAACGTTGTTAAATTTGATACAGATCGATCAATATTTCCTGTAATCGAAATCTTCGGTGTACCACTTATGCGTGTATCTTTTTGAAGTACAGGCATTGTATATACTAAACGATTTGCTACTTCTAGTTCTGGGTTTGCTACTAATTGATTCGATTTCATTTTCGCATCATCTACGAATGAAAACACTTTATTAATAGATCCCATACTTAATGGTAAATTAGCAGCTTTATTACTTAAATACATACGCACTTTTGATGGTACAGCTGCTGGATCTGGCCAATTTTTCAATTTTTCCCACGTCTTATTTTCTCGTTGTACATCGACCATTGGTTCATCCATAATTCCATTCTCAACACCATACAACCAATAATCAAGCCATTTATTTTGTGTTTTTTGCCAATCATTAGTTGATGTGCCACCATGACCACCTTGATGTAACCACATTTTACGAGGAACGTTATTTTCTCCTAGCGCTTCCCACCATTGTGAAAACTGCTTCGTTTTTACGTTCCAATCATTTAAACCATGAACAACAAATACACTTGCTTTTACATTTTTAGCATCTTTTACATAATTACGTTTATCCCAGAAGTCATTATAATTACCTGTTTTCCGGTCCTGTCCAGCCGTTAGCTCTTTTATAACTTGTCCGCAAACTTCAGGGTTATCCCTTGTAAGCACTGCCTCTGCCATATTGTCTGTATCTTCCCCTTGATATCCACCTGGCGCAATGACTGCACCATTTGCCCGATAGTAATCATACCAGCTACTAATCGCTGCGATTGGAATAATCGTTTTTAACCCTTCAACTCCAGTCGTTGCAACCGCATTCGGTAACGTCCCATTGTAAGAAACTCCTGTCATACCTACATTTCCAGTAGACCAATTTGCATTTACTTCTTTCCCATCTTCCGTATATGCTTTCGCACGTCCATTCACCCAATCAATGACCGACTTTGTCCCAAGTATTTCTTGTTCATCTCCAGTTGTAGGACATCCATCTGATTTCCCAGTACCAATACTCTCTCCTAAAATAACTGCATAACCTCTTGGCACGTAATAGTTTCCGTACGAACCCAGATTAACTGCTCCATACGGTTTTCCTTCATACGCATACAATTCTTCATCTACATTATAAACAGGAACATCTTTTAATCCGGCTCGATACGGGCTCATTTCATATATAACCGGAACTTTTACATTTGCATCTGTCTTTGGCCGCATAACCTTTATCGATACCCGGTCTTTTTTCCCATCTCGATCACTATCAACTTCTGTCTCTACAAATAAATTTTCAATAATTGCCTCATCAAGTGAGTAAATCGGTTTTGTCATTCCATTTTCTAACTCGATTTTTGTATTCTTTGTCTCTTCATTCTTATCTGCATACACACCCGTTGAAAAACTAGGTATAAATGTGGCGGATAGCATTGCTGAAAGTGTAACGGCTATTTTCTTTTTACTCAAAAGATTCCCTCCCCTTAATTATTCTCTTTTACTATATAACAAAATAACTGAAAATTCAGTTTTAATTTTATATAAAAGTTGAGAAAATTAGGAGTTTCTAATTATATGATTACTCAATACAAATGTAATGACGTAGAACTGCAAAAATCCCCCGAATCTTATCGCATTCCATATTAAATTTTTCATATATCTTGCTTATCATCTAAGATGACTACTTTCATACGTTTTCCTCATTGCTTTTAAACAAAAACAATTACAGTATACAACTTCTTTGTTACATAAATGTGACTGAAAAATATTTATAACCGTCAAGGGAATAGTAGTAATGAGGTGTTGTATTATGATTAAAAAAATCGGGATCATTACTTTTTTATTTCTCTTATTATCAACAAATGCGTTCGCAAATACAAATAAACAAATTGAAGTATTTGATTGTCAAAAAGAAATGGTCATTCAAAAACAGTCTTTAGATCCAGCTATTCAAAAAAACGCAGTACAATACGCAAAAGCAATAACTGGCCCATTTAAAAGCTTAAATGTCGTACCGAAAGATGGTTATATGATAAAAATTCCATTATCCAAACCAGTCCCTATTACAAACCAATGGTTACATACAACAATTGATGAAGTGCTCATTCTTCTCCCGTTAAATGAAAAACCTTACATTATGCTTTATGATGATGAGAATAATCCACATTTTTATTACGTAAAAGGTGACCCAAAAGTTTTATTGAAACAAATGAAAGTTAAAACGTAATTGACTGAAAAAGAGACACCTCATAAGCTTATTATTAAAAGCTGAGGTTTTCTTTTTTGTACTAATAATTCGGTATATGAAATTATTTCTAAGATTATAAAATAGCTGCCCAACCTGTTTTTTGGACAGCTATTGCTATAATATTTTGTAGTGGCTAGAACTTTTATATAAGTTTCCTTTCACAAATCCATTTGCCGTATAAAACACATTACCTTGCTTTGTATCTGTATACAAAACAATAACGTCAAAATACTTTTCTGCATGAGATAATAATCGGTTTAATAACATGTTCCCTAATCCTCTGCGACGATAATCCTTTGAAATATAAAATCTTCTTAAACGACCAACTTTAGTATCTTCCGTATATGGATCTACATTTACCCCCCCTATTCCAATTAACTCTTCATCCTGAAAAATACCGTATAAACATTCACCAATTTTACGAAATGTATTTATGTTGTTTTCATATTCATTTCTTAATTTTGTTAGGAAATGAAATCCTTCTTTTTTACTTTCTTTGACAAGGTGATTACTCTCACATTCTAATAAGTCTTCAATTTTCTTAATTTGTATTTCTCCCAGTTAGCCCATCTCCCCTTCTAACGCATACATCTGAATATTTCATTCATTATTTAACCAATTTACTAATTTAGGGATTTCATTTGCATAGGCAGTAATGTCTTGTATTGTTTTAGTTACTTGAATCGTTCCTAACTGCTGTTCTTCCTCGTCTGCACATTCAAGCCACAATGAACGTTTTAAATTATATTCAAGCCACTCTAACTTTCCAGAAAATCCAGTTGCTAAAACCTGTTCCCAGTCTGCATATATTGCACCAGATTTATTTTTATATCCATTTATAAAAGAAGAAAACCTTTGTTTATCAAGTTCACCTTGTTCACCTTTTGACCAGTAGAGGGCCGTTTCTAGCAAATCTTGCATCGGATTTATATAACCAGCAGATTCCCAATCGATAAGTAATGGTTTATTATTATCCCACATTACATTCTTAGGATCTAAATCTCTATGACTTATTACCTTTGGTGTTAAAAGCTTTTCAGATGCTTCAATTACTGCTGCATTCCATCTTTTTAAATTTCCAAAGTTTTTCAGAAACAACTCATTCCATTCCAAGTATTCCTCTTTACCCTTCAGTAAATAATAATGCCAATCTATTATTTGCTCATTATCGAACGTATCATTAGTTATATCTATCTCCGAACAATCCGTTCTATGTATTTCTGCAAGAATTTCACCTATCTTTTCACAGTGCATAAGATTTATTTTATCGTTTTTTCGTACTTCACCTTCCACCCAATCAAATACAAGATAAAATTGATTATTAATTTCATGCAAGGAATCTCCATTAATTTTTTTAGCAGGAAGCGCTAGTACTTTTTTCGATAGGAGAGTAGCTATTTTTTCTGAATTTATATAGTTTTGTATCGCCGTCGTTCTAACCATAATTTGTGGATTTAAAAGTTTTATCGCGTACTTTCCCTTTGTTGTTTCAACAGCATACATCCGATGCAAAAGCCCACCATTTATAGGTTTAGGAACACTCAACAGCTCTCCAAGAAGCGATTGTTTACATATCCCTTCAAACTTTAATTGATATTCTATACTCTTCATTTTTTTCACCTACTAACCTAAAAAACGCTCTAAATAGTAGAGCGTTTTTTAAATAAATGATTCTATAATCTTATACATTCTTCACTTCAGACAATATCCCCTTCAACTCCATTAAATCATCTATTACTATATCAGCCTGAGCAAGTTCATCTTCTTGTGCAAAATCAAAATTACATCCAATTGTAAGTAAACTGTTGTCTTTCGCTGCATTTATATCAGATAGACGATCTCCGACTACAGCTGCCCCTTGTATATCATATTTATCCAAAATACTTTTGACTAAATCGCCTTTATTAAGCGAATGTATTTGTTCAATACTAAACGTTTCAGTAACCCATTGATCTAAATCATAATAAGATACAATTGCTTGTAAATATTCCGTTAGCCCATTACTAGCAATATAAATTGAACAATTATTTTCTTTTATATATGTAAAAATTTCTTTTACGTTCGGATATAAAGCACCTTTTCCGCTTTTAATGTTTTCAATTAATCTTTCTAAAAAATATGCATCAGTTTGTTCTCTTACTTCAATAGAATGATTCGGTAATAAAATTTCCCAAACTTTCGGTAAAGGCACACCCATAATTTCACGGTATTTTTCAATAGGCGTTACCGTATCCCATAATTGAAGTGATCTTAAGTGATCAAAAGTATCATCTAACGATAATTCTAAAATTTTATCTGTTTGAAATAATGTTCCATCCATATCAAAAATGAATGCTTGTAACATTTCATTCTCTTCTTTTGAACTATAAGTTTTACTCGATATATTTTTCAACATCTCAACGATAATTTCTGAACAATAGTTTGCAGCCGTTTTCGAGAAGTCATCATATGAAATTTGTGCTTCATCATCTGCACCGTCAGAAATACATCGTATTACGAGAAACGGTACTTCATTTATGTAGGCAACATGTCCAATTGCTGCACCTTCCATTTCTGTACAATGAGGTGCATATTCGTCTATTAATTTCACCTTTAATTTTGAATCTTCAACAAAACATTCACCGCTTACGATTCTTCCTTCATGAACCCCAATATGTAAACTGCTACTATTGCATGCAATACGTGCTAACTCCATTAATTCCTTATTTGCGATAAATTCTTCTTGAAATGGGAATAAGTTTTTCATTTGATTCTTACTTACATCATGATGAGTTACGTTAGTTGAAATAACTACATCTCCAACTTTTACGTCTGGATGTAGTCCGCCAGCAACACCCGTATTGATGATAGCATCTACATCAAATTTATGAATTAATGTTTGCGTACATGCGGCTGCATTAACTTTCCCTACACCACATCTTGTAAGAATTATTTCTGTTCCCATGAATTCACCAATGTAAAAAGGCATTCCCGCAATTGTTTGTTCCTCTTGTATAACTAGTTTTTCTAAAAGTAAGTCTATTTCAATTTGCATTGCTCCGATAATGCCGATTCTGTTCATGTATGTAGTCCCCTTTATTAATTACTCCCTTTAATTCTTTCAGACATAACTGACCATAAAAATTTCGGAAGTACAAGTTGTCTCCTAAATCTTTTCGGCTGTGAAAGTAACCTATACAGCCATTCAGTTCCAGTATCCCTCATAATTTTTGGTGCTCTTTTTACAGTACCAGATAATATATCGATCATACCCCCAATACCAATAGATAGTGGAATGTTTAATGTTTGTATGTTTTCATAGATGAATTCTTCTTGTTTTGGTGAACCTAGTCCTACTAACAGTAAGTGCGGCTTGAATTGCTTTATTTTTATTTTTACTTCTTCTATTTCTTCGCCATTTACAAACCCATGCTGTCCTTTAAACTGCGCTCCCGGGAACTGCTCATTTAATGTTTCTAATGCTTTTTTATTACTTTCTGGCGCAGCTCCAAAAAGAAAGACACGGTATCCATGTTCATTACAATGCTTTATTAATTCGTGAGTGATATCTGCCCCAGTAACACGTTCTTTCAAAGTTCCCTTTAACATTTTTGAGCCAATTATGACGCCAATCCCATCCGCTGTTATTAAGTCTGCAGAAAGTAATATCTTTTTAAATTGTTTTGATTTAGCCGTGTTTTCCCTTGCAGACATAACAATTTCAGGATTTGCAGTTACTACAAACCTTGGTTTTTCTCGTTGTTCATGCACCCAATCTTTTAATAAACTTATAGCTTTTGCATATTCTAAAGTTGAAAAAGGTATTCCCTTTATAAGTTGGTGATCCACTATACTCTCCCCTTACATAAGCCTCAAATATTCATCAATATCTTTTGTCACAAAATATTTTTCTTTCCACTCCAATATTAGATCGATTATATCTTCATCCGAATATAATCGATCTAACTCCCACCTAGCAATTTCATGCATTTTTATGGCCGCCTCCTATTTTTACAAATAGTTACAGATATCTCCCCAAAACAATTATATATGAAATAACTAAATTTTAACATCTTGAAATATTTAGATTTTTGCAAATAAAGGACTTCAACACACAAAAAAGATGATTCTGTTCAGGACAGAATCATCTTTTTAACATCTTATATTTAGTAACTGCTTTTTCTTCGCATTAAATTCATCTTCTGTAATAACGTCCATACTAATAATCCCTTACATTTTTTCAGCATATCTGCTACAGAAATAGTAGCATTACCTAGAAGAAAAAAGGATTGATCAAAAGATCAATCCTTTACTCTACTTCATTTAAGAAAAATAACGTTATAACACCAGGTCCTGTATGTGCTCCGATTGCTGCACCAATTGTATTTACAATAAATACCTCACAGCCAAATCTTTCAGTAATTAACACTTTTAATGCTTCGGCTGTTTCTAAATCATCACCGTGAGTTATACCGATTGTTTGATCTTTAAGGTCTTTTCCGCGTTCTTCCATAATATCAACAATACGGCTTAATACTTTCTTTTTCCCTCTTACTTTTTCAAGTGGTACAAGTTTTCCGTCTTCCACGTTCAAGATGGGCTTAATGTTTAATAATCCGCCGATAAAACCTGCTACTTTACTTAAACGTCCACCTCTTACTAAGTACTGTAAGTCAGCTACAGTGAAGATGTGCTCTATATGCTTCATTAGAAAAGCGACACGCTTTAAAATATCTTCTTTCGTTGCACCTTCTTTTGCCATTTTAGCCGCTTCTAAAACGACAAGTCCTTGACCAAGCGAAGCACATTTCGTATCAATAATTTCTAAATCTAAATCTGCATACGTTTCTTTTACTTCCTCTTTAATGACAACTGATGATTGATATGTACCAGACAGTTCAGATGAAAAAGCTAAATATATACAAGGATTACCTTCTTTTGCATAAGAAACAAATTTTTCTTGGAACGTTTCAAGTGAAGGCAATGACGTTCTATAAACAGCGCCTTCTCTCATTTTTTGCAATAATGTAACTGAATTTAATGTAACTCCATCTAAATACTCTGTTTCTGCTTCATCATATACACGGAGTGGAATTAAATCAATATTATATGCTTGCAGCAATTCTACCGGTAAATCCGCCGCACTATCCGTAATGATTTTAACACTCATTTTTAAACCTCTATTCTGTTATAAATATAAAAATAAAATAAAAATAGTACTTTTAAATTATATACGTAAAACTTAAATGAAGAAAGGAAAAGACTTTATATTGTATGCACTATTCTTTAAAACTTGAACTATTAAGTAAAATGGTTTCGATTTATCTCCTTTCCGTTCTTTATCCGCTATATATCCTCCAACGAGGAGGAATTTTGTAGTACACATAACGAAGCTATTACAGATTCTAAATGTATTTTGTTTGTCGGGCTTTCAAAAACTTTTATAAAAAATATATTTTACTGAGGTCGACACTATGTAAGAGGTTGTCCATATAATTATTCTAAAAAAATATCATTGGTGTTTAAAAGCTTATGGTAACCATGTATTCTACAATTGAATGGACTACATGTTCTGTTACACTCCCTGTTTTACTAAATATTTATCCATTTCATCCTCCTTCACTAATCAACGGAAAACTGATCATTTATGTAATTCGCACTCGCACTTCTTGCTCTTGTAATAATTGGATAGTTAATTCTAATACGATGTTTTGCATTAACTGCGATGTTTGATCATGAAATGGGTTTCGTTCTAATATGCATTCAATACATTGAGAAATATAACCTTCTACAAGTAAGCGTCCTTTTTCAATTTTAGATGGATTATTTCCCTTTTTCATTATTTTCGGTAGAAAGAATTCTTTTTTTGTTAAAATAATTTCCTGTGATATCTCTTTTATTTCGATCACTTTTTCATTAAATACCACTTGTTCTCGTAAATGAACTTCACCTTTATATTTTCCTATTTCTACTGGAAGCCTCGCATTTATATAATTATTTACTTCTCCTTCGTCTTCCTTCTCTAATATTACTCCATGAATAGGAATCCACGAAGATGTCCCTACCTGATTCTCTCCAGTACTATCTACAACTTTTCGATTAGTAAGCTCTAAAAGCGTTCTTTTTTCATGAAGGTTTGAAGCAACTAAATTACAGGAAACTTCTCCATAATAACTTTGCACTGTAGTGAATAACTTAGCCTCCAACTCGCGCCCACCTGCATTTTCTTCATTACGAAATACAAATGTTTCTTGATTTTTCACATTAATATTAGGAAACTTTATAAAACTAGTCACATCCGAAATAATAGAAAATGGGGTTTTCACTACTATTGAACGTACTGAAGTTTCTATTTTCGCCCCTGAATCTATGCTTTTTTTCTTTAATTCAACCTTCCCCTCTTTTCCCTCTAATTTTATTGTTTTCTCCTCTTTTATTCGTTCAGTTTTTCCACTCTCTTTCTTTAGTTCCATTGCTACTTCTTCTTTTTTTGATCCATTCTCTTCATTTTCTTCCTCTAATTCCATTTTTATTTCTTCTCTTTCTAATTCAACCTCTATTTTTTCTTTTACTAGTTCAGTTTCTTTCCTTTCTTTCCTTAGCCCAATCGCTATTTCTTCTTTTTCTCTTATTTCGCGTGAATCATCTTTACTATTCATCGTTTTCTCTTTATTAACTTTGTTCCATATTTCATTACTAATCCATGGCTTCTTCATCACCATCCCCCCATCTAATAAAGTGAAACTTTAATCAACGGGGAGCTTCATCCCCACTAATTATTAGGCGAGCCAATCGAGATTTTACAGGCAGCTCGCTCCCCTAACTTCTTTGCTCTCGCTGAGTTTTGAGGTGAAGACCTTAAAATTCATACCAATATGTTTTGGATTCACGACCATTTTCATCATTATATATGTTTTATAGCAGTAAAAAAGACATTGTCTCTTTATTAAAGACAATGCCTTTTTGTACTTACGCTTGTACTTGTTGCACTTGTAACACTTTTAAAGTAAGGTCTAATACGATTTTTTCACGTAGTGTATCAAACGAATCATTTAAAGGTGTAGGACATGGTGAAAAGTCTAGCTCAAAGAAATTAGCAGCAATTAATTCACAGTACGGTTGTTCATTATAATAAACTGTGTTTTCGAAGAAGTACTTGTCCAATCTTGGCAAATCGCCATTCTTAGGGTTAATGAAATGAGAAGCTGCGTCTGAAGAAGCTGCTATTAGAGGTTGTGTTAAGAAGTCACCATCATTTAAGTCTGCAAATCCATAAAAATTAACATTAGCAATACGATCAAATAGCGGTGCATTACAATCGTTAGCCGCATATTCAATATTTTTACGAATATACCCTTCTACGAATAGTTTCGCTCTCGTAACACGACGATAATTTGTACCTGCTACTGGTGCAAAAGCTACTGGTACTAACTTACATTGTGTTAAAAATACATTTTTCAACACACGTTTAATTTCAACCGCTGGAGGATCAAGTGGAATATTTGCTTCTACAACGATTTGTACTGTTCTCTCAGCTAAAACTACTGGTACTTTAATTAATGCATTTGGCGTAACAATTGGCGCTGCAGCTTGATCAGCTAAAGGTATTTGAGTTTGTCCCTCAACTTGACATGGTACATTTATCGGACATTGTTCACTCATATGTTATAGTCTCCCTTTTATTTAGATTTTAGAGTTTTTTTAACCCTTACTACTTTATATTCATTTACTCTATTAATGCATAGGTTTCTATCATAGTCACTTTCATCATTTACAACTAAACATAGCAATTTCTTTTTAATAGTTATACACACACAACTAAATATATTGAGCCTATATGAATATCTATCTAGAAATTTTATATCTATAGAAAGCTAATGTTGGCTGTTTCGAAAAAATAAAACTAATAAACACTCATGTAATAGAGTTTATTATCACTATTAAAATTTCTAATTCGTAAATACTCTGTTCACTCATCTATTATTTACAAAATCAATATTAAAATTTTTATTTTGTTTACAATTCTAAATTAGTTGAACCAATCGAGCATTTACGGGCAATTGTCTCCCACCTAACTTCCTCGTATACACCGAATTTTGAGGTGGGAGTATTACTGCCCGGCGAATAGCGGGATAAATATAAAAAGTGAATTATTTCTTATATTTATATCCCTCTATAACTTTTCCTATAAATTCATATAACAATTTCATCTTTCAATGAAAAAGCGGTATAATAAAGTGAAACTTGCATTAGCAGGGAGATTTCCCTACTAACGTTTAGTGGAACCAATCGTAATTTTACGAGGCGCTTTCTCTTACCACTCGTTTCTTCATCTTAAGACGGGAACATGAATAAAGTGTAGCCTCTACAATTACGTTATAAAGGAGATTAAAACGATGGCTAAAATTAAAGTGTACCAAGCAAAAGAAGAAAATATGGAAGCAGTAAAAAACATCATTGATGTTGAGGAACAAAACCCAACTGCTGAAAATTTACAAAATCTATACGCATGTGTATTAGATACTGAAGATATGGCATTGCCTGAATCATATATTGAAGAAGATATCTTAATTGATTCTATTGAAGTTATGGTTAACGCTTCTCAAAGCAAAGTAAGAGACTTAGGTGCATACGATGTAATCGAAGTTCAAAACAAAGGTAAGAAAACACAAATTTTATTATTAGCAGACGAAGAATACGAAATTATCGAAGGCTAATCTAATGCCGTACATACGAAAAAGCTCCTTTCAACTTGAAAGGAGCTTTTTCATTACGCTTTTCATATTTCGCTCTTTTTATTCTTTTGTTGTTTCTTAATTACCATTCGCTCATTTCCCATAAAGAAAATAAATATGAATGCTAAACCGGCTGGTACCAATGCCCACATAAATGTTTGAACAATCGAACTAGAAAGAGCATCAATAATTTTATCTAATATTTGCGGCGGAATTTGAGATCTTGCTGATTCTGATAGAATGGCTCTTGAATCTCCTAAAGCATTTGTATTCATCCCCCCGCTCATACCTTTAAACGCCTCTTCTAATTGATCTTGGAAACCTGTTCTTTGAATCATACCGAAGATTGTAATACCAAGTGTCATACCTAATGAACGAATGAAGTTACTCGTTGAAGTTGCAGACCCGCGTTGTTCCATACCGAAGTTGTGAATAGCTGCCATACTTAGTACAGAAAATGAGAAACCAACTCCAAATCCGATAATAATCATATAAACTGTTAATAATGCACGACTTGTTTCTGGTGTTAACGTGCTTAATAAGAATAATCCAATTAGCATAATAACAGCTGAAATAATCATAATGTTTCGGTAGCTAAGCTTTGTCGTTAAAAATCCGCCTAACTGAGCTGTTACGACTGAACCTAACATCATCGGTAAAAGTAATAATCCTGAGTTTGTTGCAGTCCCGCCATATACACCTTGAATAAATAACGGAATGTACACAGTCGCTGACATAAATGCAGCACCGTAGCATAATGCAATAATGGTACTTATTCCGAATAAGCGCTGCTTAAACATCTCAAATGAAATGATAGGTTCTTCTACTTTTCGTTCAATACATATAAATGCAATGATTAAAATTGCGAATCCACTAAACAAACTTAAAATAAAGCTAGAATTCCAATCATATTTTTGTCCACCTAGCTCTAAAGCAAACATTAAACAAACTACTGCACCTACTAAAGTAATTGCGCCAAACCAATCAATTTTTTGCTTTCTATGAACTCTTGACTCTTTATAAAAGAATGTAATAAATATAAGTGCTAAAATGCCAAGAGGTAAGTTAATGTAAAATACCCAGTGCCAGCTAATATAATCTGTAATATAGGCGCCAAGTAACGGTCCAAAAATACTCGATAAACCAAATACTGCTCCGAATAAACCACCCATTTTCCCGCGCTTTTCAGGAGGGAAAATATCAAACACGATAGTAAACGCGATCGGCACTAATGCTCCGCCGCCAATACCTTGAATGGCACGATAAATACCTAACTGTGTAATATTTTCAGCAGTACCACAAAGTGCTGAACCAATCATAAAGACGATTAAACCGAAAATAAAGAACCTTTTTCTACCATACATATCTGATAGTTTACCGAAAATTGGCATACCTGCCATTTCTGCGACCATATAGGCAGAAACGACCCATACAAAGTTTTCAAGGCCTCCTAAGTCACCAACAATCGTCCCCATCGCTGTTACAACAATGGTATTATCCATTGATGCCATTAAAATACCTAGCAATAAACCCGCCACAACAAAGCCGAGCTTATTATTCTTCTCAACCATATCTCTTACTCTCCCTCGTACTATTTATATTTGTTTATGTTCTTTTACGACTGCATTACCTTTTTGATTAAAACTAGTATGATATTCTACAACACTAATTTCACATCCAGGACCAATTGTAACGTTATTGCCTCTTACAACTTCAGCAATCGTATGTTCTAAATAAATATCATCTCCTTCAACAATCGAAGTTTGGAGGTTTCCAGCATGACTAGTAAAAGGAATAAATCTCGCTTTTTTACGCACTGTAATCTTCTTACCACCGATTTCTCGTACCTTACTACCTTCATAGCGAAGTGAGATTTGAATATTTTCAGCATTAAGTAACCCATCACTTTCAAGGCCACCAATTAATGATAAATCTTCTACTTCAATATCCCCCTTCACATTTAAAGCGCCTTTCACATCTACAAAATCACCTAAAAACTTCCCCGTAACATCTATCATACCTCTAACTTTTGTTTTTTCAATATGAGCATCGCCATGAATCTGTGTATTACCATATACTTTTACATATTCCGCATCTACACTTCCTTGCACTTCACTATCTCCATACACGATATAATTTTTAACTTTTATATTACCGCGTACATCACTTGTGCCATATATTTTAAATTCATTACAACTCATATCATTCGTAATTGTTCCTTCACCGCGAATTTTTACTTTATTATAATCTCCGCCTGCTGAACTCCCAGAACCATTTACTGTAAGACTATGTTGATGTCCCATACTGATTTCCCCTTCCATTACATTTGCTTAATTTCTTTTACATTTGCATTTTTATCAATGTTAAGAACACCTGTATATTCAATCAGTTCAATGTCACAGTTTGGTCCTACTGTAACATTGTTTCCTCTTACCGTTTTTATGTGTGCATAATCGATATCAATATTGTCACCCTCTAGCAGTTCAGCTTCTAACTGTAAGCCGAATACTGTTTTAAGCAGCTTACTAAAAGTACTGGATCTATGCCTTACTTTAATCGTTTGACCGCCGATTTCTTTCGCTCTACATGTACCATGAATATTAATATCAATTTCATCTGCACTTAACAATCCGCCAACTGTAAATTGACCTTCTGAAGAAAATGTATCAACTTCACAATTTCCATCAATCGTCGCTTGACCATTGATTTTAAATTCTTCACCAGTTACATTTCCACCTATCGTTCCTTTTCCCGAGATTTTTAAAGTGTTTGCCTTTATATCCTGTGTAATTGTCGCTTTCCCATCGATTCGCATCATGTCTGCACTAACCGTTCCATCGACTTTACCTGATCCGCTAATTCTCGCATCGCTACTTTTTAAATCACCAGTTACTGCACCATAACCATTACATTGGAACTCATCACATTCAACATCTCCATTAACAGTTCCTTTTCCATTTAATTGAACTTTATGAAATTCACCGCCATTCGATGTACCATATCCATTTATAATTAAATTTTCTGTACGCATTATTTCTCCTCCACTACAATAGTTTTGTTTTTAATGCTTCTGTATACTTCATAATTGCTTCACGTAAAACAATCTTCGTTCCCTTTTCAAAAATCAAGTCCTCAACATTGGATATTAAGAAACATGTTGAAATTCCCATCTTTCGAATAATAACTAAGTCACAACTTTTATGTTTTAACGCCTCATAATTTTCTCGTAAAACTTGTAAAATCATCTTTCCTTCATCTAAACTAATTTCACCTGATTGCAATAGTTCTTCTAACAAATACACATAAAGAATATCTACAAATTGAAACTCTACTGCTTTGTTCGTTTGCTCTATGAAAAATTGTAAAACTGCTTCTGATGCAATGCCTTTACGCAATAGATCTTCTTTCGTTAAAAGGATCTCTGTTACACTTGGCGAAAACATATTTGCTAATTCATCAAGTGATAAATCCTCTTTCATCGTTTGTATTTTTTCAATACGCTCTAAAATCTTTTCTTTCGGAAAAAATGTTTCTTGCCCTGTGAACGTTGATTTCCGTACAAACCAATCTTCCGGAATTAAATTTTTTCTTTTCCACCTATATAATTGTCCGTATGAAATACCAGTTAGTTCTAATAACTCTTTTTTTGAAATTAAATCTGTACTCAACTGTATAACACTCCTTCCTGATAACAATGTAACATAACACTGTTACGCTGTAAATAAACTTTTATAAAAATAGCGTAACAACGTGCGAAATATACCTCATTTCCCACAAAAAAAGGCTCTTATGCATCTCACAAAAATACATAAGAACCTTTATATATCAAGCTTTAAACCATATTTGATAAAAATCAATCCATCCTTGTGAGTTAATCGCTATATTTTGTACTTTTTCGTGAGAACTTATTTGCTGTTTGTTACGATATAAAGGAATAATATGAATGTGACGTAACAATGTGTCCTCAATATCGCGTAACAATGTAACTCTTTTCTCTACTTGTTTTTGTTTAAAATAAGGAGCCAATATTTCATAAAAGTTGATGCTGCTATGTCCATGAATAAAACTATTTTTTGTAAGAAACATATATAGCAAACTATCTTCTATTCGTTCACTAATTGTTGCACTATCATGCATAATATCAGCTTTCTGTATTGTACTTATTTGCAATAACTCTTTTATTTCAAAAAAATGAATCTCTATACTAATTCCATATTTCGCACACTCTTTTTGTATCCATTGTGCATCTTCAACGTGATCTTCCCCTTTAAATGTATACAGTTGTAGCACTTCATTATGATACGTACTTCTTTTAATTAAACTTTCTATATCTTCCTCAATCTCTACTATGCTGTCACTAGCTAATAGCAGTTCCTTTGCCACTTCTCCACGTTCTCCGCCAAGTTGTTGAACGATTGTATTGCCATGAATAATTTTATATACCGCTTTCCGAAACAGATTATCTTGCAGCGGTCCTTCTTTCATAAGATTACATGTTATATATGTCACGTTCGACTCGAGTCGGGACAGTTTTTTATTCGTTTTATCTTTATACTCCGCCTTTATTAAAACATCATATGTATTTACACTTTGTTCTACATTCCATAACTCAACGCGATCTAGAAAAGGTCTCTCTCGAAAATATAACTGATGAGCTTCTAATATAAACAGATTCTCGTTCCTTTTATATAATTGAAAAGGTCCTGTCCCAATTAAGTTCCCTGTTTCATCTTCATTCACGATAGAACACTGTTCCGCACTTAACATATGTAAAAGCATTTTATTTTCCGTATGTAATTGAATTTCCACAACATAATCATCTACTGCCCGGAAACTTTCAACGCACTGTAACATCCAAGAGTGTGGATTATTTTCAGCTTTCATAAATCGATCCAATGAATTTATAACGTCATGCGCAGTAAGTTGTTTTCCATTATGAAAGTGAACTCCTTTTCGTAAATAAAACGTCCATATTCTTCCATCATCTTTATATTCCCAATGAAATGCAAGTCTTGGTTCTATATAGGATGTTTCCTCATTTACATACACAAGTGTATCAAAAATATGTTTCACCATATGGCATTCTGAGCGCATCGTAGCGTAAACAGGATCTAAAGCGATGTCTAGATTCATTTGCACTTGCAAACGAAGTACATCTCTTCTACCTTCGGATGTCATCTCTACTTTATGACCAAATATTGAATCCACCCACGACTGATATTCTCTTTTTACTGATGGAAAATGTGTACTATAGCGTTCCACAAAGGCACTTCCGCTTTTCACATCCCCTTTTTTCGTTATTTCTTTTCCTCTATCTAAAATTAATGGCGTTGGATGCCTTTGAAATATTAATTTCGAACGATTCCCTCTTCCTCGTCCTGGAAACCAAGAAATCCAATTCAACTCTTCTAATTTTTTTATAATCAATTTACTATTACGCTCTGTACAAAATAATGTTTCAGCTATATTTTGCACTGTTACTTCTAATTGTTCTCCCTCTCGTTTTCCTTTTCCATATGTAGTCCATAGTTCAATGTATTGATCTAAAATAAACATCATAATCCCCCTAAAAGGTGAAAAATACTCCCTTTTGTTTCTACCCTTTTTCCATTTCTCCTTCCATCTTATCATTTCAATATAGAAAGGAGGAAATAATATTGAATCATCTCTTATTACGTTACACGAAACCTATTATCATTAGACTGTGCGGGGAATTATTAACCCGAACAACGGAATCAATGTTGGCTCTCATTATGATTGTTCACGTTAATAAAATGTTAAACGGAAATGTAATGATGACAATGCTAATTTTCGGACTACAACCACTTTCAGACATTGTCTTTACACTAATTGCTGGTGGAATTACTGACAAATATGGACGAAAGAAAATTATGTTCATCGGATTATTACTACAAGGAATTGCAATCGGTAGTTTCGTTTTTGCTCAATCCGTTTTTATTTTTGCACTGTTATATGTCATGAATGGTATCGGCCGTTCTTTATATATTCCAGCTCAGCGTGCACAAATTGCTGATTTAACAAAACAAAAGCAGCAAGCCGAAATTTTTGCTCTCTTACAAACAATGAGCGCAATTGGCTCAGTAATCGGACCATTGATTGGTGCAAATTTTTATAACACCCATCCAGAATATTTATTTATCCTGCAAAGTGTAACGCTTACGATATATGCAGTAATTGTTTGGACACAGCTCCCAGAAACTGCTCCATCCATTACAACTCAAAAACAAAAACTTGACGTAATATCTCCAAAACAATTTTTACGCAAGCATTACGCTGTATTTGGGCTTATGATTTCTACACTTCCTATTAGCTTTTTCTATACTCAAACGGAAACAAATTATCGTATTTTCGTAGAACATGTATTTCCGAATTTCGTATTTATACTCGCTTTTATTTCAATATGTAAGGCTATTATGGAAATCATTCTACAAATTTTCCTCGTAAAATGGTCTGAACGATTTTCCATGACGAAAATCATCCTTATTTCTTACGTCTGTTATACAGTATCCGCAATTGGCTACGGGTTTTCAACAACAACCCTGTCACTATTTTTCACATTACTCTTTCTAGTCGTTGGAGAAAGCATTGCTTTAAACCATTTGTTACGATTCGTTTCAGAAATGGCTCCTAATGATAAACGCGGATTGTATTTTTCCATCTACGGTATACACTGGGATATATCTCGAACGTGCGGTCCTGTTATTGGTGCGGTTTTATTAAGCAAACTAAACGGTAGTATGCTATTTTATATCTGCGCTTGTCTCTTAATAGTTGGCGGCATTGTTCAAGCACTATTTGTTCAAAATTTGGAACGTAAAATCATTGCCAAACAATCTACACACACTATATAAATTACTATTTTATTGTAAGAAAAATGAATTATTTCATAAATTCTATATCGCTTGAAATGGGGTCCCTTGGATAATCCCGATTTTGTGACTCAATAACTTCTTTAATCGACATATCGTCTCATTCTTGTATCGGTATATGTTTCATATTATCCTCTTCCTTTCATGTATAACTTCATCCATATTCGTAACAATTTTCAAAAAACCTTCTATACATCTTTTATTGTGAATGAAAAAACTCACTTTTTTATAAAAAAGTGAGTTTTTTTCCTCAACCAGCCATTTTATTAATACTGTCCTCTGGTGAAAATACCGAAATGTGATCTACATTCCCTGTCGATTTTGGAATGATAAATTTCAATTCAAATTGATTGTTTACTTTATAAATATATATTTTATCATCGCCATTTTCTTTAACTGAAGCTGGTTTTCCTAATGCCTTTTCAATTTCTTTCAATGTAATTGATTTTAATTCAGCATGATACGAGCGTACATCAAAAACTTGTGAACCTTTATTAAAACCGAAGGCAACATTTTTATTTGTAAAAGTGGCGTACATTCCACTCCCTGCTTGTTCCGTTTTATCCGCTTTTCCCCATGCTTTTTCTATTTCTTCAATATCTCCTGTATGGGCAGCATATGGTACATTAGGTACCTTTCCTTCTTTCGCTAGTTCGAATAAATCTTTAACGTGGTTAATTGCTTTTTGATTAAGTGTTACATTTTTCGAATCTGGCTCCGTTGATGGTTTTGTTGAATCTTGATTTTCTGTTGATTCGTTCTCTTTTTTAGGTACAGTATCTTCATTCTTTTGTTCCGTATTTTTTTCAGATGTTGGACTCGTCTGTTTCTTTTCCTCTTTATTCGTACAAGCCATTAATGTTATTACGCATGTTACAGTTAGAAAAAATTTCAGTACTCTCAAATACGTATTCATGCTTTTCTACCTCCCATTCGTTTTAACTTACATCCATTTCAAACAAATTGAGATTTTGTTATTTCCTTATATACACCTTCTCTTCTTACATACTATATCCTTCTTTTATCACCTTTAGTAAAGAGTTTCTATCTTAATTTATTTCCCTCAAAAAAAGCTGTCCAATATTGGACAGCTTGAAAATATGTATTTTATGCTTCAATCTTTTTACCATCTTCAACAATATGGTAAAGTAAGTGCGCTAAATGGTGAATTGGACCATACTCTTCCTCTTCTTCATCTGTTTCCCCATGGAACTCAAGGTCATTTAAGTATAATGCTAAAAATTGATAGTATAGTTTTAAATCAAATCCGTAGCACGCAGTTGGCTCTTCATGATCGCCTTCATATTGTAACATTAAATATTGCTCATTTCCTTCTGCATCTTCTGCGTCAAAGAATACGAAGAAACCAACATTTGTATCTAAATCAAATAGATGACGAGTACCTTTTTCTGTTGCTTTATTGAAGTCCTCTTCACTTAATTTATGTACTGTTGTCGCTTTTGCATTATCTTCTTGATGGAAATTTACTGTAAATGATTTCAATGCTGACACCTCCTGATTGTATACTAGTAGCATAACATATAAAAAGGACTGCTTACAAATGTAAACAGTCCGCTATATTCATTTCCGCATTGCTCGTAATAAAAAACTTACGATGAAGATTAAAATAATTGCACCAATTAAAGCTGGGATAATTGCATATCCCCCTATTACAGGACCGAAACTACCAAGTAATTTCGTACCAAGCCAAGAACCGATAATACCAGCAATAATATTACCAATCACACCACCAGGTACATCTCTTCCAGTAATTAAGCTTGCAAACCATCCTAATATACCACCGACAATTAAAGACCAAATCATGTGAAATCCTCCTTTATATAAAGTGAAACTTTAATCAGGGGGATTTTGTTCATCCCCCGCTGACTATTAGTTCTCACCAATCGAGCTTTTACGGACAGTTGATTCCTTTACTGCCCGGCGAATAGCGAGCTAAACAAAAAGTTATAATCAGAAACAATTGCTTACCATTAGTTATGTTTCATTTTTCATAAGTTATTCACTTTTTAATAACAATCCAATTGAACTTACAAAACTTAAGGACAATCTGGCTTCAATATCGTTTTCATAAACTCTTTTTTAAAAGCTGGATAGTTAAAACCCACCGCAATTTTTTGTATTGGTCGATTATCAAAAGTCGTTGGATCAGCCACTTTTCTAAAATCCGCAACACTTTGTCCTCTCGTCACATCATTTGTCGTACTAATCCAAACTGCTGATTTTTTATATTCAAAAATATCATCATTTATAAACGAAATAAATGGAAGTAAATCGTGAATTGGACTCCCACCAATCCCCGGATACTCTTTTTTATAAAAGTTTTCATAGTAAAAATCAATCATAGGCTTAATTAATTTTGCCTGCCCAGTCCCTTGTTTATCTATAATATCGACCATTTCAGGCGTAATAAGCGCGGCTTGTGTTACATTTAACGGATATATTGTAACATTCTGTGCATATTTCATAACAATATTCGCCGCAATTGGATCACCGTAAAAATTAGCTTCAGACACTGGTGTAACATTACCAGGAAATAGAAATGCGCCTCCCATTATATAATAAGAACAAATACGATTCATTACATTTGGGTATAATAAAAATAACGTTGCAAGTGTTGTCAAACGCCCCGTTGCCACAATACTAACCTCTTCCGGGCAGTGGGCCAGTAATTTAATCAACTCACACAATTTTTCCCTTTTACAATCTCTCATTTCAGGGGGAATAATTGGTCCTAAACCGTGATCACCATGAATTTCTGGGAAAAATAAAGGATCTTCCGCTGTCATTGGCCTACTAGCGCCTTCAAAAATTTTCACTTTTGTAGCATAGTATCTTTCCAAAAAACACACATTTTCCGTAACAATTTCCCTCGATACATTCCCATACTCTGCGACAATTCCCACGATTTCTAATTTACATGTTTTATTCGCATAAATTAGCGCTACTGCATCATCAATACCAAAATCCCCGAAAAAAATTATTTTCTTATTAACATTCTTCACCCCTCTTCAGCGTAATCTACTATCATTATTATGCGAAAAAGACAAGGTCGTGAAACTGTATTAAACAAAAAAAGCCGCCTATTTATTGGCGACTTCAATCTTCCTATAGGATAAATATGCTAATACATTTTTACTTGAATCGTATTTCGGATTATTTCCTTTTCTCGGTTCTCTCATATGTGTTTTTTCAAAACCAGGAATATCCGGCATTTTCTCCATAAACTCAAGCATTTCTTCCTCAGTTCCTTCAATACGTACTCGAATCATTATTACTATTCCTCAATTCTCATTTTCTCTGTAATAAGTATATCGTACTTTGAAAGGACTGCAACATATTTATCTCGTATGAACAGATAGCAAGACTCCCACTTCAACGTTTTTGGATGGTTCCCGCGGATTAAAACTTTACCTTTTTAGCGTTGTACTTTTTTTACATATAAACATCGACATTTCAGTATAGAACGACTCTACTTTATTATTTTCAAATTGAATATTAAAGTATTTCTGCATTTCATTAGGTGTTTTCATCATACACTCCGTTAATTTCTCTCGTTTTTGCATAGGTACGTCCATCATGTCGCACCACCAGTCAAAATTGAACTTTTTGTCAAAGGTGAAACATGATTGCAATTGTAAGCCATTTTTCTCTAATAAAGTGATCCATTCTGTCTTTTTCAAAGCCCTCTCATGACTAGGATCTCGTTTCTTTTCTATAAAATTATAGAAAGTATCAAATTCATTATTTTCTGGTGAAACATTATCTATTAATATAAAAAGCCCGTTATCCTCTAATGTACGATTTACTTCAAAAATAAACTGTGCAGGGTTCGCAAAATGATGTGCTGCAATACGACATGTAATCGTATCAAAAGAATGATTTGCAAATGGTAAACTCTCTGCATTCCCTTCTACAAACGACACGTTTGCATGACCATTCTGCTTTATAAAACTTTTTGCCTTTTCCAACATCTTTTCCGTTAAATCAAGTGCAACTACTTCTTTAAACATAGGTGCTAATATATTTGCAACATGTCCTCCACCAGTAGCAATATCAAGAAGGCGTGTATGATGACGAGTTTCAATTTGTTGAACTATATATTGTAAATCTGGTCCTTGTGCATGTATTTTACTTTTCACATACTTTTCTGCATTACTACCAAATTGTTTCTTTACAAGCTCTTCTTTTTTCACTTTATCATCTTCTTTCTATTCTTATTTATATAAGATTCATATAATAAAGTTCTCTTCATTTATTTTCAATTCCTTCTTTATAATTCGGCGTTAAAAAGAGGTGTAAGAACTGCTCCCATATTTCCTTAAATACTCCACATTCTCTTGTATATTCATATATATTTTCAACTCGATATCTGTAACCTCTCTTGCCTCAAATCCAAAATGCTTATGACTAACAGCAACCCAAATCCAACTAGTTGATTGTGAATCATCAAGTAATAGTTCCTTCATACCCTCTAGCTTCATAAGCTCTCTCTTTAAGTAACTACTCCTTAATATGGCCTCTTTAGTAAAGAAACCATACTCATAACCACTATCAATGAATATAAGGATTGGCCCTGCAAATAAATTTTCACGAACAATGAAGTAATAATCCTTTTCATCAAAATTTACTATAAACATATCAGATACATCCAATTCAACATTTTTTGTTCTACTCATCTTTACCAACTCCTTTAATTTTTCCATCTATATATTAACATTCAAATGTTTAGATATTGTTAATTTAATATAAAAACTGACTTCTATACAGAAATCAGTTTTAAGTGCTACCCGTATATACCGACGTTCAATAAAATTATTTACAGCGTTTTCTTCTTCTCCTCATTACTACTGGTTCCCCAGCTTCCTACAACATCCGCCGTCATTTCAACTACAACTTCCCCAATTACTTCATCCATCTTTTTACCCCCTTATTTTACGGAACTTATTTGTAGTATAGAAGAGTTTTCTTTATTCAAACTATCGAAAAAGATGACATAAACCGTACGAAGTTGTAAGCCTTTTCAACATATTTTTAAACTTTAGTACATCTCTTTGAAACTTTAAGTATGATTAACAATCAAAAAGGTCAATATAATATAAAATCATTTAAGGGAGGCGTGTAAAATATATTACGTAAAATTAATTAAAGGTCAATCTTTCTATGCTTTTGATCATCGTTTCTTAATATCTCAAGAAGAAGAAGTATCAGAAAAACTGTATAATTACTTACGCAAAAATGAATTCTTTGAAGTACGTAAAGATGAATTTTCTGCCTAATGCATGAAAAGCATCAAGAAATATTTCGCATAAGCGATATATATTCTTGATGCTTTTTTAGGTCAAATTTTTACAAATCAAAAATATTGAAATCAACTAATGAAACACGTAATATAGACTCTGACTCTAAAAAATCGGGTTACATATAATGTTTCAAAAAGGAGGTTTTATATACGAGTTTTTCATTTTAAAAGACGGAGAGGTTTTATATTATGTGGCGTAATAAAAACGTTTGGATTGTATTAATTGGGGAATATATTGCTGGTCTAGGGTTATGGCTTGGTATTCTTGGCAACCTTGAATTTATGCAAAAGTATGTTCCTTCTGATTTTATGAAATCAGTTATATTATTTATCGGACTATTAGCTGGCGTTCTAGTTGGCCCCATGGCTGGCCGAGTGATCGATCAGTATGAAAAGAAAAAAGTTCTACTTTATGCTGGATTTGGCCGTGTCCTTAGTGTTATTTTCATGTTTTTCGCAATTCAGTATGAAAGCATCGCCTTTATGGTTGCTTTTATGATAGCACTGCAAATTTCAGCAGCCTTTTATTTTCCTGCATTACAATCTGTCATTCCACTTATCGTTCGTGAACATGAGTTATTACAAATGAATGGTGTACATATGAATGTCGGGACGATTGCTCGTATTGCAGGTACTTCATTAGGCGGGGTACTTTTAGTTGTGATGAGTTTACAATATATGTACGCCTTCTCAATGGCAGCATATGCTTTACTATTCGTATCAACTTTCTTCCTACAATTTGAAGATAAAAAATCAAGTATGCCAAGTAAACAAGCAACAAAAGATAATAGCTTTATGGAAGTATTTCGTATTTTAAAAGGAATTCCGATTGCTTATAGAGCACTTATATTAAGTATTATCCCCCTTTTATTTATAGCTGGCTTCAATTTAATGGTTATTAACATTAGTGAAATGCAACACGATCCAACGATTAAAGGATTTATATATACAATTGAAGGTGTAGCCTTCATGTTAGGCGCATTTGTAATTAAACGTATTTCTAATCATTTTAAACCTGAGAAATTACTATATTTCTTTGCATTTTGTACTGCATGCGCACATCTTTCGTTATTCTTTAGCGATATAAAATGGATGGCTCTCGTATCGTTCGGTTTATTCGGATTTAGCGTTGGCTGTTTCTTCCCCATTATGTCGACAATTTTTCAAACGAAAGTGGAAAAAAGCTATCACGGTCGTCTCTTCTCATTCCGTAATATGTTTGAGCGAGTTATGTTCCAAATTGTATTACTCGGAACCGGTTTCTTCTTAGATACGATTGGATTACAGTATATGGTCTTAATTTTCGGGGTCATTTCATTATTCATTATTTTTATCTCCTTATCAAAACAGAAGAATTACGAAAAGCAGCCGTCGCAATCTGCGAATTTATAAAGTGAAACTTTAATCAGTGGGGGTTTTGTTCATCCCCCACTGATTATTAGCCCTCACCAATCGGGCTTTTACGGGCAGTTAATCCCCCACCTAACTTCTTCGCTTTCGCTGAATTTTGAGGTGGGGGTCTTACTGCCCGTTAATGCGGGATAAAGGAAACATTGGAGGCATGGATTTGGTTTTATACTGATCCATGCTTCTTTTGCTATAGTTTTTTAAAGGAGTAAACCATTGAACTTTCGAATACAGTAAATAACATAATTATATAGGTGGTGTGAAAATGTCTGATGGCATGCAGGTATTTATTATCCTTCTTTTTGTAATTGCTATGTTTAGTATCCTAAACTTTTTAGCCATTTCCCTTTCAGGGCATAACTTTAAAAGAAGAATTGTGGCAGGTTTCACATTTTTACTGTTAACTCCCATTATCTTTTTGACGATTTCAGCATTCACTTCTATATTTAATAAAGCTAATTTTGGAGTATTCAACCTAACCGTTTCTATTGTAAATATATATATTTTAAATGGCATTGTCATTTTTCTTTCCGCTTTATTTATTCTCAAAAAACAAAACATACGATAGCGCACTAGGCATGAATCTGACTTTACACTAGATTCATGCCTATTCAATTCCCACTAAATTTTTATGTGAAATTAAATAATTCTTTATAAAAATTTAAACTTTATTTATTACAATATTCGTATCGTATTCGCACGTTTATTGAAAGAGAAAAGAAAGGAGCACAAAATGGAAAAATATTTCCTTACATTTCCTATACTAATTATTTTACTTAGTGGATGTAGCAATAATGACATATACGGTTCTTGGGAAATCGTTGACAATAAAGATGGTGGATGCCCAGTATATTATAAATTTGAAACCGTGGTCAAAAAAGAAAATAAAGAGGAATTTGTTCAAAATTTAGTAGAAATGCAAACAACAAATAAAAAAGAAGACTTATATAAAGGATCGTTTGTAAGTAACTCTAGCACATATCATATTGATTATGGTAATTCCTTTACATCAGAACAATCTTTAAAAGTTGCTGATAATAAATTAAATGTTTACTTTATAAACGCTGAAAAAATGTGTACATATAAAAAAACAAATAATTAACTATAGAAATTCTACAAAACCGCAAAATATATTTTTGCGGTTTTTCAATTTAGATTCCTCCTTCTAAATTTGTCAATCGTTTTAATTTTCGTAAAAAAATGATAAAATGTAAACATGTGTTTTCAGAATAATTAAAAATGCAGAAAGAAAACACTGTTTTTAGGAGGGGTTTTAATGACTTATACGTTAGCAACTAGAATGAAAGCATTCCAATCTTCTATATTTAGTGAATTAGGGGCCTATAAAAAAGAAAAAATTGCAGCAGGTCATAAAATGATCGATTTAAGTATCGGGAATCCCGATATGCCTCCTGCTGATTTCGTAAGAGAAGCGATGGTACATACGGCAAGTGAAAAGGAAAGCTATGGATACACATTAAGTGGTATTCAAGAATTTCACGAAGCTGTAACTGAATATTACAACAACACTCATAACGTTATATTAGATGCCGATAAAGAAGTTTTATTATTAATGGGTTCGCAAGACGGACTCGTGCACTTACCTATGGTTTTTGCAAATCCTGAAGATATCATACTAGTTCCTGATCCAGGATATACAGCTTATGAAACAGGCATTCAAATGGCAGGTGCAACACCTTACTATATGCCATTAAAGAAAGAGAATGATTTCTTACCTAACTTACAAGCTATTCCGGAAGAAATTGCCGATAAAGCGAAAATGATGATTTTGAACTTCCCAGGGAATCCAGTTCCAGCAATGGCCCATGAAGATTTCTTTAAAGAGGTAATCGTATTTGCAAAAAAACATAACATTATTGTTGTTCATGATTTTGCTTATGCTGAATTTTATTTTGATGGCAATAAACCAATTAGCTTCCTCTCTGTTCCAGGTGCAAAAGAAGTTGGCGTAGAAATAAACTCTTTATCAAAAAGTTATAGTTTAGCAGGTAGCCGAATTGGTTATATGATCGGAAACGAAGAGATTGTTGGTGCACTTACACAGTTTAAATCCAATACAGATTATGGTGTATTTTTACCTATCCAAAAAGCAGCATCTGCTGCACTAAGAAATGGTGCTGCATTTTGTGAGAAAAACCGCAGTATTTATCAAGAACGTAGAGATACTTTAGTTGACGGGTTCCAAACATTTGGTTGGAACGTTGAAAAACCAGCCGGCAGTATGTTCGTTTGGGCTGAAATTCCGAAAGGATGGACTTCTTTAGAATTCGCTTATGCATTAATGGATCGCGCAAACGTCGTTGTAACACCAGGGCATGCATTCGGACCTCACGGAGAAGGTTTTGTACGCATTGCTCTTGTTCAAGATAAAGCAGTATTACAACAAGTCGTTGAAAACATTAAAAATAGTGGGATTTTCTCTCTTGAAAAAGCAAATGAATTAGTTAAAAATTAATGATCACTCCCCTGCTTAACTATAGCAGGGGTATTATTTATTGGAGGTACTTTCATATGCATATTAAAGATACTCTTCCTCACCGCTATCCATTTTTAATGATTGATAAAGTTACAAATATAACACAAGGCGAATCCGTTTCAGGATATAAACTCATTACAAATAACGAATGGTTTATAAACGATACTCAAAAACATATGCCTCATATGTTAATTGTCGAAGCGCTTGCTCAACTTAGTGCATTTGTAAATACGAACGCCTCTGAAGGACTAGGATTTCTCTCCTCATTAGATGGAGTTGAATTCCACGAAAAAGCATATCCCGGTGATACACTTGAATTGCATTACGAGCTAACACGCAATCGGAGGGGGTTTATTCTCGGTAAAGGAACCGCAACAGCAAATGGTCTGCCGATTGTTACAGTGGAAAAATTATTAATTTATCAAGCTGAGTAAATATAACACATAGTTAGGAGTAGAAAAATGCAGCGTGCTGTCGGAATTGATGCTGGTGGAACATTAACGAAAGTTGCTTATTTTAACGAAAAAAAGGAATTAGCTTTTGAAAAATTTTATTCACATGAACAAGATAAAGTAATAGATTGGCTTCAAAATAAAAATGAAACGAAAAAAATATGTATTACAGGTGGTAAAGCGAAGTTATTACAGCAACAACTTTCAGATTCATATAGAATAATAGAGTTAAACGAATTTGAAGCTACTCTTGCAGGTGTACGACACATATTAAAAGATGAAAAAGATTCTATAAACAACTTTATTTTAACAAATATCGGTACAGGTACTTCCATTCATTACGTTTATAACGACCAATATATTCGCGCTGGTGGAACTGGAGTTGGTGGTGGTACAATTATGGGGCTTTCAAAACTATTAACAAATATAGATCAGTTTGAAGATGTAATCCCTTTAACAAAAATAGGTTCTAGAAAAGATTTAGATATTACGGTCGGAGATATTTATGGCGGTATTCTCTCCCCTATCGATAATACCTTAACTGCGAGCAACTTTGGAAAAGCGGCCATTACAGACTCAAATTTTAATAGCTCAGATATTATCGCAACCGTGCAAGGACTTGTTGGTGAAGTCGTTACTGCGTTAAGTCTTCAATTTGCAGAAGTAAAAAACATTGATTATATTATCTATATTGGTTCAACTCTATGCAATAATGTACACCTTCAAAATATTATTAGTAGTTATACAAAGTATCAAAATAAGACACCAATCTTCATACAAGACGGTGGTAATAGCGGTGCGATTGGTGCTTTGCTTCATATTTCGAAATAAAAAAGCTGACAAAAATCAGCTTTTTCGCAATGGTACCTCAAACTCAATAATTGACTCCCCACTCCCGCCAATTCGTTCCACACTAATTCTATCAATTAAACAGTGCAAGTTCTGTTGAAAACTAGGAAGCTCTCTTGCTAATTCAGCAGCTAACAGAGAACTTTCTTTTCTTCCGACCGTAACATGAGGTATATATGGAATATCCCTTCTCAAAAATTGTAGTAATGGGCCTGTGTACAATTTATCATGTAGCTCTTCTATTTGTTCTTTTCCTTTTTCAACCTCTAAAAACAAATAGTTTCCTACACTAGTTATTCGATTAGCCAACTCACTTTCAATTATCTCTATCCTTGTTGATACATTCAAAACATGTGATTTCAGCTCATCATTCGAAATAGAACTTTCAAATGGAAATACAATTGTAATATGCGGTGGGATTAATCCGAATAACGGATCATGCTTTTGCCTAATGTCCTCTATTTCATTAATGGATATGTTCTTTAGAAAAAGTAAAATTGTGCGCATTATGATATCACCTACTCCACTGGATATTTAACAAATAAAGCTTTTCGAACATCTTTATCATTCACAATCATTTTCATTTTTTCGTCGTTATTCTTAAGAAACTTCACTACTTTATTTTTATCCCACACATCTTCATTTTTAGGGAAATCAGCAAACTCTTTATACAGGATTGATAATACTTCTTCTCTTTTCATTGTAAAACTTTTATTTCCCACTTGAAACGCATAACTTTTTGCATTTGGTACCAATACTGCAAGATAAATAGTATTAAAGAAAAAATTCTTTTTCATCGTATCCTTCTCATCAAACCAATATGTTTCAATCATATCTTTTGTAAGTTTTCCTTTCGCACCATATTTCACTTTTATATTTTCATTTTTTAAACTTATGCTTTGAACTGTTTCACCACCAGGTAAGCTTTTAACAAGGGCAATCACATCTGAATTATTTCCAACGTATGTCCTTGTATATTTTTTTAAATCCGCAGAATCAACATCATCTATTTCTTTTATTCTTTCCCCATTAGAACATGCGGCAACAAATAAAAAAATTGTTAGCATAATCATTGCATTACGCTGCATATACTTCATTTAACATCCCCCACTTTTATCGCTATTTCGTTAATTACAATATTTCTTTTCAAATCCCTTTAAAATATACGCACTTTAATCAAAATTAAAAATTTTCACTTTTTATGTTTACAATTATCCATTAATTGTATATACTTACTAACGTAAGAAAAATATTCTAAAAGGAGGTCGAATAAAATGATGAAATTACAATTACATGCATTAACTTTAGCGTTAGCTGCACCTTTGTTTTTCGGACAATTAAATACGAATTCGACCACCCTAATGGAGAATTAAAAATCGTACATTATTTCTTTTAATTCATAAATTCGCCACAGGAGGTCGTATACTTTCCTGTGGCTTTTTCACGCCCAGCCATAGGAGAACTATATCTTCCTGTGGCTTTTTTGTGCGATTTTTTAGTCTTTTACATTATTTTTTAAAGAAAGGGGCAACATTCAATGACTATTAGCGTATTGTTTTTAAGTATTACGATTCAAAGAAATACACTTTCCAATACTGAAATTCTTCATAATGAACAAATTGAAAAAGCTATGGATGATGTTAAGGAGCGCCAAGTGTTGTATTGTGATCACCTGTAATTCCTTTTCGAAAGGAGGAATTCATTTATGACTTTTCATATTTTCTTTTTTACGACTGCACTTCAAAGAAGTATTTTATCTGAAGATGAAATGATTCGTAGACAACAGTTAAAACAATCTACAGATAAACTAACTGACATTAAAAGTTCATACTATACACACATGTATTAAAAATATATTTTGAAGGAGCCTTACCCTAATGAAATTTAAAGCATTCTTTTTAACGATCACCATTCAGAAACGTAAACTTTCACAGAAAGAAATCTTACATGAACAACACGTTCAAACTATGATGGATGAAGTAAAAGAGCGTCAATCCTCTTATTACAACCTTCTTTTCTAAATAACTTATAAAGGAGCTATACCCTAATGAAATTTAAAGCATTCTTTTTAACGATCACCATTCAGAAACGTAAACTTTCACAGAAAGAGATCTTACATGAACAACACGTTCAAACTATGATGGATGAAGTAAAAGAGCGTCAATCCTCTTATTACAACCGTCTTTTCTAAATAACTTATAAAGGAGCTATACCCTAATGAAATTTAAAGCATTCTTTTTAACGATCACCATTCAGAAACGTAAACTTTCACAGAAAGAAATCTTACATGAACAACACGTTCAAACTATGATGGATGAAGTAAAAGAGCGTCAATCCTCTTATTACAACCGTCTTTTCTAAATAACTTATAAAGGGGCAAAAATAAAATGAAATTTAAAGTATTCTTTTTAACCATTACGATTCAAAAAGCTAAATTTTCTGAGTCGGAAATACTTCACGAACGACAAATTAATCAGGCTATGGAGAATGTAAAAGAAAGACAAAGTCATTACTGTAGTCATCTGTAATTCCTATTTGAAAGGAGGAATTCATTTATGAAGTTTCACGTTTTCTTTTTAACTATTACGATTCAAAAAGAAACGATATCTCAAAACGAAATAATACAAGAGCAACAATATAAACAAATTATTGATGAAATTCGAGATCGTAGAAGCAAATACTACACTCACCTATAATCTTAAATATATAAAATGGAAAGGAGTCGATTATGATGTTAATAGCGCGTTGTAAAGAAATGATTTGGATAGTTCAGAGGGATTCCACATAGTTTTATAAGGTTTATACCACACGATTTTATCGCTGAATTTGATGTATAAAAACTATATAATAAAAGGTTAATTTTAAATAAAGAAAGATACACCGTGTTGGTGTATCTTTCTAAACATTATACTATTTTCGATTATTTCGTTTCGTCTTAAACAATCTCACTAAGTTCGAAACAACTGTTTTTGTTACTGCATAAACTGGTACTGCTAAAATCATTCCGATAATTCCCGCGAAGTTACCTACCCCTAAAATCAAGATAATAATTGTTAACGGGTGAATATTTAACTTTGAACTCATAATACGCGGTGAAATTATGTTACTTTCAAACTGCTGTACAATAGTTACGATAATAATTACATACAATGCTTGCATCGGAGATACGAACAAACCTACAATTACAGCTGGTGCTGCACCGATAAATGGGCCTAGGTTCGGAATGATATTTGTAAATGCTGCAATAATCCCTAAAACAAAAGCGTACGGTAAACCGATAATTAAATAACCGATAAAAGTAAAAGCCCCTACAAATATACAAACGAGCGATTGCCCTTGAATATACGCAGATAATGTTTCATTCGTTTCCTTTATAATACGAAGTCCTTCTTCTCGGTAGGACTCAGGTAATAAGCTAACTGCTTTCCCTGGAAAGGCATGTCCATCTTTAAACATATAAAATAATATGAACGGTACTGTAAATATAACTAACGCAACATTCGTGATGATACCAAATATAGCCGTTGCACTCGACGTAATTGTGTTTGGTATTTCCTTTAAAGATTCAATTGCATTTTTTTCAATTGTTTCAATGGAAACATAGTTTTGTGTAGATATCCATTCAAAAAATCTATGATGGGATAACTCCTGTATGTATATTTTCCCCTCTTTTATGTAAGTTGGCATATTTTTCACTAAATCCATTAACTGCTGTGAGATGGTTGGAACGACTACTCCAATAGCAACCCCAGCTAATGTGATAATAAAAAGGTATAGCAGTAAAATCGCTAAATTTCTAGGAACTTTTTTATTCTCTAAAAAGACTAACAAAGGGTTAAATACAAAGTATAAAAATAACGCGATTAAAATTGGGAAAAATAATGTTGATATGAAGATACCAATCGGTTGAAATAGAAACGATATTTTTGTGCAAATAAATATAATTCCTACAACCATCAGCACTTCTAATGTCCAAAAGTGCACTTTCGATTTCAAAAAAACATCCTCCTTTAAACTAGCACTTCTCTATATTGTACCAAAATAAACTTGAATTTCACATAATATTTTCCTTTACAATATTCCAAAATGCCAATAAATACACTACAATGAGATTACATACAAATTTGCAGGTAAAGGTGATAAATATGACACAATGCATCATTTGCAGAAAAGATACGAAAGAACTGAGTGAACAATATGTCATCCCAGAGATATTATGTGGATATTATTTCACAAACTCAATTTGTGATTCTTGTCATGAACATATGATAACAGATGTTGATCGTCCTTTAATTAGGCATAAATTAAGTCAATATAAAATTGAGCAAATGAAAAAACAAATCGATTCTCCTCTTTATACGAATGAACATGGCGAAGAACTAGCAGCTGCTGAGACTGATGTTGTTGAGGTAAGCGATGAAATTCTTTATTCTAACGCATTAATTATGAAACTATGTAAAAAGCACGATATTTCTTTACATAATGAAATCTGGAAAGAAGAACGTGTAACAAAAGTAGCTAGCTCTATTCAACGAGAATTACTACTAGATAACCGTAAATATAAAATGAGTGTTTTAAAAATGGCTTACACATTCGCTGTACAAACAGTTGATGGCTACTTTGATGATCCAGATGCAATTGATATTTCTAATATTCTATTGAATATCGATTTTATGGAATTAAAAGAAAAAAGTATTGTGCGTGACTTAAGCAAAAGTTCGTTATGGAATACATTAAATACAAATAGTGAAAACCATTACTTTATTTTACTTAGCGATAAAGATGGACTTTTCTGTTTCATTCGCCTGTTTGATATCTTTGACGTTGTCGTTCATTTATCAGAAAAGAGATATGAACTGCAATCACCAATTGTTGGAGTAAATAATGTAAATAAACAAGAATTTTATATCCAAACTTTAAAACAGTACATGGATGGACTATTTAAAGAAAAATCCCCTTCTATTTAATTAAAACTAGAACATACGGTCTCCTTTCTTCATGAAAAGACACTGTGTTATAATGAGTATGAAAAGAACAATACAATCACATAAACTAATTATTAATTGTATATAAATAAAAAAGACCAGTGTGCGGCTACACACTAGTCCACGTAACTTAGCAGATTGGATTGTTCATTTATCCTATTTGTTTCTTACAAACGAAACAACCCACATTCTATTAGCGTAGGTGGGTTGTTATTTTTTGAGCTTGTCTATTAAAACGACGACGAACGTTAATAATGCAACGAGAAACAGTCCACCCTGCAGTAGCAACGATATCTCACTCACTTATTATCACCCCCCTCCTACTTGGAGAAGTGATAATTGAACAACCAACCGCACCTTAAGTTACCCTTTAATTTTACCATATTTTCTAATAGTTTACGATGAAAACCCGCAAGTGAAATACTTGCGGGTTTTTTATTTCTCATTATTTTTTAATGCATATGCGTCAACTATCATTCCACCAACGATTTTATTTTTTTCTCATATTTCAATAGACTATGCTCTTGAAATATACCCCCTGGCTTCTTACTTAGCTTTGTTATATACTCCCATAAAAAATGATTTCACCTTCAAAATTATTTTTTACAGTTCTTAATCCACTGTAACCAATAAGAAAACTCACATGCCAAATGCATTTCATGCGATTTAATTAGGCTATTAGGACAAAGTGCTGGAAACTCTACAACTAGACTTACTTCTATTCCAGTATCTGTATCTTTGAATTGATGTCGAACTCCACCAATAATAGTGCCGTCTTTCATACGTGCAACACCTGTTGATTGGTATTGATAAGACTTATCTCGAGGTGTCTTCAATCCTGTTTCGTCACCAAAAACAATAAAAAATTGAACTGGAAATGGAGAATTACCAGTAGTTTCGATAACCTCTAATTCATTTTCCCCAAAGGGTCTTAGTACGTAGTGATCTGGACAGGCTGATAAATTCACTTGATTATTTTCATCTAATTGTTCAAGCATAAAACTATCAATTCCATTTATTGCTTCTTCTGCTGTAATCCCATCTAAATATATACTTGTTTTTGAAAATTTTCGTCTATCACCAGATAAAACAGTACAAATACGCATACCTATTTCACTTAATTTAAGTTTAGATTTCAACTTATCATACATTTCATTGTATGAATAATTTAACTTTAGTTCCGTTAGTTTTTTTATCATAACGTCTGTATCATTTAATTCCGGTTCTTTATGTCCTAATGTATTAAAAACTTTTTTAATACGCTCTCTTTTCCACTTTGTAAGTTGTTCATTTGAAATATTGTTTCCATCGATCAAAATTTTCATATACATTCTCCTTTGCTTTGATCGTATCGTAGTGTATTTAATACTAAATGAATCATTTCTTGCTTCGTATCTAGATTCAAATTCACCTCTGAATGAGCAATACTGCTAAGACCGTATAAAATAAATCCTGATGCTAATAATGAGTTATCAGTATTAAAAACCCCAGTTTTCACCCCTTCTTCGATTACTTGTCGAATTAATGGTTGTATTCGCGTGAATAATTTCTGTTCCAGTTGAAAATGTTGTTCCGTCTGAAACGAACTTACATTTTTATAAGGTGCTAATTTTTCGATAAATGTCCAAAATATATTTAGAGAATCTTTCATCTTTTGCATGACAGACCGTTCATTAGAAATAAGTATTTCTTCAATTAACTCCATATTTTTCACAATAAAGTCATTTAATACTTCATCAACAAAATTCTCTTTAGACTTGAAGTAATAATAAAATAAGCCCGTTGCTACACCAGCATGATTCACAACATCTTTTATGCCAAATCCTTTCATACCATTTTTCATATATAGTTCAAAACCAATATCCATCAACTCTTGCCTTCTTACATCTGGTTCTTTTGATATTCTTTTCATAGGTCATCTCCTACTATGTTTCACCTTCGACTGAATCTGATTCAATCATAAACGACTGAACTATATTCAGTCAATATTAGTTTCCACAAAAAAGAGTAATCCCAAGAAATATACATCTAACCTTAGACTTATCAAAAAAGTTAGATCATATAACTTGAGACTACTCAATTTCATTAAACACATATTTTCTTTTCAAATCACTTTAGTTTAACCTCACCATTTCAGTCTCTACAATCATTTGAGGCAGCGTCTTTTGAATGATTTCCTCCAATACATTAAGAGCTTCATTCACATAACCACCTTCAAAACCCTCTAAAGGCTCAGGTAACTCATCCTCATCTAAAATAAAATATTCTCCACTTGGAAGTACTAAAATATCAATAATTAAATCTTCAAATGACACTAGTTCGTCTGTTATTTGCGTATTTTTTACAACATTAAAATAAGAGCCTACATACGTTCCGTTCTTATCTCTCCATATGTATAAATTGTACGGACGATTTTCCCAGTAGTATGCAATTGTATAACTTCCTTTTGGGATTGTTAAACTTGCACTATATGCAGTCATTGTAAATGAATACTGAACCTCATGAAATAACACGATACTTTGCAACTGCTTTTCAAGTAATAAGCAAGTGTGATCTACTATTGTCGAGTCATACCGAATTTTTCTTTCTATAATTTCACTTTTTGCTGTTAGTAATTTATTCATTTTTTGTTTCCCCTTATGCTATTTCTAATCTTAATTATATCCATTTATATAGTGATAAAGAAGTGTTTGGTCTCCAAATACACAATAAAAACTCCCTCTTATTTTAGAAGGAGCTTTTCACTGTCCATGTTTCATATTGTTTCACTTCTAATGGAAGCTCATTCGTTTCCAGCCACTTCACTGCACTACATACAAGTGGAGATGAATTGTCTTCTGTAATGCTTTCTATAGAAACCCATCTCGCTCCTAAAGAATCTTGACCTTCAAATTATTTTGGTACTATGATTTTCCCTGCACTCTTTTCAACTTCATACAAAACTGCAATATGGTGTACATGTGTATAATCTTTAAACTTTGAAGGGTATTGAAAATCAACCGTACCTACTTGCTTTATAACCTTTACTTCTAATCCAGTTTCTTCTTTACATTCCCTATGGAGTGCCGATAACAACGACTCCTCTTCATTTAAGCTCCCACCAGGTAGATCATATCTGTTCTTATATGGACCTTTTGATTTATCAATTACTAATATATTATTATTTTCGATACAAATACCATACACACCAAACGAACGATGAAAATTAGTAGCATTATTCATGGTTCAATTTCTCCGTCATCACATCATAAAATTTCCGTTCCTCATCAACATTTAAGTGAACACGACTTACTGTTTTAGAAAATCCATATAATAATTGTGCTTTCATTGGCTCCTTGAGTATGATTTCAAATGATGGAGGTTCCTTTATAAACTCCATCACCGTTGCGTCAAGGACCTCTTTCTCATTCTTTAAAACTTCTCCTTTATAAAACGTAATCTTATCAATTTGTGTAAACGGTATAATGATTTTCTTCCCTAATCCAATTTGAATAATTACCTTTTGTTCCGTAACAATAATTGGATTTTTACGCATTGCTTGAATTTCAGCTAAAAAATAAAACATTGCATATACGTTTAAAATAAGTAACACCCATGCTACAACTGGATTCCATTGATGAAACAAATAATGAAAACCAATACTTTCTATTAAGGTCGCATGGATGATCATGATATATACACCTATCGCGCCAGTCTTTTTGTGATATGAGAATACGGATTCCCCTTCTGGTACTTTTTCACGCCACGATAAAAATGCATAATAAATTAACTTGCACTCCGTTACAATGATATCTATTAATTTATTTCTTTTCATAGTGTCGTCAAACGCAGCATCAATTGCATAAGAAAATGAAGAATACTCACTTTTATATTCTTTATATTTTTTTATTATGTTAGGAAGCTTTCTAACAATTTTATATAGAAGGAATAACTCAAAACATACAAAAGCAATTTCTCCTGCAACTATAATATAAGAAACGTATGAAAAGGCTTGCAAATAATCACTTGGAATAATAAATTTTGCGAATAAATACCCTGCCATTATGACAGGAAGTATGTACGTTAATGAATATCTTTTTCGAATAATACAGAAATACGTGATAACCGGGATTACAAACATACAATCTAATAATGATCCAAGCACTACTTCTTTTGGAGCAGCTGGCACAATAGGGAGAGCATACAATAAATAGTTTGATAACATAATTAAAGATATAAGTCCAACCCCAATACCTTTTCTCCTTCGCGATAGTATGACACCCATACGCTCACTCCTCTATTTAAAAACCTCGTTTAAATGGTCTTTATAAAATGAAATGGCACGTTCAAATTCTTTTAATTCATCTACTTTTACGACGGTTTCAAGTAACAATTTCATCGCGGATTCGTGGTCGTTTACGTTATATTTAGCTAATGATAAAAATACTTTCATTGGATCGTTCTCTGGGAATTTCTTCACCCCAGCTTCTAATACTACAATCGCTTTTTCATACTCCCCTATACAACGGTATGTACTTCCTAAACCAATATAAGCGCCGCAGAGCGATTCACCATCAAGTCCATTTGCAATCGCCTGCTCATAATACGGAACTGCTTCTATTTCTAGCCCCATGACATCATGTATCCAAGCGCATTGATATAGTACTTCTGCATCTTTTGTAAAGTTTGTTAATCCTATAAGTATCTCTCTAGACTGTGCATATTTCTTTTCATTTCTAAGTTTAATAGCTTGCTTTAATAAATGTTCCACAGAAATCCACTCCTCACCAATACATCCTGTGTAGCTATTGATTATTTTACATTGAACATTTGTGTAAAAGTAAAATAATCAATAATTAAAGTTTCGCTTATGTATAATACTATGCGGATTCATTCTTATCTAAAAACTAAAATTTACAAAGTAGTAACTCTATTACATAACGTCTCTAATCTTTTGACAATTTCTTTCGCCGTTTCATCTTTCCCATTACATAACTTACCTTTACCTTCTTGTCCAATTACATAATGTACTGCTCCGCGTGAGTATAACGAATGTGGTGAATTTGCTATCATTACATTCGCCTTTGCTTCCGTCATTCTATTTTTCGCTCTTTCAAACAGTTCTTCTTCACTTAAATCACTTTCAAGTTTAAAGCCAACTAGCACCGTTTCTGGATCCCACTCTTTAATTTTCTTTAATACTTTCGGTGCCTTTTGAAAATGAATAATTGGTGCTATATCGCTTGAAATTTTCCCATTCATATCAAGAACATTGCCATCTTGATCACAAATCTTATCCACAATCCAATCTGATCCAGCTGCTGCCATAATGACCGCATCGACTTTTTCATGCATAACGATACTTTTCATTTTATCTTGTAAATCAACAATTCCTTCAAATGGGTGCAACTCCAATTGATTATTTACATCGTTTGGTTTCTCGGCGAAATAACCGTGTAAATATATAACATATGCTCCTTTAACTATAAGTTCTTCCGCAATTATTCTACCAATTGTACCTTTTGCCATATTCGTATGTCCGCGTACTTGATCCCATTTTTCTAAACAACCGCCACTCGTAATTAATACTTTTTTCCCCTTCATGATAACCATCCCTTACTGATTTTTCTTATGAAACCAATCTGTTCCAAAATCAACTATATCACGTTGTTTCATAAGACGACACGTTGCATTACCAATTTTTCCATTTGTTACAGTTCCTTTTTGTTCAAACGCTACACCGATTTCTACAAATGTATCAGAATCGTAATCCATTTCAACAAACTCTTTCCACACTCTTTTCCCATTTTCTATAATAGGTGCTCCCACTTTTATTAACTCACATGCACCAGAACGTACTTCAGATAAATGGACAGACGTATTGGAATCATATCCAACACCAATTAATAATATGTACCCGTCTAAATCGTATATTTTTCTTAATGGGGATTCTTCTCCGAAACTCATCGATAGCGAATGGTTCATTATGATTTTCTCTGCATGTTTCCCCCATGCTGCAAAACTTCCTAATGGATGGTTACTGCGTAATACCTTTGGGTATGTACGGAAACATTCAACTATTCCGCCCATTCCCCTCGTTGGAGTTATGCGTGGATCAAATGCTGGGACGTTATCACGGATAATCTGCCACCACTCTTCTGGTACTGGTGGTCTTGACCAATGTTTTGGATCAGATAAGTCTGAAGATTGAGTCGGCATAATGATTGTGCCTTCTTCTGTAACGACTTTCATTAACGATTCTACTACGGCAACCGCTCCACCAGATATCCAGCCAATAGAACTTAATGATGAGTGAACAATAACTGTCATCCCTTTTTCTATTCCTAATGCTTTTAAATCTTTTGTAATTGTTTCAATTGTATTTGGAAATGCTGTATTTTCAACTATTTCATTCATCTTCATAACGTTTCCCCCACTAATGACCTTATATTAAAATTTAAACTTATATATAAACATATTATCATATTTTTCTTAATTTTTAACTTACTCATTTTTTATTACCACAAAAAATGGAAAGGACATCTTTGAAATACATAAACAAAAGAGCACATCACAAATGATGCACTCTTTATTTCCTTTACCCTTCAATTGTAATCCCAGTAAACATTGATAAGTTTCCTGTTATTTTCTCACCAACACGTAAAAATAACCCTGCTGATCGCCCGCTAATACAATGCGAACCAACTAATAGTTTACCAGTATACGGACCATCCCATGTGTCAATGGTATAGTTAGGCATTTCTATATATTGCTGGTATATTTTTCGTTGTTCAAAGTAATAGTCTGTTTTATCTTCAGCTAGCAATTCATCATTTTCGTATATAGATACTCCGCCACCTTCTCGGCCATATAATGGTTTGGAAACATATGATTCATCTTTTTCTAAAAATGGCTTATTTGTAAAATATGTTGGTAAGAAGTATTTATAAATAATGTCTCTCTCTTCTTTCTCAAAGAAAATTTCTTCTTCATAAAGATTCCAAATTAATGCGAGTACACTTTTGTTTTGCATAACAAACGCAGCCGGTGGATTCATAATTTGCACTCTTCCTTGTGCAATATGATCTAAAAATTGTAAACCAATCCTTTTTCCATTCTTATCAACGTCCGCTACTAAATATTCTATCGGATAAAGTCTATATAAATATTTTATTTTTTCTCCGTCCTGCGTATACAGGCCGTCATTCGCAACAACGATATCTTGTATACCTACATATTCTGTTAGTTGATCTAAGCAATAGCTTCTTAAAAATTGAACTGTTTGACGGTCTTCATCGTGCCAATCATAACTAGTAAAATATATTGTTTCTTCATTGCCTATATTATAATCATGCTTAATTTGTTCCCACGCCTGCACAATATGCTCTTCAATATGATTGGGATGATTCACATCATGATAACGGCATAGCACTTCATTTGCCACAGACGGCTCTAAGTACCCTGTTGGTGTGTCACAATTTACTTCTATTAATTTAATATCATCACCATTTACGATAAAATCAAACCTTGTAAAATATGAAAATAAACCAGTATGTTTCATTCTTGCAATTTCCCACGTTTCAGGCGGAAATCCTAGCTTTTGAAAATCTTCTGCCGTATTTACAATATATTGATACGTTCTATATAATACATACATTATTTCTTCTGTCGCTTTCGAAATAGCAGTATATGTGTTTACCGGCATACGATACATCCCTGTTGCCATATACTGATTCCACTCTTCATTCTCTAATAGACTCGGCCACGTAAAGCCATTCCTACCAGCTTCTTCCGCAAGCGAAAACCATATTTTCATATACTCTTTTTGTTCTTCTTCTGTGTACATTACTCCATTATCCTTTCGTTTTAAGATCCAGCTGGCGCCTTTGCATTTCCAATTCCACTTGAACCAGAATTCACTTTCGGCGTCTGTGTCGTAGAGGATTTTGGCGTATTTGTATCTGGTGTTACTTTATTTGATGGATTTGGCTGTTGTTTATTTAAATCCACTTTCTTTGAAGAATTATTGTTATTCGCACCACCGTTATATCCCCCGCCACCGCTACCACCAGTTCTATTTTGATCTTTTTCACGATAAGGAATAATATTGTTCGTATATGGTTTCTTCATTACATTTGGTTTTGCTGTATAATTCATACCGGATGTTCTGCTCGCTAATAAATAGCCTGCCACGAATGGCAAAATCGGTAAATGTGAATTTTCTTGATACGATGAAAATGATGGATTATTTTCCTTACATAACTCATCTTTTTCTATATTTTCCATTGTTGGAGCTTTGTCATCACAATTTAATGCTTCCTGCTCATTTCCTCGCTTCGCCCCATCTGTTTTAACAGCTGTTTTCTCTTGTTGCGCACTGTCCTCTTCGTAATCACCACAACCTGTTAATAAAAAAGACGATACTCCAATTGAAGCAGCGACTTTCATAAATTTGTTTTTATCCATTCTCATGTGTTATACACCTAATTTCTTTTATCTATATTTTTCCAGATACCTTTATTATATAATGTAAATATTACTTTTTTCAAACTAAACACAATATGTACATTTGCATATTTTCACACTATTTTTCCAAGTAACAATGAAACCTTTCACTCCCCGGATATTTTTCTCCTAAACTTTTAACCTGAAAACCAATTCTCTTATAAAATTCTACTGCCTCATCGTCTGTCTCTGCCTCTAGATAAGTCAGTTGATGCATTCTTAATACTTCCTTTATCATTTGCAACGCAATTCCTTTATGACGATATTGCGGAACAACTGCTATGTGGCATATTCTCGCTTTATTTGCTCCGATTATTTCAATACCTATGCAAGCCTTTTCTTCATATCTATGCAAAGTCCCTTTATTCCTTTCATAAAATAAAACTGCTTTCTTTTTGCTAGTTTCACTTGGGCCAACTGCATACAGTAGTACATTTAAAATGGGATCTTTCTCAATTTGTTCAACGTGTTGCAAATTCATATCTTCATTCCTTTCTATAAAAAAAGATTAGCTCTTTATAAAAAGAGCTAATCTCTCTACGCTGTTATCTTTTCTTCTTTCTTCACAACGACCGCTACATAACTATGTAGTATCATCCCAACAATAACAAGACTCATACCAACCCAAGATAAAGATGACGGAATTGGTGCAGATAGCAAGATGAGTTCTCCTACTAGTGCAAATAAAACTTCACCAGACTGCGTTGCTTCTACTGTTGCTAGTTTTTGCGGATTATCTTTTACAAGATCTGTCGCAAAGAAAAATAGTACTGTCGCGATTAAACCTGAACTAACCGCTACAATAAAACATTGAAAAACTTGGCTACTTGACGGTAAGCCATTTGCAGACACTTCGTAACCAGACAGTAAGAACCAAAATGGTAAACTTGCTAATGTCATACCGAGAACTCGCTGGAATACATCTAATTCCCCTTTACAAACTTGCATCATTTTTCGATTTCCAAGAGGATACGCAAACGCTGCAATAAGTACAGGAACGACACATAAAACGGTTTCACGAATTCCTAATGAAGAAGCGTGTTCCACTTGCATAAGTACAACACCGAATAAAATAATGCCCGACATAACTAACTCCTTCATTGGAAGTTTCTTATGCAATGGGTCTACTGCAAAAAATGGTGTTAGCAAAATTCCTGCGATGATTGTAATTTGCCATGTTGATGCAACGAGCCACCCAGGACCAAATGCCCCAGCAAAACTAAGCGGTGCGTAAAAAAGACCAAACCCTACAATACTCCATATTAACCACTCTTTTGGATTCTTTTTCATATATTGAAAGAGTTGCTTTAAGTTCCCTCTATACATAACAATAAGTAAAAGCATTGGAACCATAAAATAATACCGTAATGATGCACTCCAAATCCAGCTTCCGCCCTCTAAGTCCATCGCCCGGTTTAAAACGAAGGTAAAGGCAAAGAAAAACGATGCCAATATCCCTATGACAATTGCTTTCATCGTAAAACCCCTTGTTTAGTTTCTACTTTTACTATACAACAAAACGAATATAATTAAAATTCGAAATCTTTAACTTGCGGATTCATATCTTTTTCTATATAAAAATCTTTCATAATATATGCCCTCCCTTAAAGAAACAACACCATATATTCGTCATCACTATACACACCATTCTTTTTAAAAGCCCTTTTTTCAATTCCATATGTTTTAAAACCTATTGATTCATATAATCGTTTTGCTGCTTCATTTGTTGATACAACACCTAAATTCAATTGCTCTAATTTCATTTCTCTTGCTCTTTCAATAGCTTTACGTATTAAATCGCGCGCAAGGCTATTTCTTCGATGTTCTGCATCTACATACATCGCAACGATATGTCCTTTATGCTTACATACCTCTTTTTCTTCTGTTAATAAAGTAACAACGCCAACTAAGTGATTTTCTTTATTGAAAGCACCAAATGTAAAACTACTGTTAGATGAAAGATTACTAGCAACGCGTTCAAGTGGTTTTTCTTGGCGTATTGCTTCTTCGTATGTCGTTAAAAACGCTTCTGGGTTTATTTGTAGTGCTTGTAAACGCAATTCCCAATATTGTTTTGCATCCACTTTTGTAAGTAATCGAATCATTTTATCTTCCCCTTTTAATTTACATAATATTTTTATAGACTATTAGTTTTTTGTTCATACTCTTTCCTTAATATACTGTAACGATAGCGATGAATGAACTTCCCCTGACGTAATCGATCATTTCTCATTACCCCTTCGCATACAAATCCTGCATTTTCATAACTCTTTCTAGCTTGTAAATTATCCTCATCTACACGTAGCCAAACTTTCTCTAATTCAAATTCGGTGAACCCGAGTTGTAACATACTGTATAAGGCTGCGATTCCATAGCCTTTCCCCCAATACTCCTTAGCACCGATCGCAATTCCTAGTTCAGCATTTTTATTTGTTTTATCAAAGTTTTTAAGGTCTACCCACCCAATGTGTACACTTTTTTCGGTAACGATAGCTCTTTGTTCATAACCATTTTTTCGATTTATACATGCCTCAATCCATTTTTTCGTATCTTCACGAGTGAACGGTGGATATTGATGTGGTACAACTAAATGTTTTGTTACTTCTCTATCTAACGACCATTGATATCGATCTTCTACATCATCTAGTGTCAATTCTCTTAATTGAACGAATGGTGTATTCATTTTTCTATCCCCTTTTTATTTACCAATAGAAAATCCTTCGAACACTCTTCCTCCATATTGTTCTAACGTTTTTTCTATAAAATGAATGAATTCATTTTTCTCTCCGGTTTTATAAAAATGATCAAAAGCCGCTACAAACTCGTTTGCATATTGCTCATCAAATCTTCTTAATACTCTAATAAACCATTTTGAATTTCCGAGCCACATACCATTTACTCTTAGTACATATTCATGTACAAGATCCGCTAATAAATTAGCGATAAATAATTCTTCTTCTCTTTTTGATGCACCTATAAAATCATCTAAAGCATCTGTAATAAAATAGCGTTTTTGCCTCATCGTTTCCTCGGTCCATTTAGCAGGCCCTTTATTTAGTAAATCATTCGCTTCTCTTTTTAATTTCTCAACTACTTCATTTTTCCCTTTTAACGCAATCCCTTCTGAGACTAACTGTGGTAATGAAGGTCTTCCACGGTCACAATCCATTTTAAAAAAAGTTTTATACGTTTCAAAATTATGTACGAATACTTCAACAGGCCATCCATTACTATAAAAAGATTCTCTATAGCAAGACGTTAAACTAGAATCTATTATTACGATATCAAGGTCAGATGTTTTTGTCGCTTCTCCTCGTGCAACACTTCCTCCGAGTAAAGCTACATCACAATTCGAAAATTGTGATGTAATGATGCTTTGTGCCGCTTCAATTGGTTTCATAACCGTTCTCCTTTTCTTATTTTACTTTCTTTTTTTCAACTCTTTCTCTTGTCTTTTTAATATAGGCTTCTGCATCTGGCGTTTTACATGACGTTGTCCCGTGATCAACCTCTACTTTTCCAACTTCACGTGCAATTTCAGTAGCTTGTCGTTCTAAATCTTCATTCCGAATTCCTATCGCAATTAAAGCACTATTCATCGCTTCTTTTTTTCTATTTTTTTCATTATGTATATGAATTTTTATTTCTTTTAAATACGGTAAGAAAAAATCATCACGCAACGTTTTATTTTTAATCGCAATATTTGCTAATAAAGACCATCCTGCTCTTCCAATCCATTCATCACTAGACTTCGTCCACTCTTCCATTCTTTCTATTGCGATTGGCGAAGTACATATAGACGTCATAAGAACATCCATTAAACAGTAATAATCCACATCCTGAACCCAACTATTAAGCTGTTCTACCGTTAATTTCTTCGGATCTAAAACATATGTCGCTAAAGTCATTGCATCTATATTTTTTGTTTCCCATAAAGAAATTGCTAAATCATGATCTTTTTTTATTTTCTTTTTTAACAACTTCAAATTCGCAAAACTAACCCCGAACAGCGGCTCTTTCGCCCCATGGTTTTTATACGTTTTACGATTTTGTTCAGTTCCATATTCTTCTAATTGCTGCATTACTTCTTCAAACAACATATGTCCACCTCTTTTATGTTTTACATTGACTTCCTACATATATGTACGATATATTCTACATTACTTTTCTGTTTTCCTATATTTATTTTTTTAATACGGTATGTGAAATTATCTTTTTCACCATATTATACTCCCTCTATTTTTTAATCACAAAAAACAATAAAATCTTGCATACTTGTTACTAAACTTTTTTGCATCTGTAAAAAAGTTTTTTTGCATTTCCCTACCTATAATTGCTAATATAGTAGAGTAGAACTTTTATAGAGAGAAGGAAAATTATGCACAATGGAATTCGAATGACAACTTTAATGAAAAGGGCTATGTTGATTTGCGCGGGGGTATTATTTACGTACGAAGCCGCCTTCGGATCAGTACATACTGCTCTAGCAAGTACAGAAGATGAGGCAAAAACTGTTCAACTTGTAAGTGAAATTCAAACATCTCCTGCACCGAAAGAAGCACCAAAACATTATAACGGGCAAGTTAGAAAAGTCGCTTACTTAACATTTGACGATGGTCCTGGAAAATACACAGCTGAGCTTTTAGATATGTTAAAGAAAGAAAATGCAAAAGCAACCTTCTTCCTAATTGGTTCAAACGTAAAAGCATTCCCTGATCTTGTAAAACGCGAAGATGCTGAAGGCCACTATGTTGGGATGCACAGTATGACTCACAACTACAAGAAGCTTTATACAGAAGGTCATTACGTAGATGAAATGAAGGAAGACCAAGGCTTAATCGCTGGAGTTCTAGGAAAATCCCCAGTATTAACTCGTCCATCTTACGGCTCAATGCCAGGATTAAATGAAGCCCTTCGAAACAAAGTTGTCGAGAATGGTTTAAAAGTTTGGGATTGGACAATCGATTCATTAGACTGGAAATATAACAAAATGCCGGTGGATGCTGCATCTGCTAAAATCGTAGAAAACGTTTTAAACAGTGCTACAAATCCAACAGAAGTTATCCTTATGCACGATATTCATCCACAATCAGTTAAAGCAGTACCTGGAATTATTAAAGGGCTGAAAGAAAGAGGATATGAATTAGAAGCCTATCATGAGAACGAACACTTCCCATTAAACTTCTGGCATGATAATCGTATGTAATAAAAAGACTTGATTCCCTTTTGTAGGTTATCAAGTCTTTTTTTATCGTTTTGGGAGTTTCCTTATAAAGAAAACCTATACGCATTTCCAATAATATATGTCCCTTCCCACTTAGCAAGAAAAAATCAAATAAATGTAACTTTGAAACACCACATGCTATACTATAGCCTAGTTTAAATAAGTAGGTGTTATATGATCGTATATACAGTGCAAACTGAAGAAGCTTGGAAGCAATTTAAGAAACTTGGTTATTTAGAAGGTAATAAAGAAGTCATCTATCCGGACTCTGTATATTCATATGATTGGATGGTGCGTATTGCGAAAACAAGATTACCTCATTACGAAGGCAACTATCCTATTTGGGTCTGGGAAGCAAATAATTATCCAAACCGCAATCATAAAGCTTGGGGTAGAGAAAATTCCAAAATGGTAATTTTAACACTACATGTACCGAAAGAATGGGTACTATGGAGCTATTTTGACTATTGGTGCTGTGCTATGAATGATGGATCAATATATTTACATACCAAAAACAAGTGTACATTAGATGAATGGTATTCCTATATGGATACAGAATACGGGATAATATTCGATTTCGACTATTTATTATCTCATCCTGATTGGTGTCTAGGCAAAGAGGATTCATTAGAAAAGCAAGGTGTCATTGGTAGAATTCCCCTTTCCTTCGTAAAAAAAGTACGACGTTTTCGTGCTAAGGAAGATAAATCTATTAATAAAATCAAAAGTGATAAATGGGATAACAGAAAAGAAAGCCGTATTAATAAGATGAATCGAAAATTAAGAAAGAACAAAGATAAGCAAAAAAAACTACAAAAGCGACTTATACGGAATTAAAATACATATACATATCAAAATACAGTCAAAAAATAGGATTGAATATACAAATTCAATCCTATTTTTTATATTATCAACACTTTAGCACATATTACTCTTAAGGAGTGATATATACATGGATTTTTTCTCACCTGAATATTGGTCTGCCCTACTTGCCATCATTGTAATCGATTTAGTGTTAGCCGGGGATAATGCTATCGTAATCGGATTAGCAGCAAGGCGATTGCCGAAAAATCAGCAAAAGAAAGTTATCATTTGGGGAACTGTTGGGGCGATAGCGATAAGAGCTGCTGCCACATTAGTTGTTGTTTGGTTATTAAAAATACCAGGATTACTTTTAATTGGTGGTATATTGCTTATTTGGATCGCTTACAAATTAATTGCTGAAGGCAAAGATCACGATATTAAAGCCGAAGAAGGTTTTTGGTCTGCGATTAAAACCATTATTATAGCTGATGCGTTAATGGGTATTGATAATGTACTCGCTGTTGCGGGGGCTGCGCATGGTAATTTTTCTTTAGTAATTATAGGACTATTAGTTTCTATTCCAGTAGTAGTATGGGGCAGTACATTGATTTTAAAATGGGTTGACCGTTTTCCTGTCATCATTACGATTGGAGCAGCTGTTTTAGCTTATACTGCTGCAAAAATGATTGTAGATGAAAAATGGTTCGCTGCATTTTTTGAAAGTAATCCTTTCATTAAATGGGCATTCATCGTTATTGTCATTATCGGTGTAGTGTTCTTTGGAAAGGCGAAACAAAAAACAAAAGATGGTTCTATGTAGTGCAAATGTTATTTTTACATACAAAAAACGCTACTCATATGAGCAGCGTTTTTTGTATTTATTTCGTTTCTCCGTCTTCAGTTGTCTTTACCTTCGTTTTATTTTTATCACGATGGTTATAGTTGTACTTAGAACGATCTACTGGAGTGAAGCCTTCTGGTGTATAGAATCGTAATAAGTCACCGTTAACAACTTGGTCAGAATATTTTAATGATTTTTGAACCATTTGTTCATTTTGTTTTATTTCGTCTGTTAATTCTACAGGGTTACCAGTCGCTGTATCATAGTACTTACCGTTTAGTGCAGTAACTGTTGGGCTTACGTAGTTACCGTTACGGAATGGAACGACTTGTTTATGCTCTGGTGATAATAAATCTGATCCGAATTGGACATAATTTTTCGTATCTGTACCTAGTAAGTGTAATAAAGTTGGAAGAACGTCAATTTCTCCACCATATTGATGTTGTACGCCGCCTTTCATTCCTGGAACACGAATGATTAATGGTACACGTTGTAACTGTGCATTTTCAAATGAGTTCATTTCTTTACCCATTACTTGAGACATTGCCGCACTATGATTATCTGAAATACCATAATGGTCACCGTACATAACGATAATTGAATTATCGTATAAACCAGATTGTTTCAAGTAATCCATAAATCCTTTTACAGATTCATCTAAATAACGCGCTGTTTGGAAGTACGTATCTACTGATGAATCACCTGTTTTAGCTGGTTCAATCGTCGCTTCCGCTTTATCAATCGGATAAGGGAAATGGTTCGATAATGTAATGAACTTCGCATAGAACGGTTGTTTCAACGTTTGTAATAACGGAATTGATTCATTAAAGAACGGTTTATCTTTTAAACCATAGTTTACTACATCTTTTTCGTTCATATCATAGTATGACGCATCAAAGAATTGATTAAAACCAAATGATTTATAAATTTCATCACGGTTCCAGAACGTTTTGTAGTTACCGTGGAATACTGCTGATGTGTATCCTTGTTGACCTAAAATAGCTGGTGCTGATTGATATGTGTTATGAGCTTTATTTGTAAAAACAGATCCTTGTGGTAGTCCGAACATTGAGTTCTCTAACATGAACTCCGCATCAGATGTTTTACCTTGTCCTGTTTGATGGAAGAAGTTATCAAAGTATAACGTATTCGCATCTTTTGTAAATGAGTTTAAGAACGGCGTAACTTCTTGACCATTTAATTTATAATCGATTAAGAAGTTTTGGAATGACTCTAAATGAATATAAATTACGTTCATTCCTTTTCCTTTACCGAAATACTCAGGATTTGGACTTGCATAAGTTGAAGTAAGATAATTTCTAACTTCTGTCATACTATCTCCGTCAGCTAATGCTCGTTCTGTTGATGCTTTCGCACTTTGAATGCCGTCATAAATCGTAAAGTTGTATGCTCCTAAATATTTCACAATATAGTTGCGGTCAAATGTTCTTGTTAATAACTGAGGACGATCCGATTCTGCGAGTCCTAAGTTAATACTAAAGAATAAAATACCTGCTATAAACACAAGTGATAATTTATGCTTCGCAACACGGATTGGTTTAGGATTTACAAATTTCGTTGCAACTAAAACAATTAAAATGATTGTATCTAAGAAATATAGTGGATCATATAGGTGTAGCAATGCAAGAATACTACCACCTAAATCTCCAAAGTTATTCGATTGTGTTAATGTCGGGAACGTAATAAAGTCGCTGAAAAAGCGGTAATATACTACGTTTGCATATAAAAGTATGGACATTAGCAAATTAATAACAATTACCCAAATGTACGCTCGTTTTCCTTTTGCAAATAATCCAAGTCCTAAAAATAGAACCGCTGAGCTAAGTGGGTTAAAAAACAGCAAGAATTTTTGGATTGTGTTTGAAATTCCTAGATCAAACTCCGTTACATACGCTGCATATGTTTTGAGCCATAATAATATTACGGCAAACAGAAAGAATCCAAAATGATTGCTTAGCACACTTTTGCTCTTTAATAAAAGTTGTTTCATCTCTCCACCTCTTTTAATCATCCAAGGCTTATTTTTTATAAGTCTGTCTCTCTATTCAATTTTTCTTCTTCAAATAGATTTTATTTATTTAACTATATGAAGAATATTAGTAATTATAATTTGAAGCTTTTATTTATTCAACTATTTCTTTTTAAACATTTTGACCTTGGTTTCTATTTAACTAAATCTATTTGTAACATTTCCTTTTTTCTCCCAAGATTCATCCACTAATTATGACAACACATACTATAAACCTTTACTCACTTCTTCGCAAATAAATATGTCTCCAGTTTTGGAACATTAATGTAATATAATTAAATTCACTATAAAAAATTGTTTTTCCAATTGTATAAAGCAAAACGATAATCAGTGAGGAATCTTAACTCTCACCAATCAGGCATCAGCCTTCCCCACTAAGTACAACATCAAAATCGCCATCCTCTACTAAAGTTATTTTTGAATAATTATTCAAAATACAAAAAAACAAAAATCATAAAAAACCTCGCTCTCATAACGAGAGCGAGGTTTTTTCATATATTATTGACCTTTATACATTGCATCTACTTGTTTTTGAAGTTCTTCATTTTCTAAGAACTCATCGTAAGTAGCTTCTTTATCGATTACACCGTTTGGCGTTACTTCGATAATACGGTTTGCAATTGTTTGTACGAACTGATGGTCATGAGATGTGAATAACATTGTACCTTTAAATGCAATTAAACCGTTGTTTAATGCAGTAATAGACTCAAGGTCTAAATGGTTCGTTGGATCGTCAAGTGTAATTACGTTCGCACCACTTAACATCATTTTTGATAACATACAACGAACTTTTTCTCCTCCAGATAATACAGAAACGTTTTTCTTAACTTCTTCACCTGAGAATAACATGCGTCCTAAGAAACCACGTAAGAAGCTTTCTGACTCATCTTGTGGAGAGAATTGGCGTAACCATTCAACTAAGTTGTAGTCACTGTTCTCAAAGTACTTAGAGTTATCTCTTGGGAAGTATGATTGAGAAGTTGTAACGCCCCACTTGAATGAACCGCTATCTGGCTCCATTTCACCCATAAGAATTTTAAATAATGTTGTCATCGCAATATCGTTACGACCGATAAATGCAACTTTATCACCTTTGTTTAAAGTGAAGTACACATTATCTAATACTTTTTCGCCATCAATTGTTTTAGAAAGACCTTCAACAGTTAATAAGTCATTTCCTACTTCACGCTCAGGTGTGAAGCCAACGAATGGATAACGACGTGATGATGGTCTAATATCATCTAATGTAATTTTGTCTAATAATTTTTTACGAGAAGTTGCTTGTTTCGCTTTAGAAGCGTTTGAACTAAAGCGTGCAATGAAGTTTTGTAACTCTTTTACTTTCTCTTCTTTTTTCTTATTCGCATCTTGTGTTAATTTTAAAGCTAATTGGCTTGACTCATACCAGAAGTCATAGTTACCAACATAAAGCTGAATTTTACCGAAATCAAGGTCAGCCATGTGCGTACATACTTTATTTAAGAAGTGACGGTCATGGGATACAACGATTACTGTATTTTCAAAGTTCATTAAGAAGTTTTCTAACCATTGAATCGCTTTTAAGTCCAAGTGGTTGGTAGGCTCATCTAGTAATAGAATGTCAGGTTTACCGAATAAAGCTTGAGCAAGTAATACTTTTACTTTCTCTGCCCCAGTTAATTCTGACAATTTCTTATCATGAAGATCTTCACCAATACCAAGTCCTTTTAGTAAGATTGCAGCTTCTGACTCTGCTTCCCAACCGTTAAGCTCAGCGAACTCACCTTCAAGTTCTGCAGCACGCATACCATCTTCATCACTAAAGTCTTCTTTCATGTAGATGGCATTTTTCTCTTGCATTACTTTGTAAAGTTGCGTGTGACCCATAATTACTGTTTCTAATACTGGGAACTCTTCATATTCGAAGTGGTTCTGTTTTAATACTGCTAAACGCTCACCTGGCGTAATATGTATGTCACCTGTTGATGGTTCGATTTCTCCAGATAAAATCTTCAGAAATGTTGATTTACCAGCACCGTTTGCTCCGATTAAACCGTAGCAGTTACCTGGCGTGAATTTTATGTTAACATCTTCAAACAATTTGCGATCCGCGAAACGCAAACTAACGTTACTTACTGTAATCATTTGTGTCCTCCTACTAATACCGCTGATACCAGCGTTTTCTCACCGATTGTCTTAAAAAATCGCATATTACGACTCACTTATTGTAGACTATAGCTATTATATAGTAGAAGTTAGATGAATAGCAACGTTTGATTGTTATTCATCTAACTTCTACTACGAAATATATATATAAAGACGGACTTATTTAAAAAAATATTAATGGTTAACATACTATATGTTAAATAATACAAAATCCCCCTTCTAAAGGGGGATTTCACTATTTTTATTACTTTCTTTTTTTGTATAACTCTTCATCTTACTCGTTAAACCGATTAAAGCTGGTAACAAAATTGGCATCACGATAACAGCCAATAATAAAAGGGCAATACCAACAACACAGGCTACCTGTATAAGTGTTAATACACCTGAAGGAATTAACGCCGCAAAGGTTCCTCCTAAAATAAGTGCTGCTGATAATACAACTCCGCCAATATGACGAGATGCAGTTATAATTTTCGTTACCGAATCTCCTTCTAGCTCATTGTAGCGCATCATTAAGAAAATACTATAATCCACTCCTAAAGCTACGATCATAATGAAACTAAAGAACGGGACATTCCAGCTCAATGATTCAACGTTTAATACATGTGTACTAATTAGTTCGCTTATACCAAGTGATGTAAAGTACGTTAATAGTAACGATCCAATAATAAAGATTGAATGTAAGAATGAACGTGTAATTACGATTAATACAAGCGTTATACCGATTAACATAATCGTAGCTGTACGTAAGAAATCCTGCTGTGTTACGTCTTTTAAATCAACGTTTCGAGCAGTTGTACCACCGATTGCTGTTTTCGCATTATTTAATTCCGTCCCCTTTAAAGTACCCTCTATCGTTTTATTCATTTCTTTAATGATTGGCATTGCTTCTTTTGAATACGGATTTACATCTAAAATAATCGTCATTTTAGCAATTTTTCTATCATGTGACATGTACGTATTCAATGCCTTTTGGAAATCTTCTCCCTCTAACACTTCTTTCGGGATATAAAACTTCTGAGAGCTTTTCGATTCATTTAGCTCACCTAAATATTTTTGGGCATCCGCTAAGCCATTACTTACTTTCCCTAGACCTTCTGTACTTTTAGCTAATCCTGATTGTAATTGCCCCATTTTGTCTTGCAGACCTTTGAGCCCAGTTAAAAGCTGCCCTTGCCCATCATTTATTTTTGTTAGTCCAGTTTGCAACTCAGTTGACTTATTCGCAATTTGTTTTGAGCCTGTAGCTCCTTCGTTCAATCCTGTTTTCAGCTCAGCTGCTCCTTTTTGTAGTTGTATAACGCCTTTGTTCATTTCTTTTAAACCGTTATCCACCTTCAATAACGATTGATTCGCTTCTTTAAATGAATTCATCGCTGCATTATGCTGCGTTGTTAATTGATTTAATTCTTTTGAAAGTCCATTTAGTTGTTTTTGAGCTTCCTGTGAGATTCCTAACGTTTGCTGTATGTTTGGATCACTTGCTAATTCGGGTTTCGTTTGAACGAGATTAGTCATTAGCATTTCAATTTGTTCATATCCCTTTTTCGCACCATCAATCGCTTGAGAAATACTTCCAAAGTATTGATCGTAAGAACTTAAACCTTTTTCTAACTGTGTATAGCCAGCATGTAGCTGTGAAGTGGCATGAGATAAAGTATTTATATTTTCATTTACTGAAGTTAACCCATTTTCAATTCGCTGAGCCCCTTGCGCTCCATCGTTTATGCCATTTGATAGTTGATTTAAAGCATTTCCTAATGCTGTTACACCATTTTTTGCTTCGTTCGTTCCATCAATTAACTTTTGAACATTCGCAAGACTATTTGAGTCATTATCACTTATTTTATTTTTAGCATCCGTTAATCCATTATTGATTTCTTTTAAGCCACCATTGGCATCTCCTAATCCTGTATGAAGTTCTCCCGCTTGTTTATTTATATATAATTCTTTTATCTTATCACCAGTTGGACGCGTCGGTGAATATACTTCTGAAACTCCCTTAATTTTCGAAATTTTATCAGTTAGTTCATCTAAAGCTTGTAATGAAGTTGCTTCGTCTAACTTGTTATCCGATTGAATGACTAACGTACTTGGTGAAGAAAAACCAGGTGGAAAATGTTCTTCAATTACGTTAATTCCCATTTTTGACTCATATTTATTATCAACTTCAAATAAATCATTGTAATTTAGAGCACCAGAATATTTTAATACGAAAGGAATCGAGATCATAAACACAATGATTAAAGCAACAATTGGTCTTACTACTGAATTTTCCGCAAAAAAGCCCCATAAGCGACTATCCTCATGTCCTTTAAATGTTTTAACGGGATAAAACATTCCCTTTCCTAATAACACCATAAAGAAGGGATTTAAAGTGGTTAATACTAATAGTAAAATTGCAATACCAATTGCTACCGCTGAAGTAGATTGATATAATTTAAAACTTGCTAAAGCAAGTGAAGCAAAACCAATAAGTACCGCTACCCCACTATAAAGAACGGTTTTCCCTGCAGATTTAAAAGTCTCTTTCGTAGCTAGAAATACATCTTCCTGTTTACTTAATTCTTCTTTAAATCTCGTATATAATAAAATGTTATAATCCGTTCCTACCCCAAACAGCGCAACAACTACAAACACTTGTGTAAAGTTAGAAAATGGAAAATTAAATTGATCTACAATATGAGCAATTACACCCATAGAAACTAAATACGCTACCCCAACTGTAAGAAGCGAGATAAGTGGAACAATTGGTGAACGAAATACAATAATTAATACAACTAAAATAAAAATAATTGAGATGACTTCTGTTTTTTTCACACCCTCTTGAGAGGATTTTAAGAAATCGTCTGCAATTAACTCGCTTCCTGTTAAGTACGTTTTCACTCCTACCGGTTTAATTTTATGATGAAGTTCATTTGCAACTTTCGATATTTTACCCTGTTTTTTATCTACAGCTATTTGCGTTAAAATCGTTGTATGATCTTTAGAAATGAACTGTTTTTCTAACTCTTTATTATCCAAATGTGAAACAATTTCTTTAATTCCTAATTTCTCTTTTTCACTTTGTAAAGCATTGATTGTTTTCTCTATTTCCTCTTTCTGTTCATTCGTTAAAGCATTTTTATCTCCACTATTGAAAACCACTATAATTCCGTACTTTTCAATCCCGTCTTTATCCATCTCCTTTATCATCTTATCAGCAACACTACTTTGTTCTGTATTAGGGATCGTGATTTGCCCTTTTTCTTTCACTAATTTATCCATGTTAGGCATCGTTACAATCATCGCAATAGTGATAACTATCCATAATAGAGCAGATGTACTTCTCCAACTTTTTAGCTTTCTCATTTGAATCATCTCCCATTATAAAAAATACAAGTGGAATGAACATTCATTCCTAATCTTTTGAAAATACTTTTCGGAATGAACGTTCATTCCTACTCTTCTACTAAATTATTTTTCAGCCCTATTAAACCACGCCATACGGAATGAATGTTCATTCCCTTAGTTGTACAAATCTATCATCTCCTACTATTGTTTTTTACATCCATCTCGGAATGAATGTTCATTCCTGTCCTTATAAAGCTATAGAATCAAATGATTCTAATAGCGTTCCAAGAGCTCTCTTCCAGTTCTTTTACCAATTCTTCTGTATATTCTAATTGCCCTGTTTCCATTACTTTAATTAATTTTTCAATCGGTTGATATACAATGATAATTAAAGCAATTGGTGGTAATGGACGAAGAAAACCTTTTTCGATTCCATCTTCAATCAAGTCCATAAAAAATCCCATAAAGTCCTCGAATATTTCATTACTATGTTCATCGAGAAAATAACTATCACAGTGCGAATTTGTAAAAAGAAAAGCATCTGCATTTTGTCTTGCAAATTCAAATAAACGGTTGTACGTATGGCTAAACTGTTCACGAATATTTGCATTGACTGGAAAATCAGTTCTTATTAATTCTGATAGTTGTAAAACACTTTTCGTAAATAAAGAATTAACAAGTGCTTCTTTATTTTCAAAGTAGCGATAAATGGTACCAGCACCTACTTTTGCTTTTTCAGCAATCATCGGAATTGTTGTACCATCATAACCTCGTTCTGCAAAAAGTTGTATTGCAGCATCAAAAATGTCTTCTTGTTTGTTTTTAGCCATTTCTTCACCTCAATTTTCAGGAATGAAAATTCATTCCGTTTTTAATTATAAATTACATGCGTGAAAAGTCAAGTGTATGAATAGAGTTATATCAGCGCAACTCTTATTATATCAGCGATTTTTAAAATATATCGACTTTCCGGTAAAAATCGACAATATAAACGGAAGCTACCCCACAATTTTATTTGGGACAGCTCGATTTCATATATGAAAATTAAAAGAAATCATAAATAAACGGTTCACGCACCGGTACTATATGCTCAAATGCTTGTATTTCATCTTCACTTCCGCTTATTAATTCTAACTCATTTAGTTCTACTGGACGTTTGTAACCAAACATTATTGTAGATAGTGCATTTATATCTAGCTTAATTCCTTTATCCATTGCTTCTTCTATAATTGTTATTTCATGATTTGCAAGCCTCACTGTAACATTATTCCACGGAGCAAATGAATCTGTAATATGTAAGATCACTTCTTGCTGTATATTGTTCCAATTCAATTCATATTGTTTTAAGAACTGCTCCACATCTACAATTCTGCCCATAAAATATGGTTTCACTTCTGCCTTCACCCTTGGCTCTTGCAATGTATATAACAATGGTTCTTTTTCACTTATAATCATTTCTAGTTCTTTTATCATAGAATCATGCTGACAAATAAAGTTCCATAGGCCGTTTCTCGCTTCATTATGCAGTGGAACAAATTCTTCTACTGTCATTTTATAGTTTTCTATTTTATATAACATGTAGCCAGCTGCCATTTTATTTTCATCGTAATATATTGCTGATGTTAAGTCATCATAAACAGCCTGTAACCACCATTTTCCATCGCGGACTAGCATCCCTGAAAAACGCTCTGCAAATATTTCATAAATTTTCTCTACTTCTTCTGGATGATTTTCCTTATTAAAACGTTTCACAGTACCATTCACTTGTTTTTTCATAATTAAATCGCTCTTAGTCATATGACACACTAATCGATTTGCACAAAGTTCCCAGCCGTATTTACGGTAAAATGAAACGGCAAATGGATGTAGCATCGAAACAGTATATCCGTCATTTTTCATCGTTTGAAGTGAATGTTGAAGCAATTCTTTTACATACCCGCTTCTTCTGTACTCTGGATACGTCGCTACCCCCGCAACGCCTCCCATTTTAAATCGTTTTTTACCTATGTAAATATGAAGCGGAATAAGATGTAGTTTTGCTGCTAAGTCTTTCCCTTCCATAATACCGTATACTTCATGACTTTCCTTCATCTTTGTAAGCTGCTGCTGTAATCGTTCTTCCCCTACTTTATATTGAAAAGCGTATTCTGATAAGCGTAGTGCTTCTCTAAATTTATCTTCTTTTAATCGTATAACGTTCATATGTTTCTCCCCCCTCCTTTATTTGAATTGTACCATAATTTAAAATATTACAGTGCGGTGAATGAAATTTTAATGACTTAACGACACAAATTCAATATAAAAAAGCAGATACATCCTGTACCTGCTTCTCATTACTTTATCCCGCTTTAACGGGCAGTAAGACCCCCATCTCAAAATTCAGCGAAAGCAAAGAATTTAGGTAGGGGATCAACTGCCCGTAAAAGTCCGATTGGTGAGGGCTGATAATCAGTGGGGGATGAAGAACCCCCACTGATTAAAGTTTCACTTTATTTAGCTAACTTTTGAAGTTCTTCAAAGAATGTAGGATATGATACGCCCACTGCTTCTGCATCTTCAACTGTTGTTTTTCCTTCTGCCAGGCAGCCAGCAATCGCAAGCATCATTCCGATACGGTGATCACCATAACTATTTACTGTATTGCCTTTTAGAGCTGATTTTCCGTAAATAATCATACCGTCATCCGTTGCTTCTATGCGAGCCCCTAATTTCGTTAACTCAGCAACGACCGTATCAATACGATTTGTTTCTTTTACTTTTAATTCGTGTGCATCTTTTATAACTGTAATACCTTCTGCTTGTGTTGCTGCTAAAGCGATTACTGGAATTTCATCAATTAATCTTGGAATAATATCTCCACCAATTTCGATTCCTTTTAATGAAGACGTTTCTATTGTAATGTTTGCAGCTGGTTCTGATGCTCCTTCGTTAATTGGCTCTACAGTGAACGTAGCACCCATTTTCTCTAAAACATCAATAATACCTGTACGTGTTGGATTCATCCCTACATTTTGTAATACTAGTTTACTATTTGGAATAATCGCACCTGCTACTAAGAAAAAGGCAGCTGATGATACGTCACCTGGTACTTGAACATCTGTCGCTGTTAACTTTTGTCCACCTGCTAGTTTCACTGTCTTTCCTTCGCGAGTTACTTTAACGCCAAATGCTTCAAGCATTCTTTCCGTATGGTCACGGGAAATATGTGGTTCTGTAACAGTTGTTATACCTTCTGCACGAAGTCCTGCAAGTAATATAGCTGACTTTACTTGTGCGCTTGCTACAGGCGAAGTATATTCAATTGCTTTTAAGTTTCCACCACGTATTGTTAGCGGCGTATACGTTCCTTCTTCTCGGCCATCAATGTTTGCGCCCATTTGTTTTAATGGATTTGTCACTCGTTTCATCGGTCTTTTTGCAATAGAGGCATCACCTTGTACGCAAGAGAAAAATGGTGTATTTGCCAAAATTCCTGACATTAATCGTATTGTTGTACCCGAGTTACCAACATCTAATACTGCTTTCGGTTCTTGTAAACCTTCTAACCCTTTACCAACTACAGTAACCTCATCATCGTTTTGCGTAATGTCTACTCCCATTTCTTTAAAACATGAAATCGTACTTAAACAGTCTGCACCGGGCAAGAAACCTTTAATTGTTGTTTTCCCTTCTGCAATAGAACCGAACATAACAGCACGGTGTGAAATGGATTTATCACCTGGGATTGTAATATTGCCATTCAATCCGTTATTAACAGGTTGTATTGTTCTTTCTTTCACGTTTTTCACCTTCTCATTTAAATTGTTTCATACGTTTGGTATTTTTCTTCTCCAAGCGCTAGCTTTGCTTTCATGCGATCTTCTTCCCTTTGGAAACTAATACGTAATACCCCAAGCAGTCCTTCACGCGCTTCTAATATTTGCAAGTTCGTAATACTAATTTCCTCGCGCGCTAAAATACTCGTAATATGAGCCAATGCCCCCACCTTATCTAATACATCGACGTATAAGTCGTGATAGGCAGGAATTGCCCCTCTCTTTCTTACTGGTAAAGAATCACGGTATTCTTTCGCATCTGCAAAATAATTTTGAATCTCGCCTGCATCTCCGGTAGAAACTGTATCATATAATTCTTCCATTTCAGAGATCCACTCTTTTAATAATACCATTAAATGCTCTCGATTTTGCTTTACAATATCACTCCACATTTTCGGGCTGCTAGATGCAATGCGTGTAATGTCTTTAAACCCTCCGGCCGCTAGTTGATGAATAAGCGGATTATCTCCTGCGTGTTTCTCCACTTGTTTTACTAACCCTGCGGCGATAAGGTGCGGAAAGTGACTAACGATTCCTGTTACATAATCATGTTCTTCCGTATTTAACACGAGAAAATGAGATCCTGTTCCTTTTAACCAGCACTTAAGCTTTTCCACTTGTTCGTTAGGCACGTGGTTCATCGGTGTTAAAATGTAAAATGCATTTTCAAATAAATGCGCTTTTGCACTTTCAACTCCCGTTTTATGAGATCCTGCCATTGGATGTCCGCCAATAAAAGAGATTTCCTTTGAAAATAAAGCTTCCGCTTCATTCATAATAGACCCTTTTGTACTACCAACATCAGTCACTATAACATCTTCTCGTAAACGGAATGATGCTAGTTTGTGTAATAACTTCTTCGTTTCTTCAACTGGAGAAGCAAAAACAATTAAATGTGCCTCTTCACACGCACGCTGTAAATCTACTGCTACTTTATCTACTACGTGTAATTCTTTTGCACGCTCTACTTGTTTTGGAAAAATATCATAACCTGTTATCGTTACATCGTGCTCTTTCTTAATTGCTAATGCAAGAGAGCCTCCTATTAAACCTGTTCCAATTAATACTACTTTTTTACGCATTTGCCTCATCTCGAGACTTTCTTTTTTTATTTTCAAAGTGTTGTTGTAACACTGAAATCACTCCTTCATTTTGCTCCCTTGTTCCGACTGTGATGCGAACACCATTCGGGAACGGACGAATAATAAACCCTGCGTGTGCACAAGCTTCATAAATCTCTCCAGCATCCTCAACTGGCAAGAAGATGAAATTAGTTTGTGACTGGTAAAATGGAATTTCATTTTCCTTACAGAAACTTTCGTATTGTTTTAATCCCTCAGCATTCACATGTAGAATTTCTTCGATAAATGCTTCATCGTTAAAAGCAATCGTCGCTGCTTTTTGCGCTAATGAAGATACGTTAAATGGTAAACGTACGACATTCAGTTTCTCGATTAACGCTTCCTGTCCAATCGCATATCCAACGCGGAAAGAAGCTAATCCGTACGCTTTAGAAAACGTTCTAAGCACAAGAATGTTTTTATGTTTTTCTAAAAGCGGTAATGTCTCTGGGAAATCTTTTGCTGTTACGTATTCATAGTACGCTTCATCAATGACAATTAACGTATTTTCACTAATCCCTTCAATGAATTGAGTCAATTTTCGGTCATTCACATATGTGCCTGTTGGGTTATTGGGATTACAAATCCATACGATTTTCGTATTATTATTTACCGCTGACGAAATTTCGTCTAAATCGTATACACCGTTATTTAATGGAACTTCTTTCACTTCACAACCTTCAATAATTGCATGATGACGGTATTGCGGGAATGTTGCACCAGCCGTTACGATGTTATCACCTGCTTTTAGTACTGCACGGCTTATTATTTGAATGACTTCATCTAAACCACTACCGCAAATTACTTGCTCCATTTGAACATGTAATTTATCTGCAATTGTTTGACGGAGCGTTGTAGCACCTCCGTCAGGATATAAAGCATGATCCAACCACGATTTTTGCAACTCATCTAAAACACGTGGTGAGCAGCCGAATGGATTTTCATTCGATGCTAATTTCACAAATGCATGATTTCCGTACACTTCTTTCATTTGTTCAGGTGATTTACCTGGTTTGTATGGTTGTAATGATGATAGTTGATCTTTTACTTGCATGTTAAAACCACCTTTTTATTAAAATTCTTTTGCGTATTTATTGTGTTGCGTCATATTTTGCTTTAATAATTCCATACGGTCTTTTCCGAATTGTTCGACTAATGCATCTGCAAGTTCCCACGCTACAACAGATTCAGCTACAACACCCGCTGCTGGTACTGCACAGCTATCAGATCTTTCAATACTCGCTTGGAATGCTTCTTTCGTATCAATATCAACGCTTGCTAACGGTTTATATAATGTAGGTATTGGTTTCATTACACCTCTTACGACAATTGGCATTCCCGTTGTCATACCGCCTTCTAAACCACCGGCATTATTCGTTTTCCTCGTGTATCCTTGTTCTTCATCCCATAAAATTTCATCGTGCACTTTACTTCCTGGCTGTCTTGCTGCTTCAAAACCAACGCCAATTTCAGCACCTTTAAATGCATTAATACTCATAATTGCACCAGCAAGTTTTGCATCTAATTTACGATCGTAATGAACGTAACTACCAACGCCAATTGGCATTCCTTCTGCAATGACTTCTACAATGCCCCCGATTGAATCTCCGCTACTTTTTGCATGATCAATCGCATCCATCATTTCTTGTTCTACTTCTTTATCTAAACAGCGAACTGGTGAATTTTCAGTAATTGTTTGAATTTCTTCAATTGACAAGTTAGAAATATGTTTTGCTTTTACGCCACCAATTTCAAGTACATGCCCTGCAATTTCTACGCCTAATTCTTTTAAAATTTGTTTCGCAACCGCACCAGCAGCTACACGAACTGTCGTTTCTCTTGCAGATGAGCGCTCTAGTACGTTTCTTATATCACGGTGACCGTACTTAATTGCTCCATTTAAATCCGCATGTCCTGGACGTGGTTTCGTAATTGTACGTTTCATGTCTTTACTTTCTTTTTCCGAAATTGGTTCTGCCCCCATTACTTTCGTCCAATGTTTGAAATCATCATTTTTTACGATTAACGTAATTGGTGAGCCAAGTGTCATCCCGTGACGAACACCACTTACAATTTCAACTGTATCTGTTTCAATTTGCATACGTCTTCCGCGTCCATGACCTTTTTGTCTTCTTAATAATTCTTTATTAATATGTTCCGCCGCCAGCGTTAAACCTGCCGGTACACCTTCTAAAATAACCGTTAACTGCGGCCCATGTGATTCGCCAGCTGTAATGTATCTCATTTCTCTTGCCCCTTTACTATTTTTTTGTATAAAAAAATCCCTACTGAGCGCTCAGTAGGGACGATATTTATCGCGGTACCACCCTAGTTGTAGACTTCTTTCGTCTACCTCTCTTCTTCTTAACGATCCATCGACCGTCTTTCTCTCCATCAAGGAGAGAAAGATGCTCCAAGGTTGTAATTCATGCTTACCTTTGTACTGATTCACACCAACCATCAGCTCTCTTTAACAGTGAGATAAGCACTACTGTTTCCTCTTCAGCGCATATATGATATAGAATTAAGCTAATTTATTTTTGAAGCCTTTTAACTCTTCCATGAACTTATGGAATTCTGGAATATCCATTTGTTGTGCAGAATCTGATAATGCAACAGCTGGATCTGGATGAACTTCAGCCATTACTGCATCTGCTCCAATTGCTAGTGCTGCTTTCGCTGTTGGTAATAATAAATCTCTACGTCCTGTTGAATGCGTTACGTCAACGATAACTGGTAAATGTGTTTCTTTCTTTAAAATCGGTACTGCTGAAATATCTAATGTGTTACGTGTCGCTCTTTCGTATGTGCGGATACCACGCTCACAAAGAATAATTTGGTCATTTCCTTGTGCAATAATGTATTCCGCTGCATTAATGAACTCATCGATTGTTGCTGCTAAACCACGTTTTAGTAATACTGGCTTATTAACTTTACCTACAGCTCGTAGTAAGTCAAAGTTCTGCATGTTACGTGCGCCAACTTGAATTACATCAACGTAGTCTAATGCCATTTCAACGTCGTTCGGATTTAAAATTTCACTAATAATCGCTAAGTCAAACTCATCTGCTACTTGGCGTAAAATCTGTAAACCCTCTACTCCTAAACCTTGGAAATCGTATGGAGATGTTCTCGGTTTGAATGCACCACCGCGCATTAATTTTAAGCCTTGATCTTTCATCGCTTGCCCTACTTGGCGGACTTGCTCTAAACTTTCAACTGCACAAGGTCCCATGATGAATGTTTGTGTGCCGTCACCAATCAATTCACCTTTCACATTAACGATTGTATTTTCTTGTTTCTTTTTACGCGAAACTAGTAATGCTTTACGGTTATCATCTTCTTGAAGCTCTAAGCTAGCTTTGAAGATTGTTTTGAAAATATGTTGAACTGTTGACGTTTCGAATGGTCCTTCGTTATGCTCTGCGATCATATCAAGCACTTCACGCTCACGTACTGGATCGAAGCGTTTCGTACCTTGTACTTGCTTTTGTTCCCCAATTTTTTGAACGATTTCACCACGTTTGTTTAAAAGGTGTAATAGTTGTAAGTTAATTTCATCTACCTGTTTACGTAATTGATCTAATTCATGATTTGCCATTTGGAAATCCTCCTCTAATGTTTTAAAAGTATAGTAAGAGAATGGAAAATTCTCTATTTTCTGAACTGATAAACTATAAAAATTTAAAGTGGAATCGATACCTCTTCTTATCTTAAACTAATAATTACCATAAAAACACTACCTACTAGTTAAAAACCACTTTTTTTTGTACAAAAAATCCCTACTGATCCAATCAGTAGGGACGATATTTATCGTGGTACCACCCTAATTGTAGACTTCTTCCGTCTACCTCTCTTCATTGTTAACGATCAATGTGACCGTCTTTCCCTTCATAAAGATACATATCTTTACTACGAAAAAGATGCTCCAGGACTGTAATTCGCTCTTGTTTTTGTACTGGTTCGCACCAACCACCAGCTCTCTGTTACAGGGAAACAACAACTACTGCTTTTCCTTTCAACGCATATATATTTTATTTTCAAGTTAGGACCACTTCAATACAAAAAGTCCCTACTGAATAAATCAGTAGGGACGATATTTATCGCGGTACCACCCTAGTTGTAGACTTACTTTCCGTCTACCTCTCTTCACTGTTAACGATCAATTGACCGCTTTTTCTTCATAAAGACGATATATCTTTACTACGAAAAAGATGCTCCAAGACTGTAATTCATGATTATCCCTGTACTGGTTCACACCAACCACCAGCTCTCTGTTACAGTAAGACTAACCACTACTGTGATCTCTTCATTGCACTTTGTTTATTCAAATGTTTTTGAAATTGAATAAGTATGATTCGTATTATAGAACGCTTTTCAAAACACTGTCAACAACTTTTTAATATTTTTTTGAAAATCCACTTTCGCCTTATATTTCTTCTTGTAAATCTCCCATAACAATTCCGATGCGAATTATCTCGTTTTCAAGCAAATGTAACGTGCTTTCCTCTACCTCATACTGGATTAATAATTCTTTTATTTGTATGATTTCACTTTCAAATAAATCAGCTTCCTGACATGTTTGTAGTAAAATAAAAAATACGTTTGCAAACAGTTCTTTATACGCTTTCATACTTTCTTTTTTATGAAGGATTTCAATCAATAACTGCTTCATTTCCTCTCCCGCACATTTTCCAGTTACACCCGAAAATGCACGAGACATAATTGATAATCCTTTTTCTAATATTTCATCCATGTATAAAATAATGCGTAAAAGCATTGCATATTCTCTCGTTGTTATTTCACCCATTTTTGGTCGCTCTCGTAAAAAAACATTGAGCCAAGCTGTCCAAAACTTTTGTTGTTCCTTCCCGCTTAACGTTTTAACATAATAGCATACATGCTGCATAAATGTTATTTTGTTCGCTTCATTTTCTTGTATGAGTAGTGGATATAACCAATCAGTTTTTTGCTCCCAATATAGTACACATTTAATAAATACAAAACTAAGCCACTTTAAAAAAGCTTCTCTCGTATGTGGATGTAAAACTTCCAAATGTTCTACCGCATACTTAATAAATCGCTTCATTTCTGTAAATAAAGGTAAATTAATTTGCGTATAACATAAGCCCGCCCACGCATATTTCGTAATTTCATTTTCTTTCTTTAAATCTAAATACGGTAACAAATATTTTCGGCACCATTGTTTTTCAATGTGATATAAAAATGTAATATCTGCTATTAAACGAGCGAACATAAAGTTTGTCCGTTTTGAACTAATTCTGACTTGTTCTTCAAATAAAAATAAATATTCATATACATTACGATCGTATAAATGATCATATGATAATAGTTTTAATAATACAGCTGTCATTTTTCCAACCGGATGCTGAATCGATTCATTATAAAAATCCTGTTTTCCAAGCTTAAAATCTGTATTACTTTTCATAACTTGAGGAAATACCGAGAAAGCAAAACGCTTTACAACCCGTATACTATTCTCTTCTAGCTCTTCTAATCGACTACTAATTTCATATAGAAAACTACTAATTAACCAATGAAAAGCAGTATTTCTTACAAATTTCTGTAGTAACGGAATAATTTTTTGAATTTGCTCATTTGTCAATCCCCGATTATTTCGCCATTCTCTTATACAAACAAACCATACTTCATTGCTTATTTCGTGTACACATACTAATTGATATGCAAATGAAATACTCCATTCTGTATTCAATTTACATGCTTTCGATAACATCTCCAAAAAATGACGTTGTTCAAAAACACCATCTTGAGAAAATTGCCGAACTTGCTTCATAACTTCTTCATCTTTCAGCTGCAATAATCCATCAGCAGTTACATTGCAAGTAATCCTTTGTTCTATAGACTCTTTCTTTTGTACACTGTGTTGGTCAGAATGAAAATGAGGATGTTTCTGTTTCATTAACTCGTATCCTTTTGCTGTACATGAACTATTCGGATCACATGTGAATAATAAATCTAAGACGAAACAACCATCAAATGCTCTTTCCGCCGCAAGGTACTTCATCACAGTTTTAATGATCTCTTCCTTCGTTTTTTCTAAAGAATGTACGTAATGGTTTTTTAAAAGTTGAAAAACTTCTTGCTTATAAGTGACATTTAAAAGAAGTTCTTCGCGTACTAACCATTTCATTTTGTCATCTGAACTAATAAATTTATTTTTATTCATCGCATCAATTGCGATTTGCTTTTGAAGTACACTATTTGCTTCAATCATTTCTGCAATATAATAGTTCGCTTTTTTCTCATTGTTTTCACATAAATACGTGAAGCACTCTTTTACAATTTGAATTAAAAATGCAAGATCATTTTGGCGAAACTCTTTCTCTGCATTTTCTTTATCTCTTTTTTTTAGCGCTATTTGTCTTAATGACAACAACCGCATCTTCTCTAATCCCATCATCATAATTGGAACGGCGTAATAAGAGATGTGCGGTTTCATCTTCTCGTTCCAAATTTTCTCCACATGAGAAAATGTAGATACTGGTAAACGACTCGATTCCTCAAGTTCGATTGATTCTTGCGTCTCATGTCCCCATTTTCTTACACGCTTCAACTTAAGCTTTCCGTCCAAAATGAATGTTAATAACAATAATGCAATTTCTTTATGTTCAGGAAAAGAACATTTTTGAAGTAAATAAGATATTTTCACTATAGAACTACTATCTTTTTCAGCTGTTTCTAATAACAGAAGTGTCCACCTAGCAAACAATATCGGATCCATCTCACTCTTCGTTTCGTTTAAATAGCTACAAATTGTTCTCCATAATAAAGGAGATATTTTAGAATGATTTTTAAAAATCAATTGAAATAATTCTTTTTGATGACTAAATAAAAATTGCTCCACTAACCATTCCGCTAGTAATTCATCTACTTCATTATGTTGTTGGGTAAGCAAAAATAAGCTCTGTAATTTCCCTTCTGCTTCAAGCCATTCTACCCATTCATAATCACGAGCAAATTCAACAAAGTAACGAACTGTTTCAATTTTTTTAGTTGATTGCTTTATGTATGATAATTGTTCCTGTTCTACTGATGGTGGCACTGTTACAATGTCTCGAATGCGCATTCTTTTCGTAATATAATTATCACCCATTAATTCCGCCCAACGCTTCACTGCTTTTACAAGGGACTGATGATTATTCGCTTTATTTGGATACACAATCGGTCTTATTCCTAAATGCTCCCAATGATACGTATTTTCGCCTTGTGCAACAAATGCATACCGTCTTGTACTTGGTGGTAAACCTGTTGCTAAATATTTCATTACTGGGTCATTATGGCTATATCCAACGAATAAAACGGTATAATTCGAGAATAAATCAACTAAAAATCTTCTCGCCCATCCTTCTGTTAAGTAAGCCCTTCCAAAATCACCATCTGTTAAAATTAAAGCCTCTTTCTCCTGTTCCACATTGCCGTGTATATAAGCGAGTCCTTTGAACGCTCTCCCAGTCGGCAAAGCAGGTGCGTAATAAACATTTATCTCTCTATTCATTTCTTTAATTGCAGTTGTAAAATGTTGGTCAAAGTTGGTCGTGACGATTCGGACATCTGTATCTAAAGGAAACAACCTTGGAATTGCATAATGCAATGGATTTGGTTTTGATTTTTCTATATGAACAAGATCTCTCGCAACTTGATGTACATCTTTCGTTTTCGCAATTTTACCAAGATAATAATCATGCGGTTCTGTCATTTCTCTTTTTTCGACATATAACGTCTTCGCAATTTCATCAACTAAATCATCAAAATTCGGTAAGTTTGATTTCCCTTTCATAGAAACTCCTGCTCCAACAAATAACACTAACTTTCCCTGCTCAAGATGATCGATTAACTCATCTGGAATTTCTACTTCTGAAGTAATCCACACCTAGGATTCCCCCTTACCTAAAAATGTCATATACTCTCATTTTACTATAGCATTTTTTCTTTGTTTTTATAATATTTAGACAAAAATCCGAACATGAAAAAGTTTTATGTAAATAAATCCATTGCAATGTATGAACTCCTGAATTTATTGCAAAACTATGTATAAATCGGAGGTGTAAATATTGAATGGTTTTACTGTAGTACTTATCAAATTCATTTCGTGTATCATCGCATTTAGCATTGGACTCGCTTTGTTTTTCCCTGCAACGTTCGTTCAAATTATTTCGTTCAGTCTCTTCATTACAATCGTATCTTATATGTTCGTTGATAAAATTATTTTAAATCGAATTGGCAATACTGGCGCCATTATGGCAGATTTCTTATTAGCATATTTAAGCGTTTGGATTTTCGGTAATATTTTATTAGACAACTACATGCAAATCGCATGGGGCAGCATCCTTTCAGCCATCGTCTTTACATTATCAGAAGTAATCGTTCATCGCTTTTCTAACTCACACACAAGGCACCATAATGATAATATTCATATTAATCGCCGCTTTGCATATGGTACGGAATTTGCTGAAGAACAAAATGTATTGGATAAAGATAAGAAGAAAAAAAAGTAACGTTTTCATGAAGGAGCCCCCGTTTAATTGATGGTGCTCCTTTTTCAGTATTATCATTTCGATACGTGAAATGATAAAGACGATTATTTCAATATATCTAAGTTTTAATAAAGATGATCCTCTTATCAATAATAAAAAACTGCCTCTTATTTAGAGACAGCCGATTTCAAATCTTTCAATGTAACAACATCCGCAAACGCCCCAAATACTACGTTGTGATGTTTCACAATATCTTCAGCACGTAACACTTCTGTATTAAATGTACTATGCGCATCACTTACTACTGTTACTTTATATCCTTCACTAAATGCTCTGCGTATTGTCGTATCCACACAATACTGCGTCTGCATTCCTGAAATAATAACGTGCTCAATTCCTTTCTCTTGTAATACTTCATTTAAGTTTGTTTTATGAAATGAATCTGGCGTCGTCTTTTCAACGATACGGTCTTCTGTATTCGGTGCAATCGCCGCATGAATCTCCCAGCCATCTGTACCTTTTTCTAAAGGATGATCTTTCGGTCCGTTATGTTGTACATATATAACCGGAATTTCATTTGAACGGCATTCATAAATAAGCTCTTTTAATATTTGCAAAAAATTTTCTCCATTATGTACCGGCATTCCTGCTGTATACATTCCCGCTTGTACATCAATTACTATTAACGCTTTTTTCATTTCACACATCCCCCTTTGTTTGTATAAGCCATTAATATTGTTTATATTCCATCATCCAACAATCTTCTAATTTTCCCTCATGCAACTCATGTTCCTTTAAAATCTTTACTTTTTTAAATCCACTTTTTTCATAACACTTTATTGCACGTTCATTATTTACTTTCGGATCCATTGCAATTGCTTCTGCTCTCATTTCACCCATAATATATGTAATTGCTGCCTGAACGAGTTTTGTTCCAATTCCCTTTTCCCAATAGGATGGTTCACCGATAAAGTGAAATTTTAATCAGTGGGGGTTTTGTTCATCCCCCACTGATTATTAGTTGAACCAATCGGGCTTTTACGGGCAGTTGATCCCCCACCTAACTTCTTTGCTCTCGCTGAATTTTGAGGTGGGGGTCTTACTGCCCGTTAATGCGGGATAAATTGGTCCATTCCCCATACATTTCGCGAGTCTTCATAACCATATAGTGCTTTCCATTCAGAATCAACCGGGTACATTTGTATGTAACCGATCGGAATGGTATCAAATTCTATTAAACATCTTTTTTCATCACTGTTTGGACTATGTATAAAATGATCAAGCACCGTTTCTACAGATTGCGGATTATCTCGTCCTTCGTAATACTGCAAGACTTCTGGGTCCGTTAACCATTTTGAAATGATAGGTGCATCACCTTCCATTACGTACCTAATCAATAAACCTTCTTTTTGAAAAAGCATATTATACCTCTATTATTCCTTTATATTTTTTCTTGATGTTACATCTTTCATTGCACCTACTAATGCATATGGTAGTAATGTAATCGCAAAAAATGCTGTAAATACGTTAAATTGTGGGATTATATAGAGTGTGAACCATTCAGTGAAAAATTGAGAATTTAATATTCTATTAAAAAACGCTCCGCCAGGTCTAAAGTTCGGTGCCCATGCAGTAACTTCACAAATAATAAATAATAATTGCACAATCACAAATACCCCTAGGTAGCGGCACCACTTCCGTCTCCAAATCGGCTCTACTTCATTTAATTTACTTCCCATGTAACTTCCCCTCTTTTATTTTCAACATATTAATTATACACTTTATTTGTTAAAATTTTCTATATAATCAAATCACCTTATAATCGGAGGGATATACGATGTCTCACTCTATACTAAAATCAACATTAATCATTCTTAGAGGAAATTCCGCAAGTGGCAAAACAACAATCGCAAAAGAGCTGCAAGAGTATTTCGGTCAAGGGACACTTTTAGTCTCACAAGACGTCGTGCGTAGAGATATGCTTAGAGTAAACGATACGGTGGGTAATTTATCACATGATTTACTATTTGAAATTACGAAATACGGAAAAGGAAAATGTGAGTTTGTTATTTTAGAAGGTATATTGAACAGTCATAGGTATGGTGAGATGTTAAAAGAATTAATTCGTTATTTTGATGAAAATGCATTTGCATATTACTTTGATTTATCATTAGAGGAAACTATTAGACGACATAACACAAGAGACAAACGACACGAATTTGGTGAAGATTCCCTACAAAAATGGTATAATCCGCACGATACTATTAAGGTTGCCAGAGAAACTATTTTTACTGATAACTTTACGCAAAAAGATATATTTGATGCAATTCTTAATGATGTTGCAATCAAAAAACAAGCCTAACATAAAAGGTTTCTATTATATCTATTTCGTCTACTCCTATTTTCCTTGTTTGAATCATTTCTCTTATTTCTTTCATGAAGTACACCTATCCTGTAAAGTTAATTTGTTAAATTAATAGAATACAATCACTTGTCCATTTCATTTTTCTCTCTCCTGCATTTAATATTAGTATACAAATTATTCAGAGGTGAAAACAAAATGGATGAATTTCTATCTTCTGCTGCATTTAATCCTAATTTAGTTGGACCTACACTCCCACCTATACAACCCTTTCAATTCCCTACTGGGCCCACTGGTGCTACCGGTTCTACTGGACCTACTGGCGCTACTGGACCTACTGGCTCCGGTTCTCCTGGTTTCACTGGGCCTACTGGTTCTACTGGCGCTACTGGACCTACTGGTTCTACTGGCGCTACTGGACCTACTGGTTCTACTGGCGCTACTGGACCTACTGGACCTACTGGACCTACTGGCTTCGGTTCTCCTGGTTCCACTGGGCCTACTGGTTCTACCGGACCTGCCGGAACAATTTCATTAGCTTTCGGTAATTTTTGGCAATCAGAATTTATTAACATTCCTGTTGGAGGATTTTTTTCTTTTAACCAGACTGGACCAATTGTAGGGGGCGTTTCTTTATTAGACTCTACTACCATTGGCATCACACAAGCTGGTATTTATCAAGTGTCTTTCATTGCTTCAATTGATTCAAGTTTGATTACTTTATTTCCTTACGCAGCTGGTATTTCTATACTCTTAAATAATGCTCCAATACCAAATGCTCAAGGAAGTTTTGGCATTTTAATTTTAGCTCCAGTGAGTATCACTTGTAATCAGCTTACTGGTCAATTGATTTTGCCAGTTCCAGCCAATTCAACAATCCGTCTATCAAATATTGGAAATAACAATATTATAACTTGTGATGATGGTATAAACGCCCTAGAATTAACCATCTTCAAATTAAACTAATAATAGTATTGTTCAAAACTAGCATATAAAATATATTACTCATAGGACACTCCTTATAAAGAGCACTTATGTACGGTGCTCTTTATAAGGTGAAATTTTGTGGATTTATCAATATCCATTAACTTCAGTAATCATTTTTAGTTTGGAGGAATTTTATGCAAAGACTATATTTTAGTAAATTTGAAGCAGCAGATTTCACGTTATATTTTCAGCTTGTATCCAATGAAAAAGTAATGGCACAAATTAAAAAGCAATGCTACATTTGGATTAAAAAAATAGCATTACTTTTCATTTAGCCTCTACATCCCATGTATTATTCCACCATCAAAAGTAGAACTTTTTCCAGCTCTCTTTTAGACAACATACTATCGTTTATATACACTTGATATGCATTTTTCCCTTCTCTTGCGGGTACTACTATTTTCATAGCCCGTACATGCGACTCTTTATACTCACCGAATGTAACATCATAGCCATTTAATTTATATGAGTTTTTCAATACACAGCAATGATTATTGTCAATGCTGTGTTACGTCTAAGTTTGTTCATTACACGAATGGACATTACTTTATTAAACTCTTGAATGGATGATAAAGATGGCATGTGTACATGATTTTGGAATAATTGACGATTTCGATCAGCAAAAAAACTACAATGATTATACACCAGAGAAATATCATTGTATTTCTGTTGATGATGATATTATTAATAGTTTGAATCCGCACTTATCAATTATGAAAACTTACTTCCATAGTGTTAAAAATCCTGAATATGGTTTAGCTTATTGGGGTGTCACAATTATTCCACCTGAATCATTATCAAGATTTTATGAAACAGTTACATCTTCAAGATTTTTTAAACATTCTGCGGAGCTTAATGAATTAGCTTCGAAAATTGTACAAGCAACAGCAGAAAAGAAGTACATGATACATTACGGTGTTTGAATGTAACTCAAAAAATGCTTCGGATTTCTCCCAAGCATTTTTGTTGTACTAATATTTAGGTGATGCTTACGACTTATGTCCCCATTTTATACAAGTGAGGATGCCTATATGAATTTAAATCACTTTAACAAAACGACTCATTCCCAAGCTTCCAACTAAACCATCTTCCATGCCCTTCCGTTTCTCCAACTGTTTCACGATATCCGTTTCCGTTAATATAATAATCAATATGAAGGTCACGATCCCACATGTTGTTATATAGGTGGAATACATCACGTTTTGCTCCAATTTCTTGTATTTGTTTTTCTAAATTACGTTTTACTTGTTCTGGTATTTGATTTGCGACGTGTGTATGAAAAATACAGATTACAACATCATCACTTATTTGTTCAATGATAGATGGCAACAGTTCTACACCATCTCCTTCTATGAATTGGACAGATTCATTTTTCACTAAAGATGCAGCTTGATCAAACATTTCAAGCCTTTCTTTATGTTCTGGCCAAATGAGTGCACGTAGCCATAAATAATCTTCCTCATTATGTAAATCATTCACATGTAAATCCAGTCCAATTCTTTCTACGACAGATGGACTTTTCTTTAGAAACTCTGGCACATTCTCCCCTCTTATTTCAGAAGTTAAATGAACATTTGAATTTATATTTCCATATATTTCATCTGTTCCGTATGAATAGCTATACTGGTCCCAGAACAGTTGTAACCCAGAACTTGTTCCAATTTCAATTAACGCTAACGGCTTCTTTTCCTTGTTAAATATATAGCAGAAACTTGGGTATAAGTATGCACACCGTCTTACTTCATTCGTTTGAACAAGTTTTGTTTGTAATAAAGTAATGATTTCTTCTCGGTACTCTTTACAGAAATCTTTAAAATAATCAAAAGCTTTATCTAAATTTGTATTGGCATTTTCAACTAAACTACTATAATACGTTTTTAAATGATGTTCTTTTCCTGCTAACAATAAATAATGTACTGCACCTAATAATAAGTTTGGGACTGGTTGACCTGCTTGAGCATAGGAAGATAGTGTAAGTACTTCCTCATCTTCAGCAATTTTCATTGATAAATATTCGTATAAATCACTTGATCCTTTACATTCCTTTATTGAAAAGTTTCGAAATAAGTTTGCAATTTCTTCTTGTATACGCATTAGCATCCCTCTTTTCTATTTTTCAGAATAATCTTATCATTAGAAGGCATACAATTCCATAAAAAGGTATCTTCATCTAAGCACTAAAGGATACGTAAGCTTTTTCGAGATAATTTCAAACTGTAATTTTTTTCTATTCATCGACTTAAAAAGCTTGTTAAATAAGAATTTTGCCAAATAAATCTGTAAATAGTTTAAAATTATCAGATAACACTAGATATTTTAGTCTATTAATTATTATAATAGAGTATGAGATGGTTATATAATTGAGACAAAAAAGGTATACACCTAGGTGGGGCCTAGGCGGTGTTTTCAATTTACGGCTTAGATATACAAAACACCTACACTTTTTTGCCAATATAGGGGATGGAGAGATTATCATGAGCAACATGCAGCAGAAAACAGACGTTATCTTAATTGGTGCAGGAATTATGAGTGCAACGTTAGGCTCATTGCTAAAAGAATTAGCACCAGAATGGGAAATTAAAGTTTTTGAAAAACTCGCAAGTGCCGGGGAAGAGAGCTCTAACGAATGGAATAATGCAGGTACAGGGCATTCTGCGCTATGCGAACTGAACTATACTTCCGAAAAATCTGACGGATCTATAGATATTAATAAGGCTGTAAAAGTGAATGAGCAATTCCAGCTTTCAAGACAATTTTGGGCATATCTTGTAAAAAGCAAATTAATTCGTAATCCACAAGATTTTATTATGCCACTACCTCATATGAGTTTAGTACAAGGTGAAAAAAATGTAGAGTTTCTAAAAAAACGTTTTGAAGCGCTTTCAAAAAATCCACTGTTTCAAGGAATGGAATTTTCCGATGCTCCTGAAACGTTAAAAAAATGGCTTCCACTCATTATGGAGGGACGTGCATCTAATGAACCGATGGCTGCAACGAAAATTGATTCTGGAACAGATGTTAACTTCGGTGCATTAACACGTATGTTATTTGATTACTTAAAAACTAAAAATGTCGAGCTCAACTACAAACATAGTGTTGAAAATATTAAACGCACGAAGAATGGTTTGTGGGAAGTGAAAGTACATGATATGAATAGTGGTAAAATCGAGCATCATACTGCAAAATTCGTCTTTATTGGCGGCGGTGGCGGTAGCCTACCTCTACTACAAAAAACTGGTATTCCTGAATCAAAACATATTGGTGGTTTCCCAGTAAGTGGACTATTTATGGTATGTAAAAACCAAAAAGTTGTAGAGCAGCACCATGCAAAAGTATACGGTAAAGCGAAAGTTGGCGCTCCGCCAATGTCTGTTCCTCATCTAGACACAAGATATATAGACAATAAAAAGGCTTTACTATTTGGACCTTTCGCTGGATTCTCACCTAAATTCTTAAAAACTGGTTCAAATCTCGACTTAATTGGTTCAGTTAAACCGAATAACGTCTTAACGATGTTAGCAGCCGGTGTAAAAGAAATGGGACTAACAAAATACTTAATTCAGCAAGTTATGTTATCACACGAAAAACGTATGGAAGAATTACGCGAATTCATTCCGAACGCGAAAAGTGAAGATTGGGATATTGTAGTTGCTGGACAACGTGTACAAGTAATTAAAGATACTGATGCTGGCGGTAAAGGAACACTTCAATTTGGTACAGAGGTTGTAAGTGCAGCTGACGGTTCAATCGCTGCCTTACTAGGTGCTTCACCTGGTGCTTCTACTGCCGTTCACGTTATGCTTGAAGTATTAGAAAAATGCTTCCCAAGCCGCATAGTAGAATGGGAAGGAAAAATAAAAGAAATGATTCCTTCTTACGGTATTTCACTAACAGAAAATCCAAGATTGTTCCAAGACCTTCACACTTCCACTGGTCGTATACTTGGGTTAAATGAAAAAGAAACTGTTCATAACTAAAAAAGAGACTCAAAAACGTCCGAATATATCGGGCGTTTTTGAGTCTAAATGGCAATATATCAATTAGAAATTATACTTATCAATATTATCCTTCGTAAATACGACTCGCTCCGGTAATACGATAATCCCATTTCCTTCTGCCTCATAATCATATCCTTGAATGGAGTTTGGCTCTACTTTCACTTTCCCGATACCTTTTACTTCAAAGCTATCCCCTACTTTTAACTTCTTCCCTTTTGCAACAATTTCATTTGCTACATACGTTGCGAGAGCACCTTGTTGTTTTACATCCCATAAGCCAAATTGTGCTACTGTTCCTCGTTTTACGTAATCACGCATAGCGTTTGGTGTAGAGAAGCCCGTTACGACTACCTTTTTATCCCCCCTAGAACACTTTTTTCCACACACTATTAATCGTTTCAACTGGAATAAACAAAATATATGGTACATATGTTTAAGCTGTGGTCAATTGTTGAAAGGGATGAAGAGTATGACTCAGCTGAACTTTGAAGAGAATTTATTAACGAAAGTAGCTTGGTACTATTATAAGGACCAATTAACACAACAGGAGATCGCTTCACTTCTTCATATTTCAAGAAATAAAGTCGTCCGGTTATTAGATAAGGCGCGGAGTGAAGGTATCGTTACATTTCACGTAAAAGGGACTGGTTTGCACTGTTTAAGTATTGAGCGTGACCTAATGAAAAAATTCCACTTAAAAGATGCTTTTATTATCCCGATCCCAGTAAACAATTATCACGATTCTCTCGGAAAAGCTGCTGCACAATATTTAGAAACTCAGCTCCAGCAAGGAGATTTACTCGGTATTGGCTGGGGAGAAACAATTAGCAAAATGCTAGAAAACATTCATTTCGAAAGTTCTATTAATCTCTCAATCGTAACGTTAACAGGCGGAGTAAATCATTATCTCCCGAGAAAACAAAACTATTTACATTACATGCAAGGTGATCTTCACATTATCCCTACGCCGTTTCTAGCATCTTCTACCGAAATGGCACAAAGTATTCTATCAGAACCGAGCGTAAAAGATATGCTTCATGTCGCTTCACTTGCTCATACGGCTGTTGTCGGTATTGGAGGACTATCTCAAGACGCTACGATTGTAAAAAAAGAAAAATTAACTTTACGTGAGATGACATATATTCGTAGTCAAAACGGTGCTGGCGATATTTTAGGACAGTTTTATGATACAAATGGCGATTTATTAGAGCTCTCGCATCACAATCGTCTAATTGGCACGCCTCTCTCTATTTTGCGCAATATGAATCATGTCGTCGGTGTTGCTGGAGGTACAGAAAAGATAGACGCAATTTATGGTGCCTTAAAAGGAAAGTTTATTCATACATTAATTACCGATGAGGAAACGGCCCTCTCCTTATTACGAAAGGATGGTGATTGTTAATGTCTCATTTATTAGCTTTTGATGCTGGTACAGGAAGCATTCGAGCTGTTCTTTTTGATTTACTAGGTAATCAAATTGCTGTCAGTCAAAAAGAATGGGTTCATAATACAGATCCTCGTTACCCAGGTTCTATGAATTTTAATGTAATAGAAAACTGGAAGCTAGTACAACAATGCACGAAAGAAGTTTTACAAAGAAGTAATATCTCGCCCTCTTCCATTCAAGCTATTAGCGCTACTAGTATGCGAGAAGGTTTTGTTTTATATGATAAAAATGGGCAAGAAATTTGGGCTTGCGCAAATGTTGATGGACGTGCATCCGCTGAAGTTAGTGAGCTAAAAGAAATACGGTCACATCTTGAAGAAGATTTATATACTAGATCTGGTCAAACTTTTTCATTAGGCGCTTTACCCCGCCTACTTTGGATTAAAAAACATGAACCAGAAGTCTATAATACTATTCACTCTTTTACAATGTTAAACGATTGGATCTTATATAAATTAAGCGGCGTACTGCAAATCGATCCCTCAAACGGATGTACGTCCGGTATTTTCGATTTACAAAATAGAACTTGGGATAACGATGTCGCTAAAGAGTGTGGTCTAACTTTGCCATTTTCACCAACAGTAAATGAAGCTGGCACAGTGATTGGCAAAGTTACAAAAGAGTGTGCAACATTAACTGGATTACGCGAAGACATTCCTGTCGTTGCTGGTGGTGGTGATGCTCAAATGGCCTCACTCGGAACTGGGGTCGTGAAGCCAAATGAAACACTAATATGCGGAGGCAGCTTTTGGCAACAAGAAGTGAATATTACTGCGCCAATAACGGATCCGCAAGCTGCAATTCGCGTAAATTGTCACGTCGTTCCGAACCTTTGGCAATATGAAACGATCGCCTTTTTTCCTGGTCTCGTTATGCGCTGGTTTCGAGATGCTTTTTGCCAAGAAGAAAAGAAACTTGCTGACAAACTCGGTGTAGATGCCTATGAATTACTAGAAGAACAAGCAAAAGACGTACCCGTCGGTTCATATGGTATTATCCCTACTTTTTCAAACGTTATGAACTACATTTCTTGGCGTCATGCCGCACCTTCTTTTTTAAATTTAAGTTTAGACGCTGACAAATGCGGAAAAAAAGAACTGTTTCGTGCTATTGAAGAAAATGCAGCCTTCATTACACTTGGAAACTTAAAATTAATAGAAAATCTAACTGGTACATTCCCTTCTGAAATTATTTTTGCTGGCGGTGCAGCTAAAGGAAAACTATGGCCACAAATTCTATCAGACGTACTCGGCATTCCTGTAAAAGTACCTGTCGTGAAAGAAGCAGCTGCCTTAGGAACTGCAATTGCTGCCGGAGTTGGTGCCGGCATATATACATCTATGGAAGAGACTGCTGAGCAGTTTGTACAATGGGAAAATACATTTGAACCTGTCACTGAAAATCACGAATTATATAAGGAATTCTATGAAACATGGAAAACTGTATATGACAGTCAGCTTGCTTTAGCCGATAGAAGGCTTACAACACATATGTGGATTGCTCCAGGTGCTCTGTAACAAATTACATAGAGGAGTGAAGTATATGTTAAAAGCGAATGAAAATGATTTCTCTTATCGCTTCGGTGATAACGGACCAAAATATTTAATACAAGGCCCAAATATTGATCTCGGCCTTGTTGTTATTCAACCCGGGCAAGAATTTCAAAATCATTATCATACAACATGCGAGGAAGTCTTTTATGCATTAGAAGGTGAAATAGATTTCTATGTGAATAACGAAAGAGTTCCAATTAAACAAGGTGATGTCCTACAAGTTCGTCCTCATGAATCTCACTATCTGATTAACCATTCTGACAAACCTTTTAAAGCGGTTTTTATTAAGTCACCACATTTACCGAATAAAGATACGGTACAAACGAAAAATCCAACATTAACGAAGGAGTGATTTTGAATGACTTGGGGATTTAAAAATCGATTAAATACAATTTTACCTGACGGCAGAGCTGTTATGTTAGCGATAGACCACGGTTACTTCTTAGGACCAATCCACGGATTAGAACAACCACTTGAAACAGTTAAAAACTTACTTCCTTATACAGACTCCCTCTTTTTAACGCGTGGTGTCCTTAGCTCCTGCATCCCTGAAAACTGCAGTACACCGATGGTTATGCGTGTATCTGGCGGATCTACTGTCGTCGGAAAAGACTTAGCGAATGAAACAATTGTTACCCCTGTAAAAGAAGCGGTAAAACAAAACGCAATTGGCGTCGGTGTTTCTGTTTTCGTTGGATCAGACTATGAAACCCAAACTATTTCAAATCTCGCCAATGTCGTTTCAGAAGCTCATGATTACGGTCTGCCAGTACTCGGCATTACCGCAGTTGCGAAAGAACTACAAAAACGTGAAGCTCGCTTTCTAGCACTTGCTTCCCGCGTATGCGTTGAAATGGGTGCTGATATTATTAAAACGTACTACTGCGAAGGGTTCGAAAAAATAACGAGTACCTGCCCTGCCCCAGTCGTCATCGCCGGCGGACCGAAACTAGATTCAATTGAAGATGCATTAAACATTACTTACAATGCATTACAAGAAGGCGCAATCGGTGTAGATATGGGTCGAAACATATGGCAATCCGAGCATCCAACTGCGATGATTCAAGCGATACACGGTATTGTGAAAAATGGATTGAATGTGAAAGAGGCGCTGGAATTATATAATGATGTGAAGAATTAATGTAGAAAGACAGAATATCATTCAGGTGAACGAAAAAGGATGGCAAGTGCCATCCTTTTTGACATATATTGAACATTTACTATTTTTTCAGAGCTATCTAAGCCAAAATTTTCAATCCGTATTTAACTTCATAGCTTTTGTAGCAATGAAAGTTTTAATATGCTTATCTAATATCCTTGTTCCACCAAAATCATCCTCGTAAAAGCCTGCAATAACAAAACCCGCTTCAATTTGGCCTTGAATCTGGTCTTCTAATGTATGTGCGTATTCTATTGTTTGATTTGAATGAATGTACTCTTGCACTTCATCCTCTGGTAAATAATCCAATGTTGATGAAGGTACGGAATGTTTCACATCAAGAATACCTTTTCGTTCTTGATTGTCATCAAAAATCCATAGTAAAGGGTTTGTAAATCCAGAAATAAGAATTCCCTTATTCTTTAAAACTCTTGAAATCTCATTCCATACAAGATAAACATCCCTTACAAATAAATTAGAAACAGGATTTACGACAATATCAAAATATTCGTCTTCAAAGTCACTAAGATCCGACATATCTCCTTGTACTGTTTTTAACGTTAATCCATCTCGTTCTGCTACCATTTCATCTTGTTCCAATTGTTTCTTAGATATATCAGTAACTGTTACATCTGCTCCAGCAGCAGCCAAAACCGGTGCTTGTTGCCCACCGCCTGATGCTAAACAAAGTATCTTTAATCCTTCTACTGACTTTGGAAACCAATCTCTAGGAACTGATTTTTCCGTGGTAACTGTGATTTCCCATTCACCTAATTTACTTTTTTCAATAACTTCGCTACTTACAGGTTGCGTGTACCTAGAACCTTCTTCAACCTTCTTATCCCATGCATTACTATTTTGTTGTGTAGTATCCATTATGATAATGCCTCCCGACTATCTATTTATATTTATTTTAACACAAAACTATCCTATTTTTCACAATATTTCAATTAACGGATAATATTACGGGGAATTGTATTTGTAATACGTATTATTTGTTAAAATAAAGAAAAGGAGGAATGATTATGAAACGAATGAATTTCGAACGCCCTACTGATCATTACGATGAACGCTTATACGCTATCGATGAAAAAATATGTACTTTATTAAAAGAACGAAAAGAACTTTCGGATGGGAATCCAGGATTTCCGGCTGATGAGGCTATTTCTAATTGGGCGAAGCAGTACGGATTATACCCTGACTATTTAAACTCATTATTCTCTTCTATGATGGACGAAGAAGAATTTAAGCCTCGCGTCGAACCGAATAAGTTTAAAAAACATATACCTGTTTTAAAAACCTTTGAACAAAACGGAACTGTGTATACCGTGACCTTTATTCGACAATATTCTAATGCGAGTGTAGTTTATTTATATAAAGAATGGGATTCGAAAAACAACAAACTGAATGAAAAAAATACACATACGCTTGTTGAATTATCAGTAAATGATACATACGATTGCTGGGCGGAAGGTTGGAGTGGATCTGATGGACATGTAAGTTACCAATTTGTTGTCTCTCCCGCTCTTTCTAATAATTTATCTGGAATTCGTTTACTATTTAAAGAGCGTAGTATGCCGTTTATGAAAGATCAAACTGTGCTTCAATTTGAAATTCAAGTAGATTAATCAAAAAGAAGCTGTCTTATAAGTCAAATTTCTGACTAAAAGACGCTTCTTTTTGATTTTGAAATTTCCGCGATAAAACTTAACAATCGTATTATCTACCCCTTAAATTCATTAAAACCCACTCAATCAAAAAAACTGCTGAAGAAATCCGCTCTGGTGTGTTCCCTTTAAATACTTTATTAATTAATTCGTCAAAATTTATTGGCCTATTGGATAATGTTTGTATATACTTCAAAACAGATCCAGCTGGAGGTACTGGTTTATTATTAACAGCCCATATCCCTTCTAATAATGTCCAAGTTGACGTATGAACGATGTATGAAGCCTTTAATTCATCATTTGCTTTCAATGCAGAATTAATCTTCATTAATGAACTATGTAACCAATGAGAAATGCCTTCCACTTTATCACTAGAAACACGGTAGTTTTCAAATTCATATGTAGCTGCTTCCTTTAACTTTTTCAACTCACCGATTTTATCAAATAAAATTCTTCCTTCTAAAAATGAATATAGTTCCATCGGATTATTTTTAAAGTTTACTTGTATTTGATTAAAGTTAGCATACTTATACTCAACCAAAATACCATCTCTTATTTCAGCATGAAACTCTTTCTTTTGTCCATCCTTTAAAAGAATATATAAATCTAAATCGGATTCAGGATATGCATCACCTCTTGCGACAGATCCAATGAGCATGAATCCATTTACTTTATCTGTAGATAGACATTCGCTTAAGATAATTTGTATTAGTTTTTTATGCCTTTCAATCATTCATATCCCCCTACACTAAAAAAGAGGATACATGGTATGTACCCCTTCTTCTATATTACGACTGCTGATAAGCCCCTTTTGATGATTTCACATAATAAACACCATGTTCAACGTTAATGATATGATCTGGTTTCGGTTTACCACGGCTCGCTCTATGTCCAGCTAAATGTTCTTCGCTTGTTTCCCAGTTTTTCCATGCTTCTTCAGATTCCCAACGGATCATAACGACTACTTCTTCATCCCCTCGTCTTACCTTTTTCACAAGAACGCTTAAGTCAATGAAGCCTTCAAACTTCTCAATAATACCTTCTCCAGTGAAATGTTCTACAACTATATTTGATGTACCTTCTTTTACTGTAAATGTCTTCGTTTCGATAAACATATTTCCCACTCCCTCTTTGTCATACGAATACTAGTATTCTCTTATTATAATTGATTATGATAATTATTTTCAATTATAAAGTTTCAAATTTTTAGAATTATGCTGATTTCTCTTCAATCGCCTCATCTATAAATTTGAAATACGGAAGCACTATTCCTATTAAAGATGTGATACATATAATCGTCCCGATGATATAGTATAGTACTCTCACTCCCCACATTTCACTCAGTATTCCTCCTAAGAACACACCTAATGGCATAGCGGATCGTATGAAAAATAGTCGTACTGAAAACACTTTTCCTATCATATCGTTCGGAACTGATTGTTGGCATATCGTTGTGTTATGAACATTAAAAAAGGCAATACAAATACCTGCAATTATTTCAATGATTACCGCTATTACAATACTGTGGTTAAAACCTAACGAAATGTATGTGAGTCCCCCTATAAACAATCCTCCAAGCATAAGTATACGCCGGCTTTTATATGTTACTTTTCCGACTAGTATAGATCCAACTACATAGCCAAGCGGGAATCCGGCCATAAAATAACCAAATTCCGCATATCCTGCTGATAGCTCGTCTTTTACGTAAGGAAAGTTTGTCACCATCGTTACCCCAACTCCAAATTGCACGAAGGTCAGAAATACCCCAAGCCAAACGATTATTGGTTTTGTAAAAAAATATGTAAAACCGTGAAGAAACTGTTCTAGCCATGTTTTTCTCAGTTCTTGTTTTATCCTTTCCTCCTTTATGAAAAGTAACAATCCCCCACTTATAAATAGACACGTACATACGAGCACTATTGTTAATTTGATTCCAATGAATTTAATAATGATACCACCTAATACTGGTGCAAGGAACATCATAAGGCGAGTCATCCCATCAATATATCCATTTGCGTCTTGAAGTTGCTCCTTACTTACAATACTCGGTGTAATGGCTTGACTCGCAGGTGTATACAGCGGTGTAATGAGTCCGATTATAATTTGAACGGCGTACACGTGCCAAACCTCTATACTACTAGTAACTAGCATAAATAAAGGTAATAAGAAAATAGATGCCCGCATCCATTGCGAAAAAATCATAATCCACTTTCGGCTCCATTTATCAATAAATGGACCACTTATAAGTTGCAGTATGAGCGACGGAATAAAATATAACAGCCACATACTACTTAATGCTGTTTTTGACCCTGTTAATTCATATACAAGAATTGAATTACATAACGTTCCGAACGCCCCGCCTAATTCCGAAATCGCACTACCTATCCACATATAAAAGAACGAACGATTTTTCAATACACTCTTCACTATAGCACCCCAACTTTTCTATGAAATTCCTCCCTTTCTGTACATTCTCGTTGTATATTATCTATTTAAAAACGCATCTAATTCTTTCGCTAACGACTGCACTGCTTTCTTTCTTAAAACATATTTCCCATCATGTATATCTACTAATTTCGCTGCACGTAACAATTTCAAATGATGATGTACAGTAGATTTACCAAGTTGCGATCTTTCTGTAATTTCCTGCAATGTACGCTCTTTTTCGAACAACATTTTTACAATTCTTAATCTTGCTTCATCCCCTAATGCCTTATGTTTTTGAACTAAAAAATAATTCGGTTCATACGGATCTTCAGGATGAATACTTTCATTCGCAACTGGATAATGAAATACTTTCGTATCTTCAATATCAGCTTCTATATTCCACGGTCTGTATGTCATTTGCGGGATAAGAAGCACGTGGTGAACACTTGGTTCTGGCATATAGTTCACCCCGCCAGTCGCCCACTCAACAAACTCTTCTGGTTTCATCTTTCTATTCATTTCATTCTTTGCTTCGTAATCTCTCTCTAATATAGAAAAAATTTGTTCTTCCTCTTTTTTCACAACACTCTCATACCAACATGTCATAACAGCGATCAAATGTGCCTTTAGTTCTTGTACATCAACATTACATATAAAGCCAATATACGTAGAGAAAAACGGATGCTCATCTGTCAGTTCCTTTAGTTCTTGTATTGCACATACTTCTCCCCGTGCAGCTAACCGTCTTTTCGCTTGATACTTCTCTCCTACAAACGGTAAACATATATATTTCAAGTCTTCTTCTGAAAGCGAATCAATATTAGCATGAAACTGTAATAAGTCCTGAAAATCACCTTCATACAATAACTGAAGCAACGCTTTCCACGTATTATGCTCTTCTACAAACTGTAAGTGTTCTCTCATCTCTGCTGTTAACGATTGTCTAATCTCTTCCCATTCACTTTGCGTCTTTTCAAGCGTATCGATTAATCGCTTATGAGTAATTGCCGCAATACCAAGTGCGCATTCGAAAAGTATCGAATATTTTACTTGAACGTTATACGTTTCCCTCTTTCTACTCGTTATGTGATAGACTTCCATTTTCATCCCCTCCTTGTTTGTTATATATTGAATTCTATTTTTATCGAATTATACCTTCTATACCTTTAGAATTATATTCATTTTCAAAAAATTTTTTAATCAGTGGGGGTTCCATCCTCCACTGATTATTAGTTAAACCAATCGGGCATTTACGGGCAGTTGTCTCCCACCTAACTTCCTCGTATACGCCTAATTTTGAGGTGGAAGTATTACTGCCCGGCGAATAGCGGGATAAAGCAAATTAAAATACATGAATCCCTAACATCATTTACATGCTTCATAACTTCTGATCATAATCCAAATTTGGAAGAATAGAGGATTTTTTATATACAAATAATAAGCCTCAAGGAGTTGTTGACATGCATTTCATATTAAATATGTTAGGGATTTTCGTTGTAATATTAATCGTTTTCCTATGTTCGCCTAATAAAAAACATATAAAATGGAGACCAATTGTTATTCTCATCATATTGGAGCTTTTTATTACGTGGTTTATGTTAGGCACCAAGTTTGGCAGCGTCATAATTAATAAAATTGCATCTTTTTTCAGTTGGCTACTAGCGTGTGCAAATGAAGGTATTCGATTTGCATTTCCTTCCGCTATGGAAAATCAAACAGTCGATTTCTTCTTTAGCGCATTACTTCCTATCATTTTTGTTGTCACTTTTTTCGATATTCTTTCTTATTTCGGAATCTTAACTTGGATTATTGATAAAGTAGGCGCAATTATTTCAAAGATTTCTCGTTTACCAAAGTTAGAAAGTTTCTTTTCCATTCAAATGATGTTTTTAGGGAATACAGAAGCGCTTGCAGTTGTTCGTGATCAATTATCTGTTTTAAAAGAAAATCGTTTGCTGACTTTTGGAATTATGAGTATGAGTAGTGTCAGTGGATCCATTCTTGGAGCTTATTTATCAATGGTTCCAGCAACATATATTTTCAGCGCCATTCCTTTAAACTGTATTAACGCATTAATTTTAGCCAATGTTTTAAATCCTGTAGAAGTGACAAAAGAAGATGATGTTGTGTATTCACCTTCAAAACATGAAAAGAAGGATTTCTTTTCTACTATTTCAAACAGTATGTTAGTTGGAATGAATATGGTTATCGTTATTTTAGCCATGGTAATTGGTTATGTAGCATTAACGGCATGTTTAAATGGGATTTTAGGATTTTTTATAACAGGTTTAACCGTTCAAAAAATCTTCTCGATTATCTTTAGTCCCTTTGCTTTTTTACTCGGTTTAACAGGAAAAGATGCGATGTATGTAGCCGAATTAATGGGGATCAAAATAACAACGAATGAATTTGTTGCAATGATGGATTTAAAATCAAACTTAAAGTCTTTACAACCACACACAGTTGCCGTTGCGACAACATTTCTAGCCTCTTTTGCTAACTTCAGTACAGTAGGTATGATTTACGGCACTTACAATTCATTATTTGGGGGAGAAAAATCATCAGTCATCGGTAAAAATGTTTGGAAACTTCTCGTTAGCGGAATGGCTGTTTCTCTATTAAGTGCTATGCTCGTTGGGCTTTTTGTATGGTAATTAATTTTTATAATAAAAGACACCCAAGCCAATTGAGTGTCTTTTATTATTATTTTCGAATTTGTCCATTTCCACGAATCACATATTTTGTAGAAGTTAATGCTGGAAGCCCCATTGGTCCTCTTACGTGTAACTTTTGTGTACTGATACCAATTTCCGCTCCGAATCCAAATTCGGATCCATCTGTAAAACGAGTCGATGCATTATGATAAAGTGCCGCGGCATCTACAGAAGTAAAAAACTTGCTGACGTTTTCCTCGTTTTCAGTAATAATTGCTTCAGAATGCATAGATCCATACGTATTTATATGATGAATCGCTTCTTCAACAGTGGAAACTACTTTCACTGCTAGTGTGAGAGATAAAAACTCAGTTTCCCAGTCTTCTTCTGTCGCAAGTAAGATAGAAGAATCAATCGCCACTGCTTTATTATCACCACGTAGCTCCACTCCTCTTTCCTTCAAGGAAGAAAACAACTCGCTACCAAATTGCTGCACCCAATTTTCATGAAGTATAATCGTTTCAATTGCATTACATACAGATGGACGCTGCGTTTTTGCATTTATAATAATATTAAACGCCATTTGTTTATCTGCTGTTTCATCAATGAATATATGACAATTTCCCGCACCTGTTTCAAGTACTGGAACAGACGCTTCTCTCACTACTGTATCAATTAATTGTTTACCACCTCTTGGTATAAGAACATCCAAGTACTCGTTCAATGTAAACAACTGTTTTGCACTATCTCTCGTTGTATCTTCTATGAGCTGTACACTTTCTGAAGGCAAGCTAGTTTGCTTAAGCGCCCGGTGAATAACGCTAACGATGGCTTTGTTAGAATGGATAGCAGAAGAACTACCACGTAATATGACTGCATTTCCTGTTTTCAAACAAATTGTAGCAGCATCCACTGTTACATTCGGTCTTGCCTCATAAATCATGCCAACAACACCAAGCGGTACGCGCATCTCCTGAATAGATAGTCCATTTGGCCTTTCCCATGCACTTACACATTCTCCTACAGGATCACGTAAATCAATGAGCTGTTTAATACCTTCTGTCATATCAACAATACGCTGTTCACTCAGCATAAGACGATCAAGGAGTGAATCGGAAAATCCTTTCCGCTTACCTTCTTCGATATCCCGTTTGTTTTCCTCTAAAATATAAGCTGTTTCTACTATCAACTGATCTGCAATCGCAGCAAGTGCTTCGTTTTTCTGCTCTGTAGATGTAAGCACAAGTTCTCTAGCAACCTCTTTCGCTTTTTTCCCCTTTACTAACACTTCATTCATTTTTATTTCCTCCTTTTAACGGTTAAAGTGACCTCTATTTTCACAATGAAACCCAATGATCTCTATGGATGACCTCATAATCATGCCTTTCGCCTCTTGCTTGAATATCATTGCTCTGCATACCTTTTAAATCTCTTAGTTCCTCTGCATTGTACCTGCATTGTCCTTTTCCGATTACGCGCCCTTGTTGCGTTATAACCTCTACAACTTCACCTACTTGGAAAAATCCCGATACATTCGTAACACCAGCTGGAAGTAAACTCTTTCCATGTTGTATGATCGCAGTAGCTGCTCCAGCATCTACTTCAATTTGTCCGCTAACAAGTGAATGCAAGGCGATCCATTGCTTGTTCATCTTAATTACCTTTTGAGGAGCATTGCCGATATACGTTCCATCACCTTTGCCCTTCAGCACATCTAAAAACTTCTCCTGTCCACTTCCTGTTCCGATAAATACACTTACCCCAAGAGATAATGCCATCTTTGCAGCATCGATTTTTGATTTCATACCGCCAGTCCCAAGTTTTGAACCCGCATCTCCAGCAAGAGAAGCGATTTCTTCCGTAACTTCAGGAAGGAAATAATATTTTTTCGCATCCGTATTTTTTTGAGGATTTTTATCATATAAACCGTTCACATCCGTAAAAATCATGAGCGTATCTGCTGACACAAGTCCACTTACTAAAGCTGATAGCATATCGTTATCACCGAACGTTAGCTCCTCTAAAGAGATGGAATCATTTTCATTGATAATCGGAAGAGCAGAACGGTTTAGTAGCTCTCCTAAAGTAGCGTAAGCGTTACTATATTGTTCTTTTCTAGAAAAATCACTTCTCGTCAGCAATAGTTGCGCAGTAACGATACCGTATTTACGGAATTCCTCTGTGTACGCCTGCATTAATAGACTTTGCCCGACAGCTGCTGCAGCCTGTTTCCCTTTTATTGTCACAGGTCTACTAGGATACCCTAGTGCAGAAAAACCTGCAGCAACGGCCCCTGATGTAATTAACAAAACTTCATGCCCTTCTTCTTTCAACCTTGCCAATGCGGCAACGTGATCTGAAAGTTGTTCTTTAGAGATGCCTCCATGACTTGCTGCCAAGGAACTACTTCCAATCTTTACAACAATTCGTTGTTTTTTCACTTTTTTATCCCCCAAGTCTACAATCAAAGTTTTTCATAAATTACACTTCTATTCATTCAGTTTGCAGCCATATCTCTTTTCACCAATGCTGCGCCTGTAATATTTAAAGAGCAAAATAAAAATGACCGCTTCGCCCTCAATAAAATAAAAAGGACGAAACGGTCATTGTTCCGCGGTACCACCTTAATTGATATACATAGATATCCACTTGGCGCCTATAACGCAGGCGAACGCCTAAACTTTCATTTAAGACTCAGGGATAGGTTCGATATGTTCTATACGAGGAATCTTTCAGCCGGTGAATTCCACTCTCTTTCGTAAGAAGACATATGTACTATTTCCCTTCAACGATTTCTAGTTTAATTTTTTTATATTATGCGATATAGTTCGATTTGGTGTCAAGAGGTATTTTGAAAAATGAATAGAGCGGTAAGTTACTTGTATGAAATTATTGCCCTACTGAATGAAAATACAAATCGATATAAATTTAACTTCTATTCATAAATATAAAAACTCAAATTATAGTGTATATATTTGCATAACGTCGAATATAATTGATTTTATTTTTTAGTGTTGCAAAAAGGAATATATTCTCTTAGAATGTTTCTTTATATTGCATGGAGATGTTATTGTTATTTTAGAATATCAATTTCAAAAAATATAATTAATTATAAAAGGAGCAAAATCGAATTATTATGGACAAACAAATTGGATTTATCGGATGCGGAAATATGGGAATGGCTATCATTGGCGGGATGCTAAACAAAAAGATAGTGTCTTCCAACAAAATTATGTGCTCAGATTTGAACACGACGAGTTTAAATAATGCTGGTGAACAGTATGGACTAAATACAACTACTGACAATAACGAAGTAGCGAAACATGCTGATATTTTAATTTTATCAATTAAACCAGACTTATACGTATCAGTAATTAACGAAGTAAAAGAACAGATAAAAGACGATGCTATAGTCGTAACGATTGCTGCAGGGAAAAGTATTAAAAGTACTGAGGATTCCTTTGGTAAAAGCTTAAAAGTTGTACGAGTAATGCCTAATACACCTGCTCTTGTTGGAGAAGGAATGTCTGCGTTATGCCCTAATGAAATGGTGACAGAAAAAGATTTAGAAGATGTACTAACCATTTTCAATAGTTTCGGTCAAACAGAGATCGTAAGCGAAAAATTAATGGATGTTGTAACTTCTGTAAGCGGTTCTTCGCCAGCATACGTATATATGATTATAGAAGCAATGGCAGACGCTGCTGTACTAGATGGTATGCCAAGAAATCAAGCATACAAATTCGCAGCTCAAGCTGTATTAGGCTCTGCCAAAATGGTACTGGAAACTGGGATGCATCCAGGTGCATTGAAAGATATGGTTTGTTCTCCAGGCGGTACAACAATAGAAGCTGTAGCAACATTAGAGGAAAAAGGTTTACGAACAGCCATCATTTCAGCTATGCAACGTTGTACGCAAAAGTCTGTTGAACTGTCTAATCAAACGAAAAAATAGTCGTTTACATACCATTCATTTTCACAAAAAACAAACGGACAAATTCATGGATCGTTGAGTTTGTCCGTTTTGCGTTTTAATATTTTAAAATAACTTTATGTTTTCTAGTATTTACATATGTCAAGTAACATCGCAACAAATTCAAATTAAAGCTTCATTTTCTATTAACGGGCAATAAGACCCTCACTGATTAAAGTTTCACCTTATTAGAAACAAGTAATTTCTCAATACAAATCGGCAGCATATCTAATAACGTTTCAAATGCGTAATTTACGTCCAAACGTTCTGTCCATTGATGCGCATCTTTTCCTACCGGCCCCATATTTAATACTGGAACGTCAAACTCTTCTAGTTCCTGAAGTGGAATCGAATAACCTTTATCCCAAAGTGGCATATTGTCTACAAGAGAACTCATTGAATGTAGTGGATTTTGTAAACCTACATAACTTAAATCCGAAATTCCACCGAAATAATTTTGATTTTCAAATGTAATGCTATGATTGTAGTGAGCGTACTTTTCCATTTCTACAACTACGTCTTTTATTAAAGGATTATTGCGCGAACTCACAGCTGGATAGTATGGTGGTGCAAAGAATAGCACAATCATCGGTGCTTTTTCTTTACATAAGATAGCTAATTTGTCTACTAAATCAATCGTTACCGCACGATCATCTTTATCTTCTCTATTTTTTATTATGCTAGATTGAATTTCATCTATTTTCTCTTGTCCATGTTGTTCAATCGCATAAGAGATAAGCTCTTCATACGTTAATACATTTACTTTAAGATTAGGCGGTATGAACGGGTTATATTTAGAAAATCGATATGCATGTTCTTCATATGACTCTTCAATTTTCTCTGCTACTTTCGTTACTTTTTGACGTAACAATGAAACGACATCTGTCATTGATTTTTCTAATAAAAACAAATTAAATAATGTGACTGCACGATGCGGAATTTGTACAGAATAATCTTCCTTTAAGTCCCTTTGAAGTAAGTTTGTTGGTGGAGGACTCGCTTCCCCCTCTACAATATCACACAGGTCCGTATTTAACTCTAATTCTGCTGTTATTAATGAAGCCATATAACTCCCATTTAAACCTGCAAAAGGTTCGCCTACATGTGTCTCTTTTCCGTAGCAAAGGAAACCAGGTAACACCTTACCAATTGAACCTGTATAAATATACTTATTTTGATCACCAGGATGTCGTGAAAACATAGGCTCTGAATTTAAGACTGTTTTATAGTCTAAGTCATGTTCTTTTGCTAAATCTAATAATCTCGGAACAGCAGCTCTCATCCCTACAGAGTTCACCTCTTCATCTGGAACGGCTAATAAAAGAACATTCCCATCAAATCTTCCTTCGCAAGCTTGCTCAACCATCGCCATTTGTAAGGCTAGGCCACATTTCATATCCATTGTTCCTCTACCAAATAACCAATCTCCTTGTTCAATATCTTCACGTACATGGTCTGGCAACTCATCTTTATGAGAATAAAACATAGATGTTAACTTTTTAGGATTAAATGCATCTTCTTTCCACACTCCGTAATCTTGTACATCTACAACATCAAAGTGACTAACAAGAATTACTGTATTTTTCGTACTATCACTTTTCTTTACTAGAGCTGTAACGAAATATCGTCCATCCCCCGTCGGATTTTTTTGTAAATGGTGCGGGTTTTGTTTGAAATATTGTAAATCAGATAATTGTTCTACAACAAAGTCTGGTAATATAACTTCAGCTTCTGACCCTGTAATACTCGGAATTTCAACAAGACTACTTAATAATTGAATCAACTGTTCTTTCGATTGCCACTTTGACATATGAATCCCCCTATTTTTCCGCATTATGAAATCAAATTCCAATATATGAATAAAAAATGACGACAGCTATCAAAATTATAGTTCTGATGTACTGCCGATTTTTATTGATATTTCATGAGCTGCTTGTTTTACCTTACTAATAAGAAAAGATAATCGATCATCATTAATACGATGACTAATTAATCCAATACTTAATGCTCCTACTACTTTATGATTGAATCCTATAATAGGTGCCGCTACTGAAGCTGTCCCTTCTGTTTTTTCACCATAACTCACAGCATATCCTTCATTTCTAATTTGCTTTATTTGATCAAAAAGAATTTGCTTTTGTTCTGGTAAAGACGAAAGTAAATGCTCTACAATATGTTCCATTTCACCCGTACTCATATTGGCAAGCATCGTTTTATTTGCAGCGCCAATTGACAGTGGAATCTGTTCCCCTAAGTTATCGATTACTCGAATTTTTAACGGGCTATCAATTCTTTCAATGATAATAGAATGTGTTCCATTTGGAATGTTCAAATAAACGCTTTCTTCCACTTCAGAGGCCAATCGCTTCATCACTTCTCTCGCAACAGATCTGTAGTCTACCTTCTCCAACTGACGTAATCCTATTTCCATCCACATTGGTCCAATTTTGTACTGTTTTGTTTCTGAAATTTGCGTAACTAAACCATGCTCCATTAGAGAGTTAAGCAACCTATGTACTGTACTAACTGGAAGCTGGGTTCTGTCCGCTATATCAGAAATAGCCCAATACTCTTTTTCATTCGTGGAATTTAACAACTTTATAATACTTATCGCTCGATCAATAGACTGTACCATAACTCACCTCAACTTGACTTGTAATATGTTAGTACGCTCAATTAACTATCAATTTAACAAAAATCTAAAATGAAATCAATCTATTTATTCAATTTTCTAAAAACAAAAATATAACACGAACAATAATTTGAAAGCGCAAACAAAAAAATATTGACTTTTCTTTTTAATTATCTGAAAATTATAACAAGATTTCACATCACGGAATACATTCCACAATACGGAAAATATCAATTTTTATTCTATCAACTATGAAAGTGAGGAAAACAATGGCGCAAGTAAGTAATACGAACAATGAATTAAAACGTACGATGAAAAGTAGACATTTATTTATGATTGCACTCGGTGGTGTAATTGGAACGGGGTTATTTAACGGATCTGGTTTTATTATAAGCAAAGCCGGACCTGGTGGATCTGTACTTGCCTTCATGGCTGGTGGATTATTAATGTATCTCGTTATGCTATGTCTTGGTGAGCTTGCTGTAGCGATGCCTGTTTCAGGCTCTTTCCAAGAATATGCTACAAAGTTCATTAACCCTGCAACTGGCTTTACAATCGGATGGTTGTATTGGTTAAGCTGGGCGAATACAACCGGCCTTGAATTTACAACTGCCGGCATTACAATGCAACGTTGGTTTCCTGATATTCCCGTTTGGGTTTGGTGTTTAATATTTGGCGTTACAATCTTCACGATTAACGCATTATCTGCTCGTAGTTATGCAGAAACAGAATTTTGGTTTTCAAGTATTAAAGTATCTGCCATTATTGCTTTTATTATCCTTGGTGGTGCCGCTATGTTCGGTTTTATTGACTTAAAAGGTGACGAACCAGCTCCACTATTTTCAAATTTCGTAAATCATGGCGGTTTATTCCCAAATGGACTTGCTGCTATCTTGTTAACAATGGTTACAGTTAACTATTCCTTTCAAGGTACAGAACTTGTTGGGATTGCTGCCGGCGAAAGTGAAGATCCAGCAAAGACTTTACCTCGTTCTATTAGAAATATAATATGGCGTACGATGTTTTTCTTCGTTTTAGCAATCTTTGTTCTTGTTGCTTTAATTCCATGGGAAGAAGCAGGATTAACAAAGAGCCCATTCGTTGCTGTTTTTGATAATATCGGTATTCCATACGCAGCTGATATTATGAACTTTGTTATTCTTACTGCTGTACTTTCTGTCGCAAATTCAGGACTGTACGCCGCAACTCGCATGCTTTGGTCATTATCAAAAAACGAGATGGCTCCAGCCTTTTTAAAGAAGTTATCATCACGAGGGATTCCTTTAAACGCTTTAATTATGACGATCGCTATTTCTGCTTTTTCTCTTTTAACAAGCGTTGTAGCTGCTGAAACAGTTTACTTATGGCTTATTTCAATATCCGGGGTCATTACAATCATTGTTTGGATGTCAATTTGTGTATCTCAGTTCTTTTTCCGTAAACGTTATTTAGCTGAAGGTGGAAAATTAGAAGACTTAAAATTCAAAACTCCACTTTATCCTCTCGTACCAATTCTCGGTTTTGGATTGTATGGCATTATATTAATAAGTCTTATCTTTATCCCAGATCAAAGACTAGGAATCTATTGCACTGTACCGTTTATCATCTTTTGTTATAGCTACTACCACTTTAAGGTTAAGAAAAGAATTGCTACTACCACTCATAGTGCAACGAAAATTAACAAAACTTCGTAATACTGTACAATCCTTAAAAGCCCGCACATTGTCTTACTTCATGTGCGGGCTTTTATCATTGCTTTATTTTCCTATCCTCTTATTTTCGCATTACTTTTACTCTTTTGTTTTGATATATTAAATACATACTACGTCATATTAACAATAAAAAAATAGACAGGAGTTATCTACGATGATAAAAGGCTTCGGAGGAATATTTTGGAGAACTAAAAATATTGATGTTATAAAAAAATGGTACAGCGACGTATTGAAAATTGAAATAGCAGATTGGAATGGAACTATAATTAAACCCCAATTAGGAAATGAGACTATTTTTTCTTTCTTTGCCGAAAATGATAATTATTTCCCAATAGAACAGCAAGTGATGTTAAATTTCGAAGTACATAATATAAATGAGACTATTCAACATCTTGAGGCTATTGGTGTACCTCTTGAAAAGAAAGAAGAGATTAGTGAATTTGGAAAGTTTATTTGGATTAAAGATCCTGAAGGGCGACTTATCGAGCTTTGGGAGAAATAGAGGGTTTTAATCATTTGAATTTAAACAAAAACGCCCCTTAAATCAAAAATGATTACGGGGCGTTTTTCATATATGATGAAACTATAATTCAGATTTTACCTGAACAGACACATTGTTTTTAATTAATTTTTTAACCTCTTTAAAGCTAACAAAATTGCTGCTGTGCTCATCCCAAAGACGGAAACGGAGTGATTTCAAGCTTGTAGCCAGAGTAATCGTTGGTACATTTTTTAAAGGAAGCGTATTATTATGTGCCTCTTCTAATTTATAATTAGGTACTCTTGGACTTAAATGATGAACATGATGAAATCCAATATTACCAGTTAGAAATTGCAAAATTTTTGGAAGTTTATAAAACGAACTTCCTTCCACTGCCGCTTTCACATACTCCCACTCTTTATCTTCTTCAAAATAAGAATCTTCGAATGTGTGTTGTACGTAAAACAGCCAAATACCTATTGAACCTGCTATTAAGAATATTGAACCGTGCACAAGAAGAAACGATTGCCATCCAATTGCCCAGCATAGTAACCCTATTACAGCGACGATTAAAATATTCGTCAAATAAGTATTCATACGCTCTTTCTGTCTAGCGCCTTTTCGGTTAAATCTATTTTTAAGCAGAAAAACGTAAATCGGACCTAATCCAAACATAACAAATGGATTACGATATAAACGATATGCTAATCGAAGTCTAAATGGCGCTGCTACATATTCATTTACTGTAAGCGTCCAAATATCTCCTGTGCCTCGCTTATCCAAATTCCCACTCGTAGCGTGATGAATGGCATGCTCATGTCCCCATTGATCAAATGGGAATAAAGTTAAAACACCCGTACATGTCCCTACTATTCTATTTGCACGACGACTTTTAAAAAATGAATAATGGGTGCAATCATGAAAAATAATGAAAATCCGCGTCATAAATCCAGCCGCTAACAGAGATGGAACTAATGATAACCAATAAGAAACAGACAAACTTTTATAAGCAAGGAACCATAAAATCAGAAACGGCACAATTGTGTTGATAAGTTGCCAAACACTTTTTTTAATCGTTGATTTTTCAAAAGGAGCAACTTGTTTTTTTAAATTTTTAGTATTTTGTAAGGTCATTTTCCCTAATTCCTTTCCTTTATGTTGCTAATTCACATTATAGCACACTATTAGTATCAGGTGTTAAAAGTAGATATAATAAAATGTTATACCTTATGAAAATTTCTTTTTTAGTCATTCTATACAAATTACAGACTTTGCGATATGGGAAAGCCCATGTAGGACTTTAGTCCGCCTTTAGGCATGGGATGAAAGTATCGCTTTTGCGTAGCAAAACATGGTATACTTCATTCATAGTCATGCAAAAGACTCTAAAACAACTGTTCTCTGAAAATAGAATACATATCAGGTTGGAGTAGCAAATTCTTCTACTCCGTAAAATGTATTAAGTCGTCAAGAACAAGACGTTAAAACATTTGAGAACCAACAATCTGTACGGTATGGTCACAGTACCGTAGCCCACGAACCTATATGGTCTGTTGTAGGAGTGGTGATGGCACACCGCAATCTTGCACGTCAGCGATACCAGAAATGGACTTCGCCTTTGGTAGCAAGAATCCCACTGACGTTAGTCAGCTTGCCCCTTTAGGGGTGGGAGTGTCAATTACGTCCAAAATGGCTTCTATACTCGAACAGAAGAACCATTTTTTCAATAACTTTTCCACAAGGAGAAAAGAGCTGCCACAAGTCAGTTTCACTAACTTATGACAGCTCTTTTTCGTTTCAACTTATTTTATCGATGAATCCAAACTGCCCCTGCAGATTTGTCTTCAGCTTGACCGACTACTTCAAACTTCAATCCTAGTTTCGGTAACTTACGTCCTGCATCTGGAATCGTGCTGTTAATGTACTGTTTAGAATCATCAAATTTTGCAACTCCTGGTAATCCTTTATAGTCAAAAATACCGCGAGTTGGTGAATCTACTCTCCATGCTGGTGTTTGATCAAATGAGAATGCCGCATCAGCAATTTGATAACGTGTACTTTCCTTCACAGTTGGTTGTCCATCTAATGTCCCTACGATTGCCTCTGGATGAGAATCTACTACTCCTAGGAATCCTTCACCTGGGTGAATACCTACCCAGTTATCTGTAAAGCTTTGATCTGCATACCATACAACCATACCTGTATTAAATACTGGGCCACGTGCTTGTTGTAACGCCATGTCAGAACCAGCATAGTTTCTCCACTCTACATAGTAGTTATTTTTTTTCTGCTCCAACCCGTTAGACACCGTAAATCCTTTTAACGTCATTGCTGGTTGACCCTCTGCATCATCAGAGAAAACAACTTTTCCATCTACAGTTAAAGCTGCATTATCTAATGCAAATCCTTTATAGGCCACTGCGATGTCTGTTAAATACTCAAACTGCAGTTTTACTTTTTTTCCTTTAAATTGGCTTAAATCGTATGATTTATCAACCCATTTACCATCAGTTGTATCCGCGCCGCCTTTTACATCTTTTTCGCCAATTCTCTCAATGCGTGTCTTCGTTCCATCTTCTGCAATTGCATTTACATCAAGGAAATCATACTTCGCTTCAAGCTCATAGAACGCTTTATAGTCAAACTTAGCATTCGTTGCATTTGTTAAATCAAATACTGGTGTCTCAAGTGTTGTATGAATTTCATTTCCTTTTGTGCTGTAATAAAACTTCTTGCCAAATGCCGATTCGATATTTTTAATATCTTTATCTGGCAAATTAACACGAACGATTCCTGGTCGTTTTGATTTTGTCACACTTTGATCTATATATGTTGCAAAGCCGACGCCATTACGAAGTTTATCATAGTCTACTTCAACGATGTTCGCCCAGTTCCCCTTAATATTCTTTTGTAAAAACTCTTTATTTTGTGGGGAGAAGCTTGTTGGTTCTGTTCCTGCAACTTTTCCAGCCCAGCTACCACCACTCATAAGCGACCACGCCTGAACAGGTTCACCGTCTCCTGAATACTTCGTATCGTACTCATCTGGTAAGCCTAAATCGTGACCATACTCATGTGCAAATACGCCAACCGCTCCATCTTCAGGCTCGATTGTATAGTCGTATGCCGCCATTTTTCCGCCCCAATTTGAAACAGAAGATTTTGTGCCATCAATCGCATATGGCTTTGATCCAAGTTTTGAACGGTGAGACCAAATCGCATCATCTTTCAATTTACCGCCGCCAGCTTCTTGACCTACACCAGCATGTACAACCATTAAATGATCGATTATGCCATCTGGCTCATTCTTATTGCCATCACCATCTTGATCGTATTGATCAAATTGATCAAAGTCTGCTAAATTGATTCCTTTTGCTACCGCTGCTTTTAATGCTTCTTTCACAAAATCACGTGGCCCTAAAGGACCTTTATTGTCATGGCCAGTCCCCGCATCAGCACCATAATCTGAAGCTTTTCCTGGAACAGTCAGCCATTCCGTTACAGTTCCATCAACTGTGTAGCTGCCACCAGATTGTTCTTCATAATATTGTTTAAACGTATTAACCTTCGATCCATCAAATAACGTAAATGGTTCATCTCCAAATAACATTTTTTGATAATGTTCACGATTAAAATCATTAGAGTACATGTATCCTGGTCTTTGCTCAATATCATTATGCTTAAAATCGCTAAATTCTACGAGTAAAACAAGTACTTTATCTGTTCGAACAGCCCCATTGTAATCTTCTTGCTTCGCTGGTGTAGTAGGTACTTTTCCATTTAATTTTCCAGGATTCAATCCTGCGCCTTGCCCAGCTACAGGTCCTACTGCTGGCTGCTGCGCCTGTTCATTTTCCTTCATTTTTGCATCTTTAACTTTTTTCATAAAATCAGAAGCTTCTTGTGTAAGATTATCTTCTTTTATGATGTCTTTCCCAGGGTTTTCCCCCTTCTTTTTCTCAACATATTTTTCGACAGCCTTTGATGTCTCAGATTGTGATGCAGATGGGGCAATTACTCCTCGTTCTTTTAGCGCTTCCGCTAAACGTTCCTCCGGTATTACATGTTCATCTATTGGTATAGATGGTGTTGGTGTTTCAGCATACGCTGCATGACTTCCAAAAGCAAAAGTACTGCTTAGCACTGCCGCTGTTGCTAATACTGATAAAGGTTTTAACTTCTTATTCTTTTTCAATGCATTTCCTCCCCGATTGTTGAGAATTATCGTTTTTTATCGATTAAGAATATAATATTCGTTATAATGCGAATATTCAATATTTTATTAACGTACAATTGTTGAGAAATATTTTTATACAAGATGAAATACATAAGAAAATAGTAAACCTATTAAGTTGCAATATAGAAACATTTATGATAGAAATAAAAAAAGCGCCAACTACTTAACCTAAATAGAATAAGTAGTTGGCGCTTTTTTAACTTTAATACTTTATCAACAAATGTATTGCTTCTTCTGGTACATAGAACTTTCCATTACTTTCAACGATGATGCTTCCTAATTCATGATCTTTACCATCAATACGAACTATATTTTTATTAACAAATAATTGGGCACTTACTTTATTATGCTTCACTACAACCACTGGATTTGTAACATCCGTTCTATTAATCGTTACAGTTGCACCAATTCTTTCAAAAGCTGATTTACTTTCTATAAATATTCTGTTTGTTAACTCGTCTAAATGAAAGCCCATTGCTTTCGCCATTGTGTTCGCAATGTCCGTATTTTGGACGAATCCTTTTAGCTTTTGAGGTCCATAAGAATATAAAAATACATCCTCACCTGTGTGACCGCCTGTCGTAAAACCAATGTTTGCACGATTAGCCAATAATGTAGTAAGAATTGGACCTACATCACTTTTCTTTTGAGCTGCTTTTAATTTTTCTTTTTCCTCGTACGTTAAATGTTCTAAACCGTATAGTGTGGCTACATCTTCTATATTAGATAAATCACCTTTTAGTTTATTTATAGCACCTTCAAGTGTCGTTTCTGCCTTTTTCAGTGGATTAATATAAGCTTCTACCGGTGTCGTCTTATATTTTTTCGTCGTATTTTTATTCCCAATAGAAATTCCACTATTACCATGATCAGCTACAGCGATGAGTAACGTATTCCCATCTTTTTTTGCAAATTGCAGAGCTTTTGCAACTGCATTATCAAATGCCAACACATCACTAATCATCCCAATTGGATCATTCACATGTGCTGCCCAGTCTGGCTTACTACCTTCTACAAATAAAAAGAATCCATCTTTATCTTTTGATAATGTTTGAATTGCTTTTTCTGTCATTTGAGAAAGTGTCGGTTGCTCTGGATGAGTTGCCTCACGGTCCATATCAAACGCAAGCGACGTCTGCGAGAAAGCGCCCCAAATTTTATGAGATTTGGAGTTCAATAACGCATCCTTTGTTTCAACGAAGTCATATCCTTTATCTTGAATCACTTTCACTAAATCTTCATCATCTTTTCGAATTCCATTGCTCTTTACAGGCAAAAGTGCTGCTTTTCCTCCGCCTAATACGACGTCTATATTTTGATACACTTGCTGCTTCGCAAGCAACTCAAAATGTTTACGATTTGCATGATGAGCCGAAAAACCAGCTGGCGTAGCATGCTGAATTTCAGATGTAGCAACAATTCCAGTTGAACGACCCGAACGCTTTGCACCTTCTAAAACGTTGGCAACTGGCCGTAACTTGTCCTCTTCTTTTATTGGCTTTACACTAGGTGAATTTACAATAGAAGGAAGTACACCAACATAGTTTGAATTGGATTTATTTCCCGTTGCTAATGCAGTAGCTGCCGGCGCCGAATCTGTAATAGCTGACTCCGCCGAATACGTACGAACACCTCCTGTTACAATTTCATCTAATGCAAGCGGTGCCCCTTTATACCATCGCGCTAATGTTGTAACTGAAGAACTCGTTCCGTCCATAACCATCATAATTACATTTTTCGGTTGGTGTTCTTCTTTTTTTACATTCGCTCTTACCGTACTATCTTTCATTATTATGCCTGTTCCTAATAAACTTAAGGTTATCGTTAATCCCATCACCTTCTTACTAAGATTCATCATTACTGTCCCTCCATAGGTTGTTTCGACATCTACAATTCGTATGTATACAAGACATTCATGTTTCGTTACATTTTATATTAGTAATCCCCATTTTTATGAAGCTAACAACAACTAGTTTCTTAAAACAGTAAAAAAGCCGCTATCCTGTAATTTAAAAGATAAGCGGCCATGTTACTATTCATTTAATTGTAATAATTAAAGACATAATCACCTGAATTATTATCTATAAAACAATTCGTTTTTCAGTTTCTGAATCGAAATAATGAACTTTGCCCATGTTCAAAACTAAATCTATATTTGATTGACTTTGCACATCTAAAGAAGTATCTACACGTGCAACAAAAGATTGTCCATTTAGGTTAGAATATAGATATGTTTCTGCCCCCATTAATTCTGCTACATCAATAGGTACGGATACTTTTGTGTTATATGGTAAATTCTCGATTGCTTTTCCATAATAAAAGTCTTCTGGACGTATTCCTATTATGATTTCTTTATTCACATATCCATTATTTCGCAAGCCTTTCATCTTCTCTTCCGGCATTTCAATTTTCCATTTATCAATTAAAACTACATGCTCTGTTAATACTCCTTTGAAGAAATTCATTCCAGGAGAACCAATGAAACCTCCAACAAATACATTCTCAGGATTTTCATATACTTCTTTCGGTGTACCTACTTGTTGCACAATCCCATCTTTTAGCACAACAAGGCGAGTTGCCATCGTCATAGCTTCTATTTGATCGTGCGTAACATACACAGTTGTTGTTTGTAGCTGCTTGTGTAATTTTGTAATCTCAGCACGCATTTGAACACGCAACTTCGCATCCAAGTTGGATAAAGGCTCGTCCATTAAAAATACTTTTGCATTTCGAACAATCGCACGGCCCAAGGCAACGCGCTGACGCTGCCCACCTGAAAGTGCCTTTGGTTTTCGGCTTAAATACTGCTCAAGCCCAAGAATTTTTGCTGCATGCTGCACACGCTGGTCAATTTCTTCTTTACTATATTTTCGTAGTTTTAACCCAAATGCCATGTTTTCATAAACACTCATATGCGGATAAAGCGCATAGTTTTGAAATACCATTGCGATGTCTCTATCTTTCGGCGAAATATCATTTACACGCTTTCCATCAATATAAAAGTCGCCACCTGAAATCTCTTCAAGTCCTGCAATCATACGTAATGTTGTAGATTTACCACACCCTGAAGGGCCAACCAAAACGATAAATTCTCCATCATTTACTTCTAGGTTAAAATCTTTTACAATTGTCACATCATGATCATATTTTTTGTAAATGTTTTTGAATGATAGTTGAGCCATAATATCCTCCTAGAATTTGAGCTATGTTTATAGATATTGTTAAAAATTATGATGACATGAATTATAAAATCTTCGAAATGTCCTTCATACTGTCTAAAATATAATCCGCTTTCCCTTCTAAATCTTCCTTCCTGCTTGCCCCCGATAAAACGCCCACTACTTTAATGTTACTATTTCTCGCAAAGGTAACATCTGTTAATGTATCACCTACCATAAGGACATCTTCTTCAATTAGAGAAAATTTTTCTTTAAACATATGATAAAAATCACTTTCAGGTTTTGTTCTATTCACACCATCATCCGCACCTAAGAAATCTACGTAATCATATAACTCAGTCATTTTCAGAGAATGAATAGCTGCATCAACGTCGTCTGCCGTAACAACCCCAATAATATATTCATTGTCTTTTAAATATCGTAACGTTTCCTTTGCACCTTCCACCTCCGTAAATACAAGATCATCTGCTGTAGAGTACTTTTTGAACAAAAGACATACATCATGAATGAAATTCTCTTTATCCACATGTTGATTTTCTAACAACGAATACCATGCAGCTGCAATAAAATAATTTGTGCGACATGCTAGTAAACTCGTACTCTCAAAATCGTTATCATTCATCCCAATAATCGATAAGTAATCCTCTCTTTTACTTTTTTCATTTGGATACGTTTGAAAGATATCATCTAACACACGATGCACAATTTTGTACCAAACTGAATCTAACTGTATTAATGTTCCATCTTTATCAAAAATAATCGCTTTATTCACCTTGTATTCCCCCTATAACTTCATTCCATGTTTTCATATTTTTATACTGAATTTTATTATGAATCGGATTAATAAACGCTACTAATTCATCCTCTTCCCATCCCTCAACTCTAGCGTACGCTCCTTCATTTAAAGAGAATGTAAAGGTTACATCTCTGCCATATTCTTTTTCAACCGTTCGTCCATTTATAAGTAGCCTCCACTCACACGGTTTATCTGTTTGAACGTTATAAATAATGTCCCCTTTAGCCTCATCGCCTACATAAATCGTTTCACCTTCGTTTTGAATATTTATCGCTAATTTTCTAAATCGAGAGAAATAAATTCTTCCCTTTTTGATTGCAACATTCAAATTCTTAATAGATAAACCGTTACATAATACATATGTTCCTGGATCACCGTAAATGGATGGATCTTTTGATCCTGGGAATGTTTTAGATGGATGTAGATGAGAATCACTTCCTCCTATTCCCCAAATTTTAAGACCATTTGACCACATTTGATCGAAACAACGTAAAGCTTCTAAAGTAGACGATTTACTTTTCTTATAAGTTGGATCACACATAATTTCCATCGTATGAACATTATCTAAGTTAATATTCACTTGGTTCGCCCAAGGCTTCATAAATGGGTGATTCACACTCAATACATAACCTTTTTCTTTCATGAGTGAAAATAGTGCATTCATTTTTTCGGCACTAAATGTTTCATCTATATACTCTGTAAAATCAATGTATTCTCTTATACCAAATATGTTGTAATGACCGTAAGGAGTTGTAAGTTCCATAGATGGTATAATTAATGTATTTCCTTTTTCATACGATGGCATAATGATATTGTGTTCCGTCGCATATAAAAAATCTAATTCTTGTTTCTCACATACTTGCATTCCAAGTTCATCATCTATCTCGCCATCTGTTAAATCCGTATGTTCATGAAAATCTCCTTTGTACCATCGTTGTTCTTCATTTACTACCTTATTAAAACGGTCTTCATCGATAAAAACATTCCCCTTACAAAAATGCTCTCTATTATACTCTCTTTCCAACTGATCATTCACTTCTATATTTACTGTGTAGTCAACTTTTTCTCCGGTAAACTTTACTACTTTCTTTGCACAATGTGGTATATATACGACTTCTAATTCCCAATTACCTGACCGTATATCTCCTCCAATACAACCAGCTGAACAAAACTTTACATCCTTCGAAACGACTAGTTTTTCATTTACAATTGGAGTTTGATATTGTATACGTACATAACCTTCAGGGTCTCTTAAAATGAATAAAAGTGGAATTTTTCGGTTGTCCCCTTGGTCAATCGTTACTGTGAAATTCGTAATATTCATTTCATCTATTTGAAAGCAGTGTTTATTTTTTACGAATGGAGAAAGCATTATCGTACTTGTTATTTCAATCATCATTCTCACACCTTTTACGTTTTAATAAAGAAATTTTAGAGGCACTTCCTTCTTTAAAAAGCACCTCATATTAGTACTATTACTTCTTCTTTTTCAGAACTTTATCTAACTCTTCTTGCGCAACTTTAGCTGCTTCATCTAATGCTTTTTTCGCTGAAATTCCTTCGATTTCTACTTTATCTTTCGCTACATGTAAGGCGTCATTTATTTTTCCGCCCGTTGGATCAACAAATGGTCCCACCCCATTATTGTTAGCTTGTTCTAATGGAACTAACGCTTGTGGTTGTTTTTTGACAAATTCAGCATATGGGCCATACTCTGTTACATTGTTACGAACTGGGATATAACCTGTTGCCATAGACCATTCAGCTGTCTTCTCTGTACTTGTCGCAAATTTCATAAATTCATATGCACCTTTTGCTACTTCTGGATCAATATTTCTCGTTAACGTGAATAAATATGTTTCTAGTTTTGGCGCTGGTTTATTACTACCCCAAGCAGGTTGAGGTAATGCTTCAAATGTGTTAAGACGTTCTTCTTCTGTCATTCCTTTTCCTAATGATTTAAAAACAAATCCTTGGTCTCCAGATGACCCTGTAAATCCTAGCGTTCTACCTTCAACTAAATCGATTACTGTTTTATCCCAATATTCCCATCCAGTACCACCTGAATGTATTTTCATAATTTTATCTTCATGAATCCATGTACGGAATTTCTCCCATACCGTAACCCAAGTGTCATCGTTAATTAATACTTTTGTACCATCTTCACTTAATACATTTCCGCCAGCACTGCGAACCGCATCAATTAAATTGGAAGTTCCCCACATTGGCATCCAGCCCGCATATGTCACATTTCCATTTCCATCACGCTTTGCGACTGTTTTTGCTACCTTTTCTACACCTTCCCACGTCTTTAAATCCTCTTTTGTAAAGCCATTTTCCGCTAATGCTTTTTTATTGTAGTAAAAAATTTGCGTTGTACCGTAAAACGGAATACCATACAACTTCTCGTCAATTGTTGCTTGCTCCATAAACCCTTTTCCATAATCTTCTTTTTTGAAATTAGTATCATTTTTAACATATTCATCTAACGGTACGATTAACTGTTTTTTAACATATTCTTGAATAACATCTGAACCAAGTAATGCAATTGCTTCTTGGTTATTCGCTGCAAATCCACTTTGTAGCTTTTGATAAGACTCATCGTAGCTACCTGCTTTTGTCGTTTTCACTACATATTTGTCCTGACTCTTATTGTATTCTTCCACTATCTTGTCTACACGATCTGCAAGAGAGCCCCCTACTCCATTAATGAATGGAACAACAACCTTCTCTCCCTCTTTACTCGCTTTAACCGTACTTCCTTTTCCACTTGAACAACCCGCAAGTGCACTAACAAACAATGTAATGACTGTTAGAAGCATGAATAGTTTTTTCATCTCACAAATCCCCTTTAATATTTTTATTTACCCCTTTATCCCTGAATCAGTAACACCAGATAAGAACCATTTTTGTAGAATCAAAAATACGATTAAGAGCGGCACTGTTGCGATTGTACTTGCAACCATAATGTGTGACCAATCTCTTCCTAAGGAACTATTAATGAAATAATCAGCAATTCCATTCGTAATTAACTTTTGTGTATTATCTTTCAATATGAGCGCTGGCCAAATGTAATTATTGTAGTTACCAATAAATGTGACCAGTCCTAGCGTTACAAATGATGATCGTGTCATCGGGAAAATGATTTTCCAAAGAATACGCCAATCACTTGCTCCATCAATTTTGGCTGCTTCTACTATTTCAAAACCAACTTTGTGGAACGATTGTTTTAAATAGAAAATACCAAATACGCTAACCGCCATAGAAATCATGTATCCCAAATGTGAATCAAGTAACCCAAATTTCCCTAACATTACATATACCGGAACATACGATACGGCTCCAGGAATCATATAAGTTGCCATTACAATACTAAACGTAATATTTTTACCTTTAAACTTGTAAAATGCCAACATATAAGCAAACAGTGCAGATGAAACAAGCACATATATTGTAATGATGAAAGATGTATAGAAACTATTAAATAAATATGTGTTAAATGGTAGTATGTCTAATACTTGTCGATAATTTTCCCAGTGAAATTCTTTAGGCCAAAAACCACCTTGTAACACTTCATTAGATGTTTTAAACGAACCAAGTACCATCCATATGAAGGGAAAAATAAATAGTAAACTGGATAATGCTAAAAAGAGATGTTTTACAATTAATGGACCCTTTTTCAAATTATTCATCTTAATAGTTCACCCACTTATCACCTATTATTTTGTTAATAACAGATAGTAGAATTGTAATGATTAGTATAATAAATGCGATCGCTGTTGCGGATCCCATATCAAACTGTTCAAATCCTTGTTGGAAGAATAAATAAAGTAACGTACGCGTCGAACCACTAGGTCCACCTTGTGTTAAAATTTTTATTTGATCGTAAGCCTGCACGGAAGAAATTGTATTGACAACAACTAAGAAGAAAGTTGTTGATGAAACCATTGGCAATGTTACATATCGAAATTTTTGCCATGAATTTGCTCCGTCAATACTAGCTGCTTCATACAAACTATCTGGAACTTTTTCTAATGCACCGATATAAAAGATCATTGTCCAACCCACTAATTTCCAAACTGTCACAATAATAACTGCTAACATCGCTGTTTTACTACTTTGAAGCCAGTCCAAACCCGGTATCCCAAAAAAGTTTAGAACTTTATTAATAACTCCAAATTGGGGTTCATATAAGAGTGACCATACGATGGATACAGCTATCGTTGGTGTTACCCAAGGTGAAAAGATCATTAATTGGTACAATGCGGAACCTTTAAATTTTTTTCGGAAGAATAATGCGAACCCTAATCCTAGTGCGATTGTTGGAATGACTGTTCCTATTCCGAAATAAAACGTATTGAGCAATGCTTGCATAAAAGAATCTTGTGTAAATAAATTAAAATAGTTTTCTAATCCAACAAAGTTAAAATCATTCGTCATAAAATCCCAATCAGTAAAACTAATACCTAAACTAATGAAATTCGGAATAATCCAAAACAAGATTAGAGGTATTCCAACTGGTATTAAAAAGAACACAGCTTTTGATAGTTTTATTTGCATTCTTGCCACCTCCTAATTCATATTGTACGAGTATATTATTAACAGAATGTTGTTAATTTGTTAACTAAATGTAAAAACAACAAATTAACAAAATAAAACAACATATAAACAAAAAAGAAGACTATTTCTCAACTCATTAAGAAATAGTCTTCTTTCAATTATTTTATACTGTTATTACTTCTATCCCATTACTTGTTAACGTGTTTTGCCATGACTCATCAAGCTTAGCGTTTGTATATAATGCATCTATATCACTAAAATTACCGCTTTTATAAAACTTTGTTAAATTAAACTTTGACTCATCTACCATCATTACAACTTGCTTTGCATTATTCTTTAACTGCTTATATATTTGTGCATCTTCAATATACGAACATGTCAGTTCTTTTTCTAGTGAAATTCCATCACACGAAGCAAATAACTTATTAACAGTAAAATGATCCAAATAGTTTAACGTCATCTCTCCAGATAATGCTAAAGAATTCGTATTCAATATTCCACCAATCACTATTAGCCTACAATCAAAGGAATCATATTGTTCTTTCAGTTCAATTATTTTATTTACAGCTGGTATTGAATTTGTTAAAATCGTCAAATTCTTTTTATCGTGTATGTAATCTAAAATTTGCATTGTGGTTGTCCCAATTTCAATTGCGATAATATCATTATCTTCTACAAGTTTACTTGCTTCCATTGCAATTTTTCGCTTTTCTTCAATATTCTCAGTTCGACGTTTATCAAAATGAAATTCTAGTGTTTGATCCTTTTTCTTAATTGCACCACCATGTATTTTCGTAAGCGTCCCTTCTTTGTGCAACATATCTAAATCTCTTCGGATCGTCTCTGTCGTAACATTTAATGCCTTTGCTAAATCATTTACCATAACTCGATTATACTTTTCTAATTCGTCTAGTATGTGTTTTCTTCGTTCAAATTGTGTGTACGATTTCATTTCATTAACACCTCGTCTAATTACGCAAAATATTGATTTTCAAAACACAATTATTATAAAAAATTCCTGTTCCTTACTTTTAACATAACATCATTTACAAACAGAGGGAACGATTATTTTTATATCAAAATGTATATAACAATAAAAACACACCTAAAACAAATAAACTTTTATTGTTAAACGATAAATATTGTGTTAAATTAAATAGATATTAAATAAATGAGGTGCTTTTTATGAAACAAGGATCCACACTCTTTTTAAAGACAGTTGTGATTCTAATTGGAATTCCTGTACTTGCTATGTGTATATTTTTAGTGCCCAAAATAGGGAATTTCGCTGCAGAATTATACCCTGAAATGGCATATATTAAATATCTTGTATTTATCATTTTGTATGCAACAGCCATACCTTATTACTTCGCACTGTATCAAACATTTAAACTTTTGAACTATATTGATAACAACAATGCATTCTCAGAGTTGTCTGTTACAGCTTTAAAAAATATTAAATACTGTGCAATAACAATTAGTGTATTATATGTATTAGGAATGCCTCTCTTCTATCTTTTAGCCGAGAGAGATGATGCACCTGGTATAATAATTATTGGAATGATTATGATTTTTGCTTCCATGGTAATCGCGGTCTTTGCTGCCGTTCTCCAAAGACTATTAAAAGATGCTATAGATATAAAATCAGAAAATGATTTAACGGTCTGAGGTGATACATATGGCAATAATAATTAATATTGATGTGATGCTTGCTAAACGAAAAATGAGTGTAACTGAACTTTCAGAGAAGGTCGGAATTACGATGGCCAATCTTTCTATCTTGAAAAATGGAAAGGCAAAAGCGGTCCGGTTTTCAACCTTAGAGGCAATATGTAAGGCATTAGAATGCCAACCTGGGGATATTTTAGAATATCGACCTGAAGATACTGAATAAAAAGAGTCCTTCATACGAGAAGGACTCTTTTTATTCAATATTACGGCGCAAAACTAATTTCTTTTCATATAGGTGATGGCTATTTCTTTAATAAAGATGAACAATCATTCTTTAATCCATGGCAATTGGTTCATATGGATAATCTGTTGAATACATGGGGGAAAGAATGTATTCAAGTATACAGAAAATAAAGATTCGATAGCTCAAAAAATAAAGACTGTACCTTTAAACTGAAAGATACAGTCTTTAATAATAATTTATTTTATAAAGAAAATCCTCTGTCAATCACTACTAAAAAAATTGTGAGTAATGCTGTATTCTTCTTTCTATTTTCTAATCATTGTATGACTAAATCTGCCCAATCCCTCGGCAATTCAACTTCCAAATAATAATCCTCGGCTTTCCAATACCTATTTTCAAACTTTGAAAGGTTTTTCTGCGTTTCCTCACTCTCGCGTAGAAACCTAGTCTCTCTTGAACAATCCAAGTACACCATATAATGAAAGAAATCTCTCCATTCTTTTCGCTGTAGAAAAACACCTTCAATTACTATTACACCTACTATGGGGATCTGTACTTTTTTCATTTCGCATGAGTCTGTCTGATTATTATAGAACGGTAATTTCAGTTTTGTTTCATTTTGCAACTTTTGAAAAAACTTCTGCCGAAGCCATTCAATATCCCATTGTAAATAATAGTACTCATACCATTCTTCATATCCAGTATGATAACGTTTATTACGCTCCACTATATGATCATCAATATGAAAAACATGAAACGGAATACCTTCTTGTTTCATATTTTCCTTTAAATTCTTTACAAATGTTGTTTTTCCCGAACGACTTAATCCATCTATCCCTAAAATAAATCTGTTTTCTTTATGTCTCTTCATCCTATTTATAAGTTCACTCATACTCATCACTTCTGCCACTCTTCTTTTAATAAAGAGTATAAAAATGTATCATGAGCACTTCCGTTTTGAATCATATATTTTCGCAGAAGTCCTTCTTCTTGAAATCCTGCTTTTTTTAATAATTTTTGAGAAGCTTCATTTTCCACATATACGACAGCAGCGATTCTTATAAGCTGTAACGTTTCAAATCCATACATTAAAATCGCATGTAACGCTTCTGTTGCATATCCCTGTCCCCAATATGTATCATCTAATTCATAACCGATTTCAGCTCGGTTATGATGATTGTTAATTAAATGAAATCCGCATGTTCCGATTAATTGATTAGTCCCCTTTTTCTCAATTCCCCATCGAAACACACTGCCCTCTTCATACCGACTTTTAAACGTTCGAATCGTTGTTTTCGCTTGCTCAATATTTTCGAAAGACTCCATTCCGAAATAACGTATAACAGATTCTTTCGAAAAATAATGAAACATCGTTTCTGCGTCTAACAGTGTAAGTTCTCTCAATAGTAAACGTTCTGTTTCTAATTTCGGAAACCCCATCTTTTTTTTCTCCTTCTATTCTAATGAACTACAAATTTCAATATAATTGCCATCCGGATCAGCAATGTATGCAATTGTTTGTCCCCATGGCTTTACAATTGGTTCCACTAAAACTTTAATATCTTGTCCTCTAAATTGCTCAATCGTTTCTTCTACATTCTCAACAACGAACCCTAATTCAAAATGAGAAGACTGTAACTCCCCTTCTGTAAGTGGTAATCCTGTTAATTTTTTCACGTCTTGCCGCGTATTCATCGCTAATATTGTAGATCCCGTATTAAATTCAATATATGTACCGTGCTCTGCTTTTATAGGTAACTGTAAAATATCTTTATAGAATTTTAAACATTCCTCAAACTTTTCTACATATAAAATGATGTACTTCATTTTTAAATTCATTTTACTTCCCCCTTTATATCCATTCCTAAAATTTCGACAAAAGTCTCATAAAAACCTTGTTTCCTATAGTAGCGAGCACAAAAAAATGAGGCCGATTTCTCGGCCCCCAGCACATTGGCATAAAACAGGAGATTTGGTTTGGACATAACCAGTTCGTACTTTTATTATATTTTATTTTTTCAGAATTTTAAATACACCAAACGCCTATTTATATTGAGAAAGTTTTTTTACCCGCATAAAATTATAACTTTTAAGAAATGCTACAAATGGAGGTGTATACATATGGAGCCAATGCTTTGTCCAAGTTGTAAAACGAACCGTACTCGCTTTAATATTCTTGAGCAACAAGTAAAACCAGTCAAACTAAATCCACAAACCGGTCAAGTGGAAGAAGAATACACAAATGAAACGATGAACGCTTTTCATATGTCTTATCAAGGACCTACATACCGCGTCCAATGTGCTGTATGCGGGCTCGTTGAAAATCCAGAACAATTTATTAAACCTGCTCAAAATCAGTCTTTCTCTTAAAATTATTACTACCCCTTATAGAAATAGATTTTTCTATAAGGGGTTTTTCCTTTTAATTCAGTAATATCAAACGTATTTATTCCTTATTATATGTTAAACTTCACACTATTCTGGTAAGATTTACATAAGAGAGGTGAAACAAATGAATTTACATAAAAAGTTTGTGCTTCCATCTGCATTTCTACTATTAACTTGTCACATAGCCATCTTTTACTTTTGGATTTTCGATTGGAAGAAAATCTCGACTTCTTACGGTTTAGCTATATGGATACTTTCTACTGTTTGTGGTCTTTTACTTTATTTCCTTTATAAAAAACAAAAATCTAATAAATTGATATTAATTACTAGTTCGTTATTATTAATTACTTCTTCATTTATGATTTTTTTAGGTGTTGTTACTGGTATCATCTTTGTAACTGTTAGTTCTATGGATTAAAAAGGTAGTCTTTTATTATGTAAAAAAGAATGAACAAAATGAGGATATATAGAAATTAAAGAAGATGATTTCCATTCAATATATACAACCATCTTCTTTAATAAATCCACTCTTTGTTACAATATTTCATTTTTTAACTTTTTAATCTTCCAAGATACATTAATAAATATATATAAATACATACAACCTACAAATCCTATCATACCTTTAAATATATAAGGAATTCTAGATTCTGATGGTCCAAGAAAACATAAGTAAAGCGCTGGCATTATCGTTACAAACATAATTACAAAAAACTGTAACAACTCAGTAAGTTTTTGTATCCTCGTTTCCTTTTCTGAATATATATCTGGTAACTCATTTTCCTCTTCTACTTCTTTACAAAAATAATTCCATTTCGCAAAACTCGTTACATGTTTCCAGCCACACATTTCATATATTTCGATATATTCTTTTTGTTTTTCTTTCGAATCTTTATACTCTAATCTAAAGTCTGCTTTATATACTACATCTTTTGGCTCAGTTTTCTTAAACGTATACATTACGTTATACTTTTGTAACGCCCAGCCTTGTTGATGCATTTTACGTAGATACGCTTCTTCTTTTTCTAAGCTCCATACTGCGAAAGGTTTGAATATCTTCTTTATCTCCATCATCCATTCACTCCCCTAATATACTATTTCCATTCTTTACAGACCGCTGTAATCTGTTGTACTCCAGTTCCAGTACTTCTCTCCCAAACGGCGTTAACTCATAGCACTTCTTTCTGTCTGTAGAGGCAACTTCAACAATTAACTTCTCTTTTAGTAACTTCGTCGTATTCCCATATAAAGTACCAGGGCCGAGCTTTACTTCCCCATTTGTCATCTCTTCTACCATTTGCATAATTCCGTAACCATGCATTGGCTTTACGAGTGACAACAGTATGTAATATGTCGCCTCTGTTAACGGAATATATTTTTGTGCTTTCGCATTCATTATAACTACCTCCGATACATCGCCTTATGATATATCGACATACGATATATCGCATACCGATATTTTATAATTATATTCCAAAATATGCAAGTACATTTCAATAGTTAAATATCTATCTCTTTAAATTGAAAAATCATTCCAATTTTCAGAATAATTTGTTAAAATATAGAAATATGAACTCTTTTATAATGAAAGGAATGATACATATGATTCATAAGTTAAAAGAAAATATAGGATCTGTGTTTGTTGGTAAGGAGCATGTTATTGATTTATTGCTCGTTTCATTACTTGCCGATGGACATGTACTGCTTGAAGATGTGCCTGGTACTGGAAAAACATTACTCGCGAAAACAATTTCAAAAAGTATTGGTGGTAGTTTTTCTCGTGTGCAATTTACCCCTGATGTACTCCCAAGTGACGTGACAGGTATTGAATATTTCAATCCAAAAACGAGTGAGTTTGAGTTGAGACTTGGGCCGGTCGTAACAAATATTTTACTTGCAGATGAAATTAACCGTGCAATGCCGAGAACGCAGTCTAGTTTGTTAGAAGCGATGGAAGAACGACAAGTGACGCTTGAGAAACAGTCAACTCCTCTTCCAAAACCGTTCTTTGTTATTGCGACGCAAAACCCAATTGAATCACAAGGAACATTCCCTCTTCCAGATGCACAGCTTGATCGCTTTTTAATGACGATTTCAATTGGTTATCCCGCCCCAGAAGATGAGTTACAAATGATGCGACGTTTTCGTAATAATACACCGTTAGAAAGTGTCACATCTGTCATTTCATTAGAAGATATTTTAGAAGCTCAGAAACGAGTAAAGGAAATATTCGTATCCGAACCGTTAGAACATTACATAATTAAACTTGCCCACGCTACAAGAAATCACGATTATATCGCTAACGGTGTAAGTCCACGTGCCACTTTAGCTTTAGTGCGCGCAGTTCAAGCATTAGCCTTTTTACGCGGCAAAGAATATTGCACGCCTGAAGATATACAATTTTTAGTTCCTTCCGTTTGGAATCACCGTATCGTCTTATCAATGGAAGGTGCCTTACGCACGACAAAAAATGAAATCATGCAAAGGATTTTAAAAGAAGTTGACGTACCAGTGGAGATTGAGCAAGCATGAATGGACAGCGCGTTGTAACTGTACCTTTATTTTTTCAACTTCATATTATTCAATTAACTGTGCCCGTCGCTATACTATTTACATTTTTTCTACCACAACGAATAATTATGTTTCTCTTTTTCTTTTACTATTTATTTGCGATTTTCATTTATAAATATGTCGCTTTCATAGAGAAAAAGTTTCAAATAATAAATGAGAAACAAACTACACGGCTTTTCCCTGACGAATCTGGACAGTTTTTTATTCATTTAAAAAATGGTGCAAGCATACCACTCGTTAACGGTATTTGTTACTTTCATTTAAATTCGTCCCTACTACCGCACAAAGATCAAGGGATTGAACAAATATCAAAAACGTTATTCTCTTTCCCATTTTCACAACCTGCCCATTCGGCACAAAAATGGGATTTAACATTAACCGCAACGAAGCGTGGTGTGTTTCAAATTGAACAGTTCGAATGTGTATTAAAAGATCCATTTCATCTATTAACTGTACATTTACCTGTTTTTGATAAATTAAGGACTGAAATTATTGTGTACCCTTCTCCTAAAGAAGTAGCAGGTTTGCAAGAACTTCAGCAACTATTACATGGTTCTTATCGAACAAATTTTTCTTTTTACAATGATGAAACATCTATTATCGGTGTGAAACGATATGAACGTGAATCATTCCGCTCTATTCATTGGAAAGCATCTGCTAAAATGCAGGAATTACAAGCGAAGCAATATGAGCCTGTAAAAAATTATAGTTGGACGATTTGTCTTTCCTTAGCTGCTGATCGCGGGTTTGGTTGGAAAGAGAATATAGAAGAACTTATTTCATATGCAACATACATTTGCCAGTATGCAACGAAGCATCAAATTCCGTTCGAATTGTTTATTAGTGTATTAGCAGAAGGCGGTGCATTACATGTACCGTTAAATGAAGGACAAACGCAATACGCAAAATCTTTAGAAGAATTAGCGCGTATTTCAGATGATAGTACGTTACTTCCGAAACAAGGATTTCTTCATTATACAACAAGAAAAGGAGAACGCTCGTCTACAATGATATACATTGGTTTGCAAAAGGATTCACTTCCTGTTCTATCGCAACCTACGTTTCTCATTAATAACGAAGGGATGGTGGAAACGGTTGAAAACTTTGCTCTATCACGTTAATGACTTTATTCTGCTCCTCCTCCTTTCTTTATTAACAGAAAGAGATGAACTTGTTGCTGTTGCTATATTTTTAGCAACAGGCTATGTAGGAGTATTTCTTATCCATACATTTATTAAGAAAAAAACAACAGGGTTTGTAATACTACTCATTATTCAAATCATTGGTTGTTCTTTCATTCTACCTTTTTCTCTTTTCGGTACAATTATGTTACCCCTTTTCTTCTTTATCGTACACGCAATCGGACCTGGATATCCGGTACAAAAATCGTTAGGTGGTATTATATGGTTTGCTTTTTCAGCTATATTTCATGCCCCTTTTCCACCGTTATGGAAGTTGTTAGTATTAGTTTTACACATTATGATTACATTTTGGCAAACAAGTTCAAATCGTAATCAACAGTTATTACGATTTTCTTCTATTATCGCTATTGGAACAATTAGTGCTTTACTTATTCCGGTATTCCCTTATATTCGGCTTATTTTTTCTTATATTGTTCAAGTAGTTGCTTTAGGATTCGGATACGCTATCAACCCATTGTTCTCGGCGGCTGCTTCAAAAGATACAGAAGACTTTTGGTCAAATAAAGGAAATTTAAACCAAACTCGAATTAAAGATGAAATAGGGCAGCCTTCTTTCGATCCAACTCTCATAAATAGCATTACAGTCATAGTCTGTACAGTCATCGCTATTTACATCGTTTGGAAAATAGTAAAAAAACGAAAACATTTAAGTTTACCAAATATGCCCATCTTCGAATCTACTATCATTACCGATAAAGAAGGTATGAGCCAAAAACGAATGAAGCGATACAAACCACCACATAACGAAATTCGGAAAGAAATTTTCAAATTGGAGAGTAAGCTATCCCCTCCCTTAAATAGAAAGCGAGGAGAAACTGTTGAGGCTTGGCTAGAGAGAATAAATAGTGAAGAGGATGTAAATATTCAGAGTAACATTATTATAGACGCTTATAATACAGTTCGTTATTCAAATGGTGAAAACACTGTACTTCTGCACGAATTTAAGGAAGAAGTTCATACACTTTATGAGTATCAGAAGAATTTGAAGAAACGAAAGAAATGATGTAAAAAAGACTCCTATTTTTTAATAGGAGTCTTTTTTATATACTTCTACGTCACTTTTATAACTTAAGCATTCTTCCCTGCTTCAATTTCTAAAGATTCTTCATGCCACCAAAGTGTTTCTTCAGGATCTTCTTTAGCGATTAGGTGTGCTTCTTTTTTCGATTCTACTGTAGGATATGAACCTTTTAGCGCACGTCCTGATGTTGTGACAAATAATACACTAAATACGACTAATCCAATCATACTTACACCTGTTAAATAAAATGCCGGTGCAAGCGGGTTACCTGTTGCATGAACTAAGTATGAACATACGAGCGGTGTTGTTCCACCGAATATTGATACGGAAATGTTAAAGGAGATCGATAGTGCTCGATAACGTACATCGGTGAAAAAGAGTGATGGTAATAACGAAGGTAATGTTCCTTCATATACACTTAGGAAGAAACCTAATATGAAGACACCTGCAAATATAGCTGCAATATGCCCGTTACCTATTAGTAAAAATGCCGGAATTGCAAATACGGTTAAACCTAGTAAACCAATTTGCACGACGCGTTTATTACCAATTTTATCACTTAATTTACCGAAATAAAGTGCCAATGGAATCATAAGTGCCATCGTAATGGAAATAATTAATAAGCCAGTTGTTTCTTTGACTTTAAGTACTTGAGTTAGATAAGAAGGAATATACGAAAGAATCATATAGTTCGTAATATTAAAGAAGGCAACAATTACTGTGCTTAATAAGAAGTCTTTTTTGTGATATTTTAATATGTCCATAAATGAAAATTGTTCGTTGTCTTCAGATTCCTCTTGTGCTTTTTCCATCTCTTCAAAGATGGGAGATTCATCTAAATGACGTCGTAAATATAAACCGACCAAACCAATTGGTGCAGCTATTAAGAAAGGAATACGCCAGCCCCAGCTGAGCATTTGCTCATCTGTTAACAATAACGTCAAAATGGTAACAATTACCGAAGCAGCAATGTAACCTGAGAGTGTTCCAATTTCAAGACCACTACCGAGTATACCACGCTTTTTATCTGGAGAAGATTCTGCGATATAAACCATTGCACCTGAATATTCGCCGCCTGTAGAGAAGCCTTGAATCATTCGGGCAACTAAAAGTAGTATTGGTGCCCATACACCAATTTGTTCATAGGTTGGTAGTAATGCGATGAATAATGTAGAAAGTGCCATTAAAATAATAGTAGTACTTAACACGATTTTTCGGCCGTACTTATCTCCTATTCTACCAAAGAATACACCTCCGATTGGTCGAACGAGAAAGGCTGCTGCAAATGTACCGAATGTAAGTACAAGTTGCAAACCACTATTATCAACACCTGAGAAGAATAATTGACTTAAGATAACCGCTAAATACGCGTATAATCCGAAGTCAAACCACTCCATTGCATTCCCGATACCAGTAGCAACTACTGCTTTCCTGGCTTGTTTAGGATTGACAATATTAACGTCTTGAGGTTCAAAATTTAAATCATTATTTTGTTGCATACAATAAAACAGCTCCTTATTTAATTTAACTTCTTTAAGCACACCTTCTCTTATTGAATAAAATTAATTCGAAGCACTTAAGGAAAAGCACTGTCTCCTTATCTGTTATTATTGTTTCACATAATTAATTATTTGTCCAGTGAGATTCTCTCTATGTTAAGTAATTTACTATTTTAAAAAAGCTGAAGAAGGCGCTATACGAGTACCTTTTTCAGCTTTTTATTTTAATTTGAAATTTTATTCATTTCACCCCTATTTTCTTCCTGTTTGAATTAAAAATGAGGTACTTTTTATATTTGTATTTTAAACATTTACTATCGCTGCTGAACTATGAATACAAGAAATAAATTCTGTAACAAATGCATCAATTTCCTCTTTCGTAATAATATACGGCGGAAGTAATCGAATAATATTTCCTTGTGTAACATCCACTAACATACCTTTATCCATTAATGCTACTTGTAGTTTTTTCACATTTTCATTCGTATCGTTCATACTAATACCAAACATCATCCCCGCGTGACGTACTTCTTTAATATAATAAGAGTTTTCTTTCTGAAATTCTTGCAGTTTTTCATTTAAATATAGTGACGTTTCATAAGCTTCTTGCATTAACCCATCATCAAGTAATGTATTTAATACAGTTAAACCTAAAGCTGTTCCCATTGATGAATGTGCAAATGTTGTTCCATGATCTCCTGGTGAAAATACATCACATAATTTTTCACCTACAATAATTCCACCTAGCGGTATCCCGCCTCCTGCTCCTTTACCGATTTGAATAATATCGGGTGTAATATTGAAATTTTGATAAGCAAATAGTTTTCCAGTTCTCCCCATACCACTCTGTACTTCATCAACGATAAGAATCACATTATATGTATCACAAAGATGTTGAACACTATGCAAATATTCAATTGATAAAGGATAGATGCCGCCACTTCCTAATACAGGCTCAATCATAATTGCAATAGGCTTTTCATTTATGATTGTCTCTTCTAATTGCTCTATATTTTCACGTTCCACTTCATATACAGGAATAGATGTTTTAGGGAAATTTTGATATACATTTTCTTGTCTCGTAAAATGTAGTGCTCCTAACGTACGCCCGTGGAAACTATCTTTTAACACAATAATTCCATCACGTTCTTCATTCGTAATCGATCTATATTTATCAATTAATTTTAACGTCGTTTCTGTCGCTTCCGTACCAGAGTTTGTAAAAAAGACTTTTCCTTTTTTTAAAGAATACTCAACTAATTTCTTTGCATACTCAATCGCAACTGGGTTTAAAAAATGAAATGGAAGATGCATTGATTTCGTAACTTGCTCCATTGTCTTTTGCACAATTTTAGGATGATTGTATCCTAATACATTTACCCCTACACCAGAAAATAAATCTAAATACTCTTTTCCATCTACATCATATAGTGTGCAGCCTTCTCCTCTTTCTATCGCAACATTCATGCGACAATACGTAGACATCATATATTCTTTATCTAATTGTAACCAATCCGACATGTTACATTCCTCCTAGTTATTTTCCCTATTTATGTATGTGCATTCTCTATAAAGTCATGTATAAATTCATTTTTAAGATTGAAATTTTAATAGTAATTCTCTTCACGATATTTATTTTTCCATAATTTCCTCTATTACAACAGGTCCACTACATATGCGTTTTTTTCATCTAGCGGTCTGTTACTATTTTGAACTTTTCATGTCATACATAATCAACGTTATAAAATCATATTTAGTAACAATGGACGAAAAAGATTTGGAGGTTATATCCGATGATATTAGAAAGGTTGTTATGGGATATTTCAATAAGGTATCAACTGATTTAGCAAAGAGAATTGGGAGTGCGATGCAAAGGCTTTAAAAATATAAAAACGTCATTTTTAATGATTAAAATGACGTTTTTATATTGCACTTGCTAGTGATTTCTCTTGACCCATTCACATTTATTAATGAAAGCTTTCCCCTTCAAGATTATTGTTACCTCATTTCCCATTATGGTACTCATTTCTCTTTTTCAAATAATCTTTTTCACATTGTAACGGTTTGTATTCTACTATTTTCCCTTGTTTCTTTTTCGTTTCAGTAACAACCCATTCTCCTTTTTTAAGTTCAAGATGCTTCATTACATTTGTATCGTCTATTTCTTTATATAGTAAAAATGCTTCTTGCGCCTTTACAAATAACCTAGCTTCCCCTCTATATCCACCACTTTCAAAAGCTTTCGTTAATGAATTATAATATGTATCCTCACCTCGGCCACCATACATTAAATGTGCAGCCTCTAAATCTTTTTTACTCATTTCCCTAAAACCCTTTTCATCAACATTTAAATGAAACGTAGATTTAATGTCCTTCATTATATTTTTCACATACTTTTCATCACGTATTTTACTTTCTTCAAGACAATTTGAAGATAGCTCTGGTGCACCTGATTGAGAATGTACAACGTGTTGTATCGATACACATAAAATAAAAATACTTAGTACATACAATAGTTTTTTCATATTTACGTATCACCTCAAATAATTTAGATACTATATTATTTGAGGCTTAGTATATTCTTATGCTAGAAATGAGAAAGATCCTGTAAAATAACCTTTTACAGGATCTTTCTTTTAATATTGATTGATTACATTCACTGGCAGGGCAAGTACTTTACTACTTTTCACATCATATAATCCAATAGGTGTTACCCGTATGAAAGGCAAGTGCGTTGCAGAAAAGAATAAAATTGTAAATGCGGGATCGTTATAAGCGTATCCCCGCTCTTTCAGTAATTTCACCATCTTTTTCTCTTCCTGTATTAATTCGCTCATTTTCAAATCCGACATAATCCCAAGCAATGGCAAGGCAATTTCATGTAACACTTCATTTTTTTCCGCTATTACCATCCCCCCACCAATCTCTTTTACTCTATGAAAAGCTGTAAGCATGTCTTCTTTACTCTTTCCAATAAGAATGATGTCACCTGTGCCGGAATAAGAGCTAGCAAGGCCACCTAATTCATTTGCAAATCCTTTTACAACTGTATTCACTCGCCATGTACCATCACGGGCAATCATCATAAGGAAACATTCATCATGATCACCAGAAAGTTCATCGCTTTGTAAGTCGATTTCACTTACATATGGTTTTGAAATAACATCATTTAATAGCTTTATACCTGTTGTTTCAGAAACAATCATATCCTCTTTCTTTAAAGACCAATCTAACCGCAACGGTGTTACTTGAAATTCATCCCACTCAACACGTAATAATTCATTTTTATTGAATCCATCACGTTTCATCCATTGTCCTTTTGCAATAACATGAATGGGAACCGGATTTTCTTTACTTTCCAAAATATTAATATTTGCAATTCTACCTGTCGCAATTGAGCCATGTACATGCTCCATATTATAATAGCGAGCAACATTATAACTTGCCATATGATACGCATCTATTACTGGTATCCCTTGCTTAATCGCTATTTCTATCATCTTACTCGTCATTCCGTTTTCATAAAATGACGGATGTGAACCATCTGTTGTAAAAATGAATCTATCAAACTGTTTCACACCTAATTCTAGTAATTCTTTTACTAAAACTTCTAGATCAGGGCGAATAGAAGAATTTCTAAGAGAAACGGTGTAACCTTGCATAAGACGAGTTAAAGCTTCCTCTCCTGTCATCGCCTCATGATCACAATCTGTTCCTAACAACTTTAACTTTGCTAACGTCGTTTCAGATGCCCCTGGAAAATGGCCTTCTATTTTTTTCTGTAATCGCTTCGTTTCTTGTACCCAAGTTAACATTTCATCATCGCCATGTAATAATTTCGGCCATGCTGTTAACTCGCCGCCTTGAAGAACGGCTTCATGTTTCAGCCACTCTATGATTTCTTCACTATTAAATAAAGATTCACCATTTTGCAGCTCAGTTTGTCCATCAAAACGGCACCACCAATACATACTTGCCGGAACCTTTTTAAATTCATCTAATAACTGAAACGCTACTTCACGTTGTAATGTGAAAAATAAAGTTAAATTATCATTAATTAATGTCGTTGTACCAAACTGCATCACATGATTCGTTAACGTCTCGGGATTATACAACTGATATGGATGTGCATGCGGTTCTATATAGCCAGGTACGACATACTTCCCTTCGCAATCAACAACTTCACAATCACGTAGTTGCTCTGGCAATTTTTCTCCTACATATACAATTCGGTCATCATAGATCCAAATATTCGTTTTCATCCATTCACGCATGTAGGAATTTAAATATGTTGCATTCCTTAATACAATGTGCGGGCTTCTCTTGTCGTCTAACACTTCAACTTGTTCTCGTAATTGTTTATTACTCCATCTAAATTGATTCTCTCCCAATGTATTCAACTCCATTGTTATAATAGTTAAAATTAAAATAATTAATTAACTAAAGTATTTTCTATTCATGACTCCCCTGTATCCCTATAATCTTCATTATATAAAAAGATAAGAATAATAACAATTTTACAAATATTAAACTCATACCTTGCTTCGAAATATAATAATCATCTAATGAAGGCAACAAAGCTGATGCCCCCTTTATCTTCATTAGATTGTACATTTGACTTACTCATATTTTTCCGAAGCTGGTTTAAAAATGCATTAGCTGTATTAGAAATTCTTTTTCAAAATCACATGTAAAATACTGCATTAGAAAGTGTTACACTTAGTGAAAACGTATGGATGAGATCATAAGAAAGAACGTGTTTTTCATTTATTGATAAACACGTTTTTCTCACTATTTCGAACCATATATTCACTTTTACCATCCTGCACTAGCATTCATACTATTTCCGAGAATAGTAAGTAATAGCGGCCATAATACCGGTCCTAACGTAAGAAGTATATTTAGAAGTATAAGTATTCTATGTCCTCCGGTGAAATTATGATTTTTACGATTAACAAAAACTAAAATGACTAATGATAGGATAGTCGTTAAAAATAATAATAGCATTACCAACCAATACCAAACCATGATGCTCATACTCCACGGTGTTAATAGCTCGTGTATGACACAAAATGAGATTCCTAATACCGCAAAACTAAAGCTAGTAACTGCTGTTTTTATAAGCCATTTATTTATTTTTTTATCATATGTATTTTTACAATATAAATCTATTAAAGTATATAAAGAAACATATGCCATGAATACACCTATCCAAGACAATAACCAGTCTCCATCTCCTCTAAATAATATGAACAGTAACCAACACATACCTATTGCAGAACAAGAAAAAGAAATAAGTATACTTTTTAATACCGAGTTCATTATGTTTTCACACCTTTACAAATAATTTTTTTGCATGCTACCTATTTATCATTTATTTCTACTTCACTCTATATTAATGAAAATGTACGCAGCGTTACTCTACGAAATGTTGCATATACTCTGTATTTTCTTTTTTACATTAGTAGAAAAAAACAAATATAAGAGTACCATATTATTAAATGTAAGTAAATAAAGTTAATTTACACTTAATTATTATGTGTGTTATTTAGAGAGAGCGTGTATACTTTCGTATGTTAAGCCAAATCAAAATAAAAAAGATGACCCCAGCAATATGCCAAGGCCATCTATTCGAACTATATTATTTTACTAACTCTCCACGATAAACTTTTATATTAAGCGGAGCAGTTAAAAATTGTGATGCTTTGCTAACGAAAGAAGTGTAGTGTTCACTCGTATTATGACTCGCAACTGCTGCTTCATCTTTCCATACTTCTACCATCGTATACACATTTTCTTTTTCTGTATCTTTATATAAGTCATACGATACATTTCCACTTTCTTCTCTTGAACCATGAAGTAGTGGCTGAATTTCTTCTAAAAATGATTGTTGTTTCGCTGGGTCTACTTGAAATATTGCGTGAATAATAATCATGGTGTTTCCCCTCTCATATCTCACTTATTTCTATCTTGTTATAAAATTACTTCCACTCAGCAACTTTTTCAACTGGAAGACGTACTGATTGGTATCCAGTGTCAGCAGCTTTTCCGACTGAAATTAACATTACTGGTACGTAACGCTCTTTATCTAATCCGAATGCTTCTGCAATTTGGTCTTTTTCAAATCCACCAATTGGACAAGTGTCATAACCGTGAGCACGAGCTGCTAGCATAAATTGCATTGCTACAAGACCGCCGTCGATTAATACTGTATCTTTCATAACTTCTGGTGTAACCATTGAGAAATACGCTGAAAGTTTTTTCATTTGGTCTTCTTTTACTTCTGCTGGCATAAGTCCGCGCTCTACTGCTGTACCGTAAATTTCTTCTGCGTTATCAAAGTTGTTTAAATCACCAAATAAAGCGATCATTGCTGAAGATGTTTCTACTTGAGATTGGTTGAATTTCGCAAGTGGCGCAAGTGTTGCTTTCGCTTCGTCACTTTCAATCACAAGGAATCTCCATGGTTGCATGTTTACTGAAGATGGTGCAAGTGTTGCTTCTGTAAGAATTTCTGTCATTTCTTCTTTGCTAATTTTCACTGACGGGTCGTACTTACGAATTGAACGACGTCCTGTTAAAATTTCGTTAAAATCATTTGTTTTTACTGAGTTAGTCATAGTTGTATTCTCCCTTTTTTATAATTCTTTTATATTTTCTTGAATGTGATTTAACATATTTAAAAGATTATCGCGTTCTTCCTCACTTAATCCTTTAAATGCAGATGCTGCAAAACGTTCTTTTTCCTCTTGAAACGCTTGAATTTTATTTCGTCCCTCTTCAGTTAGAGAAACTAACGTAATTCTGTTATCATCTGGATTTTTACGTCTTACAATCATCTCATTAGCCTCAAGCTGCTTTAAATGCCTCGTAATCGCCGCATTATCAATATTCACTTCTTGTTGAAGTGCTTTTTGACTAATTTCACCTACTTCATATAACTGAAGTATAAGCTCTAATCGAGACTGGCTCATACCCGTACACCCTTCAAATTTCGAACTTACTTCTTTATTTAGAAAGTGTAATTTATATAAAATAATCGCTTCTTTTGAGCATGAACTTGTCAAACTATCCCTCCTTTACATACAAATCAAAAATGTTTGATGTATCAATAGTTGATATGTCAATTAATATAATCTATATCGATTTAGATTGCAAGCTTTTTGTTTTCATTTTTATTTTTCCAAATTAAGGCGCTTTGTAGCGTTACAAAAAATGTAAATTACATTATAATAGTAATAATTTAAATGACTGGAGAGTGATTGTAATGCGGCAATACACAAATAGAAATGAGGAAATGAAAATGGAAAATGAAATGAGGATATTGATATATGACAACAATAAATATAGGGATTGTCGCGCACGTAGACGCTGGCAAGACGAGTTTGACTGAGCGTATTCTTTATGAAACGAATGTGATTAAAGAAGTTGGCCGAGTTGATAGTGGAAGCACACAAACTGACTCAATGGAATTAGAAAGACAACGCGGCATTACGATTAAAGCATCTGTCGTTTCTTTCTTTATTGATGATATAAAAGTAAATGTCATTGATACACCTGGACACGCTGATTTTATCGCTGAAGTGGAGCGATCATTCCGCGTTTTGGACGGTGCGATTTTAGTTATTTCTGCCGTTGAGGGTGTGCAAGCACAAACGAAGATTTTAATGCGGACATTACAGAAACTCAACATACCGACTATTTTATTTGTTAATAAAATTGATCGTAGTGGCGCAAATACTGAAAAAGTTGTAAAGCATATAAAAACGATTCTTTCAAATGAAGCATTCCCCTTCTATTCTGTCCAAAACGAAGGAACAAAGGAAGCTCGTATTATTGAATATAAATCATATGACGATTGTATAGAACGATTAGCACCTTATAATGAATCATTACTTGAGTCATATGTAAATAACGAAATCGTAACGGACACATTATTAAGAGAAGAACTTGAAAAACAAATACAACAAGCAAATCTGTATCCGATCTTCTTCGGTTCAGCACTGACGGGTATAGGAGTAACTGAACTACTTGAAAATACTCCAGCCTTACTTCCAGCTAATAATTCGTCTCCAGATGAAGAATTAGCTGGTGTTGTTTTTAAAATTGAACGTGAACCTTCTGGAGAAAAGATTGCTTATGTAAGACTTTTTTCAGGTAGTTTACACATTAGAAAATATGTGGATATTCAGCGAAATGAGTCTCTACCACATAAGGAAAAGATTAAAAAAATGTGCATATTTCATAATGGAGATGCCATTCAAATTTCTACCGTTCCTAGTGGAGAATTTTGCAAAGTGTGGGGACTGAATGATATTAAAATTGGTGATATTATCGGTGAACGAACTGATTATATAAAAGACATTCACTTTGCCGAACCACAAATGGAAGCAGCCATTGATGCAGTACCTAAAGAACGAATTCATGATTTATACGCTGCACTTATGGAACTATGTGAAGAAGATCCACTCATTCAAGTGTGGAAAGACGATGTTCATAATGAACTATATATTCGCCTTTTCGGTGAAGTACAAAAAGAAGTAATTGAAACTACACTTTATGAGAAATATAATTTGCAGGTTACTTTTTCAAATACACGAGTTGTGTGTATTGAGAAACCAATTGGCGTAGGTAATAGCATTGAAGTAATGGGTGAAAAAGCGAATCCTTTTTACGCCACAATCGGGTTCAATGTGGAGCTTGGTGAACTTAATTCTGGCATAACATATAAATTAGGCGTTGAACTTGGCTCACTACCTTTAGCATTTCATAAAGCGATTGAAGATACTGTATTCCAAACGTTAAAACAAGGTTTATACGGTTGGGAAGTTACGGATATTATCGTCACTCTAACACATACAGGTTATGCTAGTCCTGTCACAACAGCGAGTGACTTTAGAAACTTAACACCGCTCGTTTTAATGGATGCTTTAAAGCAAGCTGAAACATATGTATATGAACCAGTAAATGAGTTTGAATTAACTGTACCGGAGCACGCAATTCGTACCGCGATGTATAAGCTCGCTGCCATTCCAGCAACTTTTGCAGAGCCTATATTCAATAATGATTCTTATCAATTAACAGGTTCATTACCTGTTGCGAAAACAGAGAATTTTAAACGCATGCTTCATTCCTTTACAGAAGGAGAAGGTATATTTACAACGAAGCCAGCTGGTTTCACTAAGCTAACGACTCCCTTCCCTACTCGAAAACGTGTTGATTATAATCCGCTGAACCGGAAAGATTATTTGCTTCATGTGTTGAAGGCTTATTAAAGTAAAAGAGGTGCAATTCGCACCTCTTTTGCATGTATTGATAGGTTAGGTTGCCCTAACAACTTCTTTAAGTTTTTCTATTATTTTTGTTATAGCGTCAATGGAGTTCACTGTTTCAAATTCCCCAACATTTACAGAATGATTTGCATTTTCGATGACATCGATCGTTAAATTTGTTTTATGAAACTGATTAATTTGATCTGCATTGTATTGGTGATCTTTATCTCCAATTACTAAAAGCCCCTTGTGATGACTGTGTAAAATAGAGTCAAAAATTGAATCAAAAGTTAGTAACGGTGTGAGTAATATCATCTTCGATTGTAAGTATTCTTCTCTCTTCATTACATCATTTGCAATTGGAATTGTTCCGAGTGATTTCCCTAAAAACAAAGTCTCGTTGTATTGTTCATTTTTCAACACTTCATTTATTACGGGATTAATATCATCCATCATTACTTTCGTTAGTTCTTCTATTGGTTTATTCATTACCTGTTCATCGTAAGAGTAATGAATATGTACAACATCAATTTTATGTTCAAGCATAAGCATCGTTGCATAATAAAATAACGGCTTATCGTAATTATATCCTGAACCTGAGAACATAAAGCAAACCGTACTAGAACCTTTTTCGATATGTGTGTAACGAATTACTTTATCTTCTATATGTACCTCTTTTTTCGTCCCCTTCACTATTTTCCCCTCCGAATACCATTACTTTTGTAAAACAATATGCTCTGTATAAACCGCTATATCCTTTACTTTCTCTTTTATAAACGCTGGCTGTAAGTTATATGCATGTAACTCTTCTATCTGCACCCACTTAAACTGATATGTTCTATCCTCTTCTTCCAAAATATATTGATCTGCTCCATTCGCAGGTAACTCATGTAGCTCTACTTCATAATAAAAACTAATTTCATGAAACTTTCGCTCAGAAAGTGTAAAGAAATTTTCTACTGACCATATTAATCTCTTCCCTTTAATAGGAACGCCTAGTTCTTCTGCAAGCTCTCGTTGTAACGCGTCTTCACTATTTTCTAACATTTTCACTCGACCGCCCGGTACGTACCAATAATCTTCACCGTCACCTTGCAAAATAAGAATTTTATTATTATGTTTACAAATTGCTCCGACGCGATAATTAAAACATGTTTCCTCTACTTTGAATGTCAGATCCACCTGTAATCCCCCTTATATATTAAATATCGAATTATCACAAAACGATTATGTATGTGCTGTACAAATAAGGTTACTAAATTCACTCGCTTCATTCAATCGTTTTCGAATTTTCTAAATTTTTATTTCTCATCATTACAAGTGCATATACATATGTTACAATCACATTGCACACTAGAAACATATAATGGGGGTACGAATGGAAACGTTATTAATCCAGCAAACTGAGAAATCAAATAAGTTTTGGAAAATCGTTGTGAAAGAAAAAGACTACGTTGTGTTTTACGGAAAAATTGGCACAGCTGGTAGTGTAAAAGCGAAAGAATTTGAAACAGAAGAAGAATGTATAAAAGAAGCTAACAAACTAGTTGCTTCCAAACGTAAAAAAGGATATACAGACCCGTGCCCTGGGGAAGATTACATAAAAGAAAAAACGATAATTAAACTCTCTTTATTTCATACCATTTATCCAATAACATCTTTTCTCTTTCCCTTGAAATACCTGCTTTTAATTCCCATTCTTCCGTACTCTCCATCCACTCATACACATCTGTAACTGTCTCTTCTATTCTTCTAAAAGTAAGCCCTTCTTTCACAGCATTCTCGACACTAATTGAAAATCCACCTTTCCACGGCTTCGTTTCCCCTTCTAATGAAAAAGTTTCGGGAAGCCATAAAGGCATTTCTGTCCAAGGCTGCACTTTGTGCTCCTTCATAAATGCTTCATCTACCCAAACAAATTCAGCATCGCTATTCGTAACCTTTTTACACGTATTTAATAGTTCTTCCATCGTTAATTCATCATTCGGACCTGTAACATTGAATATACCTGCTTTATTGTTTTCTGCCATGTTGAGTCCAAAGTATGCAACATCTTTTATATCAACTATCTGCACTGGACGGTCTTTTCTTCCTGGAACTAACACTTTACCTCCTTTTGCTACACGCTGAATCCAGTATGGAAGTCGATCTGTATAATCAAACATTCCTGATAGAAGTCCTGCTCTTACATGTACAACACGCCCTGGCCAATACTTCTCAGCTTCTTTTTCGCATAATACTTTTAGAGCACCGTAATACTCATAAGGAGAAGCTTCACCATTCTCTACAGCCTTTATTTGCTCTTCCGTTGGTTCGGGTTGTAATATATAGTCTTCTTTTATGTCATGCGGGATCCAATCTTTATATACGGAAAGGCTTGAGATGAATATATAGTGTTCAATATTATCTTTCAGTACTTCTCCAACATTTCTAATGTGATGCGGAGAAAACCCACACGTATCTACGACAACATCCCACTTTCGATTCTCTAAACTTGATACATCACCATTTCTGTCACCGATAAGCTGCTCCACCTTAGGAAAAACTTCTTTGTTTGTTCCGCGGTTAAATAATGTAACTTCATGCCCTCTGTTCAAAGCCTCTTCTACAAAAGCTCTTCCTAAAAAACGTGTACCACCTAGAATTAGAATTTTCATGGTTCTCCCCCATTCGTGATAAAAAATCTATTCTTTTGTTTAACGATTTTTTGTTGTGAAAAGTTACGGGGAATTTGCTTTTTACTACAATTTTAATTCTATAAGCAAAAAAGAAACCATTTTGAAAAATTAATCAAGATGGCTTCTAAATTTAAAAATAATTGTATTTTAACCGAATTGCTGATTCTCATTCTGTTCATTAATTCTTTAACTCCGCACAACTTCCCCATCAACTAACTCAATGATTCTATTACACTGATTCGCTACTTCCATATCATGCGTTACAATAATAATTGTTCGTCCTTCCTCATTCAGTTGTAATAGCAAATTCATAATTTCTTCTCCTGTTTTTTTATCTAAATTTCCGGTCGGTTCATCTGCCAATATTAATTCTGGTTCACCTACTAACGCTCTTGCAATTGCGACGCGCTGCTGTTGTCCACCTGATAGCTCGTCGGGTGTTTTATGCATATGTTCTTTTAATCCTACTTTTTCTAAATAGAACTTCGCCTTATTTTCTCTTTCCCGTTGCTTTAGCTTTCTATATGTGAGTGGTAGTGCCACATTATCCAGTACAGTATGTTCTTTTAACAACGCAAAATATTGAAAAATAAATCCGATCATTTCATTTCTTGTTTTATGAACTTTATTTGCTCTTATTTCAGTTAATGTTTTTTCATTTAACGTATATTCACCCTCATTTGGCATATCAATTAGCCCTATAACATTTAATAGGGTACTTTTCCCTGAACCTGATCGACCCATTATCGCTATCATTTCGCCCTTATTTATCGTTAAGTTTATACCGTTTAACGCGAACGTATTGTAATTCTTGTTACTATACACCTTCTTAATGTCTTTCAATACAATTAAACTCATTATTCCATCCCACCTATTAATGTTTTCGGTTCGAGTTTTCTAATAAATAAGAAAACTATAAAGTTTGAAACTATGATGATAAACAGTAAGAATAGGAATACTAAAAATAATATTGGTAAATTTAATTTAAAGTCTAATACAGATGCCACATTTAGGTCTTTTGCTGTTTGTAGAAGAGCCCCATATCTCAATGAAAAGTACGCTAATGCCATTCCGAAACCAGCTATTCCTACTATAGTATTTTCTAAAACAATTTGAATAAAAACTCCAATCTTACTTTCTCCAAGAACCATTTTTATTCCGAATTCCCTTTTCCTCATCATAATAGAGACGATAGTGGTTACAACAATTCCTGCTATTGAAAATAGAATAAATAGTATTCCTACTATAAGCTGCGGGATTTCAGAGTAGCTATTAACCGTAATATCTTTACTTATTTCTTCTTCCAATTTTTTTAAATGCAACGTAACACTATTTCCTTTAAGTTGAATTGTTTCTTGTAATTCCTTTACATCTGCACCTTTTCGTAAAGTTAATACGGTACTTTGATGCAACCTTAAAAACATTGATTCATATTCTCCATACATTTCAGATGACATAGGCAGTATCATCGCTTTATCCAGCTTTAAATATGTATTTGTTGAATTATTATTTACAATGAATTTATTTTCTGGTAAAAAACCGATAATTGTATATCGATTATTAATTGTATCCCCTACTTGAAAATATTCTTTAAAGTAAGAACCAGCTAACACATTCATTTTCTCTTCACCTTTTTTTTGAAAATCTTGGCGTGAAAACCCTTTACCATTTTTGAAAGAAAAATCAAGTAATCTATAATAGTTTTCATCTACTAGGATCGAATTAATAGTAGGTCTTTCATCATGAAAAGTTTTATTTTTCAAATCAGCAAGCATACTATTTTTAAGTAATCTATTACTCGATTCTAATTCTATTATTCTCTCTTCGTATGTTCCAAATGAAATCACATCTTTATTTTGTTGAATTTTATTATAAATCTGTTGAATTTGCTCTTTATTGAATTGATCACTTCTTAACCTATCTGTAGTCATATCGAAAGAAATTAAGTATGTGTTGTTCAAATCTAATACCGAACTGGAATTGTCATTGAGATAGTATAAATTCGAAAATACATTAATAGAACTCGTTATAGTTGATAATCCAAATGTAAATTGTATGAGGAGCAGCAGTGAAAATAAAAATCTCTTTTTTAAAGCTATTACAGCGCTTTTTATTCTCATCATATTTTTGACTCCTTCAAAGTTTTAGCAGGTTCACTTTTTAACACATAGATGAATGGTATGAAAGCGGTAATGAAAGATATAGAAAAAGCGCTAAATATACTCATTACAATATGGAAAAAACCGAAACTAATGCTATAACTTGTATATTCTAAAATCGTTGTACTCAAAATGCTTAAAATCCATTGTATACCTATTGCACAGGCTGCTGCTGTGATTGCACATATGAATAGTTGACTAAATATAAATATAAAAAGATTCAAGCTACTTGCTCCCAAGGCTTTCCTGAGTGATAGACTTTTTTTCTTCGTGTAAATCCAAAAATAACTTACAATTATGCAATTAATTAAAGCTATGAAAAGGAGTCTATATGGAAAACTTAGCAATTCTTCCACTGCGTGACTTGAGTTTTTTTCTTTATCATAATTCTCTTTTTCATTTATCACTTTGACATTTGTATCTTTTTTCTTCTGCTTAACATGCTGAATGAAATTGTCTATCTCCTTTTTAGGATCCCCGTTAGACCTAACTATCATTTGAAATGTATTTTCATTCTGTATACTTCGTTTCACCTCATCTGGCATATCATTTAGCGAGACGTAAATTTTATAATTATATTCATCTCCTGTATTTGCTCCACCCACACCTTTAACTGTATATTCCTTATTAAATAATTTTATTGTTACAGAATCTTTATAAATTTTCTTTCCTATAATTACATTATTTTCTTCCCCTTGCTTTATGTGAGAACCTTTTAATAAAGGTGGGAACCAATTCTGATTAATAAGACCAATGATAGTCACACGACCGATATCTGGAATATTTGTACTAATATCATTTGTAATAACGCTAGAGTTTATGAAATCAGCTTCTGCTAACATTTGAAATTCTTTGAAATTTAATTCCCCCATATTAGTAAGCTGAATGGAGTAGTAATAATTGAAATAACCATTTTTACTATCATAATAGTTCTCATCATAATAATCTCGAGTAGATATAGCTATAAGTATTGGCAATATCGTTAATACAAACCCAATAAATAACATAATGAATATTTTTTTGTTCACCGCTATTTCTTTTAATACTAAATTCATATATCCTCCGAATTTTAAAAACCGTGAAAGAGGTATAGGTCCTTTTTTTCACGGTTTTTATTATTGTTTGTATAGTCCTTACTTTATTGTCATGACCTTCGATGTGTACGCACTATCACCAACCATTATCCATTCATGGGATGAGTTACCACTGCTTACCGGTCCGTTTGATGTAAAATTAACATTTACACGATCAGAACTTGAAGCATTAGGCAATTGCCTAAAACCTGAGGATCCATCATTAAAACGAGCACTTACAGTCATCTTATAATAATGAGATTCATTTGTTTTCGCCGTATAAGCAGATGCAGAAGCTTTAGCTCCGGAACCTACCCATGCTGCACTTGAATCCCAGCTAATTGAGGCAAATGAGACTGAAGAAACCATACCTACTGCACAAGCTGTTATACCCAAAGTAGCTAATGTCTTTTTCATTAGGCTTTTCATATATACCTAATCCCCCTTGTTTAAAATATTCACTTAAATATTTAAGTATTTTCAGGCCGTGCCCTCATTATATAAGAAAAAACAAAAAAGAAAGTTGGAATATTCTTTAAATTAACATTTTTTACATAATATTTACATTTCTTCTAACAAAATGATATAAAATCTAAATCGAGACTTGATTTTCATACACTTAGATTTTTCCTAATCCTGCTTTATTTCTCTCTGTATCTTCAAATGAGCAACTTCCAGGTCATTAATCCTCGGATAATATACCCTGGATTATTTTGTAATAAAAAAACATTTTGTAGTTACCTGAAAATTCGTTTTTCAACACCCCGTAAATTTACACCTGATTAATATTAAATTTTAGTTGCTCATGTCCAATCATTAATCTATAATTTAAGGTCATCTAATCTAAACCATACATATTTAAACAAATAATACTTAGAATTGTGTATGAATTTCCATATCCTTGTAATATAGCTAAACTTGTACACGTATCCATATGATCATCCTACTCTGCAACAGATCTACTTGCTACCTTACTCCCCATTTCTGGTGCATTTATTAGTACATACACACCTATAATAGATACTAAAGCTGAAATAATTTCTACAATATTAGATTTTGTCATCATACTCTCACCTTTCAAACAACGTCTTTCATCCATCTAGAGAAATCTCTTTCTATCTCTTACTTTTACATAAAGGCAAAAAAAACGGTATGACATTCCAATTCACACCATCTTTTTACTGAATTTATTTATTCGATTGTATATAAGTAAGAATATATTTCGAAATCAATCCCCATCTATCCCGCACTTCCGGTATAATTTCAGAAGCAATCACGACCACCAATTCCTTCTCCGGAATACAACAAATCACATTCCCACCATCACCCATTGCACAGTATGAAAAGATTCCATCCTCTTCTCGTAACCACCATAAGTAACCATATTGATTTTGGTTCATTGTTGTCGATTCTTTTATCCATGATTTTGATAGAATTTGTTTTCCATTATGAATACCTTCATTCAAATACATCTGTCCAAACTTAGCCATATCTTTAACTGTTAACGTAAGTCCCCAGCCGCCCGTCGAAACACCATTCGGATCATGAACCCATCCCTTTACATCTTTTCCGAATAAGTCATCGAATCCAAATGCTTTCATATTATAGTTTGGAATTTCTCTCATGCCGAGTGGCTGAAATAGCTGTTCATTCGCAAATTCACGCGCACTTTTTCCTGTTGCGCTCGTAATAATTGCTGATAATACATGAGCTCCTGCAGATGAATATTTAAAAGATCCAATTTCTCCGCCGTTTCCTATCCTATTTAACGTATATTGTATCCAATCTTGTTGTGTACATAGTTCTTCTAACGGTTCCTGCCAGTCTACGAATGGATGTGGAGCTGTCATCGTTAGAAGATGGCGTACTGTTACTTCAGATGAATGAACGTTATATTCCGGGAAAAACTCTATTACTTTTTGATCAACGCTTTTTATATAACCCTTATCTATACATATCCCAATTAGCGCAGAGATTATCGTTTTTGTAACTGACGCTATGTGAAATGCATCATCTGGACCGTAACCGTTATAATATTTTTCAAAAATAACATTACCTTTCTGCACTACTAACATACCATTCATATTTTTATATTCTTCTTTTATAATCTGATCTAACTTTTCAGCAGTTTTCATTATTCTTTCCCCTTTAACCTATAATTAAAAAGGTTCGATAGGTACATATATGTCAACTATATGTTTATGCTTTGGATGCTGCTTTGGGTCATTTCTATATACTTCAAAAGGATACGAATCTCTCGGTTTATATCCGCTATTTGGCAGCCACTCACCGTATAAGAAATCCCATGCTCCTTTATATTCATCTTGGAATATTTCAAAATGACCTACCGCATACTTTCCTGAAGGTATTACCATTATTCCTATGTCGTTCGTTTCTACTGCGAATTTATCTGGAATTGTTATACATAAACTTGTTCTTAAATGATGGTCTTCTGTAAACTCATGATGATCATGGTAAATGGTTAATACTTTCGTATCCTCAAATACTTGATGGTTTTCCTTCGCTGCGTAATGAAATAATTTCTCTATCATTTCCGGAAAAGCTATAGTTAACTCCTCATATGTACCAATATGTCTTATATAAGCGACGTTTATATTGTCCGCTGTTACAATTTCAACATTACCTCGAACCTTCTTACATTCATTGTATTGAGAAGTTCTTCTTACGTCTTTGCAATTCTTGCTATTGTCGTTTCGATATTGAGACGGACTTACACCGTAATGACTTTTAAATGTTCGGGAGAAAACTGCTGAATCTGTGAAACCAAAGTGATAGGCTATATCTGTAATCGTCATGTCTGTGCGATATGTAAGTAGATGTGTTGCTCTCTCTAGTTTCAATCGATTCACATACCGAGATAACGGCTCGTCTACTATTCCTTTAAAAATTCTATGAAAATGAAACTTTGAAAATCCTGCTACATCGGCTAGTTCTTCAATGGATAGTGAACTATCTATGTTTGATTCTATATAATCTTGAACTGTATGTATGCGTCTTACATACTCATTTCTACTTTGTTTATTCTCCATACTTTTATCTCCTCACAATAAAAAGGCTAACTTAGCGCTAGCCTACTTTTACACATGTTTTAAAAATAAAACTCTACTCCCGCCGTTTCCATCATAATTTGTATGTACCGATACACCCTCTACCTCATCATCCCCAGCCTCAATTCGAAAACCGATTTCTTGATGAAATAATATCGATTTTTTATTAATGGGTGATGTGATTGCTTTTACAACTTTACAATTGTTTGCACGAGCGACATCGAAGAAATAAGAATATAATGTCGATGCGATTCCTTTTCTTCTATACTTCGGATTGACACCGATAAAGTGAACGTAAGCTTCATCTTTATATGTTTGCGAAAAGAATCCGCATAAGAAACCTAGCGTTTCGCCATCTTCTTCAATGATAAAACTTGTTGCTTGAAAGTGAACGAAAAACAATTTTGGCAACATGGCAGCCATATCTCTCCCACCCCACCAATCATTTAAAACCGAATGAATCTTTACATAATCTTCCCCTTGTATGTTTCTTACTTGCATGTATTTCTCCCTCTCACTCACTTCATTTTTTCATAAATTTTAATGACCGTTTCTACCAAAAGAATGAACACCCATATACCTGAAAATATAAGAACAGATTGGAATATCGAGCTAATTATCATAACACTAACTGCACCTGTTATTGAAAATGATACTCCACCAAACCCTGGATCTTGTATAAGTGCTCCAGCAGAAAAAACCGTTATGATAGAGACTATTAAATAAATAACACTCATTATTTTTAATATTTTTATAGAAAGATACGAAGTTTGTTTTTCTTCCACCTGTGATAATTCGATTTCCCCATTCGCAATTCCTTTTTGTAAGCAATCTTCACATAAAAATTCTTCGTTTATTTTTTTACCACCATGTAATGTACCTGTTATTTCTTTACACCTTGAACACTTTTGATTTATCATGTTGTTACCACTCCAATCCCATAAGATTATACTTATATAATTCTATATTTTCCTTAATATTCCTTTTATCTATTTTATAGAAAAATGAGGTGTTTTATGATGTGTAAACTTACTTTTGGTTATAAAGAACCTAGCATTCATTATGTATTACGGCCAAGCTGCTATGCCGTTATTTTCCATCCAATTACTTCAAACATAGCTGTCATTCAAAATCGAGAGCGTTTCTTTTTACCTGGTGGCGGTATGGAAGGTACGGAAACAAAAGAATGTTGTTTACATCGTGAATTACTAGAGGAATTAGGCTGGACAATTGAGATTGAACAATATATCGGTAATGCAGCACGATATTTTTATTCAAAAAATGAAGATACATACTATTTGAATGACGGGTTCTTTTATATCGCACAAAAGATACATTCCGTTAAAAAACATGAAGAAGACCATATTTTACAATGGATGTCTCCGTTACTTGCTGTAGAGCTTCTCCTTCATGATCATCAAAAATGGGCTGTGGAACAAGCTATTTTATTACAAAAACAAAAAGGATCTCCTTCTATATGAAAGAGATCCTTTTCACTGTTAACTTACCTTTTTCAAATTGAGAGCTGGCTTTTTGATTCCGCCTTTTTTTACAACATATAAGCCGATAAAGATTATAAATCCGCCAACGAGTTGCATCATGTTTATTTGCTCTCCAATTGTTACTGCCGCAAAGATAACCGCAAACAATGGTACAAGATACATATAAACCATTACTTTCGTTGAACCGATTTTGCTAATACCGACATACCACATTGATAGTCCGAAAATCGTCGCAAAGATGATTGAATATGCAAGTGAACCCCAGCTTGGCATGTCTACTGGCCAAGTTAATGTATTTACGTTGAATAAACAGTATATAACAAGAGGTACAATTCCAATTAATGTAGACCATGATGTAACTCTCATTGCAGAGTACTTTGTAATGAGAGGTTGCGCTAAAATTGGATACCATCCCCACGCAATTGCTGCGACTAATCCAATTACATTTCCAAGCCACGCATACTCGTAAGTAGCTCCTCCTGTATGTCCTGTTAATAAAACGAATGCTGCACCAATAAACGCTATGATTGAACCAATTTGTACTTTCATCGAAAAACGTTCTTGTTTGTGTAATACTGCTAATATCCCTGTAAATATAGGTGACATCGCAATTAATAATGAGGCGTTCGTTGCTGAAGTATATTTTACAGATAACATAAACATCGTTTGATACATTGTCGTTCCAACGATGCCAACTGCTACTAATCGTAGCCAATCTTTTCTTTCAATACGTAATGAGCGTTCCATAATAAAAGTAATAAGTAATAATACCGGTGATGCTACTAAAAATCGTAAACTATTAAATTGAATGGATGACATAAATGCCACGCCATACTTTCCAATTGTATAATTTGCTCCCCATACTAATGCAACTGATACTAGGAGCCATTCCATTTGCCATCGTTTCATCCGAATCTCCCCTTCCCTATTTAGCATAGTAAAATTGGCTGGATATAACACCGTCCAATTGGCTGTTTTTTTACCCAGCCAATTTGTTATACTTGATGTAGCGAAAAGATACGGAGGCGTTTTTTATGGAATGGAAGCTAGATAATGATAGTAAAATCCCTATTTATCAGCAAGTTGTTGACTTTATTGAAAAACGTATTACATATGGAGAACTTCCTCCAGGTAGCTTCCTCCCTTCTGAACGGAAATTAGCTACGCAGTTAAATGTAAACCGAAGTACAGTAACGACTGCTTATAATGAGCTACGTGCTATGGGAATTGTAGAAAGTACGACTGGTAAAGGAACACGTGTAAGTACACATATGTGGGGCGTTTCTCCGACATTAACGCCGAACTGGAGAAATTTCGTAGAAGGTGGTACTTTCTTACCAAACTTACCGTTACTTCGCCATATTCGAGCTGAAGTACAACAAAATGAAAACATGATAGATTTCGCAAACGGAGAGCTCGGTTGTAATCTTTATCCTCACGATCAACTACAAACGATTTTACGCGAACAACCATTAACGCATTCATTAAGTTACGATCATCCGCAAGGCTACCTCCCGCTCAGAAAAGCGGTAGTAAAATATATGAAGGAATATTTAAAAGTTGAAGCGACCGAACAATCGATTATGATTACATCTGGAGCACAACAAGCACTTCACCTTATCGTACAATGTTTATTAAATCCAGGTGATGCAGTCGCTTTCGAAAGTCCATCTCACTGTTATTCACTACCGTTATTCCAATCAGCAGGTATTCGTATTTTCCCTTTACCTGTTGATGAGCACGGTATTAATCCGGATGATGTGCAAGAGTTATATAGAAAGCACCGTATTAAAATGATCTTTTTAAATCCAAATTTCCAAAATCCTACGGGAACGATGCTTCATCCAAACCGTAGAAAAAAATTGTTATCACTTTGCGCAGACTTACGAATTGCAATCGTTGAAGATGATCCGTCCAGTTTGCTTACGTTAGAAAATAAGCAACCTTGCCCTACTTTGAAATCAATTGATGAAAATGGAACAGTCATTTATGTACATTCTTTATCCAAAATGATTGCACCAGGGTTACGTGTCGGCTGGCTTGTCGCTCCGCAGTCTGTGGTCGAGCGCTTATCAGATGCTAGGCACCAAATGGAATTAGGAATGAGTATATTTCCGCAGTGGCTTATGCAGCAATTTTTTGAAACCGTACCATTCCAGTCTCATATCGTACCGTTACGAAAACAACTAGCAGAAAAAAGAGACATTATCGTCCGTGCCCTAAACGAGCAACTTCACGATAAAATCTCTTTCTCAAAACCAACTGGCGGTATATACATATGGGGAAAATTAAACGAACCGATAAACGAAAAACAACTCATTATGCAAAGCTTAAAACAAGAAATTGCTTTTATGCCAGGCAGTATTTTCGGCGCGAAAGATGGTTATATTCGTTTATCTTATGGGAAAGTAAATATTGATCAAATTGAGGAAGGTATTTCTCGTTTGCGTGAGGCTATTTTGGTTTGCGGGAAATAAGATCTCGTTTGACAAAACCTAAATCTACCATTATTATCAACACGAACCTATTTATAGGAGTGATAAAAATGAAAATTTACGTTGATGCAGATGCTTGCCCTGTAAAAGATGTGATTATTTTTGAAGCTACGAATGTTGAAATTCCGGTTACACTCGTTACTAGTTTTTCTCATTATTCTAATGCAGAGCAACCAAAAGGTGTGGAAACAATTTATGTTGATTCTGGAGCAGATGCTGCGGATTACCGTATTATGCAGTTAGCAAAAAAAGAAGATTTAATCGTAACGCAAGATTACGGTCTTGCTTCGCTCGCTTTAGCAAAAGGCTGTATTGTGCTACACCATAAAGGCTATAAGTATACGAATGAAAACATTGACCAACTATTACAAACACGTTATTTAAGCGCAATGGTTCGAAAAAGTGGCAAACGCACAAAGGGTCCAAAACCATTTACAGCAGAAGATAAAGAGAAATTTAGAGAGCTCTTTAAAAGTGTACTCTCACTTTAAAACTTCTATCTGTAGGGAAAGCTGAACAAAGAAAAGAAGAGAATATCCAAATGAACATTCTCTTCCTCCAGTTTACCCGTTTAAAAAGACGGTAAATTATCTAAGTTGTTTTCCTTTATACCATCCGGTTCGCTACGTATGATGTCCCTACCATACTTATGAAATACGTCCACATGAGCTAACTTCCCAGATTTTGCTTCGTTAAGAGCAGTCATATAATCTAACTCTCTTCCGCCGCTTGTTTTAAAACCAATCAAATCCCCGTCATCATTTTTACGAACGGCAACGATTTGTTCTGCCCCTGAGACGACATTCTGAGCTACTTCAAATTGAACTTGCTCTTCCCCTTGATGTAAGTAATCATTATACACTTTTTCAAAGTCTTTTTTGTCCATTAAACTCACCTCCAACACATTTTATTAGTATGGTTGGGAGGTGTTGGTTTTATGTATTTTTAATACCTACTCAACTTCTTCAAAGTCTCCAACATATCATCTGTAAAGGCTGTACTACCCTCTGTCTCTAAAACTCTGAAATATAAACTTCTTAAGAAAGATCTAATATTTTGTACTAAAATATCGTGCTGAGGATTTGGAATATCTTCAACAATTGCTATACTATGTAACCAGTTGCTCCACTCTTCTTCAGTTAAAATATTTTGATTACGTAACGACATAATCGGCGTTACTAATCTCTCATCCTCAAAGTGGATGTATACATAGTCATTCAAGCGAACTTTCTGACGAACAGCAGCTAGTATTGCATATGAAAATTCACGATTTCGAATTGTACGTGCTAAAGCATCTAGCGCATCTGCAGCATGTGCGGTAGAGTGTGCCCAGCCTTTTCCCTCAATATAACCTCTTACGTCTTCTTCTAAATATACATATTCAAGAACTTGCTCTGCCACGCTGTACAATTGTTCTTCAGATAACAATGGCTCTCTTTCATGAACAGATAAAATAAGTGGTGGAATTAATACAGAGAATGCACGTTTAAAAACAGAATCTGTTCCCTTTTCACCAATTTTATAAAATAAATAATCAGGGCTAATTGCTTGCAGCATTAATCCTCGTAACTCTTTTTGTCTAAACACATCATTTGTAATCCATTTGTGAAGCGTACTATAAATTAAATCATCACGCAGTTCTGCATCTGGTGATCCGATATAATCTAGCATCCACTGTGCATATGGATATGCATCTACGTCTTCTGGTACAGCATAATTATTATTTTTAATTTGTTGTAGTTCTTCTTTTAATTCTAGTACTTCATTCATTATATTTCTTGTCCCCTTTTTGCGTTTTTTTATTGCCTTATCCCCCGTTTTTCACTTTCTAAAGCTAATATAATTATACGAGAATTATAACTATTAATAAAAGGCTATACATATACTTTTGATTGTGTATTACATTCGCTCTTGAAATATAACTTCTGGATTTGCTAAATCACTATTCCGAAATACAACATCCGCACAATCTTTCGGATTATGCTCATCTATATACATCTTACAAGCCGCATGATACCTGTTTAAAAACATCTTCTCTGCTTCTTCATAACTTCCAAAAACTTCTGTCTCCCGCTTCGCACCACGTTTTCTCGCAATCTCAAAATCTGTATCTACAAAGATTTTGTAATCAAATAAATGCGCAACGTCTTTTTTCAATACAAACGTTCCATCTACTATTAGCACCATATTGGGTTGAGCCATTAACGGCTCATTATGTACAGGAATATCCGTTTTTAAATTATGAGAAATCGTTTCATACTGTAAATTCCCGTCAAGTCCTAAAGGCTTTAATAATCTTTCTTTGAAAGCTGTATAATCGTGTGCATCTTCATAATACCCTCTTGCAGATTCTTTACCTTGTGTATAACGAATCACTCTTGGATTATGAAAGTCGTCAATACTAGCGTGCGTTACTGGTAACCCTCGTTTTTTTATTTCTTCCGCTAATTCGTTTGCAAATGTTGTTTTTCCTGATGCTGTAATACCACTTACTCCAACTCTTGTTGGATGCGTTACATTTAACATTAAAATATGATTAGCAATTTCTTTTATACATTGTTTTCGGTTCATGATATTTTCCCTTGTATTTAGTTTACATAACAAAATTACAATTAACTTTATATGTCACTATTTGTCGGTAAATCGATATCCTTTGTCGAATCGTCGATATATTAAAAAAATCGTTGATATATTTTAAGTTACGATAGATATATTTGAAAAATCGTTGATATATTATGATTGGCTTACTTCCCTTTAAAACCTCGATACAAAGCAGTCCGTAATTCCTGTTTATATTCCTCAAGTTCTGGCATATCAAGCTCTTCCGCTAGCCTGATGGCTAATTCAATATCATACGGTACTCTTACAAGTTGGATGGAAAAGCTCGCTGCTTCTTTTTCATTGTAAATCCCTTCGAATATTAAATAAGAAGCTTGTGTAATTTCAAGCGGATTTCCTACGCTACCAGTATTGCATAGCGTTTTCCCTCTGAAATTTTGAACGAATGCTTGGTGAACGTCACCGTAGCAAACGACATCTGGTTTTCTTTCTCCTTCTATATTCTCCGTGAGATCACTGTTTTCGAACATACTAACACGTGCTTCTCTTGCGGCGTGTGGCTGAATTCTTTCATATAAACTTCTCGGTGAAGCGTGGAACATACGAATGAGTTTCCCGCTCATATAAAATTCAATTGAAAATGGTAAGCTTCTTAAATACTCATTTTGCTCTTCTGACAGTTGTTTTTGATGCCATTTTAACGTTTCAAATTCAGTTGGTTTTGTAATGAAATCATCCCAGTTCCCCATTACGACTACTTCACATTCTTTACGAATGATTTCAATCACTTCGCTAGAATGAGGACCTTTTCCTACTAAATCTCCAAGACAAATAATGCGCTCGATTCCTCTTAATTTAATATCTTTCAGTACTGATTCTAATGCTGGAATATTGCCATGAATGTCTGAAATGACTGCTATTTTATCCATATGAATTCCTCCGTTATTTGTTAAATTCACTTGATTGATACCATTTTGGAATATAGGATGCAAAATGATTGTGATCTTCTAAAATTCCGTTTAATCTCTCTTTCATATCATTTATTAAATAAGGTGTCGTTCGGTATGTCCATACGATGTCCGCTGGGAATATCATTGCTACATACAATGTATACAGTTTCCAAAAATGGAGAGAAGGTTCGCCGCCGCAATAACCGTGGACTTGCCCAACCGCAAATGGTTTACTAATAGCCGTTGTAAATAGTGCTACTTTATGAAAATCATGAATAGGATCGCCGATATCGAATCTAGCAAAATCAATGACAGCCCGAAACTCATTTTGGTCAATCATTATATTAGCTGGATGAAAATCGTCATGCAAAAATACAGTGGGACGATTTGTTAATAAATCTTTATGATTCGCTACAAAATCTAACACTGTATTTAAATTTAAAAAGTCTACCTTATATGCTTTCAACGCTTCTAAGTATCTCTCATATTTACCCCATATAGACATTTCCCATGAGTTATTTTTATCTTGTTTTTCGACTATATGAATTTTTTTTAATACTTCCCCAGCTTTTTTGCCAGCCCTATACTGCTCTTCCATAGATAAAGTTCTTAATATATCTTCACCATCTAACCCATCAATCCACTCAAAAACTTGTATACATTTATTAAATTCAGCAAGACTGATAAAATGAATTAATTTTGGCATAGGAATATGTAAGGATTCTAACTGTTGCATATATTCATATTCTTCCTGCTTCCGTTCAAAATATGAAAAATCGCATATTTTAATAAAATACGATTCCTCGCTCTCTAATTCAATTTTATATTTTTCATCGAATGAAAAACCTTTTGAAATAACAGTCGCTTTTACAATGATAGGCCATTCTAGTTTTCTTTCTATCTCTCTTAATATCTCTTCCAAAACATCCACCTCTATCAATATATGTACAAACTATCTAACACTTCATGCTTTCGTTTATTTTTCCCTTTAAACTCGACTGCAAAAGGGTATTCGCCCTGTTTTTTCAGGTGTTCTTGTACTAACCCTTCTCCAATTGGTTCACAGAACTGTACATGAATATCACCAAACACTACACTTTGACATTCAGCATTCCACTCTTCATTTTTTGTGAGTGAACTTACAGTTAGCCCCATTACTTCTTTCCACTTTTGCACCGTTTCTCGAACATTTTTCACTGCGTAATGAATCGTTTCAATTTGCTGTACTTCGTTTTTGTGTTCTGTAATCGTTCCAATGTTCCGTAAATCGTTTCTTCTTTCTTCATCTGTTTCATTCCACTGTATAAAGAAAGGTAATTTCGGTCCGGTTTCTTCCTGTTTTACAAATAACATTTTCCATTCTAAAAGACGTCCATCATTTCTCATACGTTTCCCTTCAAATGGTCCGATCGTATGTAAGCCGTGCTTATTGAATCGATCAGCTAATTCCTCAATTTCATTTGTTCGAATTGCGATTTGTAGCATCCCTTCTCCATTTTGTAACTTCACGACCGTTTCCTGTACTAATGGATTTTCTGCTTTTTTCGCTTTTTCTTCATGCTGAACTGACAGAAATTCTATATATGATAAATCAAAGTAACATAAACTATTCCAAGTACCCCAATTCGTATGCTCTCCGCCTAATACAGTATGAAATCCTAGTCCCTGCATTTGTTTTGCCGCTTCCTCCGGTGTACAATGTACTGCGTGAACGAGATGATCGAATGCTAACATGTCTTTCTCCCCTTTCTCTCCATCCTTTTATTGTATATTTTATTTTTCTTTCATTCAATTCAAAAAACTTTAAAACCTAGTTGATTTATACGATTAATGTGTATTATAATAAAACAAATTTAATTATTGCTGATTGGAAAAACCAAAGGCACTTTTCTCATACGGGAAAAGTGCTTTTTTCATTTATTATTACAGGGGGATTATTATGCAGAAATTAATTGTCTTTGCTATTATCGGATTTTTCGCTCAATTGATTGATGGAGCACTTGGAATGGCGTATGGTATAACGTCTTCCTCTTTATTATTAATGTTTGGTATCGCACCAGCTGTTGCTTCCGCATCTGTTCACTTAGCTGAAGTCGTTACAACCGCGGCTTCTGGCGCATCTCACATTAAATTTGGAAACGTTGATAAGTACACCGTTTCTAGACTTACATTACCTGGAGCAATTGGCGCATTTGTTGGAGCATGTTTTTTAAGTAATTTACCTGGTGATGTCATTAAACCGTACATTTCCGTATTCTTATTCACTTTAGGAGTTTATATTTTATTACGATTCATTATTCAAAAACAAATTGTCACTTCCAAAAAACGTATGTCTGCAAAGCAACTTGTACCACTTGGGTTATTTGCTGGATTCGTTGACTCAACTGGTGGCGGTGGCTGGGGCCCAATTACGACCCCCGTACTTCTTGCAAGAGGAAATGAAGCTAGAAAAGTCATTGGTTCTGTAGATACGAGTGAATTTCCTGTTTCACTTGCGGCAACAATCGGCTTCTTCATCTCACTTGGCTGGGAACAAGTAAGCTGGGTTTGGGTATTTGCGTTAATGCTTGGCGGTATTGTCGCTGCTCCAATTGCCGCATGGTTAGTACGTATCGTTCCAGCACATTTACTTGGTGTATTAGTTGGTGGTCTTATTATCTTTACGAATATACGTACACTACTTACAACATTTAAAGTAGATCCAACTATCATTTCACTTTCTTACGTGGCAGTTGGCCTTGTCGTTATTATCTCTATTTTCATCGCTGTTCGTAATCATTCCAATCGTTCTAACGCATCAACAGCCCAATATCCGAATGATCAGAAACAAATGCTACCGTAATTACAAAAATACCGCTCGATTTACTTCGAGCGGTATTTTTCTATTTTCCAATTGATCATCGTTTCTGTAGTATGTACTCTCTTCATCTGTAATTTCTCTAATACACGAATTGAACTATCATTATGAGGAAGTGTTTCTGCAATAATCGCTTCTATCTCACCTGTCTGAAAAGCCCATTTTATTAATTCATCTACAGATTCTGTAGCATATCCTTTATTCCAATATTTCTCAACAAAACCGTAGCCAATTTCCACTGTTTTCTCCGCGTTCGGTTTCCCTTTAAACCCAATATCACCTAAAACGACATCATCTTCTTTTCGAATCACATACCATGCGCCCCAAGGTAATACAGTAGCATCTTGTTTTACATTTTCTATATGCCCTACAATGTGTGGACCGCTATTGTATCCTTGTTTTTCAGCAATGTGAAACTTCTCTTCTGTACACGGTACTATGTATAGTCTGTCCGTTTCTAATTTCACGATGGTTTCCCCTTTCCCATTAAACATTTATCTAATTATAACAAAAAATGTGAATGTCGAAATATATTTTCTGAATTTTCTTTTTTCTTTAGAGGATTTCTCGGTATTTTTTGCGAAACATTTGTATAACAATTTCTTTCTTCATTTATTGTTACATAACAGTAGGTTCGAGTGGAGTTTTGCAAGCGTTTCCTATACAATAACCGATATTTTTTGACTTTTCCCAACAAAAATCCTTGCAATATTTTCAGAAAGTCATTACAATTGCCATATATTAAAAATCTTAGCAATATATAAATCCTCATCAATCCGATGAGGTAGAGGTTGCGACTTTTAAAAGTAAAACGGACGAGACACAGAGAATGTCACCGACTCCGTTTGAAAGGAAAAGTTGCCGAAGTTTATATTTCTTCTCTGGAACTATAAGCTGGGGCTGTCTCCGAAAGGAACAGAACTGTCACGTTTACAAAATTACCGTGTAAACGTGGTGTGCTATCTTAACGGAAGGGTATGATGGGGTGGTTATTTGTGAAACGTTCCGCCAAAGTCCTTTGGCGGTTTTTTGTATTTTTCTCCCCCCGTTCCTTCCTATCTTACAAGAAAAGGAGTGTTGAACATGAATGGCGCAACGAATCAAACTACCTCTGAAACGCAAACTACAAAAGGAAAAGGTGAATTAAAACGCGGTTTAAAATCAAGACACCTTACGATGATTTCTCTCGGCGGTACAATTGGTACCGGATTATTTCTTGCCAGCGGTGGTGTGATCCATACAGCTGGACCTGGTGGTGCATTAGTCGCATACGCCGCAATTGGTATTATGGTTTATTTCTTAATGACAAGCTTAGCTGAACTCGCAGCTTACATGCCTGTTACTGGATCTTTTAGTACGTATGCAACAAAATTTGTTGATCCATCACTCGGTTTTGCACTCGGATGGAACTATTGGTATAACTGGGCGATTACAATTGCTGCTGAACTCGCAGCCGTAACATTAATTATGAAATTTTGGTTCCCAGATACCCCTTCCCTCATTTGGAGTGGATTATGTTTAGCTATTATTTTCCTTTTAAACTATTTGTCTGTTAAAGGGTTTGGTGAATCTGAATATTGGTTCGCACTTATTAAAGTAGTTACTATTATTATCTTTTTAGTTGTCGGTTTTATGATGATTTTTGGCATTATGGGCGGAGAACCTGTCGGTTTTAAAAACTTTACTGTTGCAGATGCACCATTTAACGGCGGTATTATGGCAATTATCGGTGTATTTATGGCAGCTGGTTTCTCATTCCAAGGAACTGAATTATTAGGGGTAGCTGCTGGTGAAACATCTGATCCAGAGCGTAATATTCCGAAAGCGATTCGTTCCATCTTCTGGCGTATTCTTTTATTCTATATCCTTGCGATTCTCGTTATCGGTTTATTAATTCCTTATACAACTGAAAGCCTTGCCGCAAGTGATGTAACCGTAAGTCCATTTACACTTATTTTTGAAAAAGCGGGCGTTGCCTTTGCTGCTTCTGTTATGAACGCTGTTATTTTAACTGCCGTACTATCCGCTGGTAACTCTGGTATGTACGCATCAACTCGTATGCTTTGGGATTTAGCTCGCCAAGGAAAAGCACCAAAATTCTTAGGTAAATTGGATAGCCGTGGCGTACCTGTTAACGCATTAATCGTAACTTCAATTGTTGGAAGTATCGCCTTCATTGCTTCTTTATTCGGTGACGGTGTTGTATATATTTGGTTATTAAACGCATCTGGTATGTCTGGCTTTATCGCATGGGTCGGCATTGCAATTAGTCATTACCGTTTCCGCAAAGCATATATCGCACAAGGAAAAGATTTAAAAGACTTACCATATAGAGCTAAATGGTTCCCATTCGGTCCAATCTTCGCATTTACACTTTGTATCATCGTAATTTTAGGACAAAACTACGGTGCATTTATGGGCGAATCAATCGATTGGAACGGTGTACTCGTTTCTTATATCGGTTTACCACTCTTCTTAGTACTATGGTTAGGATATAAATTTACGAAGAAAACGAAAGTGATTCCACTTGATAAATGTGAACTAAAATAAAATAAAATGAAACGAGCAAACAAAATGGTTTGCTCGTTTTTTTGTTACAAATCTCTTTACTTCCCTATTGCTCTTGTTTTTGCAATAATAAAGGAAATATAAATAAAGGTTGGGATTTCATGAACATTCGTATTACTGATGAAGCAAAAACAGCTATACATAGACTAGAACGTGAAGATAAAAAGATCATTCGCATTAGAGGAACAATGACGAACTCTTGTAGTATTTTCGTTGATGTAGATTTAGTTTGGGATACATATCATGCAGATGATGTTGTATATGAAGACGCAGATTTTATCGTACAAATGGACTCATTTACGAAAGACTACACTGGTAATACGGTGAAACTTGATTATAAGACGACTGGTTTTAGTATTACGACTCCAAGTGAGACTTTAGTTTATGGATTATCAATTAAAAAATAAAAATTGTTTTTATGTAACCACTGAGGTGAAAAGATGGGTAAATACGTTCCGTTAAAATTTTTATTTAATGAAGAATTAGCAGAAAAAATGGCTGATTCCATTTGTAAATACGCCCCTAATTTCTCTAAAAAAAACTTTGTATCTTCTGTAACATGTAAAGTTGAAGGTTTAGAATTAAAGCAACGTATTGAAGTAATAGCAGATGAATTACACACTGCATTACAAAAAAATTTTAAGGAAGCAATACATATATTACTAAAAACATTGGGGCCAGAAAATACAACAGAAGTAGGCACATTTACAAACGGATATATGTACATGCCTCTTGCAAAATACGTTGAAAAATATGGGCTTAACGATTTTGAATCCTCATTCCATGCAATGTATGAAATAACGAAAAGAAATACTGCTGAATATGCCATTCGGCCTTTCCTTGAAACATACCATGAAGAGACGCTACATATATTACAACAGTGGATTCACGATGAAAACAGCCACATTAGGAGATTAGTTTCCGAAGGCACTAGACCAAGGCTTCCTTGGGCGAAAAAAACGGGAGCATTAAAAGGTGACTTTAAGAACAATTTACAGCTTCTTGAACCATTAATGAACGATCCTTCTAAATACGTTCAAAAATCTGTAGCCAATCATATTAACGATATTACGAAAGAAGATAAAGAACTCGTCTTTCAATGGGTGCAGCAATTACGTGATAAACAGCATCCTGTTAACTCTTGGATTATAAAACATGGGTTACGAACGGTGATTAAAAATGGTACTTTACCAAAGGATTTTTCTTTTTGAGTATTTTAAACAAAAACGCTTATGTTTCAAAAATGAAGCATAAGCGTTTCTTTCTTTTGAATAAAGCAATAACAAACATATTTCCCCCAATATTCCCCTTCTTCAATGAAAGGTCTACAGCATTATTTCGATGAAGCTAAACAATCGTCAATATGTAAGACATTGGACTGTCAACCAGGTGATATTTTGGAATACAAAATGGACGAAATTACTTAATAAAGGGACTACACTGAAAATGGTGTGTAGTTGGTTAGAGCAACATGGTGTTACCGTTTTAGAAGTAAAGAAAGATAAGAGCAATCTAAAATACCGATTGCTCTTATCCCCTTCTATTGAGAAACGAGTTGTTTTTCATATCGTTTGTTCGTATCATCTTCTGTCAAAAATGTAGTTGTATAATCAATTATATTCCGGTTATCATACGTGAATATATGCTCTAACTTATTATCTTCTGTTAATACTCTTGGTAAGTATTTTAGTAAATTACTAACTACACCCCTATTATCACCATCTAATATCCAATTAATTTCTTTCCATTCTAATAACCCTTCAGCCGTACTTAATGGTGTATCTATACGTACTCCATCTGGCAAATCAGCAAGGAATACATACATCCCTTCACTACCTCGAGGCTCGTCCTTACTTTTAAAAACCACATTCCCTTTAAACGTTACACTTGGAAGATCTATGCCTGTTTCCTCAAACGTTTCTCTAATTATTCCTTCATATGGCGTTTCATTATCTTCAATTTTTCCTCCAACACCATTCCACATGCCCATATTCGGCTTTTTATTTCTATTCAATAAGAGTATTTCATTTCCTTTTCTAATGAAACAAATTGTGTACTTATACATGCGATCAGTTCCTTTCTATTCCTTAACCGTTAACTTCATTCCGGTTATAAAAGCATCTAATTATTGTTTTTTAAGGAATATAAAAACACTAAACTAGTCTAGTATTTTCATTTTTGAAAAAGGATAATACACAAATTCTACTTTTCCAATTACGTTATCCTCTTCAATATAGCCTAAACCATTGCGACTATCCCTACTATGTTCGCGATTGTCTCCCATTACAAATAACTTATTTGGTGGGATTTTTGTCTTTTGAAAGTTATAGAACACTTGTGTATTGTTGAATAAATCTTTGTTTGTATATGGTTCTTCTTGTTTTTTATCGTTTACATATACAGTTCCATTCGTTATGTTAATTACGTCACCAGGGAGTCCTATTACACGTTTTACATAATATTTCGACTCATCTTCTTCTTTAATAATAACAATTTCTCCGTGCTGTAAGTTTGAAAAATGTACGGCTACTTTATTTACAAATACGTAGTCTTCTTCATATAAAGTCGGCTGCATCGATTTTCCTTCTACCTTACATAACGTAAAAGAATTGTATGCTATTACCATGACAAAAATAAATAATATGTACTTCCCCCAGCCGCCCTTAATCTCCTCTTTCATATCTGTTCCCTCCTTATTCAAATGCTTTTTAACTCAAAAAATGTATCACTGCACAATATGTTTCTATGCAGTGATACTATTTTTACTGTTCCTTATTCTGCTGTTCTATTGGGGCTGGATTTGATCGTTTCGCTTTTAATTCAAAATACGCATCCAAACTTTCTTTACCTATCGCGGAATTAATTCCGGATTTATCATCATTTACCCATGGTACAACAACTGAAAAAGCTACTTCCGGATCAGCGTCATATGGCGCATAGCCGGCAAGAGTTAAATTATAACATTTTTTTCGGTTATAATTCTCATCTCTTCCAATATCACTTTCCCCGCCGTATACGGTTTCAGCTGTTCCTGTTTTTCCGGCCGGCTTATATGGTAACCCTTTAAACGTTCCGGTACCTGTTCCGTCAGCTTCTTGAAATACTCTTCTAAATCCTTCTTTTACATGATTAATATATGTAGTGTCCATATCCACTCGATTTAAAATAACTGGTTCAATCGATCGAATTACTTTTCCGACATCCTCTGGGCGGTTTGGTTGTTCTCTAATCTCTTGTACAATTTGTGGTTTCATTCGGTAACCGCCATTTGCGATTGTTGAAATATATTGGGCAAGCTGTAGCGGCGTATATGTATCATATTGTCCAATCGCATAATCAAGTAAAAATCCTGGTATATGATCTGTTCTACCTATTTGTCCAAGCGATTCATTCGGTAAATCAATACCAGTCAGCACTCCTAATCCAAATTGTCTAAAATAATAGCGCATTTGATTAAAAGTCTCTTTTTTAATATCTAGCGGATTGTTTGGCACATAATCAATACCAGCCATTTTTAAGGCTGTATTAAACATATAAACGTTCGACGATACTTGTAAAGCTCTTAAATCATCAATATCACCAAATTCTTTCCACGATTTCTTCGGCTTAGAACTTCCTTTAAAGTACATTGGTGCATCGAGGAAGTGGGTATACGGTTTAATCGCTTCTGTTTGGTATCCAGTTAATAACGTAGCGCCTTTCACAGTTGATCCTAATTCATAAGAACTTGTCATCGTTCCTAAAGCATAGTCTTCTATTTGCATCTCACCGTCTTTATTTACAATTCTTTTTCCTGCCATTGATAAAATTTGACCGTTTTTCGGGTTCATCATTACAACGAATGCTCGATCCATCATCGGCTCTGAAGAATGAAATGCTCGTAAATTCTTTTCAAGACTTTCCTCTACCTTTTTCTGCAGTTCCATATCAACTGTTAACATTAAATTATTTCCACTTTTTCCTTTTGCCACTTTTTCAGTTCGAATAATATTTCCTTCTTTATCCGTAATATTTTTAGACTGTTCTTTCGTTCCATGTAGTGCATCTTCATATTGTTTTTCAATGTAACTCTTACCAATGCGGTCATTTCGGTTATAATCTCGCACTAAATAATAATCTAACTGATCTCTTGGCAATCCTTCATTTTCATTAGAAACACTACCGAGTATAGAGCGCAGTATTTTATCATTTGGGTATTCACGTTCCCAATCTACTGTCGTATCCACCCCCGGTAAGCTTGCCAATCTTTCACTAACAACTGCATATTCATTTTGACTCACATCTTTTTTAACGATTTGTGGCGTCATTTTATATCCAGCATTCATTTTACCTTTAATTGCTAACACTTCTATATCATCTTTTGAAAGCTCATTTAATTCTTCTTGTGTAATTCTTTCTCGGCGTAACTCTTCTACTTTTTTATCTAATTCTTTCCCTTCTATTTCTTGTTGCCTAAATTTACTCTCATCTTCTTTCGTTACTTTTGCCATAGCACGCTTTTCATTTAACTGCATCCAAAAATCTTTCTTATCAGTCTCCGTTAACTTATCCATATCCTCTTGCGGCATTTCGATTAGCTTCGCTAAATCCCTTGCTACTTGTAAAACCTCTTTCGAGTCTACTCCTTTCATTTTCGTATATGTAACAGTTCGTAACGGTTTATTATTTACAATCACTTGACCTTCCCGATCATACATCTTCCCTCTAGGAACCGGAGTACTCACCGTCACATCTTCCTTTTTATTCACTTCATTTCTATACGTTTCTCCATCAATGATTTGTACTTTACCTAATTGAATGATAATAGCTGAAAATAAAAGAAAGACGATAAAAAATAGTACATTTAACCGAAATGGAATATGAGTCTTTTTCTTTTTCGGCTGTTTCTGTTTCTCCTTTTTCTGCCTCATTTCGCTCCCTCGCTTCATTCTAATAACATTTAACTTTAATTAGAGGAAGGCCATCCCCTCCAATTATTAACCCTTACCATCTAGGCTGTTCCGAGTAGGCAATCCGAAATACATCATTATGTATCAAATTTATTTATATGATATATATAGAATTTTATATTAATTACAAAAGAAAGAAAAGATTTAATTTTCAGTTTTTGGATTTTATATCCTATTTATTACCATTCCCAGAATCAGTAATAACATGAATAGCATCTAAAAGAAAAAAGCGTTAAATCCTTTAAAAGATTTAACGCTTTTTTGTACTTCATTCGTAACAACCTATTTCCTTGAAGAGAACCTCTCAACAAATTTACCAATCTTTTCTTGAAAAACAAAATCGAAGTTATATTCTTGTCCTGTTTGTTCTTCATTTACTAAAATTGTCGTTGCCCCTACTTCCCTCTTTGCAATTTCCGGGAACGATGCGACAGGTTGTACTTTTAATGACGTTCCCATAACGATAAGTACATCTGTCTCATATAAACGTTTCACCGCATTTTGATATTGTGGCAGCGTATCTCCGTATAAAACAACATCTGGATTTAAAATGAAGTTACACTTCTCGCAGCGTGGTACTTCATGATCGATCATATATTGTAAATCATAACCTGTTTTACACTTCGGACAATGTGCCGTTTGCAGTGTACCGTGTAAATCAATAACATGTTTACTACCACCTAATTGATGTAAACCGTCAATATTTTGCGTTAAAATCGTTATATCTTTTCCTTGCTCTTCTAGCTCAGCTAAAAAGCGATGTCCACGATTTGCCTTATATTGATGAAACGTATTAATTTGAAAGATTTCTTTATAATGCTTCCAAAACTCTTTCGGACTTCTGTTATAATATCCTCTTGATAAATACATCTCTACATTCGCATCAGCGTATAATCCGTTTGCCGAACGAAAATCAGGGATACCACTTTCCGTACTTGCGCCAGCCCCTGTTAACACTGTAATTTTCTTCGCTTTTTCTAAAATTGAGCGTACTTCTTCAAATTGCACAAAAATCACCTCTATGTATTTTCCTATATTTATTATACCAGTTGTTTACAGTAGGTGTTGTACAATTCGGTTTACTTACTACGTTGCATTATCTAAACCTAATTTTTGTGGGCGTAATTAAAGTTTCCAAGATAACTACTGTTCAATAAATTCACAACTGATTATGTTATGGTAGCGAGTTTATTCATCCGAAAGAAAATAGAGAGTTAACGGTTCGAGAATGCTTAAGGTTAATGAGTGTTTCAGATACATATGTTATTCCGCCTTATAGACCATTAAGTCGACAATATATGGTGTAAGCACTCTCACAATCAAATTTGGATTGTTTAGAGATAGATTCAGTGAAATGTGTGTCTAATAAGCAAATGGCGATTTTTCAATTCATTTAGAAAGCAGCCAGAAGGCTGCTTTTCTTCATCAATGGGATTAGATAGTTATGGACTACTAGGAGTCTCTTAAGTTATACTTGTATAATATCAAAAATTAACAAGGGGAAATATTAACATTATGAAAGAAAAAAACGAACTTGTTCAAAGCATTCCTCAAACAGGATTCTTTGGACATCCAAAAGGATTATTCACTTTATTCTTCACTGAGTTTTGGGAAAGGTTTTCTCATTACGGAATGAGAGCTATTTTGCTGTATTATATGTACTATTCGGTCGCAAAAGGTGGATTAGGAATTGATCAATCTACTGCAACCTCGATAATGGCAATTTACGGTTCCTTACTGTTCATGTCTAGTATTATCGGTGGATGGATATCGGATCGTTTATTTGGTCCAAGTAAAACCGTATTCTTTGGTGGCGTTTTAATTATGATTGGCCATCTTATTTTAGCTTTACCGGGTAGTAAAAGTGCGTTATTTATCTCTATGGTCTTCTTAATTCTAGGAACAGGGTTGTTAAAGCCTAACATATCGAATATCGTAGGAAGTTTATACAGTGAAACAGATGCACGTCGTGACTCAGGGTTCAGTGTATTCTACATGGGTATTAACTTAGGTGCCCTAGTTGCACCTTTAGTTGTCGGAACATTAGGTCAGCAATATAATTTCCACCTTGGTTTTGGAGTTGCGGCAGTTGGTATGGCAGTTGGGTTAGGGGTATTTGTTGGAACAAAACAGAAAAACCTTGGTCTAATTGGTACAAAAGTCCCTAATCCATTATCAGATTCGGAAAGAAAAAAGACTATTAAGTATTTCAGTATTGGTCTGGTTGTATTAGCATTGCTAGGTGTGGTTACAATTCCAACTGGGTTGTTAACTATAAATCGTTTTACATTCTTGATTAGTATCTTAGGGATTGTTATTCCAACCTATTATTTCATTTATATGTATCGTAGTCCTAAAACAACAAAAGTAGAGCAATCTCGTATTCTTGCGTATATACCACTCTTTATTGCAGCTACAATATTTTGGTCTATACAAGAACAAGGTGCTATTATCTTAGCAACATACGCGGATCAACGAACTCAATTACAGTTCAATGGAATTACATTGCATTCCGCTTGGTTCCAATCATTAAGTCCAATCTTTATCGTAACGCTTGCCCCAATTTTCGCATGGATTTGGATAAAGTTAGGCAAGAATCAGCCTTCAACGGCAAAAAAATTCGCTATTGGATTATTATTTGCAGGTTTATCATTCTTAGTTATGATTATTCCAGCTCTAATCAACGGTACTCACTCTTTAGTGAATCCTATGTGGTTAGTCCTTAGCTTCTTTTTAATTGTAATTGGAGAAGTTTGTTTATCTCCTTCAGGGTTATCAATAACGACAAAGCTGGCTCCAGCTGCTTTCTCTTCGCAAACTATGAGCTTATGGTTCTTATCAACTGCGTCTGCGCAAGCAATAAATGCCCAAGTTGTTAAACTGTATAATCCTGCAACAGAAGTAATTTACTTTGGTGTTATTGGTGCTGTCTCCATTTTAGTTAGCATCCTACTGTTTGCATTATCACCAAAAATCCAAAATTTCATGAAGGGACTTCAATAACCGTCTCTTATTGAAATGAACAAATACAAGTTTCTATGGGAAGAGTAGCCAAACGGGTTACTCTTTTTTTATAAAAATTAAATAAATGTTACACCTTACCGTACTTATATTTAAATTTATCAGTTTTGAAATTACAACCTTTCCCTTTATATTCTATACTGCATCTTCAATTACATAATACAAATACAAAAAGAAGGCTGCACCAGCCCTCTTTCCTTCACATGCTTTTCACTTAATGCGTCGCGCCCCCAACCTCTACAATATCTACCTCAACTTCCGTCGCTACCTCAATCGCCAATTCTATCCCTTTACGAATAGTAGAAAGTGACATACTCGGTTGCCCTGGATAATTACTCGCTTGTTCTGGTAAGAACGGAATGTGAATAAACCCGCCTTTTATTTTCTGATCCTGTTTCTTTATTTCATGCATAAGTCCGTAAAATATATGATTACAAACGAATGTACCTGCAGTTTGTGAAATGGAAGCTGGTATGCCTTCTTCACGAAGTTTTTTTACGATTGCTTTCATAGGAAGTGTTGACCAGTACGCAACTGGCCCTTCTTCTATGACCGATACATCTACCGGCTGATTCCCTTCATTATCCGCAATTCTTGCGTCGTCAATATTAATTGCGACACGCTCTATCGTTACATCTGGTCTGCCCCCAGCCTGTCCAATACATATAATGATTTCAGGATTTAGTTGTTCTATATACTCTTTTAATGTGCTGATTGATTTATGAAATACAGTTGGGACTTGTTTACTAATAATCTTGTATTCTCCGATTGTTTTTTCATGTAAGCTTTTCGCTACTTCCCAAGCTGGGTTAATGCTTTCTCCGCCGAACGGATCGAATCCTGTTAGTAATACTGTTTTCATAGTTTCACCCTCCTAGTTAGAAACGATATACAAGTCCGTACATAATAAACATATTAATGATGAAAATAGAAATTGCAATTGGTACCTGCGCTTTAATAACGGCATTTTTATCTTTCAGTTCTAAAAGCATCGCCGGAACGATATTAAAGTTTGCTGCCATTGGCGTAAGCAATGTTCCGCAATATCCAGCAAACATACCGAGTGCCGCCATAATTGCTGGGTTCCCGCCGTGCATTTGAACGATTAAAGGTAAACCAATTCCTCCAGTGATTACTGCAAACGCTGCGAAAGCATTTCCCATTACAACTGTAAATAACATCATTCCTAAACAATACGCCATAACAGCAACGAACGGATACTCTGTCGGTAATACTTGACCAACTAAATCAGAAACGACTTGGCCAACGCCAGATTTTGCGAAAATGCCGCCAAGCGCTGCTAACATTTGTGGTAAAATAACGGCCCAGCCGACAGCTTGCAACAATCTACTTCCTTCTTGTACCGGCGTAGTTATTTTCGATTTTGTAATACGCATCGCCGCAACAAATGCAAGTAATGCTCCTAACGCTAATGCAACTAACGTTACTTTATCTGGATCAACAAGGGATACATTTCCCCATTTGATTTTTCCTAACGTTAACGTACCGATAATTGTAAAAATAGGGATTAAAAGTGCTGGAAGAAAAATTTTATTTTTTAATTTCTCAGCATGTTTTACACGTTCTTGTACAGGTACTTCTTTCTCCTGAGATTTCGTCACTTTATTTAATGAAGCTAAAATAACCATAGCGAGCACGATACAGCCAACGTAAAACGAAGGGATTACATTTCCGAATAGAAACGTAACTGCAAACAATGCCCAAAACAAACTAGAACCGAATCGATTTGGATGCTCACGATCAAACGCGATACGTACAGCGATAAAGGCAACGATTATACCTAATACATAGTAGATTGTATCCATAGTTATGATGTTCATATTATATTGCCTCCTTCTCTTCTTTTTCTTCTGCCTTCATTGTTTTCTCTATATATTTATCAAACCTTCTAAATCTAATCCAGCTCACAATTAGGGCAGATATTGCAGTTGGAATTCCCCAAAGTGCCATATCCCATACTCCGACATGCATACCTACTGAATCGAAGAAACCTTTCATTAATAAAATCGCACCAGTTGCGATAAAGATATCTTCCCCGAAAAACCAAGCTGTGTTTTCCGCAGCTGCTGCGTTTGCTTTAATCTTTTCTCGTAACTTTTCAGGAAGTTTACCGTATTTACCTTGTGCTGCTCCTTCTGCCATCGGTGCAACGAGCGGTCTTACCGTTTGTGCATGACCACCAATATTCAGTCCAAGTGCTGCTGATGATTCTCTTATCGTAAAATAGGACATTAATACTCTTCCAGTTGTTGCCCCTTTTGATTTCGTTATAAGTGCTTCTGCTCTTTCTTTTAAACCGTAACGCTCTAAAATTCCGATTACCGGTAAAGTTAATATAATTGGCATAGACATATATCTATTTTCTATGAAAAACTTACCGAACATACTGATAACCTCGTAAAAACTTAACCCAGAAACCATACCAGTAACAATACCTGCAACCATAACGACTAACAATGTATTTAGTCTAAATAAAAAACCAACTGCAACGAGTAGTATCCCGATTAATTTAATCATTTCTAGCACTTCCTCTCATTTTCATCCCGCTATTTGCGGGCAGTAAACGCCCAATTCGTGAGGGCTAATTAAAGTTTCACTTTATTTCGGAGCACATATAGAAATACCATTAAGTTCGAATGTTCTGTATATTCTCTTCGCAAATTGTACCGCTTTCTCTCCATCGCCATGTAAACAAATTGTTTGCGCCTGTACTACTACTTTTTCTCCGTTCACCGCGTTTACATGTCCTTCTTTCACCATTTGAAGCACTTGATTTATCGCTTCCTCTTCATTTTTTATGAGGGCATTTTCCTCTGTACGACTCGTTAACGTTCCATCTTGTTTATACGTACGATCAGCAAAAGCTTCTTGTATGAGCGTTACGTTATATTTGTCCGCAGCTCGTATATATGCCTCGCTATTCGCTAATCCGTAGAGTAATAACCCCGGGTTACTATGAGAGATTGCCTTTACGATTGCATCTGCAATTTTCGGATCAGTTGCAGCCATATTGTATAAAGCACCGTGTGGTTTTACGTGATGCATCTCCCCACCAGCTGCTTTTACAAAGCCATCTAATGCACCAATTTGATATAGAACGTAATCGTATACTTCACTTGCTGAAACGTTCATATTCCTTCTTCCAAACCCAATTAAATCAGGAAATCCAGGATGCGCACCTATTGCTACGTTATGCTTGATTGCTTTCTCAACCGTTTGGCGCATAACCGTCGGATCCCCCGCATGAAAACCACAAGCAACGTTTATAGAGGAAACGAACGGAAGAATTTCATCATCATTCCCCATTTTATAAGCTCCAAAACTTTCTCCTAAATCACAATTTAAATCGATTGTTGTCATGATGTTGCCCTCCTACTCTCAACTTCGTAAAGCGATAAATTTCTTTAATAGATTCATACTTTCTTCCTGCTCTATGTACAATTGTTCCGCTTCTTCTATCGTAACTTTTTCAAAAGAAACATAATCTCCCGGTTTGAGCTGTGCAAGGAGAGGTAAATCTACTGAAATGACATTTCCTATTCTCGGATAGCCACCTGTCGTTTGCCTATCTGCCATTAATATAATAGGCTGTCCACCATTTGGAACTTGAATCGTTCCGAATGTAACAGGACTCGATAAAATTTCTTTTTCTTCTATTCTATTTAAAATCTCTCCTTCAATCCTATAACCCATACGATCAGCATAATTGGACACTTTATACTCTTTCGTAAAAAATGATTCTTTACTTTTTTCGGTAAATTGATTATATTCAAAATCTGTTATAATGCGAAGCTTCGGGTGTTTCTTATATTTCGGTAATGTATTGTTACTAATCGCCCATTTCATTTTCACTCGCTCTTCTTCTTGTAAGTTTTGAATGAAGCAATTCGCCATTTCTGATCCTGCACCAATTTGGAAATAGTCACCTTTTTTTAACATTCTTCCTTCTATGCCACCGATAGCTGCACGTATGTAAGTACTTTTACTTCCCATCGTTCGATCAATGTGAATACCACCCGCAAAGGTTACATATGCTCTGCATCCATGTTTCGCTTTTCCAAGACAAAGCATACTACCTTCTTCCGCTAAAATAGGGCGCCATAACGGAATACGTTCACCATTCAATAACGGTTCCATATCCGCGCCGCCAATTGCGAGCAAAGTCGTTTTCTTTATTAACAATTTAGGACCCATAATCATCATTTCGAGCCCCGCTTCATTTTCTTCATTACCGACTAACAGATTGATCAACCTAAGTGCACTTTGATCCATAGCCCCACCAACTGGTACACCATATCGTTGATAATGGGACCGTCCTAAATCTTGGACTGTTGTAAACATCCCTGCATGCAAAACCTCTACATCCATTCTTTAGCCCCCTCAAGTGATACGTACTCTTCCTTTGTTATCGGGATAAATCGCAAATACATACCGCTTTGAATATATGTTGGTGTCTCTTCTTTCGGATTAAATAATGAAATTGGTGTTCGGCCGATAATATTCCATCCTCCTGGTGTTTCGAGCGGATAAATACCTGTTTGATTTCCACCAATTCCGACTGAACCAGGAGCAATTTGTAACCGTGGTGTTTCTTTTCTCGGTGTTTCTAGTTCTTTCGGTAGTCCTCCTAAATACGGAAATCCTGGTGTAAAACCTAACATATATACGAAATATGTTGTTTCACTATGTATGCGAATAACATCCTCTACTTGCAACCCTTGATAATGCGCGACCTCTTCTAAATCCGGTCCATATTCTCCCCCATAACAAACCGGTATTGAAATATGTTTCACATCCCGTTTCGTTTCTTCTTTGTAAGTATCATATAAATCATTTATGTACTGACATATGTAATGATATGGTCTTATATTTCTATCATTTACTTTCCACACTTCGTGTAAATTGTAGTAAACCGCTAAAGAAGTAAACGACGGAACGCATTCAACCATCCCTGCAAATGGATGCCGCCTCAACGCTTGAAATAATCGCTGTACTTTTTCATATATATCCATATCAATTTCTTCGCCAAATGTAACGATAATTGCTTGATCCCCTAACGCAGAAAATTTCATCCCCATTCCCTCTCTCTATTTAAAAAAACCAAGTTCTTTCGAAATGCGATCCGCTGTTTCCTTCACTTTCGCAATAAAATAAGGAATACTACTTTCGCTATATTCAATTGCTAAACCTGAAATACTTATACCCGCTACAACCGTTCCATCATTTGCGAAAATTGGTGCTGCTATAGCTGCTGTATGGTTTTCTAATTCAGAATAGCTAATTGTGTACCCTTCCTGTTTTGCTATTTGTAATACTTCTAGCAAATGTTCCTTATTCACGATTGTTCCGTCCGCGAACTGCTTTACATCCGTTTCCTCTACATACTTCCGTTGTTCTTCTTCTGAAAAATAAGATAGTAAAATCCTCGGACATGCACCTGCATAAAGCGGTGCTCTTCTTCCAACCGCCGTATAAACACGTACTTGCTGAACCCCTTCCATTTTCTCAACATAAATCGCATCATTACCGTCTTGAATAATTAAATTTACCGCCTGCCCTAAACTATCCCTAAGCTCTTTCATGTACGGAATTGCAATATTTCTTACTGATAATCTTTGCGAAACAAGTTGACCAAATCGTAAAAAAACAACTCCTAAACGATATTTCCCTTGCTCACCTCTTTGTAAAAACTCCATTTCTTCTAACGAGCCAATTAAACGATACACAGATGTTTTCGGCATATTTGTAAGCTGAACCATCTCTGTTAAACTGAGCTCTTCATGTTCATAAAACAACTCCAAAATATCCATTGTCTTCACTGCCGTTTTATTTATACTCATCCTATCTCCTTCTTGTTCCAAAATTCGGAACTTGAATTCCGTTTTTCGAAACAAAGATATAATTTAAAATTATAAAATATTCTTTCAATTCTATCAATATATTTTTTAAGTTCACATTGCTTCCAAAGCTTTAGATTAAAAATTCCAATAAAAAAAGTATGGAAGAATATCTCTCCCATACTTTCTCTTTATAACCCTCTTACTTGCTTCAACGGCCAGAAAACAGCTTGTCCTTTGCCGACAATTTCATCTTCTGAAATAAATCCGAACATACGACCATCTTTAGAAACTTCACGATTATCGCCTAAAACGAATACTTGCCCCTCTGGTACTTTCGTTTTCCCTGCAACTTCTTCTAATGTAAAGTCTGGCGTTAATATACGGCCTGCTGCTTTTTCTTTAAATTCTTTTAAATATGGTTCTTCCATCGCTTTTCCGTTTACATATAAAACATCGTTTTTATACTCAACTGTATCACCTGGTAAACCAATTACTCGTTTTACTAAATCGTATCCTTCTTTTCCGTGGAAGACGATAATATCAAAGCGCTCTAATCCACTTATACTATAACCAATTTTATTCACGAGAACTCGTTCATTATTTTTTAAAGTTGGCATCATCGATTCACCTTGTACTAATGAAGGGGTAAATAAAACACCGCGAATAATAAAAATAAGTACGAGTGTAAACCCTATCGTTTTAGCCCATGAGAATAACTCTTTCTTCGTATTTTCCTTCATCGTTTCTCCTCTTTCTTACCGTGTTTATTTTATCCCACTATTTATTTGGGCAGTAAGACCCCACCTCAAAATTCAGCGAAAACAAAGAAGCTAGGTGGGAATCAACTGTCCGTAAAAGCCCGATTGGTGAGGGGACCCCCACTGATTAAAGTTTCACTTTATCATTTGAACTAATTCTTGTACTAAGTTAGGATCAATTTCAGCAAAACAGGATTTTCCTTCTCTTACCGCTGTACCGACATGAGCTTGCGAAATTCCAGTTTCATCTAGCAATCGTTTTATATTTTCTTTCGTCACGCCAGCTCCAGCTACAATCTGAATTTGACCATCGCTTACCTTTTGCATTTCTGTAAGCACCGGAATATTATCAACTATATTTCCTTGTCCGCCTGAAGTTAAAACATGAGTCACTTTATTAAATTTCTTTAAAGTTTTCATCGCTTCCACTGGATTTTCTATATCATCTATCGCACGGTGATACGTTACATTTATTCCATCTACAACAGATACTAAATTTGCTAGTTTCTCTTCATCCACTTCATTTTGTTCGTTTAATACACCTAATACTACACCGCTAGCACCTAACTTCTGTGCAACGATAATATCTTCTTTCATCATTTCAATTTCTTCTTCCGTATATGTAAAAGACTTCGCATGTGGACGAATCATAACGTGAATTGGTATGCTTACCGCTTCTACCGCTTTTTTTATAAATGCATAACTTGGTGTTAATCCACCTTCTGTATAAGATGAAATTAATTCAATTCGCTTTCCACCAGCTCGTTCAATTCGTTTCACATCTTCTAAACATGTTGCAATAACCTCTAGCATGAGACAACCTCTTTTCGTGCTTTTTTCTTATTATACAGTAGGTAAAATAAGAAACATAGCATTCTCCTATAAAACTATAAAAAGAAGAATGAAAAGAAAGATTTTTTCAGTTGATAACAATTATTGGTAATTATATATTTTCTATATACAAATACTACAAAAAAGAGGGCAAAATATGATTCTTACACGAAAACGTTTCGTTATCTTTAGTTCATTGATTCTCATTGCATCACTCTGCACTATTACTTTATTCATAAAATCACAACAAGATTCTTCCTCTACTAACATAGAAGCAACAGAAACAATCACTCTCTCATCAAGTGAAACAAACGACATTCCAACATTTCGTTCGTCATCAGTTAATAGTACACATACATTTCGCGGCGACTCAGTTACTGGATTTGACTATAGTGGTATCGGTGACTTAACAATCACGCTTGAAAATACTGGTGAAAATGCATTTACATACTCAATCAAAACAAAAGATGAACAGCAACTAAAAAAACGCACATTACAGCCAAATGAAAGTGAAACATTTACTTTACGTTCATTAGTTGCTACTCCTCAGCCGGGAGAATATTATTTATTTACTTATAATGAAGATGGATCTGAAAGTAGTATGAGTCTTCAAGTACAGCCGAAATAACATGAACAAAAGGAGTGCCTCTAAAGGCACTCCTTTTGTTCACAATTTAATTATTCACTTTAGCAACTTCATAATAATAATGGCTAAACGCTTCTACTAATACATCAACCGAAGCATACAGTTCTTCTGGTGTATTATCTACTCCCCCCATTTCAACAAGTAAAGCATTTGGAGATAGGTCTTGGTTATATACTCCGTCCCCTTGTTTGCGGTCTTTAATAAATATTCCTCGGCTTAAACCATAATATTTTTCATCTATATATGAATTGATTGCCGTTACTATTTTTTTGTTTTGTTCATAGTTCGGGTTCTCTCTTCCTAAAATAAAATAGAGCCGAGCATAGTTCTTTCCATTAATTGTTTTTGTTGTAGTCTTTTTTCGTGCATCATCCCTATGAAGATCCATTGGAAACGTAATATTTTTATCTTTTGCTAAAGTATCTTTTACTATTTGACGAGATCCTTTGTAAGATTGGTACCAATTTAAATTTTTGTTTCGCAAAAAGTCCCTCATATTTGTCGTATCATGTGAAACGCCTATTCCTTTTTCCTCTAACTTTTGTTTTAAATAATCCCCAACAAATGCGATATTCACTTCATTATTTGTACTGGAGGCATCATTCGGTTTTGTAGCACCTGGAATAAGAGGGATAAATGATTCCCAACTATGTGTATGATAAATAAAAACTTTATTTTTACCGTTATTTTCTGGAATCGAATTGTTTTCTTTTCCACCATTTCGATGCCCAGTAGCAGATCCTTTATTTTGGATACTTTCTAGAGGAATACTAGATTCTTCCGGAATATTCGTATAATCGGTTCCTTCTCCAGCAATTAATATTTCCGAATAAAATTGATTCATATTCGGGATTTCTCGACTTACTAAACTCCGAAGATCATGTATATTAATATTTGTGGAGAGCGAAAGTAACAAACCTTCTAAAGAAACTTGTCCTTTTTCTTTATAAAAACCTTCTGCAAAATAATGATTTTCACTTCCCATCATATACATAAGACCTTTAGTTGAATGAGTTCCTAATAATTGGTTGATATAAAATGATTTAAATACTTTCGAATTACTCGAAATGAAAAAAGAAGTGAGAATACATATAATAGTGAATACAATACACATCATTACATAATTTATATTAAATTCTTTTCGTTTCATTTTACCCATTTTATATCTCCTTCCATTTAATATATTCGTACTCATAACTCTCCATTAATATGATAGAATTCCTATTTATTTTACAAAGAAAAAAAGACCCTATAATAGGATCTTCTAACTCTTAACTATAATTAAACTATGATCGAAACGCCGCATCTGCCAACATAGATAGTGTTGCATCATCCATCGGCGGATTGTGTAATCCTGCTCGGACGTTTAAATAGTACCGGTGAAGCGGATTTTTTTCTGATAAACTTTTAGCTCCTACAATGCGCATCGCTTTATCTACAATGGATATCGCCGCATTTGTTACTGCATATTTCACTGCTGCTAGTTCTGGTTGTAGTGAAAGTTTATTTTCTGCCTCATCGTATTTTTTCGCAATTTGATATAAAAAGACGCGAGCTTGCATAAGCTCAAGTTCTAATTCTCCAACTAACCTTCTCACATTCGGCAACGTACTAATAGACTGATTTAAACTATTTGGTTTGTATGACTCCGCAAACTGAACTGCATAATTTCTTGCTGATTGAGCGATTCCTAAATAACATGCTGGTATATGTAGCAACCAGCCAATACCATTTTGTTTCACTTTTCCGCCCTTTATATCCGTAAAAAAGCGCTTTTCTATTTCTACATTTTGCAACACGAGATCGTGGCTAGCAGTCCCTCGCATCGCCATACTATCCCACGTTTCTTCAATTGATACACCTAGCGTATTTCTTGGAATGACAAACTCGCCAACTTCTTCACTGCCTTCTATACTTGCTGAAATGATAAAATAATCAAGCACTGGCGCCATCGTCGTAAAAGTTTTTCTTCCATTTATAATCCACTTATCACCTTTTTGAACCGCTATTGTTTCGGGCTTTCCGCCACGCGTCGGACTCCCTGTTTTCGGTTCTGTCGCTGCTCGGTTAAAGAGTGCCCCATTACGTACTTCTTCGCAAAACCACCTGAACATCTCTTCATTCCAAGAGCGATTTTCGGCTAATTCTTTCACAATACCGATATGCCATCCAATGGATAGCGCAGTAGCCCCGCAGCCTTCTGCAATTTTCTCTTGAAATAAAACGAAGTCATGTAAAGAAATTGCACTACCACCAAATTCCTTCGGTAATGTTAATTTCGTGTATCCGATATCTTTAAAATTATTAATATTTTCATGCGGAAATGATCCTAATTCACTCAGTTGCTGCTCCCTTTCCATGAACTTCGGAATCAATTTATTTATTTGTTCAATAATGAAAGATTGTTCTTCTGTTTCAACAAATGAGAGTGCCATACTATAATCTCCTTTATGCTCAATTCATAAACCGTTCATTTTACCATTATGATTATATGAAGCTACCTCTCTATTGTTTCACTATTCCGATGAAAATACAATGCTTTTAAATAATAAGAAAAGTTCCTATTCAACAATAGGTTCTTTTCTCACATCAATCTCCCTTCAATGCCTTTAATGGCAAAGAAGTTACATATCCAATATACGAGAATAATTCTTTAAAAAAGAATGGGATTTCTGTATCTAACGTTTTATACGCTGATGTTGGCGTTGGTGATGCATACGCCTCAATATTAATATGTTTTGCAATTCTCATCGCGCGTTTCATATGAAGTGGATCACTCACAATCGTATATGTTTGGATTCCATTTTCTATTCCGACTTGCTTTGCATTCTTTAAATTCTCTTCAGTGAAAAGGGATTTTGTTTCAATTAAAATATCCTCTTCTTTCACACCATTTTTCAGTGCATATACTCTAGCAGTACGTGCTTCTTCAAGCTCCGCCTCAAACTTCGTACCACCTGTAAAAATAATTTTTTTAATACTTCCGTTTTTATATAAAGAAATTGCATGATTAATTCTTTCTTTAAATACAGGAGATGGTTTTCCGTTCCATGAAGCTGCTCCTAGTACAATACCAGCATCTGTTTTCACACCATCATCTGTTTTGAAGCGATAGCTCCAAATATCATAAGCTGCATAGCTCACATATAAAATCACAGAACAAATCATTAGTAAAAATACTTGAAAGATTCGTCTTTTTTTACTTTTCTTATTTTCTTTCATTTGTAATTGCCTCCGTACATCATCCATACTTCTATAAAAAACGTCTATATCAAATCAGTTTGTTTGAATTTATTTAAAGAAGGAATTTTGCTTGTTTTATTTGTATAAAAGGGTTTTCATTTGAAATTGAGGATTATCAATTCACTCTTCATTTGCGGTTTTCATTACTTTTTGTAATATAAGTTTATTACCATACTGCTCCATTGTAACGAATTTTTTATCAGAAGGGAACGATGAAACAAAAGTAATTAAAATTAAATAGTATTTTGTAAGAAAAAAGGTATATTTTTCATGTATTACGAACCATATACCTTTCGAAACACGAATTATAACGTTTCTTTATATAACTCTAATTTTTCTAACAAATGTACTTTCACAGATGGCCATTCGCTAGCGATAATGCTATACACAACTGCATCTCTCACATGTCCTCTTGGCAATTTCCTTTCATTTCTAAGTACACCTTCTTTTACTGCACCTAACCTTTCAATTGCTCGTTGTGCTTTTTCATTTCTGACATCCGTCTTAATTTGCACCCTCAGCATATGCAGTTTTTCAAAAGCGTACTGTAGAAGCATATATTTACATTCTGTATTTATACTCGTACGTTGTACACTCGGATGATACCACGTTTGTCCTAACTCAACTGTCCGCTGTTCTACTGAAATATTATACAAACGTGTACTTCCTACGATTGTATTCGTCTGTTGATCCACTACAACGAAAGGTATTTGCGTACCTTTTCCATAGCTCTTTATCGCATGTTGAACGTATTGCTGCATATCTTGAACGTTATTCATTTTAGAGATTAAATACGCCCAAATATCCCGATTTCCTTCTACAATCGAAAACAAAGTTTCGACATCATTACTATCCATTAATCGTAACTTAACCCTTTCGTGAATGATTTCCATTTTTAAGCCCCCTTTTGTTTTTACTATATCATACGAAACAAAAACGTTTAATATAAATAATTAAATATATTAGAAAAATGCCTTTTTAAATATATTCTTCTCATATAAGGTGGGAAGGCTCACCAATAATCGTTAATATCGCGATAACAAAAAGAAATTTTTGGTAATTCCCAATAAATACTATATAATAATAAACGGGAGGGGATAAAAATGCTAGATCAAATTACTTGGGGAACACCTGGCAGCTTATTATGCCTAGGATTCTTTTTTGCAGGACTAGGAATCTTCTTAAGAAGCATTACGTCATATACGAAAAATAAATAAAAGTATCCACAAAACAAAATCTAATACATTTTCAACTGAAGATGGTAATTTTTTCGTTTAAGGGTATTTGCTTTTATTAGCACGGTAAAAAATAATAAAAAAAGAATCCTTCCTTTTACAGAAGGATTCTTTTTTAAAGCAACAAATAAGCAATAGGTGTAATAATAAGTAACGTTAATATCGTTCTCTGCACATATAAAATAATGAGTTCAGATACTTTTAACGGAATGTCTGTCGATAATATACAAGGAATGGAAGCGGAAAAAAACAAAATAGATGATACTGAAACAACTGCAATAACGAACTTTGTCACAAGTGGCGTACTTACAACTAATAATGACGGTAAAAACATTTCTGCAATACCAACTGATGCTGCTTTAGCAGCTAAGTCTGCTTCTGGTAATTGTAAAGCCCATGTAAACGGATAAAAAATATAGCTGATCCAATCAAATATTGGTGTGAACTTCGCTAAGACGATACCAATTAATCCTACTGACATAATAGATGGTAAAATCCCCATCGTCATGATAAACCCATCTTTTAAGTTCACTGCAATATTTTTCATAATGCCTGGCGCAGATTTTGAAACTTGTAATGCATCTTCCCAAGCACGTTCTAGCATTTTCTCTTTATATACAGGCTCTGGGAACCCTTCTTTCGTAATATATGTATCTGGTTTTCTACTAAGAGGCGGGATTCTTACGGTGATAGCAGTCACGATGAATGTTACAACAAGTGTAGTCCAAAAATATACATTCCATAAATGCATAATGTCCAAAGTTTTTGCAATGATGATCATAAATGTAGCGGATACTGTAGAAAAACCTGTAGCGATGATTGCTGCTTCTTTTGTCGTATATTTTCCTTCTTTATACACGCGATTCGTGATTAATAAAGCTAGCGAATAACTCCCAACAAAGGATGCCACCGCATCAATTGCTGATCGTCCTGGTGTTTTCCATAGTGGTCTCATAACAGGACGGCAAAATGTACCGATAAATTCAAGCAATCCATATCCGACTAATAATGCCAAAAAGGCCGAACCAATTGGAACGAGTAAACTTACTGATATAACTAGCTTTTCATACAAAAATGGTCCTACATCTGGCGCAAAGAACCAAGCTGGTCCTACCTTAAAACAATATAGTACGCCAAAGATGACACCGACTACTTTTAAAATAGAAAAGCAAATGTCTACGACAGATGCATTCCATTTCTTCGTATAAAATGGATAAATCGCACCAATTGCCATAACAAATAATGCGTAATAAGGTACTACACCAGGAACTGAAGCTCTAATCCACGATACGATATGATCAATCATAATAGACGATGCACCGTTTATCGTAACAGGAACGAAAAACATAAACACCCCACCGAGACTAGCAAGTATAAACCGAAGAGTAATCCCCTTCTCTCGCCTTGTCTTAACGACATTACTTTTTAATTCAATTTCACTCAAAATTCGACACCTCCTATTCATCTAAATATTCTGTATATAAATGTTAAACCCCTTCTTTTTGACTAAAAAACGAAAAAGTAATCACCTTACTTTTCCATTGTCAGTCCCAAAAAATTATCATATAATGTTGTTTGGAAATGTTACATATACATATTTATTTCAAATATTTTGTAACCAATGTATTTCATCTATTATTTATGAAACATACATAAGAAGGAGAAGGTAAATTTGAAAACAATAAAATTAGCTACAGCAGCCGTACTGCTACTTGGTGCTATCATCGCTCCATCTAGTTCTTTAGCTGTGAGTGAAACTGTAACACAAAAGAACAATACGCAGTTGGAGAGTTCCGAAGACGATTACTACTATCAGTTTCCGGATGTTATTGGCTGGGCAAAGCCGTCCGTTGATTATTTAGTAAAGAAAAAAGTCTTATCTGGTTTGCCAGACGGTACATTCGGACCGAACCTTGAAATCGATAGAGCCTCTGCTGCAATCATTATGGCAAAATTATTAAACTTACAAATAGATGATTCTGCTAAACCGTCATTTAAGGACGCTCAAGACCACTGGGCTACTCCTTATATCGCTGCGGTTGAAAATGTAGGAGTTATTAAAGGTGTAGGCAATGGGAATTTCAATCCTTCTGGAAAACTAACAAGAGCTTCTATGGCTTCTATGCTTGTTCATTCATACCAATTGAACAAAAAAGCTACTGAACTATTACCTACTGTATTTCAAGATTTAAAGGGACACTGGAGTGAAAAGTCGGCAAATATTCTTGTAGCTCTTCGTATTTCAGCTGGATATGGCGGTAGTCATTGGTATCCAGATAACACTATTACCCGTGCAGAAGCTGCAAGTTTAGTTGCTCGTACAGATCAATCAAAAGATAACGAAATTAAATTAAAACAAGTTACTATGAAACATAGTTATTTTATCTATCCTGAATCCTCACTACATTCAGGTATCATTGCTGAATATGCACCTCAAACCGTCACTGTATTCGATGAATCCGAAAATGGATGGATCAAAATTGCGACAGATCACGGTTTAAAGTGGACACCATTACATGAGAAACAAGTGTATATTGATAAAAATTTCGTTACCTTTGATAGACCGTCTAGAACAGGATATGTAGTTGGTAAATATCCCCCTCAAACTGTAACAGTCGTTGAAGAAAATAGCATTTGGCTCAAGATACGCACTAGCGAAGGCCTTCAATGGATGAATCCATATTTAAAAGATGGTGAAGGAAAAGAACTAACGTATATACCAAAAGAGTTTTTCGCTTACGATAGCTCTAATTTTTCTTCTAAAGTATCTGGAAAATACGCTCCACAAGGCGGCATAGAAGAATTAGCTAAGAGAGATGACGGATGGGTGCAAATTCGTACAGATAAAGGACCGAAGTGGGTAAATATGTCTTATCTCTTACGTCCAAAACTTCTCTTAGATGTTCCTGCCATTAATCAATTACCAGAACTACAAAAAGGAAGTACCGTTGTTTCACTGCAAATGCTCCTAGAATATTACATGGGACGTTCGTTTAATAAAGTAGACTTTGCGAATCAAATGCCATTCGATACAACGCGACGCAAAACTGATGGAAATGGAAAAGTTACAGTTTGGGGTGATCCAGACATCGGATTCGTCGGTGATGTAAGAGGAATTAGCTATGGCTACTCTATTAACCCAGCACCATTGAAAACATTACTTGATAAATATGCTAGAGGTACAGATTTAACAGGACAGGATTTCTCTGTATTAGAAAGCTATGTACGTAATGGTAAGCCAGTTGTAGCGTGGGTAGGAAACAGAATAACTGTTCCACAACTAGAACACACTTGGCAAACACCTCAAGGAAAAACCGTAAATGGATACAGAAATGCACATACGATTATCATAACTGGTGTAGATGAACACAACATTTACTATAACGACCCGTTAGAAGGTAAAAAAGACCGACCAATGGTAAAATCCAGATTTGAGAACAGTTATAACCAAATGGGTAAAAAAGCTTTAAGTATTGATTAATACTGTAAAAAGCCTATTTTGAAATATACATTCAAAATAGGCTTTTTCTCTTTCTCTTATCATCATCCACAATTACTTGGCAACCTGGCACTCATCGTATCCCGTAAGTAAAATGTTCTATTATCGTGTCGCTACATTTTACCTGCTTACTCTCTAAGAAGCTGTTCCTGTATTAACTTTTCAACTAACCATACGTTAAGTAGGTCCATTTACTCTCTCTTTTTTCTGTACTTTATTTTAATTCCTTAAGCAGCCTTCTCTGTTTTAAATACCCACTGCTGAAGAGTTGGTTGATAATACGGTATCATCCATCCTAAAATTTTCCCAATAAAATAAGCAGCGATTAATGTGCCCATTCCAATTGCCCCCAGTGATTGAATGAAAATGATACAAAGTGCTCCAGCCACACAAACATTTATTAAATCGCTTAAAATTTTTGCTTTACCGAATTTCAAATTAAACTTTTCACTAATTGCATAAGTTAACGCATCGTACGGCATTAATGGCAATTTCGCTGCTGTATACCCTACCACACCAACCGATATAACGAATAAACTAACAATCAAATATGCGCTTCGAGAAAAAATGCTTTCAGGTGTAGGGAAAAGTTGCACAAGGAAGAGCGTTGCATCCATAAAGAAACCAAATAGGAACGAAATAATGAATTGACATACCAATTCGTTTAACTCTATTCGTTTACTTAATATGACTTGAATAACGATATATAGTACATTTGCAAGCGCCATTGTCACACCAACTGATAAACCGATCGTTAGTGTACTTGCATATGCTAATGATGACACAGGCGATACCCCAAACCCGGCTTGAATTGACATGCTAATACCAATCGACATAAAAAATAACCCGAGCACGTACAAACTAATGCGCTTCAAAGTTCTGTTCCAATGATTCATTTTATCTCTCACTTTCTAATCCATATTATTAACATAAAGACTATAGCTACAAATTTAAATATAACGCCAAATTCAAGATATGAAAAATATATATGTGATAAACTAATCATATGAAAAAACATATAATGGAGAGATAAAATGGATTTTCGACAATTATATTACTTTAAAGAAATTGTGAAACAAGGAAGTATTTCTAAAGCAGCAGAAGTGCTCCATATCGCGCAGCCACCGCTTAGTCAATTATTAAAAAAGCTTGAAACTGATCTTGGCACAATTTTAATTCATCGCTATCGTCAAAAATGGGAGCTTACAGAAACAGGTGAAATACTATACGATTACGCCAATCAAATGCTCATGCAAACGCAAGATATAAAACAACGCATTCAAGAAATTGAACAAGGAACAGGCGGAACGGTAAATATCGGTGTATCATCTACATGTTCAAATATGCTCATTGACTACATTAGTATTTTTAGAACAAAATATCCAAATGTTAAAATGAATATAGTAACAGGAAATTCAGACGAATTATTAAAACGACTAGAACAACGAGAAATTGATATTGCCTTACTTTTACGATTAAGTAATAGTGAACAATATGAGATGAAAATGTTAAAAAAACAACAAACCGCTGTGATTATCCCAGCAAGTTGGGCAACATCGTTTTCATCACAGCATGTGACGATTGAACAAATTTCGCAGTTTCCATTCATTATGCTAGGAGCAATGGAAGGACTCTCCTTCAACGAAACTCTCTTCAAAGCGTTTGATGAACATAAAGTTAAGCCAAATATTATTATCGAATGTAAAGATATAAGTATGGTTGTAACACTTGTTAGCCGAGGGCTCGGTTTATCCATTATCCCAGTAATGGATGACACATCACCATTTTTAGAACATACAGCACTTTTTAAATTAAAACAATTTGATTTTCAACTAGAACCTGTAATCGTAAAATTAAAAGACCAACGAATTTCTAAAGCATCCGATCAATTTTGGGAAATGGTTAATTAGAAGCATCTTACAATTTAAAACAGCATATATTGCTGTTTTAATACAAAAAAAGATACCGAACTATTTCAGTTTGGTATCTTTTTTTGCACTAATATACCTTTTTAATTTTCTCTTTTCTTTTGAAACTTACTAGCCCCATCCGTACTACCAACATACTCAAAACCACTTTTCTTATAAAAGTCATTTAGCGTACGATTATGCTGGACACAATCTAACTTCAAATACTCTTTATCTCTTTGTACATTCTCTTCTATCCAGCGTAAAATCCACTCTCCTATTCCGTTTCCCTTATACTCCCGCTTCACCGCAAATCTATGAATATATAATGAATTAGAAACTTCTTCTTTACCAAAAATACGTTTATCCCATTCATTTTGTTTTGAAGATACTGTAACCGTACCGACCATTTCATCTTCTTTCATCACAACATATGTATATTTCTCTCTTATACCTTCTAGTATTTCATCAGTAGCTTCTTCTCCTAGAAGATACTGCCATTGATTTACTTCTTTCTTTTGTAACCACTGTGCCACTTCTTTTAATAAGGTGATAATGCTATCACTTTCCTTTTCAGTAGCCATTCGGATTATGTATCCTTTACATGTATTTTTCTCCATATTGTCATTCCCCTTCCCTACGCTACCATACTGACAAACGCGTTCTATCGTCATTTTCGTCTGTAACGTACTCTACGCAAAAACCTTGATTCAATACATTTTCATACATCGATTCAATCGCTTTTTGATCTTTCGCGTAAAATAACCTTTGATGAAAGAGTCTATTTTGCAGAAGAATTGCTTATGTATAAAATAATACTATTTTTTTATATACTGCTTCCATAAACTCGCAAATCAACTAGATTGCTAACCTAATATGGTAATGTGTGCAGTGATATAACTAGGAGGTTCCGTTATGACGGTTTCATTTAAAACGATGGAGTTCCAGCTGAAAACTGAACGGCTTGACTTGAATATGTGGGAGGAATCCGATTCAGTCTGGATGAGGAAATTAGTTGGTGAACGTGGTGGAGACATGCCAACCCTTGACGCTGTTCATAGCCGACTGATCGAAATGCGCAAGAAAGCAGTCGAAAATGGTATTTCTCTTCTCACTATTCGAAGACGAGACGAAGGTGACCTTATCGGATACTGCGGCTTAATTATCGGTCGTTCCACACTTGAAGAGCCGGAGATTGCATACGAGTTGTTCCGCAACGTTCATGGTAAAGGTTATGCGACTGAAGCAGCATCCGCTGTGCTAGATGCTGCGATTGCTACTGGGCGCCATAGACTTTGGTCAACTGTAGGTGCTTGGAATATTGCGTCTCTCCGAGTGTTAGAAAAGATAGGTTTTAGGCGTCATCACAGTACATGGGATGACGAGCGCGGTGAGATTGTTTGGAACGTACGCGATCTTTAAAGTACGTAATTTATTGAACAAAACCACAAAAGCCGTTTCACTTCATACTTGTGAAACGGCTTTTATTTTCACCCATGTAATTCGGTTTTATGTCCTTTTACTACACTATGTTTTAAAGCAGTTGCTAATATAATAACCATACTTACGACACCTATCCAAACAAGAACAGTGACTGGTGTACTCCAGCTTAATCCTTTTCCGAAGAAGAAGATTTCTCTAAGTCCCTCAACCATGAATTTCATTGGTAACCATGAGTAAACCCATTCTTGATAAAATGGAGATAACATTTCAGGTGCTAGCGCTAATAACGGCGCTCCGAAGAACAGTAATAAAGCGAATAATCCAATCCCTTTTAATCCAACTAATGACAGTACAACCGATATCATTAAGAAGAAACTAAAAGAAGTAATAGATAAGAACAACGCTGTATCCATGAAATTTGAGATGTTCAATCCTACCATGCTATCTGCGATCCATGTAAGACCAAATCCAATTACAAGTGCTGCCACAGCTCCTGTTATAATTTGTTTTACTTTCAATACGAAGTTTTCTTTTCGTGAACTTACTGGCATTTTACGAATCGCAATAAAAATAATTGCTGCGCTTGCTAAGCTTGCAATCCATAACGGTTGGAATAAAGAAATTGGCGAGTTACCGTTCGCGCTATTTTTACCAATTTCATTTACATTTGTCACTTTCTTAGCGATAGGTGTTACTAAACTTGAAGCTTGATCTGCTGTTAACGTAGCTCCTTTTTCTTTCAATCCATCTAATATTTGTGTACGAACAGTATTGTTCATATTATCAACGATCGCCTGTAACATTTGCCCTGCCATAGTTGATGCCGCTGTATTCATTCCTTGATTGATGAATATTTCTACCTCTGGCGAAGTTGGCTGTGGTGTTCGTAATGATGCTTGTTTTACGCTAAATTCTTTCGGGATAACTAATGCTGCATAATACTCTTGATTGTTTAAACCTTTTTGAACATCTTCTTTACTTTTTACTTCTACCCACTTCACCGCAGGTTCTTCATCCGATTTTGATAGTTCTTTCATCTTATCAACAACTGTTTGCCCCATGTTCATTTTCCCTTGATTCGGAATTTCTACCCCTTGATCTTCATTTACAATTGCAATCGGTAAGTTTTTTGGCTGAGGTTGAACAGTTGGAAATAATGTTAATGAAAAAATAAAAACAACAAGTAGTGCAATAACTGGTGATAAAAATAACAGTTTATTTTTAAACATTTTCTTTTCTCCTCCTTTAATTTTCGTTACAATAAATGAACAACGTGTTGTTTATTTATATTTTGAATTATATGTTTGGAGTCAGTCTTATTCAATAATCAAAAATCGTGAATGTGTCGGTTATAAGACATATTTTCTAAATGTGTTGAAGAAAATGAAGGAGGGACATACTTTGCGCGATAGTAATTTAGATTTACGCGTTATTCGCACGAAAACTGCTATACGAAATGCATTAGTGGAATTAATTGAAGAAAAAGGATTTGAATCCGTAACAGTAAAAGATATTACAACGAAAGCAAACATTAATCGTGGTACGTTCTATACACATTATCAAGATAAATTTGATCTAATGACAAAATGCCAAGAAGAAATTATGTACGAGATGTCTAACATTGCAAAACAAAGATTTCCAGAAGTTATTGCTGACCTTGGATCGAACCCTTCTCCAACAGCACCGTTTACGCTCATCACTTCTATTCTTGAATTTCTAAATGAAAATAGTGAGTTTATGAAAGCTGTACTAAGCCCAAAAGGAGATTTATCGTTCCAAACAAAACTGAAAGACTTCATGTGGAAAACGCTATTTGAAGATACGAATGAAGGTCTCGTTAATAAGGACAATTTACTTGTTCCTTCTCAGTATTTAGCCTCTTATATGGCATCTGCTCATATAGGTGTCATTCAGCAATGGTTAAATAATGGGCAAAAAGAAACACCCGAGGAAATCGCTCATATTTTATCAACAATTGCAATTCATGGACCTTTCTATGCAGCTGGTTTAAAGAAATAAGTTCGCTATATAATAAAAGATCATCCACCTATAAATAGCGGATGATCTTTTATTTCATTACAACACTTCAATATACCCTTCTGTTCCATGTACCCGTATTCGTTGCCCATCTTTTATTAACTTCGTAGCATTCTCCACTCCAACTACTGCTGGCAATCCATATTCACGTGCGATAACTGCTCCGTGCGTCATGAGTCCGCCAACTTCAGTAACTAAACCTTTTATAGATACAAATAGTGGCGTCCAGCCAGGATCAGTAAATGCGGTAACTAGTATATCTCCATCTTCTAAATCCGCATCTTCCATATTTAAAATAACGCGGGCTCTCCCCTCTATTACTCCAGAAGAAACAGGTAAACCTACTATCGCTTTCTCAGGAAGATCTTCTCGTTTATATTTACCTATAATAATTTCACCATCCGACGTAATAATGCGCGGTGGCGTTAGTTTTTCATATAATTTGTACTCGTTTTTTCGTTGCTTCATGATTTCGTAATCCAATTTATTCGTACGGACGACTTCATGAAGTTCCTCAAACGTCATGTAATATATGTCCTCAATTTCACGAAGAATACCGCTCTGCATAAGTTGTTCAGCTTCTTTCAGTAACGCCTGTTTATATATGAAATAGCGATTAATCATAACGTATTTCGGGTATTCACGATAACCGATGCAATTTCGAATTGTGCTAATCATTCGCTTCGTCTCTTCTATTTTTTGTTTTCCATCTGGCAAGTGCTGCAATCGCTCAATTAACGCTTCTTCTTTTTTCAAAGCTTCCTGTAGCCCTTCTTCAAAATTCCGCTTACTAGCACCCGCTTCAAAGTCTCTTATATGATTTAAAAGCATCGGAATAATGGTAGTTGGCTTTTCACTCCAGCGCGTTTTCGTAATATCAATTTCTCCGCCACATCTCATGCCATATTTATTCAAAAAAACATGAATCGCATCTCGGACTTTTTCTCCGCCTTCAAACTTAACTACTTCATCTAAAAATCGATTATCTTTTACATGTTGTAAATATTCGATGACTTCCGGATAAGGACGAATCACATCTGCAACGTCCAATAATGCTAAACCCATTTCCGATGTAATATTATTTTGCACGGATTGAGAAAGTTTGTCTGCTGCATTCTTTTCGCCTAACCACTCTTCCATCTTTTCATTAATCCATGAAGAAGCATCCATGCCCGCCATAATAATTGCTATACTTTGTGGGTCAGATAATATCTTTTGTAATTGCTGAATATCTTCTAAAATAAAATCAAATAGAGCCGTTCCCGACTTCTTTTGAATGTTTTGCTTTAACTGTTCAATCGACGCTTCACTATTCTTTATTAAATCCGCAACGATCGCTCGGTCGTTTTCAATTTGTAGTTGCGAACTTACAGGGGGCATACTTTTATTCAGACTCTTTTCATCATCTGGTAACAATTTAATAAAATCATCACGCTCTACTACAGTCGTTAATGCATCTTTTATAAGTGGATCCGATTTCCCTAAAGTGTTTATTAAGAACTCTCTGCCAGCAGGTGAAGCTAGTCTTGGTGTCGCATCAACAAACAACCTTCCTCCTGCTTTACGCATAGGCGCACGCGTCGTTAGCAAGAAAAATGACAACCCGAGTGGCTTCATTGCATCGGTCATCATTTGTTGATGACCAACCGATATATACACATGGTTTTCCTCGTCATTTGCTTCTGGGATTGGATATAAAGTCGTTATCGGCCTGCTTTGGACAATATAAAATGTATCATCAACTGAGCACCATTCAATATCCTGCGGACAACCGAAATAAGATTCAATCTTTCTTCCAATACGTGCTAATTGTAATATTTGTTGTTCCGTAAGTGTTTGAACCTCTTGCTGATTAGGGGCAATTTGTTGCGTCTCTGTTCCGCCCCCTGTTCGTCCATAGATAGCTATTTTTTTAGTTGCAATCATCTTATCGACGATTTTCTCTTCTTTTACTTTATAATTATCAGCACATACGAAACCAGAGACTAACGCTTCACCAAGTCCAAAGCTAGCATCGATTGATAGCACTTTTCGATTAGAAGTAATCGGATCAGCAGTAAATAAAATACCTGAAGCCTCTGGGAAAATCATCCTTTGCACGACAACACATATAGAAATTTGACTATGTTCAAAACCATTTTGCATTCGATATATAACCGCTCGATCTGTAAATAAAGACGCCCAGCATTTTTTCATATGCTGTAAAATATCTTCTTTTCCTCTAATATTTAAATACGTATCTTGTTGCCCCGCAAAAGAGGCATATGGTAAATCTTCAGCAGTAGCACTAGAACGCACTGCATAAGCATGCTCATCGCCAAAACGTGAGAGATAATGAGTAACTGCTTTCTCAACATCAGAAGGAATTTCTACTCCCATAATGAGTTCTCTTATCTTCTTACTAATCTCACCAATTTGATCTCGGTCCTCAATTTTTAGTATTGCTAGCTGATTCAATGCAGTTTGAAACGCTTCATTTTGTTCAATAGCTTTTTCATATCCTGCCGTTGTAACACAAAATCCTTCTGGGACTTGTATACCTTGAATATTAGATAGCTCCCCTAAATTCAAACCTTTCCCGCCAACGAGTGACATTTGTGTTTTTTCTATTTCTTGAAAATCGAGAACGAAAGAACTCATTTACCATCTCTCCTTACTATTCATGTGTTACTGATTGTAGCAATCCTAAATGAGAATAAACAGTCTATTTCGAACGTTATTTTAATGGTATAATTAAGTTAGGAAGAGATGAAAAACAACGAATCCTACCACAATAAATATCCTCATACTTAACCATTTCTATGTAAAAGATAACTAAAAAAGCCTCTACACAATATGCAGAGGCTCACTTTAAAATAAAGTGAAACTTTAATCCGGCTTTTACGGGCAGTGGATCCCCCACCTAACTTCTTTGCTCTCGCTGAATTTTGAGGTGGGGGTCTTACTGCCCGGCGAATAGCGGGATAAATCTCATTTAAATCCAAAAGGTTTTATAAAAGACTGTACAGACAGTATGATAGGGAAACAAAGAAATCCTTCAAGCCATTTATAGATTTCAATGTTCTAAAATCCTATTTATACAATTCTCGTTACATTAATACTAGCAGTAACGGCATTTGCAAATGTCGTTATATGGCCTAAAGCTTGCCCTGCAACATTTTGAAGGCTTAAAGTAGAGGTAGCAGCGACTGTGAGGGTAATTGTTTGAGAAACTGAAGGTTCAGGTGAAGGTGTACCTAGATTATTAGAAACGGAATAAATTTTACTTCCTGCAATAGCTGTACCATTCAACAACAGCTGTACCACATTAGATTCATTCCCACTACTTGGATCGCCAGTGACATAATAACTAACTAAATACGTTCCAGGTTGTAATTGTATATTTCCTACGCTACTTAAAGTAGCACTTGTTCCTACAGAATTCCCTGTTGTATTGATTGGGAAAATTGCATTATTCGCCACAGATGCAGTACTTGTAGTATAAAAATATGCAGAGTCTCCTAATCCTCTTGGACCAGTGTTTCCTGTTGGGCCTGTTGGGCCTGTTGCTCCTGTTGCTCCTGTTGGACCGGTTACTCCAGTATTTCCTGTTGCTCCTGTTACTCCTGTCGCTCCCGTGCTTCCCGTTGGACCTGTTACTCCCGTTGCTCCCGCGCTTCCTGTTGAACCGGTTGGGCCTGTTGCTCCGGTACTTCCTGTCGCTCCAGTTGAACCGGTTGGGCCTGTTACTCCTGTTGCACCAGTGCTTCCTGTCGCTCCAGTATTTCCTGTTGCTCCGGTACTTCCTGTAGAGCCTGTACTTCCTGTCGCTCCAGTACTTCCTGTTGCTCCGGTACTTCCTGTCGCTCCGGTACTTCCTGTCGCTCCGGTACTTCCTGTCGCACCCGTACTTCCTGTCGCACCCGTACTTCCTGTCGCACCCGTACTTCCCGTTGCTCCCATACTTCCTGTTGCTCCAGTTGAGCCTGTCGCTCCGGTGCTCCCCGTTGGACCGGTTACTCCTGTTGCTCCGGTACTTCCCGTTGCTCCGGTACTTCCCGTTGCTCCGGTACTTCCTGTTGCTCCTGTTGCCCCGGTATTTCCTGTTGCTCCAGTGCTTCCTGTCGCTCCGGTACTTCCCGTTGCCCCTGTACTTCCTGTTGCTCCTGTACTTCCTGTTGCCCCTGTACTTCCCGTTGCTCCAGTATTTCCGGTTGCTCCTGTACTTCCCGTTGCTCCTGTACTTCCCGTTGCTCCGGTATTTCCTGTTGCTCCAGTGTTTCCTGTCGCTCCGGTACTTCCTGTTGCCCCTGTACTTCCGGTTGCTCCAGTATTTCCGGTTGCTCCGGTACTTCCCGTTGCTCCAGTACTTCCCGTCGCTCCGGTACTTCCTGTAGAGCCTGTACTTCCTGTAGAGCCAGTACTTCCTGTTGCTCCAGTACTTCCTGTCGCTCCAGTACTTCCTGTCGCTCCAGTACTTCCTGTTGCTCCTGTTGCTCCAGTTACTCCTGTTGCTCCGGTACTTCCTGTCGCTCCGGTACTTCCTGTTGCTCCGGTGCTTCCTGTTGCTCCGGTGCTTCCTGTTGCTCCGGTGCTTCCTGTTGCTCCAGTGTTTCCTGTCGCTCCGGTACTTCCCGTTGCTCCCGTACTTCCGGTTGCTCCAGTTACTCCGGTTGCTCCTGTTGCTCCGGTACTTCCTGTTGCCCCTGTACTTCCTGTTGCTCCAGTGTTTCCTGTCGCTCCGGTACTTCCCGTTGCTCCGGTACTTCCTGTAGAGCCTGTACTTCCTGTTGCACCAGTACTTCCTGTTGGACCGGTTACTCCTGTTGCCCCGGTATTTCCTGTTGCTCCTGTATTTCCTGTTGCTCCTGTATTTCCTGTCGAACCTGTACTTCCTGTCGAACCTGTTGGACCGGTATTTCCCGGATGACAAGGATTACAGTGATGACAAGGTAACGGATAAAAACAACGAGATAATTCAAGCATACGCCTACAAGAGGCTTTACTATTTTCATGTTTATCCATTTCTTTCACCTTCACCTACCTTTTCTTTATTAAAGTAATATCTAAATTTGCCCATACATCAATATATGCAACAATACTAAATTGTGACTTTAATATTATATAAAAATATAAGTTTTATATAAGAATTCTATTAGTACTTAAGTTGACCAATAATATCTCAATGAACGAAACAAGAAAGTTCAGCCTACCTTCTGCAGGCAATTCATCTCCACTTGAATTGTTGGGCTTCACCCGTAACATAAGTCAGATGAAGTCTTCTTGCTGAAAGGAATAAATTTATTTTCTAAAGAGAAAAAAATTACCGTTCTTCATTCATTTAAGTTCTTTTCTATGCTGAAACATGTAACTTTCTAGAGTACTTCTTCTACTACTAAACTACCAATTCGTTCAATCGAAAAACGGGCAAAATAAAACCCCAGAAATCCAAAGATCTCTGGGGTTTTATTATATATTTATCTCTTTTTGTTTTTTGGTTTGTTTATGTCTACTAAGGAATTTACGACCTGCTAGAGAAATCAGCAACAATATCAGTATTAGTATTAAAATTTGCATATAAGATAAATCAAAGTATTTAGCACCCGTAACGATTAAAAGTGTAGAAATCGTACCTTTTACAATGAAAAAAATAGCAATCCATAATCCGCCTTTTTTCCAGTTCATTTTTATTTTTCCCCTTCCAACTTAAAATACTAAAAATCCAGTGATCGTTCACTGAGAATCTATTATATTAACAAAAGCATAATATCCAATTAAATTGGGACGCTCTCATATTAAATGAAAATGATACTCAATGTCAATTTTTACGTAATATAAAAGAGAAAGAACCTACGCTTGTGAGTTGGCTCTCTCTCTTGATTTTAATCAAATCATTCATATTATCCAATTAAATTTATAAAGATTTCCTTCTAATTTTGCCAACTACCAATAACAGTAAGGGAATCCCTAGTTCATAGACAGGAAATGCAATTGGAATCACGAAAAATATGTAGTAATAATGGGAAAATATCTGGATATTTTTAACCGAAACAGCGATAATAAACGAAATAGGAGCAAGAACCCAAGCTACTTTTCGCCAATCTTTCAGGTGAAAGAGTTTTGCTGTTCCATAACATGCAAGAAACATATATAACGCTAGTTTAACGAAAATACTAAAAAACCAAATAATAACGATTAAAATATCCACATTTTGAATGAATTCCATGACAGAAATGTACTGGCTTAAATTGTAAATCGGATACAAAAATCTTGATGACAAATTCGAGCCGAATGTCAAAATGACCGCTACTGTTCCGATTGTTACCGTCAACTACCCCCACTGAGATAAAACGTTTCAGTGGGGGCTTGAGTTAGAACACTAGGTCTTTTCGTCTATCGCTAGACAGTTTGACGCTCTAGCATTCATGCCACCCTATGGTAACACCCCAAGTAAGTTTTTGGTTGGTACTGGCAACGAACGATTGTTTTCCCACTTGCACCACCCTTTCGAAAAAGAGCAATTCTTCCTCGCGAAAGAAGCCACCACTCAGATGAATCCGGCGTGTGCTACAAGCCCCGACAAGTCGCGTACACATGGATGGTTGACGCACCCACTAAGCTATGCGCGAAGCAACAGCCTTACGTTTTTGCACTTCTAATAGAATCGGCGTTTTCACTTTGAGATTGTCATCCAATGCTACAACTCTTGATTTTTGCAATGTATTCAGCGCACCATTCATATCAGCATGGATACATGTTCCTGCTTTACTTTGGTACAGACCACGAGTGATTCGTTTTCCACTAAAGCGATACTGCGTCTTATCATCCTTAGACCAAACTGGAACCGGGTCTTTATCCAGAAAACTAGCTTTTGAAGTATAGCTTTCTTCTTGTTTTAAAAATCGAATGCCTTCTTTTATACATTTATTCTCAATCGCTGCCATCAGTTTATGAAATGGAATTTGAACAAATGTTTGATTATTCTTTTTTCCCATATCAGATTTTTGTTTCCAACCAGCGTTATACCCTACAACAATCGTATCTATATCGAGTTCTTTCGCTTTTTTGAACAACAGACCTACCGTTTGTGAAATGTAACCATTTATTTGCCTTTCTCGTTTATGCCAAAGTGCAGCCATTTGATTCGTTACAATTCTTTTAGAAAGTCCATTTTCCACATTTTCCAGTTGGAGATTACGTATCATTTTATTGAAGTATTGGTTAATAGATTTTAATTTTTTTCCATCAATTAAAAATGCATCACCTGTATTGGTTGCGCAACTTACTAATCTATCTACACCTAAATCGCAACTCAAAGCGTTATTCGTAGTCGTGGATGGTTTCTTCATTTGAGAAACGTGCACCTCATATGTGTAATGCACCTCAAAGAACCGACCTTTTTGCTTCGGTACAACCTCAATGTAGGAGATTTTTTTATTTCTTAGATTTTTAGGCATACGTATTTTAAGAGAACCAAATTTTTTCCTGAATGCCACATTCATCGGAATCATCCAATACCCCTTCTCATCCACTTTTGGCACTTGATAGATTTCAATAATTCGTTTGTCAGTGGAACGAGAATAATTTGGAAACTTCGGACGACCTGTGAATGTCTCAGGATTTTTCTTCCACTGTTCCAACGCTTTAAAAAAGCTCTTCACTTCTGTAAATAAGGCCCTACGAATCGCTTGAACAGAGTTTGATTGTATGCCCCAGTAGTTCATATCAGCTTGCATGGCAGTATCCACTTCTTTTACAGTAGCCATTTTATTATCGTTCAAATAACTTTGTTTAATGGTATACAATCCAACATTTCGCAACGCTTTTGAACTATGTGACATACGCTGAAGTAAACGAAATTCTTTAGCTGTGAGGCAAGCTCGTCCGATATTTTGTTTCTGCGTGAATCGTTGTATGGTTTCTCTTTTCTTTTGTTTACGTAATACTTTCACCGCTTTCTTTCTAACCATTGTTTTCACCACCTTTCTGAGGGGGATTATTAAATTTTTCGACAAATTAACATTAAAAAAAATGGACCAAGAACATATTCTTCATCGTAATTCCTTTTGGCGCAAGTAACCGAATGATGATGATCCAATTTCGTTGTCTTACAATCTATTCCCTCCTTATCTAGATTATATCGTAAGACAAAAAAAAAAAAAAACAAACATTCGCCCCTCAAAAATTATTACGAGCGAAACAAAAGAGTTCAGCCGACCTTCTGATGACAATTCATCTCTACCTGAATTGTTGGGTTTCACCCGTAACACAAATCAGATGGAGTCTTCTTGCCAAAAACGATAAATTATCATAATAATACTCGTTCAAATTTTTTGGCAACTTCCTTTTGAAAAAAGCTTTGAATGTTCTCTTCCTTATGGCCACCCTTGACCTTTAATTCATCCGCCCATTTTTGATGAATTTCAAGAACATTAGCCTCCTTATTTAACAAATACAGCTCAATATCACGAAGCTCCTCAATCAAACGCGGAGTAACAACTGCAAGACCCATGACTTCACTAAGTCCAATGTTTGCTTTCTTAATATGCTGTACATATTCCCGAGGAGGATATTCTGGAGAAAATTAGAGATAGAAATTAAATAAAAGAGCCTACTCGAATGAGCTGACTCTTGATTATCTCTCCCGCCTAGTAATTGGCTATCTTGAGGAAAGCAATTTTTTTCGGTCTCTTTATTAAATGCGTTATTTTTGTTTTAATAACCATTGTTCAATTACTTTCACTGTTTCATCTCGTTGTGCTTTTGGCGTAATTAAGCTCGCATTATCACCTTTTTGCTCACCATACATGCCAAAATTAGCATGATTTCCCCCTTTTATCATGTGCATAGTTGTATTCTCTGACATTAACTTTTTGCTGTTCTCTATTTTTTCTACAGTTGCTAAAGCATCTACTTCCCCATAAATTGATAACATTGGAATCTGTTTAGTAGAGAAATCATCTGCAGGATAAGAACCTAAGAAAATAATCCCGTTTACCTTTTCTTCATGCTGAAAGGCATACCTAGAAATCATAGCTCCCCCCATTGAATGCCCAGCAACATACCATTTTTGAACTTCAGGGTATTTTTCAATTACACTGTCTACCTCATTTATTCCAAATATCGCTAAATTTAATGGCAACTTAGGCATTACTACAAAATGCCCATCTTTTGCAAGAGCTTCCCCTAAATAACTATAAGCCTCAACTTCTACTTTAGCTCCTTGGTAAAAAATAATCCCTATTTTAGCCTCTTTCTCTCCAAAAACTATATTCTCTTCATTTTGTTTATCATCTACTAACGACAAAGCCTCTTTCGTTGGTTTGTAAGTAAACTGAGACCAAACAAAAAAAGTAATACTTCCCATAATGAAAATACCTAATAAAGAGTATAGAACAATTTTCATCCATTTCTTCACATATATGACCTCCCTAAGATGTGTATATTCTATACTTTAATTATTATTAATATGATTGTCGAATAATCTTAACTAATCAGTTTAGAAAAATAATACGTAAAACGTACTTGCTCTATCAGTTGTTTGTTTGATAACGCCCCAAAAGCTGGATTGATTGTTCGTTTTTTATTAATGAACCGTGCAGAATATCGCTTTCCATTTACTATAATTTTGTAGTGTAAATCCGTATTCCAGCTATTTTTATGTAATTCTTCCTCGAGTACTAATGAGTCAATTTCTTTAAAATAATTTATTAATGCATTCCTAATTATGTGTTCCACTCCGTTCTCTCCTTCCATACAAAAAATTAGGTTACATGCAATTCATCCTAGCGGTGAAGGTTATGATCTACGTGAAGATAATTCTAAAAAAATCATTCGATTTTTCGAAAAAAAACCTCAGCAATAATTAAAATACAAACAAAAAGCCGCATTTGCGGCTCATAAACTTATTTAACTAACGCATACCTTACCGTTTAATCGCATCCACAATTAACGATGGGCAACCAAGTTTATCTCCTTGGTTTCTAGGATCATATCTTTTTGAACGGAAAATAACGCCATCATTTGCGTCCGATTCGTTGTAGTAAAATTGCCCATTCTCATCACAGTATTCCAGTAAAACTACCTCAAATCCAACTGTTTCAAACATTTTCGTTAATGTTTTATAATTATAAACGATTTTATGACTTGCAGCTGGATGGTCTTTCGGGCCAGGTCCGCCTACTTGCACTATATTTTGATATTTTTCATCTTGGAAAAATGCGTCAGGGACACCGCACCGAATATGACCTGACGGTTTTAAGAATTTATAACAAATGCTAGCTGCTTTTACCCCTTCTTCAAAAGTAAGATGCTCCCATACATGCTCTGCTAAAATAGCTGAAATGGAGTTCTGTTCAAATCTTTCTTCCCACATTGTTTCAACTAATAAGTTAAGATCATCTTCTTGCGTTTGAATCCAGCCCGGATTGTTATTAAATGCACCAGCTGCCACTACTACTTTTATTTCGTCTTGTTTTATTACCATTATTTTCACCTCGTATGAATTTTAAGTCGTTAGATTTTTCGCCATATGACAATAGGTTTCATATACTTGGAAACCTATTTTTCGTAAAATCGGATCTGAATGTCCTTTTCTTGCTTGGCAAGTCGCTAACGTAATACCTCTCTCCTTAGCAATCTGTAACCTTTTATATACTAGATTGGAGTAAATTCCTTTGTGACGGTATTCTGGTAAAACTCCGGATCCATGCAAATATACAGTCGTACCATCGGAGCTATATCTAAAATTAGCATATCCTACTGCTTTTTCTTCTTCATAACAGACAATATATCCAGACGTACCTTTACCCGCTCTTATGTAATCTTTTCTTTGCTTAAAGAGTTCTTCTTCTAAAGAAGGATCATAACCCCAAATTTTAGAACTGACTTGAACAAGTTGTCTAATCTGTTCATCTGTTTGCACTTCATCGTACGAAAACTTGTGATTAAGAGATGGAGTTGCAAAGTTAGGTAAACATAGTGCAAGTCCGGTATATTCATCTATCTTTTGAAACCCCAATTGATTTAATCGATTTAGAAGGAGTGCATTTGTTGATGGAACCCACCATGAAAAAGATAATTCACCATAAAATTGATATATCCTTTGCAGTGCTTCCTCTAAATTATTTTGAAACTTAAAACGTACTACTTTATTAGCATGTATACTATTTATTTTTGGATTCTTTATCATAACTAATTCTTTCGTGTTAATAAATTCTATATCACTAGAAATGAGTTCCGCTGGATAATCCCAATGATGAGATTCAATCGCTTCTGTAATCGTAATAGTATCCAATCCTTGTATCGGTATGTATTTCATATTTTTTTCCTTTCTTAGCCCTATGAATTTAGGAAACTACTTCTATATTCAACAAATTATTCAAATAGAAAATAATATCCTACATAATTAAAAACATTTGTAAACCCTACATTTTCCACAACTGCAACAGAAGGCTTGTTCAATTCCATACAGTCCCAATATGGAATAATGTCATTCTCCAAACAATCTTTCACAAAACTATGAGCTATCATTTGAGCTAATTTTCTCCCTTGGTGCTCCTCTATTGTTTCAATATCTATGCAGTGTATATTTTCAAATACAAACCCTGAAAAACAAACGCTCACAATTAAATCGTCATAAACAATGCAATAACCGATCCCCTCATTGAAAAAACGATCCGGTGAAGACCAAAACTCTAAAATTTTTGATTGTAAAAATTCAATATTCTTAAATACGTGTCCTTTATTTTCATAGAGAGCTTTACTCATTTTTAGCACTGTATATCCTTCTTCAATTTTACGTCCATACTGATCTTCATAATCTTCTTTTTTTAGCGTATACACTCTTTGATTCCAACTCTTTAATTTACGATGCTGAAATATTCTTTCGATTGTTTTATTCCACTTTGAATGATTACCAATTGCTTCAAAGCAAGTTAGTCCTGCTTTCCTCGCCTCAGGTACTATTACATTATTAATAAAACGATTCATTTCTTTATTAAACTCTTCATTTTCAGCATCTCCAATAAAGAAGAAGCCATCATTATTCCCTAACCAAATGAGTCCCGAATTAGGAGAAGTCATGTTATCTACAAATATACGACCAGGATTCACTCCTGCAAGTACAGCCTTTACTTCTAATTGCCCTTTTTCATTTAGTAAACTGTTACATTTATAATAATCATCCTTTTTCAATTCAGAAATCATATGTTACGCCCCTCCCTGAAACTGCTCTATTCTAACTTTACCATCATGACAGAATATTCTCTATTCATTTAATAGTTGTTTTAAATCAATAAAGGAAAGAGCCAATCCCTATAAAATAGAAGATTGGCTCTTTCCTTTATTTACTCTCCTGTTTCAGAAAATCGTTTTATACGTTCACCAATTTCATCACGAACACGTTGAAATTCAGACCACTCTTTTCCTGCTGGATCATCAAATCCCCAGTGAACACGATTCACATGCGGAGGTGTCGAAGGACAAACAGAATCCGCATGACTACAAAGCGTAACAACTAAATCAGCACTATTTAAAATGTTTGCATCAATTTTATCTGATGTTTGATTTGTTATATCTATATTTACTTCATTCATTGCTTTAATAGCATTTGGATTTACTCCATGTGCTTCGATTCCTGCAGAATATACATTCCACTTATCTCCTAAATATTTCTTTCCCCATGCTTCTGCCATTTGGCTTCGGCATGAATTTCCTGTACATAAAAAGTAGATTGTCTTTTTGTTTTCCATGTTGTTTTCCACCTTTGTTTTTAAGTTGATTGATCATTAAAATATTTACGTTTAAACCAAAAAGCGACATTTACAAGTGCAATCATTACAGGTACTTCAACTAACGGACCGATAACAGCTGCGAATGCTGCACCTGAATGAATACCAAACACACCAACTGCTACAGCAATCGCTAACTCAAAGTTATTACTACCTGCTGTAAATGCTAACGTTGTTGTTACCGGATAGTTTGCACCAATTTTTCTCCCCATAAAGAAAGAAACGAAAAACATCACAATAAAATAAATGAGTAACGGAATCGCTATTCTTATCACATCTAGTGGCACACTAACAATCATTTCCCCTTTTAAAGAAAACATAACGATGATCGTAAATAGCAATGCAATGAGTGTAAGTGGACTAATCTTAGGTATGAACACTGTTTCATACCACTGTCTTCCTTTTAACTTCACGAATACAAATCGTGTTAACATACCTGCTATAAAAGGAATTCCTAAATAGATAAACACTGATTTCGCAACTTCTGCCATTGTAATATCAACAATAGCCCCTTCAATTCCTAACCATTCTGGGATTACTGTTACGAACACGTATGCATAAACCGAGAAGAACAACATTTGGAATACCGAGTTAAAAGCGACTAAACCTGCTGCATATTCTTTATCTCCATCAGCAAGGTCATTCCACACAATTACCATTGCAATGCAACGTGCTAACCCAATCATAATGAGTCCGACCATATATTCTGGTTTATCAGGAAGAAAAATAATTGCTAAAACAAACATAAGTACCGGGCCGATAATCCAGTTTTGTACTAAAGATAACACTAACACTTTCACATCTTTAAATACTCGGCCCATTTCCTCGTAGCGAACTTTCGCTAATGGAGGATACATCATTACAATTAAACCAACAGCAAGCGGAATAGACGTAGTTCCAACTTGCAACGTATTCAGTCCATCTACTACACTTGGAAACACAAACCCTAAACCAATCCCAACAGCCATCGCTAGAAAAATCCATAGTGTTAAATATCGGTCTAGAAAAGATAAACGCTTCATTTTATTTTCCATCTCCTATTAACAACAAGAATTTTTATCTACTACATTAGAAGTCGTGCAACAAGATGACTCTTCAATTTTGTGAACATCACTATGTGCTTTCGTATAAAAGAACTCCCACTCGTTACCATCGGGGTCTGTTACCCAAAACTTATCCTGCACTGCATAGCAACAAGTCGTATCCATCTCATCACGCGCAAAGAAACCTTCTTTTTCTAATCTTTCTTTATGTAACGTAATTTCTTCAGCTGTATCCACTTGAAAACCGAAATGATTTACCTGATTTCCCTTCACTTCATCTCGTACGTTCAGCGTGAAGTTAAGTCCTGGCGTCTCTAATAAAAACTTTGCATAATCCGTTTTCACTTTAACTGGTGGCACACCAAATACCTTTTCATAAAATTCAATAGACTTCTTTAAATTCGTAACGTTTATACCGACATGAACATATCTCATACCCTATTCCTCCTCCTTAAATTTCATTAATCAATTTTTTTTGATTAATAGTACAAAATTTTAACAGCAGCTACCTTTGCCTGTTTTTCTAAAAATACAACACAATTCTTCCGATAATAAATTATTTACTTCTGCATCATTTAAATCATAATAACTCCACGTACCTTTTGTTTCTTTTACAATTAAACCTGCATCTAATAGGATTTTCAAATGATAGGATAACTTAGATTGCGTCATTTCAAAAACCTCTGTTAAATCACATACACACGTCTGTCCCCGCTGACAAAGTTCATACATAATTTCTAAACGCTTTTGATCCGCCAACGCTTTAAATTTTTTCTCATAGAGCTGGAAATCTGGTGCCACTGCAGTTCACTTCCTTTCATCAACTTTTTTTGATATTTATAGTATATACGTTGGTGAGTTCTTTATGCAACTTATTAATCAATTTTTTTTGATTAATATAACAGACTGTACAGGATGACAAAAGAGCCAACTTATATAAGTTGGCCCTTCCGTTTATGTAACAATGTAAATCATATATCTCCATCTTTAGTAATGAATCGCTTTTATCACTTGCTGTACTAAATCCTTTTCCGATTCTTGAATTTCGGTTAATTTATCGTTTAATTCGTCATCAGCGGTTTGCCATTTACCGTTAGAAATTTGTAAAACAAGTCCATCTTTTGTAACTAGTGTACTTCTTTCCGATAAACGAACGTTGCTACTTTGCGAATCACATAAAGTTGGAATACTCTCTATAACGACTTTATATATCGGGTTAATATGTTCTGCTCGCAAACTCACACCACTGAGTTTTTCAATTAATAGTTGAGCTTCATCCTCATAGGAAAATATCATTCTCTTCCCTGCTAATATAGTTGGGTATTTAACAAAGTAATATTTCCAATCTGCTTGGTTCCATTTTTGTTCGTGAATTAATTTCTTCAATTTGTTCTCAATGCTATCCTCTTCAAGTGTTATTAATCTTTCTAGAAAACTTTCATAATGTACTTGTAACTCTGAATCGTAAGTCGTCCATATATATTCTTTTACTGCATCTCCCCCAAATATATATCGAGGTCCTAGATTTGTATAACCAATTTTATGCGCATAGTCTCCAATTGCTAGAAAAGCTCTTGAAACTAAAGATTGGTTTGCACTTAATAACTCTTGCATCACATCGTACAGGTTTTCAGGATATTTTTTAAAGATTGGTAGTACGACCATTAATGCACCTTTAAAATATATATTATCCTCCAGCTTACATAACCATTCTTTCAAATCTGGTCTTTCGAGTATTAATTGCGCTTTTTCTTGTTCATGTTTTAAACTAGCATCACTAATTTTAGAGAACATTTTTGGCGGAATATCTAGAATCGCTTCATATACAGTTTTTTCCGCTTCCACTAAGTAATCAATGAAATTAAATAGAGTAGGAATTGTATCATAGCGCATATTTGACGTGAATTTCCCATCTTTCGCTTGTCTAATTCGATTGACTATATTCCGAACAACTCTTAATAATTCAATTTCATCATTCCGCTTATGAATTTTCGATTGGATGATCGCATATAAATAAATTCGCTCTGGCCATGTAAGGTTATCCTCTTCCACCAAAGCTTTAAAGTAATTTCGTTCATCTGTAAATAAATGAATTTGTTCGTGTATAGAAGAAAACTCACTTTCAATTTGTTCTGCATCTTTCCATATCGTAAATATATCAAAAAGAAATGTAACATTTTCTTCGTCCTTATAAATCGTGCTCAATTCTTTAAAATTCGTATAATCTTTATTAAACGTATTAGAGGCAATTGCACCTGTTCTTGAAACTTTGCTAGAAGAAATAAAATTAAATAATCTCAAAAACGGTTTATCTAATGTTTTCGAATCATCTAAATAAGGCCATAAGAAATCTGTCCATTCTCTATCTAATGTAAAAGAAAATTCTTTTGCCTTATCCTTATAACCTAGCACTTCTAATAGCTGTTCAAATTGCGCTTTAAAATTTTCAAAATCGCTTAAAGCTCGGCCGCGGGCGTTCATTTTAATATATAATTCTTCACCTGATCCAATATTCTTTAAATCTTTAAATGTAAAGAATATTGGACACTCGTCTCCACGTAATACTTCTAATAACCCATTCTCTATTTTATAAAACTCTTCATGAATTTTATCTAACATGCGCAGCATGCCCTCTACTGTAGGGTCAAACTTCCATTTATATTGATACCATTTTTGAGATTCAATCACTTTTGATAACGGTTTAGCATCATATTCAATGGAATTACGAACTAAATAATATACAAAATCTTTAGCTGTTATTCTCGTTTCATAACTAAACTTTTCTAATTCAGGCTGCATATCGCCGCCTTCTTTCATATTCAAATACCAATGTAGTAAAAATAATGTAGTTAATCGCTGTTGACCGTCTAGTGGTAATAAAGTTTCTTTACCTTCACAATCTTCAATTGTTCCATATATGAAATCAAAATCTAAGGATTTCCCTTCTAATAAAGCTACTTTCATATTTTCTATTAAATTTTCACGCACTAAAGTAGCTTTATCATCTTTTCGTCCTTGCGCATAATCTCGCTGTATCATCGGAATTACTATTCTATATTCTTCAAGTAATTTGGAAAATGTCATTATCAAAGCTGAATCGCTCCTTTAGCTTGCAATATCAAATCATTGAATTCAGATTCAATTGCTCTTACATATGCTTCACCATCTTCAAGCGACCATAGCTCATATTGCGTTACTGTATCGCTATAATACTTCATAAATGTATTGCGAGTCGCTAAAGGAATATAAGCTCCGGATTTATCATAGTCTATTAATCGCTTATATTTCACTGGATAAAAGTGATTGCTCAGACTACTATTTGTTCCTTGATCCAGTAACACTAAATTGTCTAAGCCGTTACTTTCACTTGAAAACTTACCCTTTGTTTCTTCCACTACCTTTTGGAAAATTTTATTAAATTTCTCTTCCGTCAATTCTTCTAAAGATACTGCTTTTAAATATTCTTCGGTTTCTTTATAACGCCCTAACCGTTCTAACAAGTGAATCGTTCCTTCTACCCAAACGCTCCACTGTTCTTTCGTATGTAACCCTTCTGTACTTTGAGCATGAATATGTTCTAAACTCCATTTACTTTCCAAATAATATTCAAAAGGAAAATACGCATCGACATTTTTTTGCTTTAAAACAGTTAAAATATTAAACAGTAATAACACTTTTCGAATCTCTGCTTTATTATGATAATAATCAAGTTCTCTTAAATTAATAGATTCGATTTCTTTTGAAATTCTTTGTTTTAATACGAGTTTAAAATGTTGTTTATTATCAATAATACAACTTCTATATAAAGCAATATATTCAGTAATATTTTTATATTGAGTAAGATAACCTAGCAAATGATAACATTCCCTATCTTCATACCATTCTTCAAGTAAAGCAAAATCCGCAATAATGTGGCGCCACACCGTTTGAATATCCTCTTCTTGTAATTTATAAAATGTATAATACGGATCTGGATTATGTGAACTTACATGATTCGCCGCAATATCAAATAAAAATTCTATTCGATTTATGTAATCTTTCTTCTTACCTAAAAATCTCCAAAAACGCTCATTTTGTAATCGATGCTCGATTTCATCCCATTGCGTTGAAATTATCGGCCTTTCATAAGAAGGCGTTTTCAAAATTAAAGCTGCTTTTAATAACTCCGAATTCGTTAATTCAATCTTTCCGCTATTTAACCGACTAAATACTTCGCGTACTTCAACATTTTCCCCCACTTCATACCAAATTACTTTCACTTGTTCACCTAACATAATAGAAAATTCTTTTTTACAAATACAACCATTTTCACATTTTTGTTCAAACCATTCTTTTATAACTGTATAAGCCTCTCTAAAGAAGTGATAGTCGATATTTTTAATAGAAGCATCTTTATTATAATTTCCAGCTATATTTTGAATAAACGCAGCACTATCTGATCTTGTTGCATAAGTGATTGAAAAAGATTCTTCTTCTAAATATGCATGAATGAGTGCAATTGTTGTTAAACGTTGTTGACCGTCTATTACTTCATAACCATCTTCATATTTCCGGATCACTAATGGCTGCAAGCAATAAACCATATTGTCTTTTTGAGAATACTTCTTCATAAATTCTTCTAAATCATTTAATAAGTTTTGAACTTGATTCTTTCCCCATCGATACCCTCTTTGATACGAAGGAATAAAGTACTTTTTTGCTTTAACTAACTCATTGATGGATTTCAATTGAATATCTTCTATCATTGCTTCACCTACCGACATAATTTTTCGAACCTTTTAAACAACTCATTTAAAAATTTATCTACCATTTTCATATGTGTTAAAATCACAAAATATCCCATATTTTCATTATACATAGAATAGAAAAGAGATACTTTTTTATTTTAAAATTCCTAAATGAATAAAAAAAAGAGTGGAAACATCCACTCTTTTTCATCTATCCTTGATTCCTCTGCGCCTCTCTAAACTCCTCCTTCACCTTCTCTAACAGCCCTTCCTCCGTAATTAATCGATATGCCGTATTTGCTAATGCTTTTGTGGATGTAATTAATGCTTTATCTCCAAGTTCTGAACGTGCTGCTTCTCTAAATTCATTCGTATGAGCAATTAAGTTATCTGGCCCGATTTTAATGTACGGATGAATGGTTGGTACGACTTGGCTTACGTTTCCTGCGTCTGTTGAACCGATGCCAACTCTTTCTTTACGGTTTACATCTTCACCCTGTAACTCTAGTTCTTCCGCTACAATATCATTAAATGTTTTTGTTACGAGTAGTTCATCAATTTCATTTTGGAATTGATGAATTTTTACTTTTGTACCTGTTGCTAACGCTGCTCCCTCAGCAATATTTCTTACTTTCTCTGTTACTTCCGCACATCTTTTTCGCGTCGCTGCACGGATGAAGAACCTTGCTGCAGCGTAGTCAGGAATAATGTTCGGTGCTTTTCCGCCTTCTGTAATAACGCCATGAATCTTCACATCTGGCGGCAGTTGTTGGCGAAGTGCGTTAATACTGTTATACAGCTGAATAACCGCATCTAATGCGTTAATTCCTTCTTCTGGTGAAGCTGCGGCGTGAGCTGTTTTTCCGTAAAAATGAAAATCAAGTGGATCGACCGCTAATGACGGACTCGTTGTCGCTGTTTTTCCGCTCGGATGAATCATAAGCGCCGCATCAATATTTTTAAATAAACCTGCTTTTACATAACTCGCTTTTGCGCTACCATTAGGCCCGCCCTCTTCTGCCGGTGTTCCGAATACAACAACTTCTCCGCCAATTTCTTCAAGCGTTTCTGATAATGCGATTGCTGCCGCAACGCTAATTGTTCCAATTAAATTATGACCACACGCATGGCCTAGTCCTGGCAGAGCATCATACTCAGCTAAAAATGCGATAACTGGCCCTTGTTTCCCTGAACTTTTTCGCGCGATAAAACCTGTTTCATGTCCAGCAATATTGTGTTGCAATTGAAAACCTGCACTACCTAACAATAAACTTAACGTTCTTGATGCATAAAACTCTTGATTACCAATCTCCGGATTCGCATGAATATCATGACTTGTTTCTATGTACTTTTCCTTATTTCTTTCTATACTCTCTTCAATTGTTTTTCTTTGTGACGTTACTCCTGTCGCTCCCATTTTTCTTCCCCCTTTTATTTTCCACGTAAAAAAACCTCTTTCTAAAAGATAGAAAGAGGCTTCTGCATATACAGTCAAAATGAGCTTCTTTCTTATCTTTCAAGTTACCTTGCTGGAATTGGCACAGTATTCATAAAGAATCCGCTGCCGAGGTATCATAGGGCCAGTCCCTCCACCTCTCGTGATAAGAATTTTCATAAAATTATATTAAATTATTTTCATTCTAAGTTCATTCCTAATAAAAGTCAAGGAATTCCTATCCGATTTTACCGAATATCTAAAAATCCTTTTAATACACCAATTGTCTCAGGTGCTTGCAATCTTGCACATATGTACGGAAATTCCGTACTACCTTCAAATATCATTTGAGATGTGAGTGGCGCTCCTGCCCAAAAGATTTCATCATCGATTACGATAAACGGAAATGCTTTATTTTGCCTTTGCAACTTTACATTTTTTAACGGCACTGGTCCGTCACTATACACTGTTATTTGCGCATTTGTACGCATTAACGCTTGCCATACTCGTTTATCCACTTGTCTTGTACTTGGAAGTGAAATGATAATTTTTCGTTTTGCGGCTAAAATATCTTTCAGTAACCCTTTCGGCTCTTCAAGATTCATTTCCATATACCAGCGTAATCGCTTAGAAATTTTTCGCTCCCACAATTGTCTCGATGTTGTACGGTCATACACTTCTCCGTGACGTTCTATATGAGAAGTTAATTGTGATAACGCTTGTTTTCTCGAAAGATTTTTACGCATATAATGGCAATCCGATAATTGAATGAACTTTCCTCTAGCTCTCGTTACTGCAACGTTAACTAGGCGATGGTTTTTATGATCAAAGAATAACACACCAGGACGTTCTTGCGGATAACTATCAACCGTATCAAAAATCATCATATCTCTTTCAGAACCTTGAAACTTATGAACTGTTGCTGCTAATACGGGTATGTTTCTATACTTCGTTTTCTGCAACATTTCCCTAATACACGTTGATAAAAAGCGTGACTGTGCTCTGTAAGGCGTTACTATACCGATAGATTGAACACCGTCTAGTAACCCGATTAACATCATTTGCATCGCTACTAAACCAGATATAATATTAAAACGCGATCCTGATGCTGCATCCTTTAAAGAAAATGCTCCCATTAAGCTCGTATCAAATAAAACACTCGCCTCATTTGCGAACGGTTGCAACTGCGCAAGTTCTTTACGCTCTGAAACAGTTGGATGATCATATACTCTGTTTTTATAAATAAATGAATTTGTAAACTTCGATATATCCGCATGCATACGTCTTTGTTCCTGCAACATAAATAGGTTTGGATGCGCTTCTGATTTGTTTACAGAATCAACAATCCCAGCATGATAAAACATATCTTCACCGAGCCATTTTCGAACGAGTTCATGGTTCGCCATCGCAATTGGAGGTAACTGTAAAAAGTCACCACAAACGACAATTCGTTTTCCAAGTGAAGCAGCTAATGCAATTTGTGGAACGAACGCCATACTCACTTCATCTACAACAACTAAATCAAAGGTACGCTCATAAACAAGTGAATCAATGGCACATTTTGATAGAGTTGCACCAATTACTTGCGCATTTTCAATGTATTCTTTTTCTACTTCTTTAATTTTCGCTCGTTGTTTTCGAAGATCGCTTTCAATCTCCTGCATACGTTTCTTATCAGCAGACGTCGCTTTATATGACAAAATCTTTTCGCGAAGCTCTTGGCGTGTTTCTTCTAAATAAAGTCTTTCCTCACCCCATGATCCGTTCGTCGTTTCTACTAACTTCGACGCAAGTAACGTTTCATGATTTCGTATATGTTCATGTTGACTATAACCGTAGCGAACAATTTCGCCTGGCGTCCATTTCTTTTTCTTCTCAATTTGTTTCGTAACTTCGCTCATTAATACGTCAACAGCCGCATTACTATGAGCTAACACAAGTACCGATTTTCCTTTTTGATAATGCGCCGAAATAATACGTGATAAATTGTAAGACTTCCCTGTTCCAGGCGGTCCCCACACGTACGTTGTCGGATTGTAAAACGAACGGTACACCAATTCATTTTTCGTACTTGTCATCTTTTCAATATGCTTCGGACTGCTCGTCCCATCAACAAGACGCCTTATACGATTACGTTTCAGCTTATCTTTACGCGCTTCTTTCAAACGCTCTTGCAGTTGCTCTAAAAGTTGCCACGGTTCACTATATAAAACCGCTTCTCGTATTTCGCCTTGTATATAATCATTTAACTTCAGTTCGATTTCTAATCCATGTACAGATAATACTTCCCCTGTCGCTTCCTCACCATCGAACTCAATTCGAATTGGTGAACCTTCAGGTAAGCTTACTTCCGAAATAAGCTGAAATACATACACTGTATTCTCATAATCTGTATATAAAAAACGACCGTTCATGATAGAAATTTTACTACCACCAATCGTTTTCCAATGTTTAATTTCATACGCTAACGCATAATGCCACTCTTTCATCGTTTCCGATAATGAAGGAGTTTGAGTAGTTGTATTCATAAAATGATCTCCTTCCTTCTCCCCAAACATACTTTCTTACTATAGCATATAACACGCTAAAAATTGTAAGGTTTTTATCTTGCTTATTTTCTTAATTTTCAATATTATGTTATATATAAAATTTTCAGAAAGAAGGATCACACATGCCAGTTAGAAGAATTGAACACGTAGGACTTATGGTCGCAAACTTAGAAACATCTATTTCATTTTATGAAAAAGTAGTTGGCTTACAGCTCATTAAACGTATGGGACATCCAAATCCAGACTTGAAACTCGCTTTTTTAGGTGTGGAAGAATCGAAAGAAACGATAATCGAACTCATTGAAGGCTACAACTCTTCTCTTCCGGCAGAAGGAAAAGTGCATCACATTTGCTTTAAAGTAGATTCATTAGAGGATGAAATCGAAAGACTAAAAAAACACGAAGTAACCTTTTTACTAGGAGAAGAAATCGAAACATTGCCAGATGGAACACGTTACATATTTTTCGCTGGTCCTGACGGGGAATGGATTGAGTTTTTTGAGACGGAGAGATAGAAAATACCGTTTTTCTGTAATGTGGAATCGTATTTTGGTAGCTTGATCGTGTCGGAAAAGAGCAGAAAATAAACCTCTTCACATAGGTCGTTTATTGGAGGTTTTATCATTTCTGATGTGGAATAGAATCTTTCATATGCATTACATAATTTTTTAGGGGGAATTGTAATGAAATTTAAGATACCCACTTTAACACTAGCTACAGTTTTAACATTTGGTGCTCTAGCAGGAAATACTGTATTTGCAGAAACAAAAACGAAAACTAACTCAACTCAAACAGAAAAAAGTTATCTGATTGCCTTTAAGAAAGATTTACCTAGTAATTACCAATCTATTATTTCAAATGCAGGTGGAAAAGTTCTTCGCATCATTCCTGAAATTAGTGCGATGGAAGTAAAGTCAAGTAATCCTTCCTTTTTAGATAACTTAAAAGGAGTTTCGTCTATCCAAGCTGCTAATCAGGAGGTTATCCACGCTTTAGATAAAGAAGAAATACGGCCATCTGCAGCGGACGGAAAACCAGTAACTGATATCCCGCAACCAGAAAATATAGACAACTACTGGAATTATCAATGGGATGTCAAAAATATAACAAATGATGGTGCATCCTATAAGCTGAATGGAGGAACAGGAAAAGGAGCAACAGTCGCTGTAATTGACAGTGGTATCGATGCTAACCATCCAGACTTAATAAAAAATTATAGTGGCGGTCAAAATTTCGTACCAGCTGGCGAGGATGAAACAGAAACAGGTGATCCTACTGACGTGAAGGATCGGGGCGGACATGGAACACATGTAGCAGGCTCAATTGCAGCAAATGGCAAAATAAAAGGGGTTGGACCAGATCTTAAATTCCGTTCATACCGCGTTTTCCCTGAATCTGGAACCGCGCCGACAGCTTGGATTGTAGACGCTATTGTTGCTGCTGCAAATGATAACGTTGACGTTATCAACATGTCTATCGGTGGATTTGATAGCATGAAATACTATGATAACGGAAAAAAATTTAGCGATAATGCTGATGTTCTTATTTGGAAACGCGCCATTCGATATGCTGTACAAAAAAATGTAACAATCGTAGCGGCAAGTGGAAACGAATCACTCGATGTGAATGATAAGAAAATGGTAACAGATTATTTAAATAAGGAGTACGGTTCAGATGATCTTATTTTTAAAGGGCCATCTGTGGAAACTCCTGGTCAAATTCCAGGTGTAATCACTGTCTCCTCTTCTAATCAATGGTCAACTGATAAAATTGCATTCTACTCAAACTATGGAAACAGTTTCATTGATGTGGCAGCACCAGGCGGTGATAACGGCCCTGTATATGCTGAAACAGGTGATTTAGCACAGCGGGATTTCCATTATCGTGCATTAAGTACATGGCCAACATATTTGGAACCATATTTCACTTCCAATCTGCATAACTATGCTTTAATGCATGGAACATCAATGGCCTCCCCAAAAGTAGCGGGAATTGCGGGGGTTATTAAAGCAGCTCATCCGAATTATTCCCCTACACAAGTAGCGAACTTAATTAAACAAACAGCAAAAGATTACGGCAAACCAGGGCATGATGCTCTCTTTGGATCTGGTGAGGCAAATATTTATAATGCGTTATCAAAAAGTAAAAAATAATAAAAAATGAAATAGAAACCATCATCAATATTTCAGTAAAAAATATAAATAAGCTTCCCGTATGGGGAGCTTATTTGTATTTTTATCGTTAAGGAAAGTTGCGTGGTAATTTAACTGTGCAAGTGTTTACTTTATATTTGGTGTTTTTTATGGGACAATAGGCTTTTAAAAATCTCCTTATGTTGAGGAACTAACTTTTCTGGTAGATTTTCGAGTGAAAAGAAGCGATTATCTAGAGATTCGCTACTCGACTCTAACAGTTCTCCTTCAAATTCATAACAAGTGAACAAAACTTTGAACATGGAAACTTGATCGCCATTTGAAAGTGTCCTTTCGTACTTAGGTCCAGAATAGATATCGAAAAATTCCAGTTTCCCTAATTCAAGCCCTGTTTCCTCAAATACTTCTCTTCTTGCTGTATCTTGTATGGTTTCTCCTAACTCCATAAAACCACCTGGATGACCCCAATATCCATTATCTGTTCGTTTTTGTAGTAATACCCGATTTTCCCCATCAAATACAATTACCCCCGCGGAGACCATAATCACTTTTTCGTGGCCCACCATACTTCTTAAATATTGAATATAATCCATATATGCCCCGTCCTTTTCTAATATTTACTGTTACAACTTGACTATTGATTTATTACCGTAAACTATCCATTTTATCTTTTTAAAAAACAGAAAGTTAAGAATTTATAACCTGTTCGCGTTTGATTAACATAACATCTCATTAGCGGCACCAAAGAAAAGGCATCCCTTACTTTCATAAGAGATTCACCAAAAAACTGTATAAAATCTTGTATACTTTTAATATATAAAATAAGAATACACCCCGTAAGCTACAAACAAAATTAATAGAATAGAAATGCCGAGTATCGTATATATAACCCACTTTAAGCTTGAATTCATATAACTCCCCTCTCCCCTTCTAATAATTCCAGTATATAACAAAAAAGCATTGGATACCCAATGCTTTTCATACTTACGCAAATAGAGAAGTATTCGCATATAAAGCTGGTGAACCACCTGAATGTACGAATAAAATGTTGTCTTCTTTTTTAAATTCACCTTTTTTAATTAAGTCGATTAATCCCGCTACTGCTTTACCAGTGTATACTGGATCAAGTAAAATACCTTCTGTTTTTGCAAGTAATTGAACGGCTTCTACCATTTCTTTTGTTGGTAACGCGTAACCTGGTCCTACATATTCATCAAAGCATGTAACAGCGTCGCGTGAAATAAAGTTCGGAATACCAACGTGAGCTGAAGTTTCGTCAACAAGTTTTGCTACTTTCTCCTCTTGCTCAGCTTTTCCTCTACTTACATTAATTCCGATTACAGGGATGTTGCTTTGCGTTCCAGAAAAACCAGTAATTAAACCTGCATGCATACCGCCGCTACCACTTACACAAACAACGGAACTGAAATCAATTCCTTGTTCAAATGATTGCGCCATAATTTCTTGCGCACAAGCAACGTATCCCATTGCGCCAGTAGAATTCGATCCACCAACTGGTATTACATATGGTGTATTACCTTTTTCACTTACCTCGTTCGCTACTTTATGCATCTCTTCCATAAGATCTGCCCCGTTCGGTACAACGATTACATTCTCAGCACCTAATAAGTGATATAAGAAATAGTTTCCGTTAAAGTCTGGCTTCTCTTCTGGCTCAAGCCCTTCTTCTAACACAAGAATACATTTCATTTTCTCTTTTACCGCAGCTGCAAGCGTTAAACGACAATGGTTAGACTGAATACCACCTGCTGTAATTAACGTATCCGCACCCTTTTCCTGTGCATCCGCAACTAAAAACTCTAACTTTCTCGTCTTATTGCCACCAGCCGTTAAACCAAGTAAATCATCTCGTTTAAAATAAATAGTCGGCCCACCAAGTGCCTCAGAAAAATTGTTTAATTTCTCAATTGGTGTATAGGATTCTGTATATTTTTTTCTCGGAAATTTAGCTAAATTCATTGTAACGCTCCTTTTGTACTTCTTTCACAATATATGTAACGGTACTATTATTGCACGTAAAAATGATGAAGTCATCTTTCTGAATTGAAAATGTATTAAATTTCAGTACGGTTGATGTAATTGTATTGGTGATTTTAACTTCAGTTCGGTATATGAAATTACACTGGTGATTTCAACTTCAATACGGTATATGAAATTTATATCAGCGATTTTTCACATATAGCGACAATACAAAAAAGGGCCACTCATGAAAAAGTGGGCCCGTTCCAATCATTTATTTGCAGAAAAGCGAAGAAGCTGCGTTAATCCCGGCTGTAAATTCATTTCTCCTTTATGGCGTACGTATACGATTTTATCCCCCTCAAATTTCGGTGGATTTCCTGGATTATACGTATTCCATTCGTTCGTTCCTTCTATAGAGTACTCCATATATTCTGTTGCACCGACGATTACGTTTTTATTATCATCAGCCGTTACATTGGGTGCCATTTGTGCAATTTTCGAATCACTAATTAATAATTTCTTTATGTCTTTATCGCGTTTGTAATCGTACGCTGTTACGAGTACATCGTTACCGTATGCTTTTATTTGCAACCCTTGTTTAAATGAATATCCATCTGGAGCAGTTTTCTCGCCGCCATTTGGTCCAGCTGACATCCAGCCTGTTTCAATTCCACCTGTATTTACAACCGTAAATCCTTTTTTATCTCCGCCTGCAATTTTCTTTTTACCAGCCCAGTCCGGTAAGTTTAAATCCCAATGCGTATGACTCGTGAAGAAAACGACTTGCGGATAATCTTTTAAAATATCATATAACTTATCCACGTTTAAATAATCTTGTAAATACGGACTTTGTCTTGATCCAGATACCGTATCAGGTAAAACGTGATGAGAGAAAATGAAAATTGGTTTATTTTTATCTTTTTGACTGTACTCTTCTAAATTTTGTTTTAACCAACCTAATTGCTCATCACTCATATATACTTCATCCCACATTTTTGAATCGTGGTATTTCATATATTTTTCAGTTCCTAAAAATAAAAGCGGATAACCGTCTAATTCTTTTTTATGATACACCTTTTCCTGTCCGCTAAATTGCAAATAGCGGTTGAATAGCGTTTCTTCCTTTACACCATTTGGCCATGTATTTTGAGCGAGCTTTCCATCAGCTGTCCACTTACCAGCATAGAACTCATGATTCCCAACCGTTGACCATACATTTTCTGGATGCTTATTTTTATTTAATACACGCTTTACATCATCATATTGTGACTGCAGTCCAGTTGACGTTATATCTCCATTCATAATAAGTGCTCTTGAAAGTGGTGTCACTTTGTTCATATCTTTTAATACGTGATCAAAATCCCCTAAATCCCCTTGAATATCGCTAATAACGTTAAAAGTTGTAGCTGACTTTCGAACTTGCTCTTTCCCTTCCGCATGCACTGAAAACGTCGGTAATAACGCGGCCATAATAGCCAATGAAACAACTGTCTTTTTCATACAAATCCTCTCCCTACTAATAGAATGTGCAAACTGACATATTCCGCTTCTCTTAGTTGCTTGTCCCATTCACATTATAAGGAAGGATTGTAAAATTTGATGGAGTAAAAAATGAATTATTTTTTAAGAGGTTTTGTCTTTTTTTGCGATTCACAATGAATAAATCACTCTAAACTAGCTTTCTACCCTCTCATATTAATAAATTGTAAATTTATACGCTAAATCTCTTCATTGGTGTGCTATTTTTTCATATAATCCCACAAAATACTTTACCTTTTTAAGTTCTCTTCATTTAATCCAAATAGCTCTGGTAAAGTGAAACGTCCATTTTTTCTAACCAATACATCATCAAACCAAATTTCGCCACCACCATACTCTGGCCTTTGAATATGTACGAAATCCCAATGTATTGCTGATGTATTCCCATTGTCCGCACCTTGTAACGAATCTCCTATCGCTAGATGAAAACTACCATTTATTTTTTCATCAAATAACGTATTATTCATTGGATATAGTATGTATGGGTTAAAAGCCAACGCAAACTCTCCAATATATCTTGCCCCCTCATCCGTATCAAGAATATGATTGATTCGCTCTGTATCATTTGCATGTGCCTCTATTATTTTTCCATTCTTAATATGTAACTTTACATTTTGAAATGCATACCCTTGTTGAACAGATACTGTATTGAATATTACCGTTCCATTTACTGACTCTTTAACGGGTGCTGTATATATTTCGCCATCCGGTATATTATCAATACCATCTCCCTTTAAAATGCCAATTCCTTCAATTGAAAAACTCAAATCCGTACCTTCTCCAATAATCTTTACTTCCTTTGTCTTTTCCATTAATTCTTTTAATGGATCCATCGATTTCGACATTTTATTATAATCTAGCGTACAAACATCATAGTAAAATTTCTCATAAGCCTCTGTACTCATATTCGCTTCTTGCGCAGAAGCTGCATTTGGAATTCGGGTTGTCACCCATCTCGTTTTATACACTGCTTCACTATGCGCTTTTCCAAATACCTTTTGATACAATTTCATTTTATCTGTTGGTACATCCGCTAATTCATATGCGTTTCTAGGACTACGAAGATTAATATATACTTGCATCTTACTTAGCCGATAACATTCCCAATCTGCGAATAACTTAAATTGTTCCTCATTCCCTGACAAAATCAATTGCCTCGTAACGGAAACATCGCGCATTGATACATGCGCATATCCACCTGCTTTTTCCACACATTTAATAATTTCACGAACTACTATAGGATCTATTTCAGTAACACTTTGAATCAAGACTTGATCACCAGGCTGTACTTTAGTAGAATGATTGACTAGTACATCCGCTAATTTGGATAACGCTCGCTTCATTACATCCCCCATCCCTTCATTATCGTTTCATTTACCCAATAAAAAAGGAGAAATACTCTCTTCAAGCACTTCTCCTTTTCATCCTAACAATAGATACAAAATAAATCATTAGAAATAGAATATATAAATTCCATAACGTAGGTATTGCAGCTACACTAAGATACAAAGTCCCAGGTAATAGCCAAGCTCCACAAAAGGTCATCAAAATAGTTTTCCTAACAAGCACTGCAATAACTGCTAAAAAAGATGGAAGCAATAAAATGAAGAATACAGTTATATATACTTCTTTATCGAGCATTTGCTTGCTATAAGGATTAAAATACAGAAAAATTATCGAAAGTATAAAAATACTTATAGCCGCAACTACTCCTATAAAAACACTTATATAATTTTTCATAATCCTCCCACTTCCAATAGCAATATACTTATCATTATATTTCCCATCATTACGTTGCATTTCCTTGTTTTTTCATAAGAAAGTTCAATAAAAGGACACAATATTCTCTATAGATTTATAGCGGTGATTACATGATAAAATACAGCCTTACAAATTACAGCACTTTCAAACTTTCAATAAGAAGATAAACACCTGTACAACTTAAAAGAACGTATGTAAATATCCTGAAAAATCGTTGACTCAACCATTTGAAAATAATTTGTCCTAAAAACAACCCTAGAAATACGATTGGAATTGCATAAAGACTTGATTCCCAAATGAGTTTATTCGTTCCTGTAAAGAAGATTTGAGTTATTAAACTAACAAAATATATAAAGAGATAAAAGGCTAAAGTAGTTGCTCTCAGCTTCTCCTTTTTAACATCTGTTCCTGTAAAATATAGTAACAGGGGCGGGCCTGGCATACCGATACTTGTCGTTAAAAGTCCTGATACTCCACCAACTACGAAATCTCTAGATTGTGTTGATTTAACCTTAAAGTTGCATATGAGCATCACTGTTAATATTAACAGCAAGATGCTAACTGCTAATTTGAAAATATTTATGTCGATAGAAACAAAAAGTAAAATACCAAAAGGCACACCAACTATACTTCCAATAGCCAATCTTTTCAGCAGTATAAAATCAACGTCCGTTCTTATTTTCCAAATGAGTGATATGGAAATAATTAATGATAAAATAATGTTTATTTGTATAGCTTCTTGTGGTGAAAATAACATGAGCAAGAACGGCGTTGCCATAATGGAAAAGCCAAATCCTGTACTTGTTTGCAGCACAGAAGCAACTAATATAATACATATGAACATGAATGTAGTCCCCAAAGTAGCACCTCCTATTTAATACCTCCTATTTAATACCTCCCTGCCAACAGCCATATACTTACTATATTTCATTTTCTTGTTTTTCACAAAAAAAGCACAGAGATTTCTCCCCATGCTGACTACTATTCTACTTCTTCATCGTATGTATATCATGCACCTAACCTTTAACATGGAATATTCACGGTAAATTCTTTTAATTTTTTATTTACTTTCTTCTTATGTTGATAATAAGGGGATTTATTTCGATACGGAAAAGGGAGATGACCAATAGGTCTCTCCCTCATTTTTATACCACATTATAAGATCGCCTATTCATTTATAAGCTTTTTCAAATAGGTTGCTCTAATAATAAAGAAGCTTACAACAAACAACAGTAAGAATATGCCCACTCCGATTGCTGTCACTCCGAAAAACGTCGATGCAACTCGATTCCCTAATCCTAAAATCACTCCAAATAAAAGAGTTGATGCAAATAAAAATGGAATAAAGATTAAAGTTGCTAATTCTTTAGTCACTACAGTAGATAATTCACCCACAGAAAACCCAATTTTGCGGATTCCACTATATTTCTTTTTCTCTTCTTCAAATGATGTTTGTAAATAGAAATAAAGAATACTCATTGCCGCACTTAACAAGATAATACTCAACATAAATCCGATAAAGAATAAAATACTTGCTGTGAATTTTTCGGTCTCGTATAAATCAATTTTAGAAGTAACTAAACGCTCATCTGGCACTATCGAAATTTTAGACAGTACTTTTTTAGATAAATCTTTTTTCTCTGTCCAATGATCTACCTCATATGCAAATAATTTAAATTCAGGATAAGAAATAGTCTTATAAACCTTATCTGGAACGATATAATACGTTCTGTGTAAACCTTCACTTAAAATATTTCTTTTTTCAACACCCGCATAGTTAAGCTTTCCAAATGGATAGTCCTGAATAAGTTCCATATTTGGTAAAATCCCTTTACTCCCTGCAGCAACATAATACTCATTATCTTTTAATGAAATCTTCTTATGAAGGCCTAGTGCATTATAATTTGAAACTGACATAAAACCGATTCTTTGTTTTTCATCTGTTTTAAATGCTGAATAGTATGCATGATAATTCCCTTGTTTTGATAATGTGTTTTCAATAAATGTAATATCTTCAGCTTCTTTTGTATTTTTTTGTAATGATACATATTGAAAGCTATAAGGATAAGAACTTTCTGCGTTCGCTTTTGTATTATAATAGGAGCTATATAATACACATGTACATCCAAACACACCTACTAACAATATTGTTAATAAATACATAAGGTTAGCATGTGAACGTGATTTAGACTTAAGATTTGAAACATAAAGCATATTGGTTTTTTTGAAGTAAGTTGCACTTTTTTGTAATATACAAATTGCGAAAAGAACTCCTTGTGTAACTATAAAATAAATGGATGTCAATCCACTTATAAATAAAGCAATGTAATATAGAAATTCGAATGATGTAATCCCGTCCACTTTTAGTTTAAATATTAAGAATAAGAGTCCCGTTATAATGATAGACAGCACTAGTTTCCATGGAGCAGGTTTAATTAATTTTTCTTGTACTACATCCGATTTTAACAAGTATATTGCTTCTTCGTTATTAATAAAACGTGTTATAAATTTGGAAACGATCAAAAATAAAACTCCAAATAAGAACACTGTTACTAAGATTGCTTGAATTGGAATGTACATACCAAAACTTTCAGTTTGCAAGATTTCTTTAGTAAACATTAAGAATAAAGGAGCAATTACCAGACCTAGAATGATTGCTGTTACAAGTGCTACAGCAGCAATCAGCATATTTTCTCGAAAAACCATCTTTCTTATTTGTTTAAGAGATGCTCCTGTAATCATAAAAATACCGAGGCTTTTCATTTTCTTTTTCAAAAACGCAAATAATGAATATATGATAAAAGCAAATGAAAAGATATATACAACGAAACTCATAAGTGTCATTGTAAGACCAATGGTACTCAAATTTTCAACAGCTTCCATCGTTGGATGAAATGCTACTATCGAAAATAAAAAGAATATTAAAATAGAAAAAACACTACTCAAAAAATAAGAAATATATGTCCATTTATCCCTCAATATATTTTGAAGCACTATATGATTAAAACTCATGCTGTCCACCGCCTAAAAATGTAAGTGTGTCCATAATTTCTTGATAAAATTTCTTTTTATTATCCCCGCGGTGTACTTCGTTATAAAGAATACCATCTTTGATAAAGATTACACGATGAGCAAAACTAGCAACATAAGGATCGTGCGTCACCATTAAAATCCCCGTATTAAAAGTCTTGTTAATAGAATCAAATAAATTCATAACATCATTTACGGATTTAGAATCTAAGTTTCCTGTAGGCTCATCTGCTAATAATAACCCTGGTTCGTGAATAACAGCTCTTGCGATTGCAACCCTCTGCTTTTGTCCACCTGAAATTTCAAAAGTACGCTTTTTTAAAATCCCTTTAATACCTAAAAAGCTTGTAACTTTCTCTAATCTTTTCTGCATTTCACTACTTTCTACAGAATCCAACGTTAACGGTAGTAAAATATTCTCTTCTACTGTTAGAGTGTGGACGAGATTAAAATCTTGAAAAACAAATCCTAATTCTGTACGTCGAAACTTAGCAAGTTCTTCATCATTTAACTCGTAAGGATTTTTCGAATTAATTAAAACTTCTCCACTAGTCGGACGATCAATTGTGGAAATACAATTAAGAAATGTTGTTTTTCCACTACCAGAAGGCCCCATTACCGCAACAAATTCATTTTTTTCTAAATTAAAATCGATACCTTTTAATGCTTTATAAATAATCTCTCCTGTATAATCTTTTTGAAGGTTTTTCACATGTAAAATTGTATTTTCCATCTATGTTTCACTCCTCTATATCTTTCAGTAGTTGATTATAAACACATATGGTCTTATTTAATATCTCTCAACATGACAGGAATATGACAAATTTGTCACATTCAAAAACGACTACCGTTTTTGGTAGTCGTTTACTATGGTACTTGAGAAATCTATAGTAAATATAGTCTCATTATTTTTAGAATATAAACTGTACGGATGATTTAATGTAGTAAGAATGGTTTTCACTATATTTAGGCCGATACCAGTTGCTTCCCCCTTTATGCGCCCTTTCGTTCCTGTATAAAACAATTCAAATACACGTTTCATCTCACTTTCTGGTATCGTTTCTCCTTTGTTTTTTATAAGTAACTGGTTATCTTCATAATCAATGATGATAACAGTATTTTGTTCCCCATATTTAACAGCGTTACTTAACAATTGATAAATAACTACCTTTAGCCATTTACGATCTGAATGAAGTACGATATGCTCCGTTATTTTATTTTTAGGGAACATTTCCATTACGATAAAATAATCTTTCAGCTCGTTAATAACTTCCTGCACAACTTGTTTTAATTGAATAGGTTCTATTTTCAAATCTGCTAACAGTCTAGTAGCACGACTGTAAGTTAATAATTGATTTAAAGAGAAATTTAATTTATCACATTCATTTTTCACTTTTTGCCATTCTACAATTAAATTCGACTCCTTAAACTGATTAGCTTGTATAAGTAACTGAATAACGGAAAGTGGTGTTTTCATTTGATGTACTGCGTGGGAAATCATTAACTGTTGCTCATGAAAAGAACTCTTATATTCCTCTTCCTTCAATAAAATTAAAGATTGAATAGATTGTAGTTGTGCCGTGTACGCTTTCTCATATAGAGAAACAGGATGGTAAATCATAAAACTATCCAAGTCCATGCTTTTTTTCTCAATATGTATATACATCTTCCTACGACGTAAATAACGAAAAAACAAAAAAATACTCAACAGAAAAAAAGCTAAAAATACAAAATAAGCATAATGATTTTCAAATCCGTCTAGTCGATGAATAATAATTGGTAAGCTCGTAAATGTAATAATATACAAAATAATAAAACCGATATGATCTTTTAAAAATAGCTTCATACAAATTTCTCCGTTAATTGATAACCAATCCCTCGAATAGTTGTGATTTCTAAATTGGATTGAATTATCTCTAGTTTTTTTCGTACTCTCGCTATATTTACTGTTAATGTATTCTCTTCAACAAACTCTTCCTCATCCCAAATAGCCGTCAGTAATTGTTGCCTCGTCACAACATTGGGAAATGCTTCAAAGAACATTATGCAAAGCTGGAGTTCTTTAACTGTTAACAGCTGCTCTTGTGTTAATGTACATATTCGAACCGTATCTAGATTTAGACTAGTATTTCCTTGCTTTAAAATCCTCTTACTTACATTATTAGCATACTCCCCATAAACACGACGGATTTGTCCATTTATTTTCGCAAGTACAACTCCTAATAAAAAAGGTTTTGTAATGAAATCATCTGCTCCATTTTCTATTCCATATACTTGATCTGATTCATTCACATGAGCAGAAAGAATGACTATAGGACAATTAGATATCTGCCTTATTTTTCGCGACCAATAATAGCCATCATAAGCAGGTAAAGTAATGTCCATTATAACAAGGTGCGGTTGGAAATCTGTAAATATTTCTAATATCCTTTCAAAGTCTTTTACAATCATACAATGATAATTATATTTTTCGAGATGTTCCTTTAATGTACATGCTATATTCATCTCATCCTCAACAATTAATAACTTATACATTGACTCCTCCATTTTGTTTCTTATATTTACATATTACTTTTATCACTTTCTAGCCTACGTTATATTATTCATACATCCGTACATTCTGTAAACCAATACAAATCAAACGTCAAAAATTTAATTCTTTTGAAAATCATTGTCCATTCTCACTACCATCAATTATTGTAAACTCGAATAGCATAAAAATTATTCTTATTTTATTATAGATTATATGGAGAAATAAAGTGAAACTTTAATCAGTCCTCACCACGGACTGTCCGGCAAATAGCGGAATTAAAAAGAGACACGGAGATTTCTCCCCATGCCCTCTCATGCTCTACCTCTTCACCGCATGTACATAATGTACCGTCTCAAAAGCTTTCAAATAATCATTTCGTCCTTCAAAATATAATGTATTTATGTCCTCTGGTGATAAGTGCTCATAAATGAGTAAACCCGCCTTCTCTAACAATGCTTCCATTTCGCGATAAGAATAACACGATTTCATCGGTTCTCCGCCTACTGCAGCCATTTTCACCATGTTTTCCACTCGATTAGACAATCCCTTTTCCGTAAATAAGTTTTCATCTGGATAATCAAAAATGATAGAACTCCCTTCTGGAACCATTTCAAATAGACATTCTATTAAACTAGAAAGTTCCTCTTTCGTTAAATAATACGTAACACCTAATAGGCTAAAGAAAGTCTTTTTATTTTCAAATCCTTCATTCTGTAACTGTTCATAGGAAAATCCTTTCGTAAAATCCATTGAAACAAAATGAAGGTTATTTGGAACTTCAAGTTCTGCTTCTTTTATTCTTTCCTTCTTAAACTGCTGCGTAGAAGGATGATCCACTTCAAATACTTCTATTTTATTTTCTAATTCTCGGTGTCTAAAACTGAATGTATCCAATCCCGCACCGAGTATAACGTATTGTTTCGCTCCCAGCGTAATCTCGTGTAGTAATACTCTTTCACAATATGCCGCACGCGCTAAAGGTGTTGGTGATAATTGAACTTGTGTAATCCATTTTAATATTTCTTGTGGATAGTCTTGAAACTGCTTTGCAATACCTGTATTGAAAAAATGTATTCCTTGAACCATGTTCGTTTCAATGTCGCTACTTTCTTTTTGTGAAATGAACTCTTTAGCTACATAATCATCAAATATTTTCGGACTATCAAATTCACTGTGATATGCTCTTCCGAAAGCTGATACTAGCGACGTTACACTTGCTTCACCTTTTTTCACGCACATACACTCTCCTTCATTTTCACAACAAAAATAGGGTTCCCCTGGCCAGGAGAACCCTATTTTACACTTTATTTTTATATTGGTAAATTATAGCATAAATAAGTTTTTTTGTCAAGTTTTCAAGAGAACTTTGGAAAATAAAGAAAACATACTCTAAAGTACCTTTTCCTACCTTTTTATTATTAACAGCTTTCATTAATATTGGTCCTAGATCTCCTTTTCGACAGAAACATCGTATTTTAAAAAATTTTCAGTTCGGACTTATTCTAACAATTTGTACACTTTATTGCAGGAAGATTTATCACCTAGCCAAAAATGAGAGATGCTAATTCAAATACTTCCTCTAAACATCACACATAGTATATAATGATATAATAATCTACTTTTATATGCTCAAGTCTACACAAAACAGCTCATTCATATGAAAGAAAAGAGGTACAAAATATGAAGACAAAACAAACAATCGCTGCTTCTACACTAGCTTTAGCGATGATTGCTGGCGCGAACTCAGTCCATGCGGAAGTAACTGATGCTACTACTCAGCAAAGTCCAGGAGATCGATTAGCTGAAATTAAGCAACATCGCCAAGAGTTAGATACGAAACTGCAGCAGCACAAAGAAAATGTGGATCAAAAGTTGAATGAACTTAACCAAGTTAAGCAAACTGTCGATGAGAAAGTCACTGAAATCCAACAGCATAAGCAAGTTGCTGATGAAAAAATCGGTGAAATAAAACAACAGAAGCAAGAACTAGATGAAAAAATTCAGCAACATAAGAAAAATGTAGATGAGAAAGTCACTGAAATAAAAGAGCATAAAAAACAAGTAGATGAAACAGTTGCTGAAATAAAAGAGCATAAGCAAAATATTGATACAAAGGTTAATGAGATTAAAGAACAGAAGCAAACTGTCGATGAAAAAGTGAATGATATTAAGCAACATAAACAAAACATCGATGAAAAGATTGCTGAACTTAAAGAAGTTAAAAAGCATGCTGATGAAACGTTAGCTGAGTTAAAGAAAGCGAAACAAACTGCTGAGGACAAACTTGCTGAGCTAAAAGAAAACAAGCCGAATACTGGTAACACGTTAGAGGAGCTTAAGAAAATTAAAGGCAATTTAGATAGTCTTTCCGCTAACTTAGAACTAGCTAAGCAAGATGTAAAAAACAAACTAGCTGCATTACAAGAAGCTAGACAAGATTTAATCAATAAAATTAACGAGATTAAGCAATCGAAACAAACTGTTTCAGACGATTTAACAAAGCAAAAACAAGACTTAGATATTAAAATCAACGACTTTAAACATACTGAGAAAAAAATCGATGACAAATTAGCTGAGTTACATACGACGCAGCAAAATGTAGATAACAAGATCAATGAAGTATCTCAATCGAAACCAACAGAAACAAAGACTGGTACTACAAATGCAAACAATAATGCTAGAGAACTCCCTAACGCTGGTAGTGAGCAATCAAATAATATGGCTTTAGGTATGTTATCTGTATTAGGCGGGATTTTATTAGTAACACGCAATAAAATTAAAACGTTATTCTCAAAATAAAGCCATTATAACTATTTTTAAAATACTCATACAAAGGACACCAACGCATATCGGCGCTGGTGTCCTTTTTTATTTATATAAAACATACTTTGAAGCGAGCATAAAAACATGAGCAATTCCAGAAAATACTGTTAGCCACAAAATATAAAAATCCAATCTCTTATTGATGATTTATGACTATAAGGAGGTAAAAAGTATGGCGTGGGTTTATTTAATTATCGGTGGAATATTAGAAGTCGGTTGGGCACTTGGCCTGAAGTTTTCTGAAGCTTTTACAAAACCAGTTCCGAGTGTAATTACAATTATCCTTATTATATTTAGCTTTTACTTTTTCTCTAAATCAATGAAGTGGCTTCCTATAGGTACTGCCTATGCCATTTTCACAGGTATCGGTGCAGCTGGGACGGCATTTATCGGTATGATGTACTTAGGGGAGAAAGTATCATTTTGGAAAATATTTTTTATTGTACTACTACTTATTTGTGTAATTGGTCTGAAATTAGCGAGCTCGGACACGAAAAAAGTTTAAAAAGGGGCAAAAAAAAATGGCGTGGATACTGTTAATAATCGCAGGTTTATGTGAGATTGTAGGGGTAATTTCATTAAAACTTACTGAAAGTTTTACAAAAGTAAAACCAACAATTACATGCATCTTATTTGGAGGATTAAGTTTTTATTTGCTGTCTTCAGCCGTTCAAACTTTACCAGTCGGTACTGCATATGCAATTTGGACCGGCATTGGTTCAGCGGGAAGTGTATTAGTAGGAATGTTGTTCTTTCATGAATCGAAAGATATAATTAGAATTTTATTAATTAGCGGTATTGTCATTAGTATTATAGGCTTAAAAGTCGCTGCCTAAAATGTTAAAACAGTATGAATAAAACCACCTAACCCCTAGGAATATAGGGATCAAGTGGTTTAAGTAACACTCTACTTTATATTAACTGTCCGTCTCGAAGCGTTAATATACGATCACATACGTCAAGCATTCTTTCATCATGTGTAATCATAATTGCTGCTTTTTGGCTCTCTTTCACTTCACGTTTCATCATTTCAACAACTTCACGGGCACGTTTTGAGTCTAAGCTTGCCGTTGGCTCATCTGCTAATATTAAATCTGGGTTGTTCATGAACGCACGAGCAATTGCTACCCTTTGTTTTTCCCCACCAGATAGTTGATTTGGATAATGATTCTTTCTTTCTCCTAATCCAAATGCCGCTAATAAATGATCCGCACGCTTTTCTGATTCTTTTTTACTTTCTTTTTTCAGCTTTGCAATGTAAAGCAATTGCTCTTGTACATTCAAATAAGGAACAAGATTTGCGAACTGGAAAATGAATCCGATTTTTTTCAAACGAATATCTGTCATTTCCTTTTCTGATAACTGCGTAATATTTTGTTCACGAATGTAAATATCCCCTTTTGATGGTGATAATAATGCACCCGCGATTGATAATAACGTACTTTTCCCTGATCCAGAAGGACCGACGATTCCGATAAACTCTCCAGCCTTCACATCAAGCGATATCGGATGAAGGGCTGTTACTTCCGTATTCCCTTCTCCGTACACTTTACTTACATTGTCTAATTTTAATAATGAAGTCATTACATCCCGCCTCCAATTGCTTCTAATGCATCAACTTTTAATACTTGGTATAACGAAATAAGTGTTCCTAAAATACTAATTACGATAAAGATTACTGCATATTGTGCGATCATCGGTGTTGTTAATAAGAACGGCATACCGGCTGGTAAAATTTGTTCTAATCCTTGTACAAGAACGATGCTGATTATCATCGCCACGACTGATAAGAATAACGCCTGTACGACTAAGCTATTTGCTAAATACGTGTTCTTTGTACCAATTGCTTTTAATACACCTAATTGCTGTGTTTTTTGCAATGTAATTACGTAGAAGAATACACCGATTAGTAATGCAGCGATAACAAGTAAGAACGCAATGATCATCGTTAATGTTCCTTGTTCTTCTTTAAATCCTGGAATACTTTGTAATACTTCTTTTTTGTCGATAACATGTGCATTTTTAATGTCTTTATCTGTATTAAGTGCAATTGCACTATAATCTTTTTGGTTTGGTTGTGAAATAGCGCTCCATACGTCTTCATTTACATAAACGACTGGTGTATGACTAAACATTTGATTTTTCGTAAATCCAACGATTTTAAATTCTTTCTTTGAAACAGGATCAATAATTGTATCCCCAATATCGATTCCTTTTTCTTTAATTGATTCATCAGCAACCATTTCATCGTTTGCTGTACCTAACTTCTCACCTTCTATAATGTTCGGTTCTAAAAATGAATCGCGTTCACTTGAGAAAATAGCGACATCAACTTTTTTCGAACTACCTTTCTTTTCATAAGTTGAATTTTTCACACGAAACGGAACGGCCTCTTTCTCGCCTACTTGATTTACTACGTTATCTACATCATCTTGTTTAATTTGTGAACGAAGTAATTTATTTTCCGCATCATCCGCTAATACAAATTTATTTGCCTCCATATTTTGAATCGATGAAGCATTATCATATGATAATCCATTTGCTAATCCTGAAATCACAAGGACTAAAAATGATAATAACACCATAATAAGTCCGATTAATCCGTATCTTAATTTTGATTGTTTTAATTCACGCAGAGCTAAAAACATTTCGCTCGCTCCTTCCTCTTACTTTCTATGCACTTATCATAAAAAAGAAATATGAACGGAATATGAACAGAAGATTACAGAATAAAGATTAAATTTTCAGAAAGTATTGAAAATAAACAGAATCCTTGATACAATTCAGTCAAATAATCTTGACCGAGTAATTTCATTTAAGGAGTTGATCATCTTGAAGCCCATGTTCACACTAACTACTTATAGCCAACTAAAAGCAATAAGCGATCCACTACGTGTCGAAATGATGATGCGTCTATGCGAACGTCCTTATACAGGACAACTACTATCTGAGAAATTCGGCATTCCAAGGGCGAAAATTCATTATCATTTAAAAGAATTAGAAAAGAATGGTTTTATAGAACTCGTTTATACAGAAGAAAAGAATGGCATCATTCAAAAGTTTTATCAATCTGTCGCGAAAGGCTTCACCCCTGCCGCAGACCTATTACCTCATTTAGAAATGTTGAGCGAATCAGGTCGCCAAATCTTTTTACAAATGACGGAAAAAACGAAAAGTCATATTCTCGCAGCACCTGAGGAAGCTTTTACTTTAAGAAAAGAAAGCGAAGACCCAGCTGAGTGGAATTACGTTTCATCTTGCTGGGAGTTTGATGCCACGCCAGAACAATTTCAAGTGTGGGTGAAAAAGTTTTATGAAGTGATGGCTGAATTAAACGAAATCACAAAAGGTGCAGATAAAAACCCAAATAGTAAACCTTATTATATTTCTACTACTGCACTTCAAATCGCTGAGAGAACAATGCAGCAATTTATTAAAAAAGAAGAAAAATCGTAATACGATTTTTTTTTACGTAAACGGTCAATTTTATTTTACCGAATAAAATTTTTATAAAGGAGTAGATTAAATGGACATATTGAAAAACCGGAATTTCCTCTTATTATTTTTAGGGAGAATTTTTACAAACATAGGAGATAGTTTGTATTATGTAGCCGCGATGTGGCTCGTATATAAGCTAAGTGGTAATCCTTTTTATTCTGGATTAGCTGGTTTTCTTACGTTATTACCTTCTGCATTACAATTTCTTACTGGTCCATTTGTTGATAGATGGTCGATAAAAAACACCCTCGTCATCACACAAGTCCTGCAATGCATTCTTATTTTAATTATTCCTATTACACACTACTTCGATCTATTAACAGTTCAACTACTACTCATCATTATGCCAATCGTAGCCTTTATCGAACAATTCGCCTATCCCGCACAATCGAAAGCTTTACCACTTCTACTGCATAAAACACAATTATTAAAAGGAAATTCACTCTTCTCATTTGCGTATCAAGGCATCGATTTAATTTGCACGACGCTTTCTGGCATATTAGTAGCACTATTTGGCGCCATTACTCTATATGTAATCGACTCTTTTACATTCGCGATTACTGCCCTTTTGTTCTTTTCATTAAAAATGCCAAAGCAAACCGAAACAGGTACAACACTTTCAACTAAACAATATTTCTCTGATTTAAAAGAAGGTTTTTCAATCGTCTTCCGTTCCTTAATGGGCGTATTCTTAATCGTTTCCGTTGTCGCTAATTTTTCAATCGGTATGACGATGGCAATACTCCCTTCTTTCGCTGATTCTTTAGGGGGCGTGAAATCATATGGCTTCTTCTTAGCAGCTATATCAGCAGGTAGTCTCATCGGTGCTTTATTCAGTTCATGGGTCGGTAAACGAAATGTTGGTCGTGTCTCCATTATTAGCTTTGCGGCTGGCGCTACCTTTTGGTTTTTCTCTACGATTGTACCGTTTCAATGGCTATCTATTTTCTTATTCGGCCTAGCTTGGATTCCAATTGGTGCGACCAACATATTATTTGCGACAATTAGTCAAATTGTAATTCCAAATCAATATATTGGACGTATCAACTCAGTCATGCGAAGCATGGGCACAATTGCGATGCCATTTGGTTCTTTAATTGGCGGATACACCGCAAATGTATTTAGTAGCCAACTCATTTTCGCACTTGCTAGCATAGGGATTTTCTTCATTTCTCTCGTATGGCTAATTCATCCGAAATTACGAGCATTGCCGAAAGCTGATGAGATTACAGCGGATACTTTTGGGGTTCGGTTTAAGGCGGAGCGCGGTAAAGGTGCGGCTTTATAGCAGAAAGAAAATATTATCTAATCCATAATGTGTAGAGATAAAATCATTTAATTTTAAAAGCAAAACCCCGTTCTAAATTTAGAACGGGGTTTTGCTTGAATGTAAATTTTATTCAATAATAACGTCCTTTAATAGACCGAACCAGAACATTCAATCAACGCTTTGCTGGCCAAGCCCCCTGCATTTTCCTTAATTGAATAATTTGTCCTGTATGATAAGCATCATGAAGCATGATGTCCAATAATTTCCCCTCTAGTGAATTTTGCTCAAGCTCTCTTTCAGAAATTGTACTTAATACCTGTCTTAAATTACGTTGAGCATCTTCAGAACGTTCAACGACTTTCTTCCATTCCATATCATCATTAGATTGCTTAGTAAGATAAAAGGTGTCATTACCGTCAAGATTATGTGTCCATTCACGGCCTTCCAGGTTTGCAGCAAGCCTCTCTTTGTAATAAATAAGATGATTAACGTTCTCCCAAATCGTATTCGTTGCATCACCAGATGGTTTCCACATAGCCTGTTCAGCTGTAAGTCCTTCTATAGCATGTTTAAACGGTGCATACCAACTCTCTTTATCAAATGTTGAATCTAGTACGTTTAATAACAAATCAATTCGTTTCAAAGTAATTTCCTCCCTAAATAGCTAAAGTTTCAATAAAATCTTATAACTCTGTAGAGATTCTACATTTTTCAATAAGCTTCCTCCTAATCTCACTCCACAAACTAGTCCGATTATACAATTAAAATGACTCACATTTCTTCACTTTTCACGTAGACTAACAAACAAAAAAAGAGGCCGTTCCAAACAGCCTCTTCCCTTGCATTTATTTAGGAAGCTCCACCCGAACAGTAGTCCCTTCCCCCTTCGTACTATACACCGAAACGTTTCCATGATGCAGTTCAACAATCTTCTGCACAATCGATAACCCTAATCCGCTACCTTCTACGTTTCTCGCTCTCGCTGTATCTACTTTGTAAAAACGATCAAAAATACGTTCCATTTCTTCTTTTTCCATTCCGATTCCGTTATCGGATATAGAGATAATGACACTAGACACTAACTCTTCGACGAAAAACTCAATCGTCCCAGCGTCGTTTGAAAACTTAATACTATTCGTAAAAATATTACTCCATACTTGATGAAGCAAGTTTTCATCACCTTGAATTGTTATGTCCGGTACATCAAATTCAACAGCGATATCTTTCTCACGCCATTTCCATTCGAGCATAAAAATGACGTCTTTAATTTGCTTTTGCAGATTGAACTCTTTTATTTGTAAAACTTTTTCTTCTTTATCTAAAGAAGCTAACGTCAGTAACTGTTTACATAAACTAGACATCCTCTTACTTTCGCCCTCAATAATTTGTAAGTAACGATGTCTTTCATCTTCACTCATCTTTTCTGACTGTAACGTTTTCGAGAATCCTTGTATGGACGAAAGCGGTGACTGGAATTCATGTGAAACGTTCGAAACGAATTCTTGTCTCATTTCATCTAATTCTTTTATGCTTTTCGTCATCTTTTGAAAATTTGTTGCTAACGTACCAATTTCATCTTTTCTTTTTACGTCTAATTCGATTTCATATTCCCCACTCGCAATTTTTTGCGTAGCCTTCGTAAATTTACGAATGGGACGAACGATATAACCTGCTGCAATTGCTATAAAAATAATACTTAATAGCACGATAAATCCAAGTAATACCGCTAAGAAAATTCGCATCTCGCCAAATTGGTTCTGAATGTCAGGGCGAATAAATAAAGCATACTGTTGATCACCGTGTTTTAACGGGACACCGACACTATTAATTAATTCATTATCGAAAAATCCTGTAATGAAGAGGCGTGTTGGATATGTCGAAACACCATTAAACGTTTCTCCTTGCAGTACTTTTTGAACGGTATCATCACTAATTGATGTCTTACGAAACGCATTGCCGATACGCTTTCCATTCTTTTGATCATCGACAATATAAATTTCATATCCCAATTTCGCAATAGACTGTAAGTATGCTTCTTTATTCTCTTCACTTTGCTTTTCATATAACGATTTAACTTCCTCAGCATACTTTAAAATCTTTTCACTATTATACGGTTTTAACTTCACTTGATAATATACGTTCGTTAATAAAAAGCCGATAATACTACTAAGTAGCATAATACCGACTGTCATAAATACAAATCTCGAATATAGTGATTTCATTTTATTTCAACTCCAACTTATAACCGAGTCCGCGCACCGTTGTAATTTGAAAATCATCTGTTCGTTTTGAGAAACGATCTCGCAGTCTCTTCACATGAACGTCAACCGTTCGTTCATCTCCCTCAAAATCCATTCCCCATACTAATTCAATTAATTCTTCTCTTGAAAATGTTCTTCCAGGATAACTAGCAAGTTGTGATAATAATTCAAATTCCTTCATCGGTAATAAAATCGTTTGACCGTTACACTTCACTTCAATGCCTTTACGATCAATTGTCGTTCCGTGGAGTGTAATAATATCAGCACTCAACATTTGATAACGGCGCAATAAAGCTTTCATTCGAAAAATCACTTCAGCTGGCTCAAATGGTTTTACAATATAATCGTCCGTACCAGAAATAAATCCCTTTTCTTTATCAACTAACTGATCTTTTGCAGTTAATAAAATAACCGGTATATCATGATACTTCCGGATTTCTTCACATAACGTATAGCCATCAACAAACGGCATCATAACGTCAACTATCGCAAGATGAATATTTTCTTTCTCCAAAACGTCTTGCGCTACTTTTCCATCTTCCGCTTCAAAAACTTTAAACCCCTCTTTTTGTAAATGGTAATGCAATAACTCTCTAATATGTTTATCATCATCAGCTAATAAAATATGTATCATCTTCATTAAACCCTCTCTCGTTCATCCTTCTACACCCTTACATTAAGAAAGAATTGCGTTTTTTGCAAGGAAAAGAAAAAGAATCTATCTTGAAATAAATCATTCAAAATAGATTCTCTTATTGTAACTCGTATTAAGCTTTAGAAATATCAACAAATCCTTCTCCGAACACATCACGAACATCGTGGATAGCGATGAAAGCAGCCGGATCAGTAGTTTGAACAATTCGTTTTAACTTTACTACTTCTTGCTTATTAATAACGATATAAAGAATTTCCTTCGGCGTTTTCGTGTAATACCCATGACCTGAGTATACAGTAACTCCTCTTCCCATTAAAGTTGTTACCTTTTCAGCAATTTCATTTGGATTATCAGAAATAATCGTAATGGCCTTTTTCGGATTCAAGCCTTCAATTACAAATTCCATTACTTTCGTTCCTACATATAACATAATAATTGTCAGCATTAGTTTTTCTGCACCAATGATGAAATAAGATGAAAAAGCAACGATTAAATCGAAGAACAATAGACCGTAGCTAATGCTCCAACCTAAATACTTATGTGTCATCCTTGCTAAAATCGTAGTACCTGCTGTTGTTCCGCCAACGCGAATAATAAGACCAATCCCGCACCCAATAAATATTCCGCCGAAGATGGCATTTACAAGCATCTCATCCGAAGCAATCGTCCAACCTTCTGTCAAATGAAGGAACAATGAATTCGTAACTACAGCAATAATCGTATAAATTGTTGTGATCTTATTTAAAAATTTATAACCAACTATTAATAAAATCGCATTTAAAATTAAGTTGACTAAACCTGGTGACCACTCAAATAAATAGTAAGTAATAATCGTGATCCCCGTTACGCCGCCTTCACCGAATTCGTTTGGAATAACAAACAAATTCACACCTAACGCAAAGAGGAATGCACCAATAATAATAAAAATAATGTCTGTCGTTCTTTTTTTCATATAGTACCTCACTTCTTATGTAAATATTTATTCTGTCATAAACTCTCACCATTATATCGTGGAATATTCAAATCGAACAGTGGTTTATTTTTATTATAATATAGGTTATTCCACTAGATTTTATTATAATATAGGAGAGGATACAGATTTACTACTTAGGATTAGATGCCCCCATTAAACGCACAGGATACTGTGTAACAGACGAATAGCATGATATCACCGCTAATGGTGATAATATCATGCATTACAATAAAGAAGATATCTTAGCTTTTGAAACCAACCTTTACCAAGAAATTACAGAATACCAACGTAAACAACATGCAAATGATGAAACTGTTAAAATGGAACATATCCTATAACCCACTTATCAAAATATGAACACTAAAGACTCAACAATATAAACATATTGTTGAGTCTTTAGTGTTCGAATAGCAAGCAGTTTCCGAGAAAGCTAGGTTAGAAATAATCCAGCCTTTTGGTTATGATCTGAAAACAAAAGAACTAGCTAAATACCCCAACAAGTACTTTGCCCTCTTACACTTTGGATTAATTAAATTTAACGACAGAGATACAAGGCAATTCCTCAGACGAAGCCCTAATTATCTATATTCTCACACGAAAAAGGCTATATGGAAACTTGTTCACATGATTATTTATCGTATGATACATATTACAGGTGAAGATTTAATAACCAATCTCTACTTAATCTTATTAACTCAGGATAGGAAAAATGAGAAGCGAGGAAAGAAAAAGAATTTTTGTGGATACCTATTTAACAGTACAAAGTTTATGCTCATTACAAAGACCTCCTCTATTCACATCGTATAGAGATGTTAGAAAATTATAAGGACGAAAATAGTGAAATCATTATAGAAAAAACTCTATGTTCCGACCTTTATTTTCAAAATAAAAAAGAAAAACTAGGAATTAACTGGATCACAGGTACAATTGCAGACCTTCTTTTTAACCAATTAAACAACTTTGAAAGAACACTAATCTCCCTTTATGGCCACAAAGGGATGACTTATGAAAAAGCTATGTCCAAAATGGCCTATCCCCTGATACTATTTGGAATAAGCATAAACAAATTAAGAAAAACTAGCAGAATTAATGAAAAACCTTCCTAACTAATCAAAGGAAAGTTTCGAAAATGTCAGAAAAATGATAATAATACTTTAAATACCAAATAATGTATGGTAAGTTAATAATGTAGTATAAATCTTACATTATTAGGAGGAAGTTGAATTTGAAATCATTCATGAGAAAAAATTTCACTAAGATTGTTTTGTCTTCAGCACTTGCGTTAGGATTCACTAGTGTTTCCGTACCCTCATATCAGGCACAAGCATCTACTATAAACTATCAAATTACCTCACAAGATATTTCTGAACTTCAAAACTCCAAAGAATTTCAAAATAAACAAATAGCAATTGCAAAATCTATAACATTTAAAGATGGAAAATATCTAATCGATGAAAAATCTTTAACTAATAATGAATTAACGAAATATGAAATTGATCAAGTTAATTCTTACTTTTCAACTATCGATCAAAAGTCTTTAGTGAAATTTAGTGAGGAAGTAACTAAAAACGGTTTTTTAAACAATCAAGTTCTTTATAACGAACAAGGTTTGATTATTAAACAAGAATTACCACCACTATTGCCAATAGTTGTTATAGTATTTTTAGGTGGTTTAGCACTAACCGTAGGTAAAACACTAGCTACAAGAATTACCAACGATTTTTATACTTGGGGTGTTACGGGGGCCTGTAAAAAATGGAAAGGTAATAGCGTTGTAAGGAGTTTTTGCGAATCAAATGGATATTTATAATTAAAAAAGCTCCCTTTTTGAAGGACATAGCCAGCAACTTAAGAAAATGAATAAAATATTAAAATTAGGGCACCCTTTTATGGGAGAAACATAGAAAAGAAATGAGTGAGCTTAAATGCGCTTATATGGTGCAACTCTATCTAAAAAAATACACACCACACTTTTTTGTACTTTCCAACATCCTGTTTCAGTGCTTAACAGGCTCTTTCAAGATATTAGTAAGAATGAAAAAAAGCGCGGCGGTAACGAAAAACAACTCCGTTTGAAATCCTAGGCTTAATAGAGACATCAAGGAAAGTTCTATTTGAGTATGCCCAAAATACAGGATTTTACTCAAAGATTGTAAAAAAAATGTCTCCGATGCCCTTTTGAAGGGAGCTTTGTTAATTAATAAACGCACTAATTGCATAAAAAACAGAAATAACACCAACCACAATTAAAGCGATAGCAAAAATAAGTAGTAAAAATAATCCACCAAAAAAGTAGAAGCCTTCTATTAGAATCACCCCTCTTTTGTTAAATTATAAATTCTTTCCTTCTATATTATATCATTCAAAATTAAATTCATTCAAAATAATCGAAAAATTAGTAAACGCAGCATATAATACTTTTTTGCCGCGTTTACTAATACAGAATGGCGCACCTTCATTTTTAACTACTTCTTTTTTGATTCACAATAAAAATCTTCATCAAACAACTCTTCTCATTCACCTATTTCATCTTCAATTTCAACCTAAATCCACATGTAATTAAACAGTAAAACAACTATGTGATTTATTTTCCTTTGTTCCAATAGTAAAGTAAATAAAAAGCATTCATACATCATCATTATTTTCAACTTTTTTCTTTTCTTCATGAACTTTTTCAATATGATCAACTGTGTTCTAGTTAATAGAACTTCCGCCCCAGCCCACATACTTCATATCAATTTTTACTTTCTCACCCGAATTAAACACTTGCCCCTTCGTTAAGAAAACATCAATAATAACTTTCTTCCCATTTAGTGATGGATACTCAACTACGACATATTGAGTAGAAACGTCTCTCTCATCTTCCATCGTTCCTACTTTTGATACTTCCCCAATCACATAATCAGGTGAGCCATCTTCTTTCATGTGCATGCCTAACTTGTTTGTTGTATTTTCAATTGCAGTTGCAATCATATATTCCGTAAAATTACGCATCATAGATCCAGTAACTTTTACTTCATCTCCTACCTTCACATTTGAGAAAGTATCCATGTATACACTAACAGGTTCTTCGTATTGCTTAGATTTCACAACAATCACACCGTTATCCACTTCAACTACTCGCCCTTCTAACGTTGAGAAATTCGATTCAATTGAAGCCGCACTCGCTTTTGTTACTTCTAATCCTGGTAAATTTGTTCCTGATAATGCTGCGATCCCTAAAGCACCTGCTAAAATTAATTTTTTCATACCCGTATGTAACCTCTCCATTCATGATGATTATATTTTTTGATTGGATACGACCAACCTGTAACTTTTATAGTTATAAGTTATAGAAAATAGCAACCATCTTTCTTATGCAATGTTGCATACTGTAATTTTTAAATATACTCAACACTAAACTAAGACTGAATTCTTGAATACCAGCAGGTAAATCAGTTGATAATGAAGAAACTATAAAGTCATGCATCATATTTTTCAGCGCTACGGTTTGTATAATCGTAGTCCATTACATTATGTAGGAGCGGAGTTAAAATGTTAAGAAAACCAAACAGATTACAGGCAGGCGATGTTGTGGCGACAGTAAGCCCTTCCTGGGGAGGCACAGGTGATTCTGAGATAAGATGGCGTTATGAGCAGGGAGTAAAGAGATTAGAAGAAGTTTTCGGTCTTACGGTTGTCCCGATGCCAAATAGTTTAAAAGGTAGCGAATTCATTTATAACAACCCACAGGCTCGTGCGGAAGATTTAATGACAGCTTTTAAAGATACACGCGTGAAAGCAATTATTGCGAATATTGGCGGTGAAGATAGCATCCGCTTACTTCCGTATATAGATTTTAATGTGATACGTGAAAACCCGAAAATTTTCATGGGATACTCTGACGTTACTATTTCACATTTATTTTGTCATAAAGCAGGTCTTTCCTCTTTATACGGTCCAGCAATTTTGACCGACTTTGCCGAAAATGTAGAAATGGATCCATATACAATTGAAATGGTAAATCGAACTCTCTTTTCAAATGAAGTTATTGGAGAGATTCAACCAGCTCCTAAATGGACGAGTGAGCGTTTAGAATGGATAGAGATAAATAAGGATACAAGACGTACAATGCAGCAAAACAAAGGATATGAGCTACTTCAAGGCTCTACCACTGTACAAGGACGCTTAATTGGTGGTTGTATAGAAGTACTGGAATTTGCAAAAGGAACGGAACTTTGGCCTGAGAAAAAACATTGGGAGAATAGTATCCTTTTCTTTGAAACTTCTGAAGATCATCCAGAACCAAGTTTTATAAAGTATTGGTTACGAAATTACGCAGCGCAAGGCATTCTCCAAAAAGCAAAAGGCATCATTTTTGGTAAACCAAAAGACGAAATGTATTATGAAGAATATAAACATGAAATACTGCAAGTTATGAAAGAACATAACTTAGTAGATTTGCCGATTCTTTATAATTTTAATTTTGGTCATACCGAACCGAAGTTTATTTTACCTTACGGCGCGATGGCAGAAATTGATTGTGAAAGTGTAGCTTTTTCTATTTTAGAGAGTGGCGTAGAATAAATAAAAACACTCCCATGAGATATGACTGTGAATTGATACTTTTTAAAAGTTTATAATTGAAGGGAGATTACGTGTATGGAAGTAACATTTACAGTAAGTAAATGGGATGAAAAACCAATCGATGATACTAAAAAAGATTTCCCTATTAATATTGCCCATGTCGAATATGATATTGATGGTGAATTAAAAGGAAAAGCTTTTGTTGAATACTTATTATATTATTTAGACTCAAATATAAATGATGGTCACTTAGCTACTGCTAAAATTTCTGGATTTTTACACTTTGAAGGAGTTTATAAGGGGCAACAAGGGACATTTACAGCTATAGAGCAAGGTATATTTGATAAAGGAAATTTAGATTCCCCAGGAACAATTATTAAAGCTACCGGTAACTTAGAAAAACTAAGAGGGTCCTATCATTATCAGTTTACAGGTCAAACTAGTAAACTAATTTTAGAGTTTAAATGTTAGCTAAATACCTTATAATTTAGTGGAAAGGACATTTCTTGTAATACTAGGAATGTCCTTTTTGTTGACGAGCTTATTCAAAATAAGAAATAACAGAGTATATTATCAGTATTCAGCAGTGCATATCATTTTCGTTATAGTGGAATTAAAAACCTAACCCCAAGTGACATGGCCCCCACCCATTCATTACTTTTCCTATCAATTAAAGAATAATCCCCGAAAAACTCCCCTTCATTACTTCCTTTTCAAGTTGATTCCTACATATAAATATCGCAATAATTTTTGTACGATTTTTTTCATCGGGTTCAAATTGTTCAATGGTTACGTCACAACGAATCGTATCACCGCTATAAACAGGACGTAAAAATTCAAAATCCATCTTGCGAGCTAATACGTTATAATCACCGCCAATTTTTGTAGGCAGCGTTGATGTTAACAGTCCTTGTACAACAAATCTCCCCTGCTCATCTGACGTAACATGATGAACACCTTCATCTTTAGATACTTCGGTAAATAACGCAACATCCTCTTTCGTAAACGTTCGCTCAAAAGTGATTTTCTCCCCTACTTGCAATTGCATGAATACCCCTCCTAAAAAACACTTTTAAAATAAGAAAAACCGAAACTAAAAATCATTTCGGTTTTTCAATCTAAAGAAGTCTATTTACTTTAAAGAATGTACAAACAACCCACTGCGCAGTTTTGGTTCGAACCACGTTGATTTCGGTGGCATAACTTCTCCAGCGTCTGCGATTGATAATAAAGCTTCCATTGAAGTCGGATATAGCGAGAACGCTGCTTTATATGCACCGCTATTTACAAGGCGCTCTAGTTCCTCTAATCCGCGAATTCCTCCGACAAAGTCAATGCGTGAATCAGATCGCGGATCATGTATTTCAAGTACTTGGCTTAATAAATGATCTTGCAGAATAGATACATCTAAACCTTTAACGAGATCATTCGCATCAAACGTTTCCTCTTTCACTGTGAGTCTATACCATTTCTCGTTTACATACATACCAAATGTTTTTGGCTCATTTGGTTTATACGGAGAAACAGATGCTTCTTCTACATAAAAGTATTGTGTAATTTGCTTTAAAAACTGTTCTTCTGATAAGCCATTTAAATCTTTTACAACTCGGTTATAGTCCCAAATGGATAATTCATCATGAGGGAATAAAACTGATAGGAAGAAATTAAATTCTTCTTCTCCTGTGTAATTCGGATATTGTTCTCTTCGCATAAGTCCTACTTTTGCAGCTGATGCAGAGCGGTGATGTCCGTCTGCAATGTACAAATTCGGAATATCTTCAAATGCCTTTACGAAAGTCGCAATAACACCTTCATCTGCAATCTTCCATGCAACATGTTCAACACCGTCTTCTGCTGTAAATTTGTAAATTGGCGCATGCTCTTCTTTCCAGCTTGCGATGAAATGCTTCACTTCATCTTTTGTACGGTACGTTAAAAAGATAGGACCTGTATTTGCATCACACACATCTACGTGACGAATGCGATCTAGTTCTTTTTCGTGACGTGTTCTTTCATGTTTTTTAATTGTATCGTCTTCATACTCATCAATAGATGTACAAACGACAAGGCCTGACTGCGTTCTTCCTTGCATCGTCAGTTCATAAATATATAGCGCTGGCTCTTCATCTTGTATGAACACTTCTTCTCGTATAAATTGCTTTAAATTGTCGCCCGCTTTTTCATATACGCGATCATCGTATGGTGAAAGTGATGGATCTAAATCAATTTCTGCTTTATCAACGTGTAAGAAAGAATACGGATTTCCTTTTACAACTTCTCTTGCCTCTTCACTATTTAATACATCATACGGCAGAGCCGCCACTTGCAATGCTTTTTCCTCTACTGGACGGATGGCCCGAAACGGTCGGATTTTTGCCACATTCCTCTCTCCTTTACACAATCATTCGAACGGCTACAACACCTGTAATTTTGCTTATATTTTCCACAATATTCTCTTTCATTATATCATCAATTCCGTTATCAATATCAATCATTGTGTACGCCCAAGAATGTTTACTACGATTAATCATATCCGCAATATTAATATGATGCTCGGCTAAACATCCTGTAATTTGCCCTACCATGTTCGGAACGTTTTGATGCATAATTGTAATTCGTTTCTTACCGATATACGGTAGTTCGACGTTTGGGTAGTTTACTGAATTACGAATATTTCCTGTCTCTAAATATTCACGTAATTGACGCGCTGCCATGATCGCACAATTTTCTTCCGATTCAGACGTAGATGCACCAAGGTGAGGCGTCGCTGTTACATTTTTCATCTTTATCACATTTTCATTTGGGAAGTCCGTTACGTAATGTGTAATAATATCGTCTTCTAACGCTTTTTGAAGAGCATTTTCATCTACAAGTTCTCCTCTAGAGAAATTAAATAGACGCATTCCTTTTTTCATCGTCTCTATAGCGTGTTCACCAATAATTCCCTTCGTTTGGTTCGTAAGAGGAATATGCAGTGTAATATAATCACACGTTGCAAAAATTTCATCAAGGCTAAATGCTCTTTGTACATGTGTAGAAAGACGCCAAGCTGTTTCAACTGAAATGTAAGGATCATACCCGACAACGTCCATTCCTAACGCTAACGCATCATTTGCCACTAAAGCACCAATTGCGCCAAGGCCAATAACCCCTAAACGTTTCCCAGCGATTTCAGATCCAACAAATTGTTTTTTCCCTGATTCAACTAGCTGAGGTACTTCTTCCCCTTCTAAATTTTTCGTCCAGCTTACTCCATTAATAATATTGCGTGAAGACATAATCAAGCTTGCGATAATGAGTTCTTTTACTGCATTCGCATTCGCTCCTGGCGTGTTAAACACTACAATTCCTTTTTCCGTACAGCGATCAACTGGAATATTATTCACACCAGCTCCAGCTCTTGCAATCGCCTTTAAATCTTTTGAAAACTCTTCTTGATGTAAAGAATAGCTGCGAAGTAAAATACCATCTGGGTGGTCCATTCTATCTCCTACTTCATAGCGCTCTCCGCCAAGAACTTGCAAACCTTTTTCCGCAATTTGATTTAACGTTTGAACACGAAACATATCCCCATCTCCCTATCTATTCTCAAGCTCAAATTCCTTCATATAGTCTACTAATTGCTCTACACCTTCCAACGGCATCGCATTGTAAATACTTGCACGCATACCACCGACCGAGCGATGTCCTTTCAGTGTAACAAGGCCGCGTTCCTTCGCTTTTTGTAAAAACTGATTGTTCAGCTCTTCTGACGGTGTTGTAAACGGAATATTCATAAGTGATCGATACGTAGGGTCAACTGGTGAAGTAAACAATTTAGATTCATCTAAAAAATGATAAAGAAGTGATGATTTCTTTCTATTTTGTTCTTCAATCGCAGATACTCCGCCTTGTTCCTTCAACCACTCTAGTACAAGCTTCGTTACGTAAATACTAAAGGATGGCGGTGTATTGTATAGGGAGTTATTTTTACTGTAAGTTTCATAGTTTAACATTGTTGGACAAGAGCGATTTGCACCGCCAATTAAATCTTTTTTTATAATAGCAATCGTTAAACCCGCTGGTCCTAAATTCTTTTGCGCTCCCGCATATATGAGACCGAACTTCGTAACATCATATTGTTCTGATAAAATATTTGAGGACATATCCGCAACAAGCGGCACTTTTTCTAAATGCGGGATTTCCACATATTTTGTCCCCTCAATTGTGTTGTTCGTTGTAATATGTACATAATCTAGTTTTGCATCATTTTGCAAATCATCCAGTTTAGGGATAGTAGTAAACTTCTCTTTTTCGGAAGAAGCAATCACTTGTACTTCTCCAACTTTTTCAGCCTCTTGCAATGCCTTTTTCGACCATGAACCAGTCAGGACGTACCCAGCTTTTTTGTGCGTATTCATTAAATTTAACGGTATCATAGAAAATTGTAATGACGCACCGCCTTGTAAAAATAAAACATCATACTCATCCGGAATGTTCATTAATTCACGAAGCAAGCTACTCGCTTCATCCATAATACTTTGAAAATAAGAAGATCGATGGCTCATTTCCATAATAGACATGCCTGTCCCGTTATAATTTAAAAGCTCCTTTTGCACTTTCTCTAAAACTGGCAAAGGGAGTATTGATGGTCCTGCTGAAAAATTATACACTCTCTCCATCACCCAAATAACCTCCCTATTTCTTATTCTTATTATTTTTTAAACTTTCTGAATTATACCTCACAATGCAATATACGGTCAATTTCTTTTCCATTATTACAACTCAAGACGCAATGTTTGCGCTTGCAAGTGCAAACATTTTTTTATAAACATACAAAAAAGTGTTAAGTACATAATCATACTTAACACTCTAGTAGTAATAGAATAATAGCTATTTACTCGTAAAGAACCGATCAAAAATTTGATATATAGCAGAAAGACCGAATAGCCAATAAATGGTATCTACGAGCGCCGGCATCGAACCAAACCATTTCTCAACTACGTTATAATCTAACGCTACAAATAACCAATTCAAACCGCCAAGAATCACCAGAATTATTGTAAGGTAAGACAAAAATTTCATTATGATTGCCCCCTAGGTGATAAGATGGTGAAAGGCCTTTCACTAAAAATATATGTATTAGACTTCAAAACTTGCCTATTTTTCAAAAATTATTTTTGGTACCAACCATTAATAACTGCTTCTGCTTCCTTACTATGAATTTGATACGCATGTGCACTATCATTAGAGCCAATAAACCAAATTGAGAATCCTTTAAAATACGGTTTCGGTTCTAATACATCTCGGTATGCACGCCACCCATTTAATTGCACATCTTTTGAAAACACATTTGAAACATCTGGATTCCACGGATTTTGTAATCCAAGTTCACGCGCTGGAACATTAAATCCCCCAAAGTAAACTGGCTTCCCTGTTACTTTATATAATTGCTCAAGTTGCTGAACAACATTTTGCCCACGATTATATACAGTCGTTGCAAATAAACTTTTCTTCACTTCTTCATACGATGGATTTCGTTTCCCTGAAACTTCAAACCAACTATCGATACTAATAATATCCACCTTTTTTAAATACGGACGATTTATTTTCTCTATAAACTTCGCTTCATAAGAAGAATCCCAACTTGCTGTTAACCACCAGTTCATTTGATACAAAACATTTCCTTTATACTGCTGACGAACAAAATCAATCGTATCGCTCCAATACCCTTCTGCATATTCCATATTCACAAAATTAGAAGCAATCTTTAATCCGTACACATTGTATTTACTCGTAATAGAATTAAAAATATCTTGTAAAACAACTGTTTTCCAATTCCAGAAGAAATCGTTAATGTTACTTGGGTTCCACTCTGTCTCCCCAACATTTCCTTGCTGAATATACGGAAACGGCTCTACTATAACTTGAATATTACGCTTTGTTAATTCTTGAATTAAAATAATAGCTTGTTTCTTTTGTGCCTGATTAATTACCATTTTAGTAGAAGTTACATTCGGAATATCAACTTGAATCGGTACATTTACTGTATTTAAATTTAAACGTTCCACATCAGCTAACACTTTCTCTACATTACCAACTTCCCATACCGTTACGTTTCCTGACTTTATCTTCCCAGATTGAACAGTATTTACATCTGCCTGTACATTTCCTTGAAAACAAAAAGAAAACAACATAATACACACTCCTAAAAAACTTATTACACTCTTACTTTTTTTCACAACTTTCCTCCAATAGATTTTGGCTTGCTTGCTTATTTTATACAATGTTTTACATATATTCCACAAAAATATTTAATGAAATTTCATAAATAAAAATGCTATTCATCCTTTATTCATATTAGTCTCCTAAATATAGTGAGGTAAATAAAAAGAATTCTTAGCACACTAAGTACATTAATTTATATTTTTAAATTTTATTTTTCTTTCATTTTATAATTTTGCATTACCCAATTCCCCATATAGTTCACCTATTTTTTTCTTTTCAATATATTCCGGCAACAAAGCTAAGTAAAAATATTTTGCACCTTCTTTTTCTTTATAGGAGCAAATGGCTTATACATTGTATATAAAGTTTGTTTATAATCTAAATATTTTTATACCTAGGATTTATATTTCTCATATGGGGATTAGAATCAATATGAGACACATATTCCTTTGAAATTTGAATATTTTTTGAATGTCTTTAAATGAATCTTTATCAAAATTCATGATACTATACGTGTTTAATATTAGATAAAACAATTCACCACCTCCAATATAATAATTCAGGATAATTATTATATTGGAAATTATTAATATTTAACATCAACATATAATCATGTATATATTTTCAAATAGAAGTGTCAATTAAACACGGATTTAATGTAAAATTAAAACTTATCAATCTCCCCCTCTTTTCTTATCCAGTGGTGTAGATTGTCAAGCACCTTATGACATAGAAACTACAACCAACTACTAAAAAAATATCGAATGAGGGTATGTCTTGAAAAGAAAATTATCGGGACATGGATTATCTGCTGTGATACCTTTTGTATCACTCTTTAATACGTTACTCCATGAATCATATTCATACGTTGCTACAACTTTTTTATTTTGCTCTATACTAATTGGTTTTGTACCTTTATCGCTAAGCAGACGCTGTCTTTGTTATAAACATACTGGCGGAGAAATCCCCTATTTCCATCCATTTCGTATAACAAGTTGCTGCTATCCTCACAATCGTAGAAGTAATAAGTTATTTAAAATAAAAAAGTGTATCCCAAAATTAAACTATTTGTTTAATTTTGGGATACACTAAAACTGAAACAATTTTATTTTTCTTTTTCAAAAATACTTGCTACTATTCCACCAATCATCAAAAAAATTATTATCACTAAATTAATTATATTACTAAAAAAAGATTTATATGGAGTAAAGGTTGCTATGAATAAATATATTAAACCTACTACTAACACGGTTACCACTTTATATTGTCTCTTTTTTAACACAATCGCTAATACAACTACAATTAACACAACATTGTATATACCAATAAATACCTGTGTCATCTCCATTTTATTAATCTATTTCCTCCTTTTCTTATAATTAGTTTTCTTCGGATTATAACTCTTATAGGCTTTTTTATACCCCTTGTAATACCCATCTGCAAAGACCGCCATATCCGGAATCAGTCCTATTCCCCCAACAGCTTTACTACCAGTAAAAAATGCTCCTTTAGCTGCTGATTTCGCTGCATTTTTTATTATTTGCTGTTTTTGTGCACGCTGTCCAGGTGATAAGTTTACAATTTTGTTTTTTGAGTTATTTTTAGATGTTTTCCATCCAGCAGCCCATCCCACTCCAAAAGTTAACGCCTTATTCACTCCATTTCCGACTCCCGCAAGGCCTGCATAACTACTTTTCACAGCACTCAATCCAGACTTAACTCCTTAAAATGAGCATATCGTGTCTTGTTATTATAATATGGCATAGGTGTCGTACCCCAAGGGCGATATGCCCAATGTCCATCTGGGTCCACATTCATAACCGGATTATTATCACCATACGTATACCCATTCATTGTAACCGGATCAGGATTCACCGATAAGTACACACCATGATCTGGGTTATAATAACGCGCAATCAGATAATACATACCAATTTCTTTATCATACATGTATCCTGCATATCCAAATGGATTGTCTGCTGCGATGCCTTTTGCGTCACTCCTTAATACGTTACCCCACGAATCGTACTCATACGTTGCTACAACTTCTTTATTTTAATCTATCCACCTAGTTATGGTAATAATATTCGTTCTTTAAATTCCACTAACAAAAAAACAATATATATAAAGAAAGAAGAGCAGATATCAGCTCTTCTTCCCACAACTAGTTTCTTTACTCACTCTAATTTAGCGTATTATGATAAGGAAATCCGCTATATATTTTTTATTAAAATCTATACCTTATTATCTTTCGCGTACTTCAAACACATTCCCACTAAGACAAGTAAAATACAATACGTTATTTGTTTTAATTACCTCATGTATAGAATCAGACTCCAAAATAAACTTTGGTAAATATAATGTGAATTCTACCTTACCAGATTTTATGTCTAAGCATTTTACTTCAAGTTCATATGAAGACATGTAGATCTTATCCTCCACATATCTCGGAGATCTTATCACGTCATGCGCAAACCTTGTTTCCCACTTAATTTGGTTATGTACTAAATCTATACAATAGACTTTTCCATTATCCATAACTACAACACACATATTATCAACTAAGTTAGGTTCAAGTTTTATTTCACCTGATAATAAGCATTCATATATTTCCTTGCCATCGTCTACTCCAAAAAATTGAAGGCTTGTTTTCCGTTTTGCTACATCGTCCATATCAGGTATATGTCTAACCAAACCTATTTTTAAGTTATCAGCTACTACATATAAATAATCCGCTTCTTCAATTTCTATCTCTAAGATTAATTCTGGTGATTCTTTTTTCAAATCCCACCTTTGAATACTCTCCTCTCCCACTATTAAAGCCGTATGATTTTCTAAATATGTGGGAGTATTAGGGCGACAATCAATATTTTCTCTCCATAAAATATTACTATTTAAGTCAACAGCTGTCATACAAACTATATAAGGATCTATTAGTGCTCCTTCTTCATAACATTCTCCTATTAGAACATAATAATCAGAAAACAGTCGCACCTTCAAATTTTCTCCACCAATTCCAGTATATACAGTCTGTTTCTCTTTTCCTGTTTGAATATCTAATATGATATTCAAACCATACTCCATTACAACCATTACGTCTAATACATTATTTGGTAGGGAATAACCCCCTTTTATTTCTCCTTTCAACTCTAACTCCCATAATTTCTTTCCATCTTCTGCAGACATGCATACAAGCTTTGATTTTTCTTCTTCTCTACTAATATCCCCTACAAAAACCTTATCATCTTGTTGACAAAATACAATTCCACTCTCAACAAAATTGAGATGTTCCGTCCAAAGTGTTTTTTTATTCAACATGTCTATTTTACTAAACTTATTTGCTGGTCCATTTCCAACGTATAAAAAGTCATTGTCTCTTGAGAACTGAGGAAGAATTTCTATATTTCTTTCATTTTTCAGATCACTCCAGCTTATTTCATAACGACTTTCACTTGAATACTTCCGATAAACATTCAAGTTTCCAGTAGTAATGAAGTCCTCATCTAGCTTTTCTAAGTCAATGATCTGCTTATAAGTGGCATTCAAATTAAAATCTTCTGGTACTTTATTAATTAATTTCTCTATATGCTCCTTACAAAAATCAAATGCAGTATTAAAAAACTGTACTCTTTCAACTGAGATAATTTCTTTATTACTACTAATATTAATCATATTTTCTTGTTGAATAAAGTCTAAAGTCTTCTCATAGTTATCTAAAAATAATGTACCCTCTTTATACTTTAAAAGATTTATCCACACTTCAAAAAATTGTATTAAGGGCTCTATAATATCCGTTTCTTCTTCATAAATGATTTTTTCATCTAAGAGGAAAATTATTTTACCTCTTAACATTTTCAACTCGTCTTCATTAAAATATTCCAGTTTTATATAAAATCCTTCTTTTATTTTCCCCATAATGCCCTACCTCCAGTATGGCCAGTTTGCCTGTGCACCACAGTATTGACTAATTGCATTAATCCTGGTGTTTGATGGTGATACCACGTATGTCCGACCGGATTATCTCCTTTTTGCATCCGTTTTATATCACTTGCAAAAAAGATTTTTTGTTTACTATTTACTAGTTACTTACCACTCCTTTATTTAAATATTTGAATTGCGTTGTATTACTTGCCTTCCGATTAACTTTATCTACATTTCCAAACACCCTAGTTTCAGTTCTTACAGTTTTTGTATCTTCCTCATATACACATTCCAATTTTTCACAATAATATTGTGCATAATTCCAACTCTTTTCACACAAACTTAACACTCTAATACATTCAGCTTTCTTTCTATTATTCCCTCACATATTAAGTACATCAATATAATAAAGCGTATCATCCTTCTGAAAATATATAACAGATCCGCGGCTATAATAATTAACAAATTGAACCTGCTCCCCTAGTTCATTACAAAGATTACTATCATACACTTGATTATTGTTTAAATCATAAACAACCAATTTTTTATCTTGCGTAATAAATACTACTTTACCTTGAGCAACCACAAAACTTTCTGACCATATTTCCCTAGTTACCTTTATTTCATTCCACGACATATGAAATTTTTTATCTTTCATTTGAACTAAAGGAAATTCTGAATAATAATAGAGCCAAACGTCTCCATCTAACACATTCATTGCATAACAATCATCTATATACGGTATATTATATTTTTCTACATATTGATCATAACTATCAAAAATTAATTGACCTGTAGAATCAAAAGCAACTATACCATTTGCCCCAATTGGGCACTCTCCAAAAACCCCTTCATCACAATAACTAACCCAAATATCTTCATTCACATCAACCTGACAATCTTGAATCCCTTCTCCAGCATAAAACTTAACATATTCACTTCCGTCTGGATTATAAATAACTGCATTCTCATCTTCATAATTAAATATAAATAGCCATCTCTCTCCGGTTCGCTGCATACATATCACAGATTCAACATCTATATCCACATTTAAATTAATATTACTTATACCCCCATTATTTTTATCCAAATAAATAATACAAGGGCGATCCTGATGATCTTGTACTAATAAAATTATATTTTGTTTATAGTCCACGTTCATTTTTCTAAATTGATAAGCTTCAACAATAGACTTAAAACTGATTAACTCTTTACATACGATATCTTTCATATAGATTAAAATCCTCTCAGTGATTTTAAATATAAAAAATAAGCGTCAAACTTCCTTAATATTAATAAGTTTGACGCTTACTCTCAATTATAATTTATTTAACTACAAACAATATCTCTTACTCTCTCAAAACCTATATATAATCCTAAAGATTTTTTATATTTCTTTTATAAATTATGAGCACCTCAAAATTAACCAAGGATACCACAATATCTCTTCCGCCTCTATCTTTTGATTATCAATTAAATGAATAACATATTGTGCATCCTCATAATTAGCGATAAGTGATAATTCATTTAAATTCTTACCATACTTTCTAAAATCCGTCTGTAAATTATTATGAATAAACGAATAAAAATTATTGTTACTATAGCCACATATATCAAAACCTAACATTTCATCGTTATTGATACAGAATGGCAATGCATCTTCCATAAAATGATATATAGAACAATCAAAATCATTCTCTTCTCGCTCATTCAATAAAAAATCCGCCCGATACTCTTCTGAAAGATTTAAACTAACAATTTCCAAATCCTCTATACCCTTTAAATAGTTTTGCTTAAAAAATCTCGCATCCTCTAAATTCCTAAAAACATTAGGCCAGGAGAACCTTTTTTCCTCTATCAATGTATCTAAAAAACATTGTGCCTGTTCATGCTCCTCTTTACTGATCCTTAATCTTGAATTTATTAGTTTAGTAATAGATTCATTTTCATTTGTATTGGACCAAGGGAAAAACCAATAATCAGGGAATGTAGGTCGTATACCATTACTTATCGTTACAATAATTGAGGACAGTCCCTCAATTATACAATTTTGATAAATAAGCTCTTTTTCATATGAAATTATTATAAATCCACCGTTATAATACTTCATGTCCACCCCTCCTTCCCGTTATGAATACAAGTATTCTTCAATAACTATATTCATTTTAATATCCTCTTGGATATTCCTTTTTAAATGGTTTTCTCACTTTTTCTTTCGGATATTTCTTCTTAGTTATAGGGTTTCTATTGTATTGATTTTTAGTTTTAACATTTGGTCGAGGAACATCACCATGCGGTTTTCCTTCTCCACGAAATTGTTTCCTCAACACTCCTCCTTTTCCATAAGTTGCGTATTCAGTCACTTTTCCATTTTTAGTTTTATATCTTGTATGTGGACTTCCCTTTGCTTTTGGGTCTGGTCCTGATGGTTTACTACGAGCCTGCATAACTCTGATTTTTGCACCAATACGCCAGGCAGCATATGCACCACCAACTGCTATAGTTGCTAGCAATGCCGCTTGTCCCAAACCTGGTACGAAATATATGCCTGCAGCCATCGCCCAATGACCATCTGGATCGATGTTCATCACAGGATTGTTATCCCCATACGTATACCCATTCATTGTAACCGGATCATCCTCATCACCCGGATCAGGATCCACCGACAAGAACACACCATGCTCCGGATTATAGTATCTCGCAATCAAGTAATACATGCTAATCTCTTTATCATACATGTATCCCGCATATCCAAATGGATTGTCTGCTGCGATACCTTTTGCGTCACTCTTTAATACGTTACCCCATGAATCATATTCATACGTTGCTACAACTTCTTTGTTTTGATTCGTCATCGCAACGACATCACCACGAGGGTTATAGTGGTAGTATAACGTTTGTCCTTGCGATTTCATAGCCAAACGTAAACCATTTACGGAATACACATATTGACGAAGTACATTTCCACTACCATCCGTCTCATATAACGGATTAATGCTGTCTCCATCATAGAAATAACGTGTTACTTGACCATTTACATTCTTTTCAATACGACGATTAGTTTCATCATACTTATACATTGCGAATGCATTGTTCTCACCTTGTTTAGTGATAGCTACAATCTGGTCATCTTCATTCCATGTATACTTGTACTTTCCATCAGATGTACGATTTCCATTTGCATCATACGTTAACGACTCGGTTCCGAATTTTACAAGTTGATTTCCATCATTGAATGTTGCTGCTATAGATTTTGTTTCTTTTCCATTCTCTACAACTTTAACACTTGTGCGGTTTCCAAATCCATCATATGTATATGATTTACTTGTTCCGTTTGGTAGTGCTTCATTTAATAGTTGGTTAATCGGGTCATATACAAAGTTTGTTTCTGTTACTTTTCCGCCCACACCTTCATGTTTAATCTTCGTACGGTTACCCGCTTGGTCATATTCATATCGTTCAGAAAATAGAATGCTATTTGATGTACCTACTACTAAATCTTTAATCTTATTCGCATGGTCATAGTTAAAAGTAGAACCTGCACCATTTCCAGCTGTATACGTGCGAACATTTCCTTGATCGTCATAATCAAAGCGATACGTTTGAGATTCATCTGTCACACGAATATTTTGATCTAACGTGTTGTAGTCATACGATACTTTATTTGTGTATCCACCTTGCGTTACTGTTTGTTCTTTTAACTTTTCTGTCTTACTGTTTGCTTTGTCGTGATACGCCCAGTCAATCTTTCCGCCTCGGCTATCTGTTGCGCTTGTGACGCGGTCAGCCTTATCATATGTTTTTGTACGTTCTACACCATTGACATGGTCTTTTACTTTTGTAACTTGTCCATTTTGATCACGTTCGAATGTATATGAATCTTTTCCATTACGTTTTTCACCAACGACGCGATCTGCTGAATCATAAACAGATTCTAAAATCGAACCATTTGGCATTTTTGTCTGAATCTTATTTGCATTTTCATCGTACGTATTTTCAATACGACGGTTTAGCGCATCAATATACACTGTATTTTTATTATCTACATCATATTCATATTTGTGTGTTTGTGTTTTCCCACCAAACATGACAGATTTCTCTGTTGTGTTTCCATTATGATCATAAAGATAATTTACAGAAGTACCATTTTTTAAGGTAACTTTTGTTAATAGATTGTCTTTATTGTAATCAAATAATTTTGTATTTCCCTTTTCATCTGTCTCGCTTTTTTTATTTCCTGATACATCATATGTGAATGTATTCTTCTGCCCTTCTTCATCATACGCGGCAACAATATTTCCATCGTTATCATACTCATTTTTAATAAGAGCGTTACCTTCTAGCAAACGAATATCATCAAACCAAACTTTCCCTTTGTTATTATTTCTAAAGAGAAGATAGATTTCCATACGTTTAATTGGTTTTGTTGCTGGAATCACAACTGCACTACGATTCCAATCATTTGTCCCACTTGGGAATTTCGTTTGGTAATTAGCCCCACTACCATCTTGATAATACACATCTGCCCAAATCGCATAGTCTCGAGAAAGTTTATCTGTCGCATCATTCTCTACATTTTCAGATTTAGACATCCCTGTTAGTGTAATTTGCTCTGCTTTTTGCTGATTTATAGTTACATGCTTGCCATACCCTACATTTGAACCACCATATTGGCTGCGCTCTAATACAATAGATGAATGTCCCGTAAAGCTCTCTTGCTGAGAAACGTCTTTCGGATCACAACTTGTTCCATCTCCTCGGATCCAGCCTGGAATGCAGCCTTTCTCCGTCATATTCTCTAAACTACTATTTTCAATCGGATTAAAGCTAGAAGAAACTTCACCTTTTTCCAGTTGAATCTTATCAAACCAGACAGTACCATTTGTCGAAGAAGCACTATTTTCGACTTGTAAATAAACCTGTACATATCTTGTTTGATCTGTCGTTTTAAAAGTAACTTGACGATTGACCCAATCATTCTTTCCTTGAATTCTATTATGACGTGTATCATGCCAACCACTATCTATCCCTGCACGATTTTCATTTAAGGATTTCACATTGAAAATAGCCGATCCCGCCGCTAAATCTGTTTTTATCATACCACTTAATGTATAAGTCGTATTTGGCTCTACGGCTATCTCTTGCATAACTCCAATATAGCCCCAAGCATCATTTGTTGCTTTTGTTGCAACCTTTAATGAAGAACCTCCACCAAGACCACCCGGCGCTGGGTTTTCATCTTTTGAAAGTGTTCCTGTATTATTATCTGTACCAACTTTTGCCCAATTGTCTGTTATATTGGGCTCAAAGCTTGGATTTCGAATCAAGTTTTCCCCCGGACTTAATTCTCTACTCGTTTCAATCGGATTCCCATATTTATCATGATGAGTAACAGAAGATGTATGGGCTGATTGATCTGTTTGTGATACTTCTGTATTTGCTATTTTATAAGCAACGGTTGTTTCACGGCCCTCGTTATCTGTCGCTTTTACAATCCCATTGTCTTTATTATACTCGAACTTTTCTGTTCCCATTTCATCAGTAACAGATGTTACATTCCCATTATTATCATAGGTTGCTGTTTCTGTTTGATTTTTTGGAGTCGTTGTTTTCACTAGATTATTTGCATTATATTCAGTCGTTGTGGTTAAATTCAGTCGTCCTACGTCTTCGATAGTTTTTACTGGATTTCCAGCATCGTTATACGTATAAACAGTCTTACGTCCTTTGGGATTCGTTAATGTAACTTCTTTCGCATCTGTATTATATGCTAATGTCGTAGCTTTTCCTAATGGGTCCGTTACTTTTACTAATCTATTATTTTCGTAAGCATATGATGTTTTGTATGGCTTGGTATCTGTATGTTGCGGATCATAAATAGATGTTAATAAACCATTTTCATAGCCATATTTATATACTTTTCCTTCCGGTGTTGTAGAAGAAACAAGTAAATCTCCATCATACTTAAATGTAATCGTCTTGTTATCTGGACCGATTATTCTAGATACTTTCTTATAATGGTCATCATACTTAAGTACTAATTCTTTCCCTGAAGCATTCTTTATTTTTGATAAACGGAACTCATCATCATATTCATAGGTTGTTGTATTTCCATATTTATCTTTTACATACCCAATCCCGCGTAAATCTGTATGGTGATAGAAAGTAACTGTTTGATTGCTATCCTTTACTTCATAACCACCTGACACTTTCTTGATTTCCAAATATACACCAGTTGGTGCTTGGTACGTATTTTCACCAGTTTTAGTAAAGGTAATCGCTGCACCATTCGCAGTATACAAAAGTAAATTATCTTCTGCATCTCGCCAAATGAATTCTTCCACACTACTAGACCAACCATTACCAAAAATACCATTTACTCCACTTTGGCTATTATAAGTTCTAACTAAGGAAGCATCTGGACCACGGCCAGATAAAGTCATATCCTTTTCTTCCATTAAGAAATTTCCGTTAAATGCATTTACCTTTCCATTTAAAACAGGAATAGATGCCCAATAATCAAACATCCCCATAAACGCAAAGTCTTCAGAGAATTTAGGAGTAAATTCATGCGAAATTTCACTTTCAGCATGTCCAGCTTTACTATACGCTGTTACGCGGAACCAATAATTTTTAGAACCAGCATAAATCCCACCCGAATTCCGATATACAGGTGATGGATCTAATGCTAGATCTGTTCCTTTTTTATCATGATGAAGTAAATATTGATCTTTTGTAATTTCATCTTTCGTTGGCCAAATCTTTTCATTTTGCGTGGTCCAATTTGTTTTATTTCCAACATCAAACGCTTCATAATCTTTTCCGTTATAAATCCAAACCTTATAACCTTCTGCTGCTGGAACTGCATCCCACTTTAATGTAACGTATCCAGTTGTTTGATCTGTTGCATTAATATAAGCCGATCCATCTGGCTTTTTCACTTGTTCTAATGGAATAAATGGAACCACTCCATCAGAAAGTGGACTTTCACCAAATGGGTACTCTGCCACAATACGAATCCAATAGCTACTTCTTCCGCTATAATCTCCGTATGGACCTCCTGCTTGATAAGCATTTTTATATATTTGTCCAGGGTTAGTAGGGGCTTCTGCCCCTTGTCCGTCATCATGTATCCAGTAACGCCCTTGTGCAATCTCTTCTGGCGTCGGGAATATTTTTTTATCCTTCGTTGTCCAGCTTGTCACATTACCAACTGAAATATATTCATAGTCATATCCATTAAAAATGGCTACTTTATACTCTGTTGCTCCTGGAACTGGATCCCATTGTACATTAAAGTAACCAGAACCACTCCCGCTTCCATTTGAGTAGGCTTGTACTTTTGGTGTATTTGGTTTCTCATAGGAGTATTTCACTTCCAAATACGGTGCATTTTCTCCATTTTCTGCTGCAACGAACTTCTTCCAGTGATTTTGACCATTTCCATTTGCATGTAGCTTGAAGCCGTTATTTGATCTCGTACCTTCTACCCATGCTTTCACTGTATTCGTTACATTGAACTGAGCCCATTTTCCACGTCCTACATCAGCGTGCGCAATGTTGTTAGAGCCTGGTTTATTGTTCCAGTTCATACTTCCAACATTCCAGCCACTTGTTACTTCATCTAACCAAACGCCATTTGGCTGATTTCCATAATAATGCCAAACTGCATAAGCATTGAAAGTTGCACTTTCAATTTTTGCCCCTTTTAACTCTGGAATTTCTGGTTTAATAAATGAAAAGTTTGTCCCAGATGCTCCGTCATAATACCCTACTTTTAATGTATAAGCATTTTGACCGGCGTCCCACAGCTTTCCTCCTGAATAATTAACAGTTGGATACGCACTTGAAGCATATGCATTTTCAAAATCAGCGACCTTAATTGAAGGATCTATATATACCGGATACTTTCGCTCTGGTGCTTGTAACCACGTTGGATCCGCAGTAACAGTTAATGTATATGTTTTTTCATCTGCCTTCTCAATATTGTAACTAACTGCATCTGACGTTACAGCCTCACCGGATTGTTGATCCACATTTGAATCGTTCATATACGGTTTTGGTAATGTGAATACGCTTTCATTCTTTTCATCTTGGAAGTCGATTGAACCATCTTCCTGTATAGCGGGTGTTAAATCTGTTTGTACTGAAAACGTAAAAATATGATGCCCTGTATATTCACGTAATACAAAGTCTTCTTTTACATTTTCATTAAACGTTGTACTCTTTAAATCAATATTTGGGAAAATCCCTTTATACCACACTGTATTGTTTTCATGTGTTGCAGTGACCGGTGATGGTTTTAATTCACCTTTTTCACCATTTGCACCCATTACTTTGTACTGAATCGTATGATCTTTTACTTTAAATTGAACATACTTTCCATCTTGCGTTGCTTTCTCAAATTCTGGTTCTAATTTTGTATTTTCTGTTACAATTTTTGCATTTGGTGCTTCTACTAATTTTGGTGAAACCTCTTCTAATTTTCCATCTTTTTCAATATGGATCGGTTCCGTATATACCTTTTTCGTATAAGTACCATCATTATTATCGAAAACCTTTTCGGTTTCCGTTCTTTCTTCTACAAGCTCAGTCGGACTCGCCTGTGTTTTAGCCTTGTCCTTCTTTAATTGGTCTGGATGTGGATCTGGTAAATCCGTTTCCTTTTTCTTCTCCACTTCTGGACTTTGTTCTGAATTAGGAGATGGTGTAAACGGTGGTGCCGTTTCTGCCAATCCATTCAGCGGTATAGAAGTAACAATTAATGCAACTATGATAAGTTGAATTAAATACCTATACCACTTCTTTTGTTTCTTTTCTTCCATAAGCTCACCTCACTGAAATATGTTTAACATAATAATGTTTCATATCACAATGTATATAAACAAAAGAGCAAAGTAAATATTAATTTAAAATTTAGAAAGTTCAGCATGATAAATCCGACAATTTCACAACAATCTTACAAATATTATTAACAAAAATTATTTTTTGTCGTATATTTTAAATATAAAAAGCAATATATCTATTTTTCTTATTATTAATAAAACGTTATATTAACTTATCGGGGGGATTTGATCATGAAATGATTTTATTTTTCTTTGTTATACAAAACTTTCAGAAACCCCTTATTACTAGGAAGACTCTAATCTATCATTTAAGTGTTCGTTAACGACATGAAAATAGTTAGCACCTGGAAAAAACGTTAATTAGATGAAGGACATGAAACTGAAAAATTATATAAACTATCACTTGAGGAAAAAGGCTCTCAAAATTTTTATATAGATGGATAAGATTTGGTATTTAACATTTGTTAAATACCATTTTAACGAACAGTTTGATGGTGGAATAGATAACAGATTTGTACAACGACTAGAAACACACTAAATACGCACACTTTAGCCATTTTTCCACCAAGTGTGCGTAATAGGAGAAGTGGGTTATTACTCTATTTCCCTAGCGAGGTATTTTGTTAAAGCCATAATACGATCAATCCAATATAACGCTTCGGCTTCACTTAAATCAGAGTTAATCGAACAACCATGACGAACATCTGGAGTTTTGTCATGGATTAGGTCCCAAATCATTTTTGCATCACTAATAATTTTTCTTGGGATGTTATATTCGGTTTGAATATACTTAATGGCATCTTCGAACTTTTTAGTATTAGAATAATATTTAAGTTGTGCTTCTAAGGCTGATATACTATCTCTTAAAGCATCTTTCCTTGAACGTGTTTCTGAAATTTCTTGTAATTGTTTCTTAGCTTGTGTTAGATGTTCAATAACGTTTATTTGGTCAGTAGAAACTTCTGTTAAGGCTTCTTCAATAGCATCCGATCGACTTTCAGTACCTTCTGCTACCACCCATATACATCCCTTAAACATATCAGGCTCTAATAAAAAACCAAATGAGTTTTCTACAAAAACATCATTAATGTCATCAAGTTCTATATCAATTTCGTTCACAATTTCAGCTACAGTATCTAGTATTCTATCTAGGTTTTTAGATTTCAGTTTTCTAATAAATGTATCCAAATCTTCTTGGAGCCAGCCATATCCTGAGTTAGTGGTTGATTTTGTAGGGATATTTTTTGCAATAATATCACAGGCTGCTCTAAGAATGCCCGGCGGATATTCATCTGAACTTGCTTTTCCCTCAATTAATCCATGAAGTGCATCAAAAAAACCGTTAGGTAAGTGATCATAGTAGTAAGTGTCATTTTGATAATCTTTATAATCGGGGTGTGCTTCTTTGAACTTCATTTTTTTCCTCCTAAATATGTATGATTATGTAACTATATAATTATAATATAAAGGTTTATGAAATTGAAAATCTAAACTTGTAAAATATCAGCGTCTAAAAAAATTTTTGCATTAGATGAAGTTAACTCATCGTCTATAAATTCATAAGTAGCAGGATCCTTACGTTTTCTTTTATTAATAATACCTATTATTTTTTCCATAAATGATTTGTTATTATCAACTTTTTTAAAATAACAAACTCTACAAATCGTATCATTAGTTTCAAATACATTTAATACAAGTTTTTCTTTTCCTAGCTTTTTTGCAATACAAGTACGATGCTGGCCATCTCCAAATGCTACATGTCCGCAATTATAAAGATAAGCATTTATCTTTGTGTTTTTATTAAACCAATCCTCTTTAATCATATGTGCAGCTAGGAGTCTACAGTAGTCAACGGAGCCATCACTGAAACTTAGGTTTTTTTCGCGCTTTTTTATTTCTTGATATTGTTCTTCGGTTAAATGTAAGGAACAAAGACCTGTTCGTACTTTAAAACAATCATATTTTCCTAAACTAAAAGCGTATGAGTATTCTTGAGGATTAATACTTTTTATCAAATAGTGTCACTCCCACACAAATATTGGTAAATAGATTATATCATATATTTACGATGTTCTATACTATTCGTTAAATATGAATTTAATGTAAAATTAAAACTTATCAGTCTCCCCTCTTTTCTTATCCAGTGGTGTAGATTGTCAAGCACCTTATGACATAGAAACGACTGGAAACTTGTAGTAGATACACTGAAAAAGGCAAAAAAATCGAAATGTAGAAGAGGGTCTTTTACATTGTCATCAAGGATTTCAATACAAATCCCGCTAATACAACCAACTACTTAAAAAATATCGGATGAAGGTAAGTATGTCTCGAAAAGGAAACTGTCGGGACAATACTTGTATAGAAAAATTCTTCAGTCATTTAAAATCAGAGAGTTTCCATTTATACTCTTTCTCTAAAGCTGATGAAGTTAAAATTGTCGTGCGGAAATATATGCACTTTTATAACTATCAAAAATTTCAAAAGAAATTAAATAACCTGAGTCCATATAAATATAGAACTCAGGTTGCTTAGCTGCACTTTTTTATACCGTCTACTTGACAGGGATTACCTCAAACTTCCTTAATTTTAATAAGTTTGACGCTTACCTTCAATTATAATTTTATATACTTCACCTTACTTACTCCAAGAAAATGTTAAATCCCATTGTTGTTTTCTATAATTTATTGGACTCATCTTTTCAAACCTTTGATCTTGAATATAAAAAACTATCAAGAATTTCTCGGTCGGCAGTTGTTCTGAAATGTTTCTTGAAATTAGTAAGGAAATCCGCTTCTTTTAATACATCTAATAGGTTTGTATTTGGCCATTTGTTTCTGATTTCGTTTTTAATTTGAGATAAATGAATAGGCTCATCTTGTTTTTCTAATGGGGAAAAATGGGGAAAGACGAATCCATCCACTATTTTTTGAGAGTATACTTACCTTTTGATTATCTTTAGACAATACCCCCTCTTCTAGAAGAGAAAGCTTTTTCTTCATTTGTTCAATTAACTCTGAGATAAATGGTTCTACATCAAGTGGTAATTTTAGTGCTTGAAAATGTTCTTCTTTGTATTCTTCAAAATCCTGGGGGAAATCTTCTTCTGGATTGCGATATCTATTTGCTCCCTGAATCCAAATTTCTTTACAACGGAGTTTACCTCTTAAAGATTGTAAAACTGCAATTTCATAATTAATTCGATTCACCCGTCAAGTTCCAGTGGTATCTGTTTCAATAATCGTATCCTTCCATTTTGATTGAATTACACCATCGATTGGAACATCATCTTTCGAAGCAAAATATCTTTGGCCACTATTGGCATATTCTCGTATTACTTGAATAGCGCGAATAACCGGTTGATGCATTTGGTTATTAGATCGAAATTCAAGAATGTCTAATAACTGAGGAATAGCACGACGATAATGATTTCCATATGATGCATGCATTCTTATATAAACTTTCTCTCTATATATGCGTTTATTCCGTTTCAGTTCTTGTAAAATATCTTGCAGGGTTTGAGGATCCGCTACAGAATATAAAATTTCGCTAATAATCCCGTCGGGATGATCAATCATAGCTTCTAATAGATTAATAACATATTTATTTTTGCCTTGGACTTTTTTCATTTCTTCAATAATTTCTTTATCTGTTTGTTTAGTAGCTCTTTTACCGATTTTATGAATAATATCGATAAGTAAATCAGCTAAATGGTCTGGCACTTCTGATTGTCGGCACCAAAATAATATAGATAACAAGGTGTACCGAATTGGTTCAGGATGGGCACGTAAATCAGTTAACGTTTCTGTCGCAGCCCTCAATCGATATTTTTTTAATAGTTTGAAAGGTATATGTTGAAATAAATCTAATGGTATTTGAAGATGGCGAATGGCCAATAATTTTTGTATTTCTTGATGAAGGGTTTTTAAACTGGCACGACCTGGATCAGCAAGTAAATCACGAAATGTTAAAAGTTCATTTTCTTCTAACTTTTCGTCGTTATTTATATCAATAGATGATTCAAGAAAAGAATCGATTCTAGATCGTGTGGATTCTGATAAGTTGTGACATATTGATTCAAAAAAGTTGATTTCGTAGGTGTTAAGTGCTGAATCAATCATTCGGTTCAAGCGCCCTAGAGCAGGAGGTTCTATTTTCCACTTGCGAAATTGTTCATATGCTTTCGCCCTTAAATAATCTGGGTCATGAGTAAAGTTCACTTGGTCTGCTAACCATTTTTGGAATATGGGTATATCATTGGCCGTGAATTCATGAAAACCAAAAGACTCCCTTATTTGCTTTCGATGATAGGTAAAATTTCGTTCTTCCGCACCCCAACGGTAACTACCGAATAAATCTGGCGAAAGATCTAATTGTTTTGCAATATATACAATCACTAATTTAGGAATATCTTGTTATTTAATCGGAAATCTAGCTTCATGTTGAAAATATTTTAAAAGGACCGCAAAACCTAGGCGGCTAGCACCTGTTTTATTACCAATTAACTGTCGTTCCATCGGAACTAAAATAAAATGCTCAATGAGTTCATCATCTGTCCAGTTTCGCTTCATCATTTTTCTCCTTATTTTCTGTTTATATTTAGTGTAAGGAAAAATCAGCAAAAAAAAAAGCCTTGATTCAGGCTTTAAATTTTATATTTCAAAAAGTTACTTTGCGGTCTATGACAGCAACCCTGTCACTACCCCTAATAGATGGGGAGTATACCCCCCTCCTATTTATAATGTTGTAGAAAGACATGAAAAGGGATACTTTTGTTACTATTGTAGAGCACGAGGGTTGTAGTGGTAGTATTATTATAAGACTCCGCCTTTGTTTATATAGAACATGTATGATACATCCTATCCATACTTTTTAAAATCCCCTAACAAATCTTTCATTATTAAATTCAATAAAATATAAAGCTTCTTCAGTTTGTAAATATAACACTGATCCTCTAAAATAATAGTTAATAAAATCGATGATAATGCCGCTTGGCCCACTCCTGGTATGAGATATACCCCTGCAATAGCTGCATGTCCATCCGGTTCCACTGATAAGAATACACCATGCTCCGGATTATAGTAACGAGCAATCAAATAATACATACCAATTTCTTTATCATACATGTATCCCGCATATCCAAATGGGCTGTCCACTGTGATAATTTAAAATCCTCAAAAAGGAGACCTAATACACACTATCAGGTCTCCTTACACTACTAAGTTGTTCCTATGATTAAATCCTAATACATTTAAGCCAATTCTAACTTCCATAATCCACATGGATTGTAAAATGGGTCCTCTTGTTCATAGCGATAATCTGTGTAGTAAGATAATTGATACACCGGAGAGTTTTCCGTAAAACTAATTGTATCCCCTTTTTTCAATTTAGGTTGTTCGACTATATTATATAAATTAAAATCATTTAATAAGTCCGCTGCAGCTTCAGGCTCTATATCACCATGTATAACAACATCCGGCAAAGCGAATGCTTGCATTCCGCATGAATAATAACCATCTTCATCTCCAACTAAAGTTACAACATGCGAATAAATAGGGAATATTCCCTTATTCTCTGCAAGCTCCTTCCATTCATCTTTAGAATACGCTACACCTGCTGTTTCAATTTTTAAAGCAATTCCCCCTGCATTTAACAATCCATTTCCTACCTCAATAACTTCTTTTAACTCCTGCACATTTTGTACATTAGCAACAACATATACTGTATAAGTGTGTCCCTCTAACTTACTAAGTAAATCTTGGTCAAAACGACCACCACTAGCATATAAAAATGATTCTCCTAAAGATGGCTCATGATCATATACATCAATTTCAAAAGCAATTTCTTTCTCTTTATGATGTATAACATTCCCAACTAACACATAGCCTTCACTTTTACTAACAACCTCTTGCACCAATTCTGTCCTATTTTTCCAAAGGCCAGCTATCCCCATTATGAATTGAGGTTTAACCATTTTCAACATCCCTTTCATAATTTGAAATCAATAAAATTTTTCTATGCCATCAATAAAATCATCCAATTGGTAATGACGATTCTTTAGCCTCCCAGTCTCTTTAAAAGCTTCTATTACTCTGATAACCTCTCCACTACTCGGTAAATTTTTAATTCTAATTGGTTCATCTGGATACCCTAAGCCTACATTTTCCTCTTGACTTAAAGAGTTCATTGCACCTATCGCGTTTACAACTATCACCATATGATGTTTTTCTAGATAAAGCCACTCCACTATTTCTTTCCACGTCGGTTTTGAATAAGCAAATAAATAATGCCATCCTTCGTAAGGCAATTTCGCGTGCTTTTTCATCCATTGAATAACATCATTTGAACGGAAATATTTCAAATGACTATTTGCTTCTATACCAACTAATCCCTCTTTTTGTACATATTTTAAAACTAACGGAAAACCAATATGATATGGCAAACACTTCGCACTTAAATAAGATCGCATTTCAGGAGAAATATTCGTACGCTCTATCCATAAAGATTGAACCCACTCTTTACAATCTTCTTTCACAATTTTTCCGATTATGAAGCACAATAACCTTTGTTCTGAAAAAGTATTTACTTTAAGTACTTTATTTAAAAGGAACTCTGATAACATCTTTCTATCCCATGCACATAATAACTGCAAATCTTGTTTTCGTAATTCAGCAATATGAACAATATAAGAAATTATCTCTTCTAACTTATTACTATCTCTTGAATACTGCACTACTTGAAGGTCATCAAAATACTTCTGCCACCTAATCCCTAACTCACTTTCTGACTGTATCCCTCCCTGTCCTATCAACTCCTCTATTTGTGTATAATCTGCTGCAATGAAAGCAATCTTCGTATTTTTTACTATAAACTCTTTAAAACCTCTTGCTAACAGAATCTCTTTCGATTCATCCTCATACCAATACGTAATAAATTCATTTCGTCCTAAATCAGTTGCAATATAATCACCAATAGAATTATGATAAATAATCACTCGTTCTGGTGCCCCATGATCATCGATTTTTACTTCACACTCATCGAGATTCCATGCTATTTCACCTGAATATATATATTCGAATCCTTTTATAAACGTTATGTTATTTGGAAGTACCCATCCTACGTTTACCTGCTTTGAAAAATTCAGAAATACATCCTTTATAGATTTCGGGAAAACTATCCCTAACTCAAGTTCCTTCTCTTTAATCTCCTCTTCAGTTGCAGTAGGTCCAATTTCACAATACGTTTCTCCTTTAATATTTTTGACTTTATTTAAAATTTGTTCCCAGTTATTCAATATCTCATTATATTCCATTCTTCTACCTCTCCTCCTTACACTAATAAATCATTATATAATCCCAAAGTTATTTTTCATAAAAACAGACTATATTATCAAGAAATAATACAGTCTGTTTCAGTACTTACCTTCTATCACCTGGTATTCTTGTTTTAGTTTTCCTCGTCACGTCAATACTTGCAAAATATTTATCCGACCTTTCTATCATTTTTCTAGAAGCCTTTTCTGATACACCGGCCCGTCTTAATGCTTTATAACCAATTCTTCGTTCTGCTGCATATGTCCCCCCCCTCCTTTTTGTCTTTGAACTGCTCTAGTTTTCAAATGTGATGGTTTAGATAAACTTACTGTTGGAGCATTTCTTTTACTATAGCCTGGTAAATTTCTGACTGCAGCATCTTGTATAATATGATGTCCTTCTCTGCCTTTGATTTTAGCCTTTGATTTTAGCCTTAGCCTTCCCTAAAAATTGCTTATAAGCTCCAAACATATATTTGCCGCCCTTTATTCTTCCTCCACCAACAAACCCGAGAGCACCTGCAGCTGCAATACCTTTCCAACTCTTCCCTGATTTATAAGCTTGATAAGCACTGATTCCTCCAAACACTGCATTAATAGCTAACCAAGCTGCATGCCCATCTGGATCCGTCATCATCACTGGATTATTATCACCATACGTATATCCATTCATGGTAACTGGATCATCTTCATCACCCGGATCAGGATCCACCGATAAGAACACACCATGCTCCGGATTATAGTAACGTGCAATCAAGTAATACATACCAATTTCTTTATCATACATGTATCCCGCATATCCAAATGGATTGTCTACTGCGATATCTTCATAAATTAAGAACAGCTCTTTCGAACAAGTACATGTCCAAGCTTCAAATTCTTCATTAAAATCTAATTCACAATTTAAGCCCAATGCTTGTCATCTACCTATTACTTTTTCTCCATTTCCTTTATCAAGAATAGCAATAAAGAAATCTACACCTTATTTATATAACATATTTAGTACTTGTCCATCTTCATCTCTTGGAAATTTCAGTTAGTAAGATTAGCTCAGGATGATAATGCTTCCATTTGAACAAATTTTCCTTTTCCACACCGATCACGCAGCTTTTTTAGATTATTAGTATGTCCAAGTTTAGTAGATTACTTACAAGAACTTTAAAGTTTTTGCACCAGAACCATTTAAAATATCCAGACAACTAACATATCTTCCGATTCAAAAAAAGAAATCAAACCAGTCAGTTTGATTTCTTTTTTCTCAGTCCATTAAAATCTTATATTTTTATAATAATAACTATTTAGAAACAGTTCCTACTGCGAAATCTAATGCATATGCTTCTTTACTTGGTAATGTCATTTTATATTCTTTCATATCATTCTCTAAATCATACGCAAATAATATATTCTCTTCAGAAGCAGTTTGACTACCCGGTGTTAAAGCATATATGAAATTATCTTTTATTCTCGTTCTTATCCATACATACTTGGAATTTGTTACATTATGTTCTTTTATTACATTATACTCTTTATCTATTTCTACAATATAACCTTCACCAAACGTTAAAATAAATTTATCTTTATATGGATAAAAGCCCAGTGTTTCTACATAAGGTAAAGGTATCTCTTTAATAGTCGCTGTGTTTTTATCGAATTCTACTAGAGCTCCAGGGATTACTCCCTGCGCTTTCTTAGCTCCATCTGGGGTACCAGGAGTGCCTACTCTACCACTTGCACTAAAAATAATCTTGTCATTTATTACTTCAAAATTTTTAGGCATACCTATATTAGGATTCTGCAAACTAAATTCTTCTGATTTTCCAGAATTCACATCAATAACATAGATACTATCCGGATCATTTGTAACCTTATCACCATAAATATAGATTTTTTTCCTATTAGAATCATAGTGAATTTGAACGATTACTCCTTTTAATTTTATCTGGTGATTAACACTGCTACTAACGATTTCTAAAGTCGAATCATCTAATCCATCATTGTAACCAACAATATCAATCTCTTCATCTTGATATCGTGCAGAAATACCGTTCTTTTCTTTTTTTATATCAAAATTCTTATTATCCTCTTGAATAAAGACTCGTTTACCTTCAATAAACGATTGTATCACACTTTTATTTTTGTATTTCTCAGTATTTTCGAAATAGAAAGCTGTACCATCAATTTTTGTTGAAGACTGTTCCTTTCCTTCCTGAATAAATACATATTCAGAATAGGGTAAAATATTAGGTTTAAAATATAAAACTCCAATATCTGTAAAAAACGAACTATCCTTTGATATAGAAGATGTATTGGAAGTCTTATCCTGCTTATCTCTACTCATATAGAAATATATACTTGAACAACAAATTATTATAATTAAACCAATAATATATCTATATTTCATCCCCATTACAATTCTCCCCTTTAATATTTTTTAATATTTATATTACATTATCATAATAACACCCCTCCTTAATGAAACCATATTTTCCCGATTAAACTTTTCTAAAAATAACTTTTTTGTGAATATTTTATTTTTTCATTTCTTTTAACATTCAACTATGGTAAAATTCAGCTTCTTCTAAATAAGACCCCTCCTTCCTCAAACTATTCGCTTTTATTTGAGAAAGAACCTTTTAGAAAACTTGAAAAACCCCCTTCATGTTCCTATTAATGAAGGGGGTTTTCACTTTATTCATTTATCGTTGGCTACGCCAACTTTCATTATGACCAAGGTTAGACTCCGTCGCTAGTTGCACATCATGTAATATTTCACTAAAGAAGCGCTGGTCTACTTGCTTTGGTACAATACATCTTTCATCATCAATTTCATCGTATTCATATGAACCACGCTTTATTGTACCCGCCTTATAAAATTGAACCTCAAATACACATACATCTTCTTCATCTTCATATCCAATCGGCGCTCCGCTAAATGAAAGTTCCGCCCCTAATCCAGCGCGAATATCTTCTTTATAAAACGTATAATAAATACCGCTATCTTGAACAGATCCTCGAATCCATCCAAGTTTCGTCATCTTCCCGAATAACGAACGACCATTCAGTAAAATACCACCAAATTTTTCAACGGTAACCTTATCATGTTCCTCTACTACAAACACCGGTCGATCAATTTGTAAGAATGGTTGGACAATCTCCGAATTGGCTAGTTGCTCTCTCCACAAATCTTTTTCAGTCCCGGATAATTCTAACGGATGAATTAAGCCAATAACAGTATCCGGTGAAAGCTCATGATTCTCTCCATCAATTGTACAAAACATGGTAGCTTCCTTATAACGAAACACATTCATTAACTTTCCTTCTCTATACTCACCCCAAAGAAGTGAAATAGCAAATTGCTTCATAATCGGATTGTCCATAAATACAGACTTCCACGAATCATATGACCAATAACGCTTTACTGAAAGTGCTGATTCTAACCGTTGTTTTTGTATGGAAAGGGTACTTCGAAGTTCCTTCTTGAGAGAAGATAACTCTTTTTTAGCCGCTTCCGCTTTTTCTACATCATCTTTTGCATTTGGTTTTGGGAGTGACTTCATACGCTTCCCTTCCACCGTCTTCAATTCAATTTTTGAATCGGAAGTTAATATAGCAGTAAAACTTCGGTTTCCAAAATCAATCGTCTTTTCACCATCTATAGTAAAGTCAAGGTTCGGTACTAGTTGGTCTTCCAGCTCTTCCTCTGTTATGCCACGTGTTTTCGCAGCAAGACTAAGTGCTTCTTTCGCTGCATTACGCACTTGTTTATGTTTATATTTTAATGCCATTGTATGAATAAACATAAGTGCAAGCTTACATGATGAGAGGCCTAAAGCGCGAACTGCATCTGCTGCAATCTTCCGATACGATAAACTTAACTAAATCTATACAATTCAATCAAATTTACACAAGTTAGTGCTTCAAAGTGTTCTCGCAGCCCCGAAGGGACGAGGGGTATAACACTCCACACGAGGCAGTATCGTTACCTCCTATTATCAAGCATTTATTTTACCCATCTTGATAAATTTATCGCAGCATTTACATCTCTATCGTGATGGCTATCGCATTGAACACAACGCCATTCACGTATTTTTAAACTCCACTGTCCTTCTGGTTGAACTGAATGGTCGTATTTAACGCCACAACATGAGCAAATCTTGCTTGAGGCAAAACATTTATCAGCTTTTACATACGCAATGCCGTACTTCTCGCACTTGTATGACAAACATTGAAAGAAGAAGTTTAATTTTTGAAATGAAAATGCCTTCGATAGTTTTTTGTTTTTTAACAGGTTTGCGATAGATAAGTCTTCCACAACAATCCTCATTGGTTTGGTTTTCACCAATTTAGCTGTCGCTTGATGGATATGGTTATTTCGGATATTCGTAATTTTCCTAGATAACCGCAGGTGCTCGGTTTTTGCCTTTTCATATCCGGCAGATTGAAATTTCACACCTTTTTTGAATCTCCTAGACATATCTCTTTGCGCTGACTTTTTCCTTTTCAAAAGTTTTTTAACCTTGGCATCTTTGTTTATATTTCGTTCTTTCGTACCATTAGAAGCCACAAACAGCTCTTTTAAACCAACATCCACACCAATCGATTCATCGGTTAGTTCTTGTGCTTCAAAGGATTCTTCGAACCCTACACTAATCCACCAGTGACGACCATCAAAGGTAACTCTTGGGTTTGACGGTTTTTTGTTTCTTGGTAGTCGTTGGCTTGTTTTCACTTCTCCAATAGACTGAATATGAACGACTTTCTTTCCTATAAACAGTCTTTCGTAATTGGCATAAAATCCTTGAATTAAGTCTTTTTTGGATTTATAAGAAGTGTGGTAGCCGTTCTTGTACTTTTCGAACGAATTTTTCCTCGCCTTGTCAAAATCTTTTGAAGCCTGTTTAGGAACTTGTGCATTGATGTCTTTTAACCACTGATATCTCTTTCGCTTCTTGATCTTTGTAAATCGTTTCTGTAAAGCTAACTGTGAAACAGATTTCCCAAACAGCTTATAGTATCTATCACTCATTCTTTTACAATAGTTATAAGCGAATCTTGCAGCACCAGCATGGTTTCTAAGCACTTTTTCTTGTTCAGGCGTTGGAATCAGTCTGACTTTCTTCGCCAATATCATCAGAGGTCAACTCCTTGATTATCTGTTTGGTCTTTTTAGAGCGCTTGCCTTGAAGTTTACAACTAAACACTGTAATAATCTGAACAAGGTCTTCTACGACCTCCTGTTCTTCTGTTTTAGCAGTGTTGTCAATTACTTCAATCGCTGTACCGTTTAGTTGACAGATCTTTTCAACTAACTCATAACCGAACCTCACAAGTCTATCTTTGTGCATGACAACAACTTTTTCAACTTCATTGTTCTCAATGCGTTCAATTAACTTGTTAAAGCCTTTCTTCTTATAATTGATTCCAGAGCCAATATCTTCGATAATCTCAAATTGATAACCTCGTGCGATAAGATATTGCTTCATCCTATCGACTTGTCTTTCTAGGTCATTTTTTTGACTCGAAGAGCTAACTCTACAATAGCCAATTATGATGCGGTTATTCGGTCGCTCACCTTTTAGATAATGAATGATTTGTTCTTCTGAATAATAGCGTGTTTTGCCAGCAGTAATCTTTTCAGGCACTAATTCACCGCTTTGGTGCATTCTCCTAAGACTACTCGGATGCAAACCTGTTAATTCTGATACTTGACTAACTCGTAAAAATTTCATTATTATTCTCACCTCGTTGCATCTACTATAACACATATGTTCGGTAGATTCAATTAGGTTTGATAGATTTAATTAAGTTTATCTCGTTCAACTAAGGGCGCAAGTCCTTAGCCAGTTCTCTTATGAACTTCTCATACTTTCACATGAGCGCAGACTATATGTTTATCTCGTTAGAGATAGAGGATTTTTCCACCACCATAGGCTTGTGATGTACTCTCGTCAGTTATACGAGATAGTCGTTGAACGTTCATCTTATCACTTTTGACTTAGACGATTCGAGGCGGAAGACCCATTGTTCTAGTGTTTAGGATTTAACCTTGCACCATCTGATTGATTTTTTCTGCTTTCGCAACATTCACACTCGCTATTTCTAGCCACATTGTAGTTCAATCAGCTTTAGGGATTGCCCGCAGTTAACCCTCACTACTAGCCAATCACTTGACTAGCAGGGCATACTGATATATTTAATTAACTTTAGTTATAATTGGTTAAATAAATCGTAACAGTTAGTTACCCTCTCATGTCAAACACCCATTCATCAATTTGCTCTTTAAGTACGCCTACCATTTTTTCATCACTATACATTCCATATAAAGAAAGGATCCCGCGCTCCTTCACATCTGCCTCTTGAGAAATCCATACTTGATATATTGCTTGTACATACTCTTTCAAGTCTTCTTCATTCAAAGTACGACCAATGACTTCAGCCGCCTCTTTCTTCTCAATGACAGAATCTGAAATGTATTGCTGTACATAGGCAAGTGGAATTGTTTCGTCCGCTATTTCATTTACATGTCGAAGTCGAATTTGTGGCTCAAATCCAGTCCACTGTACAAGTACATTTCTTTTTTGTTCAGGTAAAATACGAGCACAAAGTTCTTCTATACTTTTTGGTTCTCCTACTTTTTCCATTTCAAGTAATGGAGCAAACTTCTCAACAAAAGAAGCATTCTTCTTTTCTTGCAAAGCTTCCTGTACAAGCTTTATATATTCCTCATTCTTATACTCTATAAGTAGTTTCATTACATTTTCACGGACAATCTTCTTTTTATTATGAAGTTCCATTGCTACATCCTCTGCAGCTTCTATATCCTTTGAAAGTAATCTGACTACAGATTCACGTATCTTTTTTGATGAATCTCCTAAGCTTTTAATTAAAATCGGGCGTATTTTAGCCGTATTATCCCTTGCTAACTCTTCTAAAATATATGTTTTTGCAACAGCAGAATACTCATCAAACTGTTCAATTATGTATCCTTGTTCCTTTACAATTACATGAATAAGAGCTTCTGTTGCCTTATTTTTCTCTCGACTATAGTATGTAGCTTGTTCCACTGCATAATTGATGAGCTTTTCCTTACATAGTCCATACGATAGTAAGTCTTCTAATACTTGTTTCGGTTCTATCCCTCTGACAGAACATTCATAAAGAAGTTCGTATAAATTAACACCATATTCATCTCCAAATTGTAATGTAAGTACAGCTTCTCTCTTTGCTATATCATCTATATCCCAAAGGAGCGCAACCTCCAGCACTGGCATACCCCAATACATATTTCTATATTTTGGGCTTTTCAGTACTTGCTTCATATCTTCCAGTGTCAATTTCCCTAACAAATAATCACGATATGTATCCCGTACTGTAGACAATTTAATTTGCAAAGCGGCTATAAAAAATTCCTCACGCATTTTCCCTCTATTTAGCTCATGTCCTTTTTCAGCTAACATTCGTGCAATGATAAGATATTTCATTTTACTTATATAATGCAAAGTACGTTGAACAAATGCAGGATTTTCTTCCAACGTGGAGCATAGCAACTCATATTCATACGTCTTACAAAAATCTTCACTATTCAAATCATGTTGCCTCAGACGATGTGCAAAAAATCTCTCCTCCGAAATCCCAAACTGTTTACAAAAATTTTGAATCTCTTCATATGTTTTTTTATTTACACTACCTGTTCTTTTGTAATTTTGAGATTGGCCAAGAACATGACACATATAACGTGTTGCATAGTTTACAAAGCCCCAAACATTTTTCTTTGCTAATATCTCAATATATCTCTTAGCAACATTTGAATGCTTATGCACACGAAATAATAGTTGCCAAATATGTTCAAGTAAAGAGCCACCCATAAACACTTCTCTAACTTCTTCACCTTTCACATATCTTTGAACCGCGTCTATCTTTTCCTCCTCTCCCATCAACCTCAATATAAATGCTGCATGTTCTTCTAATCTCTCATTTAATAAAGAGCTATACGTACTGAATCTCTCATAATCTACGTCAAACATCATGAGAAGTAACGTTAATTGCTGTTGATTAGGTAAAACGTGTAACTGCTCCTCAATATAGTTTGGATTATCCTGTATAACTTCTCTAAGTAAAACATCTGCTTCATTCACATAACTTGAAATACTAGTTAAATATTTACATGCACTCGCTACAAGTTGATCTAAAGGAAGTTCACTTTTCTCTAAATAAATCTTCAAATTAGGAAAACTTACATGCGCAAAACGTACTGAAAGAATATTTAATAAATTTTCTCCTAACAAACAATAAAACAACCTGAAGAAATCTGGATCTTGTTTATGTATTTTCCTAAATTCATTGATGAACCGCTCCGCGAAATTGCCTCTTTTTTGATCTCGAATTGTCGTTAATTGAACCTCTGTTAAAATCTCTTTTTCTCTCGTTTGTAAATATCGCAGTGCTAATTGTTCCTGCTCTTCTGTCATATTCATATATTGAAACAACTGAGTTGTACAAATAGTCAAATTCTACGCCCCCGCATCTTTTTATTACTACAAAATAGGCTTTCTCTATCATTTAATGGTAGTATAGCATACAAATAGCCTACACGAACATACATTCTATATTAATTTTATGTAAATTAAAAAACACTACTCAAAATACTCTTCCTCTTCTCTAAACTTCCCATTATACACTTTTCTTCACTAGAACCCTCCAACTTATCGCTACACCAATTCCTCAAAATCCCCTTCACATAAGCTAACGTTCGCTTATTATTGTTAAACGCAATTTTAAGTGCCTCTAGTACCGTATTTCCTGAAAATCTTTGTATCCATTCTTTTAGTTCCTTCATGATATAGGGAGATAGATTACTTATATTTTGTTCGTAAAACTTGTAAACTTCATTACACTGCGTTTCCTCTTCTACTACTTCTACTTCTTCCTCTTCCTCTGGTATACCAAAGTACTGCAATAACAACGGAATTTTAAGCTCTTCTGCCAAACATTTATGTAAAAACATCTGAATCAACTTTCTACTTTTCACAGTCTTTAACTCACGTAACACACATTTCTCTACGTTCGTATTTACAATCGGGTTATATGTCAGCCAATTAACAATGTATAACTCTTTCGTTTCGGCATCATATACGATCTTTCCGTATTCAACAAAACGGTTCAACAACTTCTCAACAGTCTCGCCACTATAACCTGTTTCAAGTTCTGCCAAACGCTTCGGTAATATGTAAATACCACTTTGCTTCGTTTTCGTACCAGTTAACAAATATATGTAAAAGTAACGCTCCTCTGGCGTTAACTCTAAAATAAATTCATCTTGCCAAAAGTTCACCTGCACATTACGATACACCGCCATACATTTCCCTCCACTCTTTGTTAGCAAATAGGAAAATTTCACTCCTTCCATATAAAAATAGGAATGTGGGAATGGTTTTGGGCAGTTGAATTTCAAATTTTTCACGCTTACTACTACAACGATTTTATTTTATTTTTTTGTTCTTGTAGTTGTTGTTGTTTTTGTTTTGTTTTTTCTTAGTGATTTATTACTTGGTAGGGGCTTATAAGGGGCTTCATAGGGACTAAAAAAAGGAGCTGCTCCAAATGATTATCTTTTGGACAGCTCCTTTAAAATGGATTATGCTTTTTCTATTACATTCAACATCTTCACTAAAAATGCAGCTGACTCCCCGCGAGTTGTTGTACCTTGAGGATTAAACTCTTCGTTTCCAACACCAGACACAACATGTAAGCCGTATAATCGTTGCACTGGTTGTTTGTATGTTATTAAATGTTTATCTCTAAATGGTAACGCTACTAAATCACCTTTAATTCCTTTATACTGTAACGCTTGATCAATCATAATAGATGCTTCTTCACGAGTAATCTGTGCATTAGGATCAAAAATCCCACCACCACGGCCATTAATAATACCTGCACTTGCACTACGTTTAATACCGTTATGTAGTGATGGATGTGCTTCGTTAATATCTACAAATGACTTATTACCTTCTGGTAGTTTAAGAGCATTTGAGATTAACGTCGCAAACTCAGCTCTCGTCACATTACGATAAGGTGAAAATATACCATTACCTTCACCGTGCATAATACCTAGACTGTTTAGTTTACGAATATGCCCTTCAAACCAAGCACCAGTAATGTCATCTTTTTTAGGTTTTTGTACTTCTTTATTTGGTACGTTATAGTTAATTTTAATCCAGCTTGGGTTATAAAAAATCCACTCATTGTTTCCTACTTTGTACCAACCGTTTTTAACAGCTAATACTTTGTAACGATCTCCTTTTGAAGACTTACGAACGACTTGGTGTTCAAGACCAGCTCCACTACGTACATTTATACCATCGCCATTTACGACTAATTCCATATTAGGCTCAGCTGGATTGTAGTCATCTGAATCAATTGACTCTTTCCCTTCTTGTAAAGCAGAATCAATCTGTGCATTAATATTTGCATACCATTGCACACCTTGCACGAAACCAGTCCAATTTCCACGAGAAATTAAAATATCAGGACATTTTTTCCCGCTCCATTGTTGATGTTTATAAACGTGGTCCGCACTAATACCTTCTTTGTTCATTAAATAACCTGCAAGTCGCTTCGCATTCTCTAACGCTTTATTGTAATCTCCATCTTGGTTAACGGAAATCTCAATACCGATAGACTCTCTATTTCCTGGACCATCACCATCTCCTGCATGCCAACCATTTTCGTTTGTTGGTAAATGTTGATAGATTTGCTTATCATCTACAGTAAAATGCCATGAAGCCGTTCGGAAAGTACCTTCTGTTGCTTGTTTATATAAATATTTCGCATGATTTTCAGCATTAGCACCAGCGGCTGTATTTGCAGTCTCATGGATTGTAATGTAACGTGCTTCCATCGGATTTGCAGGGCGAATATCCGGGTTTCCTGCTGGAACGATCCACTCTACAAATGGAACGCCTGCAAGTGTTCCATATTTCTTCGTAGTCTGTGTACTATATTGAACACCTTTTGGCTTTTCAACAGGTTTCATTTGACGAATAGAGCCGTCATTTTTACCATCTACAGTTTCAAATGCTTTTTCAATATTTGAAATAGCTTCATCTTCCGCTACTTGACCTTTTTTCGCTTCCTTCATTTTATGTAACTCTTCTGTTTCATCATGTTTATGTTTGTACTCTTCTAAGAGAATACTCTCATTTTTTGACACTTCTTCTTCATTGATTTGTACATGATCAGGAGTTTCTAAATTAAAATTAGAATAACTTAATCCGTTCGTTCCATCTTCCCCTTGTGCAATGCTAAGCTGATCAGTTTTAGATTTATTAATCTCTTCTGCTGATGCAGCTAAAGGTACTCCCCCTAAAATTACTAAACTAGTTGATAATGCGATTATTTGTTTTTTCATTGTTTTATTCATTGCTATATTAAATACTTACATAGTTCATGTAAGTATTTCGACCTCCTTTTATTCTCATTCGTCCAAGATTATGAATCTACTATATAAGATGTCTATACTGTCTCCTACAGACGAACTTTATTTCTACAAACTTCCTCAACAAACATTATTTTACAACTAATTGTAAATATCGTCAAAAACACTTATGACAGAAAGTAGACATCCTACGCATATAACATTACTATTAAATTTGAGCAAGATAAAAACTCTTACTATTTAGGAAGGAAGAGCGAATCTATGGATTTTACAACAGTTATGCAAGAGCTTGAAGCTCTCGGTAAAGAAAGAACGAAAAAAATATACATATCTAACGGGGCACACGAGCCAGTTTTCGGCGTAGCTACAGGTGCTATGAAACCAATCGCTAAAAAAATAAAAATAAATCAAGAGTTAGCTGAGGAACTTTATGCTACAGGTAATTACGATGCAATGTACTTTGCAGGTATTATTGCAGATCCAAAAGCTATGAGTGAATCGGATTTTGATCGCTGGATAGACGGAGCATATTTCTATATGCTGTCTGATTATGTGGTGGCAGTCACTTTATCAGAATCACCTATTGCACAAGATGTTGCTGATAAATGGATTGCAAGCGGAGACGAACTGCGCATGTCAGCTGGTTGGAGTTGCTACTGCTGGCTTTTAGGAAATCGAAAAGACAATGAGTTTTCCGAAAGCAAAATTTCCGGCATGCTTGAAACAGTGAAAGATACAATTCATCATTCACCTGAGCGAACAAAATCTGCTATGAATAACTTTCTAAACACAGTGGCGATTTCATATGTACCATTACATGAAAAAGCAGTCGAGACTGCAAAAGAAGTTGGCATTGTAGAAGTAAAACGTGACAACAAAAAGAGCAGCTTACTACATGCTCACGAAAGTATTCAGAAAGAACTTGATCGTGGACGACTTGGTTTCAAACGTAAATATGTAAGATGTTAAAAGTAAAAAGGTGTCAATCTAATAGATTGACACCTTTTTTTGGCTTTTACTGCCCCACTGATTAAAGTTTCCCTTTATATACCCTATCTCTTTTCTCATCATTTTTAATAAAAGTAAGCTTCCCTTCTTTAACAAATCCTTCTAATATTAAGCATACTTGTCCGTACGCTTTCGGTTTATTCGTTGTGAATCTCTCATCTGATATTTTACCCGCTCGTATTAATTGTTCGCATAGCTCCATTGCACTTATTTCTTCCGAATCAATTAATTCTAAAATACCTCTTTGCAACGGTGATAAAGATGCCGGTGCTTCAGCTACCTCCACCTTTTCTTTTTCTTCTTCAAATAAATCTTCAAATGATATTTGATCCATTATATTTTTTCCTTTCTAATAACGAATTTGGATAACATGAACTGAATTTATCCCGCTATTTGTCGGACAGTAAGACCCCTACCGATTAAAGTTTCACTTTATATGTACTAGAACCGTAATAGTTATTGTTATGTATTCCTTACCTTTTTACATACATTTTATAACTCATGTACATGATTTTAATTAACATGATTCCATTATACCAAATATACGTTCTATCTTCTATTGTAGATTTGAAAAGAACCTCACTGTAACTATCATTTTTAAATAGAAGTAAATTTTTTTATCTAGATCGTACAATCAATTTCATGAATATTATTAAAATAGCCATCTATCATCTAGAAATTTATGGTAAACATTCATTGTTTACATGTTACAATTACGTTGTAAGTTTTAGTTGTATGAAATTCAAATGGAACTGGGGAGGCTTTCACAAATGGGGAGAAATGCAAGTAAGGCTAAAAAGTTTTTTGGATTCGTAATCACCGCAACACTAGCAACTACAATGATGGTAGGCACAGCAAATGCACAAACAACTACAAATAGCTATAAAGTAGTTAGCAATGTGGACACTGTATTTACAGATGTACCAAAGGGACACTGGTCAACATATGCGATTGACTACTTAGCAGCAGCAGGGATTGTTAAGGGATATGGAAATGGTAAATTTGGTTTTGGGGACAATATTACAAGAGGACAGGTAGCTTCTTTAGTCAATCGACATTTAGGTTTAAAAGCAGACGATACACAAGGAAATATGTTTAGCGATATTACGAATCATATGTTTGAAAAGGATATCAAAGCCATTGCGCAAGCTGGAATTATGAAAGGTGACGGAACAGGAACATTTCGTCCAGATGATGTATTAACTCGGTATGAGATGGCTGTAGTATTACAAAAAGCATTTCATTTAGAACCAAAGGGACAAGAGAAATTTAAAGATGTACCAAAAGATCATTGGGCCTATGAATCTGTAAATACACTGCGTGGTAACCGCATATCACAAGGTGACGATGTAGGTAATTTTAATGGCAACATGCTTGTGAAGCGTGAGCAGTATGCACAATTTCTCTATAGTGCAATAGCAAAGAACACATCTTATAATTTCGAAATCAACACAAAAGAAGAAATGAAACAAATGCTAGAAACAGCTCTGCAGGATGGAAAGTTCGGTCCATTTGGATTAGATGTACTCGGTAAAGACATATCTGAGGTGAAAAAGGACTTTGGAGCACCTGATATTTGGAAGGCAGCACCATGTACAGAATGTGATGCACCTACTACAGCAGTATATGGAGATTATAATCTCGATATGTATCCTTCGAAAGTTAGTTACATATGGGTGAAAATGGATATATCTATTAACGAATTAAAAGAGTGGTTTGGTGAGCCCGATGGAATTGGAGAGAATATGACTAGCGTTGGCTATATATATGATCGAGGAAGCTATTCTCTTTACTTCAGCTTTGAGGATGGTTTTATTCAACACGCTGAGATAATTAAAAATGAATATAATTAATAAGTTACAAGAAATGTAAAGTAAAAAAATCTTTCAAGAATCCCTATTTTTGAAGGATTTTTTATACTAGCTACAAAACTCTTCCAAGAATATCTACTATTTCATTTACTTTTCTCCGCATCCCATTCATTTAAATAAATTGCATACTCTAATTCATCTGGATCGTCATGTAAATATATTTGAAAGCATCCTACTTTTGTATCATTGTTCTTTCCTACAAGCAGAAATTCATTTTGACCTATATATGTAGTAAAAATAAAAACGCTATTGATATTGAAATCAACAGCGTTTTCTTATGTGACTATATGTTTTATCTTGCTTGTACTTGAAAGTAAATTCTTTTCGTATAGCTTATTACTTCAATTTTCCCTCAAAAATAATTTTTCTACCGCACGGTTCCACTACTGTTTTGCCGTCTTTCTTCACTTCATGAAAGATTGGTTCTTCCATACGACGTGACGGTGCATATCCTTCTTGTTCCATACGCGCTAAGCAGTCTGTAATTGTTTCGTTTTCGAGTACTTCAAATTTTTTCTTATTAGGTTGTTTTGTCATGCCCTAACCTACTTTCTATTTTTCTTGATGCGAATTGATTCTTCATGTAGATCATATATAACATTGCGAGAATTCCTATTATAATCATAACCGCAATAAAAAAGCTTGTATACTGTATTTTTTCTATAAATACGCCTCCTAATACAGGTCCCAGTATACTTCCTAAACTAAAGGCGATCCCAGACAATATATTACCCGCTGGCAATAAGTGTCTCGGTAATAAATCTGTCATAAATCCAAGTCCTAAAGAAAAGCACGATCCAATGACCATACCCGCTAACAACATGCAGGCAAACACAATCCAGTAATATTGATCAAATACGGCTGCAAGCAAGAAAATGCCCGTACTTATGCAGAACGTCCACGTTAAAATACGATCCCTTCCGTATTTGTCACTTAATATACCGAGCGGAATTTGTGTAATAATGCCCCCAACTGCAAATGCTGGTAATAAGAAGGATACTTCTGAAACGGACCATCCTTTTCGAAGCGCGTATACTGGTAAATTACTGTTTAACATTGCTTCCAGTACGCCATATGCAAGCGGTCCCAGCAGTGCAATCCATCCTAATCCAACAACTTGTTTATAACGAGAAAATGATGATTCACTCTTCACTTCTCTTTCATCTTGCGCTGGGAATGCATTTTTTGTTGGTAATAGTAACAGCCAACCTATTAGACAAAGTATAGTAGATATAATAAATGGCGTTGCAAGACCGTACTGAACTGTGCTTGCTAAATACGGACCGACAGCAAAACCAATTCCGAAGAATACACCATATATCGATACTTGTCTACCTATTTTACTCGGATCGGACGTTGTCGTGATCCACGTTTGTGTTCCGACATGTAGCATATGATCTCCGACTCCAACTAGAAATCTAAGGATAAACCATACCCAAAACGAAAATGTTTGTGTAAAAAAGAATAATGAAATAATAACGAGAAACCCACCAATCACAATAATTGGCTTCATTCCAAATTTTTGCATCGGTTTTTCAAGAAACGGTGAGATCACTAATATCCCTATGTATAGTGCCGTCGCATGAATACCGTTAATACTTGAACTTACCCCTTCTTGTTCAAAAATCATTGCAATGGCCGGTAAGAGCATACCTTGTGACAAACCCGAGATTGCTACAATCCCAACCATAATCCAAAATGTAAAACGCATTGACATCCTCTTCCCTCTCCTTCTCAAACTTTCCCTTTTCATTATAAACTGTTTCTATAGATGCGTGTACGAATATTCATACAAAAAAGAAGCTAAAAGAATTAGCTTCTTACCCTTCCCAAATTTGCGCTTTCACATTGTAATGAAAGTGCTTAAAATATGGATTTTCATAGAATGACGGCCCGTATAAATATTGATGTGAATGAGCTATTGCGTGTTGCTGCATTTGTAAAGGAACTACAGCTGGTGAAATTTGCATATACATCGGATTTATCATCATTTTTGTATATATGTGATGATCATACGGTGAATAAGCAATGAAGAACGGTTTATGCATTGGTAATCTCCCCTTTTACATACAAATGCTATAGTGTATGCAATACTTTTCATTTTGGGGATTATTTTTGCTCTAACCAATCCTCTACGTGTTTTATAAATACATCTAAACAATCAATAAACGGTGAGTGTCCGCAATCTTCTAGCACCTTTAGCTCCGCATGCGGCAAATGTTTTGCTAATTCCTCACCAACTACTTGCGGTACGACGTAATCTCTATCACCTTGTATAACAAGTGTTGGAGCCTTAATGTTATGAATTTGTTTATTTCCTTCTACAACTCCATTATGTTCATCTGAAATATTAAATGTAATGAGCGCATAATTCACATCAACAAAATTACGCTGCGTTAACATATCATCTAAATACTTCTCATACCGATCCGGTTCAGGTTGATTATGTGTATATATTAATAGATTCCATACTGTACGGTAATATAATTTGTTCATATTTTTTATCGCGTCTAGCACGGGCGCGATTTGTATTGGATCTTGCGCAATTTCTTCTTTCGTTTTTAATAAACTCGCTATGATCGGTTGCCCATTAATATCTTTTTTAAAGATTGGATATCCTTTCATTCCTACCGATTCTACTAAAATTAATCTTTCTACAAAAGTTGGATGATTCGCTGTAAATTGCATCGCGACGCCACCACCCATTGACCATCCCATTAATGAAAATTTCTTTAAGTGTAATTGATCAATAAATAGTTTTACATCTTCTGCGAAGTCTTGTAATGAGTCTATCGATTTATTATACGTTGATTGTCCAAATCCTCTTAAATCAAGAGCGTAAATATGATATTGATTTTGTAACTTTTCAATAACTAAATCCCAATGTTGTGACGATGTCATGTTTCCATGAATAAGTACAAGAATTTCTGTATTTTGCCTTCCAACTTCCTGATACGCAATCGTTTCTCCGTTCGATAGTGAAACAAACTCCATTGTTGCAGGCTTAATCATCACAAGTTCCCCCATTCTTTTCAATAGAAAGAAAATTCTTTACTTAATTAAAGAATACCATGTAGAATGTATGTTCTCAACAGAAAAACGATACGAATTTTTTACATAATACAACATGTCTATTACTAGACAATTATAGAAAAAAAGGATATAGTTAGCTAGGTAACTAATTTGAAAGGATCAAAATATATGGACGAAAAACAACATTTTTTTCACATCGTTAGCCAAACTTCTCGAAAATTCACGAAGAAATTTAATGAACGCGTATCTCCAACAGGATTATTCAGTGCGCAATGGGCTGTCATTTTCCGTATTAATCAAACTGGATCTTGTACCCAAACAGAGCTATGTCAGTATTTAAATGTTGAATCACCAACGATGACCCGCACGTTAACACGTATGGAAACGATGGGTTGGATTATTCGTACGGAAGGAAAAGATCGCCGTGAGAAGCTCATTTCTTTATCAGAAACAGCGATAGAAATGATTCCGGTATGGCAAGAAGAAGTTGATGCTTTCGAAGAAAAGGCACTTGAGAATATTAACGAAGATGAGTTACATCAAGCTTTTCAAGTGTTACAACGAGTTATTAAAAATTTAAATAATTAAATTGGAGGGATGACGATGCAAAGTGAAAAACTTTGGACGAAGGATTTCCTCGGAACTTGTTTTAGTAGTCTATTTCTCTTTTTAACATTTTATATGCTTATGACTACTCTGCCTATTTATGTAATAGACGGCCTAAAAGGAAAACCTGAGGAAATTGGTTTAGTTGCAACTGTTTTTCTTATTTCATCTGTTTTATGTAGACCATTTACAGGAAAATGGCTCGATGAATTAGGGAGAAAGAAAATTTTATTTATTTCACTTTCATTATTTTTAGCTGCTACTGTTATGTATTTCGGTGCACAGAGTTTATTTTTATTACTTGCCCTTCGCTTCTTACATGGTATTGGGTTCGGGATGGCAACAACAGCAACTGGTACGATTGTCACAGATGTTGCGCCAGCTCATAGAAGAGGCGAAGCACTTGCCTATTTCGGCGTATTTATGAGTCTGCCGATGGTAATTGGTCCTTTTTTAGGTTTAACAATTATTTCTCATTTTTCATTCACTGTACTATTTATCGTTTGTTCTGTATTTTCATTGCTTGCATTTTTATTAGGACTACTTGTAAATATTCCGCATGAAGTACCAGTGAGCAAACAAAAACGAGAAAAAATGAAATGGAAAGACTTACTTGAACCTGCCTCTATTCCGATTGCTCTGACAGGATTTGTTTTAGCCTTTTCTTATAGTGGTATTTTATCCTTTATTCCTATTTATGCGAAAGAGCTCGGTTTAGGCGAAGTTGCTAGTTACTTCTTTGTTTTATACGCACTTGTTGTTGTCATTTCTCGTCCATTTACAGGAAAGATTTTTGATCGCTTCGGTGAAAATGTACTTGTTTACCCAGCAATCATTATTTTCACAATTGGTATGTTCATTTTAAGCCAAGCGCAAACTTCATTTTGGTTCCTTGGCGCAGGTATGTTAATCGGTTTAGGTTACGGAACATTAATTCCAAGTTTCCAAACGATTGCAATTTCTGCCGCTGCAAACCATCGACGTGGTTCTGCGACAGCTACGTACTTCTCATTCTTTGATAGTGGTCTCGGTTTTGGATCATTCGTTTTAGGTATCGTCGCAGCGCAATCAAGTTACCATAATATGTATTTTATCGCATCTATTATCGTTGCATTCACTTTACTTCTCTATTATGGATTACATGGACGAAAACAAAAATTCAAGAAACAACGTACAGACGGACAAATTTCCGCTTAACGTGAATAAGGAAAGTAAACTTCCCCGTTTACTTTCCTTATTTTGTGTTTCTTTTAATAGAAGCGTATACTTATAAAGTGAAACTTTAATTAGCGGGATAATAGAAATCAAAAGGAGGGACATATATGAAACTAAAAAAATCTCCCCTACTCTTACTTATACTAACATTCATATTTGTAATTACAGGGCTTGGTTTTACATACTTCAAACATAATAAAACGACCCCATCGAAAAATAACGTAACGAAGGAAAATTGGTTAAATGATCCTTATTTACGTTGGTCGTACACACATATGAAAGAATTCACTTTCATAAATGAAGTGAAAAATAATCCCGATCAAATTGCTCACTTCCCTACTGCGCTACAAAACTTAGACGATTTTGCTGTTCAGCGTAGCTTTGGAAATACAACTCCGCTAAAAAAACTGTTAGACGATAACAAAACAGATGCTTTTGTCGTTGTACATAATGGACAACTTGTTTATGAACGATATCTCAATGGGTATAAACAAAATGAACCTCATGGAATGGCGTCATTGGCAAAAGTATTTACTGGGGCAATTATACAATCTCTCGCTGAAGAGAATCGTATTAATATGAAAAAGACAGCTGACAGTTACATAAAAGAATTAAAAAATACACCGTTCGGAAAAGCAACACTTCAGCAACTAATGGACATGCAAGTTTCGGCAGAGTACCCAACTCACGGCTATGTGCAGCCTGGGCTAGAAAATCAAGATGCCCAACTATATTTAGCTAGTAACATTTTACCCCGTGGTAAAAATTACACTGGCCCGATGAAAATTTATGATATGTTGCGAGAAGCCGAAGAAACAGCACCACCTGGTTCCGCTTTTTCTTACAATAACGGCTCAACAGAAACGCTCGCTTGGATTATTAGAACCATTACAGGCAAATCGTTAGCTGAGAATGTAAGTGAACGCATTTGGTCTCAAATTGGTATGGAAGAAAACGCGTATTACGTTACAGATGAAACAAAAGTAGAACAAGCTAGCGCTGGCTTAAATGCAACTGCTAGAGATATGGCGAGATTCGGACAATTATTATTAAATAACGGGGAATATAACGGAAGACAAATCGTCCCTTCTTCTATTACAGAACGTGTACAAAATGTACAAGAAGGCGAACTCGCAATTGGCAGTGGTGCTTCTATTTCTTATCATAATCAATGGTGGATTCCGCACAATGAACAAGGTGCTTTTGAAGTGTTAGGCAGTTACGGACAAACACTTTACATCGACCCGAAAGCGAATATGGTAATCGTTCACTTCTCTTCTAACGCCACGCCAAGCAATGAAATACATTCAGTTTACTCAAATATGTATGTGGATATTGCACATCATTTGGAGAAGCTTCCACAGTAGTGGAAGCTTTTTTATTAACAGGTTTTATTTACAATAAACCTATAGCCACGAACTAGATTGATCATTTCACTTATGATGATTGTAGTTATGATGGATCTATAACCACTCAATATATTTGTCGATTCCGAACATTCCAACACAACCTATTGCATCAGTATATGAAAAAATGATTTATTAGAAAAAACAGAACAACAATACTAAATTGGTTACCATTCGCAGAAGTTTAAGCCTCGCATTTATGACTAGTAATGGATATATTGTGCTGAAACGTCAATATATCTAAAAAAGATCTTTTTTGATAAAGAGAGACTCTTTTTTTATTTTTTATTTCTTATCTCTTATCACTTTACATTCATAATCCTTAATTTCTTTATCATTCACCACATATGGGCAAGGCTCCCCTAGAATAAAACGTACTGCATTCAACCCTATCATTTGAGCTGGTATTGACGTATTGCCATCCGGCAATATCGGAGAAATGGAAAGGTCAGCAACTTTAAGATTTTGGGTTCCAAAGACATTCAGGAATCCATCAAGAACTCCTTCTTTAATATTTTTCCCCATCTTACATTGCCCTCCGAAGTGAGTAAAAAGGGAATACGAAGCTCTAACAAAACCAGCCAATTTAGCCCGCTTTTCATTCTCATCCGGAATTTGGAACATACTTTCATCAGGAAAGACTACCTGATAGATACCCCCTGGATCGAGTTCACGCGCTCTAACAATCATGTTATACGTCTCAATATATTGATCCACCATGAAATTTAAATCATCTAAATTTGCCAACGGGTTTAAATCAATAGTTGGGTATGCCTCTGGATCGCTATGGGCAACCATGACCGTACCTCGGCTTCTTGGATTTACATCCACAATTCCGATACTCATAATATTACTAGGATCTGTCTCATTAAAATCCCAACCATTAATCGCAATTTCCTGACTGGGTACAAAAAATGGAAGTGGGAGACCTAATAATTGAAGGCGCCGGCCACCAATAGGGTTATTGACTTTTTTAAATGCTCCAAATGCTCCTGGCTGATTAGGATCAGCGGCCAATACCTGAAGAAGTCTTCCTGTTTCCACTCTAATCCCCATACCGACAGAATAGTGTGTTTGGAAGTTGTATCCGACTTGAGGGCTTTCTACTAAAGTTGCTATGCCAGCTTTAGCTAAATCTTGGGATCTACCAATACCTGAGCGCTGAAGTATGACGGAGGAAAATTGACCTGCTGAGACGATAATTCCTTTTCGGGCATAACTTCGTTGCGACACCCCATTCCTAACATATTGAACACCAACAGCAATGTTAACTCCCTTTTTTTCTTTAAATAAAATTTTATCCACTGTTGTTTTTGAAAAGATGGCCAATTTTCTCTGATCAACTCCAAATTCATCAGCTTGGAATTCATTTCCTTGAGTGACAATTTGATCGTTTAAATATCCAGTCGCTGTCGAAGAACGAACCAGTTTTCCATTTTCTAACTTTTGAATATATTGACCTTTTTGGGCTATAACATCTCTTATTCCTGTATTGTAATCCTCTTCAATTGGGATATCAAAGACTTCTGAACTGGCTTGTGCTAAGGTTTGGATTAATCCTTGATTAGGAATATTTTGTTGTCTAATAAAAATAGGACCGTCACTTCCACGTTCTTGAGGACTTTGTGTCATTCCTGTATAAGTTTCATTTTTAATAAATAATGAGCGAATGCTATCATAATTCCATGCATTATTATCGACTAATTTTGCCCATGCATCATAAAGATCACGGCTACCACGCACAGCTAACATCTGATTATGTTCAGAACTTCCTCCAATGGCACGACCACTTGATGTTATGAACTGACGACCAATCGTTTCCTCAATGATAGTAGTGACATTAAATGAATGCCTATTATTACTAGCATTTAAAACTGAAACTATAAGATTAGGACTGCTTAATTCCTCTGTCATGTTTGTTCCAGCTTCAAGAACAAGCACGGAAGTACATTTATCATCCGTTAATTCTTTAGCAATTATCCCTCCAGCAGTGCCAGCACCAATTACAATATAATCAAAAATATATTTTTTTGACATGCTATTATTCCTTTCAATATAGAATTTAAAACAATAGATTCAAGTACAATATACTATGAACATATTGGGTTGGCTGCTTGTACTTATGTAGTAGATTAATAGTTTAGAAATTTTATAATATAATGCTATACTTTACATGAATATCATATTGCATAAACTTAGCTTGATAGCGATGTAGCGAGTTCCTACAAACATCCATATATAGGAGTTTACTTATTTTCAAAAAAATCATTGCAACCATCCGCCGATTGGAAAGATTGTTTACTCCTTCTATTTTTTCATAGCCTTATCCACCTTTTGATCGAACGTTTCTTAATAGAGATCAACAGAAGTTTTCACCTCTTCAATCAGTCCGTAACAGAAAGCAACAACGTCTGTTCCTGTAACTTCAAGTACCTTTTAATTACCTGAATTTTCTATACATTAAAAGGGATTACTGAAATAACCTCGAATAATTGTAATACATATACATAAGGAGGTTGATCTATTTTGTTCCGTTCATTTACAAATGGCTGCGTCGCCTTAGTGCAACGTTTCTTGCCAGAACCGTTTATTTTATCATGTTTATTAACTGTTTTCGTTATCTTCTTCGGCATGTTTGCAACACATCAAACACCAGTCGAGATGATTAACCATTGGGGCAATGGTATTTGGGGACTGCTTGCCTTTTCTATGCAAATGGCACTTGTACTCGTGACAGGATCTGCTTTAGCAAACGCTCCCCTCATAAAAAAAGGATTAACGAAAGCTGCAAAACTACCAAAAACAAATGGACAAGGTATTATTGCCATTTCAATTGTAAGTTTACTAGGAGCATACATAAACTGGGGATTTGGTATTGTTGTATCTGTTTTATATGCAAAAGAAGTAGCAAGACAGTTGGATGGATTAGATTATAGACTAGCAATTGCTTCTTCTTACTCCGGATTTCTTATTTGGCATGCAGGGCTTTCTGCTTCTATCCCTCTTACATTAGCAACAGGCGGTGAAACGTTAATCAAAACGACTGCTGGAAGTATTAAAGAAGCGATTCCTATAACAGAAACGTTATTTTCACCATACGCTCTCGTTCCAGTTATTATCTTTTTAGTTACGATGCCTCTCATAAATAAGGCGATGCATCCAGATGCAAAACATACGATCACAGTAGATCCTAGCGTATTCCATGAAGAGGCTGCTGCTCAAGAAATAGAGAGAAATACGTTCGCGGAAAAAATGGAAAATAGCATCATTATTACACTTTGCATTGGATTGCTAGGTCTTATTTATATTTTCAACTATTTTTATACGAAAGGCTTTAACCTTACACTCGATATCGTTATTTTCATGTTATTAATTGCCGGACTTATTTTCCACAAGACTCCGATTCAATATATTCGGGCTTTTTCAGACTCTACGAAAAGTGCTTCTGGCATTTTACTTCAATTTCCATTTTACGCAGGAATTATGGGTATGATGATTGGAGCAAATAGTGAAGGACTTTCACTTGGAGGAGCTATTTCTAACTTCTTTATTAGCATTTCAAACGAAACGACTTTCCCGCTCTTTACTTTTTTAAGTGCTGGCATTGTTAATATTTTCGTCCCATCTGGTGGCGGTCAATGGGCCGTACAAGCACCAATTATGATTCCAGCTGGCGCTGAACTTGGTGTACCTGCTGCAAAAACAGCAATGGCAATTGCGTGGGGCGATGCTTGGACAAATTTAATTCAACCTTTCTGGGCATTACCAGCATTAGCAATCGCCGGTTTAGGCGCTCGTGATATTATGGGATTTTGCGTTGTGAACTTGTTATATGCAGGATTTATCATTAGTCTATGTTTCTTATTTATTTAAACGAAAAGCTAGTTTTATAATAGCTTTTTTACACAATAAATCATTCACTCCACATTAACAGGCAGTAAACTCCCACCCATATATACTAAAGCAAAACAGTTAAATGTGAGATCAACTCCCCGTAAAAGCCCGATTGGTGAAGGCTAACAATCAGTGGGAAGCCCCCCCACTGATTAAAGTTTTACTTTATTTCCCACGCAATTTAAAATATCTCTCCACTCTATCTCTGTAAGATTTAATGCCTTATACGCAAAAAAATCTACACACACTTTTTCAATTAGATGTGGATTGTTCTTAAGGAAATCCCACTGCAATACTTTAGGGAGAAAATATGTTTCATATTCTTTACTTCCCCGTACTACCCCATCTACTTCTCTTTCACAAATCCCTCTTACTAAATAGTCATTTCTTAACTGTATTTGAATTTGCCCGAACGTTTCGCTACATTTCTTCAATTGGAGTAAACACGTAATATACGTGCGTAAAAGTTCATTATCCTGCCCACAACACTTTATAATACGATCGATTTCATTCATAATGTACGAGCCTTTTCTTTCATAGTTACAGTTTCCCATTCTTTAACATCTTCTCTACAACTTGCACGTTTTTCGAACTTTGCAATAAACGATTCAATACTGTCAGTAACTCTTCTTTCTCTAAACCTTGCAGTTTTTCTTTAACTGTACTCTCACCAGCACCTTGAATATCGTAAACAACTGCCGCCATATGTTTACAATAGTTTTCATATGGGCATTCACAGCTACTTTCTGCAAAGTCTTCAAGATTGATAATTACTTCATAATTCCCCGCATTACCAGTTACAAACGCAAACACTTTATTGTCATGTATTTCAACATCTTCTACATGCCCATCTTCATAATATTCATAACCTCTATCAACAATGTATTTCGGAATATAGCTATATAATTCTTTTAATAAATATGCGTACATAACATCACCTCCATTTCCCTTTAATTCCCTTTTGACTTCCAAATTCCTGCATGTTATTCTATTAACTGTCAAGTAGCGAGCCTACGTGACAAGCGACTGACACCTACTCGGCGAAGGTGTCTCTTTTCATTTGCAGCCGATATGAAGTGCCTCTTTCAGGCACATTCAATTTTCGACACTACACACTCAACACCATTCCCTTGTATCAGGCTGCTTTAGCAGTCTTTTACTCTACATACTTCAAAAAAAGAGAGCTTAGCTCCCTTTTCTCGCCTTATAAAATACCCCTTTTTCAGCAAAGAGATATTCATCATCAGCTAAAGTAATTTTCCCATCCAGTTTTAGTTCATCTAATAGCCTTGATAAATAAAATTGATGTAACATTTTTTTCGTGAATTTTCCTTCATGATGCGAAACGATATGTTCTTGAATATCTAACAATGATATTGGTTTATCTTGTTCTATCATATATTCATAAACTGTACTGCGTAATTTTACGTATTTTTCGAGTGTCACAGTAATCCGCAACCTTTCTTCATAATATTAATTTTCGTAATCGGTTTTTTTGCAACAAAAAAACCTCTCCGATAAGAAGAAGTTACGTATATCTTCGTCTTATCTCCCAGAACAAATATGTTCTGCTGGAATTAGCACCTGCATCGCGGTTGCTGGGTTTCATCGGGCCAGTCCCTCCACCTCTCTGGATAAGAAAATATTCACTTTAAATCCTACTATACAGATTCCTTTTATAATTGTCAAACAAATATAATAAGTTATATTTTCTTTTTTGGTGTTCATACTACTAGTATATGTCCAAAAGGAGGAATATATGATGATGGAAAAGAACGCTCGTGGATTCGTCCAAGACTCTTATCATTCATTGCAAGAAGCAAAACATTGTTTAGAAGATGCACTACAAACAGTTGAAAAGGACTTCAACCGTGCACGTATTGAACAATCCCTTTATGCTGTTGAACAAGCGCTGCAACGATGCGATTATACTGTTCATATTTTAGAACAAGATTGAAAACTTCCCATCGATTGATGGGAAGTTTTTTCAAATGGCATACTTCATCATTATTGCCGTTATAATTAAAAAATATACAGAATTAACAATTTCTAAAATCCCTATTTTTAATACAGTAATTTTCTTACCGTATAACATAATCGCTCGTATTACACTTGGAATAAATATGAGAGAACACCACGGATTAAGAGCGAATACGATTACCGTTAATACAATATGATATCCCCAAGATATAAGACGATACTTCGGATTATTTTTTTCACGAATCATCGTTTTCACGTAGAACGTACTGCCTAAAAAATATAAAAATGAAATAAGCGCAATGAATAACGCTGTTTGATCTATAAGTTTCATTGAAAAATAATAACTAATTAAACCACCTATGCAGAAAACAATAATCGCACTAATATCATTCAGCAAAGCTCTTTCATTTTTTTGACGAGCGTAATACATATTTACAAGAAATAACGGGATCATGACTACCGCGAATAAAAGAATTCGCCATTCATATAATAAAGAAATCATTCCAAATACGAATGCAATACTAAAATAAACGATGGCAGCACGTAAAAACTCTTTTTTCCGTCTTTGCTTTATGTACATGAGAAACGGATACGTAGCTAAATAAATAAAAAACCACGCTAAAAACAACGGAATATGATAAAAAGTTGGTTTCCCAAGTATGACACTTAGTAGAAATGGGATAACAAGCATGGCCCATGCACCATGTTGCTTCGGCATAACTAACTTCATTAACTATACACTTCCTTTTTGAAAATAGTTCTCACATACTATTATACAAGTAAATTTATATAATGACGGATGTAGATTGAATCTATTTTTTGACAACAAAAAATGCTCCTTACAATATGTAAGAAGCATGAAAGAGGCAAACGAATATGTAAGTCGCGACCCTACCTTATATGAGTATGCTTTTCTATGCCATGTTATGCTTATCTAATATGCCGTATTTCCTTTTAAATCTTGTAAGAATCGTAACCCAAGAAGTACTAAATAATAGTAAGAACACAACATTCGAAATCGCATGGCTCAAATCGAAATAAAAACTTGCGATATAATATGAAATGACTGTTTCCCACGTTGCTTCACGTATAAAACCGAGAAGCCCCCAGAAATTCATGATCCAGCCAAATAAAAAGCCCACGAAGAACCCATATAGTAGTCTCCCCCATAACTTTTTCATTAAAAATGTATTGCGAAGTAAGCCTGCTATAAAACCAATCATTCCCCATGAAAACATTTGCCACGGTGTCCACGGACCTTGTCCTAAAAAAAGATTAGATACAATAGCCGCTGTTGCCCCGATCATAAAACCCGTTTCACTTCCAAACACAATTGCCGAAACGATAATAACAAAAGAAGTCGGCTGTACACTCGGTAAAATAGAAAATGGTACACGGCTAACTGCTGCAATTGCTGCTAATACAGCAACGAGGACAATTTCACGTGAAACAAACGCCTTTCTTTCAAAACGGACGTAGAAAGGTAACATAATAACAACTAATAAAAACAAACTACTTACCATGTAATAACCGTCCATAATAAGTGTCGTAAAGAGTAATGTGCCTATTAAAACTGCAAAAATACATATTATGAATGCAACATATCGTTTGGACACGCTTCGTACACATCCTCCCATGTTAATGCATATGGCAACTCGTTTCGAATGAATCGGTTAATAGATGTCGTATAAAAGAAATTGCCGCTAAAGAACTCTTTCGGTGCATCATTCATAATGACTGCTCCGTCAAATAACATCATGCATTGATCCACGTATTTCGCCGCAAATTCAATATCATGCGTTGCCATTACAATCGTTGTACCTTCTTTTTGCAACTTCCTAAATAGCTCTCCTACTCTCTCTTTCTTCCATGGATCGAGTCCCTTTGTCGGTTCATCCAGTAGTAATAAAGTCGGCTTTGACAATAGCGTTGTGCATAATGCGAGTAATTGCTGCTCTCCCCCACTACAATCATGCGGATGGCGCTCTTTAAGAGAATGTAGCCAAAACTGTTTTAGCATATCCTCTGCTATTTCTTTTCCTTTTTCTCCGTATAATTCACGCGCACGTTCATACACTTCTTGCCACACTGTATCAAATGTAAAATGATAATACGGATGCTGCGATACATACCCGATCCTTTTAAATCGTTCTTTCGAATCAATTTTATGTATCACTTTTCCGTTCCACTTTACTTTCCCTCTTCTCGCTTTTTGTAACCCTGCTAAAATCGTTAATAGTGTAGATTTACCTGTACCATTTTTCCCAACGAGAGCTACCCACTTTCCTTTTTCAATCGATACCGTTAAATCTCGTAAAATAAGTGGACTATTTTTTTCATATTGGAACGAAATATGGTCGGCACTTAAAATGACTTCCTGCTTTTCACTTTGTACGATTGGCTCATTTACATATGACATCGCTGAAAAATCATTCATTTTCATTTGTGCTTCTCGCACTGTAAACGGGATATCTTTCGCATTCCATTCTAAAAATAGCCTTGGAATTTGCGGAATAAATGGACGAAAGTTTTCTACTTCCCACATTTTCGCTATAACCGTTTTCGGACTACCGTCATAAACAATTCGGCCATTATCCATACAAACAACGCGCGTTGCAAGTGGTATCACTTCATCTAAACGATGTTCACTTAATAGAATCGTAATGCCAAGTTCTTCATTAATACGCTTTAACAATCCTAAAAACTCTTTCGCAGCAATCGGATCTAATTGCGCTGTCGGTTCATCTAATAATAATAGTTTCGGCTGCATCACTAATACCGCAGCTAAATTGACAAGTTGCTTTTGCCCGCCAGATAACGTATGTACAGATTGGTGCAATAAATCTTGAAACCCTAAAAAACTGATAAGCTCTGCTATTCTTTTTTGAATAATATGAGATGGTAATCCGATATTTTCTAAAGAAAATGCTAATTCTTGAATTACCGTATCCATAACGATTTGATTTTCTGGATTTTGAAATACCATTCCAATTTCTTGGGCAGATAACAAGTCCGGTACATTTTCTAATAAAGTACCATCATAATATATATCCCCAGTACGCTTGCCAATTGGAAGTAACTCCTTTTTAAAATGCTTTAATAAAGTCGTCTTCCCAGATCCTGATCCTCCAGCAAGTGCAATAAACTCCCCTTTTTGAACAGAAAGAGAAATATGCTGTAACGCGTATTCGTTTTCATCAGCATATACAAATGATAAATTGTTTATTTCTGCATGCGCCACCATATCCATTCCCGTCCTTCCATTATAATTGGTAGACTAATAAACAACGTACATACTACAAACATCATTCCGTCATATTGCTGAAATAAGATAGACTCGACTTTCGGATAAATAATCAACTTTCCTCCGCCGTAATTACTAAAAATAACAGCCACTATAAATAGAATAATTAAATAACTGAGCATATACCAGTCGCGTCTTTCCATTCTATATCGAATATATGTCGTACGTTTCGTTACACCAAATCCACGAGCTTGCATAGAATCCGCCGTTTGGAGTGCATCTTCTAACGAGCAAATTAATAATACTTGTAGCAACTGCATACCATTTTTCACTCGTTCAATAATAGAACCTGCATCTACTTGTACACCTTTCGTTTTTTGGATGAGTGTGATTTTTTGTAGCCTCCTTATAAATAAAGGTACAAATCGCACTGTAATCATCGTTAACAATGCTACTTTCGGTGAAATTCTAGAAAATAAATATAAAAATTTATGACTTGAAATAATATCATTGTACGAAGCAAACGTAAACATAATCGCAACTAATAATAACCCCATTACGAGTCCAAACATAATCGCCTCAAGCTTAATACGGCTATCCCCTAACCAAAATAACGTAGTTCGCCCTCTATGCGTTAATAACGAATTAAATAAGATTACCATAAAAAAGAAAATCATTGTGCTCGGTAACATCTTTCTTATCTTTTCGCCATTCCCTTGCATTATATTTATCATGATGATTAATAGTATTGCTCCAATTAAAAAAAGAGGATGAAGACACATCATACATAGTATCATCACCCCGATATAATAGAAAAAATTCACAAAAGGATGTAAAGAAGAAAAACTTATTTTCATAGTCCTTTACCAAAATCCCTTTCTTAATTTAGTATACATATACCCATTCGATTGTATCTCCTGGCTTCACTGTAACTACACCTGCACTATGATTTGGAAACGAACCATTCACACGATATTTCCATCCACTATTATCATTTACATCTTTTTCATATAAATCATTAATACCTTTTACATAAATATCACCTTTAGAGCCACTCGCATCCACATCTAATCCTGTACGTTGCAATACTTTATAAACAGTATCACCTTCTTGCACATCCACCTTTTTTGCACCCATTATATATCCTTCATTACCTTTTACAGAAATAGTGACTTGTTTCGCTTGTGGCACTGGTTTTGGTTCAGGCTTCGGCTCTGGCTTCGGCTCTGGCTTTGGTTCTGGCTTTGGTTCTGGCGGTGCCGGAAGAGTTACTTGTTGCTCTTTATTCGGATCTTCTTTTTGCTCCTGCTTCGGTGTTTCTTTCGGCTGATTAACAACCTTCGCTTCCTCTTTTACTTCTGGCGCTTTCGGTTGCTGCTGAGGTTTTTCTTCTTGTACTTTTTGCTGTTCTCGTTGTTTAGTAGCAGCCGGTTGTTCCGCTTGTTTCTCTTCTTTCTTTACTTCTTGTTGTACCTGCGGCTTTTCCTCTTTCGGCTTTTCTTCTACTTTTTGCTCTTGTTTTTCTGTCTGTTGTTTCTCTTCTTGTTGCTTCTGTTCCGGTTCAGCTTGTTTTTCTTCCGTTGGTTTTACTTCTTCTTTCGGTTCTTCTTGTTTCGCTACTTCTTCTTGCTTTGGTTCTACCTTCTTCTCAGGCTTTACAGCTGCCTCTTCACATCCAGCAAGTAACCCGAGTGAAAGCAGTAAAGAAATGAACCATTTCATCTTACTCATGTTATCTCTCACCTTTCATACGAAAATTAGGAGCAAATAATTGCTCCTAATTTGTGTTAAGCTGCTCTACGTCTCCATAATACATATGCAGAAGCAATACATAATACACCCATACCTACTTCTGTAGCTGCACTATGAGAAGAAGCTCCTGTTTTTGGTAACGTTTTTCCACTTCCAGTTTTTTCATTTTTAACTGGTTTGTTATCTACAACAACTTTCAGATTTTCATCTTTCGTTTCTTGTTGCACTTGTTTTTGTTCTTTCGGCTCTTCAATAACTTCTTTTTCTACTACAACATTTTCTGGATCTACATTTGGTTTCGTATCAATTTCAGTAGCTGGTACATTTGACCAATCATAAATCGACTTTCCAAGTTCTTTAAACTGAACTAAAGCTAATAATGCTTGCTCTGTAGCCATTCCGCTACCGTTTTGATCACTTGGTAACCATTTAAATTCACCATTTGGAAGTTGATATGACAGTAAGTTTTGCATTGCCTTATGTAGACGATTTTGATCTACATCTTTAACAAGTGATAATCCAATAATCGCTTGTGCAGTACTATTAGAATTCTCTTGTCCATCAGCAGCAAAACCGCCATTTTCTAATTGGTTGTCATATAAATATGCAACCGCTTTTTGAATAGCTGGTTTCACATCTGGTCGATCTTGGTAAGGAGCTAATGCTGATAAAACCATAGCTGTTACATCGAGGTTACTTGCACTATCTTTACTGCTTGTACTATCATACGTCCAACCACCGTCAGTGTGCTGTGATTGTAAAAGTGCATCTACTAAAGCAACTCGATTCCATTTTGACTCAACTGGAATTTCATATTTCTTCGTATCAAACGCAAGTAAAGCGAATGTATAACCTGTAACAGAATTCACTTTATCTGATTCATACAATTTTTGAACTAAATTATGTCCGCCTACCTTTTTAGGGTCTGCATTCATTGCATTCATCATAATAATTGTTCTTGCTAAATCTGTTGCTGAAAAACGATTCACACGTTTCTCCACTTTTTCCGTTACTGCTTTAACATAATTTACTTGTGCGTCAATTGGTATATTCTTTCCAGAACGAGAAAGCGCTAAAGCTACCCAATCACTATCAATTCCTTCTTGTAACATCTTGTCAGATGTTTTAGAAATTGCTTCATTTACTTGTGCTGCTGAAACTTGAACGTTCTCTTGCTTTGGTTCTTCTGGTTTTTCCTGTTTTGGATCATCTGTCTTTGGTTCTTCTGGTTTTTCTTGTTTTGGATCATCCGTCTTTGGTTCTTCTGGTTTTTCTTGTTTTGGATCATCCGTCTTTGGTTCTTCTGGTTTTTCTTGTTTTGGATCATCTGTCTTTGGTTCTTCTGGTTTTTCTTGTTTCGGATCATCTGTCTTTGGTTCTTCAACAGTTTTACAAGTTCCGAATTTATCTAAAGTTTGTTGCAACGTTTCTTGACTCATATTGCTCCAGTCTGAAACGAAACGGAAAACAACAACATCTCCAGATTTTAATTTATAACTATCCGCTCCAACTTCTGCGGATTTATCATTTACATCATACAGCCAGCCACTTGTAGCCCCGGCCGTTAGCCCATCAATGCCTTTTACGTACGTTCCAAACGACATCGTTTCAGCTTCTACTTTGTCCCCCATGACTTTTTGTAGCAAACTTAAAGCTGTTTCCCCATCTTTAATTTGCTCTTCTTTCGGACATAACATTATGCCCTTTTGTGACTCACCAATAATCGCAAGTTTTGCTGTGTTTCCTTCAGCAAACGTAATATGTACTGTATTCGCAAAAGAAACAAATACAAGTGTAACTGCCATTAACGACGTAAGCAGCCATTTCTTTAACATTGCCATCCCAAAATTTCCTCCCTTACTAACATTTACACAAAAAAAGGCCCTTCAAGGGCGTGCAATTGACACTCTCTTTTTGTAAGTGCCGAACAAAAATGCACAACACCTCCTACCCGCATCATTCGCGGCTATATTTGTATAGGAAAAATAATTTCGTGTATGAACGTATCATTGTGATAACATTCACTTTTCTAGGCAAAACTAACTTCCATCCAATTTATCGCAAAACGATAAATTTATACATTTTGTAAATTTTCAGTTTCTGTATTATTTTACTATTGACAAAGGTTTTTGTCCACGCTTTATCAGATTTATTTTGCAAGAATAATAACTTACTAATCCTTACCTATGCAAACTCTTTTCACTAATAATAACGCCATCCTCATCAGCATACACATAATCATTTGGCTTCCATTCTACTTGTCCAAACTGCAGTGAAATATTCCGTTCTCCCTTTCCTTCTTTCACACTTCTATTTGGCATCGTTCCTAAAGCCAAAATACCTACATTAATATTTTTTAGTTCACTAGAATCTCGAACATATCCATTTACAATAATTCCTGCCAGCTTTCTTTCTTCCGCAATAGCTGCCAAATTATCACCGAGTAACGCACAATTCGTAGACGCTCCTCCGTCAACAACTAGTACCGTTCCTTCCGGTAATGTTTGCAGTCCCTCTTTCACTAGTACATTATCATCCTTCACTTTAACCGTTGCAATTTTCCCATAGAATTGTTCTTTCTTCCCAAAAGACCGAAAAGACTGGCGACATATTTGTAATTCATGTTCAAACTCATCACATAGATCAGTAGTTTTCCACATATTGTTCCCTCTTTTCTTTTTTATCATTTGTAGCAGTCCCAAAATGAACGAAATGATCATAAATAATTGTAGGGAGATTTAGAAATTTGATAATTAAGACGGTACTGAGGTGCTTTTTATACTCAAAGGGTAATATCACAACTCAAATAGCTAAATTTATCTCCTGTCGAATATACTCTTTTTTATTAACACGTTTCCATAAATATACAGAATAGATACATAAAATCGCAATAACAATATACGCATATAACGATGACCCTTGAACATTCCCCATAAAATTAAAGAAATTATTAAAACCGTGGAACGTAATAGTGATAATAATTGATTGCTTATTTATAATAAGTAAGGACAGAACAAGCCCAACTAAAAACGCATATATAATTTGTAAGGTAGTATCTTCAATAGACTGCCCACCAACTAGTTGTAATAAATGGGTGATACCAAACAGAAAACTTGTAATCAGAACTGATTTTTTTATCCCCTTTGAAAACAACATTTTGAGCATAAATCCACGAAAAATAGTTTCCTCAATAAACGCAACAACAAAAATTTGCATAATAAACATAAAAAACAAGTCCGATATCGATGTAGTGTTTAATCCTTTATTACCAAGTAGTATTACGAAGAGAACGAGCACGAATGGAGAATTCAATAAAATGGTGTCCTTCACTGAATTATTTAACTTAATATCAAAGAAATAGAATCTCCACTTACCCTTCATTCCTAAATATACTACGATCCCCACCGCTAAAGGAACAAGTCCGATAAATTGTAATACTGGACTGGACGGCTTAGTAATAGTTTGATAGGCCCCGTTAATCGTATAAAAAACCATTAATAACAATTCTAACCCAATAATTTTTAAAACAACATTCTGATTTACCTTCATCTAGAATCCCTCACTGTTTTTTCTCCCTTTGAGCATATTTATATCCACAAACCCCAAGTTGACTACATCATGCATGTCCATATCTCCACTATTTAAAATCCTGTCCTATATAACATATTCTTGGCTTATTTTCGTTTCCCTGTCTAATATTGCAATAATTTGTATGTATAGGAAAAGAATGCAGAAACTATTACCTTAGGAAGGAACCTTTATATAATCTATTCCACGGATAATACTCAGAATATAAAAAAGCTCACCTCTTATATTTTCCAATAAGAAATGAGCTTTTCTTTTATTATTTTTTTGGCATAGAATCTATATACTTTTTAACTACTTCATATACATATTCTTGATTTGCCGCTGCTGTATTTGGATTGTATTTTCCGCCGTTTGTTTTGTTGTTCGATAATACTCGAATTCCTAAGAATGGTACTTTATAAGCATCAGCGATTTGAGCTGCTGCAGCACCTTCCATTTCCTCGACAGATGTACCGTATTTTGTATGGAACCATTTAATTCGATCCACTTCATTATTCCAAAGATCTGCTGAACCGATTGTACCTTCAACTACTTTACCTTTTGTATACTTATCTTTTACTGCATTCGCTGCTGCAAGTAAGTCTTTATCTCCCTCGTAGTATCGGATTTTCTCCGCATTTGGATCTTCTCCTGCACTTCCTTCAGAAGCCATTAAGTCCATAGAGATCCATTTTGTTGGCTCAATCCCTTGGTTCTCGTCCATATTTGTTGTTTTTAACGAACCTATATTGGCAACTTTTTTTCCTAAAACGATATCAAATACATTTAAATTTGGATCGTGTCCACCTGACGTTCCTTGGTTAATAATTGCTGCAGGTTTATATTTTTCAATAGCCACCGCTGTAGCAGCTGCTGTATTTTCCATTCCTTTCCCTGTCTTCGTAACGATTACAGGGTAATTGTCTACCGTTCCTTTATAAAATACAAATGTTCCAGACTTTTCTTCTTTCACATTTTTTAACCTTTTCGCAAACTTTTCAGCCTCTATTGGCATTGGCCCTTGAATTAAAATAGGCTTTTGATTACTTTTTGCTGCAGCAGTTTTTTCTGGACTCGCATTACATCCTGCAAGTATTGAGAATGATAATGCAATAGTAGTTACTAGGGCCGCACCTTTTTTCAACGTATTCTTCTTCATAAATAATCTCTCCTCTTTCTCTTGTTGTTTCATATACTCGAAGGTTTGGCCCAAAGAAAAAAGCTCTAGAAATGGTAGACAAATCTCTACTTTCTAGAACTACGGTAGTCAAAGTTAATTAAGCAAATGCCAAATTATAGATCGGTAGCGCTCATCAAATAGAACGACCGAATACTTTAACCCGTAGTCCAGTTCTTTCATTGGGAACCAGGTAGAAACGCTCGGACCATATTACCGAGTATATACGAGTGATGTTATTTAAAATTATTATATGGATAATATAACAAACATTTTTTGAATACACAACATAAACATGAACATTTTTCATTAAAAATATAAAAATATTCGTTTTTGAAGCGTTATCTAATGGGGATTAACGCTTTTAAAACAGAATTTCTTATTAAAAACAAAAAAGGAAGCCCCATATAATTTTATATTCAGATCATAGATGTTCAACTCAGTAAAATCAAAGGCAAGAACATATTTGATGCGTACAAAATGTTCTTGCCTTTGATTTATGAGGTTCCGCCTGCATTTTAAAACAAACACACACTAAGCAAAAAAATATAATAAGTTGTCCATATCAACGACTTATTTTCATAATTCTCGTTATTGGAAGTAAAGTAACCCCCTCTTATTAGGGTACGAACACTGTTCTTGTTATAATTAATTTTTTTCAGAACGTCTATAATCCTCTTTTAAAAAATATATGTAAATATAATAAAAAACGAATGATTAATAGAAATATTCTATGCCACTCGTTTTTTATCGGACTTCTTTTTACTGTACTTTTATTTTCCTTATGAGTTATCAGAAAAATAATTGTCTATATAAGTCTTTATTTTTTCAAAATCCTTTTCCATAAATAAGATTGCTGGTACTTCAATTATTGGAAGATTATTTTCATTATTAAAAGGTGGACACGGTTTGGGAACTACCAAATAGTCAACTGAGTTTTTATCCCTAATATAATTAATTGAAACATCATAATACTTAGAAAAATATTCCTTCAAATCATCCTGATTCCTTAAAAATGGTAGAGAAAATATTGAACCATAATTTATACCAGCGTCGACAATTAATACAAAGCATATTTTTTTCATGATACACCCTCCTCGTATAATAAGTTTTAAGTTAATAACTGTTCCTTGAAAATTAAATAGTTTTTATCTTCAAGAGCTACATCAAAAAAATGATGTATGGGTAAAATTTAGTCTTGGATACTGGGGGATTTCCCTACCTTATTCAAAGAAGGGCATTACATGCTATTCCGAATGCAATAAAACAAATAAAATACTAAGACAACAACAGTAATAATACTCGATGCTGTTCTGAAAGTTTTGTTTTCATACGTTTTATTTAACAAGAAGAAGAACAAAACGACCCAGACCCCGTTGGAAAAGAATGATGTTAGTGCATTGAAAACAATTCGAAACGCAAACATAGAGTCTTCCATTAGTTTTTCACCTCTTTTTCCTTATTATACCATTTACAAAAAGTGATGTGTCGTGTTTTTCTTGTATATTCTATACATGTGAGGTTAACATAACGTCTCATTATCGGTAGCAAGGAAAAGGAGGAATCCTATTCTCACAAGGGAACCTTCTTTTTTCGTTCTATGAATCTATACATTTTTTATACATTCCTATCCTGGCACGATTTTAAAGTTCTTGTTTGTTACTAGATTAACCAAAAAACTGTATAAAATCTTGCATGCTCTTAGCGTGGGGTTTCCTCAAAATACTGGAACCCCTCAAGCGCTTCCTTATGTGGATTTCTTGAACCCTCATTAAAACATTCTCCGGTCCTTTGTCTATCTTTAAGAGTAACTCTGTTTGTTTATTTAAAGTCCTCACACCGAGACTTTTCCCTCCTTCCAAATGATTCTGATTACAGATTTTGCGATATGGGAAAGCCCATGTAGGACTTTAGTCCGCCTTTAGGCATGGGATGAAAGTATCGCTTTTGCGTAGCAAAACATGGTATACTTCATTCATAGTCATGCAAAAGACTCTAAAACAACTGTTCTCTGAAAATAGAATACATATCAGGTTGGAGTAGCAAATTCTTCTACTCCGTAAAATGTATTAAGTCGTCAAGAACAAGACGTTAAAACATTTGAGAACCAACAATCTGTACGGTATGGTCACAGTACCGTAGCCCACGAACCTATATGGTCTGTTGTAGGAGTGGTGATGGCACACCGCAATCTTGCACGTCAGCGATACCAGAAATGGACTTCGCCTTTGGTAGCAAGAATCCCAATGACGTTAGTCAGCTTGCCCCTTTAGGGGTGGGAGTGTCAAATATCTATATCAAACTGAACATTCAATCATTATTCAGTTTGCAAAAAAAGGATAATCAGCCCTCATAACGGACTAATTATCCTAAAATCTGTATCTAAACTTAACAAAACTAGCACTTCTTTTCCTATGTATCATTATTTCGTTATTTCACCAAACTGCGCTCTCGTCACTTTTGCCAAGTCATCCACTTTCAGCTCAATTTGTATACCGATTTTCCCGCCGCTTACTATCATCGTTTCAAGCGACTTTGCGCTTTCATCGATACATGTAGAAAATAACTTTTTCATGCCGACTGGTGAACAACCGCCGCGAATGTATCCTGATACTTTCGTAATATCTTTTACTGGAATCATTTCAATTTTCTTTTCACTTACTGCTTTTGCGGCAGCTTTTAAATTTAGTTCTTCATCTACCGGAATAATAAACACATGATAATTTTTACTATTTCCTTGAGCGATTAACGTTTTATATACTTCTCTCACTTCTCGTCCAATTTTCTCGGCTACTGATACACCATCAATTTTTCCATCGCCAGAGTCATATGACATCATCGAATATTCGATTTTTTCTTTATCTAATATTCGCATCGCATTTGTTTTATCTTTTTTCATAGTGATCTCCTTAAAAGGTTATTTCATATTATTAAGTTTTATTATACACCCTTTTCCATTTCTCCTACATAACTTCACGTATATTTCAAAACTAAAAATATTGATAATTCAAAAATCATCTGATATAATTTGGAAAAACTTATGTTAAGGAGAGATTTGTAATGCGAAACTTTAATACTTCTTTCCAACTTCATCATCATACGTAACGCCGTGTATCCGAAGAAAAATTTTTCTTCGTGGGTACAGGGCTTTTCCTGTTGACCCACGAAGCGTTCATAAAGCTATGTGGGTATTTTTATACCTGCATAGCTTTTTTTAATTTAAAAAAGGAGTGATTACAATGGAAATGAAAAATGTAAAAGGAACAAAGGACTATTTACCAGAGGAACAAGTGCTGCGAAACAAAATTAAAAGAGCTTGCGAAGATACGTTTGAACGTTATGGCTGTAAACCGTTAGAAACAGCGGTGTTAAATATGTATGAGCTTATGTCTTACAAATACGGTGGTGGTGATGAAATATTAAAAGAAATATATACGCTCAAAGATCAAGGAAAACGCGAACTTGCCTTACGCTACGATTTAACCATTCCATTCGCAAAAGTTGTGGCGATGAATCCGAATATTCGCCTCCCTTTTAAACGGTATGAAATTGGAAAAGTATTTCGAGATGGTCCGATTAAACAAGGAAGATTCCGTGAGTTCATTCAATGCGATGTTGATATAGTTGGCGTAGAATCTGTCATGGCAGAAGCTGAACTTATGAGTATGGCGCTTGAACTGTTCCGAACGTTAAAATTGGAAGTGACGATTCAATATAATAACCGAAAATTATTAAATGGCATTCTCCAGTCTATGAACATTCCTGCCGAACTAACGAGTGACGTAATTTTATCGTTAGACAAAATAGAAAAAATCGGTATTGATGGTGTACGAAAAGATGTATTAGAGCGCGGAATTACTGTAGAGATGGCTGATACGATATGTAATACCGTTTTAGCTTGTATGAAGTTTGAGCTTACTGAATTTGAAACAGCATTTAATAATCCACTCGTTACTGATGGAATAAGCGAATTACAACAATTACAGCGATATTTAATCGCCCTCGGAATAAATGAGAATACTGTATTCAATCCATTTTTAGCAAGAGGACTCACAATGTATACAGGTACTGTATATGAAATCTTCTTAAAAGATGGCACAATTACATCTAGCATCGGTGGCGGTGGTCGTTATGATAATATTATCGGCGCATTCCGTGGTGATAATATGAACTATCCAACAGTCGGTATTTCATTCGGTTTAGATGTCATTTACACAGCTCTATCACAAAAAGAAACAACATCATCGACAGCCGATCTATTTATCATCCCGCTCGGAACAGAATTACAATGCTTGCAAATTGCACAGCAATTACGCACCACTACTGCATTAAAAATCGAATTGGAACTAGCTGGACGCAAATTAAAACGTGCCCTTAATTATGCAAACAAAGAAAATATCCCGTATGTACTTATTATTGGTGAAGAAGAACTTAGTACAGAAACGGTTGTACTACGGAATATGAAGGAAGGTAATGAAGTGAAAGTCCCTCTCTCTTCTTTGAAAGATAATACGTTAAATAATTATTTTAATGTGCCTACTATGTGAGGTGTTTTCAAAACGTAAATGATGCAGTAAAAAACTCCATTAAAAAATAATGGAGTTTTTTACTGCCAAGTTATGATCACTTCAAGTTCATTGACATGATACCCTCTATTTTTGATGTTATTTCCAATCAACAGTTAACATAACATATTTATCATCAACTATTTTCACTACCCATTTAAGTGAAATCCATCCCTAACCATTATTTGGCTTATTTCTACTCTCCAAAACTTTCTCCATATTATGAGTTGCCCATTCCATCATTAATGAAATCATTGGACGGAGTGATTCACCAAGTTCGGTTAACGAATATTCTACTTTTGGTGGTACTTCACGGTATACTTCACGATGGATGATGCCATCAGCTTCGAGTTCTCTAAGCTGAAGTGTTAACATCCTTTGTGTGATATTAGGATTTAATCTTTTCAGTTCATTAAATCGTTTCTTACCATTTAATAAATGATACAAAATGATCCCTTTCCATTTCCCTCCAATCACCTCAACCATCGCTTCGACTGGACAAGAATATTTATTTAAAAATGGATAATTTACATTATTTTCTTTTGAACAGTCCATAAAAACCCCTTCCCTTACCAATAGTATCTTTTTTGATACTATAACACATAAATGTGCGTACTTGTATATAGGTTACTTTAAAAATATAATTTACTTACAAAAATAAATTAATGAAAAGAGGAACTTTTATGACAAACTCAAAAGGACTTACAAAAGAAAAAATTATGGAAGCTTTTCATTTCAGACATGCATGTAAAGAGTTCGATTCTACACAGAAAATTTCAGAAGCTGATTTTAAATTCATTTTAGAAACAGGAAGATTATCTCCTTCTTCTTTTGGATATGAGCCTTGGAAGTTTATTGTCGTACAAAATAAAGAGTTAAGAGAAAAGCTACAAGCCTATTCATGGGGTGCTGGTGGGCAACTTGCAACAGCAAGTCACTTTGTCATTGTTCTTTCAAGAAACATTAAAGATATGCACTATGATGCGGAATATATTAAACACATGATGAACGATGTTATTGGATTACCTGAAGACGCGCAAAAAATGAGATATGAATTCTTCAAAAAGTTTCAGGAATCAGATTTCAACTTAGTACAATCCGATCGCGCTGTATTTGATTGGGCATCAAAGCAAACTTATATTGCTTTAGGTAATATGATGACGAGTGCAGCTCAAATTGGTATTGATTCTTGTCCAATAGAAGGATTTGATAAAGAAAAAATAGATTCTTTACTTCGTCAAGAAGGCATTATAAAAGACGATAACCTTGAAGTATCCGTTATGGTTGCATTTGGTTACCGTAAAGAAGAGCCAAAGCGTGAGAAAACAAGACAAACAATGGATGCGATTGTTGAATGGATTTAGTAATAGAGCACGCAAAAAATAATACTCCTACTAGAGAAGAATCAGTTGTTTTTCTTACGTATGAATTTGGTTTTTCATGGAAAGATATGTTAGTATGTATACAGTTTGAGTGCTCTATTTTTAGAGTCGAACAGGAGGAGAATGAATATGTCTGATATTGAAGTTGGCGAAGTGTTTAGTCTTAGTGATGAGAATAATGAGGAACAAGAAGTAGAAGTACTTGGAGCGATGGATGTCGAAGGTGCAGAATATATTGCGGTTGCCTTTGTAGAAGACATTCAAACAGAAACTGAGGAAGACATTGATATCTTCTTTTTAAAAGTAGAAGAAGATAATGAGTTTTCATACATTGAAAATGACGAAGAGTTTGAAAAAGTATCTGCTGCCTTTGAGAAGATTTTGGATGAGCAAGAACAAGAGTAAAATGATAACCTCTCTAACTAAAAAGGCCTACTCACATGAGTAGGCTCTTTTCATTACGATAATTTCGTCAATAACTGATTTAAATCTTTTTTCGTTTTCGTCGTTAATGACTTCATTTTCGTAATATCAATTTTTTCTTTTTCTGCTCCTACAATTAACGGATACATACTTTGTCCAATTGTTTTAAATTCAGTTGGATGCGATGCTTCTAAGTCTTTTTCTATTACATCCCACTTCTCATTAATTTGTTTTCCGAGCTTATTCACTGTGTCCAATTTCGGATTAGCAGCTAGTTGTTTATCTAAGCTGTCAATTAGTGCAGCAACTTCTTTTACACTTGTTTTCATAGCGACACTTTTCTTCGGATCTTTAGTAGTTTTTCCACTTGTCGTTTGGTCTGTCGCTTTCCCACTAGTTGGTTGATCTGTTGTTTTTCCATTAGTCGTTTGCTCATTCGTTTTTCCTGTCGTTTCTTTTTCTTTCGTTTTTACATTCTCGTTTTGAGTTGATGTTTTACCGTTACTTTCTGTTCCTGATGATTCTTTTGTATTTTTTGCATCCTTATCTGTTTTTTCATTTGAAGAAGTATTTGTTTCTTTTTCAGTATCTTTCGTTGTTTTTGACGTTTCATCTGTACTTGTCGTTTTTGATTGTTCTTCATTTTGTGCAGTTACTTGTTCTTTCTTCTCTGCCTCTTTATCTGCTGAAGGACTACAAGCTGCCATAGTAAGCATTGTACCAATTGTTATCGATGCGATAGCGACCTTTTTCATTTTCATATAAATCCCCCTATGTTTATATAATTTATCCTCCCCTTTACGATTCGATTTCCCCTTAAAAAATCCCTTTTCACACGAATTACCATCTTTCCGACAGTAATCTTCATAATAATACGTACAAAAACCGCTAAAATTATTTTAATATTCGAGTTTCTTCTACTTCATTTTTCTGCTCGATAGTAAAAGAAAAAGAGTATATTGTCACATTAAGAATTACTATCTTCATATGACGATATACTCTCCTATCAAATTTTTATCTTTCTTGACATTTTATTTATACAAAAAAATATAATTATTTTTAATTTTTTTGTTTCTCAACAGTTGTTAACATAACATTTTTATGAGTAACCACCGTTTGAATGAATAATTTGCCCCGTAACCCACTTCGCCTCTTCACTTACTAAAAAAGAAATTAAGCGCGCTACATCGACTGGTTCTCCGACTCTATCTTGCGGGAATTTCCATACTAAGTAATGATTTAACTCTTCTGTAATCCATCCCGTATTCGTCGGCCCTGGATCAACAGCATTCACTGTAATTCCCTTCTCCATCGCAACTGGCGCTACTGATTTTGTAAATGCTTCAATTGCTCCTTTCGTTGCTGCGTATGCAAGTTCATCTGGCATCGGACCTAATGACTGTCCTGAAGTAAGGTTAATAATACTTCCGTTCGTTGTAAGTGCATAATGTTTTATAAATAATGAACTTAATAACATAGTAGCTCTTACATTAACTGTATAATGTTTATCTAGCTGTTCTACATCTAACTCCTCAATTTTCGTAGGAGTAGAATACGCTGCATTATTAATAAGAATAGATGGATCGCCTAACCGTTCTGATACCATATAAAACAAACGATTTGATGAATACGATTGCGATAAATTGATTTCTGCCATTTCACATCGAACGCCATAACTTTCAATCTCCTTTTTCAACAAAAAGGGTTCTTGATCATTCATTCCCCACGGCATCGCTTTATCGTACTGAGGCCAGTACGTGAAAAAAATGTCTATCCCTTTTTGAGCAAGCACCTTGCATACAGCCGCACCAATTCCATTCAGACGGGTTGCCCCTGTTACAATTGCTATTTTCTTCACTTTTTCTCCTCCATCTATGCATAAAGTGAAACTATAATCAGTGGGGATTTTGTTCATCTCCACTGATTATTAGTTGAACCAATCGGGCTTTTACGGGCAGTTGATTTCCTGCTTTCATCTTAATTTTGAGTAAGAGATCCTACTTGCCCGTTACTGCGGGGGAGGTCCTCTGCACGAATACAGAGGACCTATCTTCTTATTGAATATTTGACAATATACGTTCTGCGCCTAATTTTAAAATTTTAATAAAAATATAGTTTACAATCGTAAACAGTACAAATAAAACGATAAACATAACCCATAGCCCTACTTGAAGGAAGAAGTATAACACACTTACACCTGCTACAAGTACTAAAGCTATTAAAATATTAGCTAAAAAGTTCCATAAAGTTGTATATCGGCTTTTAAATAATTTCTGCTCTGTATCCCAATGAATATCTGCAGTTTGTGCATCCCAGCGTGTACCAATTAAATTAATTAACAATAAACCATTCGCACTTAGCAAGAACCAAAGTATCATGAAGACCGGAGAAATTCCCGCTACAACTGCCATCGTAATACCGAATATCGCTAAAATGATTACATTAATTAACCAAGCCGTTATCGCTTTCGCAAAAAAGATATCCGAAGCTTTTACTGGTAAATAACGATTTACAAACCAAGAGCTTCCATCTCGGGAAAATGACGTTGTTGCAATAACATTACTTCCCATTAAAAATAACGATGCACATAATCCTACTCCAATTGCAAAACCTGCTGATTCTGGATCATTAATATACTCTGTAATCCATTTTAAATTTCCATCCTGTGCGAATAAAACAAAGAACAACATAATCGGCATAACGAAAGTTTGTACGATACAATTTAAGAAAAATTGCGGTGTACGGAATAACGTTTTAAACTCTTTTTTCACATACGCTTTTAAATGTGAACTTTGTACCGTTGATTTCTGCAATCCTTCTGCTGAAATAACTTCTTTTTTTGCTGTACTCGTTGAAAGTCCAATTACCCCTTTTAAATATGTACGCTCCGCAATGTAATAAAACAACACAAAGAATACAAATGAAATAACCGCAAAAATTATGACGTATAAAGGACCCTTCCAATTAGCATTTTCTACTAATGCTACTGCTCCAAAATATGTAGTTGGAAAGTAATTTGTCATTTGCACTAAAAGAGAAGATTGATTGTCTGCAAGATAATTTGCGACCGCATCTTCAGTAAACGCGCTTTTATTTCTCCACTGCATAAATACGTTAATTCCTACAATAAATAGTATACTTACGATTCCAATAAATATATTTCCTCGATCTTTATTTTTCGCTATGTTTGTATACCTCATAATAATTGTCATGAGTAACGAAGCTAGCACTAACGGTACAATTGGGAAGAGTAAGTAAATAAAAATCATGTATATGTAATATGTAATAAATGCACTACTTTTTAAACCGTACGTAATAAAGATTGGTAATAAAATGAATGAACTCATAACGTACTGTGTAATTAATACCGTTAAAAATTTTGCAGAGATAATTTGCGCTGGTTTTAATGGTAACGGCAATAACATTTCAATATCATTGCTGTAGTAAAACACAGTTAAAATGTTCGTAATACTCATTAAAAATACCCATATACTCGCAACTGCAAGCCCCATTGCGATAATCATTCCAGGCTCTTGCCCTAAATGTATCATCCCCTCATACATGGCGTGTGTTAAAGAACCAAACATTAAAAAACCAACAAATAATATTGCTACAAATGAAAATAAATATGCCCATCTTTTCTTCTTATCTGTTAAAAAATCTGCATAATTTAATTTCAATAATACTTTCGTTAACGTCCAAATTTTACTCATTTCCCGTCATCTCCAAGAACATTTTTTCAAGTGATTCATTGGATTTAAAATGATCTCTCATTTCATCTAAATTCCCTTTGAACTGCAAATTCCCCTTATTAATAATCGCAACTCGGTCACATATTTTTTCCGCTACTTCCAATACGTGTGTAGAGAAAAATACGATTTTCCCTTTATCCGCATGCTCTCTCATCATTTCTTTTAAAATATATGCAGATTTCGGATCAAGTCCTGTTAATGGTTCATCTAAAATCCATACATCCGGCTCATGTAAAAGAACACCAATAATAACAATCTTTTGTCTCATACCGTGTGAATAGCTTTGAATTTGATCAGACAAAGCATTATAAAGGTCAAATTTCTTCGCTAAAGACTCGATCCGTTCTTGTCGTACTTCTTTCGGTACCTCATACATATCTGCCATAAAGTTTAAATATTCAATCCCTTTTAATCGTAAAAACATATCCGGGCTATCTGGCACATAACCAAACGTATTCTTCGCCTCCATCGGCTCTTTCATAATATCTTTTCCGTTAATTGTAATCGTCCCTTTGTCCACCCCATGAATACCAGTAATCATCTTAATTGTCGTTGATTTACCTGCACCATTCGGCCCTAAAAAACCAAAAATCTCTCCACTCGGTACAGATAAACTTAAATCTTTTACTGCATAAGTAGACCCGTTATAACTTTTTGACACATTCGTTATTTCAATCATTACATCCAATCCTTTCCTTAATTACCAAATAACTATATTGATATTATAGCATACTTCTATTTTTAGATTTTCTCATTTTTCAGTTTTTAACCTTTAAAATAAATATAAACCGCTAATCCAACAATTAAAACGACAGCTAGTATAATATAAATCATCGTAAGCCGTTTAATATTCCCCTTTGTCGCCTTACTATAATTCGCGTCCCCATTTCGCCCAATTAACACCGTTGCAACTACAGTAATCACTACAAGTAATACAACGATCATAATCCAAGTTAGCATACCTTCCTCCCCCTCCTTACAACCATTTTACAATATTATCCTCTTCATTTCGCAGTATATTTCCTCTTTTTACTATTATTATGAAGCAAACTAGAAAACTATTATTACCATTCCTATCCACATATGATATATTTATAACATGATGTGAATTATTTCTAACATTAGCTGGAGGTTCTGTTATGAAAACTACTTGGATCAAATATTTAGGATTTCTCGGTTTCTTCGGTTTCCTCGGATTTTTTTACGAAAAAGGATTGTTTACGATGTTCTGTTTCTTCTCCTTTTTCACGACATATAGAACGGTTCAACACGATGAACTGTTTGAGAAAATCGTCAATATATCTTGCCGCAACGCCTTTATCGTTACATTACTAACTACCGCTATTATTATGTTTATTGAAATGTTATTTCCAACCCCTACGCTCCAAGAGATTGACATCGCTCTTATTTTCAGCACACTCATTCTTACATTCGGCTTCTCTATGTTCTTTTACGATAAACCTATTGATGAAATGGAAGATACGCCATGGCGTTCGTAACGAGGATAAAAGAATACCGCGCCAAATTAAGCATGACACAAGAAGATTTAGCGAAACAAGTTGGTGTCCGTCGTGAAACGATTAGTCATCTGGAAAAAGGAAAATATAATCCGTCACTGCAACTTGCACACGATATAGCGAAGGCGCTCCATAGTACGATTGATGACATTTTTATTTTTGAGGACTAAAAAATACCGGCATCCTTCCTATGAAGAATGCCGGTACTTCTCATCTATCACCCATACAATACTGCATGAAATACGCCTAACAGTAAATATTGCTCCTGCACATAATTCTCATCATATACCTTCATCTCGATGCAATACATATCTTCCTCAAGACGAATATTCCAATCTGCGATTACATAGCCCTTTCGTAATAACTTACCCATCCCAAATGATGTTTTGTGGACAACATATTCTTCTGCTTTATATGTAAAGGTAAATAAGAAATTTGCATCCAATAACTTTCCGTCACATACAAGTATTTCATGCTCTACATCACTATTATCGATGTACGTTACTAAAATCCTTCTTTGGCGCTGCCTGCTTACATCTTTCGCAACGATGCGAATATTGTCCGTACTATCCCTTATTTCATAAATGATATTACTACCGATTTTCGGAATGAAGTCTAGCACTCTCATCAGCGTATTTTTATAATAGCCTCGTACTACACCTACTCGTTTACTTCCATTGTAAACTTCTATCGGCATCTCATCTGCTTTACTATCACATGGTCGTTTGTACGAAAGCTGCATCACTCGCTCGCCTCTTAAGTACTGATCGAACGTCACAGTATATTCTATCATGCGCAGTTCTTTATTTAGCTCATACAAATAGCGTTGAACGCTCTCTACTAATGCTGCCGTAGATATGCGCTCATGCAGTTCAAATTGTTGCCAACTAGAAGAAATTCTCCACTGATTATCCTCTTCATAGAAGAAGCCAAGAATTGTCTCATCACGGTCAGCCGTTTCATAATTCATCTGTACGTTCTGCCCGTTTTGAACTTGTTCCATCCACTGCCCTAAATAAATGCCCATCTCTGCGACCTTCATGCATGACTTCTGAAGAAATACTTTGTCACCCACACGAATCGTTACATTCCCTTCGATAAAGCCATTTGCATAAGCAGCATACCGCGGCTCATCCTTCTGTGGAATACTTTTGTCTAACTCAAATAAAAACGTTAACATCCTTTATTCACCTCTAGTTGTTACACAGTTCTTGCCTATATTGATCAATATAATTAAAATGAAGCTACCTTTTCTTCCGCCACTTCTACAATTTCTAAAATTTGAAGCAAACTCTCCACTTCATAAGTCGGCTTAACATCTGTCGTATTTTCTTTCAAACTCGGATTATACCAACACGTATCAATGCCGTAGTCTTCTCCGCCTTTCATATCAGAAGTTAGCGAATCTCCAACCATGAGTACGCTCGATTTATCAGTAATCCCAAACTTTTCAAATGCATAATCAAAAATCTCTCCTGCTGGTTTTTGATGGCCAACTTCTTCAGAAATAACAATATGCTCAAAGAAGTTACGTAAAGGTGAGTTTCCAATTCTAGATTGTTGCACCTTCGTATATCCGTTCGTAATAATACCTAACTTGCAATCTTGAAGATTCTCACATAATTGCACCGCACCATCTATAAGATGTACTTCTTTCCCTAAGTTTTCAAGGTATACATCACTAAATTGCTGCGCATCTACTTCTATATTGTGAAGTGCAAATAATTGTCTAAATCGCTCTACCGCTAATTCACTTAGCGTAATCATTTTATTTTCTAAATCTCTCCACAATCCGTTACTAATCTCTTTATAACTTACAAGATAATCATTATACCCTGTAGGCATACCAAATTGTACAAACGCATGATGTAATGCGTGTCTTTCCGTTTCAGGAAAATCTAATAATGTATCATCTACGTCGAATAATATTACTTTGTATTTCATGTTGTTCTCCTCATTTTGTACGTTATTTATAAATAGTAGTTTCTCATTAATCGCCTCAGAAGTCGAACTTTTTGTTTTTTGAACAGTATTAAAGTTATTAAAAAGCGCCAGTCATTTCATTCAATAATAGAGATATACTCTTGAATAATCAATTGTAAAAATACTATACATTTGAGATGATTTTGATATAAGCACTTACATCAAAAGTGTCATACAAGATATGTATTATTATAGATATTTTAGAAGGGAGAGAGAAAATATGGTAAATTCATGGGGACTCCCTAAACTACAACTCCCAAAAACAAAAAGTGAATGGATTGGGGATATCATTGGATATTCATTGTTCTTTGGGTCAATCATTTTTTTGATTATCATTTGGGGGAGATTACCCGAAGAAGTACCCGCACATTATAATGCATATGGTGCTGTAGATCGCTGGGGATCAAAGTGGGAACTTTTGCTTTTGCCAGGAATAGGGCTATTCATACTCCTTTTCATGCAAACTTTAGAAAAGTTTCCAGAAGTTCATAACTATCCACAAAGACTGAATGAATCGAATGCAAAGCAATTTTATTTAAATAGTAGAAAGATGCTTAATCAATTAAAAAATGTCTGTTTACTTATTTTTACTCTCATCCAATTTGAAACCATTTCAATAGCTTTAGGTTGGAGCGGCGGTTTTGGAAAATTATTTTTACCGATAGTATTAATTGGGACAGTTATTCCAATTGTCATAGGAATAATAAAGCAACGAAAAATTTCATAATATGGACAATGCAATTCGGTTATCTATTCCTTTATGAAACCAACAATAGGAACAGGAGGCTAATCCAATCAGCCTCCTTCCCCATTATTTCTCCTCTAACAATAACACTTTCATTTCCTCTAACGATTCTTTCGTAAATCCAAGAGCTTTTTCAGCATACGCTTCAACTGACCCGTATTGCTTCTGGATTTCATCAATCGCAGCTTGTAAATATTCAGCACGTGCTTCAAACATCGCACCTAATATCGCTCTACTTTCATCATTTTGTAATTTCGCACCTAAAAAGGCCATCATTTTTTCATTTAACTTTTCACGGAAACCATTACTTAATAAGTAATCTTCCATGACTGTTTTTTCCGGTACACCTAATAGAAGTAGTAATAATGCTGATCCAAATCCAGTACGATCTTTTCCAGCTGTACAGTGGTTTACTAACGGTAAGTTTTCTGGATTTTGTGCAAGCTGTAAGAAGCTCACGAATGCCTCGTTGCCAGCAACGAAATCTTGATTCATTTTCACAAGATATTCACCTGGTTTCCCTAACATAGAAAGGTCACCCACTTGGAAAAACTCGTTTATATTTAAATCTTTCGCCAAGTCTTGCATAACTGGTAAGCACACTTGACGAGCACCTGTAATCTCAGGGTTCGGCTTATGCTTCACTTCAAAATCTGTACGGTAATCACAAACTAACTTTAAACCAGACTTCTGTAAATACTCGATATCCCACTCTGTTAATCCTGCTAATTCTTCAGAACGATACAATTTACCCCATTTTACTTTACGGCCTTCAAGCGTTTCATATCCGCCCATATCACGGAAGTTAAACGCGCCTTGTAATGGCAATCTACGCTCAGCTACTGTTACTGCTTGTCCATTACTTACCAGCCTAAAATAAGGACGCTCATTTTCATTCGGATTTTCAATTGTACATGATGATTCTCCACTTACTGTCGCAAGTAATTCTCCATTTTCTTCAATATGATCCGGTGAAGTACTCCAATAAATGCGAACTTCTTCTATATTATTTTCCCACTTTATATGTAACGTGTTACCTTCATTTCGTTCAACAGTTGCTTGTAGCCAATTTCTTCGCTGCTCCATTCTTTCACCAACACTTTCTTCTTATAATCTAGTCCTTCTCTATTGTATTATAGGAAAGCTTACTTTGTCGTTTCGATTTTTCTTTATATCTTACAAACAAGCAAAAAATTCTTTTATTTGTTCATAAGTTATACATGGATTACCTTCTAAATCTTCCTCACATACCGCTCAGTACAACTCAACATCTGACATCCATTTTTCTCAAAAATACCCTTCATCCACTCATCTTGCGCATTCGCCTCGCCAATATAATAAGAAGCACCTATTTCTTTTAAAACAAACATTGCTCCTGCAAATAACGCTGCTTCGTGCCCTTGATCTCGCATATTTGAAGTAATTGCGAAATACATAAGTTTTCCTTCTTCTAACGTACCTCTTTCAATGTGCGGGATTACAATTCCTATCGGCTCTTCACCTACAACCGCTGTTAAACAATGTTCTTTCCATTGCTCACCCATTTCTTGTAGCATCAATTCTACAAATTGGTCATAAGTGATTTGTTCGCCAGTTGCCTCCTTCCACAGTGAATAAAATGCATTCTCTCCTACTTCTTCAATTAATTTAAAATCAATATCACTTTCTACATCACCGATTTCATATATATCCTTAAATACAATCATGTTCTCCGCAACATATTCAAAAGAATACGCTTCGAAACATTTCTTATACATATCATAATTTGGACTTTTTGAAGAAATTTCAAAATGTAAGTTTTCTAGTCCATCTTTTTTACCTTCAGCAATGCAATATTGCATGATCTGTTCTAATTGCTCTTCTGTAAAAACCTCTACGTTATTTTCTTTTATCATGATAGAAGAAGCACTTCTTCTTATTTTAAAATGTTTTTGTAACTGTTTTATAATCGTCATATTCTTCCCTCATCTATGTCATACTCGAATTTCTACTCGTTCTCCTTGCATGAGCAGGATTGTCCTTGAATATATAGAATACTAGAAAAGATCGCATCTTTAAAGTGCGGAGGAGGTTCACCATTGGATATTACAGCGCTACAACAACAGCTAGAGCTTATACAACAAAATGACTATACGCAACTGCAACATATCGATATAAATGAGTTAACTGTGAATATGCTTCAGTACATCGGAACGACTGATAGTTACGTTCGTTATCAGCTTATATATAAATGTTTTGCGTACTTTATACATCATGAATTTCTTATGGACGATCAACTGCAATCCCTTCTACATACTTGTTTAAGTGATGAGTATTTATATCATGACATTGACTCCCCACATACAGATGGGGTTTTCACACGTTCCTACACTGTTTCATTAATTGCGTTAATACTCCAATTTGCTAATTCGCACTACTTTTTTACAGAGGAGAATATTGAGGAAATAAAAAACAAACTCATTACATATACAAATTTAGAAATGGATTTCCGAGGCTATATCGAAAATAAAGGATGGGCTCATTGCCTTGCTCACGTATCTGATGCCTTTACAGAAATTGTTCATAATTCCTATACAACCTTTGAGTGGTACGAAGAATTAATTCATTGTTTATTAAATAAAACGTTCATTCCGTCTGATCTTTTTCATAATAACGAAGATGAACGTATCGTTACTCCGTTACTAGCAATGCTGTATCATGACTTCCCGCAAGATGCGCTAATTTCTATTATTCATAAAAAAATAAAAAGGCTTCCTCAAATTAGAAAACGCCTTTCACTTAATGAATATTGTATTTTATGTGCCAACATTAAAACCTTTTTACGCACATTATTTTTTAGAACGAAAGATGATCATAACTTAGCCTTTACCGCACGTAAAACAGAAAGAATGTTAAAAGAACTTCCTAATTATTATTAACTATAAGGAGAACAAACATGGGCTATATTGAAGATATGCGAAACCTAGTAGGAAATCATCCACTTATTTTAATAGGATCTCACGCTATTATATTAAATGAAAAAGATGAAGTATTGCTGCAGCTCCGTACAGATTTTAACCGCTGGGGCATTATTGGCGGTGCCTTAGAATATAACGAGACATTAGAAGACGCTCTAAAACGCGAAGTATATGAAGAAACGGGACTTATCATCAAAAATTCAGAACTATTCCGTACATACTCAGGGCCAGATTTCTTTCAAATCTATCCAAACGGCGATCAAGTACACGGTGTACTCGTTGTTTATATTTGCCGAGAATTTCATGGGGAGCTTGTATGTGATAAAACTGAGTCAAAAGAATTACGTTTCTTTCCGCTTGATGAGTTACCTAGTATTCTTCATCCAGTCATTGAGAAAATTCTTCGCGATTTTCATCACTCCAATAAAAAATAGAAATCAAACAACCTCATTTCCCGTCATTACAACGGGAAATGAGGTTGTTATCGTTCACCGTAAATCCCTATTTTCCCAAAATGATATTAACGCTCTCTTTTTACAACTTTATATCCCTTTATAAAAAGGATAGTTATATAAGAAACAATAAATGAAAGAATAGTATACATGCCCACCCAAAAGAAAAATGCTGGATCGTGCACTGTAACATTTAACATAAGAAAAATAAGAAATGTTACTATTGGCATCACATAAAATGTACCTACTTTATATGCTCCAGCTATTGAAACAATACAAACAAGCAATGGATATATACAGAAAATAAAAATGATTTCACTCAACATTATGTCCCCCTTTCTGCAGAAATAATAGGTTTCTCGTACACATTTGGGGGAACAACAAAATTTTATTTTTTATCAATTATTAGTAAATATAATGTTAGATTGTTATCTCAATCTGATTTCCTTCAGGGTCACTTACTACACTTTCATAATAACCATCCCCTGTAGTACGCGGCCCGTTTAACACTGAGTATCCTGCTTCTCTTAATGTATTAGTTAATTCGTTCACTTTTTCTGTACTATCTACTGAAAAAGCAATATGCGCATATCCTATTGTTTGAGTTTGTACTTTCTCGTCTATCCCTACCTGCTTCATAAGTTCTAGACGCGCACCGCCTTCAAAAGTTATGAAATAAGATTCAAACTGTTTTTTCGGATTGTGATATAAGCTATTTTCTTCACCACCGAAGTACTGTTTATAGAAATCACGCATTCTTTCTAAATCATTCACCCAAATCGCTACATGTTCAATTTTCATAATCGACACCTCTTCTTTCATGTTATACAGTCAACAATTCGATGTTACATTTCATTTTCTTTATTTGTTCTAGTTATCATCAGATCAAGTCCTAGACTTTTTAATCCATACAGATAATCTTCTTTCCAATCGCTCACTGTTATTTTTGGAATATGTTCTACCGGAATATACTGCGGACAACTTTTTATAATTTGATCTATTACGAACTGATTCACTTCATCATCACAGAAGATAAACGCATGAGGGTTAATAATAGCTATACATGTAGCTACTAAACGAGTAATCGCATCTACATTATATTCCCCTTCGTTTCCACTTCTCGAAGCTTGCAAGAAATTTTTATTATCGTATTGCGGAACGAAAGATATCTCTCCTGAGAAAAATGTACTTCCTCGTACTACATCTCCGTTTATCATAATCCCCGCACCTGGGCCGTTTTGACCTGAATACAAATATACAAGAGATGAATTATCACTATTTCCAGTGTTTTTGTGATAACCAAGAACGGCAGCATTCATATCATTTTCTATTACTACAGGTATAAAAAACAGCTCCTCTAAATGACTTTTCAAATTAAAATTTTGGAACTTTTCATACCCAGGAATGTAGAAAATACGACCATTATCAACCGCGCCAGGCACACCAATTGATATAGAGCTTATTTTTGGAAATGTAGATATAAGACTTTCTATATGTTCTGTTAATGAGTTTAAACCATTATCAATTAATACACTTGAAGTCTTTCCTTGTTCCTTTATTTCCCCTAAACAGTTAAAGATCGTATAGTTCGTTTCATTTTTCTCTAAAAATATCGCTAAACCTAACATATATTCCGGATTATATGCATATCGTTTCGCTCTTCTTCCACCACTTGAATCATCTAGCCCGACTAAAGTGACTTCATCATCTTGTTTCATTTTCTCTATAAACTTACTTATTGTTGGAAAACTGATTTCTAATTTATTACTAAGCTCAACTTTCGTTGCACTACCTTGTTCTAGAAGAGCTGTACGAATGCCACGAAGGATCGTTTCTTTAATCGATTTTTGAGTAACAAATTGTTCACTCAAATCGCTCACCACCTTAATCAACGTACTTATTAAATACTTTTAATAAGTTGCGTTGACAATATATCATACATCATTTTCTAAAGCAATAAAGATGATATATTCACGCGTTATTTAGCTCATTTTACTTTCTCTCGTAATAGACGATACAATTCCAGACAAGAGCACAAATAATAATACAGCTAGCAAAGCATTGCGTATTCCGAACGTTTCCCCTAATATCCCTAAAAATGGTGGCCCGACTAAGAAGGCTGTATAACCGATTATAGAAACTGCTGCAACGTTAGAAGTCGCATTTTCACGGTCATCTCCAGCCGCAGATAGACCAATTGGGAAACCTAGCGCTGCACCAATCCCCCACAGCAATACACCAACTGATAGAAAGTACAAGTTACTCCCAAATATAATAATTGAAATTCCGATGATCGCCATACTAATCGTAGTACGTACGACTGCAACACGACCGAATCGGTCAAGGAAATAACTACTACACATACGAGCTACTGTCATTGCCAATACAAAAACAGTGTACATAATAGAACCTGTCACTACACTTTGTTGATGTCCATCTACCATTATAATAGGGAGCCAATCATTTGCGCTTCCTTCTGCAAAAGCCATCCCAAGTACGAAAATACCAATTAAAAGAACCTTTTTGTCCATACGTAAGGACGTATACTTCGCTCGTTTTTCGTTCTGCTTCCTCTCTTTCTTTCCTGTTCCATGCGGAAGAAAACGATACACGACGCATAGAAGCCATATAAACAAAACAGAAATCGTAAGAAATTGATACAAAATAGGGATGTGAAGCGAAGTTGCGACAGAACCACTAAGTGCTCCTACTAAAGTTCCTACACTAAAAAAGCCGTGGAATTTCGGAAGAAGTATCGTTCCTAATTGCTGCTCAATTGAAGAGCCTTCTACATTTAATGAAACTTCCGCCAATCCATATCCGATTCCAAATACTACTAAGCTACAAAAAGCTCCAATACTAGAAACAAAATAAATAGTAATACCTAAACAAAGCAATCCAACAATCATAAAAAACATGCTGCCTATAATAACGTCTCTAGCTCCCTTGTAGTCAATGAAATGACTTGCGCTCAGTAAACCAATTACTGAACCGACAGATAAACCGAATAAAATCCAGCCCATTTCTGCATTTGACACCGCTAAAATATCTCGCGTCGCTGCTGTTCTAGAAATCCATGTAGCAAACGCGACACCTGGCACAGCAAATAAGAGAAAAAGAGCGTTACGAGAGGCAAGTAATGCCCCTGTATCATTCTCCGCACAATATTTTTTCATATGAAACACCTTTCAACTTTCCTATACAATGATGACACTAGAAAAAAAAACAATTTCTATTCGTCTATCGTTTTTATTACTCTAGCTGGGTTACCGCCAACAACTACATTACTAGGCACATCTTTTGTCACAACTGCTCCTGAAGCAATTACCGCATTATCGCCAATTGAAATACCAGGGTTAATAATAGCTCCCCCGCCAATCCAAACATTGTTACCTATCTTTACCGGTTTTCCATATTCTTTCCCAGAGTTTCGTTCTACTGGGTGCAACGGATGAGTAGCCGTATAAATGTGAACACCAGGTGCAAACATACAATTATCACCGATTCGCACTTCACAAACGTCCAAAATCACACAGTTGAAATTTGAGAAAAAGTTCTTTCCAATGTGGATATTATAGCCATAATCACAACGAAAAGTCGGTTTGATGTGTGATCTCCCATCAGCTGAAGAACCTAAAAGCTGATTTAATAAAGTAAACCGCGCCTCATCTCCTGTTTCCATTGCCTCGTTATAAAGACGCGTTAATCGTTTTGTTTCTTTTCTATCAGCAACTAATTCGGCATCATCCGGCATATACATTTCCCCTGCCACCATCTTTTCTTTCTCCGTTTTCATACTATCCTCTCCTTTACTATTACACTTATTAAACCTCTTTAATAAGTCGCTTCAATTCTACTTATTAAACACATTTAATAAGTATCCCTATATTATCATACTTTTAAATATATGCAACTCATAAGTCTCGAAAAAATATGATTGTAAAAAATGAGTAAAAAACAAGGGAACGCTTAGCGCCCCCTCTCAAACCCAATCCGTTTTTTAATTTCCGCTAAATTCACCTTCGCAATAGCCCGTGCCCTCTCAGCACCTTTTTCTAACGCTTCATATAATAAATGCGGCTCACTCATATACGTTGTGTATTTCTCCCGTGGTCCAGCTAATTCCCGATTTACAACGCGAAATAAATCTTTTTTCACATCGCCCCATCCGATTCCAGTCTCATACTTTTCACGCATCGACTGAATTTCATCTTCTGTCGCAAACTCTTTATATATTGTAAATAACGTTTCTAGTTCTTTCGGTTCATTTGGAAGTGAAGAATCTGTTTTGATTTTTAAAATAAGCTTTCGCAGTTTTTCTTGCTCCGCAAATAATGGAATAACATTCCCATAACTTTTACTCATCTTCCTTCCATCAAGCCCCGGTAAAATCGCCCCTTCTTCTTGCACTACATACTCGGGAAGTGTAAATGTCGTGCCGAATGTATGATTAAAATACGTCGCAATATCGCGGGCGATTTCAATATGCTGAATTTGATCTTTTCCAACAGGTACATGAGTAGCTTGAAATAGTAAAATATCAGCTGCCATTAGAATCGGATACGTATATAACCCCATATTCACTCCTGCATCTACCTCTAAACCCGCCTCTTTATTTTGCTCTACCTTCGCCTTATACGCATGAGCACGATTCATAAGCCCTTTCGGAGTTAGACAAGCTAATATCCAAGCTAATTCTAGAATCTCTGGCACTTCTGTTTGTCGGTAAAAAATAACGTCTTCACCAAGTCCAAGCGATAACCACGTCGCTGCTACCTCTTTCGTATAACTACTGAACTTCTCTGGATCATACACAGCATTTAGCGCATGATAATCAGCAATAAAATACAATGCCTTCCCTTCATTATTCTTTGACATTTGCAACGCAGGTTTAATCGCACCAATATAATTCCCTAAATGAGGATAACCTGTCGGCTTAATTCCTGTTAACATTATTTTTCCGCTCATCCTAACTCCTCCTTTCTAAAAATAAAAAGAGCCCCTCATCCTTAAAAAGGACGAGAGACTCTCGCGGTACCACCTTAATTAGCTATCATTAGCTCACTTCATACTTCAATAACGTGAAGTAACCGTCTTTACCTACTCATTTCAGCTAGAAGCTCCAGAGCCCATTCCATATTCATCCCTTACTGATTCCCACCACACATCAGCTCTCTGAAAATTTTTGAATATGTACTCTTCTCTTTCATTGCTTTTTCGTTATTTTTTATAGTTTATCACATTTCAACTTATTACAAAACTGAATTTTCTGTTTTTAAAACTAGTTATTACCCATTGTAGAATGAAAAGCCTACGCATAAGGTTATAATATAATGAAAAAAGCTAAAACAGGTCCCCCTGTTTTAGCTTTTTTTCACGTATTCAACTTAACAAATCTATAACCGTGCGTTATTAGCACTTTCAATATCGCATATCCTGGAATTGCTAAAATAATGCCCATAATTCCGAATAAGTTACCAGCAGTTAAAATGATAAAGATGATTGTAATTGGATGAATATCTAACTTTTTCCCCATTACTTGCGGAGAAATAAATTTACCTTCTGCTAATTGTACAACCATCATAACGATAATTACTTTTAAAACCATTGCCGGAGAATCAATAAATGCGATAATTAACGCTGGAGTGATTGCGATAACTGGCCCTACGTACGGGACAATATTTACGATCATCGCTAAAATAGCAAGTAAAACAGCGTATTTAATACCGATAATCAAGTAACCAATTAATAGCATAATACCGATGAATAAGCTCACGATAATTTGCCCTCTAATATATGAACTAATCGCATAATGCATATCATCTAGTATGCTCTTTGCTGCTGGCTGTCTTTGCTCTGAAATAAACTTTAAAAAGTGATTCGGTAGTTGCTCACCATCTTTTAAAAGATAGAACAATATAAACGGAACCATTACAAATGTTAAAACGACCTCTGTAACAGTACTCAAAAATCCAGTTACGTTTCCAGTTACTGATGATAATGACTTTGTAAAATCAACTGTATAGTCTTTTACCATATTCGCTACATCAATATTTAAATTCTCTTGAATTTTACCTAGTAAATTACTCTCTCCAAATCTACGTGCTGCTCGTTCAATTTCATGACCGAAATACGGCAAGTTATCTATTAATGCATCGATTTGATCTTTAATAATTGGAATAACTGTTACAACTAAAAAGACAAATAACCCTAGTACCAGTATGTAAATCGCGGCTATCGACACAATCCTTGAAACACCTTTCTCTTCTAAAAGCGAAACGAATGGGTGCAAAATATAGAATAGTACGCCCGCTAACAATACTGGGAAGAAAATTGTTTTTAAAAAGACGATAAACGGTGTAAAAACAAAAGAAATTTTTGTTAACAATAATATGTTAATGAACAATAATGCTAGTCCAAGTAACACCGCTAAATAATTTTGTTCTCTAAAAAACTTTTTCAACTTATCTCGTTTTCTTACATTCACTTTCTCCAATAATCTCACCTCTTTGAATGATGAAAAGCCCTTGTTCAGGGCTTTTCATCACAATCTATATCTTTATCACGCATTAACTGGCAGTAAGACTCCCACCTCAAAATTCAGCGAGTGTGAAGAAGTTAGATGGGGATTAACTGCCTATAAAAGCCCGATTGGTAAAGGCTAATAATCAGTGGGATCCCACTGATTAAAATTTCACTTTATTTCCTTGCAGCCCTCGCTACAAATGATACAATAAGAACTAGAACAATTGATCCTAATAAAGCTGGTACAATGTGAATACCACCTAGTGAAGGACCCCAATCTCCAAATAATTTTCCGCCTAGCCATGCTCCTAATAAACCAGCAATTATATTTCCAAACATGCCCGCGGGAAAGTCTTTACCAGTAATAGACCCTGCAATGGCACCTATAATAGCACCAACTATTAATGTGATAATCCATCCCATCTTTAGCCCTCCATTTCTATTATAGTTTTGTTCCATTTAACTACTAATTTATTACGTAACTGTTATAAATATTATATCCAAAAGAGAAAAATCTTGTCAAATCTATGAAAGTAAAGCCAACAAGGAGGATCTATTTAATGATCAAAAAATTAATACTCACTTCTCACAAAACCGCAACTTCTATTTTAAACATTCAAATACCTGCCTATGAAGTCGAGGCAAAATATATAAATAGTACCGCTATTCCGCGCCTTTACGATACGATAGCTGACATTCAAACTTGTGGCGAAATTTTCTATGGCTATTTTTACGAAGATGTACTCGCAGGATTTATTTCTTTTAAAGGTAATCAGGAAGTTGATATTCATCGTTTAGTCGTTTCACCAGATTACTTTCAGAAAGGTATTGCAACGAAACTATTATTACATCTATTTGACATGTTTCCCTCTTCCCAAACATATATTGTACAAACCGGAAAAGAAAATAAACCTGCTCTTTCTTTATATAAAAAATACGGTTTTATTGAAGTACAAGATATCGTCCTGCCTAATGGGGTAGTTTTGACCTCGCTCAAAAAAGACGGAAAAGAATAAATAGTTTGACTTATTTGTTTTATTATGTTATTTTTTATTTTATAAAACCTTTTGCTGAGTCCAAATTTTGGAGCGGGGGAACCATTCTTTGTAGCTAAGCTACTTGGGGCGAATCTTTTTAAGTAGGGAAACTCTCACTTCCCGAGTCCGACAGCTAACCTCGTAAGCGTAATGGGAGAGGAAGTGTTTTTTGCCTATGTTACACGTTTTGCCTCCTTAATTATAAATATGGAATCGATACCAAAGAGAAAACTATATTTATAGAAAAGGAGACAATATATTATGTTACGTTTATCTGATCACGCAATAAAAATGATGGAGCAAAAACTCCGACTTGAGCAACACCGCACATATCAAGCGAATAGAGTTGTAGATAACTTACATCACAAATACTTCTTTCAACATATTTTTCAGCCGAAAAGATAAAAAAGTATTTATTTAAAATTTAAAACACAAGGTGTGTCTAAAAAGATACTCCTTGTGTTTTTTTATTTTCTGTGCGTTTTATAATATCCTCACTACATTTAAACTTGCCGTAATTGTTCCTGCTACAGTAGTAATATGCCCAACAGCCAATGGTCCATTTTGTAATGTTAGCGTTGAATTTGCGCTCGCTACATTCAGAAGGAGCGTATTTGAAATGGCTGGTTCTAATACTACAGTTACTGTCGTTACGTTTTGTATAAAACTCCCTGTTACTTGTGTTCCGTTCAATAGCAATCTTACAGATACTGTTTCATTCCCACCATTCGCGTCCCCTTGGAAATAGTAGCTTACTAAATATATTCCTGGCGTCGATACCGTGACAGTTGTGGCACTAGTTAACGATACACCTGTTCCATATACAGTTGAACCCGAATTAATTGGAATATTAGCATTTGCTGCAATTGTACTTGTGGATGTAGAAAAGAAGTACCCACCACCCGTCGATATAGCAGATGAGCCTGTTGGACCAGTTGAACCAGTTAGGCCCGTTGATCCTGTTGGGCCCGTTGATCCTGTTAAACCTGTTGGACCCGGTACTCCTTCTATTCCTTGAGGACCGGTTGGACCTGTCGAGCCGGTCAATCCGGTTGAACCTGTTAAGCCGGTTGGGCCCGTTATCCCTTGCGGACCTTGGATTCCTTGTGCACCTTGGGGGCCTGTTGCTCCCATTGAGCCGGTTGCTCCCGTTGGTCCCATCACGCCTTGAGGGCCTTGGATTCCTTGAGAGCCTTGTGGACCTGTTGCTCCCGTCGGACCTGTCGGACCCGTCACACCTTGAGGACCTTGCATTCCTTGGGGGCCTTGTGGACCTGTTGCTCCAGTCAAACCCGTTGCTCCCGTTAAACCAGTTGGACCGGTTGGACCCGTTATTCCTTGTATCCCCTGAGGACCCGTTGGACCGGTTGGGCCAATTGGTCCTTGTATCCCTTGTATTCCCTGAATTCCCTGCGGACCACTTGGGCCCTGTATTCCTTGTACGCCCTGTATTCCTTGCGGGCCGGTTTCTCCAGTCGAACCTGTCGGGCCTTGTGGACCTTGCACCCCTTGTATTCCGGTCTCTCCGGTTGGGCCTATATCTCCCTGTGGTCCCTGAATTCCTTGGATTCCTTGTGGACCTGTTACTCCTGTTATTCCACTTGGTCCCTGTTCCCCTTGTATTCCTTGAGGACCCGTTGGACCAATCGGACCTTGCATTCCTTGGATTCCTTGTGGGCCTTGAGGACCGGTTGCCCCATTACTCCTTGCTCACCTTGTATTCCTTGAACTCCTTGAGGACCTGTTGGACCAATTTGCCCTTGCGCACCTTGCACTCCTTGGGGACCTGTTGCGCCAGTTGCTCCTATCGGTCCCGGTACTCCTTGTAACCCCTGTAAACCTGTTGGACCTGTTGCTCCCATTCCCCCTTGAGGACCTTGCATTCCTTGGGGACCCGTTGGACCGGTTGCCCCCATTGGTCCTTGCACTCCTTGCAAACCAGTTACTCCTGTTTCTCCTGTTGGACCCAGTACTCCTTGCACACCTTGGATTCCAGTCACTCCAGTAGCACCTGTCACTCCAGTGGTACCAGTTGCTCCAGTCGGACCTGTCGGACCCCCAGGTGATCCTGCTGGACCCGTTGGACCTGTTGGGCCTCCCGGTGGACCAGTTGGGCCGGTTGCTCCTGTTGGACCTGTCGCAGAACCTGTTGGACCTGTTACTCCTGTTAGACCTGTCGGGCCGGTTGGACCTATCTCTCCTTGCAAACCGGTTGATCCTGTTGGGCCTATCTCTCCTTGCACACCTTGGATTCCTTGAGAACCTGTTGGACCAGTTGGACCCATCTCTCCTTGCGCTCCTTGGATTCCTTGGACTCCAGTTTCTCCTTGCGCCCCCATTGGTCCCTGTTCCCCTTGAATACCTTGAATTCCTGTTGGACCAGTTTGCCCCACTTCTCCCTGCATTCCTTGGATCCCTGTTACACCTTGTAAACCACTACTCCCTAAATTCCCTTGAATTCCTTGTATTCCAGTATTTCCAGTTGGACCAGTCGGACCAATTTCACCTTGCACACCTTGGATTCCTTGGACTCCTGTCGGACCAGTTGGACCCACTTCTCCTTGCATTCCTTGAATTCCCTGAATTCCCGTTGGACCGATTACTCCCATTGGACCAGGTATTCCTTGAATCCCTTGCATTCCCTGCGGGCCTGTCGGACCCTTTTCTCCTTGTATTCCTTGAACTCCTTGCATACCCTGTGGACCTTGTTCCCCCATCGGTCCTTGACTGCCTTTAGAACCTTTTGCCCCAGTCAAACCCGTTGGACCTGTTGGACCAATATCCCCCTGTACGCCTTGAACTCCTTGAATTCCTGACGGCCCAGTCGGACCTATAGGTCCTTGTATCCCTTGTATTCCTTGCGGGCCCGTCGGTCCACCTAAAGGACCAGTCGGACCAGTTGGTCCTGTTGGCCCTGTTATACCTGAAGGCAGAAAAGGAATAGGTGCTTGAAACTTATTACACTTATCTTGATTCTTCACAAGCATCTCCCCCGTTTATAACACATCAAACTATTTTCAATATATTTAAACTGGCTGTTATTACTCCTGCTAATGTCGTTACATGCCCAATACCTAATGGACCATTTTGTAATGACAATGTGGAATTTGGAGAAGTAACGTTAATTACCATCGTATTCGAAACTGCTGGTTCCAATATAAAACCTGCTGTAACATAAAAAATAAAACTCCCTACGACTTGCGTGCCATTTAACGTAAGCCGCACCGAAAGCGTTTCATTTCCACCGCTTGGATCTCCTTGAAAATAATAACTTACTAAATATATTCCCGGCGTACTTAACGTTACCGTTGTTGCACTCGTCAAACTAACACCAGAACCAAAAATTGCAGAACCAGAATTGATTGGAATGAGTGCATTCGCTGCAATTGCACTCGTTGCAGTAGAGAAAAAATAAGCTCCTCCACTAGGTAAACCAGTCGCCCCAGTAGCACCTACTAGCCCCTGGAAACCTATAGGTCCTATACTACCAATTTCTCCTGTTGGACCAGTCACTCCACTCGGTCCCTGACTACCTTGTGCTCCACCGATTCCTATACTACCACTAGCCCCTGTCATTCCACTTATCCCTATTGGGCCTTGCATACCTTGAACACCTTGTATACCTTGTATTCCAGCTACTCCAGTTGCTCCTGTATTGCCTGTCACTCCCATAATTCCTTGGATACCCATAATCCCTTGAAGACCTTGCAAACCTTGTGCTCCAACCGCTCCCGTTTCTCCTGTTTCTCCAGTTGCACCAATAATTCCAGCGTTTCCTTGAAGTCCACCAGGTCCCTGACTTCCTTGTACTCCTTGTATTCCTTGCGGTCCTGTTATACCTGCTCCCCCTACATCTCCTTGAGGACCTCTACTTCCTTGTGCCCCTGTTGGACCTATTATTCCTTGTATGCCTTGAATGCCCTGAAGACCTTGAATACCTGTCGGACCTACGATCCCTTGGATACCTTGAGGACCTTGCACACCAATTTCTCCTGTTGGACCAGTTATTCCTTGGACTCCTTGAAGACCTTGAGCACCTTGAGCGCCAGTTAATCCAATTTCTCCTTGTATTCCTTGCACACCTTGAAGACCTTGAACTCCTGCTGCTCCTGTTTCTCCTTGTATTCCTTGCACACCTTGAAGACCTTGAACTCCTGTTGCTCCTGTTAGTCCAGTTATTCCTTGAGAACCTTGAACTCCTGCCGCTCCTGTTTCTCCTATTGGACCGTCTATACCTTGTATTCCTAGTATCCCTTGTGCCCCTGTCGGACCGATTTCTCCTTGTATTCCTTGAATACCTTTAGGGCCTTCTGCACCGGTTGGACCGATTCCTCCCTGCGGTCCTTGTATCCCTTGAGGGCCTTCTACACCGATTTCTCCTGTTATACCTTGGTTTCCTTGAGTACCTTGTGCCCCTTGTACTCCAACTGCTCCAACTATACCTTGAGAACCTTGTGCTCCTCTTACACCTTGAGGACCGGTTGGACCAGTTATTCCTTGTAACCCTTGCGTTCCTATTGAACCCATTTCACCAGTTACACCTTGCACACCAGTTTCACCTGTTGCACCGGTCGGGCCACCTGGTGGACCGGGTGGGCCAGAGGGTCCAGTCACTCCACTAGAAGGACCAATTGGACCAGTTATTCCCGTCGGACCACCCGGTGGTCCTTCAGGGCCTTGTATACCAACGCTCCCTGTTGCTCCTGTTAACCCTCGTATTCCTTTTATTCCTTGAAAACCTGTCGATCCGGTGATTCCTTGTATTCCTTGAGGACCTTGAGAACCTTGGGGACCTATTACACCTGTTATTCCCTTTGTTCCACTTATACCTTGCGCTCCTTGTATTCCAGTAGAACCAGTTGGGCCGATTACACCTTGTATTCCTTGAGAACCTTGAGGACCTTGCTCACCTGCAATCCCTTGTATTCCTTGAGGACCTTCTTCCCCTTGTACACCTGTAGCTCCTGTCTCACCTTGTGTTCCTTGCGCTCCTTGGAAACCTTGGGGACCCGTCATACTTGATATACCAATTTCCCCCATCATCCCTTGCATTCCTTGCGCTCCCGTTTGTCCTATTCCTCCTATTTCACCTTGTATTCCTTGAGGACCCTGGAGGCCTTGACTACCAACAGAGCCTGTAACTCCTTGTATTCCTTCTTGTCCTTGTACGCCAATATCACCAATTGGACCTTGATTACCCATTAACCCTTGAAAACCTTGTAAGCCAATTGGTCCCGTACCCCCTTGTTCTCCGGTATCACCAATAGCTCCTTGCATTCCTTGAGCCCCTATCGTTCCCTTCTCTCCCCGAACTCCTTGTATCCCTTGAGAACCTTGTGGACCAGTCGCTCCTATCGGTCCAGTAATTCCTTGAGGCCCCACCGGACCTTCATGCCCTCCAGTTGGGCCAGTGGGTCCCCTGTCACCAACTGGTCCAATTTCTCCTATAAGCGGCAGAGGCAGTGCCGCTCCAAATTTTTTACAATTTCTATGATGACGCACAACAATCCCCCTCCCCAAAATAATTACACTTTTATATGTAATGCACTGTTATACAAAAAGTACCATCCAACTATATTTTTCATAAAAAAGAAGTCTATCATTTCAACTGTATGAAATGATAGACTTCTTTTTTAACAAATCACTTCCTCACCTTCATAATAAAAGTCGTCGGCACCATTCTAGCTTTATATAAAGAATAATACTTCGTAGACGGCTCAGCTAATTCTTCATCAAACATGCTAGATGGTTCTGGTTCTTCAATTCTCTCAATTGTAAATCCCACTCTATTTAGCTCATTTATGTATGTACTTATTTTTCTCTTATATAAAGTCGCTTGTACATTTTCACCTTTAAATGTTTCAAACGTAATAGGAGTTTCTTCATGATAAGAGGACTTTAAAACAATTTCTTCTGTACCATACTGTAAGTTTGAATATACCGGATGCTCCCAGCTAAAAATAAAACTTCCTCCTGGCTTTAAATATGAATATATAAGTTCTAATGTTTTTCTTAAATTTGAAGTCCAACCTAATGCATAGATAGAATATACAATATCAAAATACTCTTTCGGAATATCCCTTTCCTCTTCCATCGCTCCACATATTAACTTTGAATTCCAATCCTTTAAAGTTTCATTCGCCGTTTCAATTTGCGTACTTGAAAGATCCAGCCCCCATAACTCCTCTGCCTCATGTTCCGCCATATATTGTAACGAATGTCCACTCCCGCATCCAATATCAAGAACTTTTTTATTTTTGATTGAATCGAACAAATGAATCTCATCCTCAGACGCTGTATACGGCCCATATTTCGGTAAACAGTCCACTTGAAAGAAGTACGGTGCAACTGTATCCCAACACTTTTTATTTAAAGCTAACATCTGTGTACCTTCCATATCCTCATTCCCCCATCCAATTTTTTCTCCTAACTATAAATTACACATTATACCCCGATCTCCCTTTTCTCTTTGCTCGGTAGTTTTTTACTTTCGCAATCGTTCCGCACGCTCTTCCTCCTTCTTCTCCAGCATACATACCACACCATCTTTTGCTTCCATTTCGCGAATGATCATAAAATACCCAGCGACAATCTGGACATGCTTTTAACCTTTCCCACAAATTTTCTTGAATTGCCGTTAACACAATACTCAATATTTTTGTATACATATTTTCTTCCTGCGTTGGTTCATACGTAATACCTTTCATATCTTCCCTTACGTGCACTTGAAATGGATATTTCCTTAACCATTTTTGCAATGATTCTCCGCCTTCAATTGCCATCCGAATATCTTCTCGAAAACTTTTTAATTCTTCTATCGTATGAAATGACAGCTCTTCATCAAAATATTCTTTCATAAAGAACTTTATATCCTCTTCTGTTTGTAGCATATCAATTGGCTCTCTTGTATCGTTTGGTATTTTCCATTATCACTCGCATTTGGTTTTATCATTGGTAACTATACCGGGACATCTTTTACATCCAACTTAAGCGGAATGTATACACCATGGCTTATTTTCGGTGGAATCGGTCTTATTGGTTTTATTTCTCTTCATATTTTAAATATTAAACAAAGGGACTCTAAAGAAAATATATACGTACTGGAAAAATACTAATTCACAACAACAAGTGAACTTTTTAGCTCTTTTAATTTACATATTATGGTACAATTAAAAAAAGGCTAGCAGTCTAGCTTTTCTGAAATCCAAAATCACTGGAAATTGGGGGATATTATGAAAAGGAAATTAATAGGTCTTCTATCCACCGGAATCATATTATCCGGATGTTCAACTATAGTAGAAAATTCTTTAGAAACTGGAAACGGCAGTATGGAATTATTAACACCAACGATTACACCGAAAGATAATGAAGTGGAAATTAAAACTGAGGGCATCGATGAAAATAAAGTGACCTTTATTTATGTTGCCAATGAAAAAGTATTTGAGCAAAAAATAAAAAATGATGAATCATACAAATTGAACATTAAAGGTATTAAAAATGCTCATAGGACAGACTACAAACCGAAAGTTCAACTTGTGCAAACGAAAGATGATAATAAAGATGGAGAGATGGTAACCTTCAAACAAGTGAGATATACAGTTAAAAACTAATTTTAACAGTGGGTAAATATAGGGGGTGCTAACATGAAAAAACGATGGATTTCTTGGTGGATTGGTAACATATTTTGGATTACCCTTTTTGGAGTGTGGGCCGCTATTATTTGGCTGCGGGATGTTGATGGTGCCGGTATCATTCAAACACCCGAAATTAAATCAATATCACTTATCGTTGTATTAATCACGTTTATCATACCTGTATTTTTTCAAACCATATGGCTAATCATTAATTTGAGGATGAGCAAAAAAAATAATTATACGATTTAGTTTTTTAATTAACAATAAAAAAGAGAGGAATCCACTTCAAAATGGATTCCTCTCTTTTACATATCGGATTATGCCATGCTTTTAAAACTGCACTACTCCCTTTTCTTTATGATGCATGATGATCTTTCTTTTTCAATAACGCTCTTTTCTTCATTGCCTTCGTTAAATATCCACCTTTAAATGAACGGATTTCATAAGAAGACATAAACGCTTTCGGTGCAATTTCGTTAATAATTTCTAACAGTTCTTTCTCTCTTGAACGCTTTGCAACGATATCTAAACGGTAACGGATAGAATTAATCCCTTCCCCTTCAAATACTGTAACGCCAAATCCAGAGTGACGTAATTCATCTACTAATTCATTACAACGGTCTAGTAAACTAACTTGATACGTAATATATCCAATTGCTAATTTATTCTCTATATAACCGCCTAATAATAGTCCCGCACTAAAGCCGATGACATAGGCAACGATGTTCATCCAATTTGATAAATCTTGAAACACAATACCTAAACTGACAATGTAAATAGCCCCTTCTAACAATCCTACGCCAGCAGCGGATCTTGTTTGATTCTTTACAAGCAAAATCGTACGAATTGTTAAAACCGGAACGTAAATAATTTGAAGCACAAAAATAAGCAACGCTTGTAACATTGATATCCACCTCTTTCAAAAAGTCTTTTGTCATAATAACATACATAAGCTTGAGAAATCGATGGGTTTTTAAATTTTTTCAAATTATTTTTTGTACTATTGAAAAGCAAAAAAAAGAAGCGTATTATATTTTGTCGCTAATTTTCACGCAACTAAAAAAGGAACCCTTATTAGGTCCCTTACGTTATAGCTCTATGTTTTTCGAAGCACTTTCCTTTCGCTTCTCTTCTTCTTTCACTAACTGCATATTTGCATAGGCTAAATTCACAATCATTAAAAAGTGACCACCTAAAATACCTGTACCAAACGCCCACATTTCCATTTCATGCTCGATTTCATACATGATGATTGCTCCTAATATGGCAGCTGCAAATCGGTTTAAAACTCCTAATCCTGGAGCTTTTTCTTTCATTACGATACTTCTTCCTATTTTCTCCACTCTACGAGCTAATAACCAAAGACAGTATGCACTTACAGCTAATCCAATACCAAATCCTGTTACTTGTTTTCCAAACGGAGTAATCGTCCACATAAGTAGTAAACCACTAAAGATCACATACAATTGTAATCGATATACACGTAAGGCTACTTGAATCAAAATATCCGCTCCTAATTTCTCATTTTTTATACTTTAGAAGAAAAGCAGCAACTTACACAGTTGCTGCTTTCTCTTCTTCTTGTTCCTGCTCCATCTTACGAATTTCAACACGTTTAATTTGGTAAGCGTCTTTTTCTAACACTTTAAATTCATAACCTTCCGCCTCAACGTGTTGTCCTTCTTCAATTTCATGATTTTGCATCATAATCCATCCACCGATTGTATCCACATCATCTTCTTCAATGTGTAATCCAAATAAATCTTTCACTTCTGAGATAAGCACTTTTCCATCAACAATAATATGTTGCTCGTTCACATGTTGGATTGGTGGTGCTTCATCTTCATCATATTCATCACGAATTTCGCCGACGATTTCCTCCAAGATGTCCTCAAGCGTTACAATTCCAGCTGTTCCTCCGTACTCATCATATAAAACAGCCATTGGAATTCGCTTCTTCTGCATTTGTAGTAATAAATCGTGAATTGGAGTTGTTTCCATCACTTCAATAATCGGACGCATATACGAGCGAATTGATGATAAATCTTTTTGATCCTCGGTCATATATCGAATAAAGAAATCTTTTACATTGACCATACCGATAATATCATCTTTATCTTCTCCAAAAATCGGATAACGTGTGTATCGCTCATTTTGGATTACTTTCATGTGTTCTTCTACTGAATCTTCTAGGTAGAAACCAACGATTTCTGTTCGCGGTACCATAATCTCTTTCGCAATACGATTATCAAATTCAAAAATGTTATTTACATACTTGTATTCAGCCTGATTAATTTCGCCACTTTCATAGCTATCTGAAAGGATAAGGCGTAATTCTTCCTCTGTATGAGCTACTTCATGTTCTGAAGCTGGTTTTAAACCGAATAAGCCAGTTATCACACGAGCTGAACCATTTAATACCCAAATAAATGGATACATCACTTTATAGAACATCATTAGTGGTGCTGCAAATAATAATGTTACTTTTTCAGCCTTTTGAATTGCCATCGTTTTCGGAGCTAATTCTCCTACTACAACGTGTAAATATGTCATTAACATAAAAGCAAGACCAAATGTTAATACTGATGAAATAGAAGGATTTAAATTCAATCTCTCAAATAATGGGTGTAATAACTTTTCTATCGTCGGTTCACCTAACCAACCTAATCCCATAGCTGTAACTGTAATACCTAATTGACAAGCAGATAAATATTCATCTAAATTTGATGTTACCTTTTTCGCTGCTAAAGCACCGCGTTTTCCTTCCGCAACAAGCTGATCGATACGACTTGAACGTACTTTTACAATCGCAAACTCTGCTGCTACGAAAAATCCAGTAAATGCGATTAAAATCGCAACCATGACTAAATTAAATATTCCCAATGAATCCCCTTAGTTAAAAAAACTAAGGTGTCCACCTCCTGTATATTATAATGTTTTCTTATTTGTTCATTAGAAAACATAGCCCTATACAAAAATTAAAGAGGTCGGATTGCACTTTTCTCTATAATAATAGAGCAAGTGTCTGTATTAAAGCTGTCGTTTGACCAGATAAAGATTTCGATATTTTTTCACGTTGTGAATCAGTCAATCCATCTAAAAGCGGCTTTAACTCTGTTAACTCTGCTTCTAATCGATGAATATGGTCTGTCACTTCATTCACTTGTTTCGAAACGTGTTCATTGATACCGAGCAGCTTCTTCTTCTCCTCGATTTTCTCTTTAATCTCACAAAGCGGCATATGCATTTCTTTGCACTTCTCAATAAATTGTAATGTCTCAAATGCTGTTTCGTCGTAATAGCGATAATTAGATTGAGATCGCTCCGCTTTTAAGATACCTAGATTCGTATAATAATCAATCGTTCGTTTCGACACGTGAGCCATGAGAGCCAACTGTCCGATTCGATACACCTTCCCAACGATCTTCCCCCCTTGTTTATATTACTAGTATCATACAACACATAAACTGTACAGTCAAACGTGATGGTTTGTTATTCACAATTTATACAAACTTACAAGACCCACCCTATTCGTACACCCATAATCTACGACTACAATGAAATTACTAAACTATTACCTAATCACTATATAGCTCACATCTTTTAACCTTTCTTATGTAAAAGCATATCCTACTAATAATGATTGCTTGTATAGGAGGAGATTGACGTAAAAAAGACTATCATTTCTCATTTTTATAACGAAGAGTATTTACTCCCATGGTGGCTTATGCATCACACAAAAATATTCGATCACGGTATTTTAATTAATAGAGGTTCTACTGATCGTTCCGTAGAGTTTTGTAAACTATTCGCACCCCACTGGGAAGTGCGAGACTCCAGATTTCTTGAGTTTGATCCAACTAATACTGATATTGAAGTGATGGAAATTGAAAGAGAAGTTTCAGGTTGGAAAATGGTTTTAAATACTACAGAGTTTTTATGTTGTAATAATAAAGAAGAGTTTTTCTCATCTCTTCATACACTAGGACAAAATATGTATGCGATTAGAATGATTTTAATGATAGATAGTCATATTTACAATTATTCAAAGCCAAGATATTCTATCCCATTAGTAGAACAGCGATACCACGGTGTCTTCCCTTACAACCCAAAATTCGGGTGTGCTTGGAGGTTTATTCATAATCATCTAGATGGTGCATATTTACCTGGTAGACATTATTCACGGCACGAGAATATAATTTATGACTACCCTTCATTTATTTTAAAATTTTATTTTAGCCCTTGGAATGAACAGTCCAAAGCAAGAAAATTACAAATTACACCTACCCTTTCAAAAATGGGGGTTCAAATGGGACTTCAAACACATTACGGCCAATCTCCTGAAGAATTGGAAACCCGTTTTTTAAAACTTAGTAACTTAACACAAGACCTCCGTAATAATCCTGAATATCAAGAATTATTTCCAAAGTTCAAACCTTAATATTTTCTGCATTATCATCACCTCACACAATTTCATCCGTTTAATCAAAAACAATCTCATTTGCATAAAATATGAATACTGTATATATATTACATTTTTATTTTAGGAGGAAAAAATGAAAGCTGTTATTCTTGCTGGTGGGTACGGGACACGGATTGGGGAAGAAACACATTTAAAACCAAAACCTATGATTGAAATTGGAACAAAGCCGATCCTATGGCACATTATGAGTTTATTTAGCCATTACGGGATTACTGAATTTATTATTTGCCTCGGTTATAAAGGGTATGCAATTAAAGAATTCTTTCTAAACTACAACTTACACATGTCTGATTTCACGATACATTTAAGTGATAATACAATTACTAGCCATTCTCAACCTATAGAACCATGGAAAGTAACACTGATCGATACAGGACTAAATACAGAAACAGGCGGACGCGTGAAAAGAATACAAAAATACGTCGGAAACGAACCTTTCTGCCTCACTTATGGCGATGGATTAAGCAATGTAAATATAAAAGAACTGATAGCCTTTCATAAAAAACATGGAAAAATGGCTACTGTTACAGCCGTACAGCCTCCCGGTCGATTCGGTTCTCTCGTTATCGATAAACAATCTGTCACATCCTTTCAAGAGAAGCCACTAGGTGATGGTGGATGGGTTAACGGTGGATTTTTCGTTTTAAACCATGATATTTTCAATTACATTAGTGGAGATAAGTCCGTTTTTGAAACTGAAACGTTAGTTCAGTTAGTCAATAACAATGAGATTGCAGCATTTCAACACACTGGTTTTTGGCATCCAATGGATACATTGCGTGATAAAAATAAACTAGTTGAGCTATGGGAAAACAATAACGCTCCATGGAAGGTCTGGTAATATGGCTTCATCATCTTTTTGGAATAAGAAAAAAGTATTTATTACAGGACACACTGGTTTTAAAGGCTCATGGCTCACTCTTTTTTTAACTTCTTTAGGTGCAGATATCATCGGCTATTCTTCTCAGCCCCCATCAACCCCTAACCTCTTCGAACAATGTAACGTAGCAGAAAAGTGCGTGACAATTAAAGGAGATATTACAGATTACGATTCTTTATTCCATGCCATAAAGCAACAGAATCCTGACATCATTTTTCATTTAGCAGCTCAGCCAATCGTCACTACTTCATACAAAAATCCAATCGATACCTTTAAAACGAATGTTTTAGGTACTGTTCACGTTTTAGAGGCAGCAAAACATGTAGAAAGTATACGCGCTATCATTAACGTTACGAGTGATAAATGTTATGAAAATGACGGGAGTGGTAACCGGGCATTCGTTGAAAATGATCGACTAGGAGGATCCGACCCTTATAGTGCTAGTAAAGCTTGTGCTGAATTAGTTGCAACATCGTATCATAAATCTTTCTTTCACACGAATTCCCCTTCGCTCGCCTCTGTAAGAGCAGGTAACGTCATCGGTGGTGGTGATTGGGCAGAAGATCGATTATTTCCAGATATTATTCGGGCCTATTTACACGATCACACATTGTGTATTCGAAACAAACACGCTATTCGTCCATGGCAACATGTTTTAGATCCTTTACACGGCTATATCCTTTTAGCTGAGAAGCTTTGGAACGACGCTGCATATGCAGAAGCTTGGAATTTCGGTCCAATCAATGAACCTAACAGAACTGTAGAAAATGTCATTCACACTGTAATCACATTATGGAATAAGCCATTAACAATCCTTTCTCCCACTACAAATACTCCTTATGAAGCACCTATTTTAACACTCAATAGCACGAAAGCTGTAAATAAGCTGGGCTGGACACCGAAACTATCAACGGCAGATGCAATCGCTTGGACAGTTGAATGGTACAAAAAATATGCATCTGGTGAAAATATAGAATCATTCACAAGGCAACAAATCAATGCATTTCAAAATTTATAAGGGGGCTATACGATGGAACAGAAAAAATGTCGCTTTTGCAACGCAGTGCTAACGAATACTTTTTTAGATTTAGGAGTTTCCCCTCTCGCTAACTCATTTGTAGCTCCAGAACATTCATATAAAATGGAACCTTTCTATCCGCTCCACACATTTGTTTGTAACTCTTGTTTACTTGTACAATTAGATGAATTCGAATCGCCGCAAAATATTTTTCATGACTACTTATATTTCAGCTCTTACTCTTCAAGTTGGCTACTCCACGCGAAACAATATGTAGAAATGGCAATGAAACGTTTTAATTTAACAAAGCATTCAAAAGTGATTGAAATCGCAAGCAACGACGGGTACTTATTACAATATTTTCAAAAAGAAAATATCGATACGTTAGGAATTGAACCAGCACAAAACGTAGCTGAAATCGCTATTCAAAAAGGAATTCCTACTCATGTGAATTTTTTCGGTAATGACTTAGCAAAACAATTACCACAAGCTGATTTAATCGTCGCAAATAACGTATTGGCACACGTTCCGAACTTACATGATTTTGTCGCAGGCTTAAAAACGTTACTAAAAGAAGATGGTACGATAACAATCGAATTCCCTCACTTATTGAACCTCATATCTTATAAGCAGTTTGATACAATTTATCACGAGCACTTCTCCTACTTCTCACTTATAAGCCTTCAAAAAATTTTAGCTCATCATCATTTACAAATTGTTGATGCAGAAGAACTTTCAACGCACGGTGGTTCTTTACGAATTTTTATAAACCATGCAAACGCCAAGTCCACTATCCATCCTCATGTTACAAAATTAATCCAAAAAGAAGTGGAACACGGACTAGATACACTAGATTGCTATCTCCTTTTTTCTAAACAAGTGGAACAATTGAAAATAAACATTTTAAAATTCTTTATAGAAGCAAAAGCGTTAAATAAACAAGTTGTCGGCTACGGTGCCCCAGCTAAAGGAAACACCCTTTTAAATTATTGCGGGATAGGAAAAGAATTTCTAGCTTATACAGTAGATAAAAATCCGCACAAACAAAATCTCCTTTTACCAGGAACACGTATCCCCGTAGAATCTCCCGAAGAAATAAAACGTACAAAACCGGATTACATTCTTATACTGCCTTGGAATTTGAAAGATGAAATTATGAAAGAATGTTCTTTCATTCGTCAATGGGGCGGCAAATTTTTAGTAACGATTCCAGAAGTTGAAGTGATTGAACCATGAAGAAAATTGTTGTAACAGGCGGAAGTGGCTGGATAGGTAAATATGTTGTCCGTTCGCTTATCCAACAAGGGTATGAAGTGCACGCCACATATAATACAAATAAACCGATCCACCTTCCTTGTCATTGGCATAAAATAAACTTACTCCATGAAGACGAAGTAAAAAAATTCATTTATGACATTCAGCCAAGTCATCTCATTCATCTCGCTTGGGAAGCAGTTCCGCCAGCATGTTACGTATCTATTAACAATTACTATTGGCTTCAGTCCAGCATTTCATTGATTCAACACTTCACAACATGCGGCGGAGAGCGTATCGTTGTTGCAGGTACTGGTGCAGAATATGAATGGTTTAACGGCGTATTATTTGAAGATTCATCGCCTCTTTCCTATAAAACCCCGTATTCATTATGTAAAAATGCACTTCACTCCTGGCTACAATCGTATGCTGAGCAAACGAACCTTAGCATGTGCTGGGGCAGAATCTTTCATATGTATGGCCCTTATGAACAAGGGAATCGACTCGTTTCTAACATTATTACTTCCTTATTAAAAAATGAGGAAGCGCTATGTACACATGGAAAGCAATCAAGAGATTTTCTCCATGTGAGCGACGTTGCTGACGCTCTCGTAACATTATTAAATTACGATATTACAGGCACGATAAATATCGCTTCTGGTCAATCTATACAAATTAAAGAATTGGCTTCTATCATTGCGAAAAAGATAGGAAAAGAAAATTTAATGAAACTAGGCGCTATTCCTTTCCCTAAAAATGAACCTTTATTCGTCGGCGTTCATGTGAAACGTTTACAGACGGACGTAAACTGGAAACCAAAATACAATCTAAACACGGGAATTGAAGAAACCATTTCATGGTGGGAATCATTTTACGAAAAAACATAATGATATGCATCGCTAAGACGTAAGTCCTTCGTCCCTTCTGCTAATTCCTTATACCATTCTTCCAACCTTTCAGGCGTAATCATGTGATGCGTGCCCATTCCTCCATTGCTACTCGCTGCAGAAAGAGTCGGACCAATTTGTAACTTTCTCTTTCTTATCGCATCATTCCACGGACTAAACCCAAACCATAAAATACATGCAAGAGGAGGATAAATCATAGATTCATGCGCGGATAAATGTCTTCCAACTGTATAACTTCCGTGTTCATGATTATGAATAAATCTTCCTCTTCTCCACAATCTCCACTCCCCTGGTAAATAACCGTGAAATCGCTGTTTTACTAAAGGGAGTTCATATATAGGCTCTGTATAATTATAGTTAGGATCATCGACCATAACTAACCCTTCCAACAAATACATTCTTCCTCCCATATCATGCAGTGACTTCCAAAACTGATTTTTATCTTGCACACAAAGAAACTCCGTCGTATTTAAAATCATTTTCCAGCCTTCTACTTCTTGTTCCACCGCCATTACTTCACGATCTGTCGCTGGCGCATCAAATCCTGGATATGCAGAATCTCTTACTTCCCAATGTGGTGCAAGAGCTTTACAAATTTCAACCGATCGATCCGTCGAACCTTTATTTATTAAAATGCCATGATCAAACAATTTCGTATGATGCATAAGCCACCACGGCAATAAATACTCTTCATTATAAAAATGAGAAATAATCGTTGTAGTAATGTAAATCGCCTCCTCTTTCTCTAGCAATATATAATTTTTTCCATTTTAAAAATATGTTGTTCCACTATATTCTATGCTTTCTCAAGTAGCCAAACACCCCATTTTCTAAAAATCAGCACCTTTAATAAACTGAAAATTAAGTTATAATATTGTTATAAAATTTGAAAGGAGAATGGACACATGTACTACAACACTTCATTCGAAAACGATCAACCTGTAGGCCGTCTATAATCTAAGACGGGCATTCCATTCATATAACACATACGCTACGCCTCGTCTTAGGGAACTTATCACACCCTAAAAATAGACGGAGGTACTTCATATGCAACAAACAATTTTAGGAGCAATATGTTTATCATTAGCAGCAAGTATATGGGGCGGTATGTATGTCGTTAGCAAATATGTACTCGATTATATCCCACCGCTCACACTCGTTTGGTTACGCTTTATTATCGCTTTTGCTGCTTTATATATGATTTTAAAAATAGCTGAAAAAAAGCAAAAGAAAAAAGCAACCATTCGTAAAAAAGATTGGTTACTATTCGCTTGGATTGGATTTATTGGATATTTCATTTCAATCACATGTCAATTTATCGGAACAAAATTATCCGACGCTCACACAGGCTCTTTAGTCACATCAGCTACACCTGCATTTATGGTTATATTTGCAGCAATCATTTTAAAAGAAAAACTAACCGCTCGTAGACTGCTATCTACTATCATAGCGACAATCGGTGTCATTATCGTTATCGGATGGGATATTGAAATTGGCTCCTATTTTATCGGAACAATCATTTTAGTTGGAGCTGCCATCACGTGGGCCTTACTATCCATTTACGTAAAAATTGCTTCAGTCAAATTTTCATCGTTAGTTATTACAACGTACGCCATATTCTTTTCACTCTTTTTCATTACACCTTTTATGATATGGGAATTCCAATCAACCTCTATTGAACATATGAACATGTATGTAATATTAGGTGTACTTTACTTAGGGATCGTCTCAACAGCAGGCGCATTTTTCCTTTGGAATAAAGGATTGGAATTAATGGACGCAAGCATCGGCTCATTATTTTTCTTCTTCCAACCTATCGTCGGATCATTACTTGGTTGGCTTCTCTTAAATGAAACATTAAATATGAACTTTTTCATCGGTGGTATTCTCATTATATGTAGCGTTTTTATTACTACTTTTGAAAAGAAATGAAAAACAGGCAGAGATTCTTGAACTGACCCCATAAAGTTAGACAGGTCGTTTCATTAGGCAGCCTTTAGGG